>JAAKEZ010000006.1 GCA_018475625.1 Candidatus Bathyarchaeota archaeon A05DMB-2
CGGATTTTTCATTCTCTTTCTCCTATAGTTTGCGAACCAGAGCCCCAGCAAACCCTTACGCAATAATCAATTTTGAAGTACATGTAGGAATAGGATATTGAACCGCGTCTTAAGCAGAAATAGCATAGCTTTGAAAAATAGCTTAAGTTACGAATAGGTTCAGTAACTCCGCCACTTGCACGTGCCGTGCAGAAGATAGAAAAAGGAAGTTGTGAGGTTATTTTGCGTATGCCTCGACTAGGTCGCGTGCTGTGATAATACCTACCAGTTTGTTTCTTATGGCTATGGGCAGTCTTCTAATTTTCTTAATTGCCATTGTGGCAGCGGCTCTGTGAATGCTTGTTCCTGGAGGAGCAGTGATAAGCGGCGACGAGGCTTCTTTGCCCACCTCTGCGATTAACTGTTTACCTTTAGCCAGGAAGGCAGTGAGCAGATCTCGCTCCGTAAAAATCCCAAATGGCTTTTCTTTGCTGGTGACTATGACGCTTCCGATGCGTTTCTCTCCCATAATCTTAGCTATTTCGGCTACGGGCGTTTTCTCGTCGGCAGTTACAACTTCCTTAGTCATAAAATCATCGACTTTGACCTCGGTTTCAGGGACCTCTGGCAGACTCCTAATAAGGTCTGACGCGGTTATGATCCCCACAAGCCTTCCGCTGTCAAAAACCGCAAGCCTGCCTTTCTTCTGAATCATCATCCGAGCAGCTTCCTTTATCTTGGCAGTTGGGCTTATTGTAATGAGTGGATATGACATTACTGCCTCAACTTTTTCCTCCAAAGGGTCTTTTCCCAGAGCCAAAACTTTGCTGAGCAAGTCCCTTTCAGTGACTATACCCACCGGCGTCGCATACTTCGTAACGATCAGGCTTCCGATATGCTTCTCACCCATGACTCCAGCTGCCTCAGCCATCGACGCTTCAGGAGAGATGGTAGCAACATCTTGGCTCATGATGTGCTTGACTTCTTTGTAACGCGAAAGGTCGCGTAGATATTGCATATACGCGCTGTCGAGGACGCTCGGAAACTCTTTTTTCAAGTCTTTAGGTGTCCTCATAAAAATCAATCACCCACTATTAATAGTCGCGATGCCTAATTAAGGCTTATTTTCCCGCCAGTCAACTCGCGCGCAACATATTTGCCGCTTATTAGTGGTTCGTTGCAGAAAACGATAGAAGGGAGTGGCTTGCCCGCAGAGCAGAAGCGTCTTCGACGCTACTTATAGTATAGAAAGGGGTCTAGAAAGAATAGCGCAACAGTTCTAGCTGGAAAGATAGAAGACGCATGGAAATACACAATTAACGGTAGGAAATGGACGGAACCGCTCATCGCAAGTTTAAATAATCATGCAAATCTAAAATTACAGAGCATCGTCGTGAATACAATGTTGGACATCAAACTTATCCGGGAAAACCCTCAGTTCGTGAAGGAAAACTTGGCCAAGAGAGGAAACCTTGAAAACGACACAATGCTTGATGAACTCATCAGGGTTGACAGGGAATGGCGACAAAACCTAACAAAACTCAACGACCTTCGCCACGAAAGAAAACTCGTAACTATCGAAATCGCCAAACTAAAAAAAGCAAGGAAAAACGCCGCTGAAGAAGTTAACAAAGCAAAAGCAATAGACGCCGAAATCTCTACTATCGAAAAACAAGTCGCCGAGCAGGAAGAGAAAACACGTGATTACCTGATGCGGCTACCGAACCTGCTTCATGAAACCGTGCCGTTCGGAAAAGACGAAAGCGATAATGTGCAAATCAGAACATGGGGCAAACCAGCAAAATTCAGCTTCCCAGCAAAAAACCACATCGACCTAGCCGTAAACTTGGACATAGTTGACGTTGAAAGAGCAAGCAAAGTTGCTGGCGCAAGGTTCTTCTTCCTAAAAGGAAAAGGCGTTCTCTTAGACATAGCGCTGATGAACTTCGCCATGGAAGAACTCGTGAACAAAGGCTACCAACCCGTGGAACCGCCATACCTAATGAAACGAGAACCCTACGAAGGAGTCACAGCACTCAGCGATTTCGGGGATGTGCTTTATAAAATCGAGAACGAAGACCTGTACCTAATCGCCACATCGGAACATCCCATGGCAGCTATGTACATGAACGAAGTCTTCAAAGAAGAGGATCTGCCGCTTAAGCTTGCAGGAGTAAGTGCATGCTTCAGGAAAGAAGCTGGGGCTCACGGCAAAGACACACGTGGTATATTTCGAACCCACCAGTTTAACAAGATAGAACAGTTCATCTTCTGCACGCCAGAACAGTCTTGGCAGCTTCACGAAGAACTTCTTCAAAACGCGGAAGACCTTGTCCAGAAACTTGGCCTGCCTTACCGCGTTGTCAACGTGTGCACAGGCGACATCGGCACAGTAGCAGCCAAAAAATACGATATCGAGGCGTGGATGCCAGCGCAAAACTCATACCGAGAAATCATCTCATGCAGTAACTGCACCGACTACCAAGCTAGACGATTAAACATAAGATACAGAGAAAAAGAAGGGGCACCCACAAAGGGCTTCGTGCACACTTTGAACTCAACCGCCATAGCCACTGGCAGAACCATCGTCGCATTATTGGAGAACTATCAGCAAGAAGACGGCACAATCACGGTTCCTGAAGCGCTGCGAAAATACATGGGCAGCATCCAGAAGATAAGCCCTCAGCGGTAAACATTTATTTATATCCCCGAGAATGATGAAGGCGCATTCGGAGGATCAACGTGTCTTCAAAAGCAAAGCATTTACGCGATAAGTGGCGAGGAAAAGCATGGTACATGGTGATAGCGCCGCCTTTCTTCGGAAACGTCGAGTTAGGCGCAGTGCCAGCGGAAGAACCCGAACAGCTAATTGGAAGAGTTGTCGAAGCAACGCTCTATGACATAACAGGGGACTTTTCCCACCAATACTTGAAAATGTTCTTCCAAATCAGCGAAATCGAAGGCAAAACCGCTCTCACGCTGTTCAAAGGACACGAATACAGTCGTGACTACCTTCGCAGCCTTGTGCGGAGACGAACCACGAAGGTTGATGGACTTT
This sequence comes from Candidatus Bathyarchaeota archaeon A05DMB-2, assembly GCA_018475625.1. Lineage (GTDB taxonomy): Archaea > Thermoproteota > Bathyarchaeia > Bathyarchaeales > Bathycorpusculaceae > A05DMB-2. The sequence goes on from JAAKEZ010000006.1 coordinate 3,038, forward strand.
TCAACTTGACCACCAAAGACGGCTACAAATTGAGAATTGCAGTGTCAGCCCTCACCCTTTCACGGATAAAGACATCTCAGGAGAAGCTTATCCGCGACATCATGGAGAAAATTACCACTGAAAAAGCGTCCACGCTGAACCTGGACAGTTTTGTGCAAGAAATGGTGCTTGGGAAAATAGCTTCCGACGTTTACAACCAAGCTAAAAAAATTGCACCGCTTAGACATGTGGGCATAAGAAAATCTAAGCTGATAGCGCAGCCAGCACAGATGCCGGTGCAAGAAGCGAAAGCAGCTTAACACGCTGGAGCCAGCGTTTCACTATTTCTTTATTGTTTATGCGAAACGCCTTTAGAGAAGTAACTGCTTACAAGTAAATAAGTTCTTCAATAAACTGCAGAAGGTGAAAAACTTTGATCCAGCATGCAGGTGTCCATGAAAAAGGGACATTTTCCGTCTCAGACGTGATAAACAACACCAAAAAAAGCCCGAACTTCGGCAAAGCAGGAGCCATAGCTCTTTTCATCGGAGTAGCTCGCGGCGAAACCCTGCAAGGGGAAAAAGTGGAGAAACTCACGTTGGAAGCATATGAGGAGAAAGCCAACGAGGTTCTCAAAAAAATCTGCACGGACCTATCCAAAAAACCTGGCATAGTTGATGTCCAGATTCACCATTTGCTCGGCGAATTCAAAGTTGGCGAAGACTTAGTGTACGTTTCTGTTGCGGGTTCACATCGAACGGATGTTTTTCCAGTTTTGCAGGAAGCCGTGGAGCGGTACAAGAGCGAAGTGCCTGTGTTCAAAAAAGAACGCACAATCAACGCGAAAGGCACAAGCAGCGAATATTGGGTTTCAGAAAGAAAAAGCCACACACCGTAACAAGGAAATCACGTGGCGTTCGAGTCGAAATTTCCTTAAATGCTTTGAGCACATGGCTTTTGAGAGTGGAAAACTGTGATTACAGCTTTGGCAGGTGGGGTTGGAGCAGCCAGATTTCTCACAGGACTCGTGAAGCTTGTTGACGAAAAGGACTTATCAGTGATCGTAAACACGGGCGACGACATAGAACTTTTCGGCTTACACATAAGCCCAGACTTGGACATCGTCACGTACACGTTGGCAGGAGTCGTTGATGAGGAGAAAGGTTGGGGATTCAAAGGCGACACTTTCCAGTGCCTCGAAACGCTGAAGAAAATGGGCGGCGAATCTTGGTTTGCTCTGGGCGACAGAGATTTGGCGACGCATATATTTCGGACAAGTCTGCTGAACAGGGGCTGGAAGCTTTCCGAGGTTACCGCGAAAATAACTGGGGCTTTTGGTCTTGACGTGAGGATTCTGCCCATGACGGATGACAAGTTTGAAACTCGAATCATCACGGCGGAAGGTTCGGTTCATTTTGAAGAGTACTTCGTTAGAAACGGTTCAAGGGATGACGTGTTGGATGTCGAATTTTTCGGAGCGGACACTGCAAAACCTGCTGTTGGTGTGCTGGAAGCGATTATGGATGCTGAGTTGGTGATTGTTTGCCCCAGCAACCCTGTGGTCAGCATCGGCACGATTTTGGCTGTTGACGGAGTTAGAGACGCTTTGCGACACACAGAGGCGAGAAAAGTAGCGATAACTCCGATTGTTGCTGGTGCGCCGATTAAAGGTCCAGCGGACAAGATTATGTGGGGTTTGGGGCTTGAGGTTTCCGCGTTCGCGGTGGCGAAGCTTTACGCTGACTTCTTGGACATTTTCGTTTTGGATGCTGTGGATGCTGCAGAGAAGAGTAGGATTGAGAGGTTGGGGATTGAGGTTAAAGTTGCTAACACTTTGATGAAGAGTTTGGAGGACAAGGTTGCGTTGGCTAGGGTGGTTCTAGGTAACTGACTATATAGGCTAAATTGGCTTCTATATAATATGTGGAGATTCTAAATAAGATGGAGCGGATTAAAGTGGTACCTGGAGATTGAAATGCAGCGACTAAAAGCAACGAAGAAGAAAGCGGCTAACACAAACACGGGGCTGTGGTATTTCATTCATGTGTGAAACGGTTTGACGAGGAGATTTATGTGGTGGTCAGGGTTATTGAAGATAAGAGGAAAGGAAAGGAACAGGTTCACGTGGATGGGATGAACCTTGTGGATTGGTTTTTGGCTATTGACGCATGTTTGGCGTAACAATCAGCAGCACAGACAAAATCATTCAGTACCTGTTCGTGCTATAAGAGAAGGGTTATATGTGAACCATTCTAAATAGGTAGGTAAAGACGGAGATGCGCTTGGATGGAAAAAAGAAGCTATGGTTGGTTTGAGAAACGCCGTAGAACAAAAGGGCTGGAACTAGCCCATGAACAGATAACAAAAGCCTTTGACACAGTGACGTGGCTCAACAAAGCCATGAAAAGTTTTTCAGAAGGCAACGTTAAGGAAGCCAAGAAGTACATCGAGAACCTGTACAAGGCGGAAGAAGAAGTGGACCGTTTGCGTACGGACGTTTTCATGGAACTCTCCAAAGGTGCAGCGTTGGTGGCGGATTACCGGGAAGACTTGCTGCATCTCGTGAAAAGACTGGATACGCTTGCGGACCACACCAAAGACGCTGCACGCTGTTTGGAGATGTTGGGAGAAGCGAAAATCCCTGAGGAGTTGTGTGCTAAAACCGTTTACATGACTTCAAGGCTGGTGGATACTGCTCAGACTTTGCGCAGCAGCATCGAGAAGATATCTTTCAACCCTTCTGAAGCGATTGAGCAGGCAAAGAAGGTGGGAGAAATTGAGCACGATATCGATGCGGAGTACCTTAAAGCGAAGGCGTTGTTCGTCAAATATGGAGAACAAGTCAACTGTGGAACCATGGTCATATTCGACGACTTAATCGAGTTCATCGAACATGCTGCGGACATGTGCGCGGACACTGCAGACTATATTCTTGTGCTCTCAAGCAGAGAATAACCATCGTTTACACCTTTTTTCAGTTCTTTTTTGAGTACAATTTTTCTGCATGCGATTTTGACTTACACCCCCATAAGTAGCTTCAACTGATGATTAGGCTAGTGCTGGTGAGCTTCTGGGAGCAGTCGATGGCTCCATTATATTAAGAAACTTATAATTCAAAAAAGGTTGGATACTTAGTGCTTAGAAGTATAAAATTATTTTTTTTATCAAAGGGTTCTCGTAAAGGCTTGTTGACTAAACCTCAGTAAAGATTTCTTAAAGGAACCCAAGTTTATGTTTACCTATGTCTTGGGAGTATGAGTGAAAGTACATTATTCTATGCTTTGTGACTCTTGACGATTCCGTTGATTTGAGCGGAACGTGCCTCTTTTTGGTATTAAGTGTTGCGCCTCGGAAAACTGCCGTTCTGAGGACTTGCTTAAGGGTTTTTCTTGCATGAAGGCTAAACTTCCGTGTGAACTACGTGTTCGTTTTCGCTGTTTGATGGTTGCTGGATTATTCTACAGTGCTTGCTGTTATACTCAGCTCTGCGCTTGGAACCACCAGAATCCACCAGTCGAGCGCTTTGAACGAGTCGTTATAGTACACTACAAGCCGCGCTATCGAATTGACGGTTGCGTTGGCTGGAACGTTGCCATTCCACGTCAAGGTCTTGGAATTTCCAGGTTTCAGTGTAAGGTTTATTGCCGTTCCGGTTTGAGACCACGAGTCGCCTTCAAAAGCGATGTTTATGCTCCAGTTGCCTTCAGTTTTTCCCGTGTTCTTGAACGTGATTTTAACTGTGAACGCGTCGCCTGGCGCTTTTTTCACCACGCCGTTATCGTCGCTTGAGCAGGTCAGCGTGCTGCTTGCGTTTGTTGTCGAAAAGTTAACGACTAGAACTGCGAGCATGATTGCCAGTAATAGTAGAGCGTACTTTTTTCTTGCCACTTCCTTTTCCAACTCCTTTCTCAAACACTTACGCGTGCACTAAGTTATATTCATTCTGAAAATAAATTCTATAAAACAGTTAAAGAAGAAAAACAAGCTACGGCGTCAATCTGGACCTGTCTCTTGGGTAAAGCGTCACTTCGCGGATGTTCTTTTTCCCAGTCAAAATCATGGTAAGCCGTTCCAGCCCGATTGCCCAGCCCGCGTGAGGCGGCATTCCATAATCAAAAGCTTGAAGATGATACTTGAACGCTTCCGGGTTTAAACCCTGCTCCTTCAAACGATTCACGAGGAGGGCTTTGTCGGCGATGCGGGTTCCACCCGAAACCAGTTCAATCCAGCGCCACATCAAATCAAATCCCTCGCAGAGTTCAGGTTTGTCCTCCCGCGGTTTTATGTAAAAAGCCTTCGAATGAGTCGGCCAATCAGTAATGAAATAGAAGTGGGGATACCGCTTGCCCAGAACTCTGAAAGCCTCGGTTGGTATGTCTTCGCCCCATGGCACTTCCACGCCTTTTTTTTTCAAGTCGCGGAGCACCTCGTCGTAAGTCAACTGCTTGAAAGGCAATGTGGGCACCTCAACCTTGTGCTTGAGTAATGCTAACTCGTTGGAGCATTTTTCGTTCACTACTTTGCATGCGTGTTGTATTGTATGTTCAAGGAGCTCCATAACGCCTTTGGCATCCGTGAACGCTTGTTCGATGTCGACTGAAACGAACTCGCTCAGGTGTCTGCGTGTGTGCGAGGCTTCAGCCCTGAAGAATGGTCCAACTTCAAAAACTTTTTCGAGGCTCATCACAAGCTGTTCCTTGTACAGTTGCGGGCTCTGGGCGAGAAACGCTTTTTCGCCGAAGTAGTCCATGGTGAACAGTGCTGCACCGCCTTCGGTTGCTGAGGCGATGATTCTGGGCGTGTGAATTTCCAAGAAACCTTTTTCGAACAGGAAGTCGCGTATTGCCGCAAGGGCGTGATGTTGAATCTTGAATACTGCAAGGTTTTGTTCTTGACAGAGGTCCAGCGCTCTCGCGTCCAAACGGGCTTCGATGAGTGCTGGTGTTTTGCCTGTGATGTCTATGGGCAATTGCTCGGTGGCTGTGCTGAAAATTTTTATCTCGTTCGGCATTACTTCGATGCCTCTTGGCGTCATGTTGGTCTTTTTCACGGTGCCTTTCACGCCGATGCTGAAGCGCTTCTGCAGCGTATCGGACTTCGACAACACTTCGAGGCTGACCTTTTTCTTTGGGATGGTAATTTGGATGGTGCCTTCCCTGTCCTGAAGTATAACGAAGCGGATTCCACCTAGGTCGCGTATTTCTTGAACCCAGCCCATGAGCGTGATCTCTTGCCCATCCATTTCAGGCGTAACGTTCATGGAATACGCTGTTCTAACCCAGTCGCCTAAAGCATCCAACTTCATGAGTCCTGTGCGCTCCTTCAGTCAGCAAACTCGACGCGTAACGACATTTTACGTACTTTACGAGCGATTTCCTTTAAAGCCTTCAGGTCGAAGGGCAACGGGGCGCCACGCTTTTTCTTTAAAATTACCCGGGTTTCGGTGGAACCGTCAGGCAACCATATCGTGTTGATGGTTAGTATGCTGAGAGGCATGAACAGGTCTTCGAGGAACTTGCGGTCGTCAACCCCGTATTCCAAGACGCGCACGGATTTGTTGGTTTCATCACCTATCGCTTTGATGATTTTGCCGCCGTAGCCTAAAAGTCGAGGCACATCGCCGTGTCCGACGATTATGGCTAAAGTCTTCTCGACACTGACCGCCTTGTAAAAGCAGACGTTTTGGAGGGACGGATACTTTTCTTCAAGAGACAGCAGCAAGCGAGCTATTCTCAGGTCTAACTCGCTTATTTCGCCAGCTTTGACTTTTGCTGAACATTTTTGGCACAGTATGCCGCTCTTTAGACAGAAGCTACATAGTTCGGTCTTCATTTTAGGGAAGGCGCCCTCCCGCTAAACATAAGGGGAGCAGCTGCGCGGTGCTTAAGGTTGGAAGTGCCAGTTTATCGTTCCAGCGTTATTTCTATGGTGCTGACGTTTGTCAGCTGGTTGCCCTCTTCCGTAGATGTGATTTGATCTGTTCCGATGCCGATGCTCTTGACTTTCACGTCAGGTAGGAATCGGCGCCTCACGACTTCGGCGACGTCAATTGCCCGGCTTATTGAGCGCCCACGTGCCTTGATGCGTACTTCTTTTGCCCCGCCATGAAAGAAGGTTATGCAAGCAAGCACGTAGTTCATTACTGGTTTAGTTCCGATTAACACTGCGTTGTTGCTTTCAGGCATTACCGCTTCACTCCTATTGTCCTTTCTTGGTGATGGTGCATAGTTTTTTGTCGGCAAATAAATAGATTGTGGTATGATCAAGCAATTTTGACTTAAACATGCGAAAAAAAGAATCCCAAGCGATAGGTTAGTAAACAAGTTTCTTTTAGCCAAAGTCTTAAATAACGCGATAATTGTAAAGGATTAACTTAACAAAACAGCATAAGCGAAAGTGAAAACATGGAACCTCTCACAAAACGCTCTGTCCAGCTCTTAAGGAAACTCTACGAGAAAAGCAAATCCGCAACCACATACACCTTAGACGTTAAACAAGACGAATTAAGCGAACAATTAGGCATAAGCAGACAAGCATTAAACGTGCACCTCAAGAAGCTTAAGGACAGAAACTACATCCGCACAGGCAGAGGCTTCATAGACGTTACGGAAACAGGATTAAGCGCACTCGGCATATCATCAACGCCTGCGTTCATCCTCCTCAAAGTCTCACCAGTCAAACGCCTACAGGTGTACGAGAAAATAAGGGAACTGCCGGTGATAAGAGCCTTCAGAATCGCCGGCGAAGTTGACGCCCTCATAATGGTTGAAAGAGAAAACTTGGATGCATTCCTCAAAAAACTATACGCCATAGACGGCATTGAAGACACAAGGTCTTACGTCACAATTGAAGTTCTCAAATGAGGCGCAAGCGCTTATCGAGACAGGAAGACTTTGAGATTGGAGTCTGAAAGTTTTTTGCAAAAGGTATATTTGACAGGGAACCATCTTGCTCTAAGCACTTAAAGAGGAAAATCACATGCCGATATTAGACCCAGTTAAGAAAGCCATAGCTCAGAAGCACAGGCTCTACATGAAAATCTGCAGGGACTGCGGAGCCAGAAACGCCGCAACCGCCACCAAATGCCGAAAATGCAAGAGCAAAAACCTCAGATGGAAGAAACGAGAACTCGTAAAGTAAGCTTTTCAGAGAGTGTTAACCAGCGTATCCATGTTGAAGATTGTGTTTGCACATCCGTTCTTTATCAAAGGTATAGCCTGAGCAGCAACGTCCATGCTAGTTAAGAGTTCCTTAGATATCTTCACTTCTTCCCCGCAAGCAACGCCGACGACGCCCTCATACTGGGCGTTCTTCAGAATCTTGGGGACGCATGAGCCGCCGGGCAGTATGTACACGTCGTAACCTTTCTTCCTGGCTAAAGTGTCCGCCTTGTTGACCAAGCAGTCGGTGGAGCAGTGCGCGCAGGTGTACGAAGGAATTGAGGGGTCAAAGTTTGCCTTGCAGCGGTTGTCCATGAATTTTCGGGCGCAGTGCGGCAGGAAAAGCGCTCTCTTCTTGGTCTGTAGGAATCGTCCTCTTTCCAGAAGGTTTATCGCTTGCATTTCTATGAGATCTTGCAGGAGAACGACGGCGTCAGAGATATTAAGTCCTGTTGCTTCTTGTATTCTAAATTTTCTTATAATCTCCTGCAACGTGTTAAGAAGCGTCTTATGCATGCCCTTGTGGTAGCTAATCACGGCTATCTCGGTGAAGAAGAAACGTGGAACTTTCGAAAGGTCGAAAGTGAACTTGTAGGGCATGTCCTAAGAATAGCTATGGACACGCTTAAAAGAATAACTGCGTCTTAAGCGAAAAACACTCTTGCCGCGGGCTAACTTGCTTTTTCAGTAGACCCTAAAAGCTCCTTCAAAGACTGAATCTCTCCTCGCAGTGCGTTGACTTCATTTTCAAGAGCTTTTGCGCGAGACTCCGCGGCTTTTTTGAGGCTCTCAATCTCCATAAGCACGCTTGAGCGTTCAGTTTCCAAGATGCACATTTTTTCCCGCAGAGTCCGCAAGGTCCGCGTTAACCCTCCGTGTATGTCCTTGACCTTTTCAGCCAGTTTCTTGATATTTGTGACCTGCTCGGTTTTCGCGGCGGAAGGCACCTTTTTCTTGAATTTTGACCCGCATTCGGAGCACACGAAAATTCCAACGCGAAACTCAGGTACAACCTCGTTTGTAGTCCGTTTCGCAGGAGACACTGTCCAGCATTTAATTGGATTGGCTGCTTCTGTTCCGCATTTCGGACAGTTAACCAACTATTTTATTCTCCCTTCACGGTTGAGTCATTCGCGTCTGCAATTATTTTCTCGCGATCAAGCTATAACATTTTGCATTGTCTGCCTGAATCGTTCTCTTCGTGCCTATGGGTTTCAGTCAAAAAGGGCAAGGGAAAAATGCGAGAGACCTTAAAGACGTAAAAAAAGAAAGAGGCGGGATGATGTTGGTTAAATGCTTATTTGGAACATTAGCCTTTCAACAAGTTCTTTGTACCGATTACGGATTGTAACCTCAGTCACCTGTGCAATCTCCGCGATTTCTCGCTGTGTTTTCCTTTCACCCGTCAAAACCGAAGCCACGTAGCTTGCAGCCGCGGCGATGCCTGTGGGACCGCGACCAGACGTAAGTTTGAGCTCTTTTGCCGCTGCCAGAATCTTGTGTGCGATTTCTTCGACTTTACCCTGCATTGTCAGTTGATTGGAGAACTTGGTTATGTACTGGCTGGGTCTAAGTGGGGGAATGGAATAGTTTAGTTCTTTGATGAGGAAACGGTAGCTGCGACCTATTTCTTTCTTGTTCACTGTTGAAGCTTGAGATATCTCATCCAACGTGCGTGGAAGTGCGCATTGTCTGCACGCCAAGTATATCGCTGCTGAGGTTACTCCCTGAATCGAGCGTCCACGTATCAGTCGTTCCTTCACTGCTTTCCTGTAAATCACTGAGGCGGTTTCCAGAATGTTCTTGGGGAGGTTCAGGTTATTCGAGATTTTCGTGATTTCTGACAAGGCAAAAGCCAAGTTGCGTTCTGTGGCATCGGATACTCGGATGCGCCGCTGCCATTTCCTAAGGCGATACACCTGTGCCTTCTGTCCCGGAGAGAGGCTTTTTCCGTAGATATCTCGGTCGTGCCAGTCAATCGTTGTGGATAAGCCCTTGTCGTGGATTGTGTATGTTAAAGGCGCGCCAACTCGAGTACGTTTTGATCTTTGCTCGTCGTCGAAAGCTCTCCATTCAGGTCCTCTGTCAGCTATTTTAGCGGCGACCACGAAGCCGCAGTCCATGCAAACTATTTCAGCGCATTCGTAGTCACGCATAAGCCTAGTGCTGCCGCATTCAGGGCATGATTGAACTCGGAAGGATTCAACGCGTTGCGCTGCCAATGAAGAGGTTGGGTCTTCACGCAGCTCGCTATCTCCACTCATTCTCTTATGCTCCGTTGCTTTTTCGAGAGGAGCAGATACAAGCGTTTGCCTGCCAGTTTTTCAGGTTCCTTGACTGCGGGTTTTATCACCACGTACGGCGATGACACTGGACCTATCAGATCGAAGACTTTTCCAACAACTTTCAGGTTTTCGTCAACCACAGAGGTGCCTATCTTAGGGGAATTATCGGCGACTTTGACAATAATGTTCTGGGACGGCGTGTAGCTCTGCACCCTGCCCAATCTTTGCAACCACATTCCCCTCTCGAAAAACATCCAACGTCACCGTAAGAGTTTATTTAAACCTTTCTACGATAAACGATACATGAAAGTTCTAACAGGGCTATTTTGTGACGCCTTGCGCCCCTACATATAGAGTTTAGGTTGGCTTCTCCTGTAGATGCTCAGAAAAGCTTAGTTCCACCTTTTATAGTTTTTAACATGGTTTTGGCTTGTTTCTGCGCCAATAGCGACCCTCCCCTCTATAGTTTTCTGCAACGAACCACTAATAGGCGCCAAATAGACTGCGCCATGTAGTATAATAGGTTGCTCAAAACGCGTTTCTATCGATTAGGCGCTCAAGTTCATGATTTGTAGGAGTCAGAGGGTAGCACAAAATTTATAGAAAGCGGTCAAATCAACATTACAAGGTGAAGAGTATATGCCATCAGATGATGAAGATTACCCAGAATGGTACAAGCGAAGACGTAGACCCTTCAGTAGCGACCCGTTTTTCGGCGACATCGACCGCATGTTTAGCGAGATGGAGAGGATGATGGAGGAAGAGTTCAAGAAGTTCTCAGAAAACGTCCCCAAAGACTATGTGAAGGAACGCAAGCTCCCAGACGGCAGCATCGTCAAGGAATTCGGTCCTTTCGTGTACGGGTATAGCATGAGAATTGGACCTGACGGCAAACCTGAAATCCAAGAGTTCGGCAACATCAAAAAATCGCTTAAAGGACCAGAGGTTAAGGAGGAGCGCGAACCGCTCGTGGACATTGTTGAAACAGACAGCGAAGTACGCGTGGTCGCGGAGCTGCCGGGCGTGGAGAAAACAGACATCAAACTTCACGGCACAGAAGACTCCCTCACGATTTCTGTGGACACACCCCAGTACAAGTACTACAAGGATGTCGCTTTGCCCGTCAAAGTCAAGGTGAAAGAAGCAAAATCCACGTACAAGAACGGTGTCTTGGAAGTCGTATTCCCCAAAGCCGAAGCCCTCAAACAGCCTAAAGGCGAACGAATCGACATAGGCTAAACCGCGCGTTTTTTCGGAAAGCTCGTGCCCTCAAATGGCTGACACCAACGAAATCGATATGCTCAACGCAATCTGCCGCGAAGCGAAGGCAGAGGGCAAGCTTTCTGGCAAAAACCTAACCGCACTCTATGAGCTCTTCGGGCAACGATTCACAAAAGCCCTTGATGCACTGAAGGAAAACCGGGTTAAAAAGTACGTTTTCAAGCCCAGCGGCAGAACAGTCTGGATAGTCATCGGCAGAGAACGCGATTACCTCATAATGCCCGAAGCCGAATTCTGCCCATGCGACGACTTCTACTTCCGCGTTCTGGACAAGAAAATCCACCTCTGCTACCACCTTATTGCGCAGAAAATCGCCCGCAACCTCGGCTGGTACGAAACCATCGAAGAAAATGACGAACTCTACAACACGTTGATGGACGAGTGGAAAAAACCTACTGCTTAAATATTAAAACACACAACAATAAGCAAACAAAGAGGAGAACCACAATGGACTTAACTGCATACTTCATAACGCTTGAATACGTCCTTATGGCATCAACCTTCGTGGCTCTGATTCTCATATTCCTGTACTCTTTCTACGGCAAAGAAGAAGAGCAAGCAACAGCCCCGAAAGCCTAAAAGTCGTGCCGTCCAAGCCTTCTGCGCATAATCAGAAGCACCAAGATGCTCAGAACCGCGAGGACTGCGCTAACAACGATCAAAAAGGTCATGTCGGGACCAGCACCAACCACTATCGGAAACGGACCGATAAAAATAACCGCCCCAAAGCTCGCCGCGCCAGCGCCGCCGGAAAGCACTGAAGCAACCACTATAAGCAGTACGCCGATAAAAACCATTGCAAAGCCCAAAATCAGGAACAGGAGAAGCCTGCTAGAAACTGTGACTCCTTCTTCCGCAGCAGTTTCGTCCGATCCCTCACCCGCATATGTCATCGCGCGTCACCTGAACAGAAAGTAGTAAACGACCATGGCAACTATAAGCAGCACAGTAAGCGCCATGGAAAGCAGCAGAACAGTCTTAAGCGACTTCTTGTCAGTGCCGAAAATAATCGGAACAGGACCAATAATCACCGCGCCGCCAGCATTAACCTTGCCTTTAACTTTCTTAGCGCCCAAAAATGAGACCGCAATAACCGCGACTAGGATTACAAGTGCCCCTATGAAAATCAATGCAAAGCCAGTAGCGTAAAGAGCCTCTGCAATAGTCAATTTCCCAACTCCATGCTCACTTAAAAGTTAACGCTGTTTTTAATAAACTTGCAGTCTAAATGCCTGACGCAAAAACTTAAAACAAGCTTCATCCCTAAATCGAGACGGTACCGAAAAAATGAGCACCGACCAGATAATTCAGCAAATCCTGCAGAAGCGCCCGGAAATCAGCCGAGAACAAGTACTTGAAGCGCTGGCGGCTGAGCGAGACAGAACAGGCGGACTGATAGCCGACGCCACGCTGCTGCGGCTGGTCGCTGCCAAATATGGCATAGAAGTCCCAAATGCCAAAGTCCACAGCCGCGAACTGCCAATCAACCGCTTGATTGCAGGCTTGAACGATGTCACGGTTGCAGGGCGCATACTTGCAGTTTTTCCGCCAAGAACTTTTGAGGGAAAAACAACAGGAAAATACGCCAGCCTGATAATTGCCGATGCGAGCGGTGTGTTGCGTGTTATGTTGTGGAACGACAAGGTCAGCCCTGTAGAGTTAGGTGAGTTGAAGGCTGGGCGGGTCGCAAGGTTCGCACATGGTTACACACGTGAAGACCGCGCGAGCAAAGTGGAGTTGCACATGGGAAGCAAAAGCTCCATCCAGATTGAACCCGAAGGCGTGAACGCTGAAGATTACCCTTGCATTGACAGGTTCGCCACGAAAATCCGCGACATAACCGAAACCCAGAACGGCATCCATCTTGAGGGCAGGGTGAAGACGGTTTCCTCCTTGTCAACCTTTACAAGAAGCGACAATAGCCAAGGAACGGTGCTGCGGTTCACGCTTGCGGATGGCACGGGCGAAATTGCCGTGGTTGCTTGGAACGAGAAGGCAGAAGAACTGGAAAAAACTTTAAACGTGAACGCAACTGTGCAGCTGGTGAACGCGAGAGTTAAGACAGCTCAGAAGGGTGGTTTCGAGGTTCACGCGGACTCGTCCACGTTCGCCAAGGTCGCTTAGCGGATTTTGGTTACTATGGCGTCAGTCATCTCGCTGGTGGTGGAGGAACCACCCAAATCAGCAGTTCGCACTTTCCCTTCCCGCAGCACGGCAAGCACGGCTTCCTCAATTTTCCCTGCAGCTTCCTTCTCGCCAAGGTAATCAAGCATCATCTGCGCCGCCAGTATGGTGGCGGTTGGGTTAACGCGGTTCATGCCCGTGTACTTCGGCGCCGAGCCGTGGACGGGTTCGAACATGCCGTAAGTACCGCCGATGTTTGCGCCCGCCGCCAAGCCCAGACTTCCCGTAACCTGCGCTGCCTCGTCGGAGAGCACGTCGCCGAAGAGGTTGGTGGTAACGATTACATCGAAGGTTTCGGGTTTTTTGATGAGGTGCATGGCTGCCGCATCTATGTGGATGTCGTCCACCGTGACGTTTGGATGCCGCTGGGCAGTGGCTTTCACGGCGTCTTTGAATATGCCATCTGTCAACCGCAGGATGTTGCCCTTATGCACGTAGGTAAGGTGCTTTCTCCGTTTCTCCGCCAGCTTAAACGCGTACTCCGCAACCCGCAACGAGGCTTCTCGTGTGATTATGCGCATAGCCACGCCGACGCCCGGAGAGACCTCGTATTCAACTCCTGAGTACATGCCTTCGGTGTTCTCCCGCACCACCACCAAATCAATGTCATGCTTCAGAGCTTCCACGTTCGGGTAAGTTCTGCAGGGCCTAACGTTGGCGTACAGGTTGAAAGTTTTCCTTATCTGCACGGCTGCACTAACTGGCGCGCCTGGCTCCTCGGGAGTGGTCATGGGTCCCTTGAGGCAAGCGTCTGTTTTCTTCAGCATCGCAATCGTTTCCTTAGGCATGTTGGTGCCGTATTTGGCTATGCAGTGGTAGCCCGCTTCGCCGTAGAGAAAGTTGAGTTTGATGCCTGCGGCGTCCTGTGTGGCTTGGAGGACTTTCACAGCTGCGTCCGTGACCTCGGGTCCTATCCCGTCACCTTTGAGCACCGCGATGTTGTAAGTTTTGGACATTATTTTTCGCCTTCTGTCTAAATACTCTATTTTCCTTATCAGCATTCCTATTTAACTTTGAAGAAAAGCGGTTTTGTGACGGTCTTGCCGACGTAAGACAGCATAAAAGCAAGCCAGTTATACAACACGTATGTCAGCGGCGAGCTGGTACCAGTTTGGACCCGTACTTCTCACAACGCGGACAAAGGGCACCTCAAACTTCACACTCAAAGAGTCAAGCACCTCCGCCACCTTCAGCTTAGCCTTTTCGGTGGGACTTTCCGCCTTGGCGGCATGCTCAAAACCATAGTAGTGTATCCAGCCTCCCGATGGCTTGAGCGCGGAAACAGCGCAAGGCAAGTATTCGAGGGCTTTCTTGGGCAAAGGCATCAGAACGCGGTCAGCCACATGCTGCAGTTGGCGGTTGATGACGTCTTTTGAGTCGCCCAGCAACGGCGCTACCTTGTCGTAAACTCGGTTCAGCCTGATGTTCTCGCGCATGAACTGAACCGCCGCGGGGTTTAGGTCTATGGAAAACACATTCGCTGCCTTTGAGTGTTTGGCGATTATTATGGAGAAGCAACCGACGCCCGCGAACATGTTAACGACGGTCTCACCGGGCTTGACCAATCTCGCGATGCGCATCCTTTCATGGGAAAGCCTAGGCGAAAAATAGCATTCTGCCACATCGACAGAGAAGAGGCAGCCAAATTCTTTGTGAACCGTACGTGTTTTGTTTTCGCCAGCCACATGAGTTAAGCCGCGGAGCCTGAGTTCGCCAGCCACAGGGCTTGCTTGCAGCAGAACTGTTTTCACGTTCCTGTGGATGCTCATTATCTCCTTTGCCGCGACTTGCGGTTCAACTGCTTCAGCACTGGAGGACTTGAGTACGGCTATGTCGCCTATGATATCAAAGGAATTGTAAACGTTACCTTGAAGTTTCCTCAACCTTCAACCTTCGCTAACTCAGAGACTATTGGAAACGTTTAAAAGCAAAATACCTTTCCTTTGTAGGGCAGGTGGTTTCCATGGAAAAGTCTGGGATTGTTTACGAATGTATGAGGTGCGGCGCGAAGGTTCCGGCTGAAGAACTGGAAATGCGCGGCGGAGAAACAAAATGTATAATCTGCGGCTACAGGATTCTGAAAAAGGTAAAGCCGCCAGTGGTTAAACGGGTGCAAGCTAGATAAAGAGGGGTTAAAGAAAACCCCACGATTCACAAGTGTTTTCACTTTTGCGTTTTATGCTATTTTAGAATATTTCTCGGTCTCCGATTTTGCGCAGCGCTTTTCCCCGAAGCCTCACTGGTTGTCCGATAACCTCTTCGGGGGCTCTTTCGATGGTTTGGCGTCTCACGGTTTCTCCGCATATTCCTCTCGGCAGCAATCGTCTCTTGACACATAAGGCGTAGCTGCAGTTTGCGACCTTGCACATTTCTTCGGTCCACCTGCACCACACTGTGTCGCGGCGGAAGAAAGCAGAGTTTTTTGCGCATTTGAACGATGAACATGTGGGAGAACAAGCTTTTGCTTGAGCCAACAGATACACCTCTATTTTACTCTTTAAAATTCAATGGTTGCGTTGCATTCCCAGAAAACCTATTTCTCTGAAATCCATATAAACTTTTTTATTTCAAACTCTGGATTGCGAATTTAACTCGCTTTACCAGCCTTCACCTTTCTTCGTCGGTAAACCTCTATGAGCAGAAACAGGACCACGGCTGAAACCAAAAGCATTATAGTTAATAGCACGCTGGCTTCTACGAGGAATGGGCCTATGCGAATATATTTTGCCATTTTGATCTGTATCGAGGTTGGTGTGTCAACTTGAACGTTCACGGCTTCGTAGGAATTCTCCATCCCTGCTGGATAAGCAACCACTTGTAGGCTGCCTCCGATGACGTTGTTAAATGTTGCTATTCCGCTTGCTTGAGTGTTGGCTGACAATGTTTCCGTTCCAGGACCATTAATTATGACGTGCGCGTTAGAGATGGGCTGCCCGAAGTAGTCAATCACTTTAACGGATACCTCAATGTCATATAGAGTGCAGCGTATTTCGCTTTGGGTGTTGCCGAAAACGTTGATTACGGTCTCGTTCAACAAGACGTTTTCTGCGTAAACCCGCACCCTGTATTTGCCGAAGGTAACGTTAACGTTAGAGTTCCCTGAATTGTCGGTTGCGCCACCATGGAATAATCCGTTAGTTACTTCAACCAGTTCCAATCGTGCATCTGGAATGGCTGCGCGCGTGTAACCTGTCACCTTTAACTCCAAAGCATAACTTGGACATATCACCACCGCCTCAGCAACCGACTGCGCTGGAAGACTGGCGACGGTATTATTGCCAGTGTTGAAAACAATACCGTAGAGAGAAGCGTTGACGGTGTAGCTAATCCCTGGAAGAGTGGAGTTTAAGACATAGGTTCCTGAAAGGTCTGTTTGCCCTGAGACGCTTCCAGTTCGGGTCTGGCCATCCTTCGTTGTCACGTATTGATACGTGAAGTCTATTTGTACGAAGGGAAGCGAAAAGCCTTCTTCGTTTTGGACGGTTATTTTGAAGTTAGTTAACTCACAAATCAAGGTGAATGAACTCTCACCCGTTACTGACACCTTTTTTTCGCCGACTTGGACATCGTTCCAGTATGCGGTTACTGTGTGGTTGCCGCTTTCAAGGTTCACAGCGGCTTTCCCATCAACCTCGGTTGTAGCGTTATATATCTTGTTTGTGGCTTCATCAAGTGCTTCAAATTCTATTTGAGGCACTGGGTCGCCAGCTATGTTTAGAGCCTTGATGGTAACGGTGTAGCCTGGAATATTGATAAGCTGGCTGTCAGGTACCAGCTTAGGCGTGTTCTGAGGAGTTATGGTTATGTTGTAGTCGCCTATCGCGGCGTTTGATGGAACGGTCCAAGAGGAGCTTATTACGCCTTCGCTTGAAGCAGTCGTTGCTGCGGAGTGAACAACAGAACTAGTCTCAACGGACGTGACGGTTATAGTTGCTTCTTCATTTGGCGCATAGCCGATTGCGCGCATCGACACGGCCTGTCCTCTATGATAAGAGTTTAAGGCGGTGAAACCTATGAAGAATTGGTCTGTTGCCAACTGCTGCGTTTGATTGAAGTAGACTTGGTATGTGCCTGTGTAATTAGTAAGTGAGCCTTCAGGCTGAAAACTGGGGTCTGGAAAAGTTAACTCTGTTTGGGCTGTTCCCTTCGCGCTGGTTGTAAGTGGGATTACCTTCGAATAGTTAGTGTTCAGAGGACTTGGAAGCATAACGGTTATTTCAGGGTTAACGGCTGTGCTTGCCTGTCCTCCTGTGATGCTGACATTCAAAGTCACGCTGCTTCCCTGCTGCAATAGCGTAGGCGCTGAAGGGACAAGCGCTTTCACAGAATAAACGGTTTGTACATTGAACTCTTTAGTATCGTTAACGTTTTGTTTCACATCTCTCAGCGTTAACGTGTAGCTTCCGCCAGGGAGTTCAGGTACCGTGAAAGTGGCATTTACGTAGAACCCTTCCGCTGTCTTGTCAGCGACGAGATTGCTGCCGAAAAACAGTTGATACGTACCATTTGAAGTGTTAATAGTACCTTCAACATAAACCCTTTGGCCAACCGTTCCAGATAGGCTCGAAGGATTGACTTGAAGTATAGACACGCCAAGTTGACCAGCAACCATCATGAGCGGCAGGAGAAATGCAGCACTTATCATAACTATGAGCATTAAGGTGATGGTGTTTCTTTTCAAACTACGTTTCCCCTGATTTTGGAAGATCTTCTAATTGTGGATGACATTTACTATGAAGAGACAATTTTAAACTTTGCCTTTCCGTCGAGAAAGCCGCGCGCTGTAATTTAAACATAAGGAAGCAAAATCAGTGGTGGGTCAACTTGAGACTTCTCTGAGCGAGAGGTTTAATAATAATGTTCCAAAACAAAGTTTACGGGTCTGCCTGAAACTATGGAAAATCCGATTTCTCCCGCACTGCTGCAAGCGCTCAAAAAGCAAAAATACCATCTTGTGGGCAAACATTCAGCGGTCAAAAAGTGCAAGTGGCTTCACGAAGCCTTGGTTCATGGAAGACCATGTTACAAACAGAAGTTTTATGGCATAAAATCCCACCAATGCGTTCAAATGACACCTGCCCTTTTTTACTGCACACAGCAGTGCCTGTTTTGCTGGAGAGCACAGAGCGGAGACCTGCAAGTCACGTGGAACGAGATGCAACCGCCAGACTGGGACTCTGTTGAGGAAATCGTAAGCGGAAGCTTGCGGGCTCAAGATAAAATCCTCAGCGGATACATGGGAAACTCGAAAGTAGACTGGCGGAAACTCACGGAGGCTCTTAGACCAAGGCATGTTGCCATAAGCTTGACCGGTGAGCCTACGCTTTACGAAAATCTCGGAGAGCTAATTCGCACATTCCACCATGAAGGGTTCACTACGTTTTTGGTGTCAAACGGCACCATGCCCTCGAAACTTGCCGAGCTAAGTGAAGAGCCGACACAACTATATATTTCCGTCTGCGCTCCAAATGAGCAAGTGTTCAGGCGTGTTTGCCGCCCTCAACTGCCAAGTGCTTGGGCGAAGTTGCGTGAGACGCTTGGTTCTCTGCCGAGTTTCCGATGTCCCACTGTGATCCGCATGACTTTGGTGCGGGGGCATAACATGGAGCCTGTTGAGGGGTATGCTGAGCTTGTTGAAAAGGCAAGTCCCACGTACATTGAGGCTAAGGCGTACATGCATGTTGGATTTTCAACCCTCCGTTTGCGTTTCGAGGATATGCCTGAGCACGGTGAGGTTTATGCTTTTGCGGAGCGGTTGGCGGAGTTGACGGGTTACGGTATTATTGATGAAGCGGTCGAAAGTCGAGTTGTATTATTGAGCACACGTAAGAAGCCAATACGTTTTGAATCGTCTTAAAACAACAAGATAGGACCATTAAATAATTCAATTTTTGATTATATTCAAGATAGTTAATAAGAGGTTAATGAAAAATGTGAATGATAAGCTTAAATAGGAATTTTCACGACCATATATATGAAACCGAGAATTTAATTTAACGGTGGTGAATAAATGGTAAGCGAGGGAAGGGGACGTTTGTTCAGGAGAAAAGACGGCAAATACCTGATTTACATACCTAAGGATTTAGCGGAGGACAGCATGTTCCCGTTCAAGGGAGCCGACAGCATATTCGTCAAAGTAAGCTTCAAGCTGAAAGATGACAAGCTATTAGTCGAAAGATGGGTAGCGCCTGAGCCTGAACAGGCATAAACATAAATTGGACTAACAAGTTCAAGCCCAACTTTTTTTTTACGAATCAATAAATAACCAGACACCTTCTATTATGGTAGAGTGATACAAGTTGTCAACTTTGAAGCCTATTTTGGAAGAAATAAAAAAGGAGCTTACGGAAAAAGACAAAATCCGAGAAACCACGCATGAAAACATGCAAAAGGCAACGAGCCTTTCCAAACGAGCCATACTCCTCGTTCACCAGAAAAAACAGGAAGAAGCCGAAAAACTGATAGAAAACGCAAGAAACATAATAATGGAACTTCAAGGCTTGGCTAAAGAGCACCCAGACATAATCTACGGCGGCATGTTCAATGCGGCGCTTCAGGAATACGCGGAAGCCAATATTCTTCTAACCCTGATTAGAGAATCGCGTTTCGTTACGCCGCAAGAAATCAATGTGCCATCAGTGGATTATGCGTTGGGTCTGGCTGACGTGATAGGCGAATGCAGACGCGCGGTTTTAGATGCACTTCGCGAGGGAGATGCAGAAAAAGGCGAAGAATACCTGAAAATTATGGACGAGGTCTACGTCGAGTTGATGGCGTTGGACGAGGCGTACATGCTAGTGCCGGGTCTCAGAAGAAAATGCGACGTTGCACGCAAAATCATCGAAACGACGCGGGGAGACGTTACCCAAGAAGTGCGGAGAAAAGCGCTAGAGGACTATCTAAAGCAGTTTGAACGCGCCCGCAAAAAGGTTAATCGATGAACCCACCTCTCGCCAAGTTGCATAACTTTTCAATCGCCAAGGCTCATGAAGCGCAGAAACGCCTATCACGAAAAATCATTACGGAAGACAGACTGCCCAAGAAAATTACCTGTATCGCTGGGGTTGACGTCGCGTACCTTGGCAGCTTGGCGGTAGGCGCCGTGGCAGTTTTAAACTACGAATCCCTCGAACTGTTGGAATCTCAGACCGTCGTGTGCGAAGTCAAAATTCCCTACATTCCGACCTTGCTTTCGTTCAGGGAAATCCCGCCTTCAGTGTCATGCATTAGGAAGCTGAAGTCGCAGCCAGATGTTTTCCTCGTTGATGGACATGGCATGGCTCATCCTTATCGTTGCGGGTTCGCCAGTCATTTGGGGCTAGCAGTTGGAAAGCCGACGGTTGGAGTGGCGAAGGAAAAGCTGGTTGGCACATCCGTGGAAGCGGCGGGAGAAATATTTCTGGTTCACGATGGCGAAACGGTTGGTTCGATTGTGAACACGAAAAAGGGCGCAAAACCCGTATTCGTGAGCGTTGGACACATGGTTTCGCTCGGCACAGCCGTGAAAGTCGTTAAACAATCAGTGTGTAATAGCCGAATTCCAGAGCCCCTTCGGCTTGCACATGAAATTGCGACGAAAGAAAAGAGACTTTTGTCGTGAATTGGTGAGGGGACCCATATGCGGGAGCCTCAAAGCCTTTATACTTTCACGGCATGAGAAAAAGCGAGGCACTTAAGAAATGGAGATTCCATTCGAAGAATTCCAAAAACTCGACCTGCGTATAGGGAAAATAACTGAAGCAAACCAGATTTCCGGCTCTAGAAACCTCATCAGAATAATGGTGGATTTTGGCGCGGAGGAGCGGCAGGCGGTAGCGGGGCTGTTGCAGTGGTACAAGCCTGAAGACCTTGTCGGCAAGAAATGCGTTTTCATCCTCAACCTCAAAAGACGCACAGTGATGGGCGTGGAGTCGCAATGTATGATATTGGCGGCTGAGGATGACAAGGGCAACGTCGCCGTTTTACAGCCGGAGAAGGATATTGCGGAAGGAAGCAGAATCCACTAGGGTTGTAGAGTCTTGAACGTTTTCAGATATTTCTGGTTTAAGACAGTAGCCACCATTAGTTAGCGACCGTGAGAGCCATCATGGAAAAGTAAATTAAGAATACAAAACAAGTTAACTGTGACCTTGACAGTGAGGGGGATTTATGGCAACTAATGAAGAAGCAGTAATGTGGGTGGAAAAGTATCGTCCGAAAACCCTTGATGAAATCGTAGATTTAAAGGACATCGTGGACAGCCTGAAGGCTTTCTTGAAAAACCCCAAGACGATGCCGCATCTGCTTCTGTCGGGCATACCCGGAACCGGCAAAACCACGGTCGCGCTGTGCATCGCCCGCGAACTGTTCGGTGAAAATTGGCGAACTTTCACATTAGAGCTAAACGCGTCTGACGAGAGGGGAATCGACACGGTGCGAGAAAGGATTAAAGATTTCTCACGTTACAGCAGGTCAGCTTTCGGCAATGTGCCTTTTGCACTCGTTATTTTGGATGAAAGCGACCAGATGACTGGGCCAGCGCAGACAGCATTGAGGAGGATAATGGAAACTAGTTCTCGAACGAGCCGATTCATCCTTATATGCAACTATTCATCCAAGATTATCGAGCCCATTCAGAGCCGCTGCGCCATATTCCGCTTCTCAAAACTGGACACAAAAGCGATGGTAAAGCATCTGGAAGCTATCGCGAAAAAGGAGAACGTGACGCTTTCACCTGAAGCTGCCGAAATGATTGTTGAATACTCAGAAGGCGACCTGAGACATGCCATAAACGCGTTGCAGACCGCTGCCGTGTACCGCGACGGTGTGGTGGATGAGAAAACGGTTCTTCAGGTTGTTGGCGAAGCCAGCCCGAAGCAGGTCCAGATGATGCTAAACAAAGCGTTGAATGGCGACTTTATTGAAGCGCGAAAGATAATGTACGACTTGATTGGTTCTTACGGTTTTTCCGGTTCAGAAATAGTTCGCCAGATGCAGAGGGAACTGCTCAAACTCTCTTACATATCCCCCGAGCAAAAGGCTGAACTGAGCGAAATCATCGGCGAGTATGATTTTCGCATGACCCAAGGCGCGAACAGCGACATACAGCTAAGCGCGTTGCTGGCGCAGTTCGGCAAGGTTGGGAAGTTAAAAGGGGTAACTAATTGAAAAATGACGTGCTGTGGGTTGAAAAGTACCGCCCTCAAAAAATAGCTGACGTCATCGGAAATGAAGAAGCCAAAGCCACCTTTGTCGAATGGTTAAAGAGCAAGTGCCGCAAGAAAAAGGCGGTTTTGCTTTATGGACCGCCAGGCGTGGGGAAAACGGCTCTGGTCAACGCAGCAGCGAATGAGTTTGGCTTCAGAATTATTGAGATGAACGCGAGTGACACGCGGACGGAGAAGGCGATAAACAAAGTTGCTGCACCAGCGACTTCCTTTGTGGGGTTGGACACGTTTTCAACTGGTGGCAAAGGAAATCTCGTGTTTCTGGACGAGGTTGACGGCGTGGCTGGCAAAGAAGACAGGGGCGGAATAGGAGCGATAGTGAGGATAGTTGAAGAGTCACGTGTGCCAGTTATTATGGCTGCGAACGACCCTGACTTGGAGAAAATTAGACCCCTGAAAAAAGTCAGCGTGCTGATAAGGTTTCACCAAGTGCGCATCCCATTGATAATTGAAACGTTGCGGAGAATTTGCCGAATGGAGCATGTTGAAGCGGAGTTTGAAGCACTGGAGAGAATTGCCCAAAACAGCAGAGGCGACATGCGCTCAGCCATAAACGACCTGCAAAGCTTAGCGGAGGCGGGCAAAGTTCTCACGCTCCAAGACACCATGGTGCTGAGCTCCAGAAACAAGGACATAGGGGTGGAAGAGACGCTTAGAAGCTTCTTCTCAGTGAAATCCCTCGCAGAAGCTGAGAATTTGCTGAAGCGCTCGAGCGTGGATCACGACGAGCTTCTGATGTCTGTAAGCGATAATCTTCCGCGGCGATACCTCAACCCTGTGGAGCTTGCTGAGGCTTACGACTTTGTTTCGCGGGCAGATATGTTCAGGGGAAGGATTGGTACGGAAAACTGGCATCTTCTCAGATACTTCTACAACTCCATGGCGGAAGCCGCTGCGGTCTCGCCCGAATCGTACAAGCCTTTTGAGTTTATTTCGCCGCCGATTAGGATCATCACTTTGTTCTGGACGAAGGGGAAGAGGACGATTTTGGATGCGATTTGCGCTAAAATAGCACTGCGATGTCACGTTTCGCGAGCAGCTGCTAAAAACGATTTCGTTCCTTTCCTCAAAGTTATGCTGCAGAAGCGCAAGGTAAGCCCGATAGCTTCTTGGCTTAAGCTGGAGCCTGAAGAGGTTGATTATTTAGTTAAAATGAGTAAGTTCTAGTTGAAGGTGAGACATTGGCGGTTCTTAACAAGAAAGCTTTCAAGCTTCCTCGTGTTGAAAAAGAAAAGTTCCTCCTTCTGTTAAGGCTTGGTTTGGAGTATAACCGAGAACAGGCTGCCTTCACCATAAGCAGTTACAACAACATTGAAAAACTCGTTGACATAATCTCTGGCATTCTAAACGAGGAAGTGAAGTTTTTGCAGAATTGCATTATCTGCGGCGGAGATTTCCCCTGTCAAGACTGCAAGTATTACGAGTCGTGCGCCACAAAGGACTTTCCTTTTCGTTGCGTGTGCCCAAGGTGTCTGAAAGAAGGAAACAAAACGCAGAAAGCAGGTCCCAAGATAGTGGGGCAAGGGACTTTAGATTTGTTTGGATAAACATTCAAGGAATGTCGGTTTTTAGGAAACATTTTCATGTTACGCGCAAGCTTAAACAAATGTTTCATTTACCACACGAGAAAATCATTTTCTTACATACAAATAATTGTGAATAGCAATATATAGCGAATGACTGTACAATTTCCCAACTCTTAGAACTACATAAAATGCTCAAATGTAAAACAGGGGAACATGGAAAATGAGTGAACGTGTACATAAGAACGGTTCATACTTGAATGGAAAATCAACCGCTGGAACATCAACACGCGTTAAAGACACAAGCACCATAAGCGGAATGTGCCCCATATGCATCCGTGACTGTCCAGTGCTGTGCGAAATCAGCCTTTCAGCTTTCCGCGGACGAGAAGCACTGTACCCAGAGCCAGCCCAGTTCGGAACAAGCACCGCAGGAGCACTCAAAAACTTCGGCTTAGACTGGTCACACTTCAGCATCCAAGCAGGACTCTTCGAAGTCCAAGGCATCAAAGAAAGCTCAGAAGAAGCCATATTTCCAAACGTGAACGTGGAAACCTCAGTCGGCGGAATGCCGCTGAAACTGCCCATACTCACAGGCGCTTTCGGCTCAACAGATGTAGCACGCATAAACTGGGACGGACTAGCAATTGGAGCGGCACTCTCAGGAGTAAGCATAACAATTGGAGAAAACATTTGTGGCATGGACGTAAACGCCACCATAGAAAACGGCAAAGTCACTCATTCTCCAGAACTGAAACGCAGAGTCGACGCGTTCAGGAAGTTCTGGGACGGAAAACACGGCGATGTCATAGTCCAGACTAACGTGGAAGACCAGAAACTAGGCATAGACGTGTACGCACTTTCAAAGCTGGAAGTAAACATTATCGAACGAAAGTGGGGGCAAGGAGCCAAAGCCATCGGCGGCGAAGTCCGCTTGAAAGACCTGCAGAAAGCCATTCTGCTTAAGAAGAGAGGCTACATAGTCATCCCAGACCCAGAAGACCCGGTGGTGCAGCAAGCGTTCAAAGACGGCGTTTTCCAAACCTTCGAACGCCACAGCAGAGTCGGCATACCAAAAGAGAAGCCGTTCATCGAAGACATCGAGTGGTTGCGCAAACAAGGCGCAAAACGTGTATTCCTCAAAACAGGCGCATACCGACCATCAGCAGTCGCCTACACCATGAAGTTCGCCTCAGAAGCCAAGATCGACGCGTTAAGCTTCGACGGCGCAGGAGGCGGCACAGGCATGAGTCCCGTGCCCATGATGGACGAGATGAGCATCCCAACCGTGTACTTGGAAGCCATAGTGCTACGCTGCGCGCAGATACTCAAGAAGAAAGGGCGATACGTGCCAGACCTCGTGATGGCAGGCGGCTTCATCGAGGAAACCTCAATCTTCAAAACTATAGCCATGAGCAACTTCGGACAAGGACCACTGGTAAAGGCAGTTCTGATGGGGCGCTCGCCCATAACCGCAGCCATGAAAGCAAGCTACTTCAAACAATTGGCGCAGGAAGGGAAGCTGCCCAGAGTCTTCGCAGACCGATTCGGCACCACACCCGACAGGTTCTTCATCGCCACACCCGAGTTGAAGGCGAAGTACGGCGAACGCTTCAGCGACATACCAGCAGAAAGCATAGGCGTCTACACCTATCTATCTGACAGGATCGGCGTGGGATTGAAGCAGCTTATGGCGGGCAACAGGAAGTGGAGGCTGAACCTCATCGGCAGAAACGACCTCATGAGCCTGTCAGAACTGGCCACGAAAGTCACAGGCATACCGCTGGCGGACGAAGTCGAGAAAGACGCCATAGAAAGAATCCTAGAATAAACATCGCTTCTCTTTTTCTTTTTTCATTTCCCAGAGTATTTGGAGCCTAATAGTGGTTCGTTACATAAACATATAGAGGGAGTTTATCCGCATTGGAGTTTTCAGGCGTAAAAGTAGTGATGACCTTTGAGGAGGAAGAGCTACTTAGCCATCTGGACATTTATCTAAGCAGGTTAACGCGAATACAAAATTAATCCTTTTATTAAGAATAAGCAGAAATGTGCCTTGTGCAAGTGCTGTATCATGACGAAGTATCGTGCGTTGGCTGCAGCCACAAGGTTCTGGAAGCCCGGCGAGAACTACCTAAAAATAATCACCGCAGCCATAGAGGCAAAAGTGGACGACGGCGATTTCCTGATTGTTTCTGAGAAGGCGATTTCAACCGCGCTCGGCAGAATTCTCGACGAAAGCACCGTTCAGCCCAGCCTAAACGCGAAGCTCATCGCTCGCCTGTGGATGCGGATTGCATGGGGATACCTCCTCGGCGTGATCTGCCACTTCGGGCAACGGCTGTTGCGTCGACTCCGCGAATACCCGCTGGAGACGGGGAGCCGACATAAACAGGTCGCTCTGGAGCACGCGGGGGTTTTGCAGGCGTTGATGTTCGGGTCGGAGGGTGGAATCGATGGCTCTAACCTACCATACTCCTTCGTGAGTTTGCCTTTGAGCGACGCCTCTGAAGTGGCGGAGCAAATCCAGCGACACGTGCTGCGGACACTCGGAAAGCGCGTGTGCGTGGTGATCGTGGACACGGACAAGACTTACACGTTCAGAAACTTCCATTTCACGCCCCGCCCAAGACCAATGAAAGGCATACACTCTGCCGCGGGCTTCACCACGTACATCTTTGGTCGTGCATTCAGGCTTAAGAGAAGCTCGACACCGCTGGCTGTCGCGGGGTGCAGGCTGCAAGCAGCAGAAGCGTTGGAAATTGCGAACATCGCAGACAGGGTTAGAGGCCCAGGTTCAGGTGCCACGGTTTGGGACATGGCTGCGAGGTTCAGCGTGTCTGTGACAGGTGTAAGCTGGGAAATGCTTGCGCGGTTAGAGCATAAGCCCATTGTCCTCGTGAGACTCAAGAAGAGTAAAGGATAAACCTGTCATCGCCTTTAAGAAACTGCGTGACGTTTATGGAAGAAACTGAGAAGCTAGGCGCCTTCTTCAAGCCCTGCTCAGTCGCCATCATCGGAGCCACCAAAAAAATAGACAAGGCTGGGCACGTAATTTTCAGGAACTTCGCTAACAACAAGAACCGCGGTGTCTTCAAAGGCGAGGTTTATCCCGTGAACCCTCACGAAGACTCGATTCTCGGCTTCAAATGCTACCCATCAATCACCGAGATTCCAGGAGAGCTGGAACTCATAGTGATCGTGGTTCCAGCCAAAGCCGTACCAACTATTATGGAAGAAGCGGCGGCGAAGAAAGTCAAAACCGCCATAATCATCACTTCAGGCTTCAGGGAAATCGGAAACGCCGCGCTCGAAGACCAAATTGCAGCTATAGCCAAAAAAGCCGGAATCCGCGTCTTGGGACCCAACTGCCTTGGCGTTTACTACTCCAAAACGGGTGTGGACACGCTTTTCCTTCCAGAAACCAAGGTGCTGACTACAGGCGACGAAGTGGTCGCCACGCCGAGACCGTTATCAGGAGACATAGCTATAGTCACGCAGAGCGGAGCCTTCGGAGTCGCCGCACTCGACTTCTTGGCTGGGCGCCAGATTGGCATTAGCAAGTTCGTAAGCTTCGGCAACAAGTGCGACGTAACTGAATCAGAAATGATGCATTACCTGCTATACGACAAGGAGACGAAAGTCATACTCTTGTATGTGGAAGACATAAAGCACGGACGAGAGTTTCTCCGCATTGCCAAAAAAGTCACGTTGAAAAAGCCCATAGTGGCACTTAAAGCAGGGAGAAGCGCCGCAGGAGCCAGAGCCGCAGCCTCACACACGGGCGCCATCGCGGGCTCCGACAAAATCTATGATGCAGCGTTCGAGCAGACCGGGGTCATCCGCGCCAGAGACATGGAAGAATTCTTTGACACTGGAAAAGCATTGTCCATGCAGCCGCCAGCAATGGGTAAAAACATTGGGGTCCTCACGGACGCAGGTGGACCGGGCATAATGGCGGTGGACGAGTTGGTAAGCAACGGCTTAACCGTGGAGCGGTTCTCGGATGCTACGCTGCAGGAGTTCCAGAGGCTCAAAGACCAAAGCGTGCTTCCCAAGTTTGCAGCCACAAGCAACCCCGTTGACCTCACGGGCTCAGTGACCGACGACATGTTCGAGGTCGCGGCGGACCTGATGTTCAGGGCGCCCGATGTTCACGGCATTCTCTTGCTGGGTTTACATCATCTGCCAGGCTTGCGTGAAAAATACATTGAAGGTGTCGCAAAGGTTGCCGCTAAATACAGCAAACCCATCGTCATGTGCGACATCGGTGAGACCGAAATGGCACTGTATACCCGCTTCAGATTTGACAAGTTGGGTATTCCGTCGTTTCCCTCGCCAGAAGACGCAGCCAGAGCAATGTACGCACTCGTAAGTTACGGCGCATACTTGCAGAAAAACGGTTGTGCAGATGAGTACCTATGCGAGTTTCTGAAGCGAAGAAGCAAGACTCAACCGGTGCTATAGGTTTGCTGTGACCGTGACGGTGTCGCCGTCTTCTAGCTGAAGCTTCGCCCGAAGATAGTCAGCGGCAATGACTTCCAGATAATCTCTAGGGTAGCCTGCAACCTCTGGGATTACAATGGCGCATTCCGCCTCTTCTATGCGTGCTTTGTGGAGTATTCCGCTGCAGTAGCCCTCGGCAGGGTTAATCTTCATGGCATCTGCTGTTTCAAGCAGTTTTCTGCGCCTTGCGCTTTCTTCAGAAAGCAGTATGTTCAGAGTCCCGGGGTATGGTGTGAAGCCGAGTTTCTCCTCGATTTGCCGTTTAACCCATGGCAACGTAAGGTACCTTCTGCCTTCGCCTGTACCAGAGAAAACCTTGCCCGCAAGCTTTATTCTTTTCAAATAATGCAGGAACCCCTGCGAAACCGTCAGCCTTTCGCGTTTAGACTTTTTACGTTTGTTCTTTGAGCCATTTTGCGACTCTTGTGAGGACTGAGTCAGCGGATATGTCTATGACTGGGACAATCATTTTCTCTTTGGTTTCTATGGTTGGCGCGTACTTCGGCATCAGCGCATAGCCAACAAAGGTCCAGTAGACCTTGCCTGATTCGATAAGTATCTTGGCAACTGCCGCTGTGGACGCCGGAAGCGGGAAGTAGAGGAAGACGACGCCATCAACCCAGTAGAGTCCAGCAAGTTTGCCACCTGCGATGACGGAAGTAAAGCGGGCAATGTCTTCAGGCGTGGAGAAGAGGGTGCGTTCCATTATGACGATTTCCTTGAAGGGCTCATACTTAACTGTGACTTCGCTTTCGCTTTTGCTCATAAACCGTTCACCAAGCTAATACGCTATTGTGGAGTTCCCTTTTAATCTTGCCATACCACACAACACTCATAGAGGATAAGCTGCACTTTTCAAGCTAAAACACCTGCCCTTGGCGATAAGGGAAGCATAATAACAGAAACACGACGCCGCTTAGCGCGTGCATTTTTTGGCAACCAGCCTATTTGCCGCCTAATATGAATTCGATGCAGAAACCTATAGAGGGTAGGTTCGTATTGAACCTGTTGTTGGTGTACTTCAGGAAGCGCAGACGTGCTGGCAAGGCGGTAAAGGATTGTTGTTTTCGTGGTTTGGCTGCGAAGAAGCCGTTGCTGTCGTGAAGGTGCGGGTACAGCCTCCTGCACCTCTCCAGCACACTGAAACCGCATGCCGCAAAATGTTCCCGATATCCTCTATATCGCTCGCGAATTGGCAAGGCATGTTTTGCGGGTTTATCCTACGCACCATCCGAAGCGCTTCACAGTTTTAGGAAACACATTTTCCCTCACCATCAGGTCGCGCAGGCAGACTGGGTCGGTTTCCAAGTAGTCGCCGCTGCATGCGTAGGCTCTTCCTCTGCATCCGCCGCAGCTATCGCGATACTCGCATCTGCCGCATTTCCCCTTCAGCAAACTTCTCTCGCGGAGTTCGTTGAGGATTTTGGAGTTGTGCCAGATGCTGGTGAGGCTTTGCTCGCGGATGTTGCCGACTGTGACGGGGAGGAAGGTGCAGGGATAAACATCGCCGTTGGGTCGCAAGCTGAAATAAAAGATGCCGGCGTGGCATCCGACTGGGTTGTGTATCCAGAATTCTTTTAGTAGCAGATCGCGGGGTTTGGTGTCGTTGAACCTGTGCATTTCAAGGGCTATTTCGGGGTAAAGCGGGATTCCGCCTGACATGGTGAAGACCATGTCTCTGTTTTCCTGCGTCTGCTGGAGATACCGTATCAGGTTTTCCCGTTGCGTCTGGCTCATGGCTTGGTCCATGACGTCTTTTCCGCGTCCCACTGGAACCAAATCGTAAACGGCGACCTGCTCCACGCCAAGCGCTGCCAAGAAATCTATTCGCTCTGGTATCTCGTCGAAAGTGTCTTCTAATGCCATGGTGGTTATGACAACTTCTAAGTCAACGTCTAGGCAGGCTTGGACTGCTTTCACAGCTTTCGTGAAGGTGCCGGGCACGTTTCTTAGCTGGTCGTGGCGTTCAGGGATGACTGAGTCTATCGGTATGCCTACAGCCATTATTCCTGCATCCTTCAGCTCCATGGCTGTTTTGTGGTTGATTAGCACGCCGTTTGTGAGCATTGCGGGAATTATGCCTGCGTCAACGCAGTGTTCAGCAAGCGTCAAGACGAATTCTTTTCTGAGCATGGGTTCTCCGCCGCTGAAAATCAGGGCTTGGGTTCCAAGGTTCGCCATCTCATCTATCGCCTGCATCGCTTCCTGCAGATTAAGCTCGTCCTTCATGGCGTCGTTGGCGGAAACGTGGCAGTGTAGGCATTGGAGGTTGCAGGCTTTGGTGACTGCGTACGACACAATTAGCGGGGTGTTTGGTTCGCTTTTTAAGCCTTGACCGAAGAGTTTCTGGCGAAGCAGCAGTTCTAAGAGTTTTAGCCCGATGCCCACGTTCCTGAGGCTCCTGTTTTTAGGCTCTTGAACGAATCACCCACATCTGGACGACTCTGCGCAGAAGCCACGCCACGGCGAAAATCGCAGCCACCCCTATTACTGCGACCAGCAGGTTCGGTCCGATGTCGATTTGTGAGGCAACGGTTTGCAGTTCTGGTGTGAGGTTGCTGATGCGGACTTCGTCTATGATGACTTCTGCGTCGTGTCCAAGGTATACTTCGGTGCCGTTTATCATGTCGCCCTGTGGGTTTTGGGTTCCGTAGATGGCTTTGACGGTTTTTTCTGCGCCGTTCACGTACAAGTGCATGCCCGTGTTGGTGCGGGTGAAGGCGACGTGTATCCACTCGCCAATCGGGACCACGGGTTCTGTTGTGACTATTTCGTTGAAGCCGTCTGTGTCTGTGTACACGTAGCCGCTGAGGGCGCCTGTTGGCACCGTGTAGCCGTTCTGAGGTATGCCTGCTTTCACTGCTATGCCGAAGATTCTGGTGACGTTCTCCGAGCTGGCGTCGGTGCGGGTGCATTTAACTACGATGTTGTTGTAGGTTACGTTTTTGAAGCCTTGCACGTTTATCCACGCCTCAATCTTGACCTCTTTGGGGATGTCTAGGCTGGTGGAGACGGGAATGTAGATGGGCTCGGGGGAAGGTGGGAAACCCACGAGGAAGCGGATGGGCACGTACACGCCGTTGTCGCCGTCGAAGCTCATGGCTTTGCCGAATTTGCCCTCAACCAGCTCGGGAGCAGCGGGAGCGTGTATCAGAATTCCCGGGTTCTGTCCCGTGGCGTCAGGTGTTATTTCTCTGTAGCCGTCTGGCAAAACCTCGTCCAAGTGCCACAGCGCAACCGTGTTGGGGTCAGCGGCGGCTTGCGCTTTCACTGATGCTACGCCTAAGAGGCTTGTTAGAAGCAGTGCCGCAATCATCCATGTTGCTGTTTTTCTTGTTAGCTGAGTTGCTGTTTTCATAGGTTCATCACTACTCCACTTCATGCAGTAGCAAAAGTGGGATTTAGCTCTCCCCCGAGAACAGAGCGTTCTCCCCCGAGAACGGCATGGAACAGCTAATTTGAGACTGCTTGGGTATAACTACGGTCGGCTTGTCATTTTCTTTTCTGGCACATAATGGAGGTTTATTGGAAAGGTTAATACGTGGGTTTCCACTTATATAACAGTGTTATAGTGAGGTGAAGGAGGAAAGTGTCCAATGAGGGTTCAAGGAGAAAAAGACTTATGGGCAATAGCGTTAATCATAACCGTCACTGCTGTCTTGATAATCGCAATGAGCCTGCACTGGATTCGTTTCGCATTCTTCATTGGCCCATTTCGAATCACTCATTGGTTTACTTGGATAGGAACGATTTACATTGCCTTTACCGTACCGATAATCGCCTTTTTCAAGAAACGTTTCCCGAAAAAATATCAAATGCTTTATAGAACTCACATGTTTGGGAACCTGCTATCTTTTCTATTAATATCACTTCATTTTGCAAGCCAAATCAGCAGACCAGCAGAAGCATATCCAGACCTTGGGACTGGTTTAGTTTTGTACATTGCAGTGCTTTTACTGGTTAGCACAGGGATTCTTCAGAGACTCCGTTTACTTTCGAAGGTTAAACCGCAAACACTGAAACTTCTGCATATTGGTTCAGCAGTAACATTCTATTTGACAATAAGCGTTCACATACTTCATGGCATAGGAATATTGTAAACAAGCTCCCAACAAGAAACCACGTAGATTCAGTGATTGCACACAAAAACTGCACATCTTTTTCTGCAGTCTCTGTCTGCTACATGGAAAGAATGTTTTTATTTATTCTACATATACCTATTCCTCAAGGTGCTTCATAATGGGAAAAGGATCTGGCTATGGTAAAGTCATTTTGTTCGGGGAGCACTTCGTCGTGCACGGCGTGCCCGGCATCGTTTCCGCCATCGATTCCACAACCGACGCAGTAGTGAAAAAAATCGGAAAAGGCATCAGTGTTAAGGATGAGAGGAAAACCGCGAAGGGCTACAGCGAAGAAAAACGGCTCCAGCAACTGGAATCCATCGAGCGAATGCTGAAGGCTATGGGAATCGACCCTAAAACGCCTCTGAGCATATGGATAGGCGGGACGCTTCCCGGATTCAGCGGATTAGGCGCTTCCGCGGCGAGCAGCGTCGCCATCGCCCGAGCCATCGCAGAAGAACTCGGCATGACCATGCCGGATGAGCGGATTAATCAGGCTGCTTACGAGGCGGAGAAGGCATACGCTGGGAACCCGTCAGGCATCGATAACACGGCTGCTACATATGGTGGTTTGATGTGGTTTCAGAAGAACATGAGCGGCGGACCAGACTTCGTCGAAAGGTTGCATACGCCACAGCCCGTCGAGATTGTCATAGGCAGCACGGGCAAGGTCGCCAACACCAAAGCCATGGTCGAAGGCGTCGCCGAGAGAAAACGGAAAAACCCGCAGAAATATGACCCACTGTTCAAACGCGCCGGAGAAATAGCCATCGAGGGCAGGAAAACCTTGGAAGCAGGCGACTTAAAAAAAGTCGGTGCGCTCATGAATGAAAACCACACCTTACTGCAGGAAATTGAAGTTTCAAGCCGAGAACTCGACCTGCTGGTGGGCATCGCCAGAAAACAAGGTGCTTTCGGCGCTAAACTCACGGGCGGCGGGGGCGGAGGCTGCATGGTCGCTCTAACGCCGGGCAGGCAATTGCAGGAGAAAGTGGCGAAAGCCATCGAGCAGCAGGGGTTTGAAGTGTTGAGGACGATGATTGGCGTCCAAAAGTTATAAAGAGAAATTGAAACCAATAAGGAACGAAGGCGAATGAAACGTGGGTTTTAGAAGTTTCTTGGAACAGCTTCGCCAGAACGGAGAACTAACTAGGATAAGCAGGGAAGTGTCAACCGAGTACGAGATGGCTGGTGTTATAGAGGCATTGGGCGAGAGACCTGTGCTCTTCGAAAACGTTAAAGAATCCAGCATCCCCGTCGTCGCTGGCTTGGTCTCTTCGAAAGAACTCATCGCCAGAGCACTAGGCATAAAAAGAGACGAATTGCTGTATCGGCTGTCCGCGGCTTTAGAGAACCCTGTGCCACCAGAAACTGTGGAGAAGGGCGAATGCCAGGAGGTAATCGAAAGCGACGTGGATTTGACGAAGCTGCCGATTATGCGCTACACGGAAAAGGACGGAGGCAAATATATCGCCTCAGCCGTCTCCATAATACGCGACCCTGAATTCAACGCCCGAAACATGTGCTTCCACAGGCTAATGCTGCTTGACAAGCGCCGCTTCGTCGCAAGAATCGTGGAGAACCGCGGAACCGACTCAGCCCTCCAGAAAGCAGGCGGAGAACTGGACATAGCCATATGCATCGGCAACTCCACCGCCTTGCTCCTCGCTGCTGCCACCACCTTGCCGATGGGCATTGACGAGTTGGGAATGGCTAATGCGCTGGAGAAAATGGAGTTGGTGAAGTGCAAAACCATCGACCTTGAGGTGCCAAAAGACTGCGAAATCGTCCTCGAAGGAAGAATAACGAAGGAAAAGGCGCCAGAAGGACCATTTTTGGATTTGACGGGAATAGTTGACAGAGTACGTCAGCAGCCCATAATAGAGATTAAATGCGTCACTCACAGGAAGCAGCCCATATACCAGACCATACTCGCAGGCAGGAACGAGCACAAATTCCTGATGGGCATGCCCAAAGAACCAACCATATTTAACGCGGTGAACAAAGTCTGCGAGTGCAAGGACGTTTACATAACTCCGGGTGGGTGCAGTTGGCTCCACGCCGTGGTCCAAATCCGCAAGCGAAACCCTGACGACGGACGAAAAGCTATCGAAGCCGCCTTTGAAGGGCACAAGTCGCTTAAACACTGCGTTGTAGTCGATGACGATGTAAACATTTACGACTCAAACGACGTGGAATGGGCAATAGCCACTCGATTCCAAGCCGACAAGAACACTGTCATCCTGTCCAACCAGCCCGGTTCCTCCCTTGACCCATCGGGCGATTTGACGGAGGGCAAAAAAGCCACCACATCCAAGGCAGGCTTAGACGCCACCATCCCCCTCACAGCAACGGGTAAAGGCTTCAAGAAAGAAGGATATAGAAAAGTAGATTTGAACAAGTACCTGTGACCAGCTATGAATCTCACGGAAAAAGAACAGCGAATGCTCGACGGCGAAGAAGGCTACGCAGTGCGCAAAAGCATGGAGATTCTCGTCGCCCTCGGAGACATCTACGGCGCCGAACGTCTCATAAAAGTCGGCAGCGTCCAAGTGGCAGGCGTCAGCTACCACAACCTCGGAGACGCCGGGCTGGAGTTTCTAAACGAATTGGCAAAGGATGGGCGAGTCAAAGTGCTCACCACCCTGAACCCGGCGGGGATGGACTTGGAGAACTGGCGCAACCTGGGCATCAGCGAAGAATTCGCTCAGAAACAGAACATGGTGATAGAGGCATTTGAGAAGATGGGCATACTCGTCAGCTGCACTTGCACGCCTTACCTGATTGGCAATTTGCCACGCTACGGCGAACATGTCGCATGGTCTGAGTCCTCGGCAGTAACGTTCGCCAACTCGGTTATCGGAGCAAGGACGAACCGT
Organism: Candidatus Bathyarchaeota archaeon A05DMB-2; assembly: GCA_018475625.1. GTDB lineage: Archaea > Thermoproteota > Bathyarchaeia > Bathyarchaeales > Bathycorpusculaceae > A05DMB-2. The sequence continues at coordinate 38,162 of JAAKEZ010000006.1, forward strand.
GAAGGTGGACCATCAGCGTTGGCGGCGGCGTTCGTGGGCAAGACGCCGTGTTATGGGCTGCATTTGGACGAGAACCGAGTGCCAGACATCCATGTCAAAGTGAACGCTGATTTAACCAAGTTCTCAGACTGGGGCGCCCTCGGCTACGCCATCGGTAAGAAAGCTGAAAACAAAATCCCCTACATCACAGGCATCGACGAGGCGGGGCTGGACGAGTTGAAGTCGTTCTGCGCTTCAGTCGTGACGTACGGCGCTAAACCGCTCTTCTACATGAAGGGCATAACGCCGGGCGCTGAAACCTGTCAGGTTCCAAAGGACACGGTCGAGGTGGAGCAAAGTGACATCCGAGAAGCCTATGACAACATCAACGACGAAGTCACCGACATCGATTTTGTATGTGTCGGCTGCCCGCACTGCTCCATCAAAGAAATCGCTGAAATAGCGGAACTGCTCAGAGGCAAGCGGGTTGCGGAGAACACGGAGTTCTGGGTTGCCACCTCACGCTCAGCGAAGCAGCTCGCGGACAAACGCGGCTATACCCAAGTGATTGAGCGGGCTGGCGGCAAATTTGCATGCGACACCTGCATGGCGGTGGCTCCGCTGAAGGGCAGGTTTAAAGCCTTAGCCACCACCTCGGCGAAAGGCTGCTTTTATTCACGGCAGAATAATATGAAAACGAAAATGGGCAGCTTGGAAGAGTGCATAATGGCGGCGGTGACTGGAAAATGGAGCAGTTGAAAGGCAGAGTCATCTACAAGGGCAAGGGCGAAGGCGAAGCCCTGACCACTTCGATGCCCATCTCCTTCTACGGCGGCGTGGACCCGAACACGGGCGAGGTCATAGAGAAAGGACATGAGCTGCAGGGGAAACGCGTAAAGGGCAAGATACTCGTGTTCCCCACCGGGAAAGGCTCAACCGTGGGCTCATACACGCTTTACAGGATGAAGAAGAACGGCACCGCGCCAGCCGGCATAATCAACAAGGAATGCGAAACCATCGTGGCCGTCGGCGCCATAATTTCGGAAATTCCCTGTATTGACAAGGTGGACATCGCGCGGATTAAGACCGGCGACATCGTAAGGATAGAGGACGGCACGGTCACGTTAGTGCAAGATTAATCTGCAAGTACTCCATAAAACGAGTGGAGAGTCCCAAAGTTTGAGCGAAACGAAACCCATAGTCCTGAAAATCGGTGGTTCCGTCATAACTGACAAGGATGGCGAGCTTGCTGCGCGGACTGCGGTCATAAACCGCCTGTCCGAGGAGATACAGAAAGCACGCGTCGAGAACCTGATTATAGTGCATGGCGGCGGCAGCTTCGGGCATCCGACCGCTAAGAAATATGGCATAAAAGAAGGCTTACGCGAAGAATCCCAGAAACTGGGGTTCGCCGAAACCCATCATGTGATGACGGTTCTCAACGGCTTAGTCATGGACTCGCTTGTGTGGCACAACATCCCCGCCATAAGCGTTGCGCCGTCATGTTGCGTGGTGACGGAGAACGGCAGAATCAAATGCTTCAACGACGCGATTTTGAAATCATACTTGAGAATGGGGTTTGCGCCTGTTCTTTACGGCGACGCGGTTCTTGACGAGAAGTTAGGGTTCACGGTGCTCTCAGGCGACCAGCTTGTCGCGCATTTGGCTATGAAGCTTGCTGCAAGCAGAATAGTCATCGGCGTCGACACTGACGGCTTGTACGATGCAGACCCTAAACTTTCGAAAAACGCTCAACTCTACACAAATCTGACACTGGCGGAACTGAAAAAGATTCAGGATAAGCTGGACAAATCCACCGCCTCTGACGTTACAGGCGGCATGCTCGGCAAGGTCTCCGAGCTTATCCCTGCCGTGGAGCAAGGCATCCCAGTCACCATCGTGAACGCGGCTAAAGCGAACCGCGTTTATAAAGCTCTTATGAGAGAAGCGGTAGAAGGTACAATCATAGAGAAGGAGTAAAATTGGCGGAGAAAACTGAAAAGCGCAAAGCAGACCACATCCGCATATGCATAGACCAGAAAGCTCAAGCTCGAAAAGTCAAGGCAGGGTTTGAAGATGTACGTTTCGTGCACAGAGCTCTGCCAGAAATCGACAAGCAGAAAATAGACCTGTCAACAACCTTCCTGAGTCGCAAGTTTGCTGCCCCGCTGATTGTAAGCGCCATGACGGGAGGAACCGCGGAGGCAACACGGATAAACGCGGCATTAGCAGAAGCCGTTGAAAAACTGCACTTGGGCATGGGCGTAGGTAGCCAACGCGCAGCCATTGAGGACAAGGCACTGGAGAAAACCTTCACTGTAGCGCGGAAGAAAGCACCAACTGCATTCATAGTCGCCAATATAGGCGGAGTGCAACTCGTCCACGGATACGGCTTGAAAGAAGTGAAACGGGTCGTGGAAATGATAGACGCGGACGCGATAGCAGTGCACCTGAACGCGTTGCAGGAGGCTGTTCAGCCCGAGGGACAAACCAGTTTCAAAGGTGTTCTTGCCAAAATCGGCGAGGTTGCGGCTGCACTTGACAAGCCCGTGATTGTGAAGGAGACAGGCTCAGGCATATCTGCAGAAGACGCGGAGAAACTGGAAGCGGCAGGTGTGAAAGCCATAGAAATCGCTGGGGCAGGCGGAACCAGTTTCGCGGCGGTTGAGTATTACCGCGCCAAAGACAAAGCACATAGTGTCCAACGTTTTCTGGGCGAGGCTTTTTGGGACTGGGGCATTCCCACAGTGGCGAGCCTCGTGGAAATCACGCAAACAGTCAAATTACCCGTGGTTGCTTCGGGCGGAGTGCGTAACGGCACAGATATAGCTAAAGCATTGGCGCTGGGCGCGTGTTTGGCGGGCGTCTCTCAGCCAGTGCTTGAAGCCGCAGTTAAGGACGCAGGTGAGGTGGAGAAGGTGCTTTCACTTTTGATTGAGGAGTTGCGGAACGTCATGTTTCTTGTGGGCGCAGAAAACGTGGAGCATCTGGCAAAGACACCTATCGTTATAACGGACGGAACAGCTGAGTGGCTGAAAACACGTGGCTTCAACGTTGACAAGTACGCCAAAAGAGGAGCGCGCTGACAGGTTGGATGTTGCAAAGTTCCTTGAAGAGAAAGCGCCCCTAATCGATAAAGCCATCGAAAAGTACATTCCGAGAAAGTTCTCCGAGAACTCCGTTCTTTTCAAGATTACGCCGCCACGATACAGCTACAACGTGAAGACTTTGAACAAGGCGGTTGCCGAGCCTATATGGGACATTCTGGACAGGGGCGGAAAAAGGTGGCGCCCAGCCCTATTTCTGCTTATCTGCGAAGCACTGGGCGGAAACTCAGCGGACTGCTTAGACTTCGCCATCATCCCCGAGGTCGTTCACAACGGCACGCTGATAATCGATGACATTGAAGATTCTTCTGAGCTTCGCAGAGGTAAACCGTGCACATACAGAATCTACGGCTTGGACATAGCGGTGAACGCGGGAAACGCCATGTACTACCTGCCACTTCTGCCGCTCATGGAGAAAAAAGCGAAGTTGCCACCTGAAAAACTCCGCGACATCTACGAGGTTTACGTGCAGGAGATGATAAACCTAAGCATGGGGCAAGCCATGGACATCGCATGGCACAGAGGCATAGCCAATGCGGACGACCTGAGCGAGGAGGATTACCTGCAGATGTGCGCGTACAAAACGGGCACGTTGGCGCGGATGGCGGCTAAAATTGCGGCTATTTTGGCAGGTGCCAACAGAGAACTGGTGGAAAAGCTTGGAAGACTCGCCGAAAGCATTGGTGTCGCGTTCCAGATGCAGGATGATGTTTTGGACTTGACGGGGAAAGAGTTTGCGGCTAAAAAAGGCGGCGTTGGACAGGACATAACTGAAGGCAAGAGAACGCTGATGGTGATACACACGCTGAAAAGAGCAAGCAGCGCAGACAGGAAACGGCTAATTCAAATCCTTAACATGCACACCTCAGACCAAGCGCTCCGCGACGAAGCCATTGCTATCATGCAGAAATACGGCGCCATAGAACACGTGAAGCAGACTGCCACGCGAATGGTTGAAGAAAGCTGGAGCGCAGCTGAAAAGCTTCTTCCAACGGCGGAAGTTAAGGAAAAACTAAAAGCATTCGCGGAATTCTTGATTAAAAGAAACATTTAGCCAACAGAGCGTAAACCCCTTGACACTCAAAGATGATAAAGAACTCAGGGAGCTTATTCGAAAAACCGCCCTGCTAAACGCCACGCAGCACAACGGCAAAGCGCAAGCAGGCGCGCTCATCGGGAAAATTATCGGCGAAAGACAAGAACTGAAAACTAAAGCAAAAGAACTGTCGGCTTTAGTCGGCGAAATTGTAAGCGAAGTCAACAGCATCTCAGCCGAGGAACAAAAGCGCATCGTTGAAAACGAATGGCCACAAGCGCTCAAGAAAGAAAAAGCGGAAGAGGAAAAACACCTACCGCCCCTACCGAACGCAGATAAATACCCGCAGGTTGTCACGCGTTTCTCGCCGAACCCAGACTGCGTCTTGCACTTGGGCTCAGCCAGAGCCATAATCCTCAGCCACGAGTACGCGCGCATGTACAGGGGCAAATTCCTTCTGCGCTTCGAGGACACAGACCCAAAAGTGAAAAGACCCGTTCTCGAATTCTACGACAGCATTAGACGAGACTTATCGTGGATAGGTTGCAAGCCTGACGAAGAATACATCCAGAGCGACCGCATCCCCCTATACTACGAATACGCCGAACGACTTTTGAAAGACAGCAATGCCTACGTTTGCACCTGCATACCCGACGAGTTCAGGAAAAAAGCGCTATCCCAAAAACCCTGCAACTGCCGCAACCTGCCACCCACTGAACAGCTGGAACGGTGGAACCGCATGCTGAACGGCGGCTACAAGGAGGGCGAAGCCGTAGTCCGCGTCAAAACTGACTTGAAACACCCGAACCCTGCAGTGCGAGACTGGCCAGCGCTCAGAATAATCAATCCCAAGAAGTACCCCCACCCTCGTTTAGGCAGCAAATACCGCGTCTGGCCCCTCTACAACTTTTCAACTGGTTTAGACGACCACCTAATGGGCATTACGCACATCATCCGCGGCAAAGAGCATCTAACCAACCAAGTGAGACAAGAATACATGTACCGCCACCTATGCTGGAAGTATCCTGAAGCCATACACTACGGCAGACTGCAGATAACCGGCGCGTTCCTGAGCAAGTCAAAGATTGTGCAAGGCGTCAGAGAAGGCACCTACAGGGGCTGGGACGACCCACGCCTCGCCACCTTCGTAGCTTTGAGAAGACGGGGAATAACGCCTGAAGCCATCCGAAAAATGATAATCGACGTTGGATCCAAACCGCAGGACGTTACCCTGAGCTGGGAAAACCTGTACGCGTACAACCGCAAAAACTTGGACCCGACAAGCGACAGATACTTCTTCGTCTCCGAGCCTGCTGAACTGAAAGTTCAACAAGTCTCCAAAGCATTCCATGCTAAGCTTCCGCTGCATCCAGAAAAACCTGCGAGAGGATACAGAGAATACACAATAACGCCTAAAAGCAGCGACAACACTGCCACGTTCTGGATATCAAAAAAAGACATAGACGCCGCAGAGACAGGAGCCACAGTCAGACTGATGGAGCTTTTCAACGTGAAGATAGAAAGCATCAAAGCCGACTCAGCAGAAGCCTCATTCGCAAGCGAATCCTACGAGGACGCGAGGAAAACCAAAGCCCGCCTAATCCATTGGATACCGAAAGGCGAAGCGTTTCCGTGCCAAGTGGTGATGCCCGACGCCACCGTGACCGAGGGGTTCGCGGAAAGCGCTTGCAAAAAGTTAAAACCCGACTCTGTGATACAGTTTGAACGCTTCGGGTTCGTGCGCGTAGACGAAAACGACGCGAAGTTAACAGCCTACTACGCTCACAAATGAAAAGAAGGGTTATTGAATGCGCAAACAAGACAAAGCCATAATCTGGCCCGCATACTTCGACCAAGCCAAAAGCAGAGGTGAAGGACGGCGAGTCCCGAAGAGTTTAGCCGTGCCGTCTCCAAAAATCGACGAAGTCACCGAAGCAGCGCGGAAACTCGGTTTAGAGCATGAGGTCAGGTCAGAGGTAGGTTACCCTAAGACGCCGTGGCTCAAGACGGGAATGCTGCTGGTTGAGAAGAAGGAGCCGAAAGAGCAGATAATAAAAAAGATAGCCAAACAGCTACTGAAAATCCGAAGTCAGTCACAGAAGCCGCAGTGAGTTTAGCTTTTTTCTTCTTTGCTAATGAGAACCGCGTTTATGACGCCGTCACTTCCTGGACGGCTGGTGACGCGCGCTATGCCCAATGGTGTCTCGATTTCTGCGCCCTTCGTTATCACGCCTCTTCGGTCGTAGTCTACGTTGGCTCTGTTCCTGACCACGCGCAGAATCTCCGTTTTCTCAGTTTTCCCGCTTTTTGGGTCCGTCACAGACGCGTATTTGTCGCTTAACACTCGCATCTTGGTTTTGCCGCCATAGCCTTTTGCGGTTCTCCTTTTGGGCTCGCCGAGGATGGTTTCTGCCGGGAAGGAACCTTTCTCAAATTTCCTTTTCACGCGGTAGACTCGTTTTCTGCCGCCTGTGAGTTTGCGTTTGTGTAAACTGCCATGCCAAACCGACATTTCACATTTCCCTTTTCGATTACTAAGCTCACTACAACCGCTATTTTGTCATATAAACGTATCCATCTCTCAGGACCTTGTTTAGCACGAGGATAGGCAAGATTCTGGCAACCAGCATATTTGGAGCCTAATAGCGGGGCGATGCAGAAACCTATAGAGGGTAGGTCCGTATTGACGCTTTCAGGCGCCAAAAGCAGTTGAAAACTGAGAAAAACCTCTCCGAGAAGCCGATTAGATTAGATTAAGGCGTCTATTGACGTTTGCTCTTTAAATAAAGGAAGGGGGTAGAGCCGCCGAGCGGACAGCGTCTAGCTATTTTTTGTTCATCAAGTATTCGTGTATGGCTTTGGCTGCCTTCTTGCCCATGCCCATCGCGCTGATAACCGTCGCCGCACCTGTTGCCACATCACCGCCTGCGTAAACGCCGTCTAAACTGGTTTTGCCGTTCTCGTCGACTATGATGGTGCCGTGTTTCGGGTTAACCAACAAGCCTTCTGTGGTCCGCTGAATGATGGGGTTAGGAGTTTGTCCTATGGCGATTATGACCGTGTCTGTTTCCATCGTGAATTCTGAACCTGGAACCGGAATCGGTCTGCGTCTTCCCGACGCGTCAGGCGGACCAAGCTCCATGGCTTGACACTCCATTGCTTTAACCCAGCCCTTTTCGTCGCCGATGAAACGCAAAGGAGCAGCGAGGAACCTGCACACCAATCCCTCTTCCTCGGCGTTCTCAATCTCCTCTTTCCTCGCGGGCAACTCTTCACGCGAACGCCTATAAAGCAAGCACACCTCAGCTCCAAGCCGCATCGAGCTTCGCGCACAGTCCATGGCGACGTTGCCGCCGCCGATAACAACCACGTGTTTTCCAATGCGCATTGGCGTGTCATACTCTGGAAACTTGTAAGACTTCATCAAGTTAACACGAATCAGAAACTCGTTAGCAGAGTAGATTCCGCCCAAGTTCTCTCCTGGAACATCCGTAAACTGAGGCAGCCCAGCTCCTGAGCCGATGAAAACAGCGTCATAACCGGTCTTCAAAAGCTCAGGAATCGTGTGTATTCTACCAATCAAGTAGCCTAAACGCAGGTCAACACCCAGCTTCTTAATGTAGTTAACCTCATTCTGGACGATCTTCTTGGGCAAACGAAACTCGGGAATACCGTAAACCAGAACCCCGCCTGCCATGTGAAGCGCCTCAAAAATCGTCACGTCATGACCCAGCTTCGCCAAGTCTGCCGCCGCTGTGAGTCCAGCTGGACCAGCACCGATCACGGCTACTTTTTTCCCAGTGGGTTTGGCTTTCTCAGGCATCTGAAAGCCGTTTTCACGCTCCCAATCCGCGACGAACCTTTCTAAACGACCGATGCTGACTGGCTGTCCGATTTTTCCGACGAGACATTTCGCTTGGCACTGTTCTTCCTGCGGGCAAACGCGACCGCACACAGCAGGCAAAGAGTTCTTCTCCTTTATCTTCGCGATAGCTTCACCGTACTTTTGTTCGCGAATGCACTTGATGAATTCTGGGATAGGCACCTCAACGGGGCAGCCGCTCACGCACTGCGGTTTTACGCATTGCAGGCAACGACCGGCTTCCTCTAACGCTTGAGCTTCCGTGTAGCCCAAAGCAACTTCGTTAAAGTTCTTAACTCGCTCTTTCGGTGCCTGCTTAGGCATCTCAACGGCTTCTTTCTTTATCTTCGGTTTAGGCTTTGCTTCTGCCACACTTGCAACCTCCTTGTTCTAGCTCCCACAATTCGCTGACTACGCGTTCCTCGGGAAGGAACAAACGCTGACGATGAATCAGCTCGTCAAAATCAACTTGGTGGCCGTCAAACTCTGGGCCATCCACACAGCCGAACAGCATCTTTCCGCCCACGGTGACGCGGCAGACACCACACATGCCCATGCCGTCAACCATTATCGGCGTCAAAGTCACGATGGTTGGAATGCCGAAAGGCTTGGTGATGTCGCTTACAGTCTTCATCATGACAACTGGACCCATGGCAATGCATCGGTCAAACTTTTCCTTAGCAAGCACTTCCTTCAAAAAGTCCAAGCCCTTATAACCCTTGGAACCATCATCGGTCGCCACGTAAACTTGATCGCTCATGGCTTTGGCCTCTTCCTCCATGAACAGCACATCCTTTATCCTCGCGCCAATCACGGTGGTTACCCTGTTTCCTGCTTCCTTCATGGCTTTCACCTGCAACAGCAAAGGCGCAATCATGATGCTGCCGCCCACGCAGAGAACGTTGCCGTAATTCTTTATCTCAGACGGATTACCCAAAGGGCCAGTCAAATTCTCCAAGCAGTCGCCCTCGTTTAGGAGACCAAGTTCCTTGGTGGTTTTGCCAACTTCGTGGAAAGCGAAAGACACGGTGCCCTTTTTCCTGTCGTAGTCGCAGATGGTTAACGGGATACGTTCCCCTTTCTCGCCGATGATAACTATAACAAACTGCCCTGGCAAGGCTTTGGCAGCGATGTCTGGTGCTTCAACCTCGAAAAGTTTCTCTTTTGGAGCCAGTTCTTTCTTAGTTACTATCTTGTACGTTTCACTTCGCCTCCTCAACAGCAACCTCTTTCTGAGGCAATGCCGCTAGTTTAGTGTAAAACTTGTCTAACGCCTTCTTGAATTCGCTTTCGCATCTGGGCGACGCCTCATAATATTCGAAACGTTGCTGCAAACCCAGCCTATTCAACACTATCTTCAGCACGTCCAAGTTTCTTTCCGCAACATCCCTGCCTTCCTCCAGCTTGCAGTCCTTCGCCGAGCATACTACACCCATCACGCCGTCGAAACCGCATTGCAGAGCATTTATAACGTGGACGGGGTCTAACGCTTTGAAGCATGGAACCTCTAACACCATGGCGTTTTTGCCTTTGAACACGCTGTTGGGGTTGTCAAGCGCTGAGAACTCTGACCATTGGCATACAAACGTCAGAAGCGTGGGAGTATTGCTCCGGGCTTTCAGCTTATTGGCTACTTCGCTATAACGCTGCAGAACATTGTCAAATTCGAATCCTTTAACTTCGATTGCTTGGTGGGGACAAACCAAAGCGCAAGCGCCGCAACCCACGCACTTCTCAAGGTTGATGTTGGGTGTGGCAAATGGCTCAGCTGTTATGGCTTCATAGGGGCAGATGAAGACGCATTTATCGCAGCCCACGCATTCCTCTGTTTTGTAAATCGCTTTCCGCGAGTACTTCACAACTTTCAGGGCATTCTCGTCGAAGCCTAACTGCTTCAGAACATTCTTGCTGAGCTGGAACCTTCGCGCGTTGATTTTCGTACCCTCTTTGTAACGGCAGAAATGGTCCTCGCACTGAACCGAGATAATATTCTTCACGCCTGAGTTCAGGGTTTTAAAAACGAAGTCGGTTGGAATCCTTCCTGAACACGGTAAACGTAACGGAATGTAATCTTTCACGTTTAAGCCTTGATCTGCCAGTATTTCCTCAACTTCGCATGTTGAAGGAGAGTTTCCGCGGCACATCAGGACAAGCGTGTCGCTCGGATTATTTTTCCTTACACAATCCACGTAATCTAAAAGGTGGTCATAATCGTAATAGGCAATTTTTATGGCGGAAACCGGACAAGCGCTGGGGCAAATCCCGCAGACTTGGCATTTCTGTATGTCAATTTGTACCTTGTCAGCTTCGCGGTCGTAGTTTATGGCTTCGTAGGGGCAGATTGAGTAGCAAACACAACATCGGCTACACAGATCTTGGTTGATTTCCACCGTAGCGAGACATTCTTCACTCATTCTCGGAAACCTCTCTTTCACATTCAACTGGCGCTTTTAACGCGGTAAGCATCGTAAATATGCTTATGAAACCATGAAAAGGGCTTTTGGATGATATAATCCTTTCCCTCTATTTTCGGTAATACGGTTGTTTAATGTAGGCATACGCCTCAAGTGCTGCGGTGATGCCTTGACCAACGGCTGTACCCACTTGCTTGACGGGATGATTCGTCACGTCGCCAGCTGCGTAAACGCCTGGCAGGTTTGTTTTTTGGTAGATGTCGATTTTTATGTATCCGTGCTCGTTGACTTCCACGCCTGCTTCTCGTGCAATTTGGCTGTTTGGGTCTTCGCCGACCTGCACGAAAACGGCGCTTACGTCTAGTTCTCGGGTTTCGCCTGATTTGTTGTCAAGCAAAACGACTTTGTTGACGAGTTTCTCGCCTTTGACTTCTTTGATTTCGGTGTTTAAGAATACTTGCACGTTCGTTTTGGAGGCGATGTCTTTCATGAGTGCTTCTTCAGCGCGGAACGCGTGCCTGCGGTGAACCGCCACAACTTCTCCCACGACGCCTGAAAGGTAGAGAATCGCCGTGGCTGCCGAGTTTCCGCCTCCAACCACGAGCACCCGTTTGCCCTTGAAGAACGGTCCGTCGCAGACGGCGCAGTAGCTTACGCCTTTTCCGCGGAACTCTTTTTCGCCTGGAACACCGAGTTCACGGTAGTGGGAGCCTGTGGCGATGATGACGGCTTTGGCGGTGTATTCTCCTTTGTGGGTTGTGACTGTTTTTTCTTCGCCGTCAAGTTTCAGGGCTGAAACAGTTTCGAGTTCATGGATGGTGACGCCTGTTTTTCTGCAGTGAAGCACCATGTTTTGTGCCAGTTCTCCACCAGCGATGTGAGCAAAGCCTGGATAGTTCTCCACGACTGGAGCGTCTGACGTAGTTCCGCCAGCCAGCTTCTCTTCGATAATCAGGGTTTTAAGTCCGCTTCTAGTGGCGTAGATTCCAGCGGATAACCCTGCAGCGCCTGCACCGATGATTATGAGGTCCCAGTTCTCCATGGTTGACAACTCTGACAGATTATTTGGCGGTGCGGTTTATGAATTATTCGGAGATAATTATAGTATGGTGAATTCGAAGATGCCGCTTAAGATGGAAACTACGCCGATGATTATGAACAGTGCTGACGTGCCTATCTTCAGCCATCTGGTCGGAAGGAGAGACAGCAGTTTCGCGCCCATGAGCACCGCAACGCCTGTTAGCACCGTGAAGGCGAGCGTTATGCCGATGAGCACCAGCAGGGGATGCGTTTCCGCGGCTAAAGTGATTGTTATAAGCTGTGTTTTGTCGCCGAGCTCCATCAGAGACACCAATGAGAAGCATGCAAGTATGGGGAGAGATTTGCTTTTTTCAGCGCTGAGGCATCCCTTTGTTTCGTTCTTGTCTCTGGTCAGCCATGGCAGGACGCCGAAGATGATGAAGACACTGCCTGAGATTATCAGCACGAGTCTTATGGGGAGAAACGCCAACAAGGTTCCGCCGATAGCTAAGCTGACGCCGTCAACTGCGAGGAAAGCCAGCATGGCTCCAGCGAAAACGTGTGACGCCCTGTAGTTGGATGAGAGCGAAATTACTGCAAGTTGCGTCTTGTCTCCAAGCTCGGAGACAAGTATGAGCAGGAACGTGGAGACGATAGGCAAAACGTCCATAGTAGCCTATTTCAATGCTCAAATAATAAAAGTATTCTCTGGAAGTTGGAATTTTGATGGGTCCCTCTATGTAGTGTTAAGGGCGGTCAAATATTTTGGTTTACGTGCGGCGCTTATGGTTTTGTTGCGGGTTTTGGAAGGTTTTAATTCTGGTTTGAACGATAATTACGGCGAGACGGGGTCCCGATGAGTCATCAACCGCGGAATCAACGCATAACTCTGATTGTTTCACTGCTGGCTCTAATCGGGTTTCTTCTTCTTGCGTTTTCGCTAAGCAGCTTTTCTGCGGTTAACGCGGGCGTGAAATCTTGGGCGGTAACGATCCAGGCTAACTGGTTCACGCCGGTAGCTGTTGCGGTTTCCATTGTTTTTGACACCTACAGCCTGCTTTTGTTCTCGTTGGCGATGGCTACATTGCTCTTCTACAAGAAATACATAAAGCAAAGCGTCCTCCTGCTGGGCGCCATGAGTGGAGACGCCCTTCTGGTGGCAACATCCAAAGCACTTGTTTATTCGCCGAGACCAGCCAAAGAGCTAATCGCGGAGACGGGTAACTCTTTTCCAAGCGGGCACGTCACGGGAATCATCGTATTCGCCGGCTTACTAACATACTTCGCGTGGCAAGTCTGGCGTTCCTCTAAAGCGAAGACGGCGTCAGGCATGTTTTATGTGGCAATCACCGTTGTTGTGGGCTTTGACAGGATTTACCTTAACGTGCACTGGTTCAGCGACGTGCTGGGAGGGCTTCTGCTGGGAACGTTCTGGCTAACGTTTTCGATACTGGTTTTTCAGTTTTTAGATAACCGGCAATTGGTTCATTGGCGTTTTTAGTCGTCTCTGTTTGACTACCACTCCTTTATTTAAAGGGAAGGAATTCTGCTGTGAAAGCGGAATAAACGGTTGTTAGGAAAAATTGCCCCTGTTGCGTTTTTTGAAGTAGACCAGCAGGCCTAAGCCGATTATGGCCATTGACGCACCAGAAGCAGTTGCGACTAACGTTGTTGGGAGAGAACCCGGCGCGTTTACACTGAAATATATTGATTCGGAAGCTCCGATGTTCCCCGCCATATCCGTTGCGTAAATTGTTAGATTATGGTCTCCGTTAGTTAATCCGGTTAAGGTCGTGTTTCCAGCAATGGTCACATTGTCTTTTCCATCTAGGCTGTATGAGGTCTGTGAGACGGGTTCCTTTGTTATAAAGGTTAATAGAATATCTGATGTGGTGTACGTTTTATTTTCCACTGAAAGCAACAGGATGATAGGAGCGATAGTGTCGATCGTGAAATTGACTATGGAAGAGCTAGTTATCTCGTAAGCTGCATAGTATGTTGTGTAAAACACGTCTTTAACTTCGTGGCGTATTTCATACGCAAACGCCGTTGCAACCGCATAGACTTCTATCCAGTGGGGACCTTCCGGAACGTCGGTTACGTTTATTGAAAACGTGGAAGGCCAAGTGTAATTGTTCTTGGTGAAGAATGATAGTAAGTCAACTTCAGTTCTGTCTCTCAGCCAACTCGCTTTGTAATGTAACTCACTTAGACTTAAGGAAATGTTGTTTGACTTTTCTATAGTTACGCTGAAATCCAATGAGAAATTGTTTGATGGGTAAGAGGTATGGTTTGCTGGGTTGGAGATTAACACTACGGGCGGTTTAGTGCCTTCTGGGGGAGGCACCGTTCCTTCTATCTTGGAATCATGGATATATGGATTAGCCTGTCCTATGTTGATGAACTCCGCCGTGACAACAGTTGACCATAAAAGCACTGATATGATAACCGCAGTCGACAGCTTTTTCACAGGTAATCCCTCTTGATACTGGGGCTTTTCCTGTGATAAAAAGGGTTTTGTCAAGGTTTCTTGACTAAACAGGCTTTTTTCTAAGTCAAGATTTCTTGACAAGCCACAATAATACTATTTTCTTGACGCTTTAGCGAACAGTTTTTCAGCTATCTCCAGCTCTTGCACCGTGTTGATGTTCACGGCGACCTCCTCAAGGTCCAGCAGGAAGACTTCCTGGTCGAGTTCTTCCTCGTCGATTCTGCGCCCGTCAATCACGTTGATTCCCGCAGGAACTACGTGCCTGTTCGCCATCACAAACGAGTAGTCTCCAGCCATGCCCAGCTTCTCCTTCGTTTCCATAGGTACCACCACCGCCAGCGCAGGCTTCCCGCACCGCTCATAATGCTCTATGATGGCATCTATGATTTCTCCCTTTATCAACGGAAGGTCAGCCGCCACAGCCATCACGGTCTGCAGCTTCAGCGCTTTAACGGTGTAACCCAAGTCAAAAACGTACTCTCTTCCAGGAGTCTTAACCACCGTGACTGGGTACTCTGCCATCAGTTCTGCGGTTTTGGGGGTGTAGTCGCTGACCGCAACCACTATAGAATCTACTTTACGTGCGTTTTCCAGCGCCTTGAGGACGTACTCGATGACGGGTTTGCCGCCGACCCGCAACAGAGGCTTCTCTTCCGAAACCGTCATGCGGGTGCCTTTTCCGCCAGCCATGACAAGTGCCGTTACGCCCACGCAATCACCGCCAACAAAACGATTAGCGAAGCCATGCGTACAAGCTCGTTCATGGCGCCCAAAACGTCTCCTGTTACCCCATTGAAGTGCCTGTGCGCTATCCCGACAATGACCAGGCTCGCTATGACGGATGCAATCACGGTTACCGCACCTGCCAGCCACAACAACGGCAATGAGATGGCAAAAGCAATTATTAAGGCGGCAACTAGGCGTACATTGCCTTTTCCGCCATGCATGGCTTCTAGGAACGTGGATGCCATTCCTTGATGCACTGCTTTTCCAGCCCAAGCTCCAACAACCATCGCCAGCTTCGCCGCGACTTCAACCACCACAATACCCTGAATAATTATGCCAGGGTCCAGTTCGGCTATAGCTAAGGCAGTGACTAGGAACGTCATGATGCCTAAGGATAAGCCTCCTGCGCCAGTTAACTGGTCGTGCATTATCTCGATTTTTCTTTCGGGTGTACCGTGAGCCATGACGCCGTCGCCGAAATCCAACAAGCCATCCGTGTGATGAAGCCCCGTGATGAGCAGCAAGACTCCCAGCACCAAGGCACCCACAACTAAGCCTGGGAGAACCTGGTAAACCACCCAGCCAAAAACGCCAGCCAGCAGTCCGATGAACGCGCCTACTACGGGGAAAACAAACATGTACCTTGCAACGTCGGTCAGCATGTCCTTGTCCATGCTAACTGGAATGACCGTGAGAAACGAAAAAATGTTCTTAATCTCTTTAAGCACAGCCTCAGCCTCATCACTTCGCTCCCATCAATATCGCATAGTTCCGCTCAATCTCTTTAAGCAGCATGTCTTTAGTTACCGCACCACCAACTTTTGCCATCGCCGCTATGGCCGCGCCACCAGCCCCGACACCTTCCTTCACGACCCCCCGCTCATAAGCCTTCAACCCGTCAAACCTGGAGGCACTGAAGTCTATGTCAGCCGCCAGAATCGGCACATTCGCAATCTGGCTGACAATGCCCTTAATGTCGGATGAGGTGTCGCTTCCAACCCATCTTGTAGTGCCTATAGCTACGTTGCAGAGAACATCAGGATTTAATGCCTCTACAACTGCTAGCACGGCGGTCATCTGAGTCCCGCCAGCCATCAAAACCGGAACCTCGGCAGCTGCGCCTATGACTAAACCTGCAAAAGCGGGCATCATAGGGTCGCCTAGACAGGAAATCGCCCTTATCGGGTTAACAGCGAGGCTGCCGAAACTCTCCCCAGCGGCGGACAACCCTGCCCTGACAGTTTCCGCCTTTAAACCGTGCGGGTTTTCGGGCATGCTGCTGCTGACTTTTCCCTCCGCCTTAATGCCCATGGCGGATAAGACACCCAGCGCCGTGGTGGTGCCGCCCGGTATGCTTTCGCCGATGACAAGGTAATCCGCAGTCTTAGCCAAATTTTCTCCTGCGAGAGCGGCTCTTTGGATGACTTCTTCCACGTTGTCCACGGCGTTTCCAGTTCGTATGTCCCTGCCTGGGTTTCCGCCCAAATCCAAAAAAGGGATTTGAGGTTTGACTCGTAACCCGCCGCTTGCCACCAGCACAGGTATGTTCGCTAGACGCAAAGCCGACATGGAAATTAACGCTGGCGTGGGTATCCCCTCAGGCGTCACGGGCACGCCGTTGATGCATTTACACTTGCCCAGAAGCAGGAGTTCTGCGTCTGCAGGTGGCGTGTAATCCGTGAATTCAGGGTATTTCCCAGCGGCGGATATTCCTGAAATCTTGGCAGTTTCCGTCGTGGCTATCGTGCAGACGAAAAGTGGGTTTTTTCCTTCCATTTCTTCGAGGAATGCTTGAGCTTTTAACTCGTTGTGCGCCAGCAGCACATCATATATCCGTTTCATTTGTTAAAGCCTCCTTTCTCCTTAACCTCAAATCGGCTGATTTCTAAGCGACCAAAGCCGTTCAGCGTTGTCTTTCGGCTTTCAAGAATTTCTATGCGCTTATTGAATAATGGACCATCTGTTACGAACGTGTGGTATTCGCCGCCCTCGCCGCATGGGTCAACCCCCGCAATCTTCGTTATGTCCGCAAAAAACGCCTCGCTCAACCGCCTTCCAAGCCATTCCAACCCTAGCATCTTGGTGTTGACCCTGACCACGACGGCTTCGAAACCCGCGGCTATGAATTCAAGGAAAATCTGTTTTGTATCCCGCATCCACAGGGGCTTAATCGGTTTTAAGCCTACCTCTCGGCAGATGCGGTTCAGCCAGCCCTCCTCATGCATGGAAACCTCATAGATATCTCCCGTTACCAAGCCCTGTACGCCAGCCATTTTCAGCTGTAGCAAGGAGCTCTTAAAATCTTGCTCGTAAGTGTCGGGCGTGGTCGTACGTTTTATCAATGAAATCCCCATCGCGTTCGCCTGTGCGTCCAGCATGTCTGCCCGAATCATGTGGAAATTCGATGTGCTCTCGCTGGACATCATAGTCAGAAGATTGCTTACTTCGAAGCCCTCTTGAATCGCCTTAAAAAGCGCGAAGCAACTGTCTTTGCCGCCGCTCCACGAAGCCACCACTTTCATTTTTCCATTCCTCCAGCTGCTTTTTCAGGTTTGGCGGTTATATCACTTTCCTCATGGGACCTGCCGGGTTTCAGGTGGTTGAAGATTCTGGTTGTTGCCTCTTTCGATGGTCTCATTTTTTCTTCAGAAACGTTCAACAACGATAAAAGCTCATTTTGGTCTTTCACAAATACGGCGCCTTTCCGTTTCAGTTCGGCAAAGAGTGCCGTCGCGGTTCCGTTTGTGAAATCTCGGCTTTCAATGGGAACCTCGTCAACCACAAAAACCGGGATACCCATCTCCAAAGCCTCCAATGTGGCTTTTAAGTTCTGCAGGTTTCCGTGACCAAACGGAACCGAAGTTAAAACTATCGTGCTTGCCTTCCGCATCATCGTCAAATTGGCTTTCTGGGTTTTTTCAGTTATAGGCGAAAAAGGCGCTTCTGTCGTCACGGGTATTTTCAAAAACTGAGCTGTCTCAAAATCTGTGTCTAAAACGTTAAGGACGCCCGCGGTGACACTGTAACCTTCATCAAGCAGAACTTTCATGAGCGCAGTTCCAGTGCCAGCGCCGCATATCAGGTGAATAGAGCATTTTCTAGCAGGGGAAGACTTGTGAGGCGACAGAGGAAGAACAAAAAGCGAGTTGGTAACCAGATGCTTCTTCACTATCGCGTTAACTCTGAACACGCTCTTTATGTTTTCACTCGTCAAAACCTCATCTAAACTTCCAGCAGAAAATATTTTTCCGTTTTTAAGCAGCACCGCCGATGTGCAGTAACGCGCAGCTAAGTTCAAGTCGTGGAAAACAGCTAAGACAATCAGCTTCTCCTTCACGCATAAGTTCTTAACAAGATCCATGATCTCCAACTGGTTAATTATGTCCAGATGCGTCATTGGTTCGTCCAACAGCAATATCTTGGGCTCTTGCGCTAAAGCACGTGCGATTATGACGCGTTGTCTCTCCCCGCCGCTGAGTTCGTTTATCGGTCTTTCCGAAAGGTGCCACGTGTTCGTGAGTTCCATAGCTTTCCGCGCAATTGCCAAATCCTTTTTGCTTTCCATCTGAAAGCGGGTCATGTGCGGGTTGCGCCCCATTAAAACGATGTCTAACGCGGAAAAACTGAAGCCGATGGTGGTGTCTTGCGGAACAACTGCCATCTGCCTTGCAACATCAATTCCTTTGAGACTGTATATGTCAGCTTCATTAAGCAATATGGTGCCCTTGTAAGGTTTGAGAGACCTGCTTATACTCTTGAGCAGAGTGGTTTTTCCAGAGCCGTTAGGTCCAAGAATTCCAACAAAGTCGCCTTCCTTCACTGAAAGGCTAACATTCTCCAAGACTCTGAAAGAACCATAACGGCATTCGATGCCATCCACATTTAATAATACCAGACTTGGCACCCGCCTTTCATAACGCATAACTCTGCTTTTTCTTTTTAAGAAGTATCACAAAGAAAGGAGCCCCAGCGAGCATAGTGATTATTCCAACGGGCAATTCAAGAGTCGAAGCAAACGGAGTCGCTATGACCCTTGCCACAGCGTCACAAACCACCAGAAATATCGCGCCTGTTATAATCGATGTGGGAAAGAGAATGCGATGGTCAGGTCCTATCACCAACCGTGTTATGTGCGGAACCATTAAACCTACAAAGCCTATCAGACCGCTAAGTGAAACAGCTGCTGCCGCCACCATGGAAGCAGACACCAGAAGCTTCGTTTTCACCTTTTCAACGTTCACGCCTAAATTGTGGGCTGTTTCTTCTCCTAGAGCAAGCAGGTTTAGGTCTCGAACATAGAAATACGATGTTATCGTACCGACGATTATGAAAGGCAGCACTGCCCAAATCTGTGACCACAGAACGTTCGAAAAACCCCCTATAAGCCAAAACACTATCGAGTGAAGCGTGTCGCCAGCCAAAACCTCCAAAAGAGAAACTATAGAATACATAAAGAAGTTAACTGCTAACCCGCAAAGCAGCAGCATCGTAATCGGAACTTTCGGTCCAACACGAGCGATGTTATAGACCAGGAACATAGCGAATAACGCGCCGAAAAACGCGGCAACCTGCACAAGACCTAACCCCAAAAGGGAAAAACCAGCTCCCAACAGCAGCGATAAGGAAGCACCGACCGCTGCTCCAGACGACACACCCAACAAATATGAGTCTGCCATCGGATTTTTAAAAACGCCTTGGTAAACAACTCCAGAACTGGATAACGCTGCGCCCACAACAATGCCAGCCATAATTCGCGGCAATCGAATTTGAAGGATAATCGCGGAGTCCCGAGGCAAAGCCAACGAGGAATCAACGAAATTATTCAAAAACGGAACCTGCTTGGCAAGTATTGCGAGAATGTTTGGAAATGGAATCGGAGCGTAACCCACGTTCAAGGACACGATGACTGTTACGATTAAGGCTACAATTAGCAGAAGTATGATAAGTTTCCATCTGGAGGTACGGCGAAAATACGCGCTTTCAACTTCATCGTGGTTCATGGCTTCCACACAAAAAGTGAGGGTGATTTAAAAGAGTTCTGGATGAAACGCTTTAGCCAGGTCCTCTATAATATCTGCAACTCTTGGTCCAGCTCTAGCAATGGTGTTAGAATCAACTGTAACCAGCCTATTATTTTGCACAGCACTGATGGAGCTCCAACCGGGTCGCGCTTTAACTGCGTCTAAACTTACCCAAAAGGGTTCACCCTTACCCATACCTTCCTCAGGCAACAAGATCACATCTGGATTCCGCGAAATAACAGCCTCAGAGCTTGACTGGAAATATTCCAAGTTTTGGTCAGCGAAAATGTTAACTCCGCCAGCTTTTTCGATGAGTTCGTTTTGCCACGCTTTCCCACCTGCAGTCCATAAGGATGTGGGGTCATACCAAACCTCATAGTAAACTTTTGGCTTTGACGTAGCGCTTGCTACTTTGTTGACGACGGAATTGATTCTGCTTTCGATGTTATCGTTTAGGGCTTTTGCTTCTGATGTTTTGCCAGTTGCGTTCCCGACTAGTTCTATGTTTTGCAGTACACCGCTGATGTTGGCAGGGTTTAGCACTAAAACCTTGTATCCTAAATCTCGCAGAGTAGCAATCGTTGGACCTTGAACTCCTCCAGTGGCAATTATTAAATCAGGCTCGAGAGAAGCGATAACTTCCATATTCGGATTACTGAAGTCTCCAATGCTTGTCATGTTGCCAGCGGCAATCCAAGCTGAAAAATTATATGGGTAATCGCAGTAGTTACTGACACCTACAACTTTGTCGTCTAAGCCTAAAGCAAACACGATTTCAGTCGTGCTTGGTGCCATTGAAATTATTCTGTTAGGAATAGCGTCTAAGCTCGTTTTGTAACCTGTGTCATCAATCAAATTATGTAAAGTCTCAAGTTGTGCACTGGTCTGCCCCTGATAGTAGACATAGATGAAGGCGGCACCGAGTATTACAGCAATTATAACAACTGCTGAAATTATGTATTTAGTGTTCAATTTTTCACCTTTTTTACATGTGGATGGTTTATCCACCAGGCTTATAAGACTTTCCGAAACACATAACAATTAAATTAACCCCAGTCATAAGACAAGGTGCTGGTGAATATGACACTGGAAAAGCCTCCATTAATGGATTATCTAGAGAAAAAAGGCATAACACTAAAAGACCTTGTGGACACAGCGCTTGAGCTTTTCGTTCCTCACCCGGGCTTAGAAACGGAGGAAGCAGCCGCTGAGATACTCCGAGAAGAATTCCTCGACGCTCTATCAGACGTAAACGTCTCCACGTTGGAAGTCGCCTGCTTCCGCGCGCAGGAGGACGCGGAGAACGGGTTGATTCCAGGGTTGTCACGAGAGAGATTCATGGGGCGTCCGGGACTGGTAGCCGACGAACTGTTGGGGTTAGCCATCGCTAACTACCTTGCAGGAGTTAGGGGTGTCTTTGAGTTCACGCGGTTTGACCAAGCCAAGCCTGGAATCCTGAAGAAGCTGGGACCAATCACGAACGACGCGATAGGCGGCTTGGTTGCGGGCGTTTCATCGAACGTTTACACGCGTGCTTTCAGAGAAGCTGCCAGAAAGTAGCTTGATATGTGCAGTACTAGCGTTATGCAGTTTAGCTTGCCAATAAAAGCTAGAAGACTGTTGATTTATTGCGTTTTCTGGAAGGCGGTGAAAACTCCGTGGCAGTCACAAGCCGTGCCAACGATAAACCTTTCTCTCGTTTTTGCCCAGTTAAAAAACTCTAACAGTTCACTGCCTTTGAGGGCACCCATTCCAGGCGCCATCGAATAACTAATCAGGATGAAAGCCTCTGGGCTGGCGAACCTCATAAGTTTAGTCATGGTGCATGGCTTCCTGATTTGTGAGGATGGGCAGACCTCAGGCATCGGGCATTTCTCCACGCAGTCATTGTCTCTGTTAAAGCTTACGACGAGCTTGCCTTTTCCTGCTTGCAACACCACAACTTCAGGCAGTCTCGGCAGTATGGCGTTTACTGCTTCATTCCACGGTTGGAGGGAGAACTTGATTTTTGCGAGGTCAGCGGCTATGTGGACTGGAGCGGTGGGAAAAACGTATTCGGGCTTCAATTTCTCTATCAAGCTTAAGACAGTTGCAAGGTCACCCTGCACGAGGTGTTCTCCTTCAGAGATGTCGGTGTGCGTTGAAGCCTTGATTCCAAACCGTTTGACAGCAAGGCAGTCCCGGTCTACGTCCACCACCACAAAATTCTCCATTTTATGCCTGAGGAATTCGGCTGCGTAACACCCGTATTTTCCGCCGCCAACGATGATGTTCATTCTGTTCGCCTGAAAGCCATTGAAGATTAACTAGTTATTTCATCCGCACAGCAGCGTATTAATAGTTTTCTCGCTTGTAACTAGAAAATTCCTATCACTGAAATCAGCAAGAACGATGCGTCTTTCTGCATGGTTTGAGCTGTTTCGGCGCCAATAGCGATACCCCCCTCTATAAGTTTCTGCAATGAATTTCTATTCGGCTCCAAATAGGATTCTGTGCTGCCTGCTTGGGCGATTACCAGCTGCGAAGGACAATCATGGTATTGGTTTTCATTATGCCTTCTACGCGGCGGATTTTCTCTATGCACTCGTTGACTTCGGCGACGTTCATGCCGCTGATGACTGCCACGATGTCGTACTCGCCTGTGACTTCGTATATGGTCTCCACGTTCGGTATGTTCCTGATTCTCTCAGAAACTTCTTGGGTCGGGTATGCTGGGTTGGTCGCCAGCAGGGTTATGGCTTCAGCGCCTTCGGTCACGCCGATTTTAACCGTGAACTTTCTTATCACACCCGTGTCGGAGAGAGTTTTGATTCTTTTTCTGACAGCTCCTTCAGATAGCCCGACCTTTTTGCCGATGTCGCCGTAGCCTGCTCTTCCGTCATTTTTGAGGCTTCGCAGTATCTCTCTGTCCTTGTCGTCCATTCGTTTTTCCCTGCTTGTTGTTGGTGTCGGAAAAATTTAACGATTTCTATAGTTTGCTGGGGGTTATGGTGCGTTTTCCGTTGTGACATGCGTTGGCTGTGGCGTTTTTCGGAGCATTTCCGTTGTGCCAAATGGGACATTAAGAACCTAATATGTTACAAATAAGTCGCAATGTTTAAAAGAAAGACGCGTTAATGAAAGAGACATTTCCCATAAACAAAACGTGGTAGCAACAAAATGATTAAGCAAACCGCAAAATTAGAGCCCCAAGAGGTGAAGGTAATGAACAAAGCCAAGTGCCCCGACTGCGACGCTGAACTTGACGTCCCAGTAGATACTGAGAAAGGAGAAATCCTAAGCTGCCCAGGCTGCGGACTTGAACTTGAAGTCAAGCAAGTAAACGGCGGATGCGTCGACCTTCAAGAGTTAACGATAGAAGGCGAAGACTGGGGCGAATAAAGGTATTCATCCACCCGTCTAAACCTGAGAATGAAAAAGCTACCAAATTTTTTAAGCAACACCTTCCGCGAGAGGCACAACACGGTTGAGCATTGCACTTCTTTATGAACGTTCTGAAGCCGACGAGAACGGCATCAAACTCACCGCCGAACAGCTAGGCATAGACCTAACGTACCTTCCGTTCCGGAAAATCGCGTTCTCCATCGGCAAAAACGGCTTCACCGCCAGAACTAAAGGCAAAGACTACACAGACGCTGTCAAAGATTTCGCTGTGGTACTGAACCGGGCACAGAGCAAAAACCGCCGCCTCCAAGCCTCCTACATCATGGAGTTGCTCGGCAAAAAAACCCTAAACACCAGCAAAGTCGAATTCATCTGCTACAGCAAACTCCGAACTCTCCTGCACTTCTGGGTGGAAGGACTGCCCATCCCCAAAACGGTGTACGTTCCCTGCGACGCCACCGACACCATGAAAAACGGAAGAGAAATCCACAACGAAGAAGACATCGCAGAGCTTTTCCAGAATGAAATCGCCCTCGAGAAAGGCATAATCATTAAGCCCGACGCTGGAACACACGGCAAACAGATACTCCTCGCCAAAGACCACGAGCAACTCGTCGCCAACATCCGCGACACAAAGTCGTCAATAATCAACCCTGTGGGCGTGGTGGCTCAAGAACTCATGCAAAAATGGTTCTACGACCTGAGAATAATAGTTTACAAGGAGAAAGGCAAAGCATCCGTCTGCCATCCGGTGGCGTTGGCGCGGGGCGGCGTCAAAGACTTCCGAACCAACACTTACTTGGGCAACTTGGTGTTCGACGCCAAACTGCCCCAGCATGTCCGAGAGTTGGCGGTGAAGTGCGGCGAAGCTCTCGGCGAAGACGCTGACGCATGGGTGTTCGCGCTTGACGCCATGATTGACATCGGCGAAAACAAAACCGCAGACGATGCCCTCTTAAAATCGGAGCTTGAAAAGGCAAATTTGGCGTTTGAAACGCCCCGAAAAGTCAAGGCAGACGAGACGCGGTTACGCGACTTCGCAGGCTGGAATGAGCGGTTAGAAGTTGCGTTTCACGATTACATGAGCAGCGAACCTTACCAAAAAGTAAAAAGCATAATAGAAGAAAGCGTGGAAAAGAACAAACATGGCATCGTCTTTCACGAGGCGAATTCCTGCCCGGAATTCTGGGAACACACGCGGCTAATCGCCGGCATCAACGTGGCGGTTCCCCTATTGAAAGGCGCACAAAGCCTAGTCTAATCCCAGTGACATTGAGGTGAAAGAAGGTTGAGAATAGGAATAGTCGGCGGAACAGGCTACGTCGGTAGCGAACTCTTACGCTTGCTGCTGCTTCACCCAGAAGCCGAGGTGACGACGGTCACTTCGCGGCAGAGCGCAGGCGAATATGTCTTCAACGTGCACCCGAACCTCCGCGGACTCACCCAACTAAATTTTGTCCCCCTAGACATAGCGGAGCTTCAGAAAAACTGCGACCTCGTGTTCACGGCAACGCCGCACGGAGGCTCCGTAAACCTCGTGCCCAAGCTTTTGGAGGCTGGCTTGAAGGTTATCGATATGAGCGCGGACTTCCGCCTTAAAAACGCCGCTGACTACGATAAGTGGTACGGCTGGAAACATACCAACCCGCAGCTGCTTAAAGAGGCAGTGTACGGTTTGCCTGAATTTCACCGAGAAGAGATAAAGAACGCCCGCTTGGTCGCTTGCCCCGGTTGCATGGCAACAGCCACCATTCTCGCGTTGGCGCCGTTCGTGAAGGCAGACCTCATCGAAAAGAACCGCGTGGTCGTGGACGTGAAAATCGGGTCCTCAGGCGGAGGCAGCAAACCCACTATCGCATCGCATCATCCAGAGCGGTTCGGAGGCGTCCGACCCTACAAGGTAGCGGGACACCGTCACATCGCGGAAATCGAGCAGGAACTCAACAACCTGTCCGATGAGCCGGTGACTGTGGCGTTTACGCCGCACGCGGTCAACATGGTCAGAGGCATACTTGCCACTATTCACGTTTTCCCTAAAAACCCGTTGGCAACGAAAGACGTGTGGAAGACGCTGCGCTCAACTTACGAGGGCGAACCGTTCATCCGCTTCGTCAAATACCTTAAAGGCGCTTACCAGCTTCCCGACCCCAAAGTCACTTTGGGCACGAACTTCTGCGACATAGGCTTCGAACTGGACCCGCACGCGAACCGGCTGCTGCTGTTCTCGGCATTAGACAACATGGTCAAAGGCGCTTCGGGGCAGGGAGTCCAGTGCCTAAACATAATGCTGGGTATAGACGAGACTACGGGCGTGAAGAGCGCGGGTTTCCATCCGATGTGATCTGCCATGTTGTACGTAGTGAAAATGGGCGGGAGCATACTCAAAGAAGGTGCATCATCCGACTTGGTGGCGGATTTGAAGGAGTTAGCGAAAGAGAACCGCATCGTTCTGGTCCACGGCGGAGGCGTAGAAGTCACCGAAACCGCCGCCAAGCTGGGCAAGGAGCAGCGGTTCATAGTCTCGCCGGAAGGCTTCCGAAGCCGCTACACCGATAAAGAGACAATAGAAATCTACACAATGGTCATGGCGGGCAAAATCAACAAGCAAATAGTCCTCGCACTGCAAAGCCGAGGCGTGCCAGCCGTCGGCTTATCAGGCTTGGATGGCATGCTGTTGAAGGCGGAGCGGAAAAAGCGGCTCATCGCTGTTGACGAACGCGGACGCAAAAAGGTGATTGACGGCGGCTACACAGGAAAACTAAACACGGTTAACCTGAGCCTGCTCCAGTTCCTGCTAGAAAAGGGCTACGTGCCCGTTGTGACACCCATCGCCGTAAGCGAGGAGTTTGAGCCGCTGAACGTGGACGGCGACCGAACCGCTGCCTTCATCGCGGGCGCCCTCAACGCAGACCGCCTGATTCTGCTCACCGATGTGCAGGGCTTAGTCCTGAAGGGTAAGCCAGTCACGAAGATAAGCGCCACCGAGGCGAAAGAGATTCTCGGCAACATTGGGCGTGGCATGAGCACCAAAGTGCACGCGGCTTTGGAGGCGCTCAACCAAGGCATTAGCGAAGTCCTAATCACTTCGGGTAGCGGCGCCAACCCCGTTTCCTCCGCGTTAAAACACGAGTCTGGCACAGTGATTACCCGTGAATGAAAAAGAAATAATTGACGCTGAAAACCGGCTGATGGCAAACGTCTTCGCCAAGAAACCCGTAGTGCTAACCAAGGGCAAGGGCGCGCTGGTCTGGGACGTGAACGGCAAAGAATACCTGGACTGCACAAGCAGCTACGGCGTGGCGCTGCTGGGACATGCTCACCCGAAAATCGCCGAGGCGGTTTGCCGGCAAGCGGAGAAGCTTATTTCTTGCCACGCTGGCTTCTACAACGATGTGCGCGTTGAATTCCTCCAAAAACTCACCAGCATAACGCCGAAAGGCTTGGACAAGGCGTTTCTTTCGAACAGCGGCGCCGAATCCGTTGAGTGCGCCATAAAACTGGCCCGCAAATTTATGGGCAAGCCCGAGATAATCGCTGTGATGGGAGGTTTCCATGGGAAAACTATGGGCGCATTGTCTGCCACGTGGGATAAGAAGTACCGCGAGCCTTTCCTGCCTCTGGTGCCCGAGTTCAAGCACGTTCCACCCGACAACCTCGAGAAAATGCGCGAAGCCATCTCGGAGAAGACTGCCGCTGTGCTTGTTGAGCCCGTCCGCGGCGAAGGTGGCGTTCGTGTGCCACCTGACGGTTTCCATAAGGGATTACGAGAGCTCTGCGACGAAAAAGGCGTTCTCCTGATTTATGATGAAGTGCAGACAAGTTTCGGGCGGACTGGCAAGCTGTTCTGCTGCGAGCACTGGGGCGTGGTTCCCGACGTGATGTGCCTGGCTAAGCCGTTTGCGGGCGGCTTGCCCATCGGCATAACCGTGGCTAAGGAAAACATAATGTCCTCACTCAAGGTCGGCGAGCACTCAACCACTTTCAGCGGCAGTCCCCTTGTGTGCGCGGCGGGTTGCGCTGCGATAGATGTGCTGGTGGAGGAGAAACTGGCGGAGCGCGCTGCGGTTTTGGGCAAGTACTTCAAGGACCAGTTGACGCAGCTGCAAGCTAAGTACCGAGTCGTGAAAGAAGTGCGCGGCTTGGGCTTGATGCTGGGCATGGAACTGCGCTATGACGTCCTCAATGTGATACTTAAGGCGCTGGACAACGGCGTGCTTGTTTTGGACGCGGGAAGAACAGTCCTGCGTTTCCTGCCGCCCTTAGTCATTGAAAAAGTCCAAATTGACCGAGCGCTTTCAGTCCTGGACAAGGTTTTGGAGGAAGAGGAGAATACAAGATCAAGCGGTGCGTCTGTTAACTAACCTGCTAGGAATCTACAGTCCATCAGGCAAGGAAGAAGCTATAGGCAACTTTCTCGCCGAAGAAATGACCAAACTGGGGTTCCAAGTTGGGAAAGACGGCATCGGCAACGTCATAGGCGTGGTCGGCGAAGGCAAACCCGTCATCCTCTTATGCGGACACATGGACACCGTGGCTGGGCACCTGCCGCTCAGGGTTGAAGAAGGTAAAATCTACGCGAGAGGCGCCGTGGACGCGAAAGGACCGCTTGCCGCCATGGTCATGGCTGCGGCAGCAGCCAGCAAAGACCCACGTTTCAAAAGTAAGATTTTGATTGCCAGTGTTGTGGAGGAAGAAGCGACAAGCCGAGGCGTAAAGCACCTGATAACTCAAGGGATAGAAGCTGACTATGCCATATTCGGTGAGCCCAGCGGTGTGGAGAACATAACTATCGGCTACAAGGGGCAGGTTCAGCTTAAAGTAGTTGTGAAGACTGAGACAGGGCATTCTTCCACGCCTTGGCTTTATGATAACGCATTGGAGAAGGCGTATGAGCTTTGGCTGCAAATCAAGAACGCTTATCCTTACCCTTTGCTGGATAAGCAGGAAAACTCGGAAAGCCCCTTTAACGCTGTGACGGCTTGCCTGACTAAGTTGACGGGTGGAAGAGCCACCTCTGTGATTCCCTTCGAAAGCGAAATGACTCTTGACATTCGGGTTCCTCCCCAGTTCACTACAGCGCAGGTGATTGAGCAGACGCAGAAAATTATCGCTGATTATCAGACGAGAAATCCGAAAGTTTCGGTTAAGGCTATAGTTAACGATACGGTGGAACCGTTTGAAGTGAACAAAAGCTCGCTACTGGTTCACGCTTTGTCTGCGGCTGTTAGAAAAGTTTTGAATAAGCCAGCTACGTTGCTGCGGAAGACTGGGACAGGCGACATGAACATTTTGGGCAGAGCCATGAACTTGCCCATCGTCACCTATGGGCCAGGCGACTCTCATTTAGACCACCGGATAGATGAGCACATCGTCATAAGCGAGTACTTGGACAGCATCCAAATTTTCAAGGAAACCATCCTGAAATTGGGTGAATTGCACAACAGAAATGGGAATGGAGCCGATAGCGCACGGGCATAGCCGCTTCCCTTGAGCTCAGTTTTACGTTCTGCCGAGTTTGAACTCGTCGTGTATGGCTTTAACCACGTTTTCTCCGTCTTTTTCCTTAACAACGAACGAGATGTTCAACTCAGAAGAGCCCTGTGCAATCATGCGAATGTTGATGCCTTTGCGGGCGACCGCCGTGAAAATTCTCGAAGCCACGCCCAGCGTGCCCTTCATGTTGGCACCCATCACAGCTACCACTGAGACGTCGTCTTCTGCGGTGACTTCGCTGACCAATCCTCCGCCCACAAGTGCTATCTCCAATGTGCTGAGCGCCCTGCCAACGAGACTTCTGCGAATAACCATCGAAATGTTGGCTTCGGAGATGGCTGTTGAAATCATCATGATGTTGATGCCGTTCTTGCCGAGCACTTCGAAGACTTTGGCGTAGCTTCCTGGTGCGCCGACCATGCCTGCGCCGCTGACGTTGACCATAGCCACATCTCGGATTAGCGCTACTGCTTTCACAACGTCGGTGGATTTGGTGCTTTGTACATCCGTGATTAGGGTTCCTGGGTTCTCGGCGTGGAACACGTTTCTGATTCTGACTGGAATCTTCTCCTTGATGATGGGCTCTAACGCTCGTGGGTGCATTGCTTTCGCTCCGAAAATAGCCATCTCCGCCGCCTCCTGATACGAAAGTTCAGGCAGCATCTTCGCGGATGGAATGATTTTCGGGTCTGCTGTCATTATTCCGTCAACGTCTGTCCATATCCAAACCTCATCAGCCGCCAAGGCGACGCCTAGGATGGTGGCTGTGTAGTCTGATCCGCCGCGCCCAATAGTAGTGACCACTCCGTCCTGCGTTGCAGCGATGTATCCTGTCACCACAGGGATTACCTTCTTTTCCAGAAGTGGCGCGATGCGCTCCTTTAACTGGTGCACAGTCACGTTCATGAGCGGGCTGGCTTCGCCGAAGTTGGAGTCTGTTACTATGCCTGCTTCTTTTCCCGTGAACCATTGTGACTCAAGTTTCATGTCTCGGAGGGCGCCCCAGACAAGAGGCGCGGACAATCGCTCTCCGAAGGATAAGACGTAGTCTCTTGATTTAGGTGTGAGTTCGCCCACGTAGCTGATTCCCGTGAGGACCTTCTCTAACTCGTCTGCGGTCTTTTCGATGATTTGTTCGACTTCCTTTCGTGCGCGAGCGTTTTCGATGGCTTTCGAAGCTGCTGTCAAGTGTTTCTTAAGTATTTTCTGCTTGAATGTTCGAACGGATGTTTCGTTTCCTTTTTTCGCCAGTTCAGCGGCTTCACCAAGTTCATCGGTCACGCCGTCTAAAGCTGAAACTACAACGGCTACGCTATAGCCCTTATTGACATTGTCTGCCACCAAGTTTGCAACGTGGCGTATTCTTTCGCCCGTCGCCACGGAGGTTCCTCCGAACTTCATTACTATCTTCATGCATTCCACTCCAAACCTTTTATGTGAGCAGTTTATTCGCCAGATGCTGCCTTATATATAACAGGTCTCTTAAAACTGCACTGGCGGTTTCCATGCCACCTGCACCTCTGCCGACGAGGGTTTGCTCGCCAGCGAATTCGGTAGAGAAGGTTACCGCGTTTAGGACTCCGCTAACGCATAAAGGGTCAGTTTTCGGTATCTCCGTTGGCTTTACCGTCGGTCTGCCTCCACCGTCTACGGAGCCTATGAGTTTGATGGTGTTGCCACTATTTGAGGCTTCATCAAGCGCCTGCAATGAGATATCGCGGATGCCTGTTCTATCCACGTCTTTTAAGGTTATTTTCTTGTTCATTATCCAGTTCGCCAGAATGACTACTTTACAAGCAGTATCAAACCCGTCAATATCCATGGACGGCTCTCTCTCAGCGTAACCAAGCTTCTGAGCGTTTGCAAGCGCTTCTTGAAATGTCACGCGGTTTTGAGACATTTCCGTCAGTATGTAGTTGGTTGTGCCATTCAGTATTCCTCGGATGGCGAGGATTTTGTCTCCTGCTAGGCAACGTTTGGCAAACTCAAGCATGGGCGTTCCGCCGCCGACGGTGCCGCTAAACCGCAGGTAAACCTTGTTGTAGTCGGCTAGTTCTGTGAGGGCTGGCATGGCTAAAGCTAATGGTCCCTTGTTGGTTGTCACCACATGCTTGCCCGTTTTGAATGCCTTAGTTATGTGGGATAGGGCTGGTTCAGCGTTTTTGATGTTTACGGGCGTAACTTCAATAACCACTTCTGCCTCAACTGACTCAATGACGTCTAGCGCTGACATTCCTGGGTGCCCAAAGTCGGGGTCTTTTGATATTGGAAAACCTCGTTGTTTAATCGCCTCCAGCTTTTCAGGGCTCAACCCTCTCGGGTTTATAACTGCGCCGTCTATGTCGGCGATGGCGACGATTTTTGGGTTAAACCCGTAATCCTTAACCTTTTCTGCGTATCGACGAGCAAGTATGGTGGTTACGCTCTTCCCGACTACGCCGAAGCCTACTAAGATAATTCTCATTTTGCTTTCACCGTGCCAATACTGCTACTTGTTTCTTTAAGCCTAAAGCCTCTTCTATCGCCGCTATTTCAGCATCAACTTCCAACGGTTTCTCACTTACCTTAACTGCTGTATCAGGATCCTTGAGACCGTGCCCAGTGGTAACACAAACAACCCGCTCACTCTTGTCTATCGTGCCGTTGTCAACCAGCTTTATCAACCCAGCGATTGATGACGCGCTCGCAGGCTCCACGAACAAGCCCTCAACCCGCGCCAGTAGTTTCTGCGCGCTCAAGATTTCTTCGTCAGTCACAGTCTCCGCAGTCCCATGCGATTCACGGATAGCGGTCAACGCTTTCTTCCAGCTCACTGGCGCGCCGATTCTGATGGCAGTGGCAATGGTTTCAGGTTTGCCCACTGGTACGATGGTGTTACTTCCCGTTTTGATTGCATGCGCTATTGGTGCCGACCCTGCTGCTTGGATTCCAGTCATCATCGGCACCTCCTTTACCAAACCGAGGTCGTGGAATTCGCGGCAGCCTTTCCATATGGCGCTTATGTTGCCAGCATTGCCGACAGGAACGACTATGCGGTCGGGCGCTTCCCCACTCAGTTGGTCGCAGATTTCGTAGCCCAGAGACTTCTGTCCCTCTATCCGGAACGGGTTAATCGAGTTCAGCAAGTAAACGCTGCCGTGCTTCTCCGAAAGCTCCAGCACTATGTCCAAAGCTTGGTCGAAGTTTCCGCGCACCTGAAGCACTTTGGCGCCGTAGATCATGGCTTGCGCAAGCTTACCGTATGCGATTTTGCCCGAAGGAATCAGCACCGCACACTGCAGCCCCGCTTTCGCAGCATAAGCAGCTAACGACGCAGATGTGTTGCCCGTGGAAGCGCAGATGACAGCTTTCACGCCGAGTTCTACGGCTTTGGTGACGCCAACAGTCATGCCACGGTCTTTGAATGAGCCGGTGGGGTTTTCGCCCTCGTTCTTCACGTAAAGCTGCTTGAGCCCCAGTTTTTCGCCGAGGCGCTGGCACCTGTGGATGCCTGTTCCGCCCTCGTTCAAAGAAACTATCTTCGATGCGTCGCGGATGGGCATGAAATCCCTGTACCGCCACACCGACAGCGGCGCGCTTCTCCACTCGCTTTTCTTTGCGGCTCTCTCTAGTTCGCCATGGTCGTATTTTACTTCGAGCAGGTCGCCGCATTTTCGGCAGAAATAACCTATTTCGTCTATGGCGTACTTGCTTCCGCAGTTGATGCATTCCTGGTGCACTATTCCATCTCCATTATGCATGCGCCTTTGCCCGGCTTCGTGGCGAACGCGGTTGCCTCAACACCTGCACATTCGAAGCCTGCTTTCATAGCTGAGGCGACTTTGGCTGCGTCCGCTTTCTTCTTGTTGACTATGCTTAGCATTGCGGGTCCCGCCCCGCTGATGGTTACCCCGCACGCGCCGGCTTTTAAGGCGTTTTCCTTAACCCGCTCGTAACCCGGAATCAGGAAAGCTCTTGCAGGCTCCACAACTGCATCCTGCATCGCTTCGCCTATGAGGTCCACGTTGCCAGTGGCGAAACCGGCGGCTAAGGCTGCCGCCTTGCCCACGTTGTGGACGAGCTTTTCGATGGGAACCTGTTTGGGCACTACGGAGCGGGCTTTTTCCGTTTTGTTTCGAAGCGTCTTCACGTTGTGGTAAGCCACGCACACTTCCATGTCCACGGGTGCTTTCAAGTTAACTATCTCCAAAGGATTGTATGATTTGATGATGACAAAGTCTCCACATATAGCGGCTGCCACATTATCCGCATGCTCGAAGCCAGCGGAAGCAACCTCGCCCTTCGCAGCAAGCCGAACCACCTGAGTGCTGTTCAGGTTGAGGCTGAACATGTGGTTTAAGCCGTAAGCCACAGCTGCCGCTGAAGCTGCGCTGCTGCCTAAGCCAATGCCGGGCAAGATGCCTTTCATAATCTTTACGTGAACGCCTGTTTTCAACGAAAACTCCTTCAAGATATGCGCTGCGACGACGCCTGCAGTGTTTTTTTCAGGCGCTGTGGGGATCGCTGCCGCCGAGATTCCAGCCACTTCTATCCTGACGCCGCTGGGAATCCGCGTTAGGGTTACTTTATCGCTGGGCTCTGCTAAGGCTAAGCCGAAAACGTCGTAGCCTGGACCCAGGTTGGCGGTCGTTGCAGGTGCCTTGACGGTTACTTGGTTGTGGGGCATGGTTTCATCTCTGTGAATCTGGAGAATGTATCAAACCGCGATTATAAATAATATTGTCTGAGAAGCTCATGTCTAGCCCACCATGTTCGACAGCACCTCGTAGGCTTTGAGGCTGTCTCTCTTTTCCACCACGATTATGGTCTCAGTCCAGCATGATATGAACTCTATCATGTTGACGTTCTGCTCCGACAAAAGCGTTGTTAGGAACGCGACGACTCCGGGTGTGGCTTCCAACTCTTCGGGGGAGTGGATGACTATCATGGTACAATTCTCATGCTTCACGAGTGCATTGGTTCTTTCGGGTAACTCGCTTCTGTCCAGCAGGTAAACGCGCTTGTCGAGCAAGTCCACTTTCATCGCGTTTTTTGCTTCTAGCTCTTTAGCGGTTATCATGACGGATTTTCTGTCATAAACCGCGATGCTGCTACGCTTCAGGACGTGCAGGACTTTTTCTTCTCTTTTCTGCTTGTGCCTTTGAAGTTCCTCGGCGTATCTTCGGAGGGCGGCTTTTACGGCGCTGGTGTTGCTTGTTTTCAACTCTTTTTGAATCTGGCGGGATAGTTCGCTGAGGTTGACTATGCCTTTTTCCAACGCTTCGAGCAGGTAGGGCTTGTTTCTTAGGTGATTTCTTACGTTTTGGGCGATTGTCATGGTGCAGTAATGTATCAATTGGGACATTTAAGCCTTGCTGTGTTACAAAAAAGTCGCAAAGTTTAAAAATGCCGCAAGTTAGGTAAGGGGAATAAATCAGTACCAAAAACGGGGGAGCAAACATAAAGGAAAAAATTGTACTCGCCTACTCCGGCGGACTAGACACGTCCGTGCTCATCAAGTGGCTTCAAGAAAAATACGAAGCCGACGTCATCACCGTAACCGTCAACGTCGGACAAAACGAAAACCTCAACGCATCAGAGGAAAAAGCCAAGAAACTCGGTGCACTCAAGCACTACTCCATCGACGCCAAGGACGAGTTTGCCACAGACTACATTTTCCCAGCCATAAAAGCCAACGCACTCTACGAAGGCAAATACCCCATAAGCACCAGTCTAAGCCGCCCGCTCATAGCCTCGAAGATGGTGGAAGTCGCCGAGAAAGAAGACGCCACAGGCTTCGCACACGGTTGCACAGGAAGAGGAAACGACCAAGTGCGCTTCGACGTGACGCTCGGGGCTCTGGCTCCTGGCTTAAAGATTATTGCTCCTGTTCGCGAGTGGTGCATGACAAGAGAAGAAGAAATAGCATACGCCAAAGCCAAGGGCATCCCCGTCTCAAACACCGCCAAGAAGTACAGCATCGACGCCAGCGTCTGGGGCAGAGCCATCGAATGCGGTTTGCTGGAAGACGCCAGCCAAGAACCACCAGAAGACGCTTACGAATGGACAGTCGCGCCTGAAAAAGCGCCAAACACGCCCGAATACGTAACCATCAAGTTTGAGGAAGGCGTGCCAGTCGCGATTAACGGTGAAAAACTGAAGCCCCTTGCGCTCATCGAAGAGCTGAACAAGACCGCTGGAAAACACGGCGTTGGGCGCATAGACCACATCGAAGACCGCTTGGTAGGGATTAAGTCCCGTGAAGTCTACGAGTGCCCAGCCGCCACCGTGTTGTTAGAAGCGCACAAGGACTTGGAGAAGATGGTTCTCACTCGACACGAAGTGCTGTTCAAGCAGCAGGTTGACGCGGAATGGGCATATTTGGCCTACGTGGGCTTATGGGTGGACCCGTTGCGGGAGGACCTTGACGCCTTCATAAACAAAACTCAGGAAAACGTCACCGGCGAAGTTAAAATAAAACTCTACAAGGGCGGGCTCACAGTGGTTGGGCGCTCGTCGCCGATGTCGCTCTACGACAAGAACCTCGCGAACTACAATATCAAGACTACATTTAACCAATCCTGCTCTAAAGGCTTCATCGAGCTCTGGGGACTCCAGACCAGAATGCACAACGCCCTGAAAAAGAGTGCAAAGAAACAGAGAGGAGCCAAAACTGCCAAGCCAGCTTGAGCGGACATGCGGAGGTGTTGAAGATGTCAAAGATTCTGCGGGGCGGTCGGCTGTCACCTGTGCGGGAAGACGTTGCCAAATTCACCTCATCCATGA
Organism: Candidatus Bathyarchaeota archaeon A05DMB-2; assembly: GCA_018475625.1. Taxonomy (GTDB): domain Archaea; phylum Thermoproteota; class Bathyarchaeia; order Bathyarchaeales; family Bathycorpusculaceae; genus A05DMB-2. Next base: position 73,460 of record JAAKEZ010000006.1, read on the forward strand.
AAGACGACGCCAGACTGTCAAAAGCGGTTTTTGCCATTAACAAGGCGCACGTGGTGATGTTGATGGAGCAGAAAATCCTAAAGCAATCAGACGGAACCAAGCTTCTGCAAGCCCTAGCCAACTGCTCCAACGCTGAGTTGGATGCTTCCGCTGAAGACGTGCATATGGCTGTGGAAGAGGCAGTCCTCAAGGAGACAGGCGCAGAAACAGGCGGAAACCTTCACATCGCCAAGAGCCGAAACGACCAAGTCACCACGGCTATCCGCATGGAATTACGCAACCAGATGCTCAGCCTAATGCGCGCCATTACGCATGTGCAGGATCACTTGATGGAAGTGGCGGAGGAGCATGTGAACACCGTCATTCTCGAGTACACTCACCTGCAGCCCGCGCAGCCCGTCACATTCGCTCATTATCTTCTCTCGTACGTGGACGCGTTGGAACGCGACCTGCAGAGACTGCAAAACGCCTACGCCAGAGTTAACCTCTGCCCTCTTGGCGCCGGGGCCTTAGCCACGACGAGTTTCCCGATAAACCGCGACCGCACCGCTGAACTCTTAGGCTTCAGCGGCTTAGTGGAAAACTCGATTGACGCCGTTGGTAGCCGAGACTTCGTCACTGAAACAATCGCCGCGCTCACGCTGATTGCCGTGAACCTCAGCCGCTTCGCCGAGGACCTAATAATCTGGAGTTCGCCCGACTTTGGAGTGTTGGAGCTTCCAGACGAGTTCACCAGCACAAGCAGCATCATGCCGCAGAAGAAAAACCCTGAAGTCTTAGAGGTCATCCGCGCAAGAGCCAGCCATGTGATAGGCGATTTTGTGGCGTCAGCCGCCGCAGTGAAGAGTTTGCCGTCCACCTATAACCTGGACTTTCAGGAAATCACGCCTAAGCTGTGGGCGTCAATAGAAAACGTGCAAGCCTCGCTCGACATGTTCCACAAACTGCTGCCAAAACTGAAAGTGACCGCGGACGTGTCTGGCAAAGCCAACGCGAGTTTTGTGGCTGCGACCGAGCTGGCTAACTTGCTTGTTCGAAAGTATAATGTGCCGTTTCGAACAGCGCATAAGATTGTCGGTGCCCTCGTCAAATCGTTAATTGAGGCGAAGCTAACTTTCAAGGACGCCACGCCCACACTGCTACAGAAAGCGGCTGAGGACGTTGCAAGCATCAAATTAACAGTCAAAACTGAAGACCTGAAAGCGCTCGCAAACCCGCTTGCCCTAGTTGAAGCCTGCAGGGTCAAGGGTGGACCAGCACCCGCCGAAGCCAAAAGAGCGTTAGATGCACGGAAGAAACGGCTGTTGCTGACCAAATCCAATATATTGCAGATGGACAAGGAGCTTGAAGAGGCTGAAAACAAACTGGAGAAGGCCGTCCAAGCATATTTCCCCGTGAGTTCCAGCGGAAACGCAAAACTTAAAAATTCAAAATTGTAGGTAGTATAGGGCTTTGGTCCCAGAACTTAACACCAGCAAAAGCAAAAAAGCGGTTCTACTCTTAGAAGATGGCACCTTTTTCGTCGGCAAAGGTTTTGGAGCAGCAGGCAAGACTTCAGGCGAAGTCGTTTTCTCAACATCCATGGTCGGTTACCCAGAAGCGCTCACTGACCCCTCGTACAAAGGGCAGATTCTCAGCTTGACTTACCCGTTGGTGGGGAACTACGGCGTCCCGCCCTACGACCTAAACTACGGTCTCCCACTTTACTTCGAGTCTGACCGCATCCAAGTGCAAGCCCTCGTCATCCATGAACTATGCCTCGAACCGTACCACTGGGCGTCAACGAGGACGCTGGACAGGTGGCTTTCAGACGAAGGCATCCCCGGGATCTACGGCATCGACACCCGACGCCTCACCAAGAAGCTCAGAACGCACGGCGTCATGCTGGGTATGGTAAAAGTGTGCGAGGCTGGCGAAGAGCCGAATTTAGAACGGCTTTTAACGGAAGCCAAGAGAATCCAAGACCCCAACCTGACCGACTTGGTCAAGGAAGTAACCGTGAAAGAGCCCGTGCACTATAAGGCAGACGGCAGCAAAACCGTTGTGTTGATTGACTGCGGTGTGAAATTCAGCATCATGCGGAACCTGCTGAAGCGCGGCATAAGCTTGGTGCGCGTGCCTTACGATTTTTCAGCCAAAGAAATCATGGAGTACCATCCTGACGGAGTTTTCCTCAGCAACGGTCCAGGCGACCCTAAAAAATGCGTCAAAACCATAGAAAGCGTCAGCGAACTAGTTGACAAGGTGCCGTTGATGGGCATATGCCTCGGCGCTCAGATACTAACGCTCGCGGTGGGCGGCGACACTTACAAGCTCAAGTATGGGCATCGCTCCCAAAACCAGCCCGCGCTGGATTTGAACACTAACCGCTGTTACATCACCACCCAGAACCACGGCTACGCCATCGACACGGAATGCTTCTGCAGAACACCGTTGGAGCCCTGGTTCATAAACGTCAACGACAAAACCATTGAAGGCGTCAAACACAAGACCAAGCCAGTTTTCGCGGTGCAGTGGCACCCCGAAGCCTCGCCAGGACCCTACGACACCGAATTCCTATTCGACACCTTCAAAAAAATGATGGAGGTTGCCTAAGATGCCGAAGTTCGAGTGGATAAAGAAGGTGCTGGTGCTGGGAAGCGGCGCCATAAAAATTGGTGAAGCCGCTGAATTCGACTATTCGGGTAGCCAGTGCCTCAAAGCTCTGCGGGAAGAAGGCATCGAAACAGTCTTGGTAAATCCCAACATCGCAACTATTCAGACGGACCCGCGCCTGTCAGGCAAAGTCTACCTGCTTCCAGTAACGCCTGAATATGTGGAGAAGGTGATTCAGAAAGAAAAGCCCGACGGCATCCTCCTCGGCTTCGGCGGTCAAACAGCGCTGAATTGCGGCATCGAACTCGTCAAAAGCGGCGTGCTGGGCAAGTACGGCGTGAAAGTTCTCGGAACACCCGTCAGCGCAATAGAGGACACGGGCGACAGAGAACGTTTCCGACAGGCCATGCTCAAAGCAGGTGTGCCACCGCTGAAAAGTAAGCCTGCCACCACAGTTAAAGAAGCCCTTGACGTTGCCAACGAAATCGGCTACCCAGTCATAGTCCGCGTCGCGTACACTCTAGGCGGCAAGGGCGCAGGCGTAGCACACAACGCTTGGGAACTCAGAGAAATCGTCACACGCGGCTTGGTGCAGAGCAGAATAACCCAAGTGCTGGTTGAGGAGTATGTGGGTCACTGGAAAGAAGTCGAGTACGAAGTCATGCGCGACTACGCGGACAACTGCTTAACAGTCTGCAACATGGAAAACTTCGACCCCATGGGCGTCCACACAGGCGACTCCATTGTGGTGGCGCCCTCGCAGACTCTGACTAACCGCGAATACCACCTTATCCGCTCTACCTCGATAAACGCTATCCGCGCTCTGGGCATAGTGGGCGAATGCAACATTCAGTGGGCGTTGCACCCGAAGTCCGAGGAGTTCCGCGTCATAGAAGTCAACTCACGACTGTCGCGTAGCTCAGCGCTCGCCAGTAAAGTCACAGGCTATCCGCTGGCGTACATTGCCACCAAACTCAGCATCGGCTACACGCTTCCAGAATTGATCAATAAGGTGACTGAAGTCACTACTGCTTGCTTTGAGCCAGCCTTGGATTACATCACCGTGAAGATTCCACGGTGGGACCTGCAGAAGTTCAAGAACGCAGACCGCCACATAGGTCCTCAGATGCGCAGCGTCGGCGAAGTCATGGCAATCGGGCGTTGTTTCGAAGAAGCGTTGCAGAAGGCGGTGCGGATGCTGGACATCGGCAAAATCGGCTTAGTAGGCAACCCTGAAGACGAGGAACCCGAGTCTGAAGAAAGCGTGAAAGAGGTGTTGGTGAACCCCACGGATGAGCGGCTTTTCAAAATCGTTAAAGCCCTGAAGATGGGCATCTCAGTCGAGGAAATCTACCGTCTAAGCGGGATTGACCCGTTTTTCCTGTACAAAATCCAGAACATCATCAACATGGAAGCAAAACTGCGCCAGTTGCGCCTACGAGACAGCACCGCAGCGGAAACTGTGCGCGAAGCAAAACGCTTAGGCTTCTCCGACGAACAGATTGCCGTTTGCACAGGTACTAACGAGCTTGAAGTGCGCCAGTTCCGGAAAACCGCCGGCATAATCCCCGCAATCAAACAGATAGACACTTTAGCGGCGGAGTGGCCGGCCAAAACCAACTACCTGTACCTGACGTACGGAGGAGACGAGGATGATATAGAGCAAAGCCCCGGCAAAAGCAAGATTATTGTGTTGGGCGCAGGGGTCTTCCGCATCGGTTCAAGCGTCGAGTTCGACTGGTGTGGCGTCAACACCATCTGGGCGCTCAAGAAGAATGGCATTCAAGAAGCCATAATGGTCAACTATAACCCTGAAACCGTCAGCACCGACTACGACGTCTCGGACAAGCTGTACTTCGAGGAGCTCAGCACCGAGAGAATCTTGGACATTTACGAGAAGGAAAACCCGTTAGGCGTCATAGCCAGCGTCGGCGGACAAATCCCTAACAACCTAGCTATGAAACTGGCGAACGCCGGCGTGAAGTTGCTGGGCACTTCGGCGGAAGACATCGACGTCGCGGAAGACCGCTCCAAGTTCAGCGCGTTGCTGGACAAGTTGGGCATTCCGCAGCCGAGTTGGAGCAAACTCACGTCGATTGACGAAGCGAAGGGGTTTGCGGCGAAAATCGGTTACCCCGTTATCGTGCGTCCCAGCTACGTGCTGTCGGGTTCAGCGATGCGTGTAGCATATAACGAGACGGCGCTGGAGAACTTTCTGAATTTGGCAGCCAAGGTTTCCCGCGACCACCCTGTGGTTATTTCGAAGTTCGTGGACAAAGCCCGAGAAGTTGAGGTTGACGGCGTCTACGACGGCGAAACCTGCTTGATTGGCTCGATTATGGAGCACGTGGAGAATGCGGGCGTCCACAGCGGCGACGCCACTATGAGTATTCCTCCGCATACGCTTTCCGTTGAGGTTCAGCGGAAGATTGAGGATGCCACCGCAAAAATCGTAAAAGCCCTCAAAATCAAAGGTCCATACAACATCCAGTACCTCGTTAAAGAAGGCGAAGTCTACGTTATCGAATGCAACCTGCGCGCTTCGCGGTCAATGCCGTTCGTGAGCAAAACGCGTGGCATAAACCTCATCGAACTTGCAACACTGGCTATGCTGGGCAAAAAGTTTGAAGGTCTCAAGACTTGTGGTTTGCCACCTACGCCACACGTGGGCGTGAAAGTGCCGCAGTTCAGTTTCATGCGCTTAAGCGGCGCAGACCCGGTGCTGGGCGTGGAGATGCTGAGCACGGGCGAGGTGGCTTGCTTAGGTCCGAATTTTGCTGATGCTTTCTCGAAGGCGTTGCAGTCTGCGGAGTTCCGCATCCCCCCCAAAGGCGGCTCAGTACTCATAACCGTGGGCGGTGAGGAGCCGAAGCGTCGGGTGGTGCCGTTGGCAAAGGCGTTTGAGGAGATGGGTTTCAAAATCTACGCTACAGCTCACACAGCTGACGTTCTACGCGCCTCAGGAATTGAGAGTGTTCAGGTTTTGCACAAGATCAAGGAAGAAAGCGCCAACCCAAATATTCTGGATTATCTGCAGGAGCGAAAGATTGACTTGGTCATTAACGTGCCAATGGGGAACAAGCAGAAGAGCTACTCTGACGTTTTAACCGACGGCTACATCATTCGGCGACAGGCTGTGGAGTTTAACATTCCTGTGATCACGAATTTGGAGTTGGCTTCTGCTTTGGTGGATGTGCTGAAGAAACGGGAAAGCAACGGCAATTCGATTTGTTCGTTGAACGAGTACATGGACGAGCTTCCGTGGAAGCTTTGGTGAAACTTTCTATACCTATGCTCTAAACGTATAGAAACTTCCAAAAGCCTTTAATACGCGATTGTGTATTTCGGTTGGTTATCGTTTGGAGGCATAAAAACTCAACCCCAAAAAAAATATCCGAACAATAGAAGAAATAAATGAGAAAATAAGAAAGGGCGATGCCCAAGTTTTAACCGCTGAAGAAATGAAACGCCTCGTTGAAAGCAGCGGCGTCGAAGTTGCTTTCCGCGAAGTCGACGTTGTGACCACAGGAACTTTTGGAGCAATGTGTTCCTCAGGCGCCATAATAAATCTCGGGCACGCCGACCCCCCAATAAAAATAGATAAAGCATGGATTAACGATGTACCGATTTGTCATCCTGGCGCTGCCGTGGACCTGTATATTGGCGCCACTGCCATGTCGGAGCGGCAGCCTTTTGAGTACGGCGGCGGGCACGTCATCGAAGCTCTCGTCTGCGGAAAAGAAGTTGAGTTGAGAGCCACGGCTTACGGCACTGACTGTTACCCGAGGACGCAGATTAAGACCAACTTGACGAAGGATGACTTGAACCAGTTTTACCTGCTTAACTTCCGCAACTGCTATCAACGCTACAACTGCGCAGTGAACAGTCGAGACGAGACGATTTACACGTACATGGGCAAGTTGCTGCCGCGGCTGAAAAACGCCACCTATTCCGGCGCGGGCGAGTTGAATCCGTTGATGAATGACCCTGACTACGAAACCATAGGCATCGGCACCCGAATCTTCTTAGGCGGCGCGCAAGGCTACGTTATCGGCGAGGGAACGCAGCATGAACCTCAGAACCTTAACGGCACCATAATGGTGCGCGGAGACGCCAAGAAGATGAATCCAGAGTTTCTGCGGGGCGCAACTTTCACGCGGTACGGCACTACGCTTTACGTCGGATTGGGTATACCCATCCCCATCTTGAACGAGGGCTTAGCCAAGAAAACCGCAATACGCGACGAGGAAATCTTCACAAACGTAGTGGATTACGGAGTTCCGCGCAGAAACCGCCCGAAACTGGCGAAGGTCAGCTACAAGGAGTTGAAGTCGGGCGCCATAACTGTAGGCGACAAGCGAATCAGAGTCAGCTCACTGTCCAGCTTGAAGACCGCACGGAAAATCGCTGCGACACTGAAGGCGTGGATTGAACAGGGCGAGTTTTTCTTGACTGCGCCTGTTGAGCGTTTGCCCGTTGACACCGTGTTCAAGCCGATGCGGCAGACCGAGGAGGTGTCGTTCGTGTCTAACGTGATGCAGAAGGCAGTTACGTGCAGCGAGACGGAATCGGTGCAAGCTGTAGCGGAGCGCATCGTGACGCGGTCAGTTAACCACATCGTGATGGTCGACGACAGCGGCAAGCTTACGGGTATAGTGACGTCGTGGGACATAACGCGTGCGTTGGCTCAGGGCAAAACCGCGCTGGCGGACATCGTCACTCGGCGCGTGATAACGGCGAAGCTTGATGAGCCTTTGGAAACGGCGTCGAAGCGGATGGCGCAGCACAAAATCTCCGCGTTGCCAGTGATTGATAACGAGAAGAAGGTGTTGGGCATCGTCACGGCTGAAGACGTGTCCAAGCTTCTGGGAAGGTGAACGCAGAATGGTGCGAATACTGCTTAGGTTCTCGGAGGACATAGTTGAGCAGCCCATAACGTCACAGATAATCCTAGAGCTGAAGGTGCCAATCAACATCATCACGGCGCACGTGAACTCAAAAGGCGGCGAGGTTCTGGCTGAAGTGCCTGACGAATCGTTGGACAAGGTAGTTAAGGCGTTCCGCAAGCGAGGCGCCAAGGTCAGCATACCGAAACTCATCGAAGTGGACGCTGAAAAATGCGTTAGTTGCGGCGCCTGCGTCACGCTGTGCCCAGTCGAAGCCATTACGATAGATGAGGACGCGTCGGTGGTTTTCAACAAAGAAAAATGCATTGGCAGCACCTGTAGCGCCTGCGTGGATGCTTGCCCGTCGAGAGCGATAAAATCGGTGAAGCAGAACAACTCGGAACTCGTAGCCAACAACGCGCACTGAGAAGGCTTTCGGAGATGAAGAACCTTTACCGCGAAGCTTTCAACCTCAAAGAGTCGCGGTGCAACGTAATCGCCGACAAGCCAGAAGGTATTGGAGCAGCCAAAGACTCAATAAAGCGACACCGGCGGCAACTTGAAGCATACATCAAAACACACCCCAAATTTTCTTACACCCTCGAACCCGTCCCAGCGCCCACCGCGCCGCTAGTAGCCAAGCTGATGGCTGAAGCCGCAGAAAAAGCAGGAGTCGGTCCGATGGCAGCTGTCGCCGGAGTGTTGGCGGATTTGGCCGTGAAAGATATGCTTCGCGTTGGTTGCGAGGTGGCGGTTGTGGAAAACGGCGGCGAAATCTCCGCGGTGGCAAACGTGCCGATTGATGTGGCGGTTGCTGCGGGAGATGAGCCCCTGTCAAAACGGTTCGGTTTCAGACTCACGAATTTTCCCATAGGTGTTGCCACGAGTTCGGGACGGTTCAGTCACGCTTTAAGCTTCGGCGATGCAGAAGCAGCAACAGTTTTCTGCAAAAACGCAGGATTAGCCGATGCAGCAGCAACAGCAGTGGGCAATGTGGTGAAAGGCAAGGACTGCCAAGCCGCTATTCAAGCTGGAATAAACAAAGCCCTGTCCATTCAGGGAGTCGAAGGTGTGCTCATAATCTACAAGGGCTCCGTGGGCACAGCAGGCAAAGTCCCGCAAATAATCAAAGTCGATATTTCAAAATAAAAGCGCTTCCTAAATGAGCAACAGGAGGCTGAACGCGTGCTACCTTTTGTACCATTCGGCGAACTTGCGAAAAGCGCTTGCACGGTGTGAGAAACGATTTTTCTCTTCTATGGTCATTTCTGCAAACACTTTAAAGCTTCCAACGGGTTGAAAGACTGGATCGAAGCCAAAACCAGAATTGCCGCTTCCCAATCTCTCCTCAAAGGCTATTTCCCCAGTCACTTCGCCCTCGAAGCACATAGGCGCCGATTGCCCATTGTAGAAGGCTATGGCTGACTGGAACGTGGCTTTTCTGTCATTCACGTTTTCCATCAGTTTCAACAATCCCTTGTTGCCTATTGTTTTGTAAACGTAGGCGGCGTATGGTCCCGGAAATCCCTTCAGCGCGTCTATGAATAAGCCTGCATCTTCCACGATGACGGGCAGGTGGCAACGGTTGAATGTGTCTGTTACGCTTGCTGTGGCAATTTCGCTGAGGGAGTCGCTTTGTATTTCGAGGGCTTTTACCTTGATCATGCCCACCGCGATGCCGTATGGTGAGAGTATGCTGCGGGCTTCGTTAAACTTGTGAATGTTGTGTGTGGCGAAAAAGACGACTTTGCCCTTCAATTTGAATTCCAAGCTAGGCTTCCTCCTTTCTCTCTGCCACGTAGCGACCGCGGCGTTCTATCTCCCTAATTTTGTCCAAAACCGATTTCGCGTCTTGTTCGCCGAGAACCGCCTTGTAGCCGAGCATTACGTTTTGGAAGCATTCTTCCGCGAACTCGTAATGCGTGCTCTGTAGTGCGCGTTTCATCAGGTGCAGGTCCACTCCTCTCGCCTCAAGCTCTGTGTTTTTTTCTCCTAATCCGAAATCAACCAGAAAAACCTTGCCCTCGCTGGTCAAAATCATGTTTGAAGTGGTCAGGTCGCCGTGGATTACGTCGTGCCCGTGTAGCTTTCCGATTTGCTCGCCAATTCTGAAGCAGAGTTGTTGCCTTTCCTCCTTCGGTATATCGCCTAACAGCTGCTTGACCTGTTTGCCCTCCACGAACTCCATCGTTATCGCCGCATTCGCCATGTCCACAAGAAAAATCGTCGGTGTCGGCACCCCAGCCAGCTTCGCTTCATGCATTAACTGCGGTTCATGCGCCGTCCTGTATCTTCGAATCCGCTCATCCAACTCTGCGGGACGGTATTTTTTTGGGAACCTTACCTTGACAACGACTCTTCTGCCATACCACTCGGTGAGAAAGAGGCTCGCTTCTGCTCCTTTCTTGAGCAGTTTGCTTGACGTTATTTCAGCCATGGAACATCAACCTTCTCCACGCGCCACCGCAACTTGACATAACTCTCGTCTATGGGCGTGATTACGCCGTGCGTATAAGCCAGAACTCCGGTCCAAGCTATCATGGCGCCGTTGTCAGTTGCGAACTCTCTTGGTACCACGCTGAACCGTGCATCATGCTCCTCCGCAATCACCGCCAGCATCGACTGCAACCGCTTGTTGGCTGCCACACCGCCCGTCAGCAAGACTTCTTTCTTTTCGGTGTGCGCCAGCGCTCTTTCAGTTACCTCGGTAACCATCGAAAACGCGTTCTCCTGAAGACTGTAACACAAATCCTCCAGCTTATAGCTATCATTGCGGAGCGCGGTGGTGGCTGCCGTGAGCAAACCACTCAGGGAAAGGTCCATGCCCTTAACCAGATACGGCAGCGGAACCAGTTTTCCGCCCTTAGCCGCCAACTGCTCTAAAGCGGCGCCGAGAGGCAAGCCTTTTCTATGTTTGAGCCCTGCTTCTCGGGCGAACACGTCCAAGCAGTTGCCGAGAGCGATGTCCAAGGTTTCGCCGAAAACCCTGTACTTGCCGCAGTCGTAAGCCGTGACCATGGTGTTGCCGCCTGAAACGTAAAGCGTCACGGGGTCTTGCGCCCCTGTTGCGAGCTTCCCTATTTCGATGTGAGCTATGGAGTGGTTGACTCCGACGAGTGGAATGTTGAGATACGATGCTAATGCTCGGGCAACGGTGGCGCCTGTGCGGAGACATGGTCCCAGTCCGGGACCCTGAGAAAAAGCGATTATCGACAGGTTCCTGGGCTTGATGCCTGTTTTCTGGAACGCTTCTTCGAGGACCTTGTCGGCTGCTTCTGCGTGGTGTCTTGCCGCTTCCCGCGGGTGAATTCCGCCTTCTTCAGGTATGTATCCGCTGGAGGCGTTAGCTAAGATTTCGCCTTTGAAGGTAGCGATTCCGACGCCGAAGTCGTCTGCCGTGGATTCCACGCCTAGACAGTACTGCTCATCTGTTGGCCTCATCTTTGCGAGTCCTTCCATGTTTTTAGTCGTTTTCGGGGATACATATTTTTATGTGGAGTCTGCGCATATATTTAATGTAACCGCGAACTTGATGATGGTTATGCCTAAACGTAATGATTTGGAACAGAAAGCGCTCCATTTCGTGATGAACACTGGCTACAACGGCGTGTTGCAGTCAGAACTTTGGCGGGAACTGGGCGCAAGCAGCAGAGAAGGCTCAAGGATAGCCATTAAGCTTGAAGAGAAAGGATTAATTCGCCGGGAGAAAGAGCTGGAAGGCGGAAGATGGACCTACCGTCTTTTCCCCAAAAGGCTTCCCGCTTCTATAGAATCAATCGCTGATTGCCCCTGTCTCCTTTGTCAGGATAATGCGAGATGCGATCCCACGACTGCGATTTCGCCGAAGAGCTGCGCGAAACTCACCGACTGGATCCTTTCATTGAATAATGAGGGTTCAGCCGCGTTAGGTGAACCTGATTTTGCCCAAGGCATGGATCCAAGATAGAAAAAGGGATTACTACTATAAGAAAGCTAAGGCGGAGAATTACCGCTCAAGAGCGACTTATAAGCTGTCGCAAGCCGTGGCGAAGTACCATTTCATACGCCGAAACGATGTTGTGGTTGATTTAGGCGCGGCACCAGGCGGATGGATACAAGCCGCCAGAAAAATCGCTGGAAAACACGGTTTCGTCCTCGGCGTAGACCGGAAACCCATTGAACCGTTTCCTCAAGACTACATCCGAACCATCGTCGGCGACATAGCCGAGCCTGAAACGCTGTGGCAAATTCGAAGTTTTCTGCCGAGAAAGGCAGATGTTGTGATTTCGGATGTTTCGCCGAACATTTCTGGAGTCTGGGAAGTCGATCATGCACGGCAAATCGACTTGGCGAGTCAGGCGTTAAACATCGCCCTGCACGTGTTGCGTCCGGGGGGCAACTTCTTTGTCAAGGTGTTTGAAGGCGACTTGCTTAACGACTTCATGAAAACGGTTGAGGCACACTTTGAATCTGTAAAGGTCGTAAAGCCGAAGGCTAGCCGCGCGAAGAGTAGCGAAATGTATCTTTTAGCGATGCACCTGAAACCCACTAGCCGGGTTGAAGAGCAAAACTAATCTTCACCATACGCTATTTTAGTGACGGATGAAAACCTTGAGAATAACCTCTGCGGATTCTTCAGCCGCCATACTGGATGAAAAGTTCGCGCCGCTGCGCCTTGTTGCTTCCGCGTCGGTGCTGGTTAACCCGCCGTACCGTGAGCCGCAGTCTCGTTTGGCGGAGCCGATTTTCAAGGAGATAGACGGCTCTTACGAAGTAATCGTGCGTGAGGCTGAGCTTTGCCGCGACCTGCTTGACAAGGTGAAGGCTGACGTAGTGCACTTGGACATGTCGCTGGGCGGTATTTCGCTTGAAGAGTTGTCCCCTGTGCAGCTTTCAAACACGAAAATCTCCACCCGAGCGCGGCAGCACATCCTAAAAGTGTTGCCCAAGCTGCGGAAGATTGCGGGTGAAATCAGGCGGAAACACGGGATCGAGGTTTTGGCAATCGGCAAGGAAAGCATCCCAGTAAGAGTCGCAGAGCTGACAAGCGGCGCGGAGGCTATACTTTTCGTTTGCGCTAAGGTTGTGGAAGACAATCAGCCCGTTCTTTTGGGTTTACCTTCCGAGTGCCAATACAGAATAGCAGACGGGAAGGTTTACCTGTATTCACTTATGGCGGCGGAGCATGACGTCCGCGGCTTCGCTGAGGATGTGTCTGGCGTTTTAAAAAAGGTTAATATCTTGGAAACTTTAAATCCATGTGCAAGAGGTTTTCGCGCCCTGAAAATACGTCCATTGAGTTGAGAAGAGGTTTTGTTTAGCATGAGTTTAACCGCAGTGTGGAGGAACTCTTCGCCGAGACGCAAAAGAATCTACTCGGTAATCGCGGTTTTCATAGTCGCCGTTATAGTCACCTTGATAGGCGGTTTGGTGCCGGTCAGCGCGGAACAAGCACACCAAATCAACGACAGCCTTAACCAAACCGTTACCACGGCAACCGAAAGCGGTTCGCTGACACAGTATATCTTCGGAAACAACTTTCTCATTTGTCTGTTAATGTTCGTTCCCGTCTTGGGACCAGTTTTCGGTTTGTTCGTGCTCTTCAACACAGGCACGGCAGTCAGCGCCGTCGCCGTAGCACAAGGATATCCATCAATTTTAGGATTCATAACGTTGGTCATAACGCCAGTGTTTTGGCTGGAATTCGCCGCTTACTCAACCGCCATGGCTGCAAGCGTTTGGCTGTTCCACCGTCTTCTGCAAGGCAGAGGATTCCGTGAACTCAGGAACACATGCATCTTCATTTCGATTTGCGCCGTGCTGCTTGCCATAGGCGCCGTGGTGGAGGCAGCTCTGATTTCAATCGTAGCATAAAAAGGCGAAGCGGTTTCGTAGCTTAGTTCTTTTCCATTTTTTCGACACAACTTATCTCCAAGCTCATGTCTAAGGCTTTGGCGCTGTGTGTGAGTTCTCCTAAGCTGATTATATCCACCTGCGTCTCCGCGTATTCTAAGAAATTTTCCTCGGTGATTTCGCCGCTTGCCTCCAGCAGGACTTTGCCAAAAAACCCTGCCTTCCGCAGCGACTCCACAGTCTCTTCGATTTGCTGCGGCGAGAAATTGTCAAGCATAATCACGTCTGCACCTGCCTTGGCGGCTTTCAGGGCGTCTGCGGCTTTGGTGACTTCCACCTCGACCTTCTTAGTGAATGAAGCGTTCTGTTTTGCGGTTTTCACGGCTGATTCGACGCTTCCAGCCACGGCGAGGTGGTTGTCCTTAATCAGCACCATGTCATCGAGATGCAGCCTGTGGGGGTCGCCGCCTCCGATGAGCACGGCTTTCTTGTCGAAATAGAGCATGCCGGGCGCGGTTTTGCGAGTCGCCGCGATTCGAGCCTTAGCCTGAGCATTTTTCAGTTTTTCGCTGAGCCTTCTGGTTGCGGTGGCGATGCCGCTCATGCGCGACAGCAGGTTTAGCAGGGTTCGCTCAGCTGAGAGGATGGTTCGGGCGTCCCCGAAAATCTTCATTATGACTTGTCCTTTCTTGACTTCCTTTCCGTCTGCTACTTCTGCTTTAACGCTTAAGCCTAAGGTCTCCGCGAGAATCGTGGTCTCTTCGATGCCCGCCGCGATGCCAGTATCTTTGGCGAGGACTTCAGCCTCAACCGTCAAGTCCGCGGGAACAAGCACCGCCGTGGTTACGTCGCCTTGTCCTATGTCTTCGGCGAGCAGTCGGGTTAGTTTTTCTTCCAGACCCCTGCGTGGGATGAACATGACTTGTATTCTTCTCGTTCTGGGCTTAAAACACTTGCTTTTGTTGACCCTGTTTACTTTTCCCAAGCTTTTCCTTCGATTAAAATGTAACTTCTCTACTTTATCAACATATAACCAAAAGCGAAAAACCCTAAAATAAAACTCACACACTTCAGTCCAAATTGACGTTTAGCTTAGCGTTTGCGTTTCTTAAAATAGACCAGCAAACCTATGCCGATAACAGCAACTGAAGCTATTGAAGTTGTAACAAGCGTTATTGGAAAAGGTTCTGAGGTTGAAGTTGATGATAGTGAAGGCAGAGGAAATAGTGACGGGTCAAAGGAAGTGGAAATAGGGCTTGCAAGCGGTGATTGGTCTGAGCTACTAATAGCGTCTGCAGCTATATCTTCGATGTTTTGATAGTTGTTATCCCAATAATTATTATAGACTCTATTTTGAGCGCTTGCGGAAAGTGTTGCTCGGGGGTCGCCTTGGTAGAAAAGCCCAAAAACATTATTTATGAAATTGTTTTCAAAAATGTTGTTTTTAAAGTTGTTACCAGTTAAATAAAGCCCTGCACCGCCGTTGTTGGTTAGATTATTTCTGCTAATATTTGAGAATTTTAAATTATCAATTTCTGCTCCGTGAAAGTGCCCTGAAACGTTATTGTATTCTATGTTAATAAAAAATGAATCTGTAATCCGAAAGCCAGGAGTATTTGAATTATCCCTAAATTCATTGCCTATTATAGTGCTATTAGTGCATGATGTCATAGAAATGCCAACGCCAACTCTATTAAGACTATTTTGAATAATTATTATGTTTGATGAATTTGTGACGCTAATATCCGTGAAGAAATCAGTATAGCTGAAATTATTAACAAATCGTACATTATTGATAATTACATTGCTTCTATTTGAGATTTGGATCAATGGTGACCCAGTTCTCGGCTTCCATAATTGCTCATCTGAGGATGATAACATGAGTGAAAATCCGTTACCATCAAGCATTACATTATCTTTTTGAATTTCAATAGTATAGTTGAAGATGTCACCCTTGAGGACATACATGTTACCTGAGCGTTCAATCGGCAGCGTAGGTGGGTCTATATCGCCATTACTTTTAATATAGCCTTGGTTCATTGCTATTTTTTCAGGTAGATAGGGGTTTGCTTTTGTTAGGCTCGTAGATTCTGTTGCCATCAGCGTGGAAACTACCAGTAATGATATAAGCAATGACGTCAAGCCTTTTCCTTTCATGATAATAAGCCCCTTTCTACTGCTTATTGCCTGTCTAATTATTGGGCTTTTTCCGCGGTAAAAGCGTTTTTGTAAAGGTTTCTTGACTAACCTCCCAATTCTTAGTCAAGGTTTCTTGACAAGGCCTCTTCCAACCACTCAACACCAACGTATCACGTCCAACAACCCAAGTTCAACCTATAATCCAATCCTATTTATAGAGGGGGGTATAGCACCAGAGATCATATGGAATCAAATCATCCTGAAAAATAAGTGAAATCCATCCTGTTTGCCTGATAAAGGGGATAAGTAAAATAAATCTTGGCGCTTATTTGTGGGTATTATGCGACTGATGCTTTGCTGTTCCGAACTCGGTTTAGGGCACGTATCCCGAATCATACCTTTAGGCAAAAAACTGCAGGAGAAAGGTCATGAACTTTTCTTTTTCTCTGGCGGCAAAGCCTATGAGCTTTTGCGGAAAGAGTTCAGGAACGTTTACCACTGTACGCCCGTGGCTTGGTACGAGAACGCGCGCGGCATCGTCACCTCCGCGTCGCTCATCAACATCCTTTTTCCTCTGCCCGCGTACAACCCTGAGAA
Organism: Candidatus Bathyarchaeota archaeon A05DMB-2; assembly: GCA_018475625.1. Taxonomy (GTDB): domain Archaea; phylum Thermoproteota; class Bathyarchaeia; order Bathyarchaeales; family Bathycorpusculaceae; genus A05DMB-2. The sequence goes on from JAAKEZ010000006.1 coordinate 89,509, forward strand.
AGCCACGTTCGAAGTCAAGAACAGTAGCGGTATGGAAACCATCCACCGCTACTACGACCTGCGATGTCACATCAGGAAAATCAAGCCTGACTTGCTCATTTCCGACGGGGACATGCATGCGCTCCGCCTTGCAAGCAGATGGCATATCCCCTCGGTTTACATTGCTAACATGGTTCGCCCGAGCTACGGTTTTTCTGCGTTGCTTAGCCCTGGCGAGCGCTTCATCGAACGCTACGTGAAGCAATGCGCACGGATAATTGTGCCTGACAACCCGCCGCCCTACACGGTTTCAGAGTATAACCTTGGCGATTTGGACGGCATGGGCGTCGGGGAAAAAGTTGATTTCGTCGGAAGCTTCCTCGACATCGCACCCATAGAAGGCGGAGAAGAGCACATTTTCGCGCCCATCAGTGGACCGTTTGGAACAAGGGCGAGGCTGACGCAGATGATAATTCCCGTGCTTGAAAAACTTGAAACCAAGAGCATAGTCAGCTTAGGCGTGCCTGGCACGAGAAGAACTGGCAAAACAGGCAACTGCGAGATATACACATGGCTAACCGCCGCAGAGCGGCAGGATTACGTCAGAAATGCCAAGCTGATGATTTTCAGCGGGGGTCATGCCACATGCTTTGAAACCATAAAGTACGGGAAACCGAGTGTCTGTATTCCCACGCAGCCAGAGCAGTTGGGCAATGCTGCGAAGCTCCAGAACTTGGGCTGCTCAATAACTGCGAAGAACAAGAACGAGCTGCGGGTGGCGATTCAGAAAATCGAAGAAAACATGGAGTTTTACAGGCGGAATGTTGCCGTGCTTAACGCGGTTTCCAACAGGTTCCAGGGGTTAGACCACGCTGTGGAAATCATCGAGAATGCTGTGAAATAGCTGCGCCAGACTCATTCTCCGCTGAGGTGTACGCGTTTGACTTCGCCATTCGGAGTTTCTTCTTCGAAGATTATGGCGTGGAACTTGTAGATTTTGACGTCTTTCGTCAGCCACGCGTCCATGGGCAACCCGGCTTTGGCGCAGCTTTGGCAGAGGAATTCTTCTTCGCACCAGCCCCATTCCACGGGCACCTGAGGCAGGAGCAGTCCTTTGTAGTAGCCTTTTTCGATGATTAATCCGTCTTCGCCGACCTTGACTTTCTTGAGGTACTCTTTTGAGTTTTCAACCTCTATCTTTTCAGGTGGGGTGAGCACGCTGACTTCAAAAACCACTTTGCTGAGTTCGCTTAGCACGAGCGGATAGAACCTTGGGTCTTGGGTTGCCGCGTTTATGGCTGAATCAATAACTGCCTCCACCAGAGGATTAGTTGGATAAGGGTATCCGATGCAGCCGCGGAGCTGTTTCTCCGCATTTTTGAAGCTGTTTATGGTGACGAAGACGCCGCAGCGCTCCTGAAGTTTCGCAGGAGTGTTTTCTGGCGGAGTGATGGTTTTCCTTGTTTCCAAGTACTCTTCCACCGCGTTCCGTGCAAGTTTGATTAGGAATCTTCCTTCTTCCAAGTTTAACTCAAACGTCAAGTTGTTTCCTCCTAAGCGCAGTTGCCTGCGGCTCAGTCAGTGTGGGTAGAGGTTTGGGTTAGAATTTTATGGTTTCTTCAGCTAGTCCTTCCTTGGTTATTATCAGGAAGTCTATGCCGTCTCCGCTCATGGCGTCTCTGCTTATTGCTGATTTTATAGCTCTGGTCACCAGCTTCTTTGCCTCTTCTACACTCATCCCTTCCTTGTAGCCTTCTTCGAGGACACCCATGGCTATTTCTGTTCCTGAACCCACTGCTGCATACTTGTCTGGTATCAGCGACCCCAGAACGTCTAGCACGAAAAGCGAGGCGCCTTCGTCGTCTAAGCCGCCTACGATTGTCTGCGTTATTAGCGGCGCATATCGGCGGTTGAAGAGTATGTTTGCCATGAGTTTTGACGCGGCGCGGACTGTGATTGGTCTGCCAACGTCCATGTTGAACAGTTCAGCTTGGGCTTCCACTTCTTTGGCTAGGATTTGCATGTCGCCGACGAGTCCCGCGCAGGCTGCGCCTATGCAATCGGTTATTCTGAAGACTTTTTTGCCGCCTTTGCTGGCGACGAAGTAGCCGTATGTCACGCGTTTTTCAGCGGCTAAGACCACGCCGTCGGCGCAGACGACTCCGATTGTGGTGGCACCGGGAATCCAAGCTAAACCGTTTTGTTGCGCTTGAGGTGGCTGGGAACCGTAACCTTCCATGGTTTTCACCTTTTCTCGTTGATATACGCAAGACAACATATTAAGGTTACTTATAAGCGCTCTACAGCCTGTTTATGCGTTTTTGCCTTGCCTAAACGCTAACCGAGTTATTCGATGAATGATAGATTATTAGGCTTCACGCTGCATATTTCAAATCAAATGGTGGAAAATGAGCGAAGCTAAACCCGTCAGATGCCAGAAATGCGGGAAACTTTTAAGCTACGTAACTGTGCTCGCGAAAGGTTTGCGCTTCCAGCAGCCTCTCAAAGACGTCGAGATAATCGCCATCTGCATGGATTGCACACAGAAGAAGTAGCCCTAAACTCTGAGCCGAGGAAAACTGCACAAGGTTTTAACGCTTAATACGCTTATCAATGCATGGCTGTGACAGAGTATGATAGGTGTTTACGCCAAAAAAATCGACGACGTTTGGTTCGGGGTTGCTTGTGATGAGCACAGGGTTTTCGGCACCTCATTCGCCTCCACCGAAAACGGGGCGCTTGCTGGGCTTCTGCAAGGCTTGCCTTTCAACGTTCCTTTCCAAGTTTTCTCGGAGCCATCCGCTCTGGCAGAACGCGTTCTCGCAGTCGTGAAAAGTATCTATGAGGACAGGGATGCAGCTCAAAACTTCCCGTTAGCCACTGAGCATCTGCCAGCTTACACTCGTCGAGTGCTCGAAACGGCATCCGCCATCCCAGTTGGTTACGTGGCGACTTACGGTTCCGTTGCCAAGGCAGCAGGCGGCGGCGCGAGAGCGGTTGGCAACGTCATGGCTCGGAACCCCTTCGCTCCGATTGTTCCTTGCCACAGGGTGGTCAGCGCTGCGTTCGGGTTGGGCGGTTACGGCGGCGGTTTAGACATGAAACATGCGTTTTTGGTTCGTGAAAAACGAGGGTTCACGGCGCCCCGGAGTATTCAGGTTGGCGACGGCGAACTGCAGGTTTTTCCAGTTGAGTTCGTGCTGAGAAAGCTCAAAGAATAAGTTGTTGGACAAGTCTTTATCAGTCCGACTTCAATATAGAACGGATGAGAAGGCGTCTTAATGGAAAATCGAACTGATTGGTTGAGTATTCTTCTGCAGTGCAAAGACAAAGTCAAAACCAGCATACAGCCGCACCTGAAGGCTCGAAGGGAACCGCCACCTGATTTGGGTGTGGGCGCTGGCGGTGACCCGATTAAGCTGGTGGATTTGGCTGCGGAAAAAGCCATTGTGAAGATTCTTCAGCAAAACGACGTTTCGTTCACGCTCATAAGCGAGGAGTCCGGCGTGAAAAAGTTTGGTGCAGCGCCAGCTCAGTGTTATGTGACAGTTGACCCGATAGACGGCACTAACAATCTTGTCCGCGGGCTTCCCTTTTATGCCACATCCATAGCGGTGTCCACCGCGCCTGTTTTGTCCTCGGTTTACGTGGGTTTGGTGGCAGACCTCCATCATGATACTACGTACACCGCACTGGCAGGTGAAGGCGCTTACTGCGACGGCGAAAAAATAGCTTCTTCCACAGCGGTATCTCTGGACGATGCGATGATTGGTTTAGACTTAAACACTTACAGAGTCGCTGAAATCGCGTCTCAGTTGACCAGCCTTATCCAGCACACAAAGCACATCAGGCATTTCGGCGCCAACGCGCTTGAACTGTGCTATGTGGCAGCAGGCTTAACAGACGCTTTCGTTGACGTCCGCGGCAAACTCCGAGCAACCGATGTGGCAGCGGGCGTTCTCATACTGCGAGAGGCAGGCGGAGTTGTCACCACACCTCAAGGCGAAGCGCTTGAAGTCAAGCTGGACGCCAAAGAAAAAGTCAATTTCGTAGCCTCTGGAAACGCGCAGATTCACAAAACCATTCTCGGCTTGGTAAAACCCAAATGTTGAAGCTATTGCTGCCTCACCCTGCCGCGCTCATAAAAACGGGTAAAACAGAAACACTGGTCATCGCCGACCCTCACTTGGGATGGGAGCTGGCGTTACAGGAAAAGGGTATCCATGTTCCAAGCCAGACTCCGAGGATTCTACAGAAACTGGTCACGCTGCTTTCTGAGCAGAAGCCCGATGCGCTCGTGATTCTTGGCGACGTCAAGTACACCGTTGTCACCACAGAAGCCGGCGAGTGGCATGATATACCAGAGTTCTTCACTGAGCTCCGAAACCAAGTAAGCAACATAGCCATAGTGCGAGGTAACCACGACGCCAACCTTGAACCCCTGCTGCCAGAAAACATCCGGATGCTGCCAGCCACAGGCACAATCATAGGCGACGTAGGTTTGTTTCACGGTCACAAGTGGCCATCTCCCGCGCTTCTGGGCTGCAAGACGCTGGTCATGGGGCACCTTCACCCCGTCGTGGTGTTCTGTGACCCAGCAGGCTTCAAGATGACGCAGCAGGTGTGGATGAAAGCCACCTGCGACACCAAAGCCTTAGCTAAGGTTCTCTTGCAGAAGCACGGCGTGAAGGTTGAGGGTACGGTTGAGGCGACACTTCAGAAACATTACAAGGTCAAGCCTAAGGCGACGCAGATTTTCATGATGCCCAGCTTCAACGACTCCCTCGGCGGCAGACCTGTAAACGAGACACGAAGGCGCAAGCAGCAGCTCGGTAGCGAAGCGCTCATCGGGCCAGTCTTGCAGTCGAAAGCTGTGGAAGTTGACAACGCAGAGCTGTATCTCCTAGATGGCACCTATCTGGGAACGTTAAACCAGCTTAGGAGACTGTAAAGAGGTCAAGCACTCAAAACATTTTTTCGCAGCATTACAATTCCATCGGCATCTACCTTTAAATAAGGGAGTGGTATAGAGAAAATCGCGCGTCAGTTTAGGTCAAAAAAGTTATGAGTTTTAATGATTACCTTATTAGCGTTGTTTATGGTTTAGGAGTTTTCGTTGTCTACGACCTGTTCTGACGAGTTCCAAACATCTTCAATCAGATTCTGCAAGTCCTTCAGCACTAAGGCCAATTTTTCACCTTTATCGGTCAAGCCATATGCTTTCGGAGTTTTCCTCGTGAACACGAGCTTTTTCCCTTTCAGCCCTCTCAGGTATTTGTAGATTCTCCTCATTGAAAGTTTTGCTTTTTCAGCCAGTTTCTTGGCGGAAATTCCCTCGCTAGGGATACTGTCATAGACTTTACGTTCGGTTGAAGAAAGCGTTTCTTTAGCTGGGTCCCGTTTTGACCTGAAGAAGAATACGTACTCCCTTTCTTCGGGAGTTTCTATCAACCCCACCGTTTTCAGCCGTTTCAGTATACGTGAAGCATTTTTCGGCGAGATTAAGGCTTCCACTTCTTCGAAGGTTTTGGGTCCAGGCAGCAAAGCGCTGAGAAGCGTTTCTTCGTAGCATTCGGAGTGTGCTGGCAAAACATTGGCGAACTCGGGAAAACCTCCAAGCACCTCGGTGAGTCTACCTCCGAACGTGGTAGCATAGTATTGGTCTTGGGTCTCAGCGGCAAGCCCAACTTCCATCAGCGGACGCAGGTACTCTTTGTTGATTGTGTCTTGGCTGTGCACACGTCCTCCTCTTTTGAGTTCCTGTTGAATTTGGCTTACGCTGTACCGTCCTTTAACGATAGCTTTCAGGATATGCAGTCGCGTCTCGTTTTTCAGGACGTTGAAAAGGTTTTTCACGAAATCTGGGTTGTCCATGGTTTCGCGGAGTTGTCTCAGTTCATTTTTGAGTTTCCAGACGTTGCAGCGTGTTATGCATTCAAGCGGGTTTAGGGGAGCGCAATTTCGGCATTCAGCATCTAGAGACCTTAGCATTTCTGTCAGGTGGCTGTTTCTTTCTATGCCTCCAGCCGTTGGCATCGCACTTCTCATCTGCTCTTTTCCTTTACTTTGAGGACGGTGCCGTGACGGGTAAAGGAGTGAGAGATTGGGTGCGAAAATTTTTGGTTGTTGTTCCCGTCATGACACACGTCATAAAACACATGACACACGTCATAAAACACATGACACACGTCATATTTATATACGTTTTCCCAAATAATAGCTAAATTTGGTGGAAAAGTGCTGCTTCCCTGCGAAGTCGGAGTAAAGACAGTTTTGCCCGCGGTAAAAGCCCTCATGGCAAGAACAATCGTGGAGAAGCATGGAATGAAAGAAAAACAAGCCGCAGAGATCCTCGGCTTATCCCAATCCGCAGTAAGCAGATACGTCACCAAGGGCAGAGGAAACATCATAACACTCGAAAACGTGCCAGAAGTAGGGCAACTCATAGACAAGATGACCACCTTTCTAATCTTCGAACCCCACAAAAAGAAGGAAATTCTCGAACTCTTCTGCGCCACCTGCGAAACAATCCGAAAAAAAGGGCTAATGTGCCAGCTCTGCAAGGAGAAGATGAACAAGAACTGGGCGGAATCATGCACCTTCTGTAACTCAACGTAACTGAGGAGCATTGAAAGCTTATTAAAAACGACGCCAAAGTATGTTCCGAGGCGAAAACATAATTGTCCTCATACGATGAGAAGAAAGCCCTCGACATAATCGAACAGGTAAGCAAAAGTGTCGTCAACATAAGCACCGTAAAACTCGTACACAACATCTTCTACCAAGCCGTGCCAGTCGCAGGCATGGGCTCAGGCACCATAATCGACCCAGAAGGGCTCGTGCTCACCAACAACCACGTGGTCGGCGGAGCAGAAAAAATCAACGTAACACTCTATAACAACAAAGTCTTGGAAGGCATCATAGTGGGTTCATGCGCCGCACACGACATAGCCGTCGTAAGAATCAAGGGCAAAAACCTCCCAGCTGCAGAACTCGGCGACTCAGACAAGCTACGAGTGGGGCAGAGAGTATTTGCCATCGGTAACCCGTTCGGCTTGGCGGGAGGACCAAGCGTCACCTCAGGCGTAATCAGCGCCATCAACAGAACCATAGACTCCGAAAAGGGCCTCTTGGAGAACCTTGTGCAAACAGACGCTTCCATCAACCCTGGAAACAGTGGTGGACCGTTAGTGGACTTAGAAGGCAAAGTCGTTGCCATAAGCACGGCGATAATTCCTTTCGCCCAAGGCATAGGCTTCGCTATACCAATCAACTCCGCAAAAATATGCACTCAGGGCATAGTGACCGAGGGAATCGCCAGAAGACCCTGGCTGGGGATAATAGGGTTAAGCATAACACCAGAAATAGCGCGGTACTACGGTTTGCCAGTGAGTCAAGGAGTACTTGTTACCAGAGTGGCTGAAGGGAGTCCAGCAGAAGACGCTGGAATGGCGAGCGAAGACATAATCCTAGAAATAGACGCTGTGGAAACTCGCCGAATCGAAGACTTAGTCAAGGAGTTACATAAGAGAAAAATCGGAGACAAAATCAGAATCTACGCCTTGCGCAACGGAAGAGAACACTTCTTTGAGTTAAAGCTAAGCGAATCGCCTTAACCTTAAAATCTTCAACCCTCAAGGAAGCGCAATATTTTGAGCCAAAACGAAATTGAAGAAATACTCACCAAATACAGGACAGTTGCCGTGGTGGGGCTTTCACGAGAACCTGAAAAAGAAAGCTTCAGAGTAAGCGCTTATCTGAAAAAACACGGTTTCCGCATAATACCTGTCAACCCCTTTGCTGACGAAATTCTGGGAGAAAAAAGCTACAAAAGCCTGATGGATATTCCGCCTGAAATTCAGAAAACAATTGAGGTTATAGAGGTTTTCAGACCCGCGAAGGATGTGCCGCCTATAGTGGCGCAAGCCATCAAGCTGAAGCAGATTTTTGGAAAGCCATATGTAGTCTGGATGCAGCTTGGCATAGTCAATGAAGAAGCCGCAGAAATGGCGAAGAAAGCTGGTTTGACGGTTGTTATGGACAAGTGCATGATGGTTGAGCACCACCGCTTGCGATAGGCGCTTTTCTTAGGCGATTCCGCCTATGACCACTGAGGCAACGGTTGCGATGATCACGATTGCTATGGTCTCGTAGAACGTTATCTTCCAGTTAACTCGCGTTTTTTTGGAGCGGTAACGAACCAAGAACACGCCGATGATAATGGCGACTATGGTTAAGGACAGAATGAAGTTCAAAGGAGGCTCCAAGAGGATGTACGTTACTATGGGTATGCTGCCTGCGAGAAATGTTGTTGTGCCGCATATTATCGCCGCGTAAAGATTCGACCGGTGAATCTCCTTGTCTAACAGAGTGAATAGTTTGTTAACGAGCATAAGTGATTTGTCGCGTTCCTTCTTGTCCGGGATGTCGCTCAGGCTGTAGCTCATCAGGTTCTGCAGCGTCAATATGTCCGCGAGGTCTTCGGTTATGCCGCCCAGCAGGAAGCTTGAGAAGTTGGTTATGGCGACGGCGCTTAGGGTTAGAAAGGCAGCGAAAATTGCCGCCTTAACCGTTAACGCGGCAATAAACGCTGAGACAATGACAACTATGCCCGTTATTGAGCCGTCTACTAGTCCCGCCACAACCTCAAGGATTGGCTCTTTCTTCAGTAGGAGGCTTTCCCATTCCTTGCTCAGTTTGACGCCCTGCTTGGTCAACTGCACCGTGTCATCCTGCTGCATGATTAGGCCTTCAGAGATCATTTCCTGCAGGGTTTTCTCCAAGTCAGCCATTTCAACGCAGGCGTGACCAACACAGACTTTGTCGATTCGGCGTTTAAGCCGAGATTTTTTAATCGGGGTGCCTTTGCTGAGGTTTAACAAGACTATGACTCTTATAACATCAGGCAACTCTTGGATTTCAAAGGACACTCAGCACGTCACCGTTGGACAATCAAAATGGTTTGCGGGGACTAATAACTCTTATGTGGCTTCAGGGCTCCGAAGGACATGACCAAATCGTTGAGAAAACAACATTGTCCAAGCCTCGCTCAGATTTGCTCTAGCGCTTTTTCTATCCCTGCATAATCCGGCTCAACCGTCGGGTCCTCCGACATCCAAACGTAGCGCACTACGCCGTTTTTGTCCAAAATGAATATGGAGCGTTCCGCAACTGTGTAGCCGTCTAATCCCGCAAAGTTATGCATCTCGATGCCATAACTCTTTATGACTTGGCGGTTGTAGTCGCTCAGAATTGGGAACGTCAGCCGATTTTTCTGCGCGAATTCCCTGTTCGAGAAAGGGTCGTTAACGCTTATTCCGATAACTTGGGCTTTAAGGTCTATCAGTCGAGCCATGGAATCCCTGAAGGCGCACATCTCTTTGGTGCAGACAGAAGTGAAAGCGCCCACGAAAAAGGCTAACACCACTTTTTTGCCGAGAAACTCCTTCAAGCTTCGTGGTTTCAACTCCGTGTCGGGCAAAGTGAAGTCTGGAGCCTTGTCCCCAACTTTGATTGAGTTTGGCATTTCAAAATCCTCAGGTGTAAATGAGGAAAATTCGCCTATAAATTGGTAGCGTTTTCACCCGAAACTGAAAGCTGAAGGGCATATCTTGTTCAGCACGCATCCAGCGCAGTTAGGCTTTTTCGCGGTGCATACTCGTCTGCCGTGGAAAATCAGCAAGTCCGTGATTCGCATCCACTTATCCTTCGGCACGATGCTCATGAGGTTTTGCTCTATCTTGTTCGGGTCATCATTTTCACTGAGCCCAAGTCTCTGCGCAAGCCTTCGCACGTGAGTATCCACGGCTATGCCGGCGACTATGCCGTAAGCGTTGGTTAGAACAATGTTCGCGGTTTTTCTTGCCACACCAGGCAGCTCAACCAGTTCCTCCATCGTCTTGGGAACTTGCGAGTGGTACTTCTCCACGAGCATTTTGGCTGCGTTTTGCAGGTTTTTGGCTTTGTTATGGTAGAAGCCCGTGGACCTTATGTCCTGCTCAAGTTCTTTCAAGTTTACGTTGGCGTAGTCCTCTGGCTTCTTGTACTTTTTGAACAGGGTCTTGGTTACTGTGTTGACGAGTTCATCCGTGCTCTGGGCTGAGAGCATGGTTGCCACGAGTAGCTCAAGCGGGTTCGAATAGTGCAAAGCAACTTTTGCGTCTGGGTGTTCCTTCTCAAGTAGTTCGATTATTTTGAGCGCTCGAGCTTTGGGTTCCAGGTAAATTTCAGGTTTTTTCATAAATAGCGCCTTATTTATGAGAAGGTTTTCTTTCTACAAAAACTTTTACTGTGCGTTCTTTAAAGCATAGTGTGAGGTGGCGTCCGATTGAAGATGAAGCTTATGGTTGACGGGGTGGAGATACCGCTCAACGACTTTGTTGAAAGAATCCTGGCTGGAATGGTGGTTGGCGGTGTGAACACTCTAAAGGGTATAAAAGAGGACTGGAAAAAAATTGAAATCGAAGTCACAAAATAGCAGGGAAAAAGGGCATTATCCGAGAAAGTCTATCCGCATCTTTATCTGCGCGAACATTTCCCTTTTTGCCTTGCATACCGGGCAGACATACGGCGGGTCATCTCTGAAAACCACGTAACCGCATTGTTTGCAGTACCACAGTTTCGGTCCAACCTTGACAAACTCCTCCTTTTCCTCGACTGCTGCAGGTTTTGCTTCTGCGGGTGGGGCGAAGGCTCTTGACTGTTTCTCCAGGGGTCTGCGTTCAGGAACGGTAGGCAACGGAACTTTGCCCTCGTAAACGTCTTTGCTGACGTAGAGTCTGCAGTAGCATGCTCCGAATTCCGCTACGTCGGGGTCTCTATAGTCGCATGGGCAGATTATGTCTCTATCGTAGTCAAAGTTGCCTGACGCGAGCCTGCAGGGGCATGAGGGATAACCGTAGCGGTCTTCATTGATTTTTAAGCCTTCCAGCAAACCTTGGAGCAGGTCTGGGTCAGGAACGAGGTAGTACCCGTAAGTTTGCGCGTCAGCTTCGGCTCTTTTGCGAACTTGCTCAATCGTTACGGGCGTCAAATTCCAAGCGCCTCCTTAAGCAGGTCTTTGCGGAAACCTGTCACCACAACCTTGTTGTCTATTATGGTGGTGGGGTAGCTGAGGCTTCCGCTCTTGTTCTGGATTTCTTGGCGGATTTTCTGCTTGTCTTCCTCGTTGAGGAGGTCAACGTCGATATACTCGTATTCTACGCCGTTGTCTTTCAGGTACTGCTTGGTCATTTTGCACCAGACACATGTGCTCAGGGCGTACACGACGACTTTATGCTGGTTTTTGTCACCTTTAACTTTTGAAAATTGCATGGCTTTCACTTGCTATTCCTTTCGGTTAACGCGCATATAACTGTTTAGCTAATGCGATGGATTTTGAGAAAAAGTGGAAAGCGCCTCATCAGCGCCTTGCTCTATGGAGGCGTTATTTTTATCGCCTGGGTTGGGCACTGCATCTCGCAAGCTAAGCACTGTATGCAGTCAGATTCTCGGACAGGGTCAGATTTCTTCTCAGAAGTTGGATGGCCAGGCGCATCTGCCCAATCGTACAGCGACACGGGGCAAACGTCAATGCATACACCGTCTCCAGTGCACACGTCCCAGTCGACAGCAACGTTGGTTCCGTGAATGCCTTGCTTCGTTGGCGGTTCTATAGGTCCCCAGACTTTATGTCCGTTGTGCTCTCCAGCAACTTGGCGGTTTTTCTGAAAATCAGGGTCTATCGGCAAAATTTCACCTAACCATAATGCGTACCACGGACAAATATTAAGTTTTTCCGCTACCCAGGTGCGGGGTCTCCGCAAGATATTTCGGCGAAAGCAGCATATCCTCAATAGTGGTTTGTATGGTTAGGTACCATTTGCCGCGTGGCATGCGTTACGCGACACTTGAGGAACGCAGGGCATTCTACACTTCAGAATTCAACTTCAAAAAAGTGCAGGAGTGGCTTGCGCTACTCAGAGGCAAAGTGAAGTTCGCTGTGGTCATCGGCAGGCACACGCGTATATTCCCCGAAAAATACCGTGAGGACGCTGGAACCACCATAATAATCGACGAGTACACGGGCTTAGCGGATGTGCGCGACCAGATACTGGAGTTTCTGCCCGAAGCCGCATACTACGACCGAAACGTCTACGACAGCAACGACCGCAAGACATGTCAGGAGCTGGCGTTTGACCTTGACCCCGAAAACATAACCTGCCCAGTTCACGGCACTTTAGCGGATAAGATGCGGCGCGGTCAGGGCTTGGGTTTCTGCAAGCTGGAGCTTAACATGGTCAAGCAGCAGGCGATAGGGTTGTACGAGTATCTCGAAGGGAAGTTCGCGGACTTGCGGGTGGTTTATTCTGGCAGGGGGTTCCACATCCACGTTTTTGACCCTGAAGCTTACGGGTTTAGCACGAGAAAAAGGCGGCTAATCGCGCGGGAAGTGAAAAGAAAAGGTTTTCAGATTGACGAGTGGGTGACCGCTGGCGGCATGCGCTTGATTAGGTTGCCTTATAGCCTGCACGGATTAGTGTCGCGAATTGTGGTTCCCGTGAAGAAGGGCGAACTTGACCGTTTCGACCCTGTCCACGACAAAAGGTGTGTTCCGCGTTTTCTCGGCGGCGTTATTTCTTGACTTCTTTGGCTTTTTTCTCTTTCTTTCCGTAATAGTAATATTTTTTCTTCTTTTCCTCTTCTGCTTTTTTGGCTTTGGACATAACAATCACAGTAGTACTATCCTTTGGACGCCAGATAAAAGAGTTTCCAGCCCGAGAACGCGTGCAGGGCATTGAAAGGTTTATTTGGGTTCCTGCGTTTCTGTTGCTGTAGAGGTTTTGTTTATGGAACGTTTTGATGTCCTCGTAATTGGCACAGGCTCAGGAATGATTATCGCCTCAACCGCTGTGGAGAATGGGTTCAGAACCGCCGTTGTGGATAATGGACCAATGGGCGGCACCTGCATAAACCGCGGCTGCGTACCCTCAAAGATGCTTATCTACCCCGCTGACGTCGCCACCATGGCGCAGGAGGCTGGGAAAATCGGCGTCCACGCCACGATAGACTCTATAGACTTCCGTAATATTATGACGCGGATGCACACTCTCGTCAACGGTGACTCTAGCAGGCAAGCGCGGGCGGTTGAAGCTACCCCAGATCTGACGTGGTTTAAAGAGCAAGGCACCTTCACAGGAGACTACAAATTACAAGTAGGCGACCGCACGATAACGGCAAACATGATTTTCATCGCTTCAGGTGCGCGACCAGGGATTCCGCCGATTAAGGGCATCGAGAACGTAGGTTACCTGACGAGCGACACGGTTTTGGAGTTGGAGAAGCCGCCCGGGAGCATCCTGATTGTGGGCGGAGGCTACATAGGCGTGGAGTATGGGCACTTCTTCGCGGGCATCGGCACCAAAACCACCATACTTCAGAGACCGCCAAGGCTTTTGCCTGACGAGGAGCCTGAAATCTCCGATTTGCTGCGGAAGGAGTTGCAGAGGCGCATGGAGATTTACACGAATTTCGAGGTTATGGAAGCCAAGCAGGAAGGAAGCATGAAGACGGTGGTGGCGAGGAACCGCGAAAACGGTGCATTGCAGGAATTCCAAGCTGAAGCGCTGATGATTGCGGCTGGTAGGGTTCCTAACTCGGATATCTTGAAGCCTGAGAAAACGGGCGTGGCGCTGGATGAACGCGGATACATAAAGGTGAACGAGTTCCTTGAGACGAGTAAGAAGAACATCTGGGCTTTCGGCGACGCCATCGGCAGGGAAATGTTCAAGCACGTTGCCAACTACGAAGCGGGAATCGTGTGGCATAACGCGGTTCATGACCACAAGGTTCAGATGGATTTTTCAGCGGCGCCCCATGCCGTTTTCAGCCATCCGCAGGTCGCCTCCGTTGGTTTGAAGGAAGCTGAGGCTAAGCAGCAGGGCTACAAAATCTTGGTTGGCAAGGCGTTGTACAAGGACACTGCGATGGGCGGCGCTATGGGCGAGCCTGAAGGCTTCGTCAAAGTCATCGTTGAACGCGAAACAGGCAAAATCCTAGGCGGACACATAATCGGCGCCGAAGCCTCGATACTCATTCAGGAAATCGTCAACGCCATGGCAACCGAAACCAAAAGCTACGCGCCAATAATCAGAGCCATGCACATTCACCCCGCGTTGCCAGAAGTGGTGCAGAACGCGTTCGGAAACCTTAGACCCGCCTAAATTTAGTCTCATTTATTCTTAACTGTTTTTTGTAATTCATAGTATGCCAGTCGCGGCGTCGTTCCGTTTCCAACCAACCAGAACTGATGGTTTTATCCCGCATTATCTAAGAGTGAATACCAGAAAAACCTCGAAACTTTCCAGTTGAAATATTGGAGAGCCTCACTCATGTACTGCCCTTGTCCGTTTTCTCCTTCCGAATCTGCCCGTATCTTGTTTCAGTAACCCATATTTCCATGTTGAAAAGCCCGCGGTAATAAGTAAGGGATTGGTTGTATTCTTCCCAAATCCACGACTCTTTTCCGTGCAGGGGTAAGCGTGGACGGAAATGACGTCGCCGTATTGCGCGATATTCAACGCCGCAAGCTACTTTGCAAACTCCTTGTCAAGTGCAAGATTGGTGGCGTTGCCTGACCACAGGGTTAAGCCGCCGAAAAGTAGTGTTTCGCGGATGGGTCGTATTGGCGGATGATTGGCGAAGCTGTCTGTGCCATTGAAAAGTAGAATTGGACGATTTTGCTCATGTTTTCCGTGCTCGAAGTGTCCAAATCGTTGTTAAGCGCGTTTATCTGCTGGATCTGCGCACCATCAACGTTTGAACTTGGCTTACTCCCTCTATCTTCCCTAGCTCGCCCTCAAACTCGTCCACGATACCCGTCTTGTCCTCGGGGAACCGCACCTGAACCAGAAGAGCCTTCAACCCAAATGCTATGGGTTCCTCACCGTATCCTTCAAGGGAAGCGAACTGGGGCAAACAAGCCTCAATCTTCTTCTTGAGGGGATCAAAAGTTTCCATTATGTCTTCAGGAAAAACCTTGTAAGTGACAATAACACTGCCCATACCTAAATCCCTCCAGCTTTTACGGTCCAGTGAAACCGCATTTTGGACACTTGTAAGTGCGACCGAACCTCCTGCATTTCCCACAGCGCTTTATCTGTATCTCACCGCAATTCGGGCAGAGAAACTTGGTTGCCTCGACTCCCGGCGGAATCGGTTTGCCGCAACTTGTGCACGTGACTAAGGATAAGTTTTCTGATTTTTCAGACATCATGGGTTCACATCCGTGACGCGGTTTGTAATTGTAAGCCTTCCTTATATCTTCTATGCTCACCAACCACAAAAACCCAGAGCCAACAATATACACCCGCCTATTTGGAGCCTAATGGCGATTCTATGCAGAAACTTATAGAGGGGGGTATCGCTATTGGCGCCGAAACAGCTCAAACCATGCTGAAACCAGCAGAGTGGAGGGGACTGTCCGCTGAGCGGACAGCGTCATACTAGCTCCTTTAAATAATGGGTATAGACGATCACCTATCCATTCAGCCTGCATCGGTGGCTCATGGACGCCCAACAGGCGAACACTCCGCTCAAAGAAAACCAGGCTCTTTTTTGAAGTTAAGTTTTGTTCGGTTCAAGAATTACCTTCAAGGATTCACCTGCTTCCGCCATCAGCCTGAATCCTTCCGCCGCCTGCTGCAAACTGAGCCTGTGCGTTATCATGTCTTTCACGTTCAATTTTTTCTGTGCCAGAATCGCCAATGACTCTGCCAAATCGTTCGATGCTGCACCGTAACTGGTTCTCAGCGTCACCTCGTTCCTCCAGAACCGCGTTATAGGCAACGGAATCCTGACTGTTGGGTCTGGCACAGCGAAGAACAGTATGGTTCCGCCTTTGTCCACGCACTCCAACGCCGTCAAAGCTGCTTGCGCGGCACCGGTGCAAACAATAACTTGGTCAGCCAACCGCCCATCGTTAACTTCCTTCAACTTTTCAGGCAAATTCTCCTTCGCGTCAATCACAAAGTCCGCGCCAAACCGTTCAGCCATCCTCAACCTGTAGGGATTCAAATCCGCAACCACAACACGCCAGACACCCCGAAACCGCGCCAACTGAGCATGCAGCAGTCCAGCCACGCCACCACCGATGATCAACAGCGTATCATCTTTCCCAACTGACGCAAGCCGCTGACCACGAACCACACAAGCTAACGGTTCAATGAAAGTGCCCTCTTCAAAAGACATGTCCGAAGGCAACCTGTAAACCCCCTGCTTCACATTCAACCGCGGGACTCTAATGTATTCTGCGAAGCCACCTGGAAAATAATTCGAAGTATGCAACGTCTCGCAAGCCGTGTGGTGACCACGAAGGCAATAGTGGCACTTGCCACAGGGCACATGATGCGAAACAAATACGCGGTCACCCACCCTGAACGTTGCGACTTCGGCGCCTGTTTTTGCTATGACACCTGTTGCCTCGTGACCCAGAACCCTTGGAGCCTTCGGAACACGGTACCACTCTGTCACGTCACTGCCGCAGATGCCGCTCGCCATCACCTTCAAAAGAAACTCGTCATCGCCGATTTCCGGAATCGGCATCTCTTGAATTCTAACGTCGCGGTTGTTATAGTAAACGGCTACTATCATTGGTTCACCAGAAACGCCTATGCACCTAGACGGTTCCAGCTTTCACCTGTTCAAACAGGTTTTCGGCTTCTTCCGGCGTGTAACCATCGTGAATTATGGCTCTAATCGCTCTTATTGCGGCAACTGGGTGGTCAGTTTGCCAGATGTTCCTACCTAAATTCACGCCTATAGCGCCTTTCTGCATGCCGTCATAGACGAAGTCGAACACTTCGCGTTGGGTATCCACTTTTGGTCCGCCAGCTATAACCACAGGTACTGGGCAGCCCTCAACGACCTTGTCAAATTTTTCTTGGCAGTAATAGGTTTTCACCACTCTGGCTCCGATTTCAGCTGCCACGCGGCAGCACAACGCCAAATAGCGTGCTTCACGCTTCTCAAGTTCCCTGCCGACAGCTGTAACAGCCATCACCGGTATCCCATAATCCTCACACTGATCCACCAGTCTCGCCAAGTTTGACAGACTCTGGTGCTCGTACTTGCTGCCCACGAAAATGGACATGGAAACAGCGCTTGCGTTGAGGCGTATAATTTCACGGATGGATGTTACCAAGTTTTCGTTGGCTAAATCCTCGCCGACAACGGTTGCCGCACCTGAGACACGCAGAATGATAGGCTTAGTCTTTGTAGGGTCAATGCAGTTTCGGAGCACGCCACGTGTCATCATCAACGCGTCAGCGTACTGCCACAAAGGCTTTATGGTTTCGCCGGGTTTCTCCAGCTTATGTGTAGGTCCTTGGAAGTATCCGTGGTCAATCGGTAGGAAAAGTGCTTTGCCGTCAGCTTGAATTAGTTGAGCTAAACGATTTTTCATTCCCCAATCCAATTTATGTCTCACCGCGGAACCTTTGGATTCAGAATTAAATAAGCTTTTGTTTTAGCTGCAAAAATTTGCAGTTTTCGCAGATTATCGATGGCTCAGGCACTTAATCTTGCTTTCGAATAGTTTATCAATCTGATTCCAATCCGAATAAAGCATTGACTGCAGGGTTGATGGGTTTTGGAGTCGGTCTGCGCGTTAAGATGTCCTGTCTGCGGAATTGAAATAGACCCGGAAAATGTGGAAACCAGAATGCAGATGACATACGACACCTTTGGAGGAAAAAAATACTGTTTCTGCAGTAAAAACTGCAGGCAGCACTTCATCGAAGACCCCAAAATCGCATACTTTTCCATGGAAATAGGAATCGCTAATGATATCCCAACGTACAGTGGTGGACTAGGCGTTTTGGCAGGCGATATCGTGAAAGCAAGCGCAGACTTAAGGCTGCAGATGGTAGCGTTAACACTGGCAAGCAGAAAAGGCTACTTCAAGCAAAAAATTACCCCAAGCGGCGAACAACAGGAGTTCCCGGACGAATGGGATCCGTCTAAATCCTTGTTTTTGATGCCAAAGACAGTCACTGTAATGATTGAGGGGCGTCAGGTGAAAATTCAGGCTTGGCTTTACGAGCACCAAAGCCCCACTGGTGGCATGGTTCCGATACTTTTCTTGGACACCGATTTGAAGGAAAATGCGGCAGAGGACAGAGGCATCACAGATTATCTTTATGGTGGCGATAAGCGGTACAGGCTTAAGCAGGAGATTGTTCTGGGAATAGGCGGAGTAAAACTTCTCAAAACATTAAATTTCAAAGTCAGGAAGTATCACATGAACGAAGGTCATTCTGCCCTATTAACTTTTGAACTGTTAAAAGACAATAGTTTGGATTCTGAGAGAGTTAGGAACCTTTGTGTTTTTACAACGCACACGCCTATCGAAGCGGCGTTTGACCAGTTCTCGTATGATTTGGTTGAGCAAGTTCTAGGCAACGATTATATGCTTTCAACATTGAAACAGTACGCTGGACCAGATAACCTGAACATGACTTATCTGGCTTTGAACTTAAGCAAGTACGTGAACGGCGTTTCCAAGTCCCACATGGAGTATTCAAGGAAGCTGTTTCCAGGGCACTACATAAGATCAGTGACAAACGGGGTTCACTCTTTCAGTTGGACCTGCCTTGATTTCAGAATGCTTTTTGACAAATACATTCCAGGCTGGGCAACCGAACCTGTTTTGCTCGTGAAAGCCATGGACATTCCGAACCATGAGGTGTGGGGTGCTCATATGAGGGCTAAGATGAAGCTCATGGAGTTTGTCGAGAAAAAAGCAGGAGCGAAGTTAGACCCTGAGGTTTTGACGATTGGTTTCGCCAGAAGAGCGACAGGTTACAAGAGGGCGACGTTGATTTTTTCTGACCTGCACAGGTTGTTGGATGTGAATAGACGAGGAAAGATCCAGATGGTGTTCGCTGGAAAAGCGCATCCTCGGGATGAAGATGGTAAGCGTATGATACGGGCGATTTATGATTACGCGCATCAGTTGAAGGACGAGATTAAAGTCGTTTATCTTGAAAACTATGATATGGAAATTGCTGGTAAGCTTACTTCGGGAGCGGATGTTTGGCTTAACACTCCTGTTCCGCCCATGGAAGCTTCCGGGACAAGCGGGATGAAAGCAGCTCATAATGGTGTGGTGAACTTCAGCGTTCTGGACGGCTGGTGGCTGGAAGGGTGTGTTGAGGGCGTAACTGGCTGGTCAATCGGTCCACATCCCAAAGATTTTGTTACCGAATCGGAGAGGAAAGAGGTTGAACTGCATGACTTGTACAGTAAACTGGAGTACTTGATTGTTCCGACTTTTTACGGCCAGAGGGATGCGTGGATAACTTTGATGAAGAACTCGATTGCCAGAATTGCTCATTACTTCCAAATTCAATGGGTCATGCGCAGATACATAACTGAAGCCTACATCATTTAGATTTGCCTCTTGAAACTTGCTAAACAATTTACTTTCATAAAATCCGAAGCGGGTGACGCAAAAAGATTAACCCTGTTTTTCAGCGGTGTATTTTGGTTTAAGGATCAGATAACCTTTCTCTATAAGCCAATGATGGAACTGGTAGGTTGTGTAGCGGCATGCGGTGACGCATGTTTGTCTTAGTTTCTGGTATGCTTCCGATTTTTCCTCTAGCTTGTTCAGTTCCATCTGAACTGGGCATTTTACGTCTTTGCAGAATTCTCTGCGCTTGTACTCAATGAACCCTTCCAAGGGCATTTCTCATCACGGCTACTTTTCAGCCTAAGTTAATAAGCATTATTGGTTACGTAAAAATGAGGTTATTCCACAAGCAGCTGATGCCAAAAATTTCTGCGCTTGTTAGCGAATAACCCTACGAAAAGAACAGCCATGAGTGCGTGTACCAGCAGAGACGCGTTTTCCACACCACCTAAGATTGGAACGATTGGGCTTGGTGTTTCATTCACTGAAATGAAGGGCCAGAGAACCGGGTTGTCGATGTGATTCGTGACATCTAGTAACACATGGGAAAGACAGCCGAGAGTGCAGGAAAAGACAAGGCTAGGGGAGAATCGGCATTTTTCTTTAACCTTTAGCTCATCAACTGAGAAGACTGCACTTGTTAATTTGGGGTAGATTAGAACGGTTATGGCTATGGCGAGTGCGGTGCCAAGTGTAAAAGCGCCAAGTAGACTGTGCAGCACAAGCCTGTCTGAAACTTGTTTTCTGGATAGCAGAACTATGAAGGGGATTTCAAGGTCTGGCAACATCGAACCTACAATCAACCCTGGAAGTTTGAGTTTTCCTCCAAGTTTGTAGAAAACATAAGCAACAGGATAATGGAAAGGCGTAACGGGCAAGCTTTCTACACCTCTTTGCCGTAGGGTTTGACGTGCTATGCATAAATGACTTGTGACGAAAAACAGGTGGCGCGAGGACTGACTGGCGTGAGCTATCGCACAATTTTTGTCTATAGTTCCCTTAAGGGAGGGGTAGTCCTCCTTAGCAGGAGAAGTCGCTCCGGTTCCAGTAAACAACCCCTTTTGAACCAGCAGGACAAATCCAACTTTACAGTTCTCTTTAAGGGTAAAAGTTTATATTTTCGTTGGGTTTCTGCTTAATTCCGATTGAAAAAGGTTCTAACGGAAAAAAGCGAGGTTAACAAAATGGCGTATTTAACAACAACGGGGTCAGGACAGCCAGTCCTAATCCTCAAAGAAGGCACAACGCGAAGCAGAGGAAAAGAAGCTCAGAGAAACAACATCATGGCAGCACGCGTAATCGGAGAAGTCCTCAAAACCACACTGGGACCACGCGGCATGGACAAAATGCTCATTGACAACCTCGGCGACATCACAATAACCAACGACGGCGCAGCCATCCTCAAAGAGATAGATGTGGAGCACCCAGCGGCAAAAATGATGGTTGAAATCGCCAAAACTCAGGACGACATGGTTGGCGACGGAACAACAACCGCCGTAGTTCTCGCAAGCGAACTGCTCAAGAAGGCTGAGGAATTGCTCGACCAGAATATCCACCCAACGATACTCGTAAGCGGTTACCGGAAAGCAGCGCAGAAAGCCATCGAAATCATAGGCAAATCCGCCCAGCCAGTCGACATAGACGACAAGAAAACGCTCCTGAAAGTGGCTTTGACGTCCATGGGCAGCAAAGCCGTCGGCGCAGCACGCGAGCACTTGGCGCAAATCGCCATAGACACGGTGAAGCAGATTGCCGAGAAACGAGGAGACAAGATGATTGCAGACATAGACAACATCCAGCTGGTGAAGAAGACAGGCAAAAGTCTCCTTGAAACCCAGCTTGTACGTGGTATAATCGTTGACAAAGAAGTCGTTCATCCAGGCATGCCCAAGAAGAAAGAAAACGCGAAAATCGCCTTGCTCGACGCAGCCTTAGAAATCGAGAAAACCGAAATCAGCGCAGAAATCCGCATCCGCGACCCCGCACAAATGAAGGCTTTTCTAGATCAGGAAACCACCATGATGAAGGAAATGGTCGACAAGATCAAAGCTTCAAAAGCAGATGTGGTCTTCTGCCAAAAAGGCATTGACGACATGGTTCAGCACTTCTTGGCGAAGGAAGGCATAATGGCTGCACGCCGCGTAAAACAATCCGACATGGAGAAACTTTCACGCGCCACAGGTGCCAGGATCGTTTCTGACCTTGAAGACCTGCAAGCTGAAGACCTCGGCACCGCGGGTTTGGTGGAGGAACGCAAAATCGGCGAGGACAAAATGATATTCGTCGAAAAATGCAAAGACCCCCGCAGCGTAGCCATACTTATCCGCGCTGGGCTCGAACGCATGGTGGATGAAGCCGAACGCGCCATGACTGATGCACTGTCAGTCGTCTCAGACGTCATCGAGAACAGCAAAATCGTCGCGGGTGGAGGAGCAGCTGAAATCGAAGTTGCCAAGGAACTCCGCAAGTACGCCACCAAAGTCGGTGGACGCGAGCAGCTGGCGATTGAAGCCTTCGCAGATGCGGTTGAGGTGATCCCTCGCACGCTAGCCGAAAACGCAGGCTTAGAGCCCATAGACATTCTCGTTGACTTGCGCAGCGCGCATGAGAAGGAAGACGGCAAATACACAGGCGTCAACGTTTTCACCGGCAAAACCCAGAACAGCTTCGACGAAGGCGTCATCGAACCCATCGTAGTCAAGGAACAAGCCATAAAATCCGCCGCGGAATCCGCAGCCATGATACTCCGCATCGACGACGTAATAACCGCGAAAGCGCCGAAAGGCGGTCCAGGGGGCGGAGCACCACCTGGCGGTCCTGAAGGCGAAGAATAAGCATCTTTCTTTTTTTTACCACCATTTTTGTTTTGTAATTTGTTTTTGTAACTGTCTGTTGCTAATGGGTGCCATAAGTTTTAGATGTTGCAGACTGCTGTCTTTCGGCTTATGGTTTTTGGTTTGCCGTTGAGTATTTTTGGTGTTTTTGGGGTCGATAATCCTTTTTGCCGAGGGGAAAGTAAATTAATACAGACGAAAATGTGTATGTACTTTATGGTTGAAGGGCTCCGGTAGTATAGTCCGGTCAAGTATAACGGCCTCTCGAGCCGTGGACCCGGGTCCGAATCCCGGCCGGAGCACCAAAAACTCCATGCTATAGCCGCTGCAATCACGCCAAGCTTTTGTCGCACTTTTTAGGTTGCCACTTGCCTACTGGTTTTTGTTATAGGGTTCTCTTCGCTCGTTCACGCGAATAAAAAGTGCCCTTAACTCTTCGTCGCTCGCGCCTTGGCGCATGGGTGTCAGAAGGTCAACCAAGTTGTCGTTCCTCATGAGACAGGGCTTCAGTTTCCCGTCACTCGTCACTCGCAGTCTGGTGCAGTGCTGGCAAAACTCGCTGTTCTCGGTCGGATGCACCACCTCCACCGTCACGTCAGGAAGATGATAAACGTGGCGGTTGTGCATGAACGGTCTGTTTTCCAGGCTGACCGCTTTCTGCCGCAACATCTCCTCATTTGCGTCCAGCAACTCATGGTACACTGAGAAATAAGCGTCGTCCACGTTCACGGGGTCAAGCTCGATAAGCTGCAGAATGGTGCCAGTTTCCCGCGCAAAATCCATCATCTCAGGAACCGCATCACCGTTAACGCCTTTCAAAACCACCATGTTGAGTTTGACTGGGTAGAACCCTGCGGCGACGGCGGCTTTGACGCCATCCAAAGCATCTTCAATTCTTCCGCCAGTAAGCTTGTGATAAACCTCAGCGTCCAGAGTTGGTAGACTGATGTTCACGCGTTTCAGTCCGCACTGGCGAAGCTCTCTGGCTTGGAAGCCCAGCAAATTACCATTAGTCGTCAATGAAAGTTCTCTCAAGTTAGGTATGGCTGCTATGCCCGTGACGATTTCGCATAGGTCTTTCCGCATGAGCGGTTCTCCGCCGGTCAGCTTGATTCGATCGATGCCTAAGCTTATGGCGATTCGTGCGATGCGGGTAATTTCGTCCACGGTCATTTCTTCGGCTTTGCCTCTTGAGCACTGGCCGAGTTCTTCGCCTTCTTTGTGGCAGTAGTCGCAGCGAAGATTGCATCGCTGAGTAACCGCTATCCTCAGGTTGAGAAGGGGTCTACCGCATTTGTCTGTTAACACCATCGTTATTCCCGAGCGTGCTTAACGATATGAGGCGCCTCGGGACATATAAGCAATTCGACAGAAATTCGCACAGCGTCAGGGGAACCTGGTATGCAAAACAGCGCCTTGCCCTTCGCCACGCCAGCCACCGCCCGCGACATAACCGCAGCGGAGCCAACCTTGTCGTAGCTTAAGCGTCTGAAAAACTCGCCAAATCCTGGTAGCGTCTTTTCCATGAAAGGCGAAACCGACTCAATCGTAACATCCAAACGCGTCACGCCAGTCCCGCCGCAGAAAATCGCCGCATCTACACCAGGATTGCCCAGAAGGCTTTTCACGGCGTGTTCAATCATCACCCTATCATCCGGCACGACTCTCCGAAACAGCACCCGGTGCCCAGCATTCTTCAGCAAAGCCTCAATCATGTCGCCTGAAACATCCGTCGTCTGCTCGCCCTTCTGCATCGCCAAATAACGCGAGGTGCTACAGATGAAAACCGCAAAGTTAAGTGTCTTGGGCGCGTGTGCTTTGTGTATTTTCGAGGTTTCGCCCATCTTGTTACACCTGTTTGAACTTCTTAACAACATGAATATTGTCAATCGATGTGGTTGGGTACTGTCCATTCGCGTCCTTCTCATACTGCTTCGTCATGTCCCACACCGTCAACAACCCCATGGAAACCGCGGCAAGAGCCTCCATCTCTACGCCCGTCTGAGCCCGAGTCTTCACCGTAGCAGACACTTCGACAGTGGACGAGTCTCTAACCGTGGCTTCCACCGCCACACTCGTCAACGGCAACGGGTGGCACAGAGGAATCAGGCTACTGGTTTTCTTGGCGGCGAGGATCCCCGCGATTTTCGCTGTGTATAAGGGGTCGCCCTTCGCGATTTTCCCTTCTCGAATAAGGTTCACTGTTCGAGGTTTCAGCTTGATTGTTCCCTTTGCAGTTGCTTCCCTGAAAACTTCGGCTTTCCCTGAAACGTCAATCATAACCACGCGCTTAGCCTCCAAGATTCAGTATATTTTTATGCTTATTTATCCTGCTCCCACGCCTCTATTAGGTTTTGCACCGCCCGCGCCTTGGCTGAGGCTTCATTGAACTTGTACATGCGAATTCGCCCGTAAACCCGCTGCCGCAAAATGCCTTCAGCCTCCAACAGCTTCAGGTGCTGATTGGTCGTCGAGTAGTTCAAGCCTATCCGCCGTGCTATTTCAGAAACGTTAACTGCTCCCAACCGCGACAGCAGCTTCAGGATTTTCATCCTGGGCTTGGAAGAAAAAACCTCTTCAACATCCATAAGCTTTACGCTCTCTCTTTTTCTAGCAATGTACTTAATTCTCTCTCCAGCTCCACGGTGGGAACCGCGGGCAAAGAAATCCGCGTTGACCTGCCATGTGCACCTGTTGAGGCGACCGAGGTTTTCAGTATGCCCAGCGCCGAGAGAAGTTGGACATACTTCCAGAGCTGAGTGTGGCTTTTGGGCGTCTCGTTATATTCTTCGCAGACTACAGCGTAAGCTCCCTCAACCTCAGACAAGGACGCATAAGCTTTCTGACTCTCCTTGAAAATTCGCGCCGCGCTGAGCAGGAACAGTTTTTCATGCCGCCCAAGCGCGGTCAACTCGCTTCTTCGCAGCGTCGGAAGTATGCTGGAAACCGCTTTCCGCACGCATTCTGGCTCAACTTGTCCTGCGTCTTCAGCGTCAGCGTACTTTCCCGCCCGCCACAAGAGTTCGATGGCGAAGCGTGCGTTTCCGCTTTCAGAGACAGCCAGCTCCGCTACAAGGTCCACGACGTCTTCGGAAACCGTTGAGGGCTCAAACGCCATCGCAACCCTGTCATTCAAAATATCCACAAGCTGGTCTTTCAGGTACCGTTCTAAGCGGATTACGTTGCGTTGCAGCGTGCTCCGTGCGCTCGCGTCTAACCGCTCTGTGGATTTCAGGTCCCGCATGACACTTATTAGCGATAACCTCTGTGGTTTGCCCGTCCGCATTTCTTGCAGCCGAGTCAGCGTGTAAACGGCTTCGGAGCCTTCCTTCTCGATGAGCGTGTCGAACTCGTCCAATGTGAGAATCACAAACGCGTTATCCTCATCCAGCGCCTGCATGAATATTCTGAGGATTTCTTCCGCGGAGTAGCCGCGGCTCGGGAAGGTGGGGCGGAAAGCCGTCAGTGCATGCTGTAGGATAAGGAAGAGTTTGCCGCGGTACTCACGGCAGTTCACATGGATGTAACGCAGGTTTACTCCCTGCTTGTTCGCCTCAGAAGTTATGTCTGTGCCGAAGCGTTGGGCTAGGACTGTTTTTCCCGTGCCCACATCGCCCGTTATGATGACGCGCTGAGCCATGCGCTCGGGGAAACGCAGCAGAAAATTGAAAAATTCCATCAGCAAGCGGTGTTCCTCTTCTCTGTGAGGCAGGCGGCGGGGAACGTAGTTTATGTCGAGTTTTGACTCGTCTTTGAACACGCTTCGACGGGGCGTCACGTTTTCTTGACCTCACCAGACTATCTTTTTTGGATTGTGTTATTCTTTTCTCTTGCGAAGATTCCTTTTGGAACAAAAGGCTAATAAAGTAATGCGTTAATCTCTATTTTCGATTCATCAAATGATACCCAAGTATTTCTTCCTGACTAAGGGTGTTGGAAGACACAAAGAGCAACTGCAAAGTTTCGAGTTAGCTTTGAGGGACGCCGGCATCCACTACTGCAACCTCGTGAACGTTTCAAGCATCGTGCCGCCAGGATGCAAGATGGTCTCAAGAGAGCAAGGCTTGAAAATGGTGCAGCCGGGAGAAATCACCTTTGTGGTTTTAGCCAGAAACGCCACCAACGAGCCGCACAGATTACTCGCTTCATCCATTGGTGTCGCTATACCATCAATCAAGAACCAGTACGGCTACTTGTCTGAGCATCATTCTTTCGGGCAGACTGATGATAAGGCTGGAGACTACTCAGAGGATCTGGCTGCTACCATGCTGGCGACCACGATGGGCATACAGTTTGACCCTGAAACGGCGTGGGACGAAAGAAAACAACTCTTCAAAACCACTGGGATGATAATCAAGACCACTAACATAACTCAGACGGCAATCGGAGACAAGAACGGCTTGTGGACCACAACAGTGGCTGCGGCGGTTTTCGTGTCTGCAAAGAATGGCCAGCTTTTGAAAGCGAAGGCAAAGACACATTCGTAGATTTCACAGTCTCTCCATTTCTCAAATTCGTTGGACATCCGCGATTGCTAGGCGACCTGTTTGACGCCATAAAGCCTTTATTAATGTAACTTACTTTAGTCTGAATGAAATGGTTTTCATGGAAGCGTCTGACGATTACGTCTTAAAAGTGTCCAACCTGAGCGTGAAGATTTCAAATCAGCAAATCATAGATAACGTGACTTTTAAGATTAAACGGGGCAGCTCATTAGCCATAGTTGGGCCCAACGGTGCAGGCAAAACAACCCTGTTCAGGGCGCTGCTGAACTTGGTTCCATACAGAGGGAAGATTGAATGGGGCGCAAAAGTGAAAATCGGGTACGTTCCCCAGATATTGTCTGTCCGTGATGTACCGATTTCGGTGAAGGAATTCCTGTCGTATAAAAACGAGTCACTCCAAGACATGAAAGCTGCTCTTGCTTCCGTCGGGTTGGACAGCGAAGCCATAATCGACAAGAGCCTTGCAACTTTGTCAGGCGGAGAGATGCGCAGGGTCCTTATCGCTTGGGCAATAGTGGACAATCCTGATGTTCTGCTGTTTGATGAGCCCACGACCGGCGTGGACTTGGACAGCGAAGAAGCCATCTACGGCATGTTGAAGAAGCTTACCGTGAAAAACAAAATAACGCTTCTCCTGATTTCGCATGACCTGCATATCGTTAGGGAATATTCGGATTATGCGTTGGCGTTGAATAAGTGCGTGGTTTTCTTCGGCGCGTCTAAAGATGTTATGGATCCAGTTACTCAGAAGTTGATTTACGGAGAGCCCATCTGCAAGGAGTTTGGTGAGGCTTATGTCTGAAGCGGTGCTGTACAGTCTCGTAGTGGGAGCCACTGTGGGGCTTGCCGCTGGCTACCTCGGATCGATTATGGTGCTTGAAAAGATGGCGCTCGTCGGCGACGCTTTGTCGCATGTCGCCTTGCCTGGACTTGCCTTGGGGGTGCTGTTTAATTTCAACCCGCTGGTGGGCGGGTTCGCGTTCCTTTTCGTCTCAGCGGTTTTGATTTGGCACTTAGGCAGGGTCACGAAGCTGTCGTTTGAGACGCTTGTGGGCGCCACGTTCACGCTGGCGTTGGCGATTGGCATCTTGCTTTTTGGAGATAACTTGGATGCGCTTGAAGAAGCCTTGTTCGGAGACATAACCAAAGTCGGTGCTATCGAAGCCGTGGTTGCCGTGATAATTTCTGCTGCTGTGATTGCATTAACGAGGCTTATTTACAGAAAAATAGTGCTGGGTTTAATCTCTGAAGAGTTGGCTATTTCTAAAGGCATCAGCATCGCCCGAAACAACCTTTTGTACCTGCTGCTTGTTTCTCTCACAGTGGCTGTGGGCATACAGATTACGGGGACCTTGCTGGTCGGATTCTTGGTGGTGACGCCTGCCGCGGCGGCGAAAACAATAAGCGCCAACATGTCCCGCTATCTGCTGCTTAGTTCTTTATTCGGCGCTATTTCAGCAGTTTCCGGTATACTAATGTCCAGCTACTTCAACATCCTTCCCGGTCCATTAGTGGTGATTTCGGGCATTGCAATATTCGTGATTGTTATCATTATCAGGTGGCGCAAGAAATTCACTTATTAGCATTGAAAACAACTACCTTTGGCCAGTTGCCAAAAATTCCTAAAGACTTAATGGCTATGTTGAGGTTTGAAGCGCATGAAGTTCACTGGCAGAACAGCAACCGCCATAATACCGTTCCCTAAAGCCAAGATTCTTCTAATCAAGAGGTCTACGCCGCCCTTCGTTGGGTACTGGGCTTTGCCTGGCGGAAGAGTTGACATTGGAGAAACCGTGGAGCAGACCATAGTGAGAGAAGTGAAAGAGGAAACAGGGCTCGACGTGGCGGTGGTGAAGAAGATAGGTGAATACCACGAGCAAGGCGTACAGGGCGGCATGGAGTACGACTACTATCCAGCCTGTTTTCTCGTGAAAACCTTGAGCGGGAAAATCAAACGGCAAAAGAGTGAGATCGAAGACATCAAACTGTTCAGGTTAAGCGAGGTTCCAGAGCTTGCGTTTGAGCATTCGCAGATGGTTAAGGACTACGTCGCGATGCGCGCGGCTGAAGGGGAAAAATGATTTCTATGACTGATTTATCCCTATGTATAATCCCGAACATGTTGCCTTCAGTGTCCGAGTAGTAAGTCAAGTAGCTTCTGAGCGAAGGATATTTTGCTGAATTGCGGCTTTGATGTTCTTTCTGCTATGATTTATGGGTTTTCTCAGTGGTAGCCGTCCTCAGTCGTCTCCTAACTTTTCTGTACGCTTCTCCAGGCTTCACTCCTTCGGTGCAAAGTCGAACATAATCTGAGATTACTAAATTCTCGATTGTGGGTGCTTGGGGTTCAATAATGCGTTTTTTGCTCATCCTCATTCACTCTCCACGCTTGACGGTCTGCTGGCTTCCTTGGAAAGTTTCATGAGGTACTCGCGATATTTCTGCATAATCTTGTCGTGGGCTTCTCTTTCTTTCACCGACCAATCGTAAAGCTTTAGAATTCCACTCTTTGAGTAGTCCAGAGGCGTTAAACGCTTAACTTCCCTGCGAGCCTTCTCATCACCAAATTCCTTCGAGGCGTGTGTTGCTGCTTGCACTTCAACGACTCTCCTTAAAACTTGTTTAGAGTTGGTTGCCTGTGATGTTACGAACAAAAATTATTTAAATTGTTGTAGTTGCATGGTTACAGTCACAGTCCTTTCATGCTGGGTGCTGCAGCTGATTTAACTCAGCATACCATGCTTATCCAAACAGTTATATTCACTCGCTTTTTAAACTCGACCAAATTATGCGTTTTCTTCTTTGCTCTTCAGTTTTTCTTCAATAAGCATCAGTAGTTCTTCTGGTTTTACCGGCTTCACCAAGTAAGCATCTGCTCCCTCGTCAAGCGCCTTGATACCGTTCTCCAGTGATGGAAAACCTGTAATCATAATTTTTATGGTGTCTTGCGAGGTGTTCCTCATCTTGGCAAGCAGGTCCGTCCCATCCATGTCTGGAAGCCTAACATCCACCAAGGCCAAGTCATAATGCCGTGCTTCAGCTTTCTCAATTGCTTCTTTTCCAGTTTCCGCCGAGTCAATGTCATAGCCGTTCTTTTGAAGTATGCGGGTGAACGTTCGAAGTATGGACTTATCATCATCCACAACTAGAATGGTTTTCTTATGTGCAGGCATACTTTTATGGCTCCTTCGATACTATCTTGGCATATTTCTGCATCGATTCTAAACTTTGCTCATAAGAGACTGCCGATTTATAATCAATATTCTCCGCATCTGTTTGCAACCTTCGCTTTACGAATTCGCAACATCCTAGAGTGTGTGCGGAACAATGCTTTAAAGATTGTGCTCCGCTTGTTCTTTGATAGACTCAGCATCCGCCTTCTAAGCTTATAAATAATATTCGTTTTTCCATGTGAACTTGCTGAATCAAATATGTTTCAATAGTAGAACGCAACCGAAATCATAAAGTTTCTCGCCATCTGCGTTACTTGTACTACCATTTTATATATTAAAACGTGCAAAATTATGAATCAGCCGTCTAACTTCAATTCGATTGGAGCAACGGGAGTTTGAGCGAGAAAGACATCACAAGTTTTCTACAGGTTCTGGGCTTGTCAAAACGGGAAATACAGGTTTACATGTTTCTCGCCAAAAGCGGAGTCCAATCAACCAGTTTTGTCGCCAAACGTCTCAAAATGGAAAGGGTTCAAGCTTACCGTACGTTCAAAAAACTCCAAGAAAAAGGCTTTATTGAGGCAACTCTGGAAAGACCAACGCGTTTCACTATAGTTCCGTTCGAAGTGCTCTTGGAAACGTTCATCAACGCCAAGAAAAATGAGATTGCCAGCCTCAACGAACAAAAAGAAAACCTCATGGCCGCTTGGAAGACCATGAGTGCGCCCGAATCCGAATATCCCGTGGCAAAATTCTCAGTTATCAGCGGAAAAAAGAAGATTTACTCAAAAATGCTCAGCATGATCAACAAATCCAAGAAAAACGTCTTAATCTTAACAACTGGCTTGGGTTTAATTCAGGAAGATACCGCAGGAATTTTTGACGCACTCGTTCAGCCAGCCCATAAACGCAAGGTCGATTTCAAAATATTGACTAATATCTCACAGGATAACCTTAAGATAACAGAGCGGTTATACAAGACGTTCTCAGCTGAAAACGCGAACATAACGCTGAGACACCTGAACCTGAGTTCACAGTTCTTCCCGCGCTTCCTCATCAAAGACGACGAAGATGCAATATTGTACGCGCCGTCAGGAGACGAGCAGTCAATACTGAACCTTGAGGACGAAGGCTTATGGATAAACGACAAGATGTTCATCTCCATCCTAAAAGCCTTCTTCGTTCAGATGTGGCAGAGCGCCATGGAAGCCGACGCAAGAATACAAGAGCTGAAAAGCGGCATTCCTGCGAGCGAGACCATCGTTATAAAAGACCCCGAAGAAGCCTGGGCAAAAATCACACAGGTTTTAGGAACAGCCAAAGAACACGTAACCATAATCACTTCGTCTCAGAGCATTAACAGTCTTTTGGATAATGACCCATTCCGCAAATACTGCAAGGGAAACGTAAAATGCCGAATCATGGCGTCAATAGATATTGATAATATTGAACCAGCGCAGAAACTTTCGAAGCGCTACGACATCAAGCATGTGCCAATCAGCTACTTGACCATGATGGTCGTTGACAACAAGCACCTGTTCATGTTTAAGAGGTCACCCCTCAGCGAGTGGGGCAACGAACTTTTCTACTTGGCAGACACGTTCTACACAACCGACCCAAGTTCAATCGAAAGAGTAAGCGAAATGCTCAACGACATCTGGAAACGGGGCATAGACATCTCGGAAATAAGCCAGCAAGCAGGCATGAAAATGCCCACCGTGGAAATCTCAACCGCCGAGACAGCAGCCGCCCTCGCCATTGCCATGCTCAGAAACGGTGTCACTTCGGCTCTCATTACTGAAAATGGCAAGCCAATCGGCATGATAAGCGACAGAGACTTGTTGAAAGAAATCGTTGAAAACGGCAAAGACCCGAAAACGACCCTTGCGAAAGACCTCAACTACACACCGCTTATAATGCTTGACGAGGAAGAATCTATAATTAACGCCTTGAGAATGATGCGTGAAAAAGGCATAAATCGCGTAGCAACCGTCAAAAACTGGCGGCTGGTCGGCATGCTAACCGAAGTCTCAGCCATGAAACAGACAAGTGTGTCTGCCAAAACAAGCCTTCCCAAAAATTAGCAAGCTCCTTTAGCGATTCGCCACCTTCAGGTGCACATTAACCTCTTTTACATGATGCCCTTTGAGGGGAAACGCTCGAGCGAAAGGCAAATAATATTAACACTCCGCGTCACAACCATAGCTTGGTGAAAAGCTACTTGAAGCCAAAACTCGGGACACCCCTAATAATCGTAAACTTCAAAACTTACGCGGAGGCAACAGGCAGAAAGGCCGTTGAACTCGCCAAGCAAGCCGAGAAAGTAAGCCATGAAACGCAGGCGACTATCGTTGTGGCGCCTCAATTTGCCGACATCTCGGCGGTGGCGAAGGCTGTTGATATCCCCGTCTTCGCTCAGCACGTGGATCCGATAGAACCCGGCAGTAACACAGGGCATGTGTTGGCTGACTCAGTCAAGGAAGCAGGCGCAGTTGGGACGCTGATTAACCATTCTGAGAGACAGCTTAAGCTAGCGGACATCGACTCCGTAATCAGGTTGGCAAACGAGAAAGATCTCGTCAGCTGCGTATGCACGAACAACCCCTCCGTGAGCGCAGCTGTTGCTTACCTGCATCCTGACATTATCAGCATCGAACCGCCCGAACTCATAGGAAGCGGCGTTGCAGTTTCTAAGGCTAAGCCTAGAGATGTTACCCGAACCATCGAGCTTGTCCGCAAAGTCAACCAGCACGCTGTTATCCTGTGCGGCGCAGGCATAAGCCACGGTGAAGACGTCGCTGTAGCGTTGAAGCTTCAAACTCAAGGCGTTCTGGTCGCAAGCGCCATCGTGAAGGCGAAAGACCCTTATACTGTGATGCGTGAGTTTGCAGACGCAACGAAACATTAACGGCGCCGTGATTAAGCTTTGAAAGTTGAAGCCGAATGCGCATCTTGTCTGCTTGCGAGGGCGACAGCGGAAACTTACATGGCGACAACGAACCCGGCGTTGCGGTTCAGAGCCATCAAAGAAGTGACAAAGCTCATAAACAGGGAATTCAAACCATCCACCATTCCCGCGGACATAGGCACCAAACGAGACCGCCTGATAAAGCAGCTCACAGGCAACAATGACCCTTACCAGCGAAGCAAGAAGCTAAGCAACCAGAAAGCCTTGAAACTGCTACCGTACGCCAGAAAACTCGTGGAGCAGGGCTACACACAGCAGGAAAGGTTCAAGAAAGCATGCTTATGCGCCATCGTGGGCAACATACTGGAGTTCGACATTCCCGGACATCATGTTAACCTGAACGGCTTGACAAAGTACTTCAGGCAAGCAGCCAAAGACCTCGTGGTTGACGACGTGGATAAGGTTTACGAGTTGGCTAAGAAAGCCCAGAGCGTGCTTTACCTTGCGGATAACGCTGGCGAAATCGTTTTCGACACCTTGCTGGTTGAGCAGTTGAAGAACATGGGGTTAAAGGTTACCTACGTTGTTAAGGACGGCGCGGTGATTAACGACGCCACCATGGCCGACGTAGCGGTCTCGGGGATGGACAAGCTTGCTGATCAGGTGTTGACAACGGGCACGGACGCGGTTGGGCTACTGATAAAGGAGGTTTCAGCCGAATTCATGAAAGTCTACAACGACGCGGAGTTGGTCTTCGCTAAGGGCATGGGGTACGCTGAAACCTTAACCGAGTACAACCTCACGAAGCCGCATTTTCTCCTGTTCCGAACCAAATGCAACCCAGTCGCAAACTATTTCTGCGTGCCGCGCGATAGGAATATCGCCAAGTTGATGCCTTAAATGAAGCTGTCAGCCATAACCCTGACTCATGAGGCGCTTTCAAGTCTTGATGAGTGTATCCAGAAAGAGTGGCTGGTGACGAATGGGCTGGGCGGCTACGCTTCTTCCACAGTCTTGGGCGTAAACACGCGGAAATACCATGGTCTGCTAGTTGCCGCGTTGCATCCGCCAGGCGACCGCACCGTCTGCCTCTCGAAACTGGATGAGGAGGCGCGCGTGGGCAACAACATTTACCCGCTTGGAGCTAACGAATTTCAGGGCAAGATTTTTCCGCAGGGCTACCTATCGTTAAAAGAATTTTCGATTTCTCCTTTCCCCAGATACGTCTACAGTATGGAAGATGTAGAGGTAAAAAAGACTGTTTTCATGCCGAGGGAAAGAAACGCCACCGTGACGGTTTACAGCGTGGCGAACGGCAGCGATTCAGAGGCGAAACTCAGTATTTACCCATTGCTGAGCTGCAGGCATTTTCACTCTGTCGTGGACAGGAAACAAAGTCCATTGGAGTTTAGCCAAACACAAAACAGTCGAGAAGTCGAATTGGCGTTCACCACCCCCAAAGCCTCGGTTATTGTCCGCGCCACAAGCGGAACGTTCACTTCGAGACCAATCTGGCTGGACCGTTTGTTTTACCGTGAGGAAGCAGCGAGGGGCGAAAGTAGCATAGACGATTGTTATCAGCCGGGATTCTTCGAGGTGGTAGTTCCGCCAAGGCGGCGAGACCAATTCGCCATAGTCGTCGCGGCAAATGCGAACAGGATGGATTGCATGGAAGATTTGGATGCAGTTGGCTTCTCAATGTACGATGTTGATGGCTTGATGCGGAAAGAGTTGGATGCGTGTGAAAAGTTGCTGGATGGATTTTACGGTTTGCACAAGCAGGTGCCGATGAGCGACTGGCTGAACTGGCTCCTCTTGGCTACTGATGCTTTCATCGTTAAAGGCGTAGATGTCAGCAGGTCTGTCTTGGCGGGGTATTACTGGTTTGAGTCGTGGGGCAGGGACACCTTCGTCTCGCTCCCTGGACTGATGCTTACAACGGGCAGGTTTGAGGAAGCCAAGAAAATCTTTCTACAGTTTGCCCGCCACAGCAAGCAAGGTTTGATTCCGAACTATATTCAGGACAGGTCTGGCGAGCCAGCCTACAACACGGTGGACGCAACGTTATGGTACGTCAACGCTGTTCTGCAGTACCTGAAGTACACGGGCGACTACAGGTTCGTCCAGAAGCACCTGTGGGACGACTTGAAAGCAGTGATTGCTTTTCACGAGAAAGGCACCAGCTATAGCATACGCGTGGACGGCGATGGCTTGTTGGCGCATGGTCCACAGTTGACTTGGATGGATGCTGCTGTGGATGGAAACGCGGTGACGCCGCGGGCGGGAAAAGCCGTGGAAGTTCAGGCTTTGTGGTATAATGCGTTGAGGACTATGCAGCGTTTGGCGGGCAGGTTTGATGAGACGGGCTTGGCGGAGAAGTATGGTGTCATGGCTAAGAAGGCGCGGGCAAGCTTCAATCTGAAGTTTTGGAACAATCAAGCTAACTGTCTGTTTGATGTCGTGTCGGAGTCGGGCGCTGACGCATCTCTCAGACCCAACCAAATAATCGCTGCTTCGTTAGATTTTGCCGTGCTGGACCGCAGCAAGACTGAACAGGTTGTTGATGTGGTGCAACGTGAGCTTCTGACGCCCTTTGGACTGCGGACACTGGCGCGCAGCGATGGACGGTACCATGATATGTACGTGGGAGACAGACGTAGCAGAGACCAAGCTTACCACAACGGCACGGTTTGGCCTTGGCTGCTGGGGCCGTTCACCACGGCGTTTCTGAAGGTGAAGGGGCACGCGGACTACAGGGTTGAGCATGCAAAAAATTTTTTCTTGCCCCTGTTCACGCAGCAACTCTCCGAGGCGGGGCTTGGCACTTTAAGCGAAATCTTTGACGGCGAACCACCACATCAGCCTCGAGGTTGTGTGGCGCAGGCTTGGAGCGTGGCTGAGCCGTTGCGCGCTTACGTGGAAGACGTGATGCAGGTTAGGCCGCGTTATGAACTAGAGGTTCTGCAGCTTTAGGGCGGGATGATTTTTCTGAGTTCTGTGGCTGCGGTTTCAGGCATAACGGTGTTTATGTACATGCCCGTGCTTTTTTCGAAACCTGCCCAGATGGATAGTTGTGGATAAACCTCCAGGTGCCAGTGGTAGCAGTCCGTGTCGGTTTTGTCTATGGATAGGTGGATTCCGTAGTTGTATGGTGGGTCGTTCACCAAGTCCTTCAGCCCTTTGAGGCTGGTTTTCAAGGTTTGGGCGAAGGCTTCAACTTCGGCTCTGCTGAGGCTGAGAAGGTTCATGTCGTGTTTTTTGGGGATTATCCAGAACTCCATTGGGTGCACGCTGGCGTACGGCGCGAACACTACAAATCGCGAGTTTTCAAGCACCAGCCGCGGGGTTTTCTTTTCTTTCTCGATTAAGTCGCAGAAGACGCATTTTCCATGTTGGTTTAGGAAGTTCTTGCTTGCCGCTACTTCTTCAGCGACTGTTTGGGGGATGATGGGCGTGGCGATTATCTGGCTATGCGCGTGCGTTAGCGAGGCGCCTGCTTCCTTGCCGTAATTGCGGAATATCGAAACGTACCGCACGTACGTTTTGGCGCTTAAGTCGCGGAGCCTATCCACATAAGCGTTAATCACATGCACCAGCTGCGGTAGTTCAGCGTCCGCCGGGTTTTCATCGTGGTTGGGCGACTCCACCAGGACTTCATGGTGCCCGATGGCGTTACCGTAGCTGTCGCTTTTAATTATCTGCGTCGTATCCAAGGGGTTTTGTGGTGGAGAAAAGGCTGGGTACAGGTTTGGTATGCAGCGGATTAGCCAGTTCTTATGGCGCAGCTTTTCTGTGTCATTGTCTTTCACTATGTCGCCGTTTGATTTCAGGTAGAGCAAAACGGCTGGCGGTGTCATGTGCTCGTTGCCGGCGCAGAGGGGGCAAACGACGTTTTTGGATGTTTCTGTTTTTGGTTTGGCGAAGTCGGTGGGTCTTCTGCCGCGCTCGGTGGCGATTACAACCCAGCGGTTTAACAAATAATCTTTCCTAAGTTCATTGTAAACCATTTTGGTGCCCTGACAGGGAAGAAGGGTTGCGGCGACTTTTTAGCGTTTCCTAAAAATGATTAATTTTTGAGAATTTGAGATGAGCTTCTTTTGATTTCCAGCTTGAAACTCTTATATACAGCCGTTGACACATCACTGTTGAGCGTCATGGCTGAAGTTTGTTCAACATGCGGGCTGCCAAAGGACTTATGCGTTTGTGGAGAAATAGAGAAAGAGCAACAGCGAATCCGCATCCGACTTGAAACCAGAAAATTCGGAAGACCAAGTACCATCATTGACGGAATCGACGACAAAAACTCGAACCTTTCTAACATAGCACAAAAACTTAAAGGATACTGCGCATGCGGCGGAACCCACAAAAACGGCATAATCATGCTGCAAGGCGACCACCGCGAAAGAGTGCGCGAATACCTAATAAAAATCGGTTATCCAGAAGAAAACATAGAACTCCAATAACCGCTCCAAGGTGCATAAGCCCATGAAAATGCTGCAAGATGTCCGTGAAGTATTCAAAGCCCTAAAACACCGGAAACCAACCAAAATCTACTGTCCTAGGTGCTCCAGCCCAAAAATCCACCTAACCAGCAGTTTTGACATGTGGCTAACACCCCAGAAATACATTTGCAACGACTGCGGCTACATAGGACCCATCGTAATGGAACTAGAAAAAGAAGAAAAAAGCGGAGACAAAACGCTTAGTCAGGCAACTCCAAGTTAAGTTGCTTCTTCAGAGTCTTGTAACGGTTCCGCACCGTAACTTCAGTCACGCCAGCAGCCTCAGCAATGTCCTTCTGCGTCTTCTTCTCATTATTCTGCAAACAAGCAATATACAGCGCTGCAGCAGCCAAACCCATCGGATCCTTACCTGCAGCAGCACGTCTTCTTCTTGCGTCTCGCAAAATCTGTATCGCAGCGCCCTGAGTTTTGCCAGAAATCCCTGTCCGCTCAGCAATCTTCGACACATAAGTCAACGGGTCAGCAATAGGCATGTGCACTTCCAACTCACGCAGTAAAAGCCTGTAGCAGCGAGCAACGTCTTTCTTGTCAACCAAACTTGCCTCGGCGATTTCGCGAAGAGTCCTCGGTGTTCCGCTTCCGCGGCAAGCCGCATACAACGCAGCTGCAGCAATAGCAGCAATAGACCTACCACGAACCAAGCCCTTATCCAAAGCTTTCCGGTAGATAACAGCAGCTTTCTCCTTAATCGGCGGCGGAATGTAAACTTTATCGCTTAACCGGTCAAGCTCCGCCATAGCTTGAGCCAAGTTCCTGTCAATAGAAGAATGCACACGAGAACGAATCTGCCACTTTCTTAGCCGCCACATCTGCAACCTTGTGGAAAGCGGTAGCTTTCTTCCGAAAGCGTCACGATCCACTTGGCTGATGGCTGTGGACAAACCCTTGTCATGAACAGAATAAGACGTGGGAACTCCAACGCGGCTTCTCGACGCTTTCTCCTCTTGGGTGAAAGCACGCCACTCTGGTCCTTTATCCATCATTTGTTCGTAAAGTACAAGACCGCAGTCGCCGCAAACAGTTTCGCCTGTGTCATAATCGTGAACTAAATTTTCGCTACCGCACTCTGGGCACTTGTCAACCAAGCGCTGTTGTATGCGAGTCTCTTTTTTGCTCATTTCCATACTCCTCATTTATATTGTTTGCGTAAAACCGTCACCATATCCCTTTTACGTCGAGAAAACAGTACATTCGGTTCCGCGCAAACTAAGCAAATGAACAGATTTAATATATAAGCTTTGTGGTTTTGACCATGATATTTCACGCACAATTCCTGAATAAATAGGCAAAATCAAAATCAACAGAAAAGAACTGATAATACAACTCAAGTTTCCCCTTCCTCAACGCTTTCAACACAATTTATAAGCAACTTTTATGGCGTGAGAACGCTTATTAGGAGAAGAATCGCCCATATGACCCCAGTGTCGTTGCTGGAGCCCGGTGGTGTAGTGGCCAAGCATAGCGGGCTTTGGACCCGCCGACGAGAGTTCGAATCTCTCCCGGGCTACCTTGCCCATATTGTAATTTATACCGTTTTTAGTGCTTTGTCGGTCGTTTCCACGGTGAGCTCTTGTTTAAGCTTCTGCTTCAAAGCTTTAAGCAGCGCATCCATATGGTCGTCGTCATGGCTTGGTTTCGCGCCCGCTGTTATCACGGTCCTATGAGGCAATGACAACGCTTTTTCCGTCAAGATCTCCTCAGGGTTCAAACCTAAAGCTCTAACCATTTCCTTCAGCATCTCCACCCTGCTGGGCTTCGTCTTAGGCTTCACGCACAGACCTGAAGCGGCGTAAACTCCCCTCAAGAACTCAATGCCCTTCATTTGGATGTCGTGGTACGTGCTTATGGTGTGGCCCATCATGTACTCGATGTAGTCTGTTTGCACGCCCAACGCTGCCATCTGCGTCCTGAAGAACTTGCGGATGCTATGGGGTCTCATGGTGTAGCGTCTTCCAACTTTGCTTCCCAGCAGTCCTGCTTGAGCCATAAGCCTGTGCAGCACATTATAGACCTGAGACGGCGTCAGCGGCTTAACAACCTTGGAGTGCTCGTCGCGTATCAGCGGGGACTCGTCGTCAAAGCTTTCAGGCGGAATCTTGTTGGGCAATCCACCGTTTCTGCGCGCCTCCAAATACGCCCTCAAGTAGTCAACCGCTTCTTTTCCTATGAAGGTGTCGTAGTCATGGTATTTTCCCTTGGTTATCGTGGCTTCAACGTGGATGTGGACTGGCGCCGTGCCTCTTTCCAAGTCGTGTCTCACATGCCTATAGCGAAGTTTGCAGAGGGTTCCGATTCTGAAAGCGCCTAAGGCAAGCATTGAAACGATGACTTTTCCTCTCACGTCCGCCAGGTCTATGAGTTGGGCGATTTCTTCAGGTGTGGGTGCTCGGTCTCGGCTTACCACGTACTTGCGGAACTTGTACGGCAACGCGAGGCTTAAGCCGTTTACCCTGAAGAAGGTTTTTACGGCTTTAACGCAGTTGGCTATGTGGCCTGGGCTGTAGCCTTCGCTTTGCAACGCGCCGACGTAGTCGTCTAGTCTTCTGGCTTCAAGCAGCAGCGCCTTCTGGTTGGGTAGGCTGTCTTCTGAGAAGCATTCGGCTATTAGCTGGTCTGGGTCTGCTCCGCAATATCTGCAGTACTGGTGAACTGACCAGGTGTAGAGGTAAGCGGTGGAGTGTGATTGGCTGCAGTGTCTCTTAAGGTATTTGACCATCGTGGCTACTGTGGGGCTGGTGGTGGCGAAGGGTATGAGGCTTGGCTTACGTTTCGTTAAAGCCTCGCGGATGAACTTTTCCACGTCAGGCGGGCATGGCGAAATCGGTGAAGTCAGCTGAGTTGTTTGCTG
>JAAKEZ010000060.1 GCA_018475625.1 Candidatus Bathyarchaeota archaeon A05DMB-2
ATAACGAAACCTCCTCATATTCAACCTCAATCTTTTTCCACTCCTCCATCAGAGAGTGGTAGAGCCTGTCCTCCTCCACTATTAGGTCGTACCAGGCCAAAATTTCAGCCAACCTCTGAGCGATTAGGTGTTGGCACGCGAGGGATTTGCCCTCCATCACGGCGAAGTAGAAATCGAGGCAGCTGCAGTAGCCCACGACTGGATAGATAATGTACTCATGATCCCTTCCAACCACGATCCACACGACCCTTCCGCTAGGCCAGAACACGTACAGTTTAACGCGGCTCTCTTTCAACAACTCCCATGCTTTTTCACCTCTGTCACTGAAAACGGAGGACAACTGGATAAAATCCAACCCTCTAACTTTTTCTAAAGCTTCCAAGACATCTCTATAGTCAACCGCCTTCTCTTTTTTCATCGATTTTCAAAACCTCCCCGTACCTTTCTTTAACCACAACATGGAGAACTGGGTCCTCCTCGACTTCGCGAATCTTTTTCTTCAGCTTTTCCATACTCAGCTTGGCTCCACAAAAGAAACATGTAAAGGCAGTTTCCTTCGGCTTCGGAGGCATAATTAAGTCGTCAACTTTTTTCTTGAGGTTCTTCACCGTCATGGGCTTTCCTTTGATTACGGTAGCAGCAAACTCCTCAGCGAACTTCACTTGCTTGTCTGGCATGTCCTTCAGCCTTAACAGCTGCTCAGCATGCCTAACCCCAAAACTCTCACCAGTGAGACTTTTCAGAGTTCTCTTAACGCGGTCAGGCAGTTCTTCAGCGATTTGTATGCGTTTCCAGATGGTTTTTTCTGAAGGCCTTTCACCAGTAAGCTCCTCAATCTTCTTAGCCATGTCGTTGACGATGTGTTCTTTATAGACTCCGCTTCGCTCCTGTTTAGTCAGATCGTAGAGTTCCTTGTAGGCATCGTCCCTCTCCAGCTCCGTAAGCTGTCTTCTATGCAGGTTCTCCACAAGCTGCCACTCCCGAACCTCCTTCTGCGACTTAAACTGATGCACTCGCGCTAGAACAGTCTTCAAGTGAGCATGTTTGGCTCCTTCGTATCTTAGTCTGCCGACCACGCCTTCGTACCTGCCCTCTTCATCAGCAGGCTTGACGACAACCGGCTGAATCTGCTTATGCAAACGGAGGCTCATAGCCATGTTCTCAATGTCCTCTTGTCTGATGGCTTTTCGAATGGGCTCGTTCCAATAAATGAGCTCAAGGGGAAGCTCCAAATACTGGTCGGCCGCCACCTCTTCCGCAACAACCGTGGACTCGTTAGGCTCTTGCCTAGGACAACGCCTACCGAAGACCTTGAACTTGTATTGGTAAACGGGGCATTCCTCGATCTCTTGTCCCTTCTTCGTGCAAACCCCGCAGGGAAAATCCGAAGACAACAGCTTGCTCATTTCTTCACCGGCTTTCTAGTTATGAAATTCTTTTCCTTTCCGGAGAAGCGATACTCGTAGGCACCCAGCTCCAGCTTGCCCTCGCTCTTTTGCATAGCCTTCGCCAGCTCTTCAGCGCCCTTGGTGTTGGTGAATATCCAGCCTGCCTCGCCTTCCTTAGCGGGCTCCTTCGTCTTGTAAGTAGTCCAAGGCAACTGGTCAAGCTCAGCCAAATCAAGCTTAGGAATTTCTGCTTCAGGCTTCGCCTTAAAAGAAAGCCACTGGTCCAAAACGTCTTCAAGGCGCATCTTGACCGCTTGAACGTCTTCATTCTCAGCGGGCACAGCCTCTAGCTCGTAGTAAGCTTTGCTCCACTGGCCGTCAGGTCCATCAACAGGCACGGACTTGCCTTTCCCAACCACAATTCTTTCAATCTTCAACTGCCCTCACCTCCCCGGAGTTTTTCGCCTTAATCCTCAACTCCTGGATAAGCGTCTTCATCTGCTCCGCAACAGCCTGCAACCCCCTAATCAAGCTCATGTGCTCCCGCATAGCTTCGCCAAAAGTTTTCAAAACCTCTTTAACCTCAGCCATATCGCCCTGAAGCCCCAACATCCGAAGAGGCATAACCAAATACT
>JAAKEZ010000007.1 GCA_018475625.1 Candidatus Bathyarchaeota archaeon A05DMB-2
CGGTTTTCTGCACTTCTAAGCCCAACTCTGCACACTTCAACGCTAAAGCCGCAGAATCAACCAACCCTTCTGAACCCCTGTTCGCCACCAGCCAAGCTTTGATTTCCTCCAGTTTCTCTCTGAGACTGCTTGAAGGCGGTAGCTTATGGCTTTCTGTGTCTAGCGTGTCTATGCTGTCTAGGGCTATCTCTATTTTAATAAAACTGCCATCGGACAGTTCCTCGACGTTGTAACCGTTGTTTTTGAACTGGTCAGCGTGTTCAATTAAAGTATAGAACACCCTAGACACCTTAGACA
This sequence comes from Candidatus Bathyarchaeota archaeon A05DMB-2, assembly GCA_018475625.1. Taxonomy (GTDB): domain Archaea; phylum Thermoproteota; class Bathyarchaeia; order Bathyarchaeales; family Bathycorpusculaceae; genus A05DMB-2. Next base: position 298 of record JAAKEZ010000007.1, read on the forward strand.
CGCTAGACACGTTCGCGCTGTAGCGGACTCCTTTGAAAGCGTAAAGGCGCTTTCCCTCCACTTTCGGCCTGTAATCTGCAACTGCAACGTGTTTCGGTAGATTCTTGAAAAAGGTGTCTTGAAGCACTGTTGGCAGCTGCAAGTTTCGGCAGTACTCAGCGAAGACCGTGTATAGCGGTTTCTTTTCTATGAAGGCGTCTGAGTCGGTTTCAAGGCAGTCTAACACGAAAGCAGCAATCGGCGACGATTTGCGAATGTAATCTTCTTTCGTCTCTTCGGTTGTTCTGCTGTGGCTGAACTGTCCCGTTTTTAGCAATCTTTTCAGCCCTGCCAGAGCAAGGTTCAACAAGCCTGAAAGTTCAGTTCCAGTCGTCAGCTTCTCAAGAATGTAAGGGTCAGCGCTGCTTCCAGTGAACGCTTTTGGAAAAACAATGATGATCCACCGTCTGAAGAAAGCGCTGGTGTCATCGTTAGCCTCAGGCACCTTGTTGGCTGAAAACAGCAGCTTCGCATAATTCGCAAAGTGAAAAGTCTGCGAAAACTTCTTTTCCGCGGCGATTAAGTCGCGGCCCGTCAGCATCTTGAACGTGCCAGTGCTCTGCAAGGCTTTGTCAGGCAGATCCGCGTAAATATTCGCCAGCTTCGTGTACAAGTCGGCTTTTGCGAAGCGGTGGAGCTCAAGGTCTTGCAGGCTCCGCCCGCAGACGTTCTGCTGTCCCAAGAAGGCTTTTACAAGGTTCAGGAAGGTGCTTTTGCCGTTTGACCCGTCGCCAACAAGCATCAGCGCCTTAGCAATAAAATACGCCCTGTACAGGCAGAAGCCAACGACTTCTTCCAGAATTGTCACGTCTTCTTCGGAGTTTGTGATTTCCTTCATGAACTTCTTTATGGCTGGGCAGTCAGCTTCAGGAGCATATTTGACGGGAAGTTTGTTGAAGAACATGTACTCGGGACTGTGCGGCTTCAGTTCAAAGGGGTCTTTGCTCATGTCTAAGACGCCGTTTTCCAGCGGTATCAAGTGCGGCGGTTCTTCTCTGCGCACAGTGTAGGTTGAAGCTTTAACGAAATCGAGCACTTCCATGGCTCGGTTCTTGCGGTAGTCATCCCCTAAAGCCTCTTTCACCAGCTTCTTTATCAACGCATCGCCTATGGGCTGGTAGAAACCATCCAGGTAAACGTATGTTTCCTCGTTATCCATCATCGTCGCAAACGTGAACCTTCCCATTATCCACTCCGCTAACTTGGCGGGAATAAACCGTCCGTCCTCATCACAAAATTCCACGGCTCTCTCGATCTGTTCAAGGGTTTCGCTTAGACTCATTTCAGATGCATCTCCTGTATTATTTCGCGGATGCCGCTGCTGCCCTTCAATGGGCCGTTTAGACGGTTTTTGTAGTGGTAGCCGACAAGCTCAAGGCGGGCTTGTTTTTCATCGTCGTTAGTCCTGTCGCAAACTTCGCTGATTATGCGCTTTGCGCTCTCGAAACTGACGCCTTTCTTGAGGCATAAGCCCAGAAAATACATCTCTAAACGGTTGCGTGCGCCTTCACGCCAGTACTTGCACAAGAACCTAACAGCTTTCTCTTCCTCATCGTCGCTTAACGTCTTGAAGGCTTTCGGCAGCTCAAACGTCACCTGCACGTTCCGCTTAGTCTCCATGCCTTCCAGCTCCGCCATATCCTTCTCGCTGAAACTCAAACCGTGCTTATCCTTCAGCTTGTCCAATGGCAAAGGCTCGAAAGTTTCAAAGTCCAAAAGACGGCTCCATTTCCGCGCAGTCTGGTGAAAGCCGAAAGGCAGCTTCACGAAGTTGCCGAAAGGTCTATCCGCCGTTAACTCTTCCTGCTTGGGGAACACTTCAACGGTTTTAGGGCTTACAGCTGCAATTTCCAGAACCCGCAGCCCCAGCCACCTTGCCACTTTCGCCTTTACAGGCAGAAGGAACAGGAGCCAAATGTGGTAGCTTGGGTCGGGATAACGCGACGCCTCAAGGATTATGCAGTTAGGCCACACTCTCGGCGTCTCGTTGCCTTCACTGTCCAGTTGTGTTTCAAGCAGAACCGCCAAGATCTTCTGCGCCGTTGCTTTAGCGTCCTCAAGCCGTTCTGGGTCAAGATCGAAGCAAAGCCATTTGACACGGCTGTCCTTGTCAAGCTGGTAGCTACCCACCGTAACCTCGCCTTTCAAGTGTCGCAAGAGAACATCGTCTGTTAATGGCTGATCCACTCGCGCGTAGCCCTGCTTTAGTTGAATGCAGTAGCAGTCCACGCGGTTAACGAACAAGCGGCTTAACTGCTGAATCATATTTCTCTGTTCCTCAGCGCCCTCGGACATTCTGCACTATCCCCCTACTTCGATTTCGATTTTGGTTTGCGTCCAACAGTTACAAGGTCGGGAAAGAGCCAATAGTTCCACCCTTCGCGGAAAAGGAAATTCCTATGCCCTTTCAAATCCGAAAGTAACCCCTTATAGTCGGGGAGGCTCTCGATTTTCTCGCCTTCAGCAGGGTACCGCTCGTACGCGCCCCTTGCGCCTTCAGCTTTAGTCCACGGAATCTTCTCGGGCTCCCAGCTCCGTTTCTCTTCTGCCTTAGCTTCTTTCTCAGCTACACCTTTGATTTCGGCGATCTGACGCTTTGCGTTAACCGCGGCTGCCTCTACAGCGTTAAGAAAGTCGACAACAACCTCGGATAGTTCACTTTCATTCATTTCTGAAAAACTCCTTTAGAAAGCTCTGCTTCCGTGTTTCTCGACGTATATCCAAGGGCGGCATCGCCTACCCAGAAAACCCAGCTTTTCGATGTCTTCTGCCCCTTGATTTTTCCCTCAACAAACAGTTCCAGACAATGCTTTAGGGCCGTATTCCAGTTTCCAATTTCACACGCTACCCTTATCTTTTCTATATCCATCGGTGCCTTAGTTTCCATTAGAAACGCAGGAATTCTTTCCTTGTATTTTTCAGTCATTTTTAGCTTCACATGTAGAAAATCTTTAAGAAGTGCTTAAAACGAACTAAGTCCAGACAAGGTTCGAACCATGACTGATAATGAGCAAATCATTTTAGAAGCCCTCAAGGATGGGGAAAAACGTTGGAAAGACCTGGAACGCGTCCTCGTTAAGTCCGGGAAAATGTCCAAGTCTACTCTGTCGCAAAACTTGTTCAAGTTGGAGAGAGACGGAAAAATAAAGCGGTTTGCGGACTACTCTAAGAAGCCGCCAACTGTTCAGTACGCGCTTTCCAGTTTTGAGTCTCATTTAGAGAGAAAAGTAAGAGAGGCTGTTGAAGAGTTGAGATGCGGGTTCAGGTTTTTCAGAGAGCCCACGGTGAAAGAGGTCGCCTTCAAAGTGGGCGAAACCCCCGAAGCGGTGCGCCCAATACTTTATGGGCTTGCTCCTAAAATTGGGTGGAGAGAGCAGGATAAGGAGGAAGCTGAGAAAGAGGCTGAAGAGGCTATTAACTTAGCTGGTTGGCTGATTTGGTTTCAGAAGGGAGAACAAAACGCTGAGCTGAATAAAATGGTTGAGGAGGCAAAGCAAGCGGCTTCAAATGGAATTGTTGAAAGAGCCAGAAAGATACTTGAATACTGCCCTGAGCTTGCACCTGAGGCGAAGCCAGCTATTCATGGGCCTCACTTTTTCTGCTCAGCGGGTCTCGAGCCATGGCCGGAGGAAACAGAAAGAGTTTGGATGCGAGTTTTCCTCAAAGAGCCGCCTTCGTCAGGAACGCGACAGCATGCTGCGTGGACATAACCAACAAAACCACATTAAAGCTATTCACTGATCCAGCTGTTGCAAAGAGAACGCTTGAAGTTAATCCATTAGAGAAAAATGGCTGAAATGCTTAAAAACAGCAACGGCTTAAGAACCATTATTTTTCATTTCTTCTTTCTCTGTTTAGACATTTTTCGGAAGCATACCTGATGGAGATAACGATCACCATTCTTATGCGCTTCCAGATGTTATCTCTGTGTCGATATCCCTTTATGTACGTAGTATAGTCTTAGGATGCGTCGCTTCTTCGTCGTGGTATATTTTCTTTAGTGAGGCATCCAGGCTTGCGAGAAACTTCTTTCCCTCTTCGTCTTCTGGACCATCCAACACGAGTTTGGCGGTGTTTTCAGGCGCGATTCTTCGGGCTAACAGCCAAAACTTCTTCAGGCTTCTAAGCGCTTCTTCACTGTCTTTTCCCCCACGGAACTTAATCATGAACATCATCCAGTACAGCGTTTTGGTGGAAGGCTCCTCTTTCCCTGCGAATTCACCGCCGAACTGCCTTATGGCTTCGCGGTAGAAGACGCGCCAGTTTTTGCGGTACTCTGGCGAGCACCAGTCGTGGTAGCCCTGCGAGTAGAGCTTTAAGATTTCCCGGGCTTCCCAGCTAAGCCCAAAAGCGTCAACGCTGCCCAGTTTTTGCTTCAGCCTGGCGATGTCAGCTTTAGCTTTCTCCACTATTCGCCGCCATCCTCTTCCATCTCACGCGCCTGCTCCTTCAGCGCTACCAGCTCCTTCTTTATGAGTTCCAAGTCATCCAGCCGCTTGGGCACAAAACTCAGCGAAAGCAACTTAGCCACTACGCGCATCCACTTCAGCGCTTTGTCGGGGTCGCTGTCCATGAAGCTGTGCGCGACGTCGTAAGCTTTGGCTGCTAAGCTTTTGAGCAGCTGGTCTCTTTCAGGCCACGAGTCCGCGTGGACTATCTGGTCGTGTAGCCGCGTTTTTTTGGTTCGGCGTGAGATTCTGGCTTGCGGCTTTTCCTGAAGTGTCTTTGCGATTTCGGTGAGTGTTTCGTAAAATATTTTTTCAAAATCAACCGCTTTCGTTTCAATTTGCTTTTTGCGTTTAGAGTTTGTTTCAGGCTTGTTTTCGTGTTTCATCATGTACACTCCAACATGGTTTCTGGCACACGCGCATGCAGTATCATACGCGTTAGACGCTTAGAAGCTGGATCTCGCGTTCAACACCAGCATGCTCGCAACGCGTTTTCTCGTGGGCTGTGCGTAAATCCTGAAGCTGCGCGTCAAGTTCAGCTATGCGGCTCTGCAGCTGCTCTGCTTCACGTTCCAGCGCTGATTTCCGCGCCTTCAAGAACGGCAGCTTCACAAGACCTTTTGCCTTGCGAAGCCTAAGCTCCCAAGCGTAGATTCGGCGTTCACGATGCATCCACCTAAGCGCTGTTTTGTTCGTGTCCAGCCGCAGCTCAAGCATGCCTAAATGAGATTCGGTGAGCGTGCGGTGCATGTGGTCAAGGTACGCGTTTACGCTGTCTTCCCGCTTTATCTGCCTGACCCAGTGTTTAAACTGCGCGTTTTCATTTTTCAAATCGGCAATTTCCTCGTCCAGGTCGCTAAGGTGTTTCTGAAGCTGGCTACCCGTCATATTTGGGAGTCGCTGGCGTATGCTAAAGCACCGAGCTTTGTAGGTCTTCTCCGCGTCGCTGCCGTATCGTGCATAGGCTTTTTGCGCTGTTTCCTGAAGCGCCACTGCTATTTTTCCTCCTTCTTCTTTTCGATGATTAGGTGACTGTTGTCCGTCCACATCAGCACCGTGTCGCCCTTCTTCAGGTTCAGGTGCTTGCAGACCTCTTTGGGGATGGTGACTTTGAGGCTTTTCCCCACAAGAACCACGGATACTTCAAATTTCACTGGCAAGGCGTGCACACCAGCCACCAGTATATCCCTAAGATATTCTTAAATATAAGCATATCCCCTTAATACTGCTAAGAATATCTCAAGCATGACTGCACTGGACAAAAAGATAGTGCAAGGCAAATTCTGGACTCATGTTAAAGCTTTAATCTGGGAGAAGGCGCAGGAGCTGTTTGTACAGGAGCAAACGCGAAAAATGAATTACTATATCCCGCCTGAAGCAAGCTAAAGGAAGATGAGTACTTTATGAAGCGAAGCTTATTGTTTTGCAGAACCTTTGTTGTGATAATAACGGGTTGCCCTGCAGAGAAGGGAGGAAGCGATGCTTGCCTTCGATAGTGAATGAAGCGGAAATTGGTGCTCAATATGTGCCGCATTTTAGCAAAGGTGCTTGTGTTGAGCTTCCTGTGGTTTTACCAGTCCACGTTTTAAAGCTAAAAAGACAAAGAACTGTGAAAGAGCTGCGACGGTTGCCGATGTTAGTATATGCAGTGTATCGATGTCGCCTGCTATAGCGGTTCCTCCCAAAGTGCTGAAAAAGGTAATTCCGCTTGTGATGAACGCGTCTATGAGGGCGTTTCCCCAATCAAACTTCTGTTCAACAGCAGCTGTAGTCTCGTTTGTGCAGCAAATCATGAATCCTCTGACTGTTAAGGTTAGGTTTTTGGGTTTTATTTTGCCTAAGCAGTTCAGCACTCTGCCTTTGAGGGTTAATGTTGGTTTTGCCAGAGGATTTTGCCTCCGATTTGAAAGAACCTTTGCATTAATGCTGTTGTATTTGCCAACAGACATCATCTCATGATTTAACGAGTGTGCAATAGCTTATTAGCTGTACGTGATGTTTCTGAAAGTACCCGTGTTGCTTAAGAATGGTTCTTTGTTTCTGTAGGTTCTGTCGTAATAGAAGAAATTGTTTTCTTCGAGAGGCGTTCCGTTTGGATCTAAAGGAATTGCTTGCTTCAAAGTGCAGGCAGAAGATCCTAAAAGTGTTGTCAGAGTGTGGAGAAATTCGTATGATGAAACTCGTGAATAAGGTCGGCGGTAGATACAACGAGGTGAATAGGAACCTCAAAATTTTGGAGGCAGAAGACATCATAACAAGCAAGTACCCAGATCAAGTTAGGTATGGAAGAGTTAGAGTGATAATTTTGAAAAGGGAAAGTCGCCGAACGCAGAAATTGCTTAAAGCTTTGAAAGAACTAGACCACGAAAATTGATGTCAACCCTTGGTCAAAACTTCTTGCCTGTAGTATCTGCTGAAGCGATGATTGCCTAGGTCGGTGCCAAAGGAATAATGATTGAAATAGTAGTCGTTACGCTAAAATTTGGTGAGCATGTGGCTTTCAGAATCAGAAGCGGCTTTAAGCCTTAATTTTTGAATAATTGAATTGAAAGCGTCTTTGTATTCTCCAAAAAAATAGAATTTTTCCAATAAATGGAATGTGTTTGTGTGTTGAACTGTTGGAAAGAGATGCTTATAGGTAAGTAAGGTATCGTAAGATTTGTGGGGGGGGGTATGAATAATCAGGAACAGAGCACTAAGATTCGCAGGAGATGCTTTGTTCTTTGTGTTGCTTGACATCTTTCTATTTATCCGCATCGTGCTCAGATTAATTGTGCCACAATCAAGCGGGGGATTGTTTTGAATTTAAGCGATATTGTGGCGTCTAAGTGTCGGCAAAGGATTTTGAGGGTGCTGTCGCGTTCAGGAGAGATGAGACTTATGAGGTTGGCGGAAAAGACTGGTTGTGGTTATAATGAGCTTATGCGTAACGTGCGGATTTTGGAGCACGAAGGCGTTGTCGTATACAGGCGGGATGGTCGCAAATGCTTTGTTAGCTTGAATCGTGATAGTCTTAAGGCTAGAATCTTGATTAAGGCGCTGAGGATATTGGATGCGCCTATCAATTCTAGGCAACCTCGCAGAGAAAAAGACAACGGCATTTTACGTGGCGATAAACGCCTTGACAAGAGCGATGGCCCTGCTTCTGAGGAGAATGAAGATCATGTTTTCTATGGAGAGTTTGGCGTCTTTTGCGCTTCAACTTCCAACGTAATTGCTGAAATAAGCAAGGCTTAGTCCTATTTGCAGCTCATCTTTTGGCTAAGCACTACTTACTATTGGTTTGTGTTTTTGCACCGACTAGATTTTTATTACGTTTCAGTGGTAAGTTCATCTTTGTAAATAGGCACTTGGTTATGGATTTGATTTTGGTAGCGGCAAGTCAGCATTCTGTGAGCCCCTTCTCCTACGGATGAGCGCGATAACAACGATTGCCAATGCAACTATAACGCCTAACGCAGTGAACAAGGCAATCTCTGTCCAGTTAAGACCTGATTGGTCTGAGGATGCTGTTGGGTTCTGGGAATCTGGAGACGCTGAACTTGGAACAGATGATGGATTTGAATCAATAGTTATTGTTTGCGCGTTACTCCAATCACTTTCTTCGCCAGTAAAATGCCATGAAGCAAATTCTACAGTACGGGACACATATCCTATCATGGCTTTAACTTGAAAATCTAATTGCGCATTAGAAGGAAGTCCAGTAAGTCTTGGGGAGTAAGAATCGGTGGTAGTATCATAACTTTCTAAAGAGTAGCCTTGTTCTGGCCGTGTCGGAGATAAAGTTAACGGGAAGTATAGCACAGTGTAATCCGAGTTGGATGGCTTTAGAGGGACAACGGCGGGTGAGTAAAGGTTAATCCAGTTTTCTGCATAGTGCCCTTTAACACGAACATTAAGGTACAATGAAATATTGAAGCCACTGCCTGCATCGTAATAGGGGGTAAAGGGTTGATTCTTAATTCTCACTTCTATGGATCTGTTTTCTACACGGTGAGCAGGGATAGTCACAGTCTCTCCCGTGTAAGGGTCTACAGATTGAGTCGCGGGAACATCGTAAGAATAGTCGACAAGCTTTACCGTGAACTCTGGGACAAACGGTTTGGTTATGGAGGATTCAGCATACACTATGCCCAATTGCGAGATGATGACGAATACCAAGCCGCCAACCAGCATAGCTATCAAGAACACGCTTACTCTTTTCTTCATAGCTATCTCCCTATAATATATTAATGCTTAGGCACAAATTAAACATTTCTTAATGTTGTACTTTTTTCAACTTTCAGTTTCAATCCGCTTATTTTTTCCATGAAGCATACCTTATTTAAGGTAACGGTATATTTCTGAAACATCCCGTCCTTCTTAAAAGTCTCCATGGTTAAAATTAATCTTGGTGAAAGCTGCGAACAAGCCACAAGCTTGTTTGAGCTGCGCCTAGTATTGAAATATCCGAAAACACAAAATGGAGGTGAGAATATGGTAGAGTATAATGAAAATGTAACTATAAATGCGCCCTACAAGCTCATCCTAAAAAATACAGATTACTGGTGGGTTGAACTTAGATGCCTTCAAAACGTATACGATGCGCCTGGTATTCTTGAGGTGAGCGGTCACATCAAATGTCTAAAGGACATTGCCGCTTATGGTGGCGCTTTAATGACTGCGAGTGCCCCGGGCACTACAGGCGGTGGAGCTATACAGATGGGTCATGCTTGGGAACGTAGTGATGACCCTCCACGAATTAACTTGACTGATGACAATTATCACACTCTTTACATAACTGCTGGTTCCTCTGTAGGTGTCGGTGCAGATGCTGTGCTTGCCGATATGAAGCTCAAGAAGTTAACAGCAACAGATGGAGCCAAGCTTAACGCCGTAGCCATCGGAAGAGACGAATACGGGGACATTCCTTACGAGTACGAAAGTATTCAGCTAAACCCAGCGCATAACCTGAGATTCTACTTTGGCACGAACCAGCGAATGGTGCTATCCAATGCAGGTCGCTTAGAACTGCCGGTCCAGGGCTCAAGCGGAGGCTTAAAAGTCGGCGACGACACTAATCTTTACCGTTCAGCGCAAGACGTATTGAAGACAGATGATAGCTTCGTGTGCTATAACATTACTGGCAATGATGCAATTTTTAACAGTGTTACAGGCACGGCAAGCGGAGCGTTTAAAGTCGGCACCGCAGGCGGCACAACATATGTAAGCCTTACCAGAAGCGGGTCCATAGGTTATCTAACCTCCCATTATGGTGACCTACGTTTAGCCTCAACAGGAACAATCTGGTTTGAATCTCCTGCATCTCCTACCGGGGCTGGAACAAAGAACCTGGGTAGCGCAAGCGCATACTGGAATGAGGTTAACGCTAAGTCTTTCATTGACAGAGGATGTCCTTTCTGGATAGAACCGCATGAAGCAAGAGAAATTCTTAAGGAAATAAAGCCGCACCCTACGTTGAAATCCGTTAATACATTCAAAGACACGGAAGTACCGCAGTTTGACTATTCTTCTTTGCCCGAAATCTTGAAGCCAAACGAAGGGGATGGAATCAGAACAGAAGCTCTTCTTTACACTGTTTTCCACGTTGTACGAGACTTAGTCGAACGTGTGGAAGCCTTGGAGATGAAGGCAGGATGAGCGAGAAGATGCAGCAGCAACAACAACTGGCGGTTCTGAATATGCGCGTGCAAAACGTGAATTTAGCGTTTAACGATTTACTGCGCGACATGAACGAGCTGCTTAAAACGTATGCTACCAGAATCGCCGAGTTAGAAAAAGAAAACGCCGAGAAAGCTGAACAGGAAAAACAAGTAAACCTTGACAAAAATGTCAAAGCCCACGAAAAACATGGCTAACCAAACAGGATATAACTGCATTGATTCACAACTCTTAACCCATTTTTTTGTTACAACTTCGATTAAGAAACTTATCTCCCATGCGATTGACTTCAAAAATAGAAAAGGTCATGGTCTTGAGTGCCAAATAAAAAACTGCGCAAAAAACTGCAGGAACATGGCTACACACTCGAAATTATAGACAAAATAGTGCAGTTCTATACCAAGGACTAAACCTTCACGTCCGAATATCGCTGAGCATGTTCGTTATTTTGGATTCTTAAAGCATTGCTTTTCCCAACAAAGCTAAGCGGAGAGCTTAGACCCTATCTGGGCAAAGGCTTCAACATGGACATGGTGAAAGAAAACGAAACCTTGAGGCGTTTACTGAGAATAACGAATTTTGAAAAAAGAGGAATTTAGTATAAATTACAGTTTGGGAACGGTAACTCCCGGGCTACCACCCTCTAGAATGTGATTTATACTTTAAGATGGCCCGAACATGTGACTGTGCAGAGGCAACCACAACTTCTTAAATTAGTTCTCGCAGCACAATATGGCGCAGGCTAATCAGATTAGGACGAGGCGATGTTTTTGGCTAAGGATTGAATGATAGATTTTGGAGGAGGTGAAAATCATTGATTTTTATAAATTTGGGCAAAATGAGAAAGAAACCTGAAAAGGAAGCAGTTGGAGACGCCACCAAAATGATGGAGGAGTTCAAGAAGAGGGGAATTAACGTTCTAACCTGGTATTGGACGCTGGGACGTTACGACACAGTCTTCATATTTGAAGCCGCAAATGAAAAAGAAGCGTTAAAGGTGTCCGTTGATGTTTCGGAGTGGGTGGCAACCGAAACCCTTGTAGCTATACCGAGGCAAGAGGCGATAAATCTACTATGAGACGCTAAATTAAGATTCAATCTAAGAATGCTTTTTCGATTTCTCGTTATGATGCGTCAGTATGGGCGGACCGAGAAACCTGACACTGCCTTAAAGTCGTGGAGATTCTAGCAAAAGGTAGAAGACGTGCTCTATCGGGCAAACCCAACTTCCATGCACCTTCACGCCGTACTTCTCAGCTGAAGCCTTCATCCAGCGAACCAACGCCTGCCTTCCTCGTTATACTCTTTTTCCCCCAAAACATAACTCTGGAGGATGAACCAAAGACACTAAACAACAATTCTATCACCCTCATGCTTACTTCACGGTTTGTTTCACACTACGAATCTTTGAGATTGCGGAAGAGCAACAACAAGAGTGCCTATCGAGGGTCGCCTTTATCTATTACGAGTATTCCTGAACCCACACCGCTAGCGCGTGTTATGTCAGACTTAACGATGTGTCTGCTCACCTCCGCCAAGTTTCTACCCTTTCGTTGAGGTACGTTTTAATTTTGGCAGGGTTATTCTTGGCTTATGCGCCGTTTTCGCCTGCATTCTGGGCAGGTTTTGGGTTTGAACCGTCTCTTTTCAAGCTCGAACATTTTGCCGCAATCACGGCACTTAGCTAAAACTGGCGGTTTTGGTTCAAGAAGTCGCAAGCGTTTTCCAATTTCCGCTTTGACTTCTGAATCGTCTTCGGTTTTCAATGCTTCTCTCAAAAGCCGTTTAGCCAACTCTGCGCTGTTGCTTCCGAACATGTTGGAAAATACGTTAGATGACTTGCCATTTGAACCCATATGTTTTGGCAACATGCAGACAAAGTTTGCTGGGTACTTTTCTGAGATGTCCAAGTCAACGATGGAGAAGCGTATGTAGTGGCCTTGCGAGTAGTCATTCACATCCTCTCGTTTAGAAACGTATAAGCGCAGATTCATGGCAAGTTCACCCTACGCATAGACTGCTGTCTCTTTTTTATGCCTAGTCTTTTTGGAAAATGCTGTTTGGCTTTTCCTCTCTTTTTCCTTTGAAACTCTGTTGACGTCGTGCCCACGCGGTTTTTTCGTTGAAACTGGAGTTCTGATTCCGGGTTCTTGGTTTATTTGACCTGCGTTCTGAGAAGCAATTGCTGCAATAAACAGGCTTGTCAGTTTTGGGCTCAAAGGGAACGGTGTCGGTTTTTCCGCAGTTGGTGCATTTAATCTCGAATACTCTTTTTTGTGACGTTTAGAATCACCTCGACTTGCCTATGTTTTAAATTGAAAATTGTAATTCTCAATTTAGCTAACTTCTGAAAGCCGACATCTCATTTAAAGGTTTTTACGGATATTGGCGGAAACGGTGATATGTACATCTCGGTGGTTTGCCAAAGGGCGTTTCCAATTTTGGAATGCCCGTTTCACAGTGTCCCTTAATTTACGGTAAAGGCATTATTCTTTTTCGGTGACGAAAAATGATGAATAAACGACGGCTTGCCGCTTTGGCATTGCTTTTGTCCGTCATAATGGCGGTTGCGCCGTCTTCAGCCATTTTCGTCGGACAGGCACAGGTTCAAGCAACGACTGCTGAGGAGTTGGTTGGGCTTGCCGACAGGGCTGAGCAGCAAGTTAAGAATCTCATCGACTTGGTGTACGCTAATGATACTGCTCTGCAGGTGATTGACGATGCTGGTCTTCTGGGCGAGTTAGAGGGCAACGTGACCCTATACAATCAGGGCTTAAAAAACCTCACAAAAGCACATGATGCCCTCAAAATCGGAGATTATAAAGCTGCCGTTGAATACGCGACTGAAGCCCTGCGCATTTTCAGAGAAGTTTTCAGATCAATACACGTAATCTTGGACAAAGCAGGGATTCAGAAAGGACAATTAACCGATAACCAAGGACTGTTAGAAGCCGTCACGAGAACACTTGAAAGAGTAGCGTATCTGCGGCAGATTTTGCCTGAAAACGCGACCGACGCATTACAGCTACTTGACCAAGCGGAAGCTTACTTGAACGTTGATGAGGCGCGGACTTTCCTTCTTGAAGGGAAAACAAGTGAAGTGATTTCCAACCTTGACAAGGCAAAGGAGCTAATCGCTCAAGCGTACCAGTACCTGAAGCAGTTGGGTGAAGACTCGAATGCTTGGAGAATCTATAACTATTGTGAACGAACCCAAGAAAGAATAAGGGAACGCTTCAGGTACGGAAGTGACAACGGTATCAATTTTACCAACGCTCTGGCGTCGCAGGGTTACCAGAGCGAAAACGAGTTCATGCAAGCATTGCAGAATATGGTTCAGGCAGTTCAGGGCAAAGCGGGAAACATCCAGGACGCCATGCAGGATTTAGAAGCAATCAGCCAAATGGTGCAGCAAATGGACCAGGCATTAACGCAGGAGATCAATCGTTACCAGAATCAATATGGAATGGGCGGAAGCGGCGGTTCTGGCTCAGACATGGGTGGAAACAAGCCGTAAAAGGCGCCAATTTCCCTTATTTTTTGAGTTCCACCTGATTTTCAAGACCAATCTTTTTCACTTCAACTATCTCTAGCCTTTCAAGGCGTCTGACCAGTCTCCAAAGGCTTGTCCGTGGCATGTCAGGGAATCTTTCTCTTATTTCAGCTTCAAAGGCTTTACCATCCTTCTCAGCCAAGAATTTTATCACTTCCCTGTCGTCGCTCATCAGTTGAGGGTAAGCTTTCAGTATCTTCTCAACATTGGGGCGTCTTTTTTGTCGCTTCACCAACATCAGCGCCGAGAGAACGCTTGCTACGATTGTGACCGCGGCTAAGATTAGGTATTCGTTGGGGATTGAGGCGGAAGGTTTTCCGTCGTCTGGCGTTTCATCTACTGGAAGAACGGGTAAAACGTAGCTGATTTCCCATGAACTTGGATACAATGAAAGCGTTATCACACTGCCTTGGGTATTTATCGTCGTTGGCATCTGGTTCAGATAGACGACTGTTGAATTCTGCGGTAGGAAAACCGTGGCAGAGTAAAGGTTATCTATGGTTAGGGTCCAAACTTCAGCTTCCTTCTTGGTAAGTGCAACCGTATCGTACTCCAGCAATATGTTCTGGGCGCCAAGAGTGTAAACGGTCATGTTAGAGCCGTCTATTTTATAGTCAACTGCTTCTTCATCTTGGTCCAGCACCAGTATGTCCTCGACTGATGACGCTAAGAGAGGCACGAATATTTCGGGAAACGACTCGTTTACCGTCAACGTTTGCGTAACATGAACCAAGCCATCCCTGTAAACAGTGAGATTCAGGGATTTAACCTCAAACCGCGATTCGCCACTTACAAACAGGGTCATAGCTGAGATTACTATTAGCGAGGCTAAACCAGCAACAAAGGCGGTTCGGGCAGCAAGTCTCATGCGTCAAATCATGCTGAATTTTACTTGGTTCAGGGTAATAATTCTTATGTACCAAGCGTAACATTTGTTCGGTTCAACGCCGCATAGGGCATGCGGTTCAGAATGAAACACCCGTTCCTTTTTTTGAAATGCTTGTCTCGCGGTGTCCCTTAACTTAAGGTTTCGCGTATATTCCGAGTGGTGATTCGCGATGGCGAAAAAAACTCAAACAGCCAACCGTGCAAAAATCAGCGTGTTAATTGCGGCATTGCTAATGTTTGCATCGTTAAGCATGGCTTACGCTGGCGCTGGGATAGCATCTGGTGCTGGACAAGCACTAGGCGCTGAAAACGTTCCCGGGGTATCAGGCAATGCGTTGCAGTACAACAAAACCGAGACTACACCTGTATGCCAGATGGAACAGGTTATGGCTGGAGAACCAGCATTGTTCTGTTACCGAAACATGACAATGCTGATGAACTGCACCAGAAACTGCGAACTAAACGTAACTGTTGACCCAACAGTGAAGCCAAAGATACTGGCGCTTTCCGTGGAACCCAACCAAACCATGAAGCTTACGTTGAATATCAGTGGTTCGCCACTTGAAGGCGCAAGGGTCATGGAGCGAACCCTGAACTTTTACCTGGGAATAGAGCCCAACGCCACACTGCAACTTAGCGCTCAAATCAGGCTACACATAAACCAGACGGCACTCAGTCAAGAGTTGAACAGGGAAGTCAATGCTTCACGACTCACATGGATGTACTGGAACAGAACCCAGGCTGCATGGGAAACGGTGCCAAGCTACATGGACCAGAACGGATACTTGGTCTGCAACACCAACCACTTCTCCACGTGGACCGTGGCTGAGATCGCAGACGCAGAAACTCCAACTGAATCAGAACCGACACAGAACGCTTTGCCCATGGAATACATCTTTGCCGTAGTCGTAGTGGTGGTCATAGTGGTTCTCGCGGTTGGGTTGATAGTTTTCAAGAGACGCAAGCATTAGTTCTGCAAAAACACGCAATCCTTTTTCTTTTTTTTGGTGTTCCTACTGTTTAGAGCTTTGGAAGTGCTTTGTTCCCTAGAGTGTTTGTGTGAAAAGCAAATAAGAGGGTGCGCCGAACAATATTGTTGCAGGTATTAGACATGACAATTTGGTTTTATGTTAAAACAGATGATGGCCCGAAAACGGTCGGAGACGTTGTCTGCCGCTTCAACTATGTACGTGGAGAGCATTCTGAAGACGAGTACATGTGGATAACGGAAGAAAGAAAAGAGGATGATGAAGTGTATTGGGAAATCAAGAGCAAATACAAGGAGCTGAAAGAGCTTGTCCTTGTAGGATGGGCTTATAAGGCTGGAGACACTGTGGTGCTGGCGGAAATCGAGGACGAGTTCGTCGCAAACTTTCTGGACCCGCTGCTCGCGAAGTACGGGTTCGACAACTTGAAATGGATTGTTGTTCCGAAAAAATAGTGGGTAAATCATTTCCCGCAAATTATTTAGAACCCGCAAGCTTAAGATTAAAAGGGTCACCGTGAAGCAACAAACTGGATTAGCCGTTGCATTGGGCTTTGCGCTCTTGTTCTCAGGGGCAATGGGGACGCAATTTGTCCATTTCGCGGCGGGAAACCCTGAAGAATCCGCTTCGCCAGTTCTCGCCATGCCAGTGGAATACGTCAACTATACGATTGTACGCGTCAACGGCTCATTGTGGGCGAAGATAGACGGGACATACCCAATATATATCCTAAATCAGCAGTGCGTTGGCTTGAGCGAGTTGCCCATGTTGTATCCCACGCCACCAGGCACAACAAACATTCGCGTGCAAGTAAACGGAACCGAGCTTGAATGGAGCAACTACACGGAAGTTTACCCAGATTCTCTGCACCACACCGCCATCGGCAATTGGAGCATGATTTACTGCGTGGTTAGCCCTGTTTCAGATTTTTTCATGCTTACAATTCATTATGAACATCCAGTTGCAATGGTTAACGGGAGCAACCTGTTCCTGTATGACCTCAACATCAGCCCTTACTTGACGGCATCCAGCAGCACATCTATAGCGTATTTCACGGTGCGCTTTGAAACCACGGTGTCGGATGTGCGTGCTTACACCACATGGACTGACAGCGTCTGGAACCCGAAGAATCTGACGCTAAGCTGTGAGAATGGTGTGGAAATGGCAACTATACAGATGCGTTCCGTGTTGGGTGAACCGTTGGCAGGAGACCTTGTAGTGATGTTCAATAACTATGAAGAGCAAGAGGTGCCACACTGGCTCATCATTGTTCCAGTTTTTGCCGTGGCAGGTTTCCTAGCGGCAATAGTCTACAGAAAGAAAAGGCGATGAAGTCTGATTTGATGACGAGCGAGATATCCCTTTTTGCCCGCTTTTCGTCTGTGCTGAGGAGAACGTTTTCAGCGGGTCTGTTTCTGCTCAACCCATTCGGCTGAGCGCTGCTTGCGGTAGTGCGGAATCTCGTATTCGAACAGTGGTACCTTCTTCACTTCTTGCATCTCCCGCTTTAGCCAGATGTACTGGCTCAGGTTAAAAAATTTTCGATGCATAAGCTGTAAACTATATAGCTAAAATGCTTGTTTAATTCCGTGCAGTGTTAAGGCGGAACTGCGTGGTGGCTGAGGAAAAACCGAGAACTGTCTACTGGCTGGATAACAGCCTTTACTTGAACATCACTAACAGGTGTTCCAACAACTGCTGGTTCTGCTTCCGCAACTTCAAGCAGGGCATAAGCGGGTTCAACCTGAAACTGAAAAGGGAGCCAACAACATCTGAGGTGACTGCGGAATTTGAAGCTGCTTTGAGGTTGAAGCGGTGGAATGAGGCGGTTTTCTGCGGTTTCGGTGAGCCAACCGCTAGACTGGACATCTTGTTGGAAGTTGCACGGTGGATACGGAAGCGCTGCGGCGGTTCGGTTCTGATTCGCGTCGACACGAATGGGCATGGTTACGTGTTGAACAAAGACAGGGCCGTTGCAGAAGAGTTGCGGTCTGCCGGGGTCGACAAGGTAAGTGTGAGCTTGAACGGGCATGATGAGGCGAGTTACGCGGAGAACTGCAGGCCCATGTTCGATGGAGGCTTCTCGGCTGTGCTGGATTTCGTCAAAAGGGCGAAAACGGCGGGATTAAATGTGGAGGTTTCGGCGGTGAGGATGCCTGAAGTTGATGTGGAAAAAGTCAGAGCGGTTGCCGAGTCGCTGGGTGTGCCATTGAGGGTTAGAGAGTACATCCCATGCTTCTGGTGAACTGGTGCGGTTTTTGTCTATAGCCCCTTATTTAAAGGAGCCCTGTACAGCGCTTTTGCTCTGCAGGGCAGTTCCCTTCCCTCTCCTGATTTTCAACATGCCTTTGACGGTTTTCTGCGCCAATAGCGACCCCCCCTCTATAGATTTCTGCAACGATTGACTACTGAACTCCAAATATGCCTTCAGTCAAAAATATCCCAAGGACGAGTTATCGTCAATTAAGGATTCGAGTGCGCGCGAGTTATTTGCTCACTGGTAACTGATTCTGTTCTTGCCGCATTCCGAGCACTCATAAGCGCAAGTGGTCATATGCCTGCAACTATCGTGCTTGCTTTCCATCAAAAGTATTTTAAGAGCGAGAATTCTCGTTTGTTCTGATGGCGCTGATTTCTCGATATCACGGCGCGATTAGGATGGATGACTAGACGCAAGACTCTGACGGCAGCATTAGTGGGCAAGAAAAACGGGTAAGTTGTGCGCCTTCTGCGTTGGGCGTGGATGAAATTCTCAGTCTACCCGTTGACGAACTGCTTGCTCGCTTGGGCTCATCCCTCCGCGGTCTCGGTTCTGAAGATGCGGCGAACCGTCTGGAAGTCTATGGTCGCAATGAGCTTGCAAGAAGAAAGAAGCGAGCGGGCATAGTCGAGTTTCTCATGCATTTCAGAAGCCCGCTGGTTATTATATTGATAATCGCCGCCTTGATTTCTGGTCTCCTCCAAGAAATACCCAACATGATAATCATTCTTTCCATTGTGTTCATAAGCGTAATCCTTGATTATTACCAGGAATCCAAAGCCAGCCGCGCCGCGGAATTGCTGAAGGAAAAGGTAACAACAACCGCAACCGTGCTCAGGGATGGCGTACGAAGAGAGGTGAAGCTTCCTGAAGTCGTTCCAGGAGACATCATTTACCTTTCCGCGGGAGACATAGCACCTGCAGACGCGAGGGTGATAAACGCAAAAGACTTGTTCATAAATCAGTCTGCGTTAACGGGTGAGTCTTTTCCTGTTGAAAAAACTTCTACGCCTGTGGTTGGGCAGGCTACGTCGTTTACTCACTGGAGTAATTACCTTTTCATGGGCACCTCCGTGGTGAGTGGCACCGCGACAGCCGTTGTGGTTAAGACGGGCGGCTCAACCGAGTACGGGAAAATCGCGAAGAGACTCGTTGGCGCTGTTCCAGAAACCGAGTTTGAACGCGGAATCAAAAGCTTCGGTTTTCTCATAATGCAAGTTACTATGCTCCTGGTTTTGTTCGTCTTTTTCGTAAACGCTCTGCTTGGTCGAGGCGTGCTGGATTCGCTTCTGTTCTCCGTGGCTCTCGCTGTTGGCTTAACCCCTGAACTGCTGCCCATGATTATCACGGTGAACCTTTCCAAAGGCGCCATCGCAATGTCCAAGAAAGGCGTCATCGTGAAACGATTATCCTCAATCGAGAACTTTGGCAGCATGAATGTCCTCTGCACCGACAAGACGGGGACTCTCACGGAGAATCGAATAACGCTGGTGCTGCACATAGATGCGGAGGGAAACGAGAGCGACAAGATACTCCTGTACTCTTTCCTGAACAGCTACTTCCAGACAGGGTTGAAGAGTCCGCTTGATGATGCTATTCTGGCACACAAGGAACTTGATATCAGCGGCTTCCAGAAGATTGACGAAGTTCCCTTTGACTTTGTGCGCCGCCGCGTTTCTGTGGTTGTTGAGCACAAGAGGCAGCGATTCTTTATCGCCAAAGGCGCCCCGGAAGAAATCTTAAAAGTATGCTCTTACACCGAACTTTCAGGTATACCATCTGACCTCACTGAGGCATTGCGGAAACAAATTGAACAGAAGTTCTATGACTTAAGCAGCGACGGCTTTAGGGTGTTAGGTGTCGCCTACAAGAAACTCCGAAAGGAAAAAGCCGTTTACTCTGTCAACGACGAAACCGACATGGTTTTCCTCGGGTTCGTAGCGTTCTTGGACCCGCCAAAAGAAACCGCTAAGCAGTCGCTGCAGCTGCTAAGCAACGCTGGGATAGAGTTGAAAGTTCTCACGGGCGACAACGAACTGGTCACCAGAAAAACCTGTGAGCAGTTGGGCTTCGAGATAAAAGGCGTTGCTTTGGGCAGCGAAATTTCGCAGATGTCAGATGAAGGTCTCGCCCGAATCGTTGAGGAAGCCAACGTTTTTGCACGTGTCACGCCCGCGCAGAAAGACCGCATAATTAACCTGTTGAAGGCTAATGGTCACGTCGTGGGCTTCATGGGCGACGGCATAAACGATGCACCTTCGCTGAGAACTTCCGACGTGGGCGTGTCGGTTGACAACGCGGTGGATGTTGCAAAAGAATCCGCTGACATCATTTTGCTGAAGAATGATTTGACAGTGCTTGGCGAAGGAGTTTTAGAGGGGAGGAAGACGTTCGGCAACACCATGAAGTACATAATGATGGGCATCAGCTCAAACTTCGGCAACATGTTCAGCGTCGCCGGCGCCTCCCTAATCTTGCCTTTGCTTGGTTTCGATTTTCTGCCTATGCTTCCTATTCAGATTCTTCTCAACAACCTGCTTTATGACTTGTCTCAGTCCACCATAACCACAGACAACGTTGACCCTGAGTATGTTGAGAAGCCTAAGCGGTGGGACATCGGTTTCATAAAGAACTTCATGATTTCTCTGGGACCAGTAAGCTCCATCTTCGACTTCTTGACTTTCTTCATCATGCTGTTTGTTTTTCTGCCAATGCTGCCAGCGTCCGCGCCGCCAGCCCAGAAAGAGCACTTGTTCCAGACCGCTTGGTTCATTGAGTCTCTGGTCACCCAGACCCTCGTGATCTTCGTGATTCGCACGCGGCACTCGCCGTTCTGGAAGAGCAAACCCGGCAGACTCCTAGTTATAAGTAGTATAAGCATTGTTGCTTTCGCGTTGCTGGTGCCATACACATTCTTGGGAGCCAGATACTTCCTTTTTGTTCAGCCTCCGCCGGCGTTTCTCGCTGTTTTGGCGGTGCTGGTTTGTGCTTACCTTCTTTTTGCTGAAGTGGTTAAAAACTGGTTCTACGCACGGCACGCGTATCGTTTAGAGCAGGTTTTGATTCCAAAGAGACGTGCAGCCCTTTACCTCAGCAGGACAACGCGGCTTGTGCAGGACATCGTGGCAGTTGTGTGCCTCCGCGTGGAAGACGAAATCTCCGTGAAGTCCCTAACTGACGACTTGGCGAGAAGCATGGATTACCCGTTCACGCCAGACGAGGTGGTGCAGAACCTTCACCATCTGAGGCGCACGGGACTCGTCAGCATAGACTGGCACAAGAGAATCATAAAGCGTGAAAAGTCTATGAAAGAGTATGTGGCGGCACGCGTGGTGACTAATGAGATGTGGCCGGCGATAATGCAGGACTGGCGGAGAATCAGTGAAGCCTTAGAAGCTGAATACGGCAAAACAAACCCCGAGTACCACGAACTGCTCTACCCAAAACAAAAATAATGAGTTATGCAGTCCCTTTTTGAACCGCTGTCTGTTTCACTTTATTAAAGGGCGAAGGAGCCTCTGGGTTCTGAAGCACAAAACAATCAGTTAAATCTATTTATGCGTGGTTGATAAACGGCTAGAAACGGTTTTCCTTCTCTTTTTCCTTCATCTGCTTCAACATTTGCCCAGCGATGCTTGTCAGGAAGATTATGCTGAAAACCAGCACTCCAATTCCTATCTTGTACGCCAGTTGCATGTCGGAGTAGAGCACTGCGAAGACAAGCACCACCATGAGCGCAATGGTTAAGCCGTCTTGCACGCTGTTAGCGCCCAATTTAAAACTCATTCTTTTAACGTCGCCTTTTTAAGGCGTCTTTCTCATAGTCACTTATTAATTTTCTCCCGAATTAACTCTATTCGCGACCAATATACATCACTTTCGCCGCTTCCCTCTTCATGTACTCCTTAAGCTTCTCGGGCGGAATGCACTCCGTAAGTTCAGGGCAATACTTGTTCGCGTGAAAATCAAGAAGTCCCGAAAGCGGCTCAATAATCTCCTTATTCACCGCAAACCGCCTTTCGTCACCAGAGTCTTCCGAAAGAACTAGCGCAATATGCTTCAGCCTATCCAACACGCAGTTCGCTCGACACTTTCTCGAGTGCCGCTATGGTTTTTTCAATGTGGTTTTTCTCAATCCCTCTATGCGTAACCATTCTAACCACGTTCTTGCTATTCGTCAAAGCTAGAATGCCCTCCTTCTCCAGTTTCGACAGGAACAAATCATCCTCAATTCTCAAACAGCTGATATCAAAACACACCATGTTTGTCTGCACACGACTCATGTCTACAGTAACCCCATCTATCTTGGCAATTCCCTCCGCCAAACGCTTGGCATTTTCGTGGTCTTCTTTTAGCCTGTCTATCATCTTCTCCAAGGCAACGATGCCTGGCGCAGCAATTATGCCTGCTTGTCGCATTCCGCCACCTAAAACCTTCCTAATTTTCCGAGCTTTTTCAATGAATTCTTGAGTGCCAACAACTAACGAGCCGATTGGACAGCTTAAACTCTTAGAAAGACAAAACATCAAATTATCAACATGCCTGGTGAACTCCTTAACGTCAACGTTTAGCGCGACTGCAGCGTTGAAAATTCTTGCGCCGTCCATGTAGAGCTTCAAACCATGTGCCACTGCAACCTCGCTTATTGCGCGTATTTGTTCAGGCGTTATGATGGTTCCGCCATGCCTGTTGTGCGTGTTCTCGATGCAGACGAGCGCAGGTTCTGGAAAATGGATGTTCTTAGGTCGTATGGCTGCTTCCACATCTTTCGGGTCAAGTGCACCCATACTGCTTTTCAATGGCCAAGGAAGCAACCCGGCAATCATCGAGATTCCGCCCACTTCATACCAATAAATATGCGATTCAGCTTCAAGAATCACGAGTTCTCCGCGTTTTGTGTTGCTCATCAAAGAGACCAAATTGGCTTGGGTTCCGCTTGTAACGAGAAGCGCTGCCTCCTTGCCCATTTTCTCAGCCGCCATTTCTTCAAGCCTGTTAACCGTTGGGTCTTCCCCGAAAACGTCATCTCCCAGTTCTGCA
Organism: Candidatus Bathyarchaeota archaeon A05DMB-2; assembly: GCA_018475625.1. Taxonomy (GTDB): domain Archaea; phylum Thermoproteota; class Bathyarchaeia; order Bathyarchaeales; family Bathycorpusculaceae; genus A05DMB-2. Next base: position 23,173 of record JAAKEZ010000007.1, read on the forward strand.
TGCCGAATAGCCTCCAGCATTTCCTCAGTGGGCAAGGTGACAGTGTCGCTTCTCAAATCAATAATTTCTTTAGACGGCATTTCACTTCACTTTCCACAGGTGCCTTATTACAATTGACTCTATTTGAATAAATAATATTTAATAACGCTGCAGAACGAAAACGGAAAGAGAACAAGGTGCAGGGTAATGGATAAAAACGACCTGTTCAAAGTCCTGACAAAACGTGCAAACGAAATCCTAGAAGGCAGACTAAATCGAAACGAAAAGCTGAAGGCCATCTGCAAACTGCTCAGAGACAACGTTCCATACTATAATTTTGTCAGCTTTTACATTGTGGATAAGAAGCGAAAAGAACTCGTTCTCGGTCCTTTTGAAGGAGAGCCAACTGAACATGTCAGAATACCTTTCGGAGTAGGAATATGCGGTCAAGCCGCAAAGCTAAGAAAGACCTTCATCGTGCAGGATGTTACAGAAGAAACTAACTATCTTTCATGCAGCGCAAACGTAAAAGCGGAAATCGTCATCCCCATTTTCCACAAAAATGAAGTCGTCGGAGAACTTGACATCGACTCTCACACGCTTTCGCCGTTCACATCAGAAGATACAGAATTCCTTGAAAAAATAGCTGAACAAGCGGCAGAACTCCTCTAAAGTGGGATAAGCTGAGTTTTGATGAAATCTGTTTACGAGACTAACAGGATGGCGATTACTATTAAAACTGCCCCTACTCCTGAAACCGCTGTAAAGCCTTCCCCGAGGAAAACGGTGGAAATTATTACGGCAGCTATTATTTCAGTTAAGAGAACCACCGCGGAAGTTACCGGCGTGATATTCTTCAGTCCTTTCAACCACAGGTAATAAGGCACCACCCAGCACAGAATCGCAGTGTAGAAGATGGCAACCCAAGCGGTCCACGGAAAAGAAGCATACGTCGCCGCAGAAAACGGCGCAGTTGGCAGCAGCGGCAACATTGTAAAAAGCAAAAGCCACGTCATTGACTGAACCATTTTCCCGCCTTCTCGAACCAACGGTTTATTGTAGACTATGAAGACAGCCCACAGGACTCCAGCGCAGATTACAAGCAAGTATCCCATCAGCTCCCCGGAGCCGAACCCTGTGAAACTCAAGTTTGTTGTCATCAATAACACTCCGAGAAGGCTTACCATGACGCCCACAACTTTTTTGCCGCCCAAACGCTCCTTTAAGGCTACTGGACTCAACAGCGCGACCCACACGGCGCTAAGATTAACAAACAATGATGATTCTGACGCTGACGCGTAAACCATGCCCGCGTACTGCATCAGGTATGCCACGCCGTTGATTACGCCCAAAAACAGGAGCAAGCGCTTCTTGCTAAAGTTGAAACCAAAATTCTTCGTTATCACCAGCACAAAAAGCATCACAAGCGAAGCAACCAGAAAACGCAGGAAAACGAAGGTGTAAGCATCCATGTATTGCAAACCGATTTTTATGGCTGGAAAGGATGTGCCCCACAGAGAACCCGCTAAAACTGTCAACAATACAGCTCTCTTTTTGTCATCCGCCAAGTAACGCGTCCGCAAGGACCATTCCTTTCTTTCCAAGTCATAAATTAGAACCTTCTTAAGGCTTTTGCCGCATTTCTGTGGACCATCACAACATAGGCAAAACTGGAGTTACTCAAGGCTTCTTCTAAAGTTTTAAAAAGTGCGTTTGGCATGGAACCATCACAAACGCGGACTTCCAAGATAGTGAGAAGCGTTTCAGTTTCAATGTGAAAGCACTTGATAATGAGTGGTGGGATTTCTGGATGGTTAGCACCATGACAGAAGAGGCTGTTATCCGATTGGGATGTGAGAGACAGCGGTAATGATTCCAGATATGACAAATTGTATTGCTATCGCAAGCACAATAATTGCCATTAGTGCCGTCACTACATGTATTCCATCTTTGCCGAAAAGCTTAACGAGCCTATGAGCATGAGTCATACCCCCGTAAGATAACAGAACTCCAATGGCTATTCCCACGAAGACGAAAACTGTCTCAATCAAACTGCTTGCTTGCGAAAATAACAGAATAACTGTCGTTATAGTGCCCGGACCCGCAGTGAGAGGAAATGTTAATGGAATAATTGAAATGTCCTCATGTTCGTCAGATGAAAAGCTGGTTTTTTCTGAAAGCATTTTCAACGCGATAGTTACTAGGAGAATGCCGCCTGCTATCTGGAACGCATACACTTCAAGGTTGAATACCTGAAAAAGAAGTGTACCTGTTAAAGCGAAAAAAGCCAGAATTATAAAACCTAATTTCGCCGATTTAGCAGCCATTTTGCGGTGTTTTTCATTAATTTGCCCCTTTGTCAGAGTTAGGAATATCGCAGTTGTGCTAAGAGGATTCATAATGGCTACTATGGATGAAATTGCCGTTGTCGCGAATTCAAGTGTTGCCAATATTGGCACCTATCTGTTTAGGGATTCAATCGAATATAAAGATTAAACGCAAAAGCATTAACATTACAGCGATGCCCTCGTTTCCGAATTGACACAAAATCTGCCGTTTTCCTGAAAAATGTTCGCGACCTCACATAATGAATTATCAGTTTATAAAAAGTTGCAATTGGGGCATCCGTATCAGCACTTGCCTTCCACTTTCGTTGGTTGAAGTAAAATCTAATATAGCTATATCTTTTTGTAGCTGGAATAAGCTCAGTTAAATGCGCTGCGAGATTTGTTTGGATATTTCAGGTAAGACTTATTTGTCCTTGCTAGCAGTTGTTATTAGCTGTGACATCATTGGTGATTCGGGCGGCAACAGTCAAAGATATTTCATCCATAGTCAAGATTAGGTTGGCTGCGCTTACTGAGGAGGAAATTCGCGGGTTTTCCGCCCCAGAGTCCGCCACCTACTTATCAATTGCAGAACTGCGAAAAGCGTGGAGCAGAAGAAACAGGTTGACAGACGATTTTGAAGTGCTTGTGGCTGAGGCTGAAGGAAAGCTGGTTGGCTTCATTGTTTTCAAGATGGAACGCGATTATGGTTACATAGACAACATCGTTGTTTCCAAGAAGGAACAAGGAAAGGGAATAGGTAGCGCACTTGTCGCGTATGTAGAAGGCATTGCAAAATCTAAAGGTTGCTACTTGATGAAGACGGACACGACAGAGAACGCTAACGGTGTTCCCTGGAAAGCGTATAGTTTCTGGACCAGAATGGGATACGAAGATTCTGGAAAGCGGTTGCCCACCAATTATGACTTCACGGAGATTCCATTAATTAAAAGACTAAAATGAGTATCTAATCTGTGTAATGATGCTGTAAAGAGTAGGTGCCTTTCAAAGTCTTGCCAGCTTCTTTTGGGTTTGGGCTTAAAATTCCTAAAATAGGTTTCCTTAATCTTTTTTATATTCCATTTTTTGTGTGCGAGTTAAGTATGATTATGAATAAGAGCCTCTGACAAACAGAGGCTGCGAGCCCTTGCTTTTGCAAAAAAGAGAATTCCCATCTCAATCCCCGTTTAGAAGACTATACCTTTGCGGTGTTGGGTTTCTTCCTCAGGCATTTTCACCTTTCTAAAATAATGCCAAAACAGCATTATTGAGATTAAGTATAATAGGCTCGCAATTAGAAAAGGTTCAGCCAATAGTCCAATGCCCATGAGCCATGCTCCAATAAATGTGCTCAAAGCGTTAGGCAATCTCCATAACGCGCCACTTATGCCGGAAACAGCACCCCGCTCATCCTCAGCTACTAACCCCATTATCATTGACTGCGATAGTGGGCTTGCCATATTCATGAGTAATGCTCTTATGCTGTAAACAAAGCCTGCTAAAGCGTAATTAGAGGAAAAAGGTACAGAAAACATAAACAGTGTCGATGCTGCTTGTGTTATTACTATTGCTTTTATTAAGCCAAACTTTTTGGCAACCCACGGCGCTACAAGTGTTGCAAAACCAACCAGTATGCTCGATACTGCCAAGATGGAGGCACTTATTTTATCCGAAATCCCATACTGCAAATTAAACCAAAGTGTCATAAGAGGAACCACCATGCCAGCACCAAAAGCAAGTATGGCACCAGTTAAAACATATTTCAGCAAGATGGCTTTTGATTTTCTCGGAAAAAATTTTTTTTCGCCTGCTTTTGGCTTCTTCAGTTTTTTTGACTCACTCACTTTGAGCATTATAAGCGTAGAAACTGCGCTCAAAATGGCTATTAAGACATAGAGCAGTATGTGGCTGTCTTTGTCAGTAAACCCTGCGAACTCAAAAAATATTACGAAAGGCACTGCAAAACTGCCCAAGCCAAAAGCGAGACCTTGGACAAAGCCGTACAAAGAAAAGAGGCTGGTTCTCTTTTCGTTATCTACTTTATCCGCAAGTAACGCGCTGCTTGATGCAGTGATAGCGGCTTCGGAGATTCCTTCAAAAATGGCAGCGATTATAAGTAACACTGGGTCTGTCGTCAAAGCTAAAACTGCGAGTATTATGCTTGCTAGCAAGTTACCCACAATGAGTAGTTTCTTTCTTCCATAAACGTCCGCGGCCATTCCAAGGAAAATGCTGGCAACAAAGGTTGAGATGCCCATGGCGGATATTACTATTCCCGTGAAATCAGCCGGCACTTCTTGGATAATGGTTAGGAAATAGGATATGTCAGTAAATATTAATCCGTAAGCAACTGCTGGCATTATGGATGCGTAGATTAGATATTTTGCCTCTTTGGGCATACCCGCGTAGTTGCTGAACATTTTTCCGAGGTGCATATTAGTCCAAACGATTAGAGTTGCTTGCATAATTAGTTTTTCATAACTAAAAGAGAAATTAAGACTATAAAGTTCTGCAGACACAAGAATTGACTTAAGAAAATACAAAAAGATGACTATAAGACTGCCAAAAGAAAATCAGCAAGAAACTTCAGTCACTTATGCCCCACTTAACTAGGTTCCATGCTCTTTCATGAAAATAATACAAAATCATTGTTATCACGTTATAAATGCCTCCAATAGCTACCGCAATGTCCCATCTGCCTGTTAGAAGAAATGAGGTGACTATGCTGACTACGATGCAGATAACGCGCCACATAATTGATTTGACTATTGATCTTTTTCTTGTTTCTTTCATGATTTTTGAGTTAATCATATTTGCATATTAAGTTTCCGAGATGTGGTTTTGTATCTGAAAGAAGAAAACACGTAGCTTGGGAAACAAACGGCAGTTTTTCGTTTTTACTTGCGCCTCCTGAAAAGAGGCGAGATAGACACAAGGAAAGCCTTTTTTCCAGCTACTGTTAATCTTCTTACAGGACTGGAATAGCCTTATCTAAAATGTGAAGCTCGAATGTTATGATTACCAAGAAACCTGTGTTAGAGTTGCTTGCTCGGAGTCTGCTTTATTCCTTAATAGTTGTTTTAATAGATTTTGTACTAATCTTCTCTATTCAAGGAGAACTAACTCAAATAACCGCTTTTCTTTCACTCATCATGTTATTAGAAGGTGGAATAGGTCTCGCTGTGGGCGGTGCAGTTGCATCCTATTCTCCTTTAAGTGCCAAAATAAGCGAAGTTCTCTTTCATTCTAAACCTTGGGATGCTAAGCGCCAAAAAGAAGCAGAGAAGCAAGCACGAACATGGATCATGACTGGAGGAATTCTGGTTTTTGCTGCTCTTCTCGTATCTGCTGTGTGAGTTGTAGCAGTTGGTGATTACCTTAGAAAAGTTAATCATCTCCTTCAATAAGTTAGGGTTAGGATCAGGTTGTATGGAACGAACCAGTTCTTCCGAAAAGCATTCCTCAGCCAAAATAAATAAAATATATTTTTTGCTTCCAATTTTTTTGGCAATTCTAATTTCCTTGATTTATTCCCAGTCTGTACTCCTTGCTCAGCCTTACAGCGAAGGCTCAACATTTATATTTGAAGGATATAGCGCAGTATTCATTGCGTTAAACATTTTTGCAATCACTATCGTATCCGCTATAAGTTTATTCATTTTTCTTCGCATACTAAAAAAGAGGAGGGAAGTTGCATTACGAATTTTGGTTGCTGCATTCATAATAGGTGGAATGCTTTCAACGCTGCTCTTCGGAAAGCACTTGTTCATTTTATTGAATTTAGAGTCTCCTCTTTTTCTCTTAGTTGTAGCGTTTGTGGCTTATGTTGGAACATATTTTGCGTATCTAGCCTTTGTTGAGGCTCTTTCTGATAGAGCGAGAAACATGCTCTTTGTGGTATGCAGTGGAACTCTCGGAGCTTTTCTAGGCGTATTACTGCCAACATTAGCTGTCGTTGGAATTGCCCTTTTTCTTTCAGGCGCCGACCTAATTCTAATACATAGAAGCACTGTGGAAAAAATTGTTGGAGAAGCCGAATATGAACGGCTGATTATGAAGCTTTCTTTTTCAAACAAGGGGTGGGCAATTGGGATAGGTGATCTTACTTGTTATTCAATGGTTGTATCCAGCTCTTCGTTGAGTTATGGGGTTTTTGTAGGCGGCTTGTCTTTGCTCTTGATTTTAGTTGGTTCCTTTTTATCATTGGCGTTGGCTGTGAGATTGGTGCGAGTTCCAGGTCTTCCTATTGCGGTAATGCTGGGTGTGTTGCCTTCGTTGGTAATGTTGCTTTTCTTTTAGGTAACTCTACCTTTTGAAATTTAGGCCGATTAAGTATGTGCAGACTTCCAGCACCTTAAAAAAAGAAAAAAAAGAGGGTTTGTTTTAGGTTTTTCGTTTTCTAATGAAGTATACTGCGCCCACGGCAACTACGACCACAACTATTGCTACTGCTATGTAGAGGCCGTAGTCTTGTAGGAATCCTTTAGAGGGCGGTGGAACTCCTGTGTCATATCCAGCGGCTGCCAGCAACGACTTTGCTAATTCTACATCGTACGAGTAGGGCTGAAGACTTGTGTCGAATCCATCAGTCAGTGTGCAGATTGGGGTTGTAATTCCAGGGGTGCCGTATCCGTTAAGTATTGTATTTATGATGTTCTCTCTTGGAATTAGGTGGCTAATTGCCTGTCGAACATAGCGGGCTGCTTCAGCGGCTCTTGATGGGTCTTGTTTGCCTAGCGGCGTGTCAACACCTGTTCCGAAGATTGGGTGTTTCATGTTGAATCCTAGTTCTTGCACGCCGAAAGCGTCATAGGCTACCCAAGCGCCCCAAGGTTCTTTGATGCTGTCCAGTTTGGCTTCCAAGTGGTATTGTGAATCAAGCACGTCTACTTCGCCTGTTTTAAGGGCGGTGATTGCTGCGTCAGAGCCTTCTATTTTGACCACAAGATATTGCTCGATTCCGAAGAGTCCTGCGTCCAATAGTGTCTGAGCGTTCCAGTAGTCATCATTTCTGGTAAGCGCGTTTGTGAACGTTGTGGAGTCGTATCCTGCATACCAGTATGGTCCGGTTCCTATTGGTCCATAGAATGTTTGCCCGTTAGCGGTGTAACTGCCTTCGCCTGTGTTAAACGGGTGGCTTCTCCACTCACTGTAAGGCACATTCTCTAGGACGTGCTTTGGAATCATGTATCCGTATCCTTCAGCCAAGATGCTGGAATCAAAGTATGCGTAGGGGGCAGGTAGGTGGAATTTCACGGTATAATCGTCTACTATTTCAATGTTATCTGGAGAACCAATGATTTCTTTCACAAAGGCTCCAGCATTCGAGGCTAAATCCTCTGCCATTGCTGCTTCATAGGTGAACTTTACGTCTGCGGCGGTGAATTCAACGCCGTCATGCCACTTGACGCCTTGTCTCAATTTGACGGTCCAAGTTTTCTGGTCGTCTGCAACTTCCCAGCTTATAGCTAGTTCAGGAATTACTTTTAGAGTTTCAAGATTTTCTCTTCTGGTCAGGCTGTCGAAAACTGCGCCATATACCGTCAAGTCATAGTATGAGGTTGAAAGCCACGGATTCAATCCTTCTTCTGGGGCTGGTCCTGTCTGAGCAAGCACAATTGAGGTTTGGGTAGTTGATGGGTTTAGTTTCCATTCTTCAACTCCAGGCCAAACGGGATAATGCAGAATCTCAAATGGGTGTCCCTCAAGGGCTGTTGGATCATAGGCGACTACTTCTCGCGTGTATAAGATGGTTGCTGAAGGCTGTTCGTCATAGGCTAGCTTTTGCCATTCCTTCACGTATTGGAGGCGTTGGGTGTCGTCCACAGTTTCCTTGATTAGTTTACAAAGTCTGTCGTTCTCTTCATTTACCCAGTTGTAGTAGTTTTGTCCTGGCGGAACTTGGCTACTATGATATAAGCCATATGGGTCTGGGTCTATACCTAAAGCGTAGCCGATGAACAGCATATCAAAGCCGCCTTCATCAAATGTCTTGCCCACTATGTCTTGAGGTGGATCAAGTGCTCTATCATAGATGGTTCCCCAATCTTGTATAACTCTAACAGCATCGATTCCAACCGAGTCCAAGTTTGATTCCACAATTTCAGCCCAAGCTTGCCTAGATGGATTTGTTGATGGAACCGTTAAAGTAACTTTAAACAGCGTCGTTTGACCGCGTGCCAAAAAGGCTGCTGGCAACAAGAATGCGCTTAGGAGTAGTAGCAAACCTAGTATTACTGCTTTGTATTTATTTTGTAACAATGCTCATCTCTCCCAGCCCCTATTTTTGCATGTTTTTGCCTTATAACACTTGCGCCACCGCGAGTTATTGTAAAAAAATAACGTATCCATGTGTTTGAACAATGTCCTTTTGGCATGTTGCTTGAAGAATATTATTCAGTTCCTCAGTCTTGTTTTAAGAATACTTATATATGTGGAGTGAAAAATTTGTTCGGAATTGTGACAAAGTTTGTCAATGCTTAGATATGTAATCCGCAGAATCATCTATTTGATACCGCTGTTTTTTGGAATTTTGATCATAGTTTTTGTTGCATCACGCATTGCTGGTAACCCTGTACAACTTATGACTGTTCAAAATCCTCACATAACAGCAGAAGCCAGGCAACGTTTAACTGAATACTATGGTCTTGACAAGCCTTTGTATCACCAGTTCTTTATTTATCTAGCGGAACTGTTTCAAGGTGACCTTGGAAATTCCTATGCCCTAAGGGGAGGCATAGCAGTCACCACATTGATTGGCGATTATGCTTGGTTAACTTTTGAGCTTCAACTTGCCGCCCTTTTCCTTTCACTTCTAATTGCAATCCCTGTAGGGATAATATCAGCAAAAAAACAGTACTCAAAGCTGGACGTGACGGTAACCACAACCTCTCTTCTTGGCACATGCATCCCTGTTTTCTACATGGGAATAATTGCAATCATAATTTTCGCCTATTTCCTAGGCTGGTTTCCTGCAGGTGGAGCCCACTCAATTTTGCCAGAGAGATATCCGTTCGGCAGCTACGTATTGGATGAATTGTGGCATATGGCTTTGCCCACGGCAGTTCTGACCTTTGCAACTCTAGCGCCAGTGGTGCTTCTAGTTAGATCAAGCATGCTGGAAGTGTTAAGGCAAGACTACATATTAGCAGCGAGAGCAAGCGGCTTGAGCGAGCGAAGCGTGATTTACAAACATGCCTTGAGAAACGCCCTTATTCCTGTTGTAACTTACGTAGGATTATATTTTGGTGCCATGCTTGCTGGCGCTCCTGTAACGGAAACGGTTTTCAATTGGCCTGGTGTTGGTCGCCTTTTCGTTGAGGCCACAACTAAACTTGACTTTCCAGTAATAATGGGCATTACTGTCTTCATCACCATAATGACTCTTATTGCTAACTTGATAACCGACATAGCTTATGGATACATAGACCCGAGAATTAGATTTGAATAGAGAAAAACTTGGAGAAGGACTATATGAAAAAAGAAAAGTCCACTAAACTTGAGCTGCAGTATCAAAATGAAAAAAGCCGACCGAAAGGCGTAAGTCAATGGAACATTGCTTGGCGAAGATTTAAGAAAAATAAAGCAGCCCTCGTAGGCGCATTAATTATAGGTTTTGTGATGTTCCTAGCAGCTTTTGATTCACTGATAGCGCCATATCCTCCAAACGCCACACCTGGATTTTACGTTGGAGAAGCCAGAGTCCCTCCATCTTTGAAATACTTGTTTGGCACGGATAAACTGGGTCACGATGTCTTTAGCCAAGTAGTGTATGGTGCTAGATCAGCGCTTTATGTTGGTTTTGGCGCGGCAGCAATCGCCATGTCGTTAGCTGTATTAGTAGGTCTTGTCTCTGGTTATTATGGTGGACTTGTTGATAATGTTTTAATGAGAATAACAGAAATCTTTTTGGTTATTCCCTTCCTTTTAATCTTGCTTGTTTTTCTAAAAGTAATTACTGCTGTGGCGCCTGCAAGTATTGGAGGTCTGTCAATAGTAACACTTATGATAGGTGTGTTTTCGTGGGCGTCAAATGCAAGAATCATTCGCGGAGAAGTACTACGAGTGAAAGAAAGTGAATTTATTGAGGCCTCGAAGGCATTAGGAGCAAGCAAAAGAAGAATTATATTCAGGCATATTTTTCCCAATGTTTTGCACATCATCATAGTTCTAACTACACTCATGATAGCAACCGCAATTTTGGTAGAGGCGGCCGTGAGCTTTCTAGGATTTGGCGATCCAGCGGCTATAACTTGGGGTCACCAACTGCAATTAGCCAACGAAGCTGTGAAAGAAGCGTGGTGGGAAGGGGTCTTTCCAGGATTATTCATCACTCTATTGGTTCTCGGATTTAATCTGCTCGGAAATGGATTGCGAGACGCTCTAGACCCGCGTCTTAGAGAATAAAAAAGAAGGAACGAATGCTGATGGCACCGAAAGAAATCCTGAAAATTGAAAACCTGACAACCCATTTTTATACATGGGCGGGAGTAGTCAAAGCTGTCGATGGCGTAAGCCTAGAAGTCAAGGAAGGCGAGACCTTAGGGTTAGTGGGCGAATCAGGTTCTGGGAAATCTGTAACTGCCTTGTCTATTCTTCGAATAGTGCCACGACCTGGAAGGATAATTGATGGAAAAATAATTTATAAAGGAGAAAATTTGCTGGAGAAAACTGAAAGTGAAATGGAGAAGATTCGAGGAAAAGAAATTGCCTATATCTTTCAAGATCCAGCAACTTCGCTGAACCCAGTTTTTAGCGTTGCCGACCAGTTGATAGAAGTCATAAGGCGCCACCAAAACGTTACTAAAGAAGAAGCTTTGGAAAAAGCCATTGAACTGTTCAGGCTTGTCGAGATAGCTGATCCAGAAATAAAGATTTGGAGCTATCCTCATCAGCTTAGCGGCGGCATGAAGCAACGCATGGCCATTGCCAGAGCCTTATCGTGTCAGCCAAGCTTGCTCTTGGCAGATGAGCCCACTACGAACTTAGATGTCACGATTCAAGCGCAAATTCTCGAGTTAATGAAAAATCTGAAGAAGAAATTAGGAATGTCCATGATTCTAATCACTCATGACATGGGCGTCGTTGCTGGTGTGGCTGACAGAATAAGCGTTATGTACGCTGGGAGAATATGTGAATCCGCCGGCACCAAGACTATTTTCTATAATCCTCTGCACCCGTACACCCGAGCGCTTCTAGAGGCGGTTCCAAACATAGCTATGAAAAGAGAAAAACTGAAAATCATACCTGGAGCAATTCCAAACCTGGTTTCTCCTCCGTCAGGATGCCGATTTCATCCTAGATGCGATTTCGCTGGACCTGCATGTGTTTCTGCAGTCCCGCCGTTAGTTGAAATCGAGCCAGAGCATTACGTGGCGTGTGTACGCGCCAAAGAATTCAGCGGGAAGTTGCCTAGCAGGAGTTGAACGCGATGAGCACGGAAATGGTCTTAGAAGTCAAGAATCTTGTCAAGCATTTTCCCATAATGAGCAGAGGCGTATTCCTGAAAAAACAAGTGGGCATCGTACATGCAGTCGACGGTGTGAGCTTTGCGGTTCGTAAAGGAGAAACCTTTGGTTTAGTTGGCGAAAGTGGCTGCGGGAAGACATCCACGGCCAGAGCGATACTGTACTTGGACCCTCCAACATCAGGCGAGGTCTACTTTGAGGGTCAAGAAGTCGGCAAAATTTTCAAGTCAAAGAATAAGCAGGAGATCTTGAAGTTAAGGCGGAAGATGCAGTATGTCTTTCAGAATCCTTATGCGTCACTTGACCCAAGAATGACGGTAGCGGACATAATCATGGAGCCTTTTGCAATTCATAAGCATGTTCCTAAGAGCAAGTGGTACGATAGACTCTACGAACTATTGGAATTAGTGGGCTTAGAAAACTACCATGCAGAGAGATATCCACATGAATTCAGTGGAGGTCAGAGACAGAGGATTTGTATTGCCCGCGCCTTGGCGGTGGAGCCACGATTGCTGATCGCAGATGAACCTGTGGCGTCGTTGGATGTGTCGGTCAGAGCCCAAATCTTGAATTTGCTACAAGAACTGCAGCGGAAACTCGGAATAACATATCTGTATATTTCTCACGATTTGAGCACTGTTAAGCATATTTGCGATAGGGTAGCTGTTATGTACCTTGGAAAATTTGTGGAGATTGCCGATACAGATGAGCTTTTCAGTTCGCCGCTGCATCCTTACACGCAAGCGTTGTTATCGTCTATTCCGGTTCCAGATCCAGAAACAAAGGCTCTTCGAATAATATTGCCCGGAGAAGTGCCTAGCCCAATAAATCCTCCCTCTGGATGTCGATTCCACCCACGGTGCATTTACGCAAAGGAACATAAGTGTGTAGAAAATGCGCCGAAACTTGTTGATGTAGGCCGCGGTCACTTGGTAGCCTGCGAGAGAATGTTCAGTTAGGCAACATCGCTTTTTCACTAATTTCTGAGCGAATGCACTGCAAGAACAGAGAAGATCGTAAGAAAATTCCAGAAAAAACAAACATGGGGACGTATCCGACTGATTCAGTGATGATTCCTGCATATAACAGAGAAATAAACTCGGCAAGCCTCATAGGTACGTGGAGCAAGCCTATGTCAACAGAGACTGCATTCCTATTTTTAGTTGCTTTTGCAATTATGGATTCGAAAAACCCCATCCCGAGTCCTTCAGCAACAGCTAACGCCAAAAATAAGCCAAGAAAGTAAAGGTTTGAGTAAGCTAAGAGCGCTGATACAAAAAGGGCGATACTGCTCTGCAAGATGATTCTGGGTTCCTAGTGAAAATCTTAAGGCTCCAAAAATAATTATTGCGGCTATAACATTGAAGAGCATGTAAGCGATCCATAGCAAGGGCTCTCGCAGTCGAACCAGAGTTCATAGTGGCTGATGAGCCTGTTTCATCATTAGATGTGTCAATCAGAGCGCAAATACTCAATCTGCTGGGAGATCTACAAAAGATTATGGGACTATCCTTTTTGTACATCTCCCGTGATTTAAGCTCAGTAAGGCAGATTAGTCAGCGAGTAGGCGTGATGTACTTGGGAGAGATAGTTGAGTTGGCGGACACTGATGAGTTGTTCGATAATCCACTTCATCCTTACTGTCAAGCATTGATCGAAGCTGTTCCTATACCCGACCCGAAAGCAAAAACATCAAAGCGCGTCTGCTGGGAGAAGTTCCAAGCCCAATAACTCCTCCTTCAGGATGTCGTTTCAACCCGCGATGCCCCTTTGCAAAAACAGCATGCGCTGAAAGAATACCAGAACTGACTGAGGTTAAGAAAGGTCATTTTGTTGCTTGCGCTCAGGCTTGATAAGCACGAGCGGGACTCTTGCAATCGAAAGATTCAAAGCGACTCTAAGTGCAGTTTTCAACTATGTGAAGGGGAAGAATAGAACAGGTCTATTCAGAAGTTGAGGATGGTTCGTAAACATATAATTTTAAACGCGGAACCATATGTATAAGCTTTTATAAGAATAGCGATGACTTGTTAAATGAAAAGGATGATACGCTTCCAAAGGTGAGGGCGCAAGAATAAATGCCCTACATTAAAAAAATCGAGCTTAAAGGCTTCAAGTCCTTCGGACCTCAAACGGTTAAAGTAGTTCTAGATAAGGGCTTCACAGCCATAACCGGCCCGAACGGAAGCGGAAAAACCAACATTATGGACGCATGCTTATTTGCGTTGGGCGAGTTAAGCACGAGAAGAATGCGTGCTGAAAACGCGGCTAAACTGATCTTTCACGGTTCTGAAAAGGCAGGATTGGAAAAGGCTAAAATGGCCAAGGTTGTTATTCAATTCGATAATTCCGACGGCGCCATGCCCGTTGACACTACGACGGTCACGGTTTCTCGCGAGGTTTATCGAAATGGGCAGAGCGTTTACAGGCTGAACGGCAGAAGAATCTCAAGGGTGCATATACTCGAAATTCTCTCCATGGCAGCCATAAGCAGCACCAGCCAGAACATAATTCCACAGGGCACCATAACCAGGCTTACCGACATTAACCCCATGGAACGTCGAAAAATCATCGAAGACTTGATAGGCATAGCACAGTACGATGCGGAAAAAGCTCAGGCGGAAGAGAAACTGCGAACCGCAGACATCTCAATCCGCACCGCCATGGGCAGAATCGACGAGGTGCAAAAACGCCTAGACGACTTGGAACGCGAACGCAACGAACTTCTTCGTTACAGTTTCATCCAGAACGAAATCAAAAAATTCGAAGCCATCAAAATCTCACATGACATCGTCCAACTAAACAAGAAAGTGGAAGAAACCCAAGCTCAAGCCGACAAAGTCAGAGCCAAAGTTGAAAAACTGAGGGAGCTCCGCGACCTGCGTAGGTCCAAAAGACGAGACATCGAAAGTGAATGGCGAAAACTCAGCTCAGAAATCGTTGAAGAAGGCGGCTCGCAGGTTCTGAAGGTACAGATAAGAATCGGCGAATTGAAATCCAAACTAACCGAGTTAACCACTAAAATAAGTTCTGGACAAGCAAGCTTCGAAAGCCTCAAGCGCGTAAGAGAAAACAATTTTGAGCAGTACCAGTCCATAAGGAACGAAATCCGCGAAAACCGATTAAAAATAAGAGCCAACCGAGCCGACTATGATAAGCTTAAGGCTCAAATAAGCCAAAAAGAGGCTGAACATGAGGCTCTTGCGCAGGAAACCGCTCAGCTATGGGGCGGTTTAGGGGAGAACAGCCGCGAAATCCGCAAACTCGAGCAGCAAATTGACGCCCACCATAGACGACTTGCTTTCTTAAGGTCAGAATACTTGAAAAACAAAACAGCTGTTCGACTCAGTACTGGGCGGCTCAAGGAATTGAACGCACGCAGAGAAAGATATGCTGCGGCACTTGCTGAAATTGAAATTTCACTGGCTGACCTTGACCGTGTCCAGAAAGAGCAGAAGGCTCAGCTTAAGAACTTGGAAAGTACCATTGAACGAAAAACTGCACAGAAAGAAGCGGTTGAAAAAGAAATTTCTCAAGCTGGAAAAATCGCCGCTTCCGCGAAAGAAGCAGTCATAGAATTCGTTACCCAGCGAGAACTCGCTGAAACTGTGGCGGCTGAAGAAAAAGCGTTGCGTAGCATAGAGGAACTAGGCGAGTTAGGCGCGATAACCGGCGTTTATGGCAGACTACGCAATCTCATCAAGATTGACAAGAACTACAGAAAAGCCATAGTCGCGGCCGCCGCCGGCTGGCTTGACGCCCTTGTCGTAAAAGACATAGAATCAGCCTTTACGTGCGCAGAAACGCTGAGAAAAATGAAGCTAGGCAGAATAAAAATCATCCCGCTTGAAGGAGCATCAAATCCAAGGACAATGAAAATCCCTGACAGACGAGGCGTGAACGGCGCAGCTTCCAGCTTCATAAAGTGCGCCCACAGCAATGAGCCAGCAGTCAACTACGTTTTTGGAGACACGCTGATTGTTTCTGACGACAAAACCGCCTTTGCACTCTCAAACGAGGGATATCGCGCTGTCACCGTTAACGGAGACCTTTATGAGCCAGGAGGTGCATTCGAAAGCGGCTATTACAGGGCGCCTATAGATTTCTCGAAGATTATTCCCAGCGAAACCGCCATCAAAAGTCTCGATGAGGCTGTGAAGGCGCTTCAGCAGCATCTGTCTCAAAGAGACAGCGACATCGCAGCTTTCGAAGAGGAAATTGAGCGAACCAAAATCGAGATTGCCCGTTTAACCGATTTCATAAGTACTCTTGACAGGGAAATGATTCGGGTTAAACGAAGCGTCAAGCGAACCCAAAGCAACGTCAGACGCGTGGAGAAATATGGCGTCAAGCTTGAAAAAGAAATAGAAGCTGGAAAAGCCCAGATGGCTCTTTACAGGTCTGAACGGAACTCAATCCGGAAGGAACTTCAGAAACTCCAAGCCGCGCTGGCGACTTTGAGACAGAAAACCGATGTCGCGCACATCCAAGAGTTGGAAGTGAAGCGTGAGAAGCTTGCTGAAGAGATAATCACTCTCAGACAGCAGCTTGGCACGGTGCAAACTGAAATTAACACCCGTCAATCCCAATTCGACAATGTTCTGCGAGTCGGATACATGAACGTTAAGATTCAGCTTTCGAAGGTGGAGCAGCAGCAGAAGAAGCTTGAGAAGGAGGTGGCTGAAGCGCTTCAGGAGCGTGAATCCTTGAAGCAAGAGCTTGTTGAGCTGGAAAAGAGCCGAGTTGAACTTTCAAAGGCGGTTTTTAGCGCGAGGGAGGAATCGAAAAAGTTCACCACGCAGATAGACGCCATTGACACGGAGCTTCGGCTGCTGGATGCGGAGTACGAACAGGCTGATATGCTCTTGAACCAGCTTCAACTCAGCATTCAGACTTACCAGCTGCGTCTTCAGCAATATCTAAGTCAGCTTCGGCAGTCTGGTTATGAGCAGCCTTTGGAGACAACGGAAAAGCAGGTTGAAGATGCAGAAACCTCGATTCGAATGATGCAGTTTGAGCTTGAAAGAATAGGTGGCGTGAACCAGCTTGCCCTGTCCCATTACGCCGAGCAGATTTCACGGTACAGGGAACTGTCTCTTCGTCTTAACGAGCTTGAAAGAGAAAAGCAAGCCATCGTGCAGTTTATGGATGAGATTGAAGGCAAGAAACGCCGTGTTTTCATGGATGCTTTCGATAAAATCAATCAGCAACTGAAGAACTACTTCTCGAAGCTGACTGGTGGCGGCTTCGCGTTTTTGCAGCTGGAAAACCCGGATGAGCCTTTTCAGGGCGGCATTGACATGATTGTGCAGTTTCCCAACAAGCCTAGCATCGTTGTTAGTGGTGCCAGCGGCGGCGAACGTTCCGTTGCGGCTGTCGCCTTCATATTTGCCCTGAAGGATTTCACGCCTTCTTCGTTTTACATTCTTGACGAGGTTGACGCGCACCTTGACGCTTTTCACGTTTCAAAGCTTGCTGACGTTCTCTTGGAAGAGGCTGGAAAAATCCAGTTTATCGTGATTACGTTGAAGCCTGAAATGGTGAACAAGGCGCAGAAAGTTTATGGTGTGTACGAGCGCAACGGTGTCTCAAGTGTGATATCTGCCAAGTTTTTGGAGGCAACTAGCTAATGGCGACGGCGGTTAAGAAGCCTTTTTACCTACGCCCTCCATGGAACATCCTCTTTGAGTTAAGCAAGCTTGACAAGCTTACGCCGTGGAACGTGAATATCGCTTACCTGCTCAGGTCGTTCCTTTCGGAGATGGAGAGCACGGGAAAGGTGGACTTCAGGGCTTCAGGCGTGGCGCTGGACTCTTCCGCGCTGATTTACTTGATGAAGTCCAAGCTGTTGCTTACTCTTCAGGAACCGCCAGCGCCGCCAAAAGCTCCGCAGGATTTTGTTCCGCCACCGCTGTTTCTGCCTCTGCGACAGGAGCTGACTTCGACGACGATTCAGAACCTGCTGGAGGTTTTGGATGAGGTGTTGAAGGGTGAGAAGATGCTTCGGCTGGACAGGGTGGTTGCGCAGCCTGTTCTTCCGTCGGTGTCGGATATTCTGCCTCAGTTTGAGATGTTTCTGGCAGAAATCGAGTTGCAGATGGAGAAACTGTACGAGGTTCTGTGCGAAAAAGTTAAAGGTGCTGGAATAATAGAGTTTTCAACCTTGGTAAAGGGTGTTGCCAGAATCGAAGCGGTGCGCACGTTTATCCTGCTTCTGTTTCTGGCGCAGGACGGCAAAGTTAGCCTTTGGCAGAACGAGGAAACAGAAGAACTGTACATAGCTGTGGGGAACTTGAACCTTGCAAGAGACCAAAAACCAGCCAGTTGACCAAAAACCTGCGGTTCCGCCTGCACCAGATGAGAAAAGGCAGAGGGCGCTGAGGTTGTTGGAGGCTGCGTTGTACGTTGCTGGTCGCCCGTTAGACCTTAACGAGTTGGGTTCGGTTCTGAACACGCGGTCGAAAAAGAAAACGCAGAAACTTATCAAGGTACTGATGCAGGAGTATTCTGCGCGGAACACGGCGCTTGAGATTTTGGAGCTGAAGGATGAACGTTACGTTATGCAGCTTAAAGCGGATTATACGCCTTTGGTGAAGAAACTTGTCAATCGACCTTTGTTGTCTTCCGGACCTCTGAAGACTTTGTCTTACATAGCCTACAGGCAGCCTGTTTCGCAGAAGCGAGTCATTGAGGTGCGGGGTCAGCATGCTTACGGTCACGTGAAGCTTCTTCGGGATATGGGGTTGATTGCGGCTGAGAGGAGCGGTCGTTCCATGGCTCTACGAACTACGGATTATTTCGCGGACTACTTCGGTTTGACTCATGACATTGCAGCTATGAAGAGAGAGTTGAAACGCATTTTTGGCGAAGCCATGCAGGAATAAATGGTTTTTTCCTCTGGCGCTCGGGTTGGTCTATAGCCCTTATTTAAAGGAGCCATACAGCGGTAACGGCTCTGCGTATAGTTCCATCTCCTTCTCGTTTTCTGCATTGATTGGCTATTAGGTGGCAAACAGGCTGCTTCGATTTTTCAACATGGTTTGGCTGTGGAAAGCGCGAATACGGACCTCCCCTCTATAGGTTTCTGCAACGAACCACTATTAGGCTCCAAATAGTAACGAACAAACTATTGGATTATATGAATCTGAAATCCAAGAAGCATAACTCAATGGTGCTAAGCTGCTCTTCGCTTGTTTTGTGTCAGGTCTCTCGTCAATGACGAATCTGCTTATGTTCGCTTCTTCGGTTTTAGCTTTAATTCTCGTTGTCGTAATGGCTGTTGCCGTTCTGAAGCGCGGAAAAAGCAGACTTTAGCCATCACCTAAGTGGGTGCTGAAGAGTCCCACAGAAACTGAAAATACTCACGCGCGAAACCAACCAAGCCCACGTGGTTGCTCCAGATTACGAGGCTGGGCTTGTCCTCGCCCAGGAAGAGCATGGCTTCTTTGCCGTCAGCGATTATGCCGCCGCCAAACATGTGGTCCCTTACGCGCAGTTCGTTGATGCCAGCGAACTTTTTCAGGAAGAGCCAGTCATCGGGTTTCCCCGCTGCCATCAGCTTGACGGTTACGGTTTTCTTCAACCCTGTCAGCATCAGGTCTGCTGACGCGATTATGGTTCTTGCAAACTCTGGTGCTGCAATCATTATTTCCTTCGTGGCTTTCTTGAGGACTTCTTCCAGCTTGGTCAAAACGGCTTGCTCTCCGCGTAGTATGAGCATGTCAGGGCGCTCCACCAGTTCCCGCCCCTCGTACAGGGGCTGCAGCTCCTCAGCCACCGCTTTCTCCCAGCTCTGGTACTTGTCCTCCAGCCTTAACCGTGTAGAGGCGACTGCTTCAAGTGGCGGCACTGGGTAATACTTTGACGGGCGGCTCTCTGAGCTTTTAATCCAGCCTTTCTCCTTAAGCGAGTTCAGAACCTCGTATACCTTCGAGTAGGGCACGTGTGCTTCTCGGCTTATTTCCATCGCCGTCATCTGTCCGCCCTCCAGCAGCGCGATGTAGGTGTCGGTTTCGTAGGCGTTCAAACCCATTTCTCGTAGAATTTCTCGGGTGTTCTCGCTGACTGCCACCTGATTCCCCCAAATCACCGTAGTAAAGGTTTGGAAACCTTATTATGGTGAAATTCGCTCTTAAGCGCTTCGACAACCTAATCGTCAGAATTTAGAGTGAGAACCATGAACACCATCAAGAGCACCAAAAGCCTCTGTCCCGAATGCTTGAAAGTTTTAGACGCCACCATCTACGAGGACGACGGCAAAGTCTACATCAAGAAAGAGTGCCAACAGCACGGTGCGTTCGAGGAACTTTACTGGTCAGATTACGACCAATACGTTAGGGCTGAAAAGCTCAGGTACGACGGCGACGGCTTAAACAATCCGCGTACAAAAACAGTCAATGGGTGCCCATACGACTGCGGCATTTGCCCCGAACACAAGTCCCACACTTCTCTGGCGATTATTGACGTGACGAACAGGTGCAACCTAAAATGCCCAGTCTGCTTCGCAAACGCCGCTGCTGCAGGCTACGTGTACGAGCCCAGCAGTGAACACATCACGGGAATGCTGGAGAACTTGCGAGCAAATGACCCCGTGCCCGCCACGGCACTCCAATTCTCTGGTGGTGAACCAACTATCCGCAACGACTTGTTCGATTTGGTTCGAAAGGCGAAGGAAGTAGGCTTCCGTCATGTGGAGGTCAATACGAACGGGGTTCGAGTCAGCCAAGACGTGGAGTACGCCAAACAGTTGAAAGCTGCGGGCGTGAGCACCATTTATCTCCAGTTTGACGGATTAACGTCTGATGTTTACAAGTTCATCCGAGGCGTAGACCTCCTCGAAACTAAGATGAAAGCCATTCAAAACCTTAGAGAGGCAGGCATTCACAGCATAGTCCTTGTCGTAACGCTAATCAAGGGAGTGAACGACAGCCAACTCGGTGACATCATCGACTTTGCAGCCAAGAACTTCGACGTGGTCAGATGCATAAACGTTCAACCTGTCTCTTTATGCGGCAGGCTTCCAGCGGAGGAGCGCGCCAAGATGCGCATCACCATCCCCGACTTCATGCGGCTTGTCGAAGAACAGACAGGCGGCAAAGTCAAAGTCTCAGACTTCTACCCTGTCCCCACGGTCGTGCCTGTTTCCAAAGCGGTTGGCGCCTTGCAGGACAAGCGTTACGTGGAGTTCACAGCGCACCCGCACTGCGGAATGGCAACTTACCTCTTCGTGGAAAAAGGCAAAATCATCCCCATCACCCGATATGCAAACGTGGAAAAGTTCACCAAAAGCATGAGAAAAGTCTACGAAGAAGCCTCAAAAGGGAACAAGAACCGCGCCAAACTGCGATTGCTCAGCGCCGCCAGACACGTCAAATTCAGCTTTCTACGAAAATATGTGCTGCGCGTACTTACGGAGGGCAGCTATCAGTCTCTGGGCGACCTTCAACGCAAGTCAATTCTGCTCTCGTCGATGCACTTCATGGACCCCTACAACTTCGACCTGGAACGGGTCCAACGCTGCGTAATCCACTACGCCGTGCCCGACGGGCGCATTATACCGTTCTGCACCATGAACTCCATCCACCGACCCGACGTCGAAAAGAAACTCGGTGTCCCGCTGAAAGATTGGAAAGCCAAGCATAAGGTTGAAATAAGTCAGCCTTTCTAGAACATCGGAAAGTGATGTTTCATGGGTGGAAAAAAGAAGCTCGGCTTGAAACAGATGGAGCGCATGCAAGAGAAGAAGGACGAAGAAGACAAATCAAAAGAAAAGAAGAAAGAAAAGGCGCCGCCGAAAGAGAAGCGAACCGTAGGCGTAATCCCTCCAGACGCAAAAAACCCGAAGATTATCAGCGAAATAAAGAAAATGAACGTTTTGACACCTTACACCGTGTCTACACGATTCAACATCCGGATAAGTGCGGCAAAGGACTTCTTGGAGCAGCTGGAGCAAGAAGGCGCCGTGGAGCTTGTCTCAGGAAACCATGAGCTAAAAATTTACAAGCCGATATCAGCAGACTAAACATCAAATTCCCAACCTTTCCAGTTTCGTTTTGAAGAGGTGCACAGCGTTTGAGCTTTCCAGAAAGAGTTTACACCGCAAAAGAAGTCAAGAAAGCCCGAGAACTCGTAATCAAGGGCTACAAGCACACCTTAACAGTGGAAGGAAGTCCAGAATTCAAACAGAACATATACAAAATTCTCGAACTCGCAAAAACCGCGGATTACTACGATTTCCTACGTACATACATCAAGAAAATAGTCGAAATCGACGGCTTAACCCAGCTTCGCGAGACCGAAGTGGCAATATGGGCAAACAAGTTCGCCGTCGAAAACCCCGTGGACGCCGCCAGCCTTTTCGTGCAGAAAGCCTACTCCATGAAAGAGTACTTGGACGGCGAACTCTACTATGGCGGCATGGCAGAGAAACGCGCCATTGAAAAGCGCTTAGAGTTTTTGGAAGCGTTGAAGAACAAAACCAAAGACGAAAGTGTTAAAGCTGAGTGCATTCGGCTTTTGCAGATGTGGAAAGACAGTTCAATCGCTTACTAGCTTAGTAGCTCGATTTTGATGGTTGTGCCACTTTTAACTTGTTTGAATAGTTCCAAGTTCTTCGTGACCTTGCCTAAGATGCTCACTGGGCTGTAAGGTTGCGACTTCCCGTAGAATATGCACAGGGCGCTGCCCATAGGCCAGAATGCTATTGTTCCTGTTTCCACCGTGGGTTTTGCCTTTTCCTCGCCCATCTTGACTGGAATTTCAAAGTACACCTCTTCTTTCCAGAGTGCCGCCCTGCCCTCTAGGGGAAGCTTTCGGACTATGGTGTCGATTGTTCGAGGCGCCAGAAACCTCACGAATTCCCCTTCTGCTTCGCCCACGCCCTCAATTAGGAATCGGATTTTAACTCTTGAAATTTCTTCTTCATTGCTCACTTTTTCACCCTGCTTTTGAGAAAAGCATCTAGCACTTCTTCGAGACAGACGGGACCTAGTACTTGAAGATCATATTTAACTCTTACAGTCTGCTTGGCCAGTTTAAGCACTCTGCGCAGGTCAACAGGAGTGCCTATGAGGACGATATTGCACGGCGTGGCATCGATAGTTTCTTTAAGTTCAGCTATTTGCGTTTCGCCGTATCCGACAGCGGGAAGAACCGCACCCAAATGCGGATACTGCGCGTAAGTCGCCTTTATCGAGCCGACAGCGTAAGGCTTCGGGTCCACAACTTCTTTTGCGCCGAACTTTTTGGCGGCGAGGGTTGCGGCTCCATAAGACATGTTGCCATGAGTCACCGTGGGGCCGTCTTCAATCACCAGCACCCGTTTGTCCTTGATTAGCTCTGGCTTATCCACAGTGATAGGTGATGATGCATCCAAGATTATGGCGTTCGGGTTGACCGCTTTCACGTTCTTTTTCACTTGTTCCACGTTGGTGGCGTCAGCGGTGTCGATTTTGTTCACAATAACCACATCCGCCAATCTCGCGTTTACTTCGCTGGGGTAGTACGACACCTCGTGCCCAGCCCTGTGCGGGTCCGCCACCACAATGTGCAGGTCGGGTTTGAAGAAGGGCAGGTCGTTGTTGCCGCCGTCCCAAACAATGACTTCAGCCTCTTCCTGCGCTTGCTCAAGAATTTTTCCATAGTCCACTCCCGCGTAGACGACGATTCCGTTGTCTATGTGCGGCTCGTACTCCTCCCGCTCCTCGATGGTGCATTGGTAGCGGTCAAGGTCTTGGTAGGAGGCGAAACGCTGCAAAACCTGTTTGTTCAAATCACCATAAGGCATAGGGTGCCTAACCACCACAACATTCAATCCTTTGTCCTTTAGAATTCGGGCGATTTGCCGTGAAGTCTGGCTTTTCCCTGAGCCTGTTCGGACTGCGCATACGGATATAACTGGAATCTTCGCTTTCAGCATGGTGGCGTTGGGACCCAGCAGGCGAAAGTCGGCGCCGTTAGCCAGAACCAGCGAAGATTTGTGCATAACGTAGTCTTGTGAGACATCGCTGTAGGCAAAAACCACTTCATCAACCTTGAACTCGCTTATGAGCCGTGGCAACTCGTCCTCGGGGTAAACGGGCACGCCATCTGGATAGTCTTCTCCAGCAAGTTCATGCGGATAGATCCTGCACTGTATTCCCGGAATCTGCGCGGCGGTGAATGCTACAACCCTGTAATCACTATTGTTTCTGAAGTAGACGTTGAAGTTGTGAAAGTCTCTTCCAGCCGCGCCCATAATGACAACATTCTTTGGCATGGGATTTCCTCCGGAAAACCATTTGGCAACAGATAGCAAGGTAACTTATCCTATAAACCTTAACGCTGTCGCCTGTTACAGGAGACCCAGAAGCGTCTCGCCTATATAGTTCACCTGTTCCTCCGTGACGCCTGGGTGAACGGGCAGAGAAATCACCTGTTTCGCCGCTTTCTCCGTCTCGGGCAGTTTGGAGCTTCCGAAGCTCTCGCGATAGTACGGCATCATGTGCACTGGATGTACGTAGTATGCTTCGGCGCCTATGCCCTTCTTCTTCAACTCTTCCAGAATCTTGTCACGTTCAGCCTCGTTGCCGTCTTTGAGCCTGACGGTGTACAGGTACCAGCTGTGCTGCCGGCTTTTTGTTTCCTTCGGCAACTGCAGTCTCTCCGTTTTGCTGAGGATTTTGGTTAGTCTCTGGGCGTTTGCACGGCGCTTGCTCAGGAAAGCGGGCAGCTTCCTGAGTTGCACGATGCCTATGGCGGCTTGAATCTCAGACATGCGATAGTTGTAACCAAGCATGAGCGAGGCATACTTGGCTTTTTCCCCGTGAGTTCGCAGCAGCCGCAGCGTCTCAGCCACCGCATCGCTGTGCGTCGTCACCACACCACCTTCGCCCGTGGTTATGTTCTTGCTTGCGTAGAGGCTCCAGCATGCGGCATCAGCCAAGACACCTGCAGGCTTTCCATCGTAGGTTGCGCCGTGCGCTTGGGCAGCATCCTCCACAACCGCCAAGCCATGCTCATCAGCAATTTCGCGGATGGGTTTAACATCAGCGGAGAAGCCGTAAAGATCCACGGGCACGATGGCGCGGGTCTTTTTCGTCACGTTCTTTTCAACTTCTGTGGGCGAAATGTTGTAGGTATCTGGGTCTATGTCGACGAACACGGGTCGGGCACCAGCCATCACCACCGCTTCGGCAGTAGCTACGAAGGTGAAGCTAGGCAGTATCACCTCATCGCCTTGTTTCACGCCCACCGCCACCAAGGCAGAGTGCAGCGCTGCAGTGCCAGTGTTAACCGCCACGGCGTGCTTCACGCCCGCGAATCGAGCATAGTCCTTCTCGAACTGTGTGACCGCTGGTCCTGCACCCAACGCGTTCGTTAACGGGCCGTTTCTCATGACTTTGATAACTGCTTCGATTTCTTCTTCGCCGATTTGTGGGAGGTTTATATGGATCAAGTTTTCAGCCTCAGCGTGATAGCAGAGTATTGTTCAGCAGAGCTATATTTCAATTTACCCTCAGTGCGTGCGGAACAGTAGCCTGGGCAACGATTATTCGATGGGCACCAGATACTCGACTTTGTAGTCCGCAACAACCTTCAGTTTACGCTGCCTGAACGCCTCGTCCAAGCGTGCGTCGCCCGTGTCAACCCTCAAACTGCCTTTCAGGCTTCTCAGTTTGGATTCGGTGGCGACCACAACGATGTTGTCTAAGCCAACTTGGCGGATGACCTCTGCGCTTATCTGCTGGTTTCCTCTGCCGAAGACGAAGCCTTGTCCGCCGATTGGTGTGACAATTATCTGCGCCGTCCTGTCGCGTATGGCGTTGAGGATTTGTTTCTCGTTCACGTCGCTTGCGATTATTTTCTTGTCGCAGAAGAGGTCTACGCCCAGCAGGGTTTTCTTGGCGTCGAGGAGGTCTGCGATGGTGCGGGTGGTGGTTCCTGGACCGATAATGTAGACTACTTCTGGTTTCATGTTCTCAATCACGTATACCGCGATGGCGGCTTGGTTGCGCAGTTCGATCTCAGTCATCGGACTCGCCAGCTTGTTTGTCTGAATCAGGTGCGGCTCGTAAGGCGTTAGCACGTATCCGTAAAGCTCAGCGGACAAGCGTCCTTCTCTGAAGGCTTCCTCATCAACATCCATCACTTCAGCTTCTCTGAGCGGCAGCTCGCCTGTCAGGAAACGCAAGGCTACTCTGGCTGCTGCTTGAGGGTTTACGGCGAAGACTGCGCTGTGCATCTTGACGCCTGTTGGAACGCCCAGCATCGGAACTGTGGTGCCGACCGCGCTTAGCATGTCGCGGGCTGTTCCGTCTCCACCGCAAAAAACCAGAAGATTAACACCAGCGGCAACCATTTTCTTGGCGATTTCTCGCGTATCTTCGGCGCGGGTTTCTCTCTTCTGTTCTCCGACAACAGTAGACGTTATTTGGCAGTTGTTGGCTTCATCTTCACCCATGCTTCCAGCCCCAACAAAAAGACTTATGCCTCTCTGCTCAGGGGTTAACTCGGAAAGAAAGGATTCAGCCCTCTCGGGTGCAATAGGCTTTGCTCCTAACGATCGCGCTTTGTTTAATATAGCTTGGCCATCTGTCCCTTTGAGTCCCACTGCTCCGCCCATTCCAGCAACCGGGTTGACGATTAAGCCCATTGCCTTCGTTTGAAGAACATTAGCATGAGAAGATGGTTTTTCGGTACTCAAAGTCGGCACCTTACAATACATCCCTAATAATGTGGACAGGACTGATAAAAATAAGATAGTGACTTAACGAGAAAAATGGATGTGAGGGAGTTACCCTCGACGCTTCCGCGGGTGTTAGAGCGGTTCACAGCTTATGTACTTCTTGTTGACGTCTTCCAGCCACGGATAAAGCTTGTGCAGTTTCTCCATGGATTCCGCTACTTTCTGCGTGGGGTATTCATATGGCTGGAGTCTGCCGTTGAAGTATTCATCGTAGGCTTGCATGTCGAAGAATCCGTGACCACATAACAAGAATAGAATTGTTTTTTCTTCCCCTGTCTCCTTGCATCTTAAGGCTTCGTCAATGGCTCCTTTAATTGCGTGTGACGGTTCGGGCGCTGGTATTATGCCCTCGGTGCGTAGAAAGAGTTTTGCCGCGTCGAACACCTCTACCTGGTTGTAGGCTCGAGTTTCCATCTGCTTCTCGGCTGCGAGTACGCTTATGGTGGGCGCGATTCCGTGGTAGCGCAGACCGCCCGCATGTATCGGGGCAGGAATGAAATCGTGACCCAGAGTGTGCATGGGCACCAGCGGAGTGATTCTTGCTGTGTCACCGTGGTCGTATTGGTATTCGCCTTTGGTGACTTTGGGGCAAGCGGTGGCTTCTGTGGCTACGAACCGCGTGTTTTTCGGCGCCTTTCCAGTGACTTTGTCGTAGTAGAATGGCCAGAATAATCCAGAGAAGCTGCTTCCGCCTCCTATGCAGCCGTATATCACGTCGGGGTAGTCGTCTACGAGTTCCAGCTGCTTCTTAGCCTCCAAACCTTCAACGGTCTGGTGTAGCAAGACGTGGTTGAAGACGCTGCCTATGGCGTAGTTGGCTTCTTTCTCGTTGACTAAAGCGTCTTCGACGGCTTCGCTTATGGCTATTCCGAGGCTGCCCTTGTTGTCAGGGTCTTCTGCAAGGATTTTTCTTCCAGCTTCGGTTTGTGTGCTGGGGCTCGGGTAGCATTGTGCTCTAAAAGCCTCCATCATCATTCTTCTGTAAGGCTTCTGGTCATAACTCGCTCGCACCATGTAAACTGTGGCTTTCAGTCCAAACATCGCGGCGGCGAAAGACAAAGCGGAACCCCATTGACCCGCTCCTGTCTCGGTGGTCAGGCGTTCTGTGCCTTCTTTCATGTTGTAGAAGGCTTGGGGAACGGCGGTGTTGGGTTTGTGGCTTCCTGCAGGGCTGACTCCTTCATACTTGTAGTAAATTTTCGCGGGAGTCTTCAGAGCCTTCTCAAGCCCTAAAGCCCTGAAAAGGGGTGTTGGCCGCCACAGCCTGTAGACATCGCGCACTTCCTCGGGGATATCAATCCATCGGGCTGTGCTGATTTCTTGACCGATTATCTCTTTTGGAAATATTCTTGGGACAATCCCGACGCCGGGCTCCTTCGTCGCGGGGTCGATAAAAGGCGGGAGCGGTTTGGGCAGGTCGGGAACGATGTTGTACCATTGTTTTGGTATCTGCTCTTCGTCTAGCAGAATTTTTTTGGTTGGCATAGCGTTATCGCTTCCGTTTGTGTTTCCAATAGGAAATTGACCAGCACATTTATACTTTACTGTACACAAATGTACACTAGGGAAGCATCACATGTGGAGCAACATCAAAAAATACTTCGAAGAATACCCCGAACGCCTCAAAGTAGCCCGCGTTCTCGTCGAAAACGGACTAAGCGCAAACGGCAACAAAATCTGCCTAAACCAAATCGAAATCCCACCCGTGCGCATAGCCCGCGTTGCAGGAGTTGACCGAAGAACAGTAAACGAAACATTACGCATGATTCAAGCCAACCGCGAACTTAGACTAATTTTCGAAGAGATACGACCCGCAGGACACTCGCTCAAAGAAATCGCCAAGCACCTGAACCTAGGCGTTGTGGAAATAACTCCAGTCGATGCGAAAGGACTCGGCATCTTGGCGAACTCAGCCATGCTCCTCACCAAAGCAGGCTTAAGCATCCGACAAGCAATCGTGGATGACCCCGAACTGTCGCCCGAGCCAAAACTCACACTAATCGTTGAGAAAAAAATTCCAGGCGAACTGATCCCGGAGCTACTGAAAATCAGCGGTGTAGCCAAAGTCTCGGTCTATTAGCTTAAACTCTCCCGGCAAAGCCCCCGATAGATTGAAACCTCCATCAAAACAAATTCGTTGCTTTGTTGCTTATCCTGTAGGTTAATTAGGCTCTTATCGTTTTTCTCTTTCGTCTTATGTAGAACGCTGTTCCTATCATAATCACTACGGATATGACTAAGCTTATTCCCAGATACATAGCGAAGATTTGACTTGATAACCCTTGTTGTATTTCCAGATTTCCGTATGGATTCATGAGCGGGTATCTATCTGTGTTATTGACGTATATAATGCAAGGAGTATCGCTTATGCCATCTTTGTTGCTATCTAAGCCATTGAAACTACTCCAGTAGTTGCCCTCTTTGCCATTATCCCAGTAGTTTATGTAGCTAGGCGCTCCTATGAAAACGTCTTGTACATTATTTAGGAAATTATTATGGTATATCGTGTTATTTTCAACAATCCAGGAGCCGTTAATATCTTCTCCGAGATTGATTGTGACTCCGTATTTACTGTTAGCTATGATGTTTTCATAAATCATATTATTTATACCAATGTTAAAGGAAATTCCTGATTGAGTGAAGTTGTCTATCTTGTTTCCTGAGATGATGCAGCTTGAACCGCCTGAAGAATTTTCGTTATTGTCAGAATATTTGCCTCCAATTACGATTCCCTCGATGCCGTTAGTCATAGTGTTGTTCGAAATTCTTGTTGAATTCGAGGCTACCCATACAGGAGTATAAACCTCAGCAAAACTATTTCTTGTAATCATGCCAAATAGACCAGAATGAATTTGGATTCCAGCTACGGCGTTTGTTATAGTGTTTTCAGCGATAGAGTAATTTAATATTTGGTCAAACGTTTTTGGGTAGATATCTAAAGCCTTATCTGCATTGACCACGGTATTTCCACGGATAGTAATGTTATTGCAAGCTTCCAAGGTTATAGCGGTCGACCTAATGTTGTTGATGCTGTTGTCGTCAATAATAATACTTGAGCAATTTTGCACTACAATGCCTTCCCTGAATTTTTCGATATTTACATTTTTGATGGTCACATTGTTTCTTCCATTTAGGTATATTCCTTGATTTCCAAAGATAGTGCTGCCTTCAGCAAAGCCTACAAGAGAGTGCCTTGTGCCATCTATTACGATGTTATCTTTCTGGATTTCAATAGTGTAATTAATTACGTCGCCAGTAAAAAAATAAACATCTCCGATTCGCATGATAGATGCATTAATGGGGGAGACAATTCCGTTAGCATCAATAATTATTCGTGACAAGGGTGCTGAAATGTATACATTAAAATGAAACTGAGATGGTCGTGGAGATATTTCTTGGTCAGGGATGATGTAATAGCTTATTCCAACTAGCAAAACTGCTAGTAAAATAGCGAGAATTGCCGCCGCAGCCAGCTTTAGCGTTTGTCTAATCATATTTTTCCAAACTCGCATGTTACATTTATTGAGGCGTTTTATTTAATACTATATTTTCGAAAATTGTTCTAATGTTTAGAAATATATGTCCTAATCTTTCGAACAACTGTCCTAAAGTCTAGAGCTAAATATTTTTGAAACTTAGATGAGCACGCCAAAAATGAAAAAAGAGGAAAACGAAAATGAAAAAATCAATGCTGAAAATGAGCACAATATTACTGGCAAGTTTATTTGCAATCTCCGCGACACAAATGCTTGGCGCAAACGCGACTGTTAATAACGTTGATGCTGTTCCCGCTTTGGGTCAAAAAATCCCGTTGTCAAACGACCAAATCAAAGCGACATGGCCGAATCTTCCAACCGCGAAACAAATATACGATAACGAAGTCTGTGTTGTGATAGACTTGCGCTACTGTGGAAAACAAGTATCATCAATGGATGAAGCTTTTCCTGATCCAAATTCACCAACAGTCATTGATCTGGCTTCAACGATTGTCAACTGCACAACTACAATAGCAGATTATGTAAACGGCGGAGTAAGAGTTAACACTCCGCAAATCTGGTTACAATACGACAGCAATATATGGGTACAGGTGCCTTCGAAATATCTCCAAACCACTATGACACCAAATGGAGCAGTGGACCAGACAGGCTCAACATGGGCAGTAGGTATGTACGCTAACCCGCAACAAATTACAGGTTCCTATGATGTATGGGGAGTATGTACATTTGGTCAATGGAATTGGGCAACTTTTGGGACTTCTGGAATGTATCTTGGAACCAACGTTCTAACAGTATGTTCAAACAACATTGGCTATCAGGAAGTGATGCAGTTAGACTCTGGAGGACGGAAAATTGTTTACAATGTATGGGATCTAAGTAGCGGACAACTGCTCGGTGCTGGAGGAACCAATTACATAACGAATGCAATTACAGGTAACCTCTACAACATGTACATACGATACACCACTGGTGCAGGATGGCAAATGTGGTGGAACCAGACATTATTTTGGACCATTACAGGCGATACTAGCACGCGGGTAAGAACAGGAAATCAAACTAACGTTGTAGTTGAAAGCAACGACTTTACACCAAGTCATTTCAGTGGCTTTTCAACAAATGTAGGCGGAACTTACATTGGCTATCCTTTATGCGCTGCAGTTTACCTATTCAATGGCAATTGGAAACCATCAGCTACTGGCGATTATGCACCTGCTGGCTACACATACTTAGGTGGGACTATGCTAAATGGTATAGCTATTGGGACTCAAGCACCTCCAAATAACTGGGGATCTCTGAATATCGGACAAACAAGCAGTCTCAGAGAAAGGTTCACAGTAGGTGCTGGGCTAACTCAGCGGAGCCACGGTTATACACTTTGGACATACGGCACAGTCTAAATAGTCTACGCGCCAGATTTAGAAGACTCTAATTCCCTTTCTTTTTTTGGTGGATATTTCGTGTCCAAAAACTAAAACATATTTAACTATTTAATTAAACGGACAGGAGTGATTATCATGAACAGGGGTTCTCAAAAACAAATTATTATAAGCTATCTATATACGTTAAGGCGCGCTTGTAGGATTCACCTTAGGAATGGCCAAATAGCGCCACAGCAAAACAGAAATGTCAGTTACATATTTACAAGATTTGGGTCCAAGTCTAATTTAATTCCTCAAATCGACTATTAAACAAGGAGACAAAATAGCATTGAAAGATGAAAACCCTCTGCGTGTCTTAAGGGGGACCACTCTTGAAGTTTATCTTTTTTTAATTAAGGCAGGCAAACCTGTTGGGGTGAGAGAAATTCAAAGAGCCCTAAAATTAAGTAGTGCTTCAGTAGCAACTTATCACTTGGTTAAGTTGGAAGAGGCAGGGCTTCTGAGACAAGAAGAAGGAGGTTATACGGTTACCAAGGTAATTTTAAAAGATACTATCAGAATCAGCCATTTTTTAATCCCGAGATATTTCTTTTATTCGGTTTTCACTGCATTAATCTTGATAATCGAACTTGTTTTTCTTAGACCATCTGTGATTGATCGAGGATACTTTATTTATACAATTGCCACGGCGATATTGTTTTTGATCTTTTGTTTTGAAACTGTAAAGAAATGGCTTGAGGGGGGCTTGTGATTGGGATCATTATCGATTAAAGTTACGCCTCCATTCATATCAACATGCTGCTCCTAGAAAAATTTATATGGTAAATGTGTTTTGTTGTTGTTCGCACTAAGGAGGTTAACTTGATTTGTCATCACCTGCACAAGCTGGCGGCATACCTGTTCTCGTGCTAAAGGAAGGCTCAAGCCGATCTCGTGGAAGAGAAGCCCAACACGGAAACATAACCGCCGCAAAAATCGTAGCCGAAAGCGTCAGAAGCGCCTTAGGACCAAAAGGCATGGACAAAATGCTCGTCGACAGCTTCGGCGACGTAACCGTAACAAGCGATGGCCGCACAATCTTGGACGAGATGGACATCCAGCATCCCGCGGCGAAAATGCTTGTAGAAGTGGCTAAAACCCAAGATAACGAAGCGGGCGACGGCACCACATCCGCCGTCATAATCGCAGGCGACCTCCTAAACAGAGCTGAAGAGCTCATAGACAAGAACATTCACCCAACCATAATAATAGACGGCTACAAAAAAGCCGCAGAGAAAGCGTTGGAGACACTTGAAAAAATAGCCATCCCCGTAGACCTCGAAAAACAAGACTACCTGAAGAAAGCCGCGGTAACAGCGATGGCAAGCAAACTCGTAGCCGAACATAAAGAGTACTTGGCAGACATAGCGGTCAAAGCAATGATGACGGTGGCAGAGAAACAAGGCAGCGCCTACAAGGCAGACGTAGAAGACGTCAAAGTGGAGAAGAAAACAGGCGAATCCCTCGGAGACACCAGCCTCATAAACGGCATAGTCCTCGACAAGGAAGTCGTGCACTCGGGCATGCCCAAACGGGTGGAAAAAGCCAAAATCGCCTTGCTTGACACCTCATTAGAAATCGAAAAGACCGAATTCGACTCAAAAATAAACATCGAAACCCCCGACCAAATAGAAGCCTTCCTCAAGCAAGAGGAAACCATGCTGAAAGACATGACAGACAAAATCGTGGCAACAGGCGCCAACGTTGTCATATGCCAAAAAGGCATCGACGACATGGTGCAGCACTTCCTCGCGCGGAAGGGCGTGCTTGCGGTGCGTCGAGCCAAAAAGTCAGACATGGAAAAACTGGCGAAAGCCACGGGCGGGAAAATAGTAACCAACTTGGACGGCATCTCAAAAGCCGACTTGGGCTACGCGGCGCTGGTAGAAGAAAGGAAAATCGGCGACGACAAAATGACCTTCATCGAGGGCTGCAAGAACCCGCGGGCCGTGACGCTGTTGATTAGGGCTGGAACGCAGCGAATGATTGACGAGGCGGAACGCTCAATACACGACGCCCTATGCGTCATCCGAGACATAATCGAAGAGCCGAAAATCGTAGCAGGAGGCAGCGCCCCAGAACTTGAGATGGCACGAGTACTGAAAAACTACGCAGAAACATTGCCCGGCAGAGAGCAACTCGCCATCAAAACCTACGCGGATGCCTTAGAGACGGTGGCGATAACGCTTACGGAAAACGCTGGCTTAGACCCCATCGACATACTCTCACAACTGAGGGCGAGACATGAGAAAGGCGAAAAATGGGCAGGCATCGAAGTCCTAGAAGGAAAAGTCAAGGACATGTCAAAAGCAGGAGTTTTCGAGCCGATAACGGTGAAAAAGCAAATACTAAAATCCGCAACTGAAGCAGCAACGATGATCCTCAAAATCGACGATGTAATCGCCGCAGAAAAAATGAAGGCGCCTCCGACACCACCAGGGGGAGGGGCTCCTGAAGGTATGTATCCTGGCGCTGGAGAGTATTAGAATACGTCTGGACAAGAAAAGGTGTCTGTAGGTCCTCCGAAAATCACTCGCTTTGAGAAAGCAAGGATAGTTGGAGCGAGGGCGCTTCAGATTTCTATGGGTGCGCCGATTCTTGTGGAAGTGGGCGAAAACATCTCAAATCCGATTGATATTGCCTTGAAAGAACTTGAAAGCGGCATCCTGCCCATCACCATCCGGAGAACGTTGCCTGACGGGACCTTTCAGGATATTCCGTTGAAGTGGCTACTCACAAAAAGCTAAGCATCCCGAGTTTTCTTCAGTTTTTCTTCTGCTTCTTTTAGTGTGGCGCGGATTCTTCCCCAGTGAGCGCCCTGCCAGTACACGCTACCGCATTTGGGGCATTCCCAGAACTCGTTATAGTAACGGAAGGTTTTTTCTTCGACTTTGCCAGCCAGCTTCTCCTTGGGTACCGCCCTGATTTGGGTGTTGCATTTTGGGCAGCGTGATAGTTTCAGGTCTATGTGCAAGGGGATGCCAAAGCGTTTGGCGAGTTCCCCCAGTTTTTCGGCTTCTGTTTTGCCCTCCACGTAGAAGGCGTCGATGTTCTTGGCTGTGGCGCGTTGGTAAAGCTCCAAATCTCTTGTGAGCAGAACACGCTGCTCTTCTTTGGCTTTCGCTATAAGCTCAGAATCATCCAGCTTGAAGTATTCCACGTCTTGTCCGAGCATGCGAAGCCACCGGGTGAGTTTTCCCAGCATGCCGTCCGCGATGAACTTCACGCGCGGTCTCCTCGGATTACCTCGCCGCTTCCAGGTTTTGCCACGATTTCGCCGTCATCCATGACCAGCAACCCGTTGACGTAGGTTTTGACTGGTTTACCTTGGACTTCCCAGCCGTCGTAGGGTGAGTACTTAGCTTTCGAATGAAACTTCGAAGCGTCTATCTTGAATTTACGGTTAAAATCTACAACTGTCAGGTCCGCTTTTTGTCCCTGCTCCAAGGTGCCGCGGTCTTTTAGGCGAAAAATTTCAGCGGGTTTTTCGGCGAGCAAGTGAACGACCTGTTCTAGCGACACTCGGTTCTTCTTTACCATCGTCAACATCAAGGGCAACGTTGTTTCGAGGCCTGGTACGCCGACTTTCACGTCCCAGACGCTGCCGGCGGACTTCTCGTCCAACGTGTGAGGTGCATGGTCAGAGCCTATGACGTCAACCCAGCCGTCGGCTATGCCTTTCCAGAGGGCTTCGATGTGGTTTGGGCTGCGGAGCGGCGGCATCATAATAAGCATCGACCCCCCGCGCGTTGCGTCAACGTTTGAAAGCAGCAGATGGTTAGGTGTCACTTCACAGGTCACCGTACTGCCGTGTTTTTTTGCTTCGGCTATGGCGTTTAAGCCCTGTTCGGTGGTTACATGGCAGAAGTGCAAATGTACGCTTGTTTGCGCGGCTATTTTCAGCAAGCGTTCTACAGCTTTGAGTTCCACCTCTTCCGAGTGTGCCTTCAGGAAGGCAGCAGCGTCGTTGTGTTTGGCTTGTTTCAGTTTGGCTTCATTAGCCGTCAGCAAGGCTCTGTCTTCTGCGTGCATCGCCACTGGAACATTCAACTTTCCTGCTTTGGCGAATGCGTCTTGCAGGGCTTGATCATTGTCGATGTTTAATCCGCCGACTTGGCAAGCCATGAAAAGCTTGAAGGCTGCGGCGCCCTGAGCCACGATGTCCTCAATCTCAGTCAGGCTGGTTGGAAATTCGGAGTAGAATCCGACATTTACGAGAATTTTTCTGGCGGCGATTTGCACGCGGTTCCGCAAAGTCTCGGAGCTCATCGTCACCGGAGCGTTGTTGGGCATATCCAGAACTGTCGTTAAGCCGCCTGCAGCAGCTGCTGCAGTTCCCGTAAAAAAGTCTTCCTTATATGATTTCCCTTCATCACGAAGGTGCACGTGAACGTCTATCAAGCCCGGCAAGACTAAGAGGTTATGGAGATTTGTTTTCTCGTCGGCTTTCGGCATCTGCGTCTCCTTGCCGATTTTGTAGATTCTGCCATCCTCAAGGGCTATGCTGCAGTCAACTATCCTGTTATGCCAGTATGCCTTCGCGTTTGTCAGCACAAAATCGACAATCAAGTTTGAACGCGCTCACTGTTTAGGTGAATAGCGCGCGGAAAGTTAAAAAAGGTTTATTTTCGTATTGAAACCAATGATCAACGTTATTTCTCGCCTTCTAGTTCTATGCGGCAGTCTTCGCACAGGTTTTGCCCGTTGACATCTTTCAGGTTTTCAGAGTACACGCCGCAGCGGTCGCAGTAGCCTGAGAGAGGCATCTCTTCCTCTTCCGCTTCCTCCGCGCCAGTTTCGCTTTCTATGCGTGTTCGTTCCTGAATTATCTCTATCAACTCGGGCATTACGCCAAGAATGTCTTTGCTTGAAATCACTCCGACCAGGTTGCCTTTGTAGAGCACAGCAAGTCTCCTGATGTCTAGGCGGCTCATCCTCCTCGCGGCGTCGCTAATGGTAGCGTCGGGTTCTATGGTGACCAGAGGGTAAGTCATAATGTCTTTTGCCTTTACAGCGTCAGGTTTGAGGTTTTTCGACAAGACCCTTTTAACCAAGTCTCTTTCTGTGATTATTCCGAGGGGTTTTCCAGCCTTGTTCGTTACTATTACGCAGCCTAAATTGTTCTCATCCATGAGCTTAGCAACCTTGTTTGAAGTTTCATCCTCGTCTAAGGTTAACACTGGGCTACTCATGGCATCTCTGACCAGCATTCTTGTTCTTAATCCAATTTCAGCCATTTCTCAGAACCACTCCCAGCATGCTAAGTTGGTTTTGACAAGTCAACAATAAGAACCGCTGAATTTAAGAGTTACCTAAATCCAAACTGCTCGCGGTGACGCTTAAAATTGGTGCCGTGCAAGTTTATTAGCTTCTGCCAAGTAAACAGCATGGATGAGGAATAGCTGATGTTAAGAACAAATGCAGATAAACTCGTGAGGATTTCGGTCATGGGAGAAGTCGCCAGCCCAACGCTTAGGTCAGTTTACAATGTTTCAGCCACTGGAACGCCATCAGTTTTGCCGGGAGTAGGAGGAATAACGTACAACATCAGAGTCGGAGACCCTGCATGCGGCTGGGAAGCCGACCACGTAGAACCCGGCGTCAGCGCGGAAAACAAGGAAAACGACCCGCGGAGCGGACAAGCAGCCAACACCGCCTTTAACGTGCTTTCATGCATCGGGAACGAAGCGATAGTCGTTACTGGCGAAGCGAAGGGTGCCAAAGGCGTCGTCACAGGCAAACACGGCGGAATAGAACACGTCCTTGTTGATTTTCCGCCAGAAACCTTGGATAAACTGTTGCATGGCGACAAGATTCTCGTAAAAGCCTTTGGGGTGGGCTTGAAACTGCTGGATTTTCCAGAGATAAAGGTGATGAACACAGACCCGCGTCTTCTGGAGGCAATTAATCCCACAGCTAGCGGCGATAGGCTTGGGGTTCGTGTGACACATATGGTTCCCGCAGCCATAATGGGATCAGGACTGGGTTCCAACCACGTACATTCAGGAGATTACGACATCCAACTCTTCGACGAAACCGTAATCGAACAATACGGGCTTGAGGAGCTACGCCTCGGCGATTTAGTAGCCATAATCGACGCAGACAACTCTTATGGAAGAATCTACAGGCAAGGCGCCGTTTCCGTAGGCATAGTGGTGCATACAAACTGCGTGACAGCTGGACACGGACCCGGAGTTACCACCCTGATGACGTCACCAACGGGCAAAATCATGCCTGAAATAGATCCGAAAGCCAACATCGCTTTTCTCCTGAAGCTGAGGGCAGATATATAAGTTAGTGAAGTAACTAAATTGGAATGGCGAAGAGCCAAAGAGGTCAAAAATAATTGCCATTCAAGCGAAAAAGCCGTGGAAGATCAAAAGGAAGCAAAGGAAGCAGCGGTCTCGTACAATGCGCCAATTGTGGATCGATGGTGCCGCGCGACAAAGCCAAGAAATCCACGCGCCGAGTGTCCTTCGTCGAACCTCAATTAGCCAAGGAACTTCGACAGAAAGGAACTTACCTATCTTCTTGGGTAGACACCAAATACTACTGCATTTCCTGCGCGGTACACCGAGGAATCGTTAAAGTGAGAGCTGAAAACGAAAGGCACTCACGTTACAGAAAACGATACTAGGTCGCCGGATTATCCGCTTTTTTCTTCAACGAATTGTAAACGTGAAGTCCCCTCTGCAGAACCGTAAGGTTCGAGAGAATCGCAAGCAGGATAATCCCCCAGTTCAAGGCTGGAAGCCAAAAAATCGCGATTAAACTTGCCGCAGCGAGAATCAACATGCGCTCGGCCCTTTCAGCTAAGCCCACAGACTCCATCTTAATTCCTGCTGCCTCGGCTCTTGCGCGGCTATAGCTTACCAGTAAAGCACCCGCCAATGCAGCTAAGCCCCATTCAGGGTAGCACAATCCGCCGATGATAACGCTTCCGAATACGATGGCGTCAGCGTATCTGTCAAGAAGAGAATCGAAAAAGCCACCGAATATGGAAGCCTGGTTGTAATTACGTGCCAGTATACCGTCTAACGTGTCGCAGAAGCCCGAAGCCAAAAGCAGAAGCGTAGCCAACAGAAGCAGCAAAGGCTGTCTTAGCGCCAACGCGTAAGCGGCGGCGGAAAAAAGAGAAAGAGCCAAACCAATGGCGCTCACCGTATTGGGAGTTAATCCTAACCTATGCGCGGCTTCAGCTTCAGAAGTCAACATCTCTTGGACTTTTTTCTTCAGCCTCGTTAGCAATTCAAATCGTTAATTGTATGTCAAAACTTGATATTTAAGCTGGATTATGCGAGCCCGCATTTTTGAAGCAAAAAGGCTACTGAGCCCTTTAGAGAGCACGTTAACCAAGCTGAACCGTATAGTCTGCAGCGGCTGGAGCCCCGTTTTTTCAGTGGACTTATAAGGAAGTGGTAGGTTATTTAGGAGGCAGTAACGTTCTGCCGCGAACGGAACCGCATAAGCAGCAACGTTACACAAAAGAAAACAATAAAAATAGGAGTGAAGAAAATGACTGAGAATGCAGATGTGATCTTCGTCGGAAACAAACCACCAATGAGCTACGTTCTAGCGATAATCACGAGTCTCTCCTCGGGAAACCTGAATGAGATTACGCTGAAAGCACGCGGCCAAGCGATAACCACAGCAGTTGACGTGGCTGAAATAGCCCGAAACCGTTTCGTGAAAGACCTGACAGTAAGCAAGATAACTATCGGAACAGCCGAGATGCCGCCGAGAGAAGGAGAGAACAAGAGCAGAATGGTTTCGACGATGGAAATAACGCTGTCCAAAAAACCAAGCTAAAAAAAGCTACAGAGCAAAGCAAGCAACGACGACACAAACTTCAATCCTTCTTCCATTTTTTAAACCCCGACACAACATCACCGTTTTTCTCAAGACACCTGCCAAACATTACACATCTCTACGGAAATCTAAAACGCTTTAATTCAACTTTAGTTACTCCATGCTTCACTCTTAATTATTGAAAAATCTCCATTTTTCCATAATTCTGCAACTCACAGCACATGCATCCTTTAATTAAGGGAGAGAGCGTGTGCCCCACGCAGATAGTGCAGGAAGCCTCTTTGGAGCCTAATAGAAATACTATGCAGAAACGATAGAGGGGTCTATCCGTATTGGCGCTTCCCACAACCAATGGCATGCTGAACAGTGACGGTTTGCTTCTTATGAGATACTATCTTCGTTCGCTTGTTTGTATGCGACGATGTTATATACTGTGCTGGCTTAATGTATCTGTAGGGTGATTGGGTGTGGTGAAGGCTTTAGTTGTTTATTACAGCATGTATGGCAACACTGAGAAAGTTGCGAAGGCTTTAGCCGCGGGATTAGAAAGTGGCGGTGTCGAAGCTGACGTGGTTAAGGTTGAAGCAGTCCGGCTTGATGAGTTAGCGGGAGTTGATTTGCTATGTGTTGGAAGCCCTGTGCACGCTTGGAACGCGTCAAAGCCTGTGAAGGAATTTTTGGAGCGATTGAAAAGCGCAGAGGGCTTGGCTGGCAAGAAGGCGTTTGCGTTTGACACCAAGATGCGGAGCAAGCTGGCTGGGAGCGCTGGAGACAAAATTGAAAGGAGACTTAAGGATATGGGCTTGACCATCGCAAAACACAGCGAATCAGCCATTGTATTGGGCAGGGACGGACCACTCGAAGAAGGCGCAGAGGAAACGTTCAAGCAAATAGGCACGGAACTCGCCAAAAATGTTGTAGCTACAAGGCAGGTTCGAAGGATAAAGGGCATAGTTGTTTATGACACATCTTACGGAAACACCAAGAAAATCGGGGAAACCATCGCAGAGACACTGAAACAGTCTGGATTAGATGTTGACGTTTTCTATGTGAAAGACGTGAAGAAGTTAAGCGGAAAGGACTACGATTTTCTGGTTCTCGGTTCTCCGACCAAATTTGGCACGATGAGCTTTGCAGTCAGAGGTTTCTTAGGCGAGGTGAAGAGCGAGGAATGGATGAACAAGCCTTTCGCGGCTTTCGACACTGAAAATCCCGAGAATGTTGAGCGCGCACAAGCTGAGAATAAAGAATGGAGCGCAGCTGAAAAGATTGCTCACAAACTTAGAGAAAAGAAGATGAATCAACCGATGCCAGTTCTGAAAGCGCTCGTGATTGGACAAAAAGGACCGATTGTGGATGGCGAAATCGAGCGGACAAAAGACTATGCAAGGCAATTCGCAACTAAATTGAAGTAAAGTAACGATAGGACATGCGTGAGGCAGCAAACAGAATTCTCCCGCAAGAACGACCGCAAAGAATTTGTGACAATCACTGTAGACTGAAAAATTTGCCTTTCCGTTCTCTGCTGTAGACAGCAGCCGCGCACATTTGCAATTCTCAAAAGAGGACAAGTCTTTGTGTTTGTGCACAGGGAACTCATACAGCCTTAAAAACCGCGTAGTGTGCAGGATACTTTAGCATGCTTATTGAAAAAGAGCCCACTAGTTTTAAATATTCGTGTTCCATGGAGCATAGTGCTCAAGGTGCAGCAGATGCCCAAACAGGAAAAAGGAAAATCCCATTCAATCCGCCCAGTCAGCAGGCGACCGCCAAGCTGGTGCAAGTACCAGCCTGAAGAAGTGGAAGCCTTCGTTATTAAACTCGCCAAAGAAGGGCACTCGCTCAGCAGCATCGGCACCATACTCAGGGACCAGTACGCCATTCCGCTGGTTAAGCCAATAACGGGCAAGAGCATAAGCGACATACTAGAAGATGCAGGACTAACGCCTTCGATGCCTGAGGACCTAGCTAACTTGATTAAGAAGGCGCAAACGCTTGCAGTGCACATAGACAAGCACAAGAAGGACCTGCACAACAAACGCTCCATGCAAGTAATCGAAGCACAAATACACAAACTCTCACGATACTATAAACGCAAAGGCATCTTGCCCAAGAATTGGAAGTACGAAGCAAAAGTAGCCTCCATAACATAGCTTTAAAACCCAGTTTTCAGGTGCTTTTTTCGCAGACAGTAGGCGGGCACCAGCTTTAAATTAAGGAAACCAGCTTTTAGGAAAGAGTGAGAAACACATGACAGTGCAGATGCCAACCGAAACCTTCTTAGCGTCAGCCGCAAAAGCCGCCAAAGTAATCTCTGAAACCGTGGAAAAAGACGGATTCATACACGTTTTCTCACACCTGGACGCAGACGGCATCGCCGCCGCAGGCGTAATCGGCAAAGCACTGTATCGGCTAGACGCGAGATTCCGCATCAGGATAACACAGTGGGTTGACGAGAAAATCATAGGCGACATAATCGCGGATAAGCCGCAGCTTGTGATTTTGACGGATTTCGGCAGCGGGTACCTTGAACTGCTGGACGAAAAAGTCCCAGACTTCCGACTCCTCATACTGGACCATCACCAAATCTTGGGAAAAACGGATAACGAGAATTTTATGCAGGTTAACCCGCATGTGCACGGCATAGACGGGGCAACTGAAGTTAGCGGTTCCGGAGTAGCCTACTTCGTGGCTAAAGCCGTCAATCCAGCCAACGCCGATTTGTCGCCCATAGCGCTCGTCGGCGCACTCGGAGACATGCAGGACAAGTGCGAACAGAGAAAACTCTGCGGCTTAAACGAGCTCATAATTAAAGACGCCGTCGTCGCAGGCTTGGTTAAGGTGGAGAAGGATTTGACGTTCTTCGGCAGAGAAACGCGCCCCATCCACAGGGCGTTGGCAGCCACGACCACACCGTTCATTCCTGGGTTAAGCGGCGAAGAAGACGCCTGCGTCGCCTTCCTCAACAACCTCGGCATCGAACTGAAGGACGGCGAGCGTTGGCGTGCGCTCCGAGATCTTACCGAAGATGAAAAGAAACGCTTGTCCTCGGCGTTGGCGGAACACCTATTGTCGAAGGGACTGCATCTCGAAGTGGCGAACCTCATAGGCGACATATACGTTCTAAACCGCGAGGAACCGTGGACGCCGCTGCGAGACGCCAGAGAATTCGCCGTGCTGCTGAACAGCACCGGACGACTGGACAGACCAAGTTTGGGAATAGCGGTTTGCATGGGAGACAGAGGCACAGCGCTCGAAGAGGCAAACAAAGTTCTGGATGATTATAGGAAAAACATCAACACGTATTTGGGCTGGGTGATGGAGAAGCCTGAACGCCTAAAGGAGTTAGAGAACATATATGTGATTTACGGTGAGAATTTCATTAACGAGAAAATTATCGGTACCATTTCCTCAATCCTCATCAACAACGTCGAACATCCTGAAAAGCCACTCATAGCCTTTGCACAAGTGGAAAAAGAAGGCGCTGCCAAGTTCTCCGCCAGGACCACCGAAACCGCCCTGCGCAAAGGCGTCAACCTCGGCGACGTCATGCAGACAGCTGAAAAATTCGGCGGCAAAGGCGGCGGACACAACGTGGCAGCAGGTGCCCAGGTGCCCCTTGACAAGGTTGAAGACTTCATCAAAGCCGTGGACGAGTTGGTGGGCAAACAACTGCGGGGTGAGCAAGTTGGAAGCCGCGATAACGCTTGAGTACGACGACGTGAAGACAGCCGAGGCTGTGGCACGCGCGGTTTCCCCAGACAACTTCAAAACCCCCACTGGACTATCCATAAAAACGGTTTGCGTCGGGAAACAGGTCCTCACCAGCTTGGAGGCTGAGGTGAAACTCGCCACCTTCATCGCCACAATTGACGATTTGCTTTTCAGCGCCTCCACAGCGGAAAAGGCACTCCGCATCATTAAAGGCGCGCGTTGAAGTCTTATCTACAACCACATACATTGCTTAGGCAGAAGTGGAAAAGTTGTTGAAGACCGCTTGGACTGTCGCCATCGAAACCCTAAGCTGGATGGAAATGCAGAAACTCAGCGAGCACATGGCTCTGAACCGAACCGTCAAGCAGCTTGGCATAAAGGACGCTGACGCTGTCCGATACGCATATGGCTTAGTGGTCGAAACCACTAGGCGCAGGAATCTGATAGACAGGTTTGTCAACAGCGTGCTCAAGCCGAAGACAATAAGCGAATTAACCATAGGCGTCCAAGCATTCCTAAGGCTTTACGTTTACCAGACCCGAGTGACGAAGAACTGGGCGAAAACGGATTTGAGGGAAGCGGAGCGGATCGCCAGCTTGGGACGCGCGATTTTAGGATGGAAGACGCTGCGGGAGGTCGAACCCGTTTTGGGTTTTCTGCTCACACGCCAAGTTAAGCCGCTGCTGAAGGCGACAAGCGATGAAGCACGGACAGGGCTGCAGACCTTTCATCCCACGTGGTTTGTCAAGTACTGCTTCAGGCTCTTCGGTCGCGATGGAGCCATAGCCTTCCTCGAAGGAAGCGTGAATCCGCCGCCGACGTGCGTTCGGCTGAACACGCTTAAGGCGTCAGAAGAAGAGATTCTGGAGAAGCTCGCGTCGGAAAGCGTCAAACTGGAGAAGGCTGAGCCGCTGAAACATGTCTACAAAGTGGTGGGCGCCAAGAAGCCGCTGGCGGGCACCATGAGCTTCATGGAAGGCTTACTCTACATCCAGGATAAGGCGAGTTGTTTTGCCACTGAAGCCGCCGCACCTAAGCCCGGCGCAACAGTTTTAGATGTATGTGGGGCTCCGGGCGCCAAAACCACGTACATCGCACAGCTCATGCAGAACCGTGGCGCAGTTTACTCTGTGGATTATTCGGTTCGGCGGATGCAGGTTTGGAAGCAAGAGGTGACGCGAATGGGCGTGGAAATCGCTGAACCGGTTTTAGCGGATGCACGAGCTGCTTTGCCCGTCGCGTTAGAGGCGGATGTGGTGGTTTTGGACCCGCCGTGCACTGGTACAGGCTCGTTCGGCAGGTTTCCTTCAGCCAAGTGGCGGCTCACGCCCCGATCGATTGAGAGAATGTCTCAGATTCAGTGGCTAATGATTAACCACTGTGCGGAAACGGTGAAAGCGGGCGGAGCTTTGACCTATTCGACGTGCAGCGTGACCGTGGAGGAGAACGAACTGGTTATCGAGCGGTTCCTGAAGTGGCATCCAGAATTCGCGCTGGCGAAGATAAGCCCGGAGCTAGGCGTGCCTGGTCTAAGGGGACTGGACAGGTGCAGGAGGCTGTACCCGCACCTTCACGACAGCAACGGCTTCTTCGTAGCCAAACTACAAAAACAATAAGCCTTTACCGCCTTGCCAGCACGTCTGCGCTTCTTGGCAAACCCGAGAAAGCATGCTAAGAGTGCTTCGATTCATTCACCC
Source organism: Candidatus Bathyarchaeota archaeon A05DMB-2 (assembly GCA_018475625.1). Taxonomy (GTDB): domain Archaea; phylum Thermoproteota; class Bathyarchaeia; order Bathyarchaeales; family Bathycorpusculaceae; genus A05DMB-2. The sequence goes on from JAAKEZ010000007.1 coordinate 67,806, forward strand.
CTTAAATAAGGGAGGGGAAGGGATAGTCGATCAGAGTGAGTAGAACGCCTTCAGCGCTATGCATGACTCCTTTAAATAAGAGGGACTATAGAACAAAAACCGCACATCAGCTCAGCCTGTGGCAACCATCAGCACCAGATTGCAGCGCTAACAAAATCAAAGATAAATAGTGGGACTGCACATTCCTATGAAATAGGATGGAGATTTAAAGTGTCTGTACCTCAGAGAAAATTCCTCACCGAAGTCGCGGCGCTGGTAGAAAAAACCGTCAGCGTCTCAACCACCACGGGAAGAACGTTCACCGGCACACTCATCGGCATTAACACCGATAATCTGAGCTTGTGCATAGCTGAAGCAAAAGACGAGACAGGAAAAGTCACGCACAGGCTATTCCTAAACGGAAACGTCGTGGCTCAAATCTCAAGCGCTGAGAAACCCTTCGACCTGCAAGCATTAGCAAGCCGCCTAGAAAAAGTGTTCCCAACTATGGTTAAACTGTACGAAGACAAAGGGTTCATATGGGTCATGGACAAGGTAAAGCTGACCGAACGCGGCGTTGTGGAAGGTTCAGGTCCAGCCGCAGAACGCGTGCAAAGAGTCTACGAACAATTCATGAGCGAAACAAAAGGCTAGATAAACCAGCGCATTTGCTCCTCTTTCTTCTTTTCTTCAGCAATGTTCCTGATTAACCCAAAGGACTCAAGAACCTTCTTTGTCTGCTCTGCTGCAGCGTCCAGTTTAGAAACGTCAACCTTCAAATCCAAGTACTTACCGAGCGCAGCCAACGCGTATCGCGTGGCGTTCACGTCAGGAAACATGCCCAGTGTATCCACCAGCAGCGCGAACCCCTTCAGGTTCCTAAGTCTCGCCATGCCTATGAGAAGCCCTGCGACGCCGAAAATGTGTCCAGCCATAATCTTCGTCCCCAAATTCAACGCTTCCTTCATCGAATCCGCATCCGTGGCAGCACTGTAGATGGCGGGAACAGGCTGAACCTCATCCTTCTTGAAGCCGCCGATAGAAATGACTGTGCGACAACCAAGTTCCTGCACGATGTCCAGCACCTTACCGCAAAGCTCGTACTGCCCAAAAGTTGTTAACGCTTGGCTGTTGCCGTACCAGATTATCAAATCGCGTTTGCCCTCTCCTCGCTTGTAATAGTACAGCTCATTAACGGGCGAATTGACTCCTCCGCCCTCCATTGTCGACGCAAAATCCTGAAACGAGGCTGACACGATTTCGGCGAAACGCTTTGCCTTCAATTCGTTTATCAAGTGCAAAGCCGCGATGTTGGCGACGAAACCTATTCCTGGCAAGCCTTCAATAAGGATTGGGTCGTTGAGCTCTGTTTTCTCATGGATTTCTATGGTGCAGACCATGGTTCGGCGCCTCCGCAAGACCTGTAATAGATGAATCAAGCGATATAAGGATGCCTAATTTTACGCGTGACATTTATTCTCAATCAGCGCCACGCGAAGAAAAACCATACGCTCATCCGCAATTTTCTCAATTGATTTTATCTTGTAGATTTTTGAGTAAAGGGAGCTTCCAACGCATATAGTGTGGTACTCGCCGTTCTCTCCCAATGGATCTACTCCTTTCGTTTTCGACAAGAATTCCGCAGCCGTATCTTTACTTAACGTGAACCCCAGCCACTCTTCGCCTAAATGTTTAGTATCAACGCCTATTATGGTAGCTTTGAAAGTCGAAAGTGGGCTTGCAAGAAACATCTCACGAAACAACACCAGCGTGTCTTTTCCGAAAAGCGGCTCAAGCAGTTTCACGCCTCCTGCTCTACTGCATATGTCGCTGAGCCAGGCAATGTGTTGCGGAACGTTGATGTCTCCAGCCACAAGAACGTCCACGTTGAGTTTCCTAAGCGCCTTAACAAGCTCGACTCCGTCTGTGTCGAGTTTTACTATGGTGAAGCTTTTGTGCATGGATTCCACCAGCGTTTTTAGAGCTTCAATGTTAAACGCGTGAGGAGATGGGAGGGCTGGAATTTCGTAAATCAGGTGTTCAACCTCGACTCCTTGTTGCTGCACCGTTTGCATGGCGTAAAGCGATTCTTTGCCGCCTGAGAATAGGCATGCGGCTACAGTTTTTTTCAAGCAGTCACCTGTGAACCGTTTTCTTGTTATGAGCACGCCATTATAATACTTTATAGCGGGGCATAAACTTGGCGGCAAAGGCTAACGTTTTTTATAAGCGTAACTGCTGATTGTTTAAGGTTCGCAATGAGCTTCGAAGTCAAAGAAAAAGACCTGCTCGCACGCATCGGAAAACTCAAAACCAAAAGTGGCACAGTGGAGACTCCGCTGCTGTTCCCTGTAGTTAATCCCAGTATTCAGCTTATCCCGTCCAAACAGTTGAAGGACGAGTTCGGTTTCGAAGCCGTCATAACTAACGCGTACATACTCAAGAAGCGCTACCAAAACAAGCCCGTTGAGCAGGGTGTGCACCATTTTCTCGGGTTCGATGGCGCGGTTATGACAGACTCTGGCGCTTACCAAATCCTCGTTTATGGCAATGTGGGGGTCACCCAAGCCGAAATTGTCGAGTACCAAGAGCAGATAGGCAGCGACATCGCCACCATACTCGACATCCCAACAGGCTGGAAAGTAACCCGAGAACACGCTGAAGCTACGGTGATGGAAACACTTGAACGAGCCAAAATTTTCTTAAAAACCAAAACCCGCGATGACATCCTCTGGGTTGGGCCAGTCCAAGGCGGCAGACACCTGGACTTGGTGGCGAAATCTGCTGTCGCCATGGGAAAAATGCCCTTCCAAATTCACGCCTTGGGAAGCCCAACGGAAGTCATGGAGAACTACCGCTACGACGTGCTGGTGGACATGATTTTGGCGGCTAAACGAAACCTGCCTGCTGAGCGACCTCTTCACCTTTTCGGCGCAGGACACCCAGCCATGTTCGCTTTAGCCGTGGCTTTGGGCTGCGACTCCTTCGACTCCGCCGCTTATGCGCTGTACGCCCGAGAAGGGCGCTACATGACTGAGAACGGTACATGGAGCTTGAGCGAACTAGACTACTTCCCATGCCAATGCCCGAAGTGCGCGGGCACCACGCCGAAAACGGTGGCGGCGCTACCGAAAAATGATAAGGAGGCGTTCCTCGCTGAGCATAATCTCTACGTCTGCATCGCCGAGCTTCGGCGGATAAAGCAGAGCGTCAGGGACGGCAGGCTCTGGGAGCACTTGGAAATGAGGGCGCATGGACATCCTGCCTTGTTTACGGCGCTTAAAAAGCTGAAAAACCACGTAGACTTCATCGAGAAATACGCGCCAGCAGCAAAGAAAAGCGGGCTTTTTTTCTTCAATTCAGCGGGGCTTGCTCGTCCCGAAGTGGTTCGTTACAGGAATCGACTGCGAGAACGCTATACCCCTCCCCAGGACGCAAGAGTACTGTTGCTGGTTCCACAGTCGAGGAAGAAGCCTTTCCACAAAGCACAGGAATTCAACAAGGTCAGGCAAGCCATACAACGCTTAAGCGAGACACAGTCAAGCCTGATTCACATCTGCTTCTACGCTGCGCCTTTCGGCGTGGTCCCGCTGGAGCTTGACGAAGTCTACCCGCTTTCCCAGCATGAGACCGCGCTTCCGCTTGACCGCGAAACCATAGACTACGTGGCAAACCAATTGTCCGAATACGTCGAGCAAACGCATTACGGGGTTGTGGTGCTGGTTCATGACCCTCAGAACTGGCGTGACATCGTCAAGTTGTGCGGAGCCACATGCAGAAGGAAAGGCGTAAGCTTCGATTTTGTGGACGTTGAAGCGGAGGGAGGCAAAAACATTTTAACTCGGTTAGAGCTGATTCTGAGGAAACACTTGAGCGAATGACCTTGATTAGAGCCGACTTGCACGTTCACACCACGTTCTCGGATGATTCGTCGATAACACCTAAGACACTAGTAGAGCGGCTTATGGCGCACAATTTCATCAAGGTGGCAGCCGTAACCGACCACGACACAGTCGCTGGCTGCGGCGTAACGCGGCAGCTCGCTTCCGCTTACCCCGACATCCTGATAATTCCAGGTGTTGAGATAAGCACTCAGCAGGGCGACATCGTGATTTTAGGCACCGAGGAACTGCCCCCTAAACCATGGACTGTGGAAGGCATTTTGGATTTCGCTCGGGAAAACGGCGCCGTTTCTGTGGTGGCGCATCCTTACCGCGAGTGGGGCATGGGTGATTTAGCCAAGAATTACAAGTTTGACGCCGTCGAAGTCTACAACGGCGCCTCGCCATCAGCCTCCAACAAAGCAGCTCAGGACTTGGCTAAACTGATGGGATTGCCGGGCGTGGCTGGCAGTGACGCGCACCAATCCTCAGAGCTATGTACCGTTTATACGGAAATCCAAGCTGGCTTAGACGTTGACGAGATTCTCACAGCGTTGAAGAAGGGCTTGGTTAAGGTGCCGCCGTTTGCTGGGAGGTCAATACATTTTTAAAACAGAAAACCAGATTCTTGACTATTCATTAACTGCTAAAGAAAAGGATTGGTTCTAATTGAAGATAGGATTTTTAGGTGGAGCACGCGAGGTCGGCAGGATAGGAATAGCGGTAAAAACTGAGAAGACTCAGGTTTTGTTGGACTACGGCGTAATGCTGAATAATGAGCCGGGGTTTCCCATGCATGTTCCGCCAAAAGAAGTAGACGGGTTAATTTTGACGCACAGCCACCTTGACCACTCCGGCGCCTTGCCAATCTACTACATTGAGGGCAAGAAACCGCTGTACACGAACAAGCTCAATTTGGAGTTGTCGCAGCTTCTCATCCAAGACTTCATCCACCTCTCAAGCTACTACTTGCCTTTCGAGTACTTGGAGCTGAAAACGATGCTGCGTAGCAACAAGCATCTGGACTTCGGCGTGGAAGAAAACTTGGGTGACATGAGATTTCAGCTTTTGAACGCTGGACACACGCCGGGAAGCGCGTCGGTGCTGATTGAGGCTGAAGGCAAACGAGTGCTTTATACAAGCGACTTCAACATTATCGACAGCCAACTGCTGGCTGGCGCCTCCATGGATTACGGGGATTTGGATGTGGTTATAATGGAGAGCACTTACGCAAATGAGGAACATACTGAACGTAGAGCGCTTGAAAAACGGTTTGTGGAGTCCGTCACAGAAGTGGTGGAGAAAGGCGGAACCGTGTTGGTGCCTGCTTTCGGGGTTGGCAGGTCGCAGGAGATGGCTTGCATCCTCGCAGCGTACCACTTTGAATACCCCGTTGTCTTGGACGGCATGGCTCGTGAGGCAAGCAGGATAATCATGAATTATAAGGAGTTTCTCAGAGACCCGAAGCTGTTCATGAACGCCATGCACTCAGTTGATTGGGTAGAAAGTTGGCGGGACAGGCGAAAAGCTCTCAAATCTCCAGGTGTCATTATATCAACCGCTGGCATGTTAAAGGGTGGTCCTGCTGCCTTTTACGTGTCTAAGCTAGGAAAGAAGGCCAACAATGCCATATTCCTCGTAAGCTACCAGATTCCGGGAACTCCTGGAAAAGAGCTTCTGGAAAAGGGCATCTGCACGATTGACGGCAAACTCCGCAAGATTAAAGCCCGCTACGAACATTTCGACTTCTCTTCGCACTGCGGTGCAAGCCAGCTTAAAGAAGCGTTGCGAAGATTGGGTGGAAAACCGAAGGTGTTTGTTGTTCACGGCGCAGAGAAAAACTGCGAGCTTTTTGCAGGCTGGGCGAAGAATGAGCTCGGCTTGGAGGCGATGGCACCGAAGACTGGCGATGCATTTGAGGTTTAGGGCGCTGTTATGAAAGTAGGAATCGTACCCATCGGACAAGTAGACACAGCAATATTGCGCCGCATCAAGGATAACTTGGAGCAGATTTTCCCTGAGACAGCATGCAAGGTGATAGCTGAGAAAATGCCTCTTCTGGACAGAGCATTTGACAAGAAGCGCAGGCAGTATCGTTCAAACGTGATTTTAAGTGAAATTCAAGCGTTTGCTGCTGAAAAATCGTATTTAGACCGCGTTTTAGGCGTCGTGGACGTGGACATTTTTGTTCCTGAGTTGAATTTTGTTTTCGGCGAGGCCTCTTGCCCAGGGAAAGCTGCCTTGGTATCATTGTTTCGGCTTAGACCCGAGTTTTACAGTGCATCTGCTGATGAAGCGGTTTTTTTGGCGAGAGCAGTGAAGGAAGCAGTTCACGAGTTGGGGCACACTTTGGGGTTGCGGCATTGTCCTCGCGTTTTGTGTGTCATGCACTTTTCTAATTCGATTTTTGACACGGATAAAAAACAAAGCTTATTCTGTGACGACTGTTACTTCCAAGCTGCTTTAAGCCTCAGCAACATGGGGTAGTTTGATTGACTGAACGATTTACCGCTAAAACCGTGCACTTAATACCTGTGCTAGCGAGTTTAATGTTCGGACTGGCTTGCGCCTCCGCGTTGCTGCCTCAGTCGTTTGCGCCTATCCCGGTGACGCCGTTTCCCGAAAACTCGCCATCCGGACCTTTTGGAAACGCGATATACTTCGTTGTTCTAGTTGCTATAAGCGCCACAGTCTTCTACATTCTCCTCAAGCGCAAAAGCCAAAAAATAATTAACGTACTCATCGGCTTAGCCTTGACCACTGCCGCTTTGCTATTATCACTGATTTACCTATCTGCCGTGCTTGCTTATTTTCCAAGTTTGGAGTTTCTGGTCACACCGCTTTCCATTATTCTGACTATCCTTTTTGACCTCGCGGTTTTCCGTTGGGGCAGCAGGGCTCGCAACACCGCCGTGGTCTGCTTAGGCGGAGCGCTTGGAGTGTTCTTTGGATTTTTCATTCCATTCTGGAGCGCGCTGTTGATTCTCGTGTTCTTGGCGGTTTACGACGTGGTTGCGGTTTATTACGGGCCTGTTGGCAAAATCGCTCAGTCGGGTTTGGATCAGCTTAAGGGTTTGAGCTACTCGTTTAAGGATATTCAGATGGGCTTGGGGGATTTGGTGTTTTACTCTATGCTTTCAGGCATCATGCTTTTTAACTTCCAGCCGAATTTCTTGCCGTGCTTCGTTTCTATAATCGGCATTTTGGCTGGTTCTTTTCTCACCTTGTTGATATTGGAGAGGAAGAACATTTTCCCAGGCTTGCCGCTGCCCGTGTTTTTGGGGTTGGCAGGCGGGCTTCTGGCGTCCCTGATTTAAGTTTGGGCTTTCCCGAACCATTCCTCGAAGACTTCACGGATTTTCTGCGGGTTTTCCAGAACGTGCACGTCGTCCATGCGTTCCAGTCGTCTGACGTTTTCGGCATCTTCTTTCCTGATTCGCAGCTTCATCTCCTTGCCGTTGGGGAGCTTGGTGTAGACTGTTTTTTCTTCGTAGTCCGTGGGCACGATGTACACTGGCACGAAAGCTTTCAAGCTCATGCTTGCGGCATTCGTGAGCATGCTGTCGCCTATACCGAGGGCGATTTTTGCCACCGTGTTTGATGTGCCGGGCGCGATGAGGAGAAACTCGTACTTACGCATCTGCATCCACGCCGCTAGGAAAGGCGAGTTAGAATTCACCTCAACCTGAATCTTTGAGAAGTTCTGCTTTAGCTCGTTTTCGAGTCGGTAGAATTTGAGGACTGTTTCTGCGGCTTTGGAAAGGAAAACGTGGATTTCCACGGTGCCCTCGTACTCTTTCTTTATGTCTTTCATGACTTCTAGGAACTCGGCGATTTTGTCACCTGCGCCCGAGATTCCCCACGCAACTTTCAGTTTCTTAGCTTCATTTTTAGCCATGCGGGTCACTCCTGTACCTATTGAGATACTCGGCGAAGCGCGTCACCGTTTTCTTTAAGCTACGGAAACCCTCTTCGTCCTGCTTCACGCCTTCCAGAGTGTCCTTGGTCCAAAAGGTAGCGCCCAAGTTGGCGCCGAAGAACCCGCCGCTCGCTACTATCATGCCGTTCAAGACGTAGAAGGTATGAATCTGCTGCAAAGCTGCTTCTTGTCCGCCGACGCGGTCTCCGCCGAGAGCGATGCCCATACCTACTTTTCCCTTGAAGAAGTTCTTATCAGCCGCCACAACTGCGCGACACCTGTCCATCACCGTTTTAATCTGGGCGCTGGCTCCGCCGTTGTAGACGGGCGTGGCAAAGATTAACCCATCAGCGTCATTAAGCAGCGCGTAGAGTTCCTGCATGTCATCTTTGAAGACGCACTCCTTGTTTTCGAGGCAGTAATTGCAGTGGGTGCAGAAGCCGAGTCGCTTGCCGCGGACCGTCCAGAACCGCGTCCCAAAACCTTTCTCCTCAAGCATACGCAAGGCTTCTTTCAAAACGTGCTCAGTGGCTTGCTGCCTTGGACTGCCGCAAATTCCGACAATAAACATAATGCATCAAAAACCAATACGCAGTTGTGCACATTAAACTTTCCTAGAATGATGTTTGGTTTGCCCTTTGGGCTCTTTCATTCTATGTAAAATTCGTCAAAGATCAGGAAGCCTATTTTTGAAGCAGTGTTGGAAATTCACAGCATTCTCAGCAGGTCAGCTTTGGTGATTATACCGACGATGTGGCCTTTCCTGAGCACCAAAACAGCAGAATAGGCTTGTAGAAGGCTCGAAATTGTTGGTAATGGTGCGTCTTCACTGACTTGGGGGAAAGCTTCTTCCATGATTTCTCCTACAGGCAACTCAGATATCTGGGATAGATCTTTTCCGCTTAGGATGTGTCGCAGTATAGTTCTCTCGGAGACGCTGCCAACGGATTGTTTTCCGTTGAAAACGGGAAGCTGAGAATAGCCATAGCTCTTCATCAACTGTACCGCTTTGTAAACTGGTTCGCTTTCTTGAACGCCTATAACTTCGCTGTTAATCACTTTTCCTGCCTTAATCTTTTCCTTAATTTCTAACCGTTCAAGCACCTCGAAAATTGTCTTCACTTTTGTGTAGCAGGAATCGGTTTTTCCCGATTCGAGTTTCGCGATTAAAGATTGGCTTACACCAGCCTGTTTTGCAAGTTCGGCTTGTTTTAGGCCTAGTTGGCGTCGTTTTTTTGCGATTTCTTCGAGTGATGGTAACATTGTTGATATGATATTTGCCGAGAGTAGATATTCTTTTTGGAATAAAACGTGCAAAAAAGTATATAACACCGTTATGGAATGATATTGCCAACATAAAACAAAGAGGAACAACAAAAAATGCCAAAAAGAAAACTCGATACCACCGCAGTGCATGCTGGACAAGAACATCCTGATCCAGCCACTGGGGCCAGAGCAGTTCCCATTTACCAAACCTCATCATACGTTTTCGAAAGCACAGAACACGCCGCCAACCTCTTCGCCCTAAAACAAGTGGGCAACATCTACACCCGCATGAATAATCCCACAACCGACGTTTTCGAAAGACGAGTCGCAGCCATCGAAGGCGGCACAGGAGCGTTAGCCGTGGCTTCAGGACAAGCAGCCGAAACCCTAGCGCTCCTGACGATAACTCAGGTAGGTGACGAAATCGTGTCAGCCAACAACCTCTACGGCGGAACCTACCAGCTCTTCCACTACACTTTCCCAAAACTGGGGCGAAGAGTAATTTTCGTAGACTCTTCCAAACCAAGCGAGTTCGAAAAAGCAATCAACCAAAATACACGCGCAGTATACGCGGAAACCATCGGAAACCCGAAATTGGATGTGCCAGATTTCGAAGCCATCGCCGAAGTCGCCCACAATGCAGGCATCCCATTCGTGGTTGACAACACTGTTGGAGTGGGTTTAACCAGACCAATCGACTATGGCGTTGACATAACGGTGATGTCAGCCACTAAATACATCGGCGGGCACGGCACCAGCATAGGCGGAGTAATTGTGGACTCGGGAAAATTCCAATGGAACAACGGTAAATTCCCCGAATTCACCGACCCCGACCCAAGCTACCACGGGGTCAAATTCTGGGATAGTTTCGGAAATTTCCCAGGACTCGGCAACGTTGCATTCATCTTCAAAGTCCGCGTGCAGCTACTGCGAGACATGGGACCTGCCCTGAGCCCATTCAACGCTTTCCTGTTTCTCCAAGGACTGGAGACGCTGCCTCTGCGTCAGAGAAAACACTCAGAAAACGCCCTCAAAGTCGCCAAGTTCCTAAAAAATCATCCCCTCGTCACCTGGGTTAATTACCCAGGGCTTGAGGAACACCCAAGCCATACGCTGGCAACGAAATACCTTAAAGGAAACTACGGCGGGCTTGTAGGCTTCGGTATAAAAGGCGGACTGGAAGCTGGGAAGAAATTTATCGAATCCGTAAAACTCCTTTCACATCTCGCCAACATAGGGGACACTAAAAGCCTAGTTATACATCCAGCCTCGACCACCCATCAGCAGCTAAGCAGGGAAGAGCAAGCGCAAACGGGCGTAACAGAAGACTACATACGTCTATCAATCGGCATCGAGGACGCAGACGACATAATCGAGGACATAGACCAAGCTCTACGAATATCAGCAAAAAGGTGACCTAAAACTCCAAAAATTTTAACCCGCTCTTACAGGAGGCGAACCATATTGCTTGAAAAACCTCTGGAAACAGCGGAAACCAAATACTTCACTTTTGCGCATCCGCCAGACGATCTAAAGCTTGAATACGGCGAGAAACTCGGACCTATAACACTTGCGTACGAGACATACGGGGAGCTCAACCAACAAAAATCCAACGCCATACTTGTTGCTCACGCGCTCTCAGGGGACGCTCACGCCGCTGGATTTCGCAAGGGAGATGTGACTCCAGGCTGGTGGGATAACCTCATCGGTCCAGGAAAGGGCATAGACACAAACAAATATTTCGTAATATGCTCCAACGTAATCGGCGGCTGCCGGGGTTCCACTGGGCCCTCATCGTTAAACCCGAAGACAATGCAGCCTTACGGGCTTGATTTCCCAATAATAACTATCGGCGACATGGTGAACGCACAACGGCACCTGATTGACCATTTAGGAATAGAAAGATTGTTGACGGTTATCGGCGGTTCGATGGGCGGAATGCAAGTCCTCCAGTGGATGGTATCCTACCCAGATAGGATACGCTCAGCTATACCAATCGCCACCACGATGAAGCATACGCCTCAGCAGATAGCCTTCAACGAAGTAGGGCGACAGGCAATTATGGCGGACCCAAACTGGAAAAAAGGACGATACTACGGCTCCGCTGCTCCAGCTAAAGGATTAGCTGTAGCAAGAATGATAGGGCACATAACGTATATGAGCGACGTGTCTATGGCAAAGAAGTTCGGGCGGAAAATCAGAACCGAGAAGGAACCGCGCAAGTTCGGAGCGGAATTTGAAGTTGAGGGGTATTTGCACTATCGCGGTGACAACTTTGTTCAAAGATTCGACGCTAACTCGTACCTTTACATAACGAAAGCGATAGATTACTTCAACATCCTAAACGGCACAAACCTATCTGACATCTTCAAAGACCTCAAAGCCAAAGTCTTGGTCATAGCGTTCAAGTCGGACTGGCTTTACCCTGCTTATCAGTCGCAGGAAATCGTGAAAGCCTGCAAGCTCGCAGGAGTTGACGCCACTTACTGCGAAATAAACTCAACGTATGGACATGACGCATTTCTGCTGGAGATTGAAGAAGAAGCAGACCTCATTGAACATTTTCTGAGCACGGTTTCAAACGGCAATAGGAACGGAGGGTAACAGGTATGAGCCAGCAGCCAACTAAAATTGAACACCAAGTCATTATGAACTGGATTGAGCAGGCCGCGTCAGTGCTGGACCTTGGCTGCGGCGACGGCGAACTCTTAACGCGCCTTATCGAAGAAAAGCAAGTGCGTGCCCAAGGCATAGAAATCAGCGAGCAATCAATCCACCGCTGCGTCGCCCAAGGCTTAAGCGTATTTCAAGAAGACATCGACACGGGATTGGCTGAGTACGCTGACAAGTCCTTCGATTACGTGATACTGAACCAGACATTTCAACAGGTGAAAAAACCTGATTTCGTCTTGGAAGAAGCGTTAAGAGTTGGCAAAAAAACAATCGTTGGATTCCCCAACTTTGTGCATTATAAAGCACGGTTTCAACTGTTTTTCAGAGGCAAAGTTCCCGTAACACCTTCTCTGCCTTATGAGTGGTACGACACACCAAACCTTCATTTTCTGAGCATTGCAGACTTCAGAGAGTACTGCAAAAAAAGAGACATCACCATCGAACAATCGGCATTCGTCGCAAAAAACAAAAAAATAAGACTACTCCCTAACCTGCTCGCTGAAATAGGACTTTTTCTGCTAACAAAATAATGTGTTTGCAGAACTGAACACGTGCTCTTTTCATTTTTAACTAAATAGTTTTTTATCAGGGACAGCTACGCTGCAATAGTTTACGCTTTGATATGTTTTTCCACGCACTACAGAACAAGGTATCCACAACATACTCAACTGGAATAAAGGCAAAAGAAAAGAATTGGAAAAGAGAGAAAAAGTTGTTGCTTATTCCGACTCGTAGAATTCTTCTGGCTTCGGCGGCACTGGTGACAATCCTCTGCGTTCACGAATCTGCCTTATCGTATCAGCCTGCATCTGCTCTGGAACTGGTGCCCAACGACTGAACTGTGTAGCCCAGAAAGCTCTGCCCTGCGTGCTGCTTCGCAGTTCATCGGCGATTCCGAAACTCTCGGAAACCGGCATCTCCGCCTTCACGATTATCATGTCCTCTTCGTTCGGCATGTCCAAGATTTTGCCACGACGCTTATTCACAAGCGCGATAACTGGACTTACGTATTCCTGCGGCACTTTGCACTCGAAACTTAACAGCGGCTCAAGCAGTTTCGGGTCGCTCAACAGGAAAGCGCACCATATTGGACGCCAAGTCATGGGCAAAATCTGCGCTGGACCCCTGTGCACTGGGTCTTCGTGGACGGTAACATCTTCCAGATTCACTTTTAACCCGTAAGCTGGTTCTTTTGCCAACGGTGAAGAATGCATCGCTTCGCGGAAACCAGACTTAATGTGATCCATGATTTCTTCAACGTACTGTCTTCCCTTAATCCTATTAACCAGCAGATTGTTCTCTTCGATTGCCACCACGTTTTTGGCGTCATCCGCTGACCAGCCCAAAGTCCTCAGTACTTTTGTTCTCTCGTCACGAGTTTGCATCTCGGCAATCTTTCCTTCTTTTATGGCTTGAATCACGTCTTCGCTCAGTTTCTCAATCGTAACCCAAAGCTTGTTGTGCTTGTTTGGGCTTTTACCCATTATCGCTGGACCCTTGTAGTCGTGGCTGATGGTTTCACGGTAAATCACGATAGGTTTGCTGAGCTTAACTTTCAAACCAGCTTCCTGCATTCGGTACGCAGTAATTTCGAGGTGTAACTCACCCATACCGCTCAACAGGAACTCGCCGCTTTCCTTATCCATCGTGAAATGCAAGTTAGGGTCTTCAGTCGTCAACTTGTGCATGACCTTGTCGAACAGCGGCAAATCCTTAACGTCCTCAGGCTCAACAGCCACTGTGACAACCGGGTCAGAAACATACTTCAACCCCTCAAACGGCTGCGTCTCCACACCGTCTTCTGCGACCGTTTCACCCACATGAATCGAGGGCAAACCAGAAATTGCCGCGATGTTTCCCGCAGGAACACGGTCAACGATAACTCTGTCAGTAGCCATGCTCATGTAAACCTGTTGTATGGCGCCCTTCTGATGGCTATTCACAAGCTGCACCACCTTGCCCTTAGTAACCGAACCACTGAAAACCCTGCCTATGGCAACGGTTCCGCTGTGAGGATCAACCTCAATCGTCGAAATACACATCAACAACGGACCATTAGGATCCACCTTAGACATACTCTTACCAACGACGCTTTCAGCGTCTCCAGGCCAAATCTGACTCTGCCTGTAGGGTTGCGCCTGCAAAGGATTAGGTAAGTGCTCGCAGAACATGTCCAAAATCGGTTCAGGTAATGGTGCCTTCTTGCTTAGCTCGTCCACTTTTCTGCCGATTTCCTCAGGTGCACCCGTGTACGCATCTATGATGTCCTTGAAGGAAAGTCCTTTGGCTTTCATGTGAGGCAGATTCAAACCCCATTTGTGAAGCGCTGAACCAAACGCCACACGTCCATCTTCAACCTTTACTTGCCAGTCCTTTTTGTGCTCCGCTGGAGCATATTTCTCGATAAGCGTGTTCACTCGCACGATGATTTTCGCGAATTTCCGCTGAACCTCTTCTGGAGTAAGCTTGATTTCCTTAATGAGTCTATCAACCTTGTTGATGAACAAAATCGGCTTCACACGCTCACGTAACGCTTGCATGAGAACCGTTTCCGTCTGCGTCATGGGTCCTTCAACGGCGTCCACAACAACAAGCGCACCGTCAACTGCTCTGAGGCTTCTGGTCACTGCTCCGCTGAAGTCGATGTGTCCTGGAGTGTCGATGAGGTTAATCAAGTAATCCTGATTTTTGTACGTGTGAACTAAACTTACGTTAGAAGCGAACACCGTCATCTGACGTTTCTGTTCAAGATCCCATGAGTCCAAGAAAAGTTTCTGTCCAGCTGTCTGAGTGCTGATAATTCCCGCAGCCGCCAAAAGGCTGTCTGACAGCGTGGTTTTTCCGTGATCAACATGGGCGATGATGCTGGTGTTCCTTATGATTTCGGAGTTGTTCATCAGCTTGATGATTTCTTCAGTTTGTCTGTAACGCGCCATAACTATGCATTCTCCAACCTAAACGATACGTGCTTAACTTGAAATGTTTTGACGAGCGGAAGCATTCTAATTCTCACTTAAATAGGTAAGCTACATGGAAATGAAAAATGTCGCCTATTAACTTTATGCCCATCATCTCCTGAATATTCTATGAGAACCTAACCTAACGTAAAAAACGAAGCAGAGAACGATTATCGCATGGAAAAACCGCCTCTATATCCGATTGGTTTAAAAGCCGCCGTTTCAACTTAAGCCAAAAACAAACAACATAAAAGGCAAACCAAACGTAATTAAAATGGTAAGCGCTGAGGATACGCATGTGCCTTCAACTAGTTATCAACCGAGAGATAATTTGGCATTACAGATTTTACCAGTGCTGCTCATATTCTCATGTCAGTGCGGTCGTGATTCATAACCAAACTGTCTGCTAAGGTTTTAGCGGGGAGTTATTTTGGAAAAAGCTGCTTCCATGCGTCTCAACGAAGTCTTCGATGCCTTGCATACGTCATCTAACGGATTAAGCAGCGAAGAAGCTAAAGCTCGCCTGAAACAATACGGTTTCAACGTACTCGTCGAGAAGAAAACCGCATCCCTCTCTTACAGGTTTATAATCCACTTCAAAGACTTATTTGGCATACTCCTACTGTTCGCAGCTGCTTTGGCAGCCATTAGCCAGCAATGGGAACTAAGCCTCATCATCCTCGGCGTTGTACTGCTCAACATCTTTGTCAGCCTTTTCCAAGAGTCCAGGGCGGAAAAAGCCATGCAGACGCTGAAGCACTGGGTGCCAGAGTATGCTAAGGTCATTCGCGATGGAGAACTTCACAAGATACCTGTGAAGGAGATAGTTCCCGGTGACATCATCATTCTGGAGGAAGGTGATCGTGTTCCCGCAGACGCACGGCTGATTGAGGCTTTTGACTTGTGGACAAATAACGTTCCGTTGACTGGGGAATCGGAACCGCAGCCGAGAAGCGCTAAGCTTCCGAAACAGGTTGACAGGACATACCTAGATTCGCCAAACCTCGTCTTTATGAGTACGAGTGTGGCTCGTGGCAGCGGCAAAGCCGTTGTGATTGCTACTGGTATGAGCACGCAGTTTGGGCAGATTGCTAATTTAACTCAGACGATTCGTGAGGAGGATAGTCCTCTTCAGAAGGAAATTACGTTGATGGCTAAGTATGATTTCGTCATTGCCGTGGTTGTTGGAGCCGTGTTTTTCGCTACAAGTTTACTGTGGCTAAGAGTGGAACTGTACACTAGCATACTCTTCATGATAGGTGTCATGGTTGCATGTGTTCCTGAAGGCTTGCAGGTTACGGTTTCCAGCGCTCTTGCGATTAACGTTTTGAAGATGGTACGACAGAACGTTCTCGTGAAACGGTTGTCTTCGGTTCAGACGTTGGGCAGCGTCACCGTAATCTGCACCGACAAGACTGGCACCATTACGAAGGGGGAGATGACGGTTAAGAAGTTGTGGGTCAAGAACCACATCGTCGAGGTGTCTGGAATAGGTTATGACCCAACCGGCGACTTCACTCTGAAAGGTGAACCATTGAAGAGGAAAGAGGTTGGCGTAGTTGAGAAACTGCTGGAGATTGCCGCACTTTGCAATAGCGCGAAGATTGAACCCCCATCGGACAGGAACGCTGCGTGGAGCGTGATCGGTGATCCGACTGATGGAGCTTTGGTTGTTGCCGCACTTAAGTACGGTTTGAATGTTCAGGATGTTCTCGCTGAGAAGCCAATTGTTGACATTAAGCCTTTTGATTTTACCCGTAAAAGGATGACTACGGTTCACAAGCTTAACGGTGACGTTCTTGTTTGCACGAAGGGTGCCCCAAGAAGCATATTGACTGTCTGCAAAAGAATACTTGTGGATGACAGGGAGGAAGAGTTTACTCGCGCGAATTTGAGGGTTGCAGAAGCGCGGATTCGCGAGTTTGCCAATGAAGGCTTACGTGTTATCGCAATAGCCTACAAAAAACTACCCAAGAGCGAATACTCTAAGGACGCAGATGTGGAGCGGGATATGGTTTTTGTAGGGTTAGCCGCCATGCGTGATCCACCAAGACCTGAGGTGAAAGAAGCAGTTACGAAGGCGAAACAGGCTGGAATCAAGACAGTGATAATCACTGGAGATTATGGTCCCACAGCGCGAGCGATAGCGGAGGAGGTGGGCATTGTGACGCATGACTGCTGCAACGTGATTCGAGGCGCGGATTTAGATTCTTTGAGCGACGAGGCTATCGTGGCGGCGGTTAAAATGGGGAACGTGCTTTTTGCACGGGTGTCTCCGGAGCAGAAGCTACGCATAGTTAAAGTCATTCGCGATAGTGGCGAAATTGTGGCGGTTACGGGTGACGGCGCGAATGATGCACCTTCTTTGAAGGAGGCGGATATTGGCGTGGCTATGGGGGTTTCTGGGACAGACGTAGCGCGTGAAGCGGCTGACATGGTTCTCCTGGATGACAGTTTTGAATCTATTGTGAAAGCCGTGGAGTCTGGAAGGGCGATTTATGAAAATATCCGCAAGTTTATCGTGTATGTTTTCTCGCATAACTGGGCTGAGTTGATTCCTTACGTGCTTTATGCACTGTTGGGAATTCCCTTGCCGTTACTGGTGGTGCAGGTTTTGGCCATTGACCTAGCTATAGATGTTGTTCCTTCGTTGGCTTTGAGCCGTGAACCACCTGAGGTGGGAATAATGAATGAACCGCCAAGAAGCATCAAGGAGCGATTGTTTACCGCCAAGGTTTTCTCGCGTTCGCTCTTCATCGGCGTAATAATTGCCATCGGAGCCATGTACGGATGCTTAAGCACTTGGATGGCTGGTGGTTGGCAACTCGGAATGTCTTTGCCAAGCGACAGTCCGGTTTATCTTAAGGGTGTTACGATGACTTTTGCGGGGATTGTGGTAGCTCAGGCGGGGAATGTGCTTGCTTGCAGGACGAGCAAGGCTTCGATTTTCAAGTCGAGACTTTCAGCCAACAAGTGGATAATCGTGGGCATCGTGGCACAGCTTTCCATTCTGTCTTTTCTGATTTATGTGCCGTATATTCGACCGTTCTTCGGCACAGCACCGCTGGGCTTTGGCGATTGGGTATTCTTGGCTTCGCTGGCTGTGGTGGTTGTTGTGGTTGAGGAAATCCGCAAGTTCTTCGTAAGAAGATTGTCTAAGAGTTCTTAGAGATGATGTGCTCGAAACAGCATCCCGCAACCCGAAAAACAAATCGAATTCAGAAATCAACGCAGAAGCCACGAGCAAGAAGTGATGTGTTTAGCAAGCACACACAAACCTGCACCAAAATAAAAAACAAACCGCAAAACACCTTAAATCTAACTAAATTAAATACACTATACACTAAACCATGAAGGTACAAAACATGAGAAGTGACACAATAAAAAAAGGAATAGAGAGAGCCCCACACCGCGCACTCCTGAAAGCGTTAGGACTCACCGATGAAGACATAGCGAAACCCTTCATCGGTATAGCCAACAGCTACACCACCATAGTCCCAGGACACATCCACCTAAACGAAATTGCCGCCGCCGTAAAAGCCGGCATCGAAGCCGCAGGCGGAACACCTTTCGAATTCAACACCATAGCTGTCTGCGACGGGCTCGCCATGGGACACGAAGGCATGCGCTATTCGCTGCCCAGCCGCGAACTCATCGCCGACTCAGTCGAAATCATGGCGCAGGCACACCGCCTAGACGGCTTGGTCCTAGTCTCCAACTGTGACAAAGTTACGCCTGGAATGCTCATGGCAGCAGCACGACTAGATATACCCGCCATCTTAGTAACTGGTGGACCCATGGCTTCCGGAACCTTCCGTGGAAAAAAAATCGGCTACTCATCCATGCCAGAAGGATTAGGACAGGTTTACGCGGGAAAAATGAAGCCTGAAGAACTCATCCAGCTGGAAAACGCGGCTTGCCCCGGATGCGGCAGTTGCAACGGCATGTTCACCGCTAATACTATGGCATGCGTAACTGAAGCATTAGGGATGTCACTGCCATACTGTGCCACTGCACTGGCAAACAGCGCCCAGAAGATACGCATCGCCAAAGAAACTGGCGAAGCCATAGTCAAACTCGTCCGCAACGACACTAGACCTTCAGCTATAATGAAACGCGAAGCCTTCCAGAACGCCATAAATGTTGACATGGCACTCGGCGGATCCACCAACACTGTACTTCACCTGTCAGCCATCGCGAGAGAAGCCGATGTGGCATTGCCCTTGTCGGCTTTCGACGAAGCGGGAAGACGAGTACCACACCTTTGCAGCATGATTCCAAGCGGACCATACGCGCTTGAGGACTTGCACGTTGCCGGTGGAATCCCCGCGCTCATGAATGAGTTGAAACCGCTGCTTAACATGGATGCTTTGACGGTGACTGGGAAATCCATCGGCGAAAACGTCGCTGGCGCAGAGGTTCTGGACGCTGAGGTTATTTGTCCCTTGTCGAACCCTGTGCACAAAGAAGGCGGCATCGCGATTTTGACGGGCAACTTGGCGCCGAAAGGTGCTGTTGTAAAAACGGCGGCTGTTTCGCCGAAGATGCTTCGCCACAAGGGGCCAGCGCGGGTTTTTGATTCGGAGCAAGAAGCAGTTGCCGCGATTCGAGCGCATAAGGTTCAGCCTGGCGACGTTGTGGTTATCCGTTATGAGGGTCCGAAAGGTGGTCCTGGTATGCCGGAGATGCTTATTCCGACAGCCACAATTGCAGGTATGGGCTTAAGCGAGAGTGTGGCGTTGATTACGGACGGCAGGTTTTCTGGTGCTACACGTGGACCCTGCATTGGGCATGTTGCGCCCGAAGCGGCTGAGGCTGGTCCAATCGCTGTGGTCAAGCAAGGCGACGTTATCGTTGTGGATATTCCGAATCGCGCTTTGAACGTGGAATTAAGCGATGAAGAGATTAGGAAGCGTTTGGCGGCGTGGAAGCCGAAACCGCCGAGAATAACGAAGGGGATTCTGGCGCGGTATTCGCCGACACCATGAAATAAGCTGGTTGTCCATAGAAAAAGGGAAGGAAAAGCTGCGAAACAGTTTTTCTTTTCTTTCTTCGTTTCGAAGAGGTTACGGTCTAAATTTTGGGATATGGGTGAAACGTTTCGTGGTTGTTGGGTTTTTGTTTTTTAGGGCAATATGCTTAAATCGGAGAATAATAACAGTGTTATTGTTGATGCACATGAAAAAAATCAACATATTTCTAACCATCCTAATCGCATCTTTAGCGTCTTTAATAGCGCTAACGGTGATAGGCTTCACCATGTTCACTTCCACGCCGCAATCCACGTACCAATCAAACTGGATGGGCGACATGTGGAACAGCATGGGTGGAATGATGGGACATAGCACAGGCAACGTTCCCGTAGCTACGGTTCAAAACCCAGTTCCATCCTATTTTGGCGTGGTTTTCGTGGTATTGGCTGGCGTCACCATCTTCGGAGTTGGAGGCTTGGCGTATTTCGTAGCTTTTCCTGAAATTCGGACAAGTGCTGTAAAAACGGGAAATGCGGTTACGCAGCCATCACAGAACACAGTTGCTCCAGTTAACGCTTACGAGTCTGTGCTGAAAACGCTGAACACGGAAGAACGCAAAGTCATCGAAGTGTTGAAGGCACACAACGGGAAATACCTGCAGAAATACATACGGAAAGAAGCAGGGCTCAGCAGACTCAAAACCCACAGAATCGTGGCAAGGTTGGCAGAGAGAGGCATAGTGACGCTGGAAAAAACAGGCAACACCAATCAAGTTTTCCTTGAAAACTGGCTAAAACAATAGCCTGAACTGACGTATGAAATTTTTTCTATAGAAGGAGTTAATCATAGGCGTAGCTATAATCGTGGCAGCAATCGTCGCTGGCTTGCTCTTTACTCTACCTCATAAAAAGAAAATAAGCATTGGAATTTTCATTTTCGCTTTCTAAACAGTTCTTTATCGAATTTTTCGGTCTACGAGTCTGCCTTCTGCATCGATAAGCTTTACTTCTAGAGGCATTTGTCCGACGGCGTGAGTTGCGCAGCTCAAGCATGGGTCGAATGCGCGGATGACTGCTTCAACCCTATTCAGCATGCCCTCTTGCAAGCGTTTCCCATTCACGTACTTCTTAGCCACCTGCGTCACAGCTTTGTTGTAGGCTATGTTGTTGTGTTCCGTGGCGATAATCATGTTAGCCCACAGAATCATGCCCTGCGGGTCAACCGCGTAATGATGAATCAGCGTGCCCCGCGGAGCCTCAGCCACACCGACCCCTTCATCGTTGTTAACGAAGGCTTTGGCGCTGACGCGTTCAGAAAGCACCTCGGGGTCTTCAAGGATTTCCTTCACGCCCTCGAGGCAGAAGAGAATCTCAATCAGCCGCGCGTAGTGATAGTGGAACGTGCTTTGGACGACGCCGTTCTTGCCGAGCTTCTTGAACTCCTTAAGCTCCTCGTCCGCGAGCGGCGTGCCGCAGTGCGAAGCGATGTTCAACCTAGCTAAGGGACCAACTCGATAGGTGCCGTCTGGATAGCCCAGCGGTTTGTAGTATGGAAACTTCATGTACGACCACGGCTCCACAGCCTCGCCTATGTAATCGTAATAGGTTACGGGGTCAAGCTGGTCCGCCACAATCTTGCCTTCTGCGTCGAGTATTCGTATCTTGCCGTCATAGTGCTCTAGCCCGCCTTTCGCCGTCACCAAGCCCAAGTAGTAGGTTGGGAAGTTGCCAAAGTTCTCCACCTCATCCTCCAGCCCATCCAAGCATTTTTTGAAAAACGCAATCGTCTTAACCGTGATGTCTAACGCTTCGGGCAAGTTAGAATGGAGATAGTCAGCGTTTTGCTTCGTCAGTGGCCATTTGCCGCCGCCGGGCATGACCCACTCGCTGGAGTGTATCCGTTTGCCAGCCACTTTTTCTATGAGTTCTTGCCCGTACTTCCGCAGCTTAATGCCCTGCCGCGCCAATTCAGGCTGCTTCTCTATCAAGCCGAAAATGTTCCTCTCCGCGGGGTCCGAGTCCATTCCCAACAGCAAATCAGGGAAAGACAGGTGGAACAGGTTCAGCGCGTGTGACTGAATCATTTGCCCCATGTGCATCAGACGTCGCAGCAAAACCGCTGTCGTCGGCGGGGTCACTCCGACTATTTGGTCGCAGGCTTTCGCTGAAGCCATCAGGTGGCTTACGGGGCAGATGCCGCAGGATCGGGAGGTTATGTTGGGCATCTCGTAGAATGGGCGTCTTTCACAAAACTTCTCGAAGCCTCTGAAGTCTACGACTTGGAACCTTGCTTCTTTGACTGTTTGGTCGTCTTTCAGGAATATGGTTACTTTGGCGTGTCCCTCAATCCGCGTTACTGGGTTTATAACAATTTCTTTGCGCATTCTTCATCCCTCAACCATATTTGGACCTGCCTTCCATGTTAGGCGTCCTTCCAGCCAACAACTCCGTCAGAACGTAGTTTATGAGCCCTGCAGAAGGCGGGCACCCAGGAATAAAATAGTCCACCTTAACCACTTCATGCAACGGATGCACCTTCTTCAGCAGTTTCGGCACATCCGTTGGAATCTGCTGGTTAACGTTGGCGTTTTCTATGTAGGCTCGTTGAAGAATAGCTTGGTCGCTGTTTTCCCACGCATTTCTTAAAGCAGTGACGTTACCCGTGACAGCGCAGTCGCCCAGCGAAATCAGAATTTTTGTTCGCTCCCTCGCTCGCTTCAGCAAGCTCAACTGCTCCTCGTTCGCAACTGCGCCCTCAATGAGGGTCACGTCAACGTTCTCGGGAAAAACCTTCACGTCAGCGATTGGACTGTAGACCAGCTTGACCTTCTTCGCCAAATCAATGAGCAGTTCGTCTTGGTCGAGGAAGGACATGTGGCAGCCTGAGCAGCCGCTGAGCCATATCGTCGCCACCCGTGTTTTTTCTACCGTTTCCATTTTCGCTGCCTCCGTTCCGTGATAAACTCAGCAATGTCCTTATGCTTGGTGTGAGAAACGGGTTCGCCTTCGATGTAAATGGCTCCGACAGGGCAGACCTTAGCGCATTTTCGGCATGACGTGCAGGAGCAGGAGCTACCCCAGTGCTCGTCAAGGTCCATGATTACCTGGGAGTCTTTACCGCGCAACTTCAAGTCCAGCGTGTGGACTCCTTCTATTTCGTCGCAGACTCTTATGCACCGCGTGCAGAGTATGCACCTGTTTCTGTCGATAACCAAGAAGTCGTGGCTGGAGTCGATTTCTAGGTTTGTCCATTTCCTCTCGAACAGGACGTGGTCAACGCCCAACTGGTTCGCCAAGCTCTGCAGTTCGCAGTGGTCGTTAGCCACGCAGACGGAGCAGATGTGCGTTCTCTCCGCGAGGAGCATCTGCACAGCCATCCTGCGATACTCCGTCAGCCTCTCTGATTTGGTTGTGACTTCCATGCCGCTACTGACGGGTGTTATACAGGCTGGGAACAGTTTAGGCGAACCACTTATTTCAACCAAGCACAGACGGCATCCACCGTAAGGGCTTAAGCCTTCCAAGTTGCACAACGTGGGAATGATTATGCCGTTGTCTTTGGCGGCTTTCAGTATCATCGTTCCTTCTGGCACGGTGACTTCCAACCCGTCTATTTTCAATGTGACTGTAGTGGTGGTCATTGCTCTACACCCTTTTCCTCCTTCTTGAAACATTTACCCGCCCTGCAGGTTTTGTCTCGGATATGCTCCACATACTCATCCCTGAAATACCTCAACGTCGTCAGAACAGGGTTGGGCGCGGTCTGCCCCAGACCGCAAAGGCTGGCATCTCTGATGTAAACGCTTGCTTTCTCCAGCGTAGTGATGTCTTCCATTCTCGCGTTGCCCTCAGTGATACCGGCAAAAACCTCTTTGATCCGGGCGAGCCCTGCCCTGCACGGCGTGCATCTGCCGCAGGACTCGTCAACGCAGAATTCCGTGAAAAACTTGGCTGTGTCCACCATGCATGAGTGGTCGTCGAGAACTACGATTCCGCCTGACCCCATTATGGCTCCCACGCGTGTAAGCGAGTCATAGTCGATTGGCAAATCCAGCAGCGCGTCTGGAAGGCATCCGCCTGATGGACCCCCAACCAACACGGCTTTGAATTTTCTTCCCTCCGGGACTCCGCCGCCTATATCGAAAACGACCTCTCTTAGGGTGATGCCCATTGGCACTTCGATAAGTCCAGGATTATTGGTTTTGCCAGTCAGCGAGAAGCATTTGGTTCCCGTGCATCTGGGCGTGCCGATTTTGCTGAACCACGCACCGCCGTTCTGTATAATGATTGGGATGTTGGCAAGCGTTTCCACGTTTTGTATCAGCGTGGGCTTTCCCCACAAACCAGAGTTGGCAGGGTATGGCGGACGCGGACGAGGCATGGCACGGCATCCCTCAACAGAAGCAAGTATGGCTGTTTCTTCTCCAGCCACGAAGGCGCCCGCTCCAAAGCGGAGTTCAACATCGAACTTAAAACCTGTTTCAAGAACATTATCGCCAAGCAACGACAATGATTTAGCCTGAGCAATCGCCCTCTGCAAAGTCTGAATAGCCAATGGATACTCCGACCTTATGTACAAGTAGCCTTTCTCTGCGCCTATGGCGTAAGCGGCGATTAACATGCCTTCCAGTATAGCATGCGGGTCTGCTTCAGCCAAGGTGCGGTTGGCGAACACTCCCGGGTCGCCTTCATCCAAATTGGCAACGATGTATTTTGGTTTGCCATGCGCCCGAGCTACAAGTCCCCATTTCTGTCCCGTTGGAAAACCCGCGCCACCTCTACCCCTGAGCTTACTGGTTGCGACCTCGTAGATGACGCCTTGAGGAGTCATGGTTGCCAAACATTTCACGATTGCGGAGTAGCCGCCCATTGCGATGTAATCCTGAATTCTTGTCGGGTCGATTTTGCCCGCGTTTCTGAGAACAAGACGATGCTGTTTTTTGAAGAACGCCGGATTCCCGTAAAGCATGCCTTTAACAGGTAAGCCTAGAACTATGTGATCTCGCACTACCTCCCGGACCTTCTCGGGAGTGACATTCTGGTACAGGTAGTCTCCTGGTTCTATAACCACCGCGGGACCCACGGAGCAGGTGCCGACGCATCCTGTCTTGGCGACTTTGCATTCTTTCTCAACGCCAAATTCCTTCACCGCCTCTTCGAATGCCTTGAGGACTTTGAAAGCGCCAAGCGGAACACAACCGCTTGAGCAGCAAACGTTAATGCGGTACTTGTAAGCTCTTTCAAAATCTACTTCTTGTTCAGCTATTTTCTGAATATCAGCAAGATTCAAGGCTAGGTACCTCCAAGCACCTGTTTAATTTTCTGTAAAACGATTTCCTTCGTGGCTTTTGCTATAACTTCGTCATCAACTATGATGGTTGGCGCCATAGCGCAAGCGCCGATGCAGCGAGTAACAAGCAGGGAAAGTTTCCCGTCAGGGGTTGCTTCGCCACGTTTTATGTTATATTCACGTTCAACTGCCTGCATGATTTCATCAGCTCCCTTCACGTAGCAAGCTGTGCCCATGCACCCAGTAACAACGTGTTGGCCTGGGCGTTTGAGTTTGAAGAAGCTGTAAAACGTCGCTACTCCGAACACGTGACTCGGCGGAAGATTGAGGGAGCCGGAAATATCCATCAACAATTCTTTATCGAGGTATCCATAGAGTTCTTGGGCTTTGTGAAGGATTTCAAGAAGAGCGCTCTCTTGGTAGCCGTGGTCCCTCATTACTTTTTCCAATATTACGCGGCGGCTGTCATCCTTTGACAAAATTCCAATCCTCCAATTTGGTAATTTCTAATGCTGTCAAGTTCTCACCCGCAGTGTTCATGCTTACTGAAAAGTTGCTGTATATAAAGATTAAAAACATGAATTTAAACTATTCACGTTAGAAAAAGGCAGTTGTGTACCTGAATTAGACAATCATTCTTAAGTGCTTAGGGTCCGCCGAAAAGAAAACTGAATACGCTCGTCTTATCGCCAAGAACTGGCTAATCTATGAGAAAACCATAAATTATGCAAAGCTGCAATTCTACCAGCAAACTTGCCTTGCGCGGAGGCATTTGGTGAGGATAAAAAGATGCGTGTAATCTCAAAAGAAGACTTTGCAGAGTTTGTTAACGCCCTTATTAAAGATAAATCTTTGAATGTTATTGGAGTAAAAGCAAAAGGCGACAAGTTTGCTTTCGGCCCCTTGGAATCAGCCAGCGAACTGCGTTTGGATTATGATGTGACGCTTCTGCCTCCGAAGAAGTACTTCTTTCCTCAGCGTGAAACACTTGTTACTTACGATGTGACAACGGGTTTTGCTGTTCCCAAGGCTGAAGAAGTTAAGCCTTTAGTCATCATAGGCGTTCATCCTTACGATATTGTGGCTCTGCTCCACATGGACGAAATCTTCAAAGAAACCAAATCTGACCCATACTACTTCGAAAAGAGAAACGCTTCAATCATAATTGGCATTAACATTCAAAACATGTCAAAGTACTGTTTTGCGCCACAAATGGGCTGTGCAGTAATTGACTACGGCTACGACTTGATGTTAACAGACCTTGGAAACAGATACGCAATCAATATTGGGCACGCAAAAGGCGAAGAACTTCTGAATAAATACGCAAAGAACGTCACAACTGCGCTCGCAAGAGACATCCAGTTGGTCGGTCAGAAGAAACGAGAAATCCTTAACATGTCCAAACAAAAATTTGATTTCTCACCAGAACTAATTCCCGAACTGCTCAGTAAGACCTATGAGAAAAGCGGATTTTGGGAAAAACACTCCGAAAAATGCCTAGCTTGCGGCTCATGCGTCCTTGTATGTCCCACATGCTACTGCTTTGACGTCAAAGACAGCACAGACCTGTCGTTGGAACGCGGCGAGAGGATACGAACATGGGACGGCTGTCTGTTAGAAGATTTTGCCAAAATTGCGTCGGGTGAGAACTTCCGCCCCACCAGACCGACACGGTATAGGCACCGCTACTTTAAGAAGGGCAAGTATCTTTATGACCGCTTTGGCTTCATCTCATGTGTGGGCTGCGGCAGGTGCTCCTCAAACTGCCTTCCCGATATCGCGAACCCCGTCAAACTCTTCAATGACATGTACCATGAGACCAAAAGCTTGGGCGTGGAAATTACTCCAGCAGCTGAACCCTCTGTGGAGATCCAAACCGAAGGCAACATAGATTACGTGCCGAAGCTGGCGACAATCGTTAAGAAGGTGTCCATGACTGCCAACGAAACACTTTTCGAGATAAAGCTGGACGACGGTTCCGAGCTGGGTCATAAACCTGGGCAGTTCGTGGAGGTTTCAGTCTTCGGCATAGGCGAAGCACCCATTTCCGTTTCCTCCTCGCCCACAAAGAAGGGCACGTTTGAACTCTGCGTTCGCAAGCTGGGAAACGTGACCACCAAGCTGCATACGCTTAAAGAAGGCGACAAAGTGGGCATCAGAGGCCCGTTTGGAAACGGCTTTGACTACGAATTCTTGAAGGGCAAAGACCTGCTGTTTGTGGCAGGCGGTCTCGGAATCGCGCCGCTGCGGTCTCTGTTCAATTACGTTCTGGACAACAGAGAGAAGTATGGTCGCGTTATTCTGCTGTATGGCTGCAAGGAACCGCGGGAACTGCTTTTCAGCGAGGAAATGCTCGCGCTGGCTAAGAGAGACGATGTTGAATTCAAACCCACCGTTAACTGGTGCCCCGAGAACGAAGTGTGGACCGGCAACATCGGCGTCATAACAACTTTGATTCCGCAAGTCAGCTTTGACCCTGAAAGCACTTATGCTGTGGTCTGTGGTCCGCCCATCATGTACAAGTTTGTCATCCACGACTTGAAAGACAGAAACCTCCCAGACGACCACATAATCCTTTCTCTCGAGCGGAGAATGAAGTGTGGAGTTGGAAAATGCGGGCACTGCCAAATCAACCAGATCTACGTGTGCAAAGATGGCCCAGTTTTCAATTATTCAAAGATTAAAGGTGTACCGGAGGCGTTATAATGGCGAAGCCAAAAGTTGCTTTCTTTGATTTTGCAGGCTGCGAAGGAGACCAGTTGCAGGTTGCAAACTTGGAAGAAGAACTTCTTGACCTTCTGGGGCAGGTTGAGGTTGTAAGTTTCAGGGAAGTCATGAAAGAACACAGCGACAACTACGACATAGCGTTCATCGAGGGCTCTTGCACTCGCCTGCAGGATGAGGAGCGGCTGAAGCAGATCAGGAAGACCGCCAAGCTAGTGGTCGCCATTGGCTCATGCGCCACAATCGGCGGCATCAACTCGTTGAGAAACGATAAGGACTTGGATGATGTTAGGAAAACGGTATATGGCGAGGACGCAAGACTGTTTGATTCTTACGCTGCTCGACCAATTGACGCCGTGATACCTGTGGACGCCTACGTACATGGCTGCCCAATTACCAAGGACGAGTTTCTAAGCGTTGTCAAATCGCTTCTGCTGGGAAAGAAGCCTGACATACCCACCTACCCCGTTTGTGTCGAATGCAAGAAGAACGAGAACGTCTGCGCGTTCGAAAGGGGACAGTACTGCGTGGGGCCTGTCACCAGAGCAGGCTGCAACTCCTGCTGCGTCAATGAGGGAACCATATGCTGGGGCTGCCGCGGCTTGGTGGACAACCCGAACGAGAACTCGGAGAAAGAAGTACTGATCAAGTATGGACTCACGGTGGACGACGCGATTAACAAGTTTAAGCTATACTTCGGTTGGCAGGAGAGGAAAAGATGAAAGAAAGAAACCTTGACATTAACGTGCACCACGTGACAAGAGTTGAGGGTCACGGAAATATCTACGTCAACGTGCGAAAAGGAACTATTGAAAAATGCGAGTGGAACATATCGGAAGCGCCACGGTTTTTTGAAGCCATGGTTGTTGGCCGCAATTGGCGTGAACTGCATCATATCACTTCGCGCATCTGCGGTATCTGCTCCATAGGACACACTCTGGCGTCGTTGCGCGCCACCGAAGCGGCGATGGGCATCACGATAAGCGAGCAGGACCTGAAGCTTAGGAAGCTTGCGTTGCACGCGGAGAACATGCAGAGCCACGTTTTGCACTTGGGCTTTCTGGTGTTGCCAGACCTTTTGGGCGTGGGTTCAGTTATCCCTGTTGCGTCCTCGAACCCTGAGGAGGTCAAAACGGTTCTGAGAGTGCACAGGCTAGCGAATGAGATGTCTAACCTACTCTGCGGCAGGACAACGCACCCGCAAAGACTGATACCTGGTGGCTTCTCAAAAATCCCCTCAATGAAGGAGCTAGCAGAACTCAGAGAGCGGCTACAAGCGTCGGTGCCTGACCTCCTGAAAGTGGCGGAGCTGTTCAAGAGTTTGGCGTCGAAGCTGCCTGATTTCACAAGGGAAACCGAGTTCATAGGGTTAACCAAACCAGACGAGTACGCATTCTACGACGGCAACCTTGGCTCAACTGACACTGGAACAGCGCCGGTCACCGAGTACCTTTCCTTCACCAACGAGTACATTGTGCCCTGGTCCACGGCGAAGCGGGCGAAGCACACGCGAGACTCATACATGGTCGGCGCGCTTGCAAGGCTCAACCTTAATTATGACAAGCTTTCGCCCTTAGCGAAGAAGACCGCGGAACTGTTCGGTTTGAAGCCCGTATGCCATAACCCGTTCATGAACAACATCGCGCAGCTTGTAGAAGTTGTCCACAACGTGGAGGATTCAATTCGGCTGATTGACGAGCTTGAAGCAACAGGACTACAGCAGCAGCCTGACTACAACAACCCGCCGATTAAGGTTAAAGCTGGGCGCGGCATCGGCGCAGTCGAGGTGCCAAGAGGCATACTGTTCCACGACTACACGTACAACGAGAAGGGGATTTGCACCAAAGCCAACTGCGTAATTCCGACGAACCAGAACCACGGCAACATCGAACTGGACATGAAAGCGCTGGTGCCTAAGATCTTGGACAAGAAGGAAAAAGAGATTGAGTTGAGCTTGGAAATGCTGGTCAGGGCTTATGACCCGTGCATTTCGTGCTCGACACACTACGTTAAAGTGAACTTCGTTTAGAATAGGCTATTGCGAGGCTATCTCCGCCTCTGGCTTAGCCGTTTCCTCGCTTTTTTCTTGAGCGGGCGTTTCTTCCTTTTTTATTTCTGGAGTCTCTGGCAATTTGGGGCATTCTGCTTGAATGATTTCTTCTCTGAGGTCTAGGACGCCTTTGACTGCGCCGTCTTCCAAGTACTCAAGTTGGAACCCCATCTTCTTGGTCAAGCTTAAGGCTCTGGCGTTGTCAGGCAGCATTATGGCGTAAACTTTTTCGACATGCATTTCCTTGGCGATTTCAAGAACGTAATCTACCATTTTGGTACCTAGTCCCAAGCCTTGCCACTTGTCGCCGATGATGAAGGCTAGTTCGCCGCTTTTTCCATCAGGCTCGATGCTGATTCTGGCTACGCCTAGGATTTTTCTGCGTCCTTCCTCGGTTAGCTCTGCCACGATGGCGATTTCGCGGTCGTAGTCGATGTTGCAGTAGCGCACTCGGACTTCGTGGGGCGTGTCTTTCAGCATCTGGAAGAACCTGTAGCGGATGGATTCTTCGGAGAAGCTCTGGAACATTTCCAGCCACATGGGCTCGTCTTCGGGTTTTATGGGTCTCAGCAGCACCTCTTGCCTGTTCTCAAGTGTCCACAAAGTCTCGTACTTCTTTGGGTAAGGACTAATCACCAAGTGCTCGTGCGGTTCGAACCTCTTGAAAACGTGGTCCTTGTCAACGACCACTCGCGCGTCGAGGATGCAGGCTTCCTTATCGTTTATGAGGAGCGGGTTGATGTCAATTTCCTTTATCTGCGGAAAGTCGATGAGCAGCTGCGAGAACAGTAGCATAGTCTCTTCCAAAAGCTTGAGGTTGGCTGGCGGCTCGTTCCTGTAGCCCTTCAGAAGCTGGTAGACTTTGGTTTCCTCCATCATTCTGCGAATGAGCGTGGTGTTCAATGGCGGCAGCCCGATGGAGTAGTCTTTGAAGAGTTCGACGCCGACGCCTCCCATGCCAAAGAGGATTACTGGACCGAAGAGTGGATCAGTTTTTCCGCCTAATATGACTTCGTAGCCTTTACTGCTGATCATGGGCTGGACGGTGACGCCGATGATTTCCGCGGTCGGGTTGTACTGCTTCACTCGCTGCATGATTATGTCGAACGCTCGCCTGACTTCGGAGTCGGTGTGTATGTTGAGTATGACGCCTCCCGCATCGGTCTTATGGGCTATTTGAGGTGACAGAATCTTAAGAACCACTGGGTAGCCTATCTGATGCGCGAACGCCACGGCTTCCTCGG
Source organism: Candidatus Bathyarchaeota archaeon A05DMB-2 (assembly GCA_018475625.1). Classification (GTDB taxonomy): domain Archaea; phylum Thermoproteota; class Bathyarchaeia; order Bathyarchaeales; family Bathycorpusculaceae; genus A05DMB-2. The sequence continues at coordinate 98,761 of JAAKEZ010000007.1, forward strand.
CGTTTATGGCAACCTTGGTGGTTACGACTGGAAACTTGTAGTATTCCAGGATTTTTTTCGCTTCGTCCTCGGTTAGCAGTTCGCGGTTTTCCGCCGCGGCATTTCTGAGAATAACCATTATGGGTCGTTTCGGAGGCGTAGCGTCCAGCGGAAGCTCTTCAGGAGTCTCGTAAATCAGGTCAAGGTTTCGCTTGTACTGAACCATGTACATGTACGTTTTGATGGCGTGTTCTGGCGTGGAGTAGGTTGGAATGTTGTTGGCGTTTAGGATGCGGTTTGCTTCTTCCACCGCACCGAATCCCATGAAACTCGTGATTATGGTCTTGTTCTGGTAAGTCTTGCTCCTCACCAACTCCACGATGGTTTTAGCTATTTCCACCGCTTCTGACACAGCTTGCTGAGTGAAAATGGCGAGTATGCCATCGATATTTTCATCATTGAGGCAGGCTTCCATCGCAACTTTGTAGCGGTCAGCTCTAGCATCCCCCAGCACATCGATTGGGTTGCCTCGACTCCAGAAAGGCGGCAACACAGCGTTTAATGCGTCCATAGTTTTGGGGCTTAGTTTGGCAAGTTTGCCTCCCTTCGCCATTAAGGCGTCGGTCGCCATGACACCTGGACCGCCCGCGTTCGTGATTATCGCCAAATTGGGTCCTTTCGGCAACGGTTGGGTTCCTAAAACCTCCGCAGCATTGAACAAGTCCTCAATCTCATCCACGCGCACTATGCCCGCCCGTTTGAACGCGGCGTCGTAAATATCGTCTTCGCCTGAAAGCGAACCAGTGTGAGACGCGACTGCTTTTGCGCTTTCGCTGAACTTGCCTGCTTTTACCACTATTATGGGCTTAGTTCGAGCGAAGTGCCGAGCGGCGCTCATGAACTTCCGCGCTTCAGTGATGCCTTCCACGTACATGAGTATGCTTTTGGTTTGTGGATCGGTGCCGAAGTAGTCAATGAGGTCACCGAAGTCCACGTCAATCATGGAGCCCACGGAGACGAAGTTGCTGAAGCCAATGTTCTCATGAATCGCCCAGTCAAGGATGGCTGAACCCAGCGCGCCGCTTTGCGAGAGAAACGCGATGTTGCCTGCTTTCGGCATCTTATCCACGAAAGTGGCGTTCAAGTTTATCCGAGGGCGGATTACTCCAATGCAGTTTGGTCCGATGACGCGTAAGCTGTACTTTTTCTTAACTTCCAGAATCTTGGCTTCCAAGGCTTTGCCTTCAGGTCCAGTTTCCTTGAAGCCCGCTGAGACTATAATTACGCCTTTAACGCCTGCTTTTCCGCATTCCTCCACCACATCAGGAACGGTTTTCGCCGGCGTGGCAATCATCGCCAAGTCAACAGGTTCAGGGATTTGCCCCACGGTCTGGTAGGTTTTTACGCCGAGAATCTCGGGTTTCCGTATGTTAACGAAGTAAACTTTGCCCGCGTAACCATACTGAGTGAAGTTTTTCACTATGGCGTAGCCGACTGAGCCTTCAACATCGCTGGCGCCTATAATGGCTACGCTTCGAGGGTTGAAAATCTTGTCGAGGTTTAAGGTAACCATTGGCTGATACCTTCCCTGGTTTAGGGCGTGCAAAGGGGCAATTAAAAGCTTATGCATCAGCAGTCTACCTCTTTTCGTACCAATATTATGAAACGCTAACAGGCAGACGCTGAAGCTGACATGGGGCTGGTGTCCCAACGACTCTTCAAGAGGGGATGACAGGTTACGAATGGAAGTAGTTGAGCGAATTCTATAGGCTTAGATACTGGACAGCGCGTTAAGAGATGGAAGCTGAACTTACGTGGTAACCATGAGTTCATTCTGTTTCTTAAACGCGCCGCAAGCACGTCCTGGTCTGTGGTCTCTAGCGCAGACCTGAACTCCCTCGATTTCGTCGTAGTTGGCGCAGTTCAAGCAGAACCTTTCATGCACGTTGTCCGGGTTCACGCTTGAATTTTTAGGTGTGAATTCTTGGCAACACGCCGATGGCCCATGGTGCATGGCGCACAAAGCGACACCTTCAACGTCTCTTCGGTCTTCAAGGTTTGCGCAGTCTCTGCAACTTTCTATATGCGTTTGTCTTCACCTCCGTTTATTTTGAGGTAAGCGAAGGCTCGATGGGCTCCATGATGTAGCCGTTTTCGGTTTTTAACTTCTTGAAACAGGGAACTTGGATGGCTTTCGTGAAAAACGGCGCATCCACCGTCATAGTATGGTACTCCCCGAATTCGCCGCATAAGTCCAAACCGTTTTTCTCATGAAGCTCTTCCATCATCTTCAAACGCTGCTCGTCGATGGTTTTGCCCAGCCAGTCTTCAGTTAACCAAGGTTTCTTGACGCAGGTGAATATGGTTTTGAAACCGCTGGCTATCAGTTCCTCTATGATGCTTTTGCGGTTTTTTTCCCAGAGTGGCTTGATTACTTCGACACCTGTGCCCTCGCATACGTCGTCTATCCAGTTGCCGTGGAGGCTGTCGACGTAGCTGATGTCTCCTGTGACTACTGCTTCGATGCCGTACTCTTCTTTGAGCTCGACGATTGCTTCGCGGTACGATTCTTTGTAGGGAGGGTCGAGGCGTTCCCAAAGGAAGGGTATTTTGACAGCTTCAGATTGCAGCTTGATGATGGGGAGCGGATGTGAGAGGGAGGGGTTTTCCCAGATGAAAGTAACTATGTATGCTACATCGTGGTCTTTCATAGTTTTTAGATAAGCAAGAGAGGAATCTTTGCCGCCTGTCCACAAGGATGCAACTCTCATGAGGCATCACCGCTGATTGATTCATGTCTAGAGTGAATCTTCATTTTTTCATCATTTACCTGATATTCTGGTTATATGTCCTATTATTTCTAAATAAATCTGGCCGTATAAAAGTATTTCTCACAAATTTATAGACAAATGTTTTTAAATAATGTGAGGCGTGGCCGAGTAAACAATTTTGTTTCCAAAAGGAAAAATCGATAAAGCAATCAGCTGGTTTCAACCCTCTTAAGCCAAAATTTAATCTTAGACTGTAAAGTGATTATGAGTCTTGTAAAAGTGTTCAGTCTTCTGCGCCGTGGGATGCTCATGTTAAGAAAGTTTTTTGCACACTTTTTAGTGTTAACAGCAATTGGCGATAAAAGATGCAACCTCATTGTGATACGTTGCTTTCTACTCCACGGATATTCTTGTTTTGTACTCTCAAGTGTTGGAGATGCTGAACGATGTCGAGGTTTCCACATTTTCCTGCTGGCTCCTTTACTGACTTGTTTGGGTTTACCACGTACATGGCGGATGTACGTAGTAACAGGAAACTTGCCACGTACACACTCGTCCATTCATGTACGTAGTTATCTCAGGTTCGGCACTCGACAGCCGAGAAATGTGTTAGCCTCTTTTGCTTGTTCTTGCTCCAAATTTATATTCGAGTAACGAGCAAAATAGCTCATAAGGTTCTGGAGAAAAGTCATGAAACATGTCAAAATCACGGCTTTCGATTGCCCAGACGCGTGGTTTCAAACGTTAAGCCGCATCTGGAATGAGGGTGACGTTTTCCAAGTGGGCTATGGCTCGGAGGTAACGGAGACAAAGAAGCTTAATTTGACCTTGGAAATAACACATCCCGAGACCAGACCATTAGTCAGCGATAAGGCTCCTTGTGACATACGGTACGTACAGGGTTACGCTTTGGAATACTTGTGGTGCGGTGAGAAACAGCAGGATGAAACGTACACGTACGGCAGCAGGCTCAACAATCCTGTCAACCAGATAGAGGAAGCGGTGAAAAGGTATGTGGAGGAACAGCGGGATAGGCAGGTTACTATGGTCATCCGTTTACCCGAGGACATAAAGAAAAGCATCGACGCTAAGAGGCATGAGCCTCCCTGTTTAAGCCTGATTGACACCGAGATTCTTGAGGGAAAAATGCACCTAACCTGCTATTTCAGATCGTGGGACGCGTATGCGGGTTTGCCTGCCAATATCGCGGGGTTGCAGCTTTTCAACGAGGCCTTCGTGAAAGAGATTAACAGCCGCGGCAACTTCTCGCTTGAGACTGGCAAGCTTATTTTCCATTCAAAGAACTGCCACATATACCAGAGGCAAAACAAATTGGTTGAGGAGCTTCTGAAGCCAAAGAGCAGCGGGGGCGGTGTGCCGCGGATGGCGACGACGATTAAAGGTGCTCTCCAGCGGAATGAGCGCAACGGATAATGAGCGTGCCTTTCTCAATTGGCAGTAGCGCGGCTAAAAAACAGGCGGTTGCAAAATTGAGTGAGCTTATTAGAGTCAGGAAGTGGACGGAGTTCAAGCGACTAGTCATGGAGCTGAAGCCTGACTCAATAGTCTACAGCATCGACCAGAACGCCATGTCCCAGGCAAAGGAGCTCACGGCGTTAAGGCTAATTCTTCTGGCGCGAGGCGGCTACCACGTTTACATTGATTTTCCAAAGGGAAAAGAAAACGTTCTGAGGGAAACTGGCATCCCCATACACGAAGACAAGAATGGCAACCGCTATTTAGAAGACGACGACGTGATTCAGTTCATCAAGCGAGAACTAGGCGAGAACCTACAGGTGTTCTCATTCTGGACAACTTAAGCAAGTAGTTTTTTCTTGGGAAGTGTTCTTTGCTGTGCCCTACCTCGGCGTCTGTCATGGTCTGCAGCTTAAGCGAGCCTATAACGTAGTCCTCGTTCCGATGTGTTTTCAGAATGTACTTTATCTTAGCACTCAGCGAGCCGCTTGTAGACTTGGCAGTCGCGTCGCGTGTTCACAATAACCGCTTCGCCCTCTTCCGAGAGAAAGTAGTTGTTGTGCGCTATGCCTTCGGACTCAACCATTTCAACTTTATATATTCAACATCTCAAAAAAGTTAAATGATTATAGAAGTTGAGGGTGGAGAAATGATTACGGGAACGCTATCCTTGCCAATCTAAGAGGCGTCTCTCGCCTTCCAGCTTCTTAATGCTGGTGACGTCCTGCACAACTTCCATCGTTCCCAAGTACTTTCCGCTTGCGTCTCTCACGGCGAAGAACCTTATGTGGACGAAGCGATTGTCTAGGGTAATCCAGAACTCGGCGACGTTCCGCTTGCCTGTTTTGAAGGAATCCACGATTTTGCTCACTATGTGCAAGCTCTTTTCAGGGTGGCACTTCTGCACTTTTCTGCCGATTACGGCTTTGGTGCGTACGAAGATTCTCTGTTCAGGCTTGTTGAAGTACCGCACTGTATCATCAGCATCTACGAAGGTTATTTCCACTGGAAGTGTGTTCAGTAATCCGTCAAGCTGCTCCTTCGTGAGGTTTCCCGTCTCGAATTGGAGGACGCCTTCCGCTGCTGCTTGGACTGGCGCGGTCTCCGGTGGTGGCATGATTTTGATTAGTTCGGGTGGCGTGAAGTAGCAGTAGCCGATTTCGTCGAATTCTCTGCGGATTTCCTTCCATTCCTCCGCTGTGACGACGCTCATGGCTGCGGGAAAGAGCACGTTGTTTTCCTTGTAGAAGTGGTTTGGCAGCAAGTTATCCAGTGTTTTGGCGGTGTCCCAGAGCTGCTCCTTGAAAGCTGGGAAGCCCATGTTGTCCAAGTCGTTGACGAGGACATGGAGTTTCTTTTCCAGTTCGCGTATATCGTTGTGTTCCATCCACATGACTGCGGGCGGCTCGGTGATTCCATGCTTCTCGATTATGGGGAAGAGCACGTTTTCCTCGCGCAGATAATGCTTCTCGGAGTCTGTGAAGTCCTCCGCCAAGTGTTCAACTTGGTGAATTTCCTCGGAGACGTAGCGGATGTCGCTTACTTTCAGCAACTTGCTCGCAAGGGTGACAAGTTGCTCCACCATCTTCACCATGATTTTATGCTCCTCCGTAAGTATGCTGATGGGCTGGCTGGGCTGAAGGTTCAGCGTCTGCTTTTCCAGCTGCTCCTTGAAGATAGCCATATGCACATCGCATAGCTTGCGCATTTCTTCTCTTTTCATGCCTTCCTTGCCGAGTTCTTCTTCAATCTTGGCAATTTCCAACGAGTCGGTTTCTTCAAAAACGTGCCTGAATTTTTCTTTAACTTGCTCAGGCGGCACTCCCGCGTGGAGTTGCCGGATGGCTTCTTTTATCTGGGCTTTCCTGTCCTCGCTCATGTTCAACTTGCCTCAATTTAAATATTGACGTTTAAAACTGCTTAGGTAATTTTGATTTCAGCGGGCTCTAATATTCCTTACGCACATGCACAAGCACAGTTTATTAATGATTTAAGTGATAGCATTTCACGGAGCGAACAGTCCATGACGCATCTTGCAACCTCAAAAATCCTAGAAGACATTATTATCGAGTTCCGAAAACAAGGACTCTCAGTTCCGCCAAAAGTGCTGACCGACCTGAAATCAGCCCGCATCCTCATGACAGTCGAGGCCACTCAGCAGAAAGGCGCCGGCGACGCATCCATGAAAATCGACGAATACCTCAGCAGCGTAGAAGCCTACCTCATCACCGAGGCACAGAAAAAGTTTCCCCCAGAAAAGGTTGATGAGTGGCTGAGGCGGCTGGAGGCGGCAAGCTACGACACCTGCGGCGTCTGCGTGCCGAGGGAGAAAGAAGAATCAAAATTTATCACAGGCGTGCCACGCGACCAAAAGTGGATTCGCGTTGAACCGTTAGACAGCTTGCCAGCTGAGAAACTGAAGCAGCTTGCAGCGGAGACGAACCTTTCAGTGCGGGAAGAAAAGGATGGACACTTGACTGTTCACGGAAACGAGGAAGACATCAAACGATTCGTTAAGAAAATGGCTGAGCAAGCTGCCAAATAACAAGTTTGTGTGTCTATCCAGAAGGCGACGTGATTGGGGAAAACTTGCAAACCTGTGATCGCTGTTCACGGCGGAGCCGGAACATGGGCGCCCGAGCACAGCCAACCTGCGCTAAACAGCGTGAAAACGGCAGCCCAAACAGGTTTTGAAGTGTTGAGGGCTGGCGGAACGGCTGTTGATGCAGTTGTCGAGGCGGTCGCGTCCATGGAGGACAGCGGCAACTTTAACGCTGGCGCAGGTTCAAACTTGAACATCGAGAAACGCGTGGAAATGGAGGCTTCCGTCATGGACGGCAGCACGCTAAGGGCGGGCGCCACTGCACTTCTAACCGACATCAGAAACCCGGTGCGCTTGGCTAGAGTGGTTATGGATAAAACTGACCATATTTTGGTGGTGGGCAGGGGCGCCGAGCAGCTTGCCCGCGCGTTCAATCTGGAACGGCGAAGCGTCGCCGACTCGGTCAGGTTTAAGCGTTACGAAGCGCAGCTGAACGCTCTCCTACAGGGAAAGAGTGAACTGCCTAAGCTGGCGGAAATGGTCAAAGCGCACCCCGACGTGTTCCATCTTGAAACTGTGGGCGCAGTCGCAGTTGACTCAGACAGCAACGTGGCAGCAGCCACCTCCACAGGCGGGTTTCCGTTGAAGCTTGCGGGGCGAATAGGCGATTCGCCGTTGATCGGGTGCGGCGCTTACGCGGACAACCGTTCTGGCGCTTGCTCCGCAACAGGCGTGGGTGAAGTTGCCATCAGGCTAGTAGTGGCGAAAGCCGTGTGCGACCGCATCGCGGATGGCCATGCACCGCAGGAAGCAGCTGAAGATGTCATAACGCTTGTCAAGCAGCGCGTTTCAGGAGTTTACAACGACATGGGCTTCATCGCTCTGGATGCGCGGGGCAGGATAGGTGCTGCTCATAGTTCTCCGAACTTGTGCTGGGCTTTTATGTCTGAAGAGCATCAGGCGCCTGTGGCTTCGTTGAATGCCAAGTTTCTGAAGTGAGTTGAGAAGAGAATAGCGCAAAGCCGTGGTATCTCGTGGCTTCCCCCGTGAAATTTTCGACACTTGACGAATAAGAATCTTTAAACCATGCGGGAGCAAGGTACACTAACACTCAAATGTGCGCGGGAGGTGAAAAAGAATGGTGTTTGAAGAAGAGGAATGGGAAGAGGGTGAAGACGAAGAATGGGAGGAAGAAGAATGGTAATCAATCTATAGAAAGTATTTTTATTTTTTTCTCTCATACATTTTGGTTATGGGTTTTTAAGGTCCAAGTTTATAACTAAGCTGATTTCATTATTGAGTTTGAATTTGCCATGACCCGAATCGCTGTACTCGACGCTGACAAGTGCAAAGTCAAGAAATGCGACAGACCATGCGTCAGCTTCTGCCCCATGGTTCGAAGCCGTGTGGAAGCTATACGCATCGAAGGCAACAAAGCCGTGATATCGGAGATGCTGTGTAGCGGCTGCGGCATCTGCGTCAAGAAATGCCCCTTCAAAGCCATCAGCATCGTAAACTTGCCCGACGAGCTGGAGAAGGACTGCAGCCACCGATTCAGTGCCAACAGCTTCAAGCTTTTCCGGCTGCCAACGCCGTCGCCAGGCACCGTGCTTGGCTTGTTGGGACAGAACGGAATCGGCAAAACCACCACGCTAAAAATTCTTTCAGGCGAGTTCAAACCCAACTTGGGCAAATATGATAATCCGCCAGAATGGGATGAGATAATCCAGTACTACAGGGGCTCAACACTGCAAGACTATTTCCAGAGAATGAGGCAGAACAGCCTCAAAGTCGCGCATAAGCCGCAGTACGTTGATAAAATCCCCCAAGCCGTCTCAGGCAAAGTCGGGGACCTCCTCGAAAAAGTGAATGAAAGAAAACTGCTGGACAAGCTTGCAGTGGAGCTTGAACTCGAGAAGGTCTGGGACCGCGACTTGAACGTGCTCAGCGGAGGCGAACTCCAACGTGTGGCGGTCGCGGCGGCTCTCAGCCGAGAGGCAGACGTGTACCTTTTCGATGAGCCGTCCAGCTACTTGGACGTGAAGCAGCGGCTGACAGTGGCTAAGGCGATTAGGAGCTTGAAGGACTACGGTAAAATCATTATCGTGGCGGAACACGACCTCGCCATAATCGACTACCTGTCAGACCAGATTTGCGTGTTCTACGGGGAACCAACAGTCTACGGCGTCGTCAGCCACGTACACGGCGTCCGCACGGGCATAAACATTTACCTGCAAGGCCTTATCCCCGACGAGAACATCCTGTTCCGCAGAGAAGCCATCGTTTTCCACGAGAAACCCCCAACCACAACCGCCAGCGGCGGCGAGACGCTACTGAAGTGGGGCAAAATCGAGAAAACGTTTGAAGGCTTCAAGCTCACGGCTCAGCCGGGCGAAATCAGGCGTGGCGAAATCATCGGCATCCTCGGACCCAACGGCATAGGCAAAACAACCTTCGTGAAAATTCTAGCTGGACTGGAACAGCCGGATGACCAGCAGAAACTGAGCGAGTTGACGGTGAGCTACAAGCCGCAGTACATTGCCGCCGAGTATGAGGGTACCGTTCAGGAACTGCTCATGAGCGTGGCTAAAGAGAACTACACGTCAAGCTGGTACAAAACCGAAATCATCACCCCGCTAAAGGTTCAGCCTCTACTAGACAGAAACGTTGCAGAACTCAGCGGCGGAGAACTCCAAAAAGTCGCCATCGTCGCATGCCTAAGCCGCAAAGCTGACCTGTTCTTGCTGGACGAGCCAAGCGCCTACTTGGACGTTGAGGAACGCTTGAACATGGCGAAAACCATCAGACGTGTGGTGGAAGCTCATAGCATACCAGCCTTCGTCGTGGAGCATGACGTCGTGACGCAGGACTTCATAGCCGACAGCCTCATGGTTTTTACAGGGGAACCAGGCGTCAAGGGCGAAGCGAACCCGCCTGTGAGCCTGCGAAATGGCATGAACATGTTTCTGAGGGAAATGAACGTGACATTCCGCAGAGACTCCGTGACCAGGCGCCCCCGCGTCAACAAGGAAGGCTCAAAAATGGACACGTTCCAGAAAGACATAGGCGAATACTACTACACAAAAACGAAACCAGAAACAACAAAAAAGTAAGTTGCTTGACAAACGACATATTTGGAGCTAACAGCGATTCTTTGCAGAACGAGATTCCTGCAAAATTATCATGTTCAATTTCGGCTTAGAATTTTTAAAAGTTTAAAGAGAAATAATACCACAGAAGAAAGTAGTATCATATTAGGCGAAAATGAAGAGAACTCGTATAGCTGTATGCACGTTGGTACTTCTGCTTTCGCTGTTTGTTGCGTTATCTGGGACTGTGACGTTGTTTCCTGCCGTTGCACAAGGCTGGCTATAGACTGTTCCTACTGCTAAAACTCTTGTCTTTTTCTAACAGCAAGCACAAACGGCAATAAACCGTAGCCAAAAGGCCCAATTTACAACACCCTTCCTCGTCAATCCGCCAACCAAAACCGCACCGTAAACATGGAGAAATCTTCAAAGTCTTTACTGAAACTTTATGTAGTTGATATTGGAATTGTGAGTATCTATGCATGTATGCATCATGCTAACGCAGAATCTGCCAAAGAGTGAAGCGCCGTGACCGAGACCGCAACAACCAAAGAGCCCAACAGAGAGCCCATAAAAGCCTCGGAAATCGACCCCAAATTCAAGTATGAACTCTCACGGATGCACGGCAGCGAAAAAATTCTAAGATGCTTCCAATGCGGAACATGCACCAGCGACTGCCCAGTCGCAAGATACAGCGAAACATACAGACCACGCACCATAATACGCATGGCACAGCTCGGACTCCGAGACCGCGTGCTCAACAGCGACACCCTGTGGCTTTGCGCCGCGTGCTTCACATGCACCGACCGCTGCCCACAAGACATTGAAGTCGCCAGCGTCATCCGCGTCCTGCGAAACTTGGCGGCTGAAAAAGGCTGTGTGCCCATAGTTTTCAAGGAGCAAATCGCCAGCGTGCTCGAGTCAGGCTACGCCTACAAGATACCCGATTTACGAATCAAAAAACGCGAAACTCAGGGACTGCCGCCGCTGCCCAAAGGCAACCCAGCGAGCATTAGTAAAAGCCTCAAAGGCGTCAAGTTCCTAGAAAACATTGAGAAGAAGAGTGAGCAGCAGTGAGCAGCAACAAGTACCTGATTTTCCTCGGATGCGCCATCCCATACCGCGTCTCATCTTATGAGATTTCCGCGCGCAAAGTCCTCGCCAAACTCGGCGTGGAACTGGTTGAAATGCCCGAATTCAACTGCTGCGGTCTGCCGTTAGACCCGGTAAGCCACGAAATGATGCTTATTCTCGCGGCAAGGAATTTGGCGTTAGCTGAACAACAAGGCTTGAACATTATCACGCTGTGCCCCGGCTGCGCCGGCACTCTGAAGAAGGTTAACAAGATTTTAAAGGAAGACAAGGCATTAAGAGAGCAAATTAACGGTCACTTGAAAGAGGCTGGATTGGAGTTCAAGGGCACGGTGACAACGAAACACTTAATGCAGGTGCTAATCGAAGACGTGGGTTTAGAAAAAATCAAAAGCGCAGTTCTTAAGCCGTTGACTATGCTGAAGGTGGCAGAACACAACGGATGCCACATCCTCCGACCCAAAGAGTACATCGGCTTCGATGACCCAGAAGACCCGCAGACACTTAAGACGCTCATCGAAGCCACAGGCGCCACTTGCCTAGATTACATGGATGAAACCGAGTGCTGCGGAGCGCCAAGCGTTGGCGTCAGCGACAAAGTGGCTTTGCAACTCGCCCGAGACAAGCTGAACCACGTTAAAATGGTGGACGCGCAAGCTTTAATAACAATCTGCCCGTTCTGCCACATAATGTACGATACTAATGAGTTGCGCATCGAGAAAATGTTCAACGAGGCTTATGGCATTCCAATTCTGCATTATCCCCAGCTTCTGGGTTTAGCCATGGGTATGTCGCCTGAAGAACTCGCCTTCAATGAACTCAGAGTTAACGCCTCAAAATTGTTAACACAAGTCACCGAAGGTGCGAAATAAAAATGAGTGAAAAACTGAAATTAGCCTTTTACTGGGCTGCAAGCTGCGGCGGCTGCGAAATCGCCGTGTTAGACATAAACGAGAAAATCCTTGATGTAGTAAAAATAGCGGACATCGTGTTCTGGCCCGTAGCTTTGGACATAAAGTACAAAGATGTGGAAGCTATGCCTGACAAGTACATCGACATCTGCTTCTTCAACGGATCCATCCGCAACAGCGAGCAAGAGGAGATGGCGAAGTTGCTGCGGCAAAAAGCCAAAACGCTTGTAGCTTTCGGTTCATGCGCCCACGAAGGATGCGTACCAGGCTTAGCGAACTTGCATGACAGCAAAGAAATCCTTGACTATGTATATTTGAAAGAGAAATCAGTTGTGAACCCAGCGGGAATCATTCCTAAACCTGAAACCGAAGTGAAAGAAGGCACTTTGGAGATTCCAGAATTCTACGACACAGTTAAAACTTTAGCGCAAACCGTGGACGTAGACTACTACTTACCCGGCTGCCCGCCGCCGGTCAAGCTCATAGCGGAAGCCGTGGACGCAATCGCAGCAGGCAAACTGCCACCAAAAGGCTCGGTGCTTGCACCGCTAAAAGCCGTCTGCGACGAGTGCCCGCGGAAACGCGAGAACAAGAAAATCGCCAAGATTTACCGAGTACACGAGAAGGCACCTGAACCTGAAAAATGCCTGCTGGAACAGGGCATACTCTGCATGGGTCTCGCCACCCGCAGCGGTTGTGGTGCCCAGTGCCTGCAGGTTGACATGCCTTGCACCGGCTGCCAGGGGCCAGGACCAAATATGCCTGAAATTGGCGCTGGAATGATAACTGCTTTAGCCGCCATACTTGGGTATGATGAGAAGAACTTGTCTGCGGAAGATGTTGAAAAGCTGATGAGCCAGATAAAAGACCCGGTTGGCACGTTTTACATGTACTCGTTACCAGCATCGATTCTACGGAGAAAGGTGATGAAGAAATGAAAGAAATAAGCATAAACCCGATAACGCGGCTTGAAGGTCACGGAAACATCTCCATATTCCTCAACGACGCAGGCGAAGTAGAAAATGCCTACCTGAAAATCCCGGAGCTCAGAGGCTTCGAGAAATTCTGTGAGGGAAGACGAGCTGAACTCATGCCACTGCTCACCACGAGAATCTGCGGAGTCTGCCCCGTCGCACACCACTTCGCGTCAGTCAAAGCCTTAGACGCAGCCTTCAACGTTGAACCGCCATCAGCCGCCAAGAAACTCCGCGAACTCATGTACGAAGGGTACATAATCTACGACCACACTCTCCACTTCTATTACTTGGGCGGACCTGACTTCATCGTCGGACCCGACGCACCACCCGAAAAACGCAACATCATAGGCGTCATCGAAAAAGCAGGGTTGGACATAGCCAAAGAAGTCATCAAACATAGAGCTTACGGACAGAAGATAACAGCAATTCTCGGCGGCAAAGCCACACATCCCGTGTGCGGATTGCCAGGCGGCATATCCAAGGCGCTCAGTGAGGAGAACCGTCAAGAAATCGAAAAAATGGCAACTTCCAGCGTGGAATTCGCTAAACTCAGCCTGAAACTGTTCCACGACATAGTGTTGGGCAACAGCGCGTACGTTGACATGATAAAGAGCGACGCTTACACCATGAAAACCTATTACATGGGCTTGGTGGACGACGACAACAAAGTTAACTTCTACGACGGAAAAATCAGAGTAGTCGACCCCAACGGCAGCGAATTCCTAAAGTTCGAACCCAAAGACTACCTAACGCACATCGGCGAGCACGTGGAACCATGGACCTACTCAAAGTTTCCGTTCCTGAAGAAAATCGGCTGGAAAGGCCAATTCTACGGCACAGACAACGGTGTCTACCGTGTGGGCCCGCTTGGACGGCTGAACGCCTCGGACGGCATGGCAACACCGCAGGCGCAAGCTGAATACGAAGTCATGTACAAAACCTTAGGCAAACCAGTGCATGGTACACTGGCGTTCCACTGGGCACGCTTGATCGAGCTGCTCTACGCCGCGGAACGCGCGGTTGAGCTGGTGAAAGACCCTGAAATCACGAGCACGAACATACGCAACAAGCCAGGCGAACCCGGCGAGGGAGTGGGCGTGGTTGAAGCCGCACGGGGCACGCTGTACCATCACTACGTGCTTGACAAGGACGCGCTCGTCAAGAATTTGAACCTGATTGTGGCTACCACCAACAACTACCCAGCCATCTGCATGTCCATCCGCGACGCAGCTAAAGGCTTGATACACAACGGCAAGGTTGACCAGGGCGTGCTTAACAAGGTGGAGATGGCGTTCAGGGCTTACGACCCATGCTTCGCATGCGCAACACACGCCGCAATCGGACAGATGCCGTTAACCATTAAGGTTTACGACAGCCAGAAAAACCTGCTGCAAACCCTTCAACGGTAAACCTTTTCTTCTATTCTTATTTTTAGATGGGCGTTTCAACTTGGCTAAAGACAAGCACGGCGTTCGTGGTGAGTTGGAAGAGTGGGTTGCTGGTGCAGGAAAAGTTGTGGTAGCGGGCATCGGGAACCCTATACGCAGAGACGACTTTGTCGGCGTGAAAATAATTCAAGACTTGTCGGGCAAGGTTTCAGACAGGGTTCAGTTGATTGAATGTGAAACCGTCCCAGAAAGCTTCCTCGAGCCCATGATGGAGTATAACCCAACGCATGTGCTGCTGATAGACGCGGCAGTCATGGGATTGAAGCCCGGCACCATCCGCCTAATCGACCCCGCATGCGTCGCTGATGTTCCAGCCGTCACCACGCACATGCTCCCATTGCGGATTTTCTGCGAATACCTTACCAAGATGACAGGCGCCAAAATCGCTTTGCTGCTTGTTGAGCCTGAGAACACGGAGTTCGGGGAAGGCTTAACTGCCACGGTGCAGACTGCCGCGGAAAAAATTGAGGCAATGCTCTTAGACTTGTTGGCTAAACTTGATTAATTCCTCTTTCGCAGAGGCGATTATCCGGATACGGCGAAATCACCCAGCTGTCTTTGCGGCGTCTCCTTCGTGAACAACGGGTACGTGATTGTGGTCCCTTCAACGCGCGCCCACTCGCTCAGCTTATGCGTAATACTGTTCTCGGCGGTTAAGATGTGTTCCACCTGGATATGCCTTGCCACGAGGGCGTCGGCGATGAGTGAACGATGGCACCGCCAGGGCAGGGCTTCAGCGCACATGGCGGCGACGCGGTTTTCTCTGGCTAGCGCGACGAGGTGCAGCAGGTTTTCTGTGAATTCTTTCGTTTGCATGTAGTCGGCGTAGCCCCTGAAGCTCTTGTTTCGCCATGCGGTGTTGACTGAATCGGGTTTTGGCCTGCGTAACCCTCCTATTTCGGGCATGTGGATGTACTTTATGCCTGCATTTTTGAGGTTGTTTGGAAGGTTTTCCTTGTTAAATTGCGGATTGTGCCGGGAACGTGGGACGCTGCGCACGTCAACTACAAGAGTCACGCGATACGCTTTTAGCAGGTTAATGAATTCGTCCAGCGTTCTTGTGGAATGCCCGATTGTCAGAATGGTCAATCCAGGCTGTTCAGTCAAGTTACCGCAACTCCCTTAGTCCAGTAGATGTAGATGAAACTATAAGAATTCGATGAGTTGTGCGCTTCTTGCAGGTTATTCTCAAGAGCTATTCCGATTTGGTTTGCGGTACTGTTCCTTCTGGCGACGAAAAACAGTGCTTGTGGTGCCTAAACAAAGCCGAAGCCACAGGGCAAACATTGCATATTGAGTCATCAACTTTTGCCGTCTGAACCCATTAAGTTAATATATTTTTAACTGAGTAATATTCAAAAGCATGGAGGAAAAAAGGGTTTGATAGGTTACGCTGGAAGAATTCTTCATGTCAATTTGGACACGGGGAAAACCCGTGTTGAGCGCCTAAGCGAGGATTACGCTAAGAAGTACATCGGTGGAATCGGATTGGGCATGCGCTTGTGGCTTGACAACACGCGAGCAGGCGTTGACCCGTTAAGCCCTGAGAACACGCTTATCTTAGTGACTGGCCCAATATCTGGAACCATGTTTCCAACAGCTGGAAACGGACATGCTTTTGTGGCGAAGTCTCCTGAAACTTTCGGAGTTGGCGAAGCCGTCGCGCACGGCACTTTCGGGGCAGAGATGAAAAGGGCAGGTTATGACGCGGTTATTCTTCATGGCAAATCGGAAAAACCTGTTTACTTATGGATAGACGACGATTCCGTGCAACTGCTAAATGCAGCGCATCTTATGGGTAAATCGCCTTCTGAAACTGAAGAGGCGATAAAAGAAGAGCTTGGAGACTACTATATCCGCGTTGCCTCTATAGGTTTGGCTGGAGAAAAACTTTCTCGGATAGCCTGCATAATAAACGAGAAAACTCGCGCTGCGGGAAGAACCGGGTTAGGCGCTGTCATGGGCTCAAAAAACCTCAAAGCAATCGCTGTCCGCGGAACACGCGACATAGTTCCAGCGAAGCCGGACGAGTTCATGGATATGGTAAAAGAGTTCCATGAGCGCATGAAAGGTCCAGCAACGCAGAAGTATAGGACGCTTGGCACACCAGAGAACGTGCTGGTTCACAACGCGTTGTATTGTATGCCTACGCGCAACTATAACAACGCTCATTTCGAAGAGGCGGATAAAGTTAGCGGGGAAGTTTTGAACGAGAAGTTCGTGGCAAAAATCATAGGCTGCAGTTCTTGCGCCATGCGTTGCGAACATGAAGTCGTAGTTCCTGAAGGACCTTACAAGGGAACGATGACGAGGATGGAATATGAGACGCTGTGGGCGCTGGGACCTTACTGCGGAATTGGCAGACTTGACACAATAATTAAGGGAATGGAACTGTGCAACTATTACGGGATGGATGCCATCAGCGCTGGTGTCGTCGCTGGCTTCGCCATGGACTGCTACGAAAATGGGCTTTTGTCAAGACAGGATTTTGACGGTTTGGAAGCTCAGTTCGGCAGTTCAGAAACGCTTCTCTTGGTTCTTGAGAAGATGGGCAAGCGTGAAGGAATCGGCGACATTCTCACGGACGGCGTGCGGATTGCAGGTCAAAAAATAGGTAAGGGCGCTGAGAAACTGGCACAGCACATCAAAGGCTTGGAAGTCACTGGATATGATTTGCGTTGTCTCAAAACTGCGGCTTTGGGTTTCGCAGTTTCCTTCCGCGGTGCAGACCACAACAGGCATGGTGCTTACGCTTTCGACGTTAAGGGTAAGGTTGACCGGTTGAAGGCTGAGAAGGGCAGAGGCAAGATGGTCCGGGATTTGGAGGACACCTACGCCTTGATTGACTCGTTTATTGTGTGCAAGTTTTCAAGAGGAACTTACTACAAGGAACTTGAGGACATGGCAAAACTCTACAGTCTGGTAACTGGCATCGAGATGACGGCTGAAGAGCTGAAACGGTCTGGTGAACGGATCAACACAATTGCTAGGCTTATCAACATCAGAGAAGGCTTCAGCAGGAAAGACGACACTTTGCCTTGGAAGGTCATGAACATGCCGATTCCGGATGAGGGACCTGTGAAAGGTGCCTTTGTAAGCCAAGAGGAACTGGACTTGCTGTTGGACGACTATTACGAATCTCGAGGATGGAACGTTGAAGGTGTCCCAACCGCGGAGAAGCTTAACGAACTCGGCATGGAGGACCTAATTGGCATAGTTGAAGCGAAAAAGGAGGCGTAAACAGGGATGGTGAAGATTCACGAGAGAAAGTTCGTTTCTGCCGATCCAGACAAGTGTGTAGGTTGCCAAATCTGCGAGTACGCTTGCTCTTGGACGAAGGAGAAAGCGTTTAACCCCATAAAGTCGCGGATACGAGTGGTACGTGTGAACCAACTAGCCAACATGGCGGTTACGTGCAGGCTCTGCGAAGAGCCAGCTTGCGTGGCTGCGTGTCCGCGTGACGCTCTGACACAGTCGGAAGAGACAGGAGCCATAATGATTGACGCAGATAAGTGCAACGGCTGCGGATGGTGTATTGAAGCCTGTGATTACGGCGCTATAATGCTGCATCCAGAAAACAAAACCGTCTACGTGTGCGACCTATGCAAGGATCAGGGTGAACCGCAATGCGTAAAATGGTGCCCCGAGGAAGCCTTGACGCTTGTCACGAGTGACGTGTTGGCGCAGAAAGCACGAATCGGCGCTGTAAAGAAGCTGTTCCAGGAAGCAAAAGCCCAGAAATAAGCCACAGGGAACTTTTGTTCCCTTATTTAAAGACTATTTTGTGGTTCTGCGTGTGCTGTCTCGCGGTAGATGACTACCCCCCTCTTATTTAAGACACCAGTTTCCAACATGGTTTTAGCTGTGGAAATTGCGAATACGGACCTACCCTCTATAGGTTTCTGCATCGCCCCGCTATTAGGCTCCAAATATGCTGGTTGCTTTTGGTATAGAAATGCTTTTCAGCAAGACTGACGATTTGTAGAATCGAAAGTTTAACTGACAAGCCGTTGCTTAAAAATGGTGCTTTCTGAAGTGTGATAGCAGAGCTACGCCCGATTTTTTCGTATTCGAAGTAGTACTATATGTGTCACGCTCTTATGTTTTAAGGCAGAATCAGCAGCGCCGTAAAATTATTTAAGTGCTCAATTGGTCAAGTTAATTATGTTACGCATAGGTCACAGGGGCGCCAGAGCCTACGAGCCTGAAAACACCATCCGCAGCTTCAAAAAAGCCATAGAAATCGGTGTGGACGCGGTTGAGCTTGATGTGAGAAAAACCAAGGACGGGCAGCTCGTCGTCATCCATGACGCCGACGTGAAAAGAACCACGGACGGCAAGGGCTTGGTAAGTGAGTTAACGCTCGAGGAGATAAAGGCGCTTTCCACCGAGAAGGGCGAGAAGATACCCACGCTAAAGGAAGCCCTCGACTTCATAGACAAGAAAGTGAAAGTCCTCATAGAGTTGAAGGAGGCGGGCTTTGAAGAGGAAGTGCTCTCGCTTGTGCACGAAAACGGGCTGCAGAAAAACGTGGTAATAGTTTCTTTTCTGGAAGATGCTCTGCGGAAGGTGCGGGAACTGGACAAGGACGTGGAGACGGGACTGATTTACGCGAAACACAAGAACCCACTGAAAGCCACGCTAGAACTGAAAGCACAGTACCTCGTCGCCTTCTACAGGTTCATGCACACCGCCAACGTCCAGAAAGCGCATGAAAACGGCTTAAGAGTCATAGTGTGGACGGTGAACACGCCCGAAGAAGTGGCTGAGATGGTGAAAAAAGGTGTGGACGGCATAGCTAGCGATAAACCCGACATCCTAGTGCAGCAGAATGTACCGTAACCTCTATATTTCGCAATGGAACCTTCTCAAAAGAAGTTGTGCGGGCCCGTAGCTCAGTAAGGTTAGAGCGGCGGACTCTTAATCCGTAGGTCGCGGGTTCAATTCCCGTCGGGCCCGCCTTCCCCAGTCACGAATTTATCCTGTTTGTCACAATCTTTATTCTCATTTTCAACAATCTATGTTCCAATTGACTTGCGCCCAAGGCACTTCGTGATGCAAACTGAGATTATGGTTGATGCTAAAAAATATTCAAAAGTTTTAGAACAACAGCGATTGTGCTGATTGAGGAAATTAGGAACAGCATGCCCTTTCTTTTTGCGGTGAAGAAGCCTTGCTTATTCTCTTCTTCTTGAATTTCATATTCTTTGACTTCCTTTGTTTTGGTGTCAATCTGCACTCTGGCAGTTCCCTGTTGAAGCTTAATCTCCACAACGTCATTTTCACCCTCAGCGTACAGCCTAGTTGGAAAGTGACCTTGCTTGTAACCCAAGCGTGTCACAAAATCTGTTGCTAAATGTGTCACGTTTTCTGCTTTGAACTGGAAAATCTCTTCGAGTGGACGCGGATTAGGTGGATTAGGAGCGATGTTGTTCGCTTTTTCTTTAACTAATAGATTCTCGGTTGAAGCTTTACTGGCTAAATTCGAAATGTAAGTCTCGTCGTGGACCTGCGGCTGCTCTGCATCAGTTCGAAAAAACTGTGCCTGTGCCGTTGCAAGAGCAGAAGTGTCTAAAGAATTCTCAAAGTCTTTGAATGGTTGCACATCAAACTTAATAACAGTCACCTCGCCGGTGATGCCGTTGATTAGTGCCGTAACACGTTTTCCGTCTTTTATGTTCTTATAAGTGAGCTCGTAAACAGGATTGTAAATTATCATGCGCTCGTTTATTTCAAAATTTTCCCTGACAATTTCTGCAACGTCGGAGGGTCTTTTGGCGATTCTTAAACGGAGAAAATTTATTTCTTCTTCTAACGAAATTTGTGGTTTTCTTAAATCGAAGTCCACTGGCTTATTTTCTGGCTCGCTTTCAAATGGGGCGAAAAACAATTTGTCAGGTGAGACTTCCTGCAGTATTCTATCAAGAATTATGTACGTTTCGTTTTCGTAATGGGAATGCTCTTCGCCCACGAGTTTAATCACCTTGGCATCGTCCTCCAAGGACAGAGGCTCAGGTTTCAGCTTTTTACCATCAATAAAAATTTCTTGCGTTTTTTCCCCGACTTTTAGAGCGTAATTATGCTTCTTGCAGTAGTCGATAGAGTATTTTCCGCCTATCAAAATATAGGGTTCATAGTATTTGCTGAAAGCAACGAGCAGAATGTCTCTTGGCTTGGGTTTTAGGACGCTGGATCTGGAGAATAGGCTGGTTTTTATTTTTTCTCCTTGTGATTTTACCCTGTTCGCATCTAGTCTAGTTTTAAGAATAATAGTGCTTGTATCAACTATCTTTTGTGGCAAGATTTCATTTTCTGCCATTATTTCACTTGCCGTTAATTTTGTTTTTCTCGACTTAACTCTTGTGAATCAGCGCTCCACATTTAGCTCCAAAATTTATGTTGCTCTAGCCACTCTGCATTTTGCCTTCAGGTTCCTTCCTGTTAAGCAGAGGCTTTTCTAACGACGTTAGGAAACGAAAGATATTGGAAATGATTGCGGTTTTTCGAACCGTTGAACCCTATTTACGTTTAGTTTTCTGCTTCAAGTTTCTAAAGGGGCTTTCTCCAAGTTTTTTCCGGTTTTTATGCTGTTTCCATGTGGGAATGTGGGCACTGTGTACACGTCGGTGACTCCGTTAAGGTTCTTTACTTTTTTCTGGACGAACTCAAGCACCTCGGAACTGTTTTCAGCGTTGATCCACATACCGACATCCCATGATCCAAATATGTTTATGCTGTAGCATAGATCTACACCGGCAACTGGTTTTTCGTCTAGTTTCCTTATGTCGCTCAATGTGTCAACTATTTTTCCTGGGTTTAACTTCATCAGTACTAAATATTCTGGCATACTGCTTTTTCCCTCCAATTTTTCTTTTATTGTGTTATGCAACGTCCAACTTAAATATTACGATTTACGAATACTGATTTAAAACGGACTTCAGAAACAGAAGCAAACAAACCCAACAAGAAAAACAGCTAAAACACCTATTTATCCTTACCAGACAGCCGAAGGAAACCAGGACAAGAATAATCGAATGTCCAAGTCTGAGAAAGCCAAATTGCCTTAAAACAGTCCTTATGATAGTAACCCCTCACGTTACCAAAAGAATCTTTGAGCGTGACTTCCTGACCAGCCTCTATTCGCTTACCACACGTACCACAAACCAAGTCTTTCTGTTTCTCTGATTGCAGCTTCTTCAAAGTTTCACATTGCAACCTTAACTCAGAAACCTTGTTTTTCAGAGATTGAAGCATGACCAAAGCAGCCTCAATTCTTTCCTTTCTTTCAATCGCACTGATGCGGCAATGAACATCATTTACACGCATTTTTCAGACCCATCTATCTGCTCAATGGATGGACTACAAGAAATCTTCTAACTTAACTACATAATACTTTATTTCGCAAGCAGTAATATTTCAAAAACAAACGTGACAGTTGATTCACTCAACTTGATTCACGAAAATTTGTAACCTTTAAAGAGAAGGAGGATAGCGAAGGACAAAGGAGCTACTCTGCATGTTCACTTTCTACGGCTTTCTTTTCAAAGAAATTATTCAGCATCTGCGTGCGTTTTTCAATCAGTTTTTGAAGGTCATTTTGCAGTTTTTCCGCAATTCCAGCCATCTCTGTGGCTTCAGAAACGACTGATTCAGCTATTTTTCCCACGTTATCTGTTTCTTCTATTATCCCTTTAGTTGCCATCTCAACGTTTGCTGCGTCAGCAACAACGCCAGAAGCAAGTACCGCAACACCTTCTGCGTCGGTGACAACCGTTCGCGTTGTTTTTGCCACGTTCTCTGCGGTTTCTGAAACAGCCCGTGCGATTTCCGCCATTTCTCCAGAAGCAGATGTCTGTTCCTCGACTGCTGAAGACGTTTCTTCAGAGGCTGATGAACTTTCTTCGGCGATACTTGCGACTTCTTCGATGGATCGTACCACAGAATTCAATGCGTCGAGTCCTTGCTCAACACTGTTGGTGAGTCTGCTGACTTTGCTGCTCATTTCGTCCAGTATTTTTGCTATTTCCTCTACTTCCTTGATTGCGCCAAGAACTATGTTAGAGCCTTCTGACGCTCCTAATTGGGATTGTTGAGTAATTATGCTGGTTTGGGCACCTGCATCTTTTATGCTTTTTACAAGATTAATAGCCGACCCCGCAGCGACCTTTGATTGCCCAGCCAAGCCTTTGACAGCATCGGCAACCACAGCGAAGCCTCTGCCTGCTTCTCCAGCTCTAGCTGCTTCAATGGCTGCGTTTAAAGCAAGCATGTTTGTTTGACTGGCTATGTCAGAAACGGAATTAGCCATTTGTCCCACTTGGTCTATCGCGGTGACCATGGACGACACGGCTTCTGAAACTTTCCCGATGTTGGTTTTTATGCTTTCAATGGCTAAAAGTCCCCTCTGGGCTCTTTCATTGCTGTCTTTTGATTTTCTCAGCACTGCGTTGGTAACCGTTGACGCTTCTCGCGCGATATTGCCTGCTGCATCCATGACATTTTTAAGAGCCTCCGTGCTTCTGGCAGCTTGTTGCGCAAGTTCGGCAAGTTTTTGCGCCCCGGACGAGACTTGCTGTGAAGCGGCGCTGACTTGTTGCATGCCTATAGCCATCTGGCTTGACACGTTTGATGCATGCTTGCCCATCTCAGCAACCTTCGTGACTGATTTAGTAGCTTCGTCCGCGCTGGTTGCCAATTTTGCGGCTACCTTGCCCACGTCCTTCGCTGTAGCAGAGACTTTGTTAACTATCTGAGTGGCGCCTGTGGTTAGCTCAGCAACTCTGACAGCTGATTTTTCTACAGTGAGAGCATAGTCGGCTGCTTTGGCTGCGCTCTGTATAAGGTAGTCCATGCTCTTGTACATGGCATCGCAACTTTCAATGTTTTCTTTGTGAAGCGTGATTATTTCTGCTTTCAGTTCTGCGTTTTCGTTGAGGAGGCGTTCGTTTTCTTTCTTGAGAAGTTTCAGCTGTTTTTCTAGTTCAGAGGTGTGTTTCTCTCGAGAGTCCTCAGCCATTTTTTGTTTACTCCTGTTTCGAATTTCTTTCAATTTTGTGTTTCACTTATATGTGAATTATGAAGTATGCATAATTAGGATAGATGATTATTGCTAACAAGTATTCTCAATCAAAATTTGACCAGATTTCGAAACTAAACGCAACCAACTGGCTTAAAATCCAAGAAGTGCCCGCCCACCAAAGGTGAAGTTACTCTTCGCAAGCGTTCATTATCTTTTTCGGGATACATTCGAGAGGGGCGACACAATCAACGCAGCCTGTTTTAATAGCGGCATAAGGCATCCCAAACACAACGCAGGTTTTTCTGTCTTGAGCAATTGTCACTCCACCCTTCTTTTTTATGGCTTCAATTCCCTTGGCGCCATCTACGCCCATTCCAGTCAAAACTACGCCGATATTCTTAGATTCATAAGCTTCGGCGGCTGAAGCCATTAGCACATCTGCAGAGGGACGCACATAATTCACAGGTGCGTTCGCAGTGAGGCTGATTTTACCACTTTTTGTCACCTGCATGTGAAGACCACCTGGTGCAATTAGCGCGAGTCCTTCTTGAATGACATCGCCTTCTTCAGCCTCTTTCACTTTAAACTTGCATTCTTGGTTTAGTCCTTCAGCGAAGAGTCTAGTCATTCCTTTTTGCATGTGTTGTACGATCAAGATTGGCGGTGTGTTTTCTGGAATGTGTTTGAGGATGTAGGTTACGGCGGCTGGTCCTCCTGTTGAGGCGGCTATCGATATGACCCTGTCGCTACCTTTTACTTTTGGCTGTTCAGTGATTTCCATCATGCGGGGTTTGACTTGTTGTACGTTTGCAGATGCGGCTGTTTTGATTTTTGTTATAAGTTCAGTTTTGACGGAATCCATGTTTAATGAGATTGGTCCTGAAGGTTTTGGGACATAGTCGACTGCTCCCAACTCCAGGGCTTTTAGTGTCAGTTGGGCTTGTCTCTGGGTCAGGGCGCTTATCATAACGACTGGGAGGGGGGTTGTTTTCATGATTTTTTTGACTGCTGTTAATCCGTCCATTCGGGGCATTTCGATGTCGAGTGTTACGACGTCTGGGTGGAGATTTGCTATTTTTCGGAGGGCTTCTTCGCCGTCTCGCGCGGTTCCTATCACAGAGATTTGTGGGTCTGACTGTAGCAGATCTGCGAGGATTTTCTGCATGAGTAGTGAGTCGTCGACAACGAGAATTTTGATTTGTCCCTTCAATCTCCAGCACGTCTGTATTTAACCCGAGTTTTTAAAGAATTTAAGCTTAGCTTTTTTTGGAGGTTAGGTTGATGCTGTTTTTTGCGTGTTTTGTGTTTGGATTTGGAAGCCTTTGATGTTTTCTTTCACGTTGCCGGTATCATTTGATAAAACTTTAAGCATGTCCAGCAGGATTATGAGGTCGTTCCCGTGTTTTGCTACGCCAATTATGCCGTCTGATTGTTCTGTGATTAGGCTGTGCGTGTTTGTTTCTATATCTCTTTTCTGTAGTGTGAGGACTTCTATAACTTGATCGACGATAACACCAGCAGGGTGTTTGTCCTGAGTTATTATCATGATACTGTTGTCTTGTGTTCCTTGTTTGTCGTTGAGTCCCATGCGTTTTCGCAAGTCTATCACGGGGATAACTTCGCCGCGGAGGTTGGCCACTCCTTTGACGTAATGTGGGGCATATGGGACGGGTGTGGCACCTTCATAGTTTTTGACTTCCCGAACTTGGGTTACATCTACACCATAGAACACGTTGTTTATTGCGAATGTTAGCAACTTGATTTCTTCGTGCGCGGCTTGGTTGTCTGTGTCTGGCGTTATGGTCACCTGTGGACTTTTCAGGGTGGTAAGTATTCGGGAGAACGTTTATTTGATTATTATGAAGTTTCTGTACATATCTGGAATTCGGGTGCACTTTAGTGCTTAACACCGCTTCATTCAGAAGGTGACCACACCCCTCTGCTGTTTTCGACATGTTTTGAGAGTTTTTCTGCGTCAATAATGACCTCCCTCTATCGCTTCTGCATAGCTTTGCTATTAGGCCCCCAATTATGCTGCGACTGCAACGAAAACAGGAAAAAGATCGAGTTGGCGGAGGTTTGCTTTCCAACTCGGAAAAAGGCAAGGGTGGTGAGGGAAGGTAAGGGGAATATGGCCATTTTTCCGGGGAAAGCAAGTTCGCAAACCCTGAACAGCTATCGCTTGAAGTGGATAAAAGACAAACGGAGAAACTACCAGACGAGACCGCACAGAGGTCAGTTAAAGTGAAACAGTTACTGGGGAGCGGCGGGGAACCCTGCCTCCGTATAGGAGAAAAGAGAGGGGAGAAGGGGAAGCGGATGAGAATCCGATTTTTTTCGGAAGCAGGATTCTCCGGCTCTCTGGATTTCACTTATGGCTGAATAATAGATAAAAGGTGTATGAATTCAGAATTCACATTTGTGTATTTGGCTAAAATTAAAATTGGATTTTCACTACTTTCTGTCACCAATTAAAGCAAAATACTGCAAATTCTTCAAGTTTAATCCGTTTGCTCGCACAATGCGAATTAAAAATGTAGTTTAGATAAGTTTTTTATGCCATAAAACAATGGTATCATGTGAGAACTTGTCCAATCGCAATTTTTTGACAACCAGTTCAAACACTGAGACCGAGACTCGCGGCAAACCTGAAAAATTAGAAGATACAGACTTCAAGCCTCGAACGAATGTTTTTCCGTCACCTGAAGACTGGAGAGACCAAGTGATATATTTCCTCCTTGTGGACCGGTTCAACAATCCCAACGTTAAGGGCGCCCCTTTCACCGTGGAACCTCAAAATGAGCAGAGAGACTTGGAGGAAAGGAAGAAGTGGCAAGGCGGCAACCTGAAGGGAATCATAGAAAAACTAAGCTACATCCGGAATCTTGGCGCAACCACCATATAGGTAAGCCCCATCTTGAAGAATAGAACAGAGTCGGATTCTTATCACGGATACGCCATCCAGAACTTTCTTGACGTTGACCCACGATTCGGCACACTTGAGGAACTGAGAAAACTGGTTAAAGCGGCGCACGCGAAACACAAGTCAGACCCGCGACCACAAGTTAGACCCCAACGGCAAATGTTGCTTTGCTACTCTTTTGAATTAAACTTAATTTGATTGGTTGGATTAACTTTAACTCATACTCTACAGACATAGGTAAAAATAAATAGCGCTGGTCAAGAAATTTTGACTAAGGCTTAGTCAAGAAACCTTGGCAAAAACCCTTTTAGGCAAAGGAAAAAAATAGTTGAATTATGGGATCTTCATGGCCTTAACAAGGAAAGGCATAATTCCGTCACTTCCTGCGTTGACTCTTTTGGTTTTACTCGTAGCAAGTGCTAATCTGGTTGGCTCTTGTGTGGCAAACCCTTATTCCTATAGGGGACAAGTGCCTCCAGACCAAGAGACATACCCACCCGCAATCACCATAGCCTCGCCAATCAACAACACAGCTTACAATATAAGCAGAGTGCTGTTAACGTTTAACGTGACTGCGCCACAGTCAAAAACCGCTTCATCTACAGGCGTCGATAACGTCGCATATAAAGCCGATTGGCAAAATGAGGCAATCGATATTCTTCAAGGCGGCCAAGGGCAGCCTTCGTTTAATCTACTGCTCTCCAACATCCCTGAAGGGCAGCATAGCATAGCAATCAAAGCGGATGGGACCGGCATCTACGTGAACGAGGAAGAGTTGTCCTACAAGTCATTTTTCATAAGCTCCACATCGACAATAAGCTTTACAATAGACTGCACGGCACCAACCGTTTCAGTTCTGTCGCTTGCAGGCAAGACGTGCAACCTTTCGGATGTTCCGTTATATTTCACAGTGAACGAGCCAGTTTCTCAAATCGCATACAGCCTGAACGGAAAAGAAAACGTCACCGTTTCTGGGAATACGACCTTAACTGGATTGGCTAACGGAGACCATAATGTAACTGTTTACGCGATGGATGAGGCTGGAAACATTGGAAAGTCAGAAACAATCAGTTTCACCGTTGCCGTCCCCGAACCCGAACCAGACCCTGAGGCTTTTCCAGTAATTCTCGTGGCTGCAGTTGCGGTCGCTTCATTAGGCGCTTTGACTTCTGGGATGCTATTCTACTTCAAAAAACGCAAACACTAAAGGTCTCTTCACAACTTGGATAAGAAAATATCTTGGGTCTTGTTGTGGTGGGCCGGACCGGATTCGGACCGGCGACCTTCTGCACGTCAAGCAGATGTCCTAACCAGGCTAGACGACCGGCCCAC
>JAAKEZ010000061.1 GCA_018475625.1 Candidatus Bathyarchaeota archaeon A05DMB-2
CTTAGCGCTAAGGTTTTCGCTAAGGTTTTTATCGAGCACCTGTAAAGAATCTTTTGGGCTTCTTGGAGCTGTGTCCTCGGTTTGCTCTTGGGTGGGCGATCCGGGCTTCAGCTTGAAGAGGCCCATAGCCTTACGCATTATTCCCCTCCTTTCTCACCTCTGATCCCTTCCGTTTCACCCAGCCTTGCTTCATGTAAAGTGAAAAGCCCGTGTTTACTCTTCTATTTCGAGCCTTCGTGGTGCCTCGGTCTGAGCGGCTCGCAGATCCCTTCTCAAGACCTTCTCCCACAGGGCTAACACGCCTTGAATTACCACATCCGAGTTAGAGGTGACAAGCCCCCGATCCTTGAGCTTTAGGAGGATTTCTGCTGGTTCGCCAGAAATGGCACATTTGATGTGAACCGTAGTGCCCCTTGCCTTATCAAAACGCGGTTCCTTAGCCATCACGACTCAGCCTCCTCAGAGGCAGGCAGTTTGGGGAGCACCTTCTCGTAAGTCGATGATCCAATTCTTTCGTAGATTACCCGACCTTGGGAGTCAACCTTTACAGCTAATCTTTCTCCCTTCCTTATACCCGTGATCTTTCGGACCAAGCTCGGGATTACGACTACGAGGCTGTCAGGCTTCCCGATCTCATAAGCCTTCGTCACTGCCACAAGCTCTTCACTCATGTTCTCCCTTCCACACCTAAATCTCTCTAGCCCTAGACAAATATAAATATTTCCAAATTAAGCCTATTTGCCAAAAAGAGGCTTAGAAAAACGTAATATTTTCTTATGAGTTTAGATTTGTGATTTAATTGATGAAAGAGCTTAATTCTTAGGTTTTCTTAAGGTTTTCTCAGAACTTCAAGTGAGATGACGCTTGTATGCTTTCGGTTTTGTGACAATGTTGACGTGAGAAAGGCTAGGAATGGCTGTTTTGTTTAGGTCTTCCCTGTTTCTTTCAGCATCTTTTCGAAGTCGTAGAGTGCCATGTTCTTCTGGGTTAGGTGGGATAGTATTTCGTTCGCCTTTTCTGGATTCTCCCACAGCTTGTTGAGGGTTTCCTTGACCTCTGCCTCGTCTCTTGCTCTTCTGCAAACAGCCTGCACTGTAATCGACGGGGCTACTCCTCGTTCATGGAGTTTCTCGTTGAAATCGGCTGCCTTTAAGAGCTGGACGTTTAACCGACCAGCGTAGCTTGCTAGGCTTATGGCTTCATCCTTCAGGTAGATTTTCTCTTGAGGGTCGAAGACTCCGCCTGCAAAGACTCCGATAACCCCTTGCTTCACTGTTCTGCCCTTCTCAGTGTCGGCTCCGAACTCCTTGCTCCACCTGAGGACCTCGAAGAACTCGTCTACGTCTCTTTCGTGGATGACGCCCCACTTGCACTCCAGCACGTAGGTTATGGGTTTGGCGAAAACTCCCGGCGTGACCATCCACACGCGATCCACTTCGGCGCCTCTTCTGCGGTCGCCTACATTTTTTATGAGATGCAAAGTGATGCGTCTAGGATCCATGTCTCTGCTCCGGTGCTCTTGTGTCTGGAACTCGGCTCCCTTTGTAAACTTGTCTATGAACCATTCTACGCAGGCTTCCCAGTTGTGGCCCACTCGTGCGTCTTTACCCTTCATCTTGCGAATGTAACTCTCTTTAAGAAGCGTGGCGGCCTTCAAGTCCTCCTCAGCCATAGACTCGTGGTAATAATACTTGTAATTATTGAAAACTTTGAGCTCCTTGAGATCAGGGTACAGCTGCAGAGCTCGTTTTATGGCGCGCTCAGCTTCTTCCTCTGTGCAGCCCATCTTGTTTTGGAGATAAGCAAAGCTCGCCAGGTCCTTAAGCTGGGTCGAAGCGATGATTTCAGCCCGAGCCCGATGAACCCTTTCAATAATGGGACTTGTGGAGACATTTTGGGCTAACGCTCTATCTGTGCGCCGAACAGCCTCCC
>JAAKEZ010000023.1 GCA_018475625.1 Candidatus Bathyarchaeota archaeon A05DMB-2
TGCCTAATCGTCTGCGAATGCGTCCAGACATTTCGATTTTTGTGTCTCGGCTTTCTGCTAAGCCAAGCGTGATTTGTCCGTCATGGTTTTTGAAGAGTTCTCGGTCGTACCATTCTCGGCTTACGTGTATGTTTGCGATTGATTCGTCTTCTTTGATGACTCGGATGTTCTTTTGGAGAAGCCTGACGACGGTTGTTATTGGGTCTTCGAGTTCGCTCATTGTCCGATTAGCCTCCTAAGAGTGGCTTTGAAGTGGGCTGTTTCGCCTCTCCAGTCGTAGGCTTGAATGTCTAAGACTTCGTAGTCTATGCCTTTGCGACGTATCTTGTCATGTTGCCTGATTGGAGTGAAAACGTGGATGGTTAGGTAGTCGTTGAGTATGTAGCCTGGTTCTATGAGGATTTCTTCTGCTCTGGCTGGTGAGATTATGGCTTTGATGTCTATGTCTTCGCCGTAGCCTGTTTGCTCTTGGGCTTCTTTGATTGGGTATAGGGTTATGGTTTCTCCGTTTTGGCGGAGTATCTGAGTGAAGCGTGTTGTCGGCGGCTCATAGTTCAGGTATAACTGCGCAAGCCAGCAGACGGTTGCCATAGCCTTCTTATTTTCCACATAGCCATAGTCGGCATGCTTGACGCCCCAGAACATGAACTCGTCTTGGTGTTTGTCGATGATTTTCATGCTGAATTCGAGGCTTGGCTTGTCGTGGTGCTTTCGGATTTTCCAGAGGATTCCGCTTGTGACTGCATCGTAGTAGTTGCATGCTGAGAATCGACTTATGACATCTATGTAACCTGCCCAGCAGATCGCGGGGTTGTAAGCTGGGTATTGAGCACTGGCTCGGATGGAGTTGATGAAGTTGTAAACTTTTTGGCATGTGACACTCCAGCTTTCATAGTCGTATAAGCCGAGTAAGGCGTAGGCGAATGGGTCATCGTAAATCTCGTTTTCGCTGAGTCCGATTCTGTGCCATTCGTTATCTGAAGGGTCGTAGTATAGCCAAAGGTTTTCGAAGCCTTCTCTGAGAAAATTGACTGCTTTAGTCATTATGTCTTGATAAGTGGATGCGTTTTCTGTGTCGTATTTTTCTGCGAGCATCTTCAAGCCAACAAGCCCATAGAGACATTCAATGTCCATTTGGAGAAGCCATGCGTCTGCGATTGTGACGGCTCTTGCGAACCCGCCATAGGCTTGCTGGTCTTGCATGGTTTTGAGGAAGGTTGCTCCAGCGAGTTTGGCGGAATTGAGATAATCCGTGTCGTTTGTCAGCTCGTAAGCTCTCAAGAGTGAGGGGATGACTCGGCAAGCGTCTACGCTGTAGTAGTATGTGCTTGTTTCTGTGCTTTTGAACCCGCCATAAGCCTTCTTTGCCGGGTCTGTGCATTGCTGTGTTAGAATCCAGTCGGCAAGGCTCACGATTTTGTTGTAGATTTCTGTCTTTCTGGTTTCAAATTGCTTAGATGAGTAGGCTTCATAGAGAAAGTCTATGGCGAAGGCTGCAGCAAAGGCAGCTCTTCCAAATGCTGGGTCTGGAATGTCAGGTGGAATGACGTATACGTAGGGCGCATAATCCATGACAAACTGGTAATAGGCTTCTGGCACAGTTCCCAAGACTCAGACTCTCCCCACGTATGTTCCTTTCAAACGCTCAAGCATGCGCTGAAGCTCAGCTCGCAAAACATCAATGGGCGGAGCATTGCTTAGCACAGAGACGTTTTGGTCTCCAACAGAGAAGCTTAAGCCTACTGCTGATCCGCCGGTCAGGTAACAGATTGCGTGGATGGCTGCGAGAATTGTTATGAACTCTTTCTCTGCGTCTGTGCAGTTTTGATAGTCGATTTCTTTTCCAAGCTCAAGCTCCAGCGTAACCTCAGCACGCTTCAGCATCTTCAAGACTTTAGCGTCTGGAATATCCGAAGAACTAATGTTAATTGCATCTCTAACATCATCAACGGTCACCGTTGCCAAGAACTCGGCTCCTTGCGATCACCCTTTTTCTGCCTGTAAATCGAGAAAAAACATGATTTAAACAATTTTCACAGTGAAAACGCATATTTGGAAATGTATTAAATAAACAGTCAATTCATATGGTGTTTTCTAAACAGTTCGCTTAAGCACGGTTCGTTTTTCTTCCAGCAACTTTAGGAGAGCTCGCATTGCTGGGTTCTTTATCTTATCTGGAACATCCGTCCAAAATGCGTCAAATCTCTTCGCGTCATACCCGTCCCTTTCGTATTCCATTGCCTGCATAATCATTTCTATTTTGTCTATGTCATTTGCCAAAATTGCTTCAGATGTATTTTGCTCTTCAAACTCTCTCCATATGAGAGAATAATGCTTTCTTACCTTCGGAGGTAAACCAAGTAATATGTTTCTTGCTGCACTTCTCTCTTCAGCCTTAACTTCGGAGATTCCTCTTTGTTTTTTCATGTAGTAGTCATAATCTCCAATTAAGGCTTCATGAATATCATGCAATAATAGCATCTTGATGAGTCTTTCAGTATCAATGCTACATAAATCGCCAATACACATAGCTAAGATTGCACATCTGAAACTGTGATCTGCCACCGATTCAGGTTTCGTGATTCCAGCATGAGAAATCCATCCAGTCCTTCTAACTTTTTTAAGTCTTCCAACAATGTCTAAAAATGCCAGTATCTGTTCTGGAAAGGCTTCTATTTTACGCTGTTCTATCAAGGATAACTTGCGTTTTCCAGCATTCTTTTTGCTTTTTGGTGCCATAACGATGCCCAATCTTCATTTATCATATATGTAAACTTGACAGGGTTTCTCGCTTCAAGTATTTCCTCAAACTCTACCTTCGGTACTTCCTCCAAGGCGTTATAGGATTGAAAAATCTTGGTTACCTTTTTGTTCAAATCGCTCGGATAAAAAGCCATCATAACAGTAGACCCATATGCATAGAAATATATGTCGTCGAAAGCAGAATCTGAAGAGATGCCCAAATTTATTCCAAGGTCTCCTTTCGCCTTTTGTGCTTGGCTTCTGGCTACTGGAGTATTTTCAAAGCATATTCCAATCACATCATAATTTGAAGTAATTTTTCTTGCCATCATTTCAGTGACTCTCTTTATAGCCCTTTAGAAACCACCAATGCCGACCCCAGCTTGCTACATTACCCTTCGTTTCCATTTCGGACTCGATAAGTTTTGTTTCAAAATTCGCCAAAGACCGCTCTTCTCCAGAGCGCGAATAGAAATCAACTGAAGTTGCTCGGAATTTGTCAAACGCTACTGGTTTGATTTTCAACTGCCCATAAATATTATCAACAGCCATTCTGAGTAACAGAATACCAGTTTCATTCGGCAAATAGAAAGGATGCTTAGGAGTTGGTCGTTCAGTCTTCAGAAAACCTTGACTTACTAATTTTGTAAGAGCTTTCCGTGTCCCTTCCAAGGTTATCTCTTGTCCATATCTGTCAATTAAGTATTCTCTGAATTTCTCCGCCCTCAAACCTGCTTGTTCGTCCATAGCTATCTGCAAAAGGTGCAAGCTGGTTCCATCTTTCCTGAACCCCAGCTCCTTGAGTGCTTTGTATATACTCACTCATACTCCCAAAAGTAATGTACACTTTCTTCAATGTAAAGTTCTCGGTGAACTCAACCAAAGTGGTTGAGTTGCGAACTGAAATTATGCACTTCTGAGTTACTTCTAAATTAGTGGGGTCTCAAGGGTGATGTCTAATGGAAGAGACATCTAAAGGCACAATCAAAATCCTTGCTCTATTGTTTTTCGGAAGTGTATCTCTTGGAGCCATTTGCGGTTTTCTAAACCAGATCAATGCTATGCTGGCTGGAATTGGAAGCGTTATAGCTTCACTGATTGTTAACATTCTTACGGATTGGTTGAAGGATCACAGAAAAGCGAAGAAAGCAAAAGGAAGAAAAAGGAAAACGAAAGTCAAGAATAACAAATCACGCAACTAAGGCAGCTATTTCGAGAGAAAAGAAGACTTGCGTGTTCATTGTTGATGTTCTTTGTAGTAGCTTAGTCCTGCTGTGACTCCTGTCGTTATGGCGAACCATATGATGGTTGTTGTTATGTTGCCTTGGCTGACTATGTAGGCTAAGCCTACCGAGGCGCCGTTTAGCAAGGCAAGAACCGCAGCCAGCTTTGGTTTGAATTGGAATCCCATTATTTCACCTCCCCTTCAGTTTCTTGCCATAGTTCCCATCCGAATTTTGTGGCGTTTTTGCGGAATTCTTCTGAGCGTATTAGCCCTAATTCTGCAGCTTTTATGAGGTCAGCCATAACAACTTCTGGGTTTTCGGGGCTGCCCCAGTTGAGGCGAACCTGAGCCTCTGCTGGATTGAAGCCTGATTGCGTCAAAACATTGTCGAATATGTCTCTTTCGACTTGTCTTTTGATGTAGCGTTGTATGGGGTTTATGAGTAGGTTTTGAAGGTCTAAGGCTGCGTTTGCTGAGGCTTCTGTAAAGCCTGGAGTGCTGAACAGTCGTGGGAGTGGTGTTTCGCAGCCGAGGTAGAATTGGTTGATGATGTGGTCTATGTAGTATTCGAAGCGGGCTCTTGGGTCGAGCATTACTGGTTTTATGTCGCCTTTGCCTCTGTAGAAGAGCCATGCTCCTTCTTCTGGACGGTTTCTTATGGCTGATTCAAACTTTTTGATGTCTTCGTCCTTTGCGTTTTCCAGCAAAGTCAAGACATCGGGTCCAGCGTATTTTTCGAATATGCTTGGCATTATGCGTTCTATTTTGGCTTTCATCCAAGCGTAGCTGGGTCTCCTGTTTGAGTTAAAAATGAGTGTGTGGAGCAGAACTTGGAGGATGCCTATTCCGAAGCCCGAGTTGCCAATGTTGTTTATTCTCCAGTGAATAACAGCTTCTTGGACAAGCTCCGCGTCGGCTTCGGCGTAGTTGTGTCTTAGCTTGTATCCTTCGGTTTTGTATGGTATTTTCAAGCCTTCGCCTATGTAGGCTTGCTTAACTTTTTCGACGGCATCTATTGGAAGCCTTTGTAAGCTGGCAAGTTTTTCAGGTGTGATTTTAAGCCAGAAATCGTTTCCGCAAGCTATGAGAACTCGTGCCATGTCATTGAGCAGAGCGTCAAGGTTGACGTCTTCATTGAACTGGTCGACTGCTTGTTTGGCTTTCTCCATTTGAGGGTATTTTTCGTTTGCCGTTGTGTAGAAGCCCATGCCAACGGTGGCAGAGGCAAGCAGGTCGACTGACGCTTTACAAGTCGGGTCTCTTTCGTAAAGCTTCATGATGTCTGCAAGCGGAATGTCTGGTGAAGTTTCAGTAACCGTTTGAGTGGACGGGTAAGCGGTGCCTGATCGTGTGGGGCGGGTGAAAGCCTCGATAAGCTTCTTGACGATGTTACTCACTTTTCAAACCGCCAAGAAACTTTATGCCTTCCTCAGTGATCTCGTAGGGAGCGCGGTGTTCCTTTCCGCTTTTCCTCACGTAGCCATTTTGAATGAGAAAATCGAATATGCTTTCAAAGGTGCCGTGGGTGCCACACCGTTTAACCGTTCTCTTCTCCAGCTCGGTTCGGCATAGAGGCTGTCTCCTAAGCTCCGCTAAGACAATTCTCGCAAGTTGCAATCTTTCAGACAGCCTTCTCATGTTAACGAAACCTCTACGGGTTCTTGTGTACTATAGAAGGGGGGAGAATGGTTGTTGCAGACCATCAGAATCTGTAGGTCGCGCTTTCCATCTTTGCCGTAAGTTTCAGGTGTTAGGTCAGGCGTGTAAGGTTGCATTGTGGCTCCGCATATTGGGCAGAAGCGCCAGCAGTCACAGATTATCAGGTCGTTTTTCCGTTGCGAATGGTAGATTCTTCCGCATTTTGGGCATTTGCCTTCGTATTTTTCCATTCTGCGTTAACCTTGGATGGCTATGGCTACAGTGAGGTGCTTATGTTGGTCATTTTTGCAACGGCTTTGCTTCGTAGGACGCCTAAGCCGAAGCGTGTTGTGGCTCTGACGCCGTATTCGCCTGTTTTTGGGTCTTGCCAGTCTTCAACGGTTACGTCTCTTCGCAAGAGCATGACTGCAGCCACACGAGTGTCAATTGCATAAGCGGTTCCGTTAGGCACAAGTGTGCTTGCTTGGACTCGCATGCCTAAGACACTTGTGACTATGCCTTGTTCCATGTCTGTTTGTCCTGAAGGCAAGTACTGCGCGTGAATGAACTTGTCATCGTTTAACAGTTGATGTAGTTGTGTTTCGTGCACTGCAAGGACTGTGGGTCTCCAGTTTTCTCCTCTAACTGCGTTATGAAGTTTCAGCAAGCCATTCCAGCTTAGGGCTGCGCCGCCTCCAGCGATTGGGGCGCCTCCTGCCAAGTCTGCGTCTGCGATGGCTCCGTAGAGCGAGAGGATTTTTGTTGTTTCGT
This sequence comes from Candidatus Bathyarchaeota archaeon A05DMB-2, assembly GCA_018475625.1. Taxonomy (GTDB): domain Archaea; phylum Thermoproteota; class Bathyarchaeia; order Bathyarchaeales; family Bathycorpusculaceae; genus A05DMB-2. The sequence goes on from JAAKEZ010000023.1 coordinate 6,377, forward strand.
TTTCGCCTAAGGCTCTGCCTACTTTTTCGATCATGTTGTCCATGACGTTCCATGTGGCGTCTTCTGCGAATTCTCGGGTCCATTCTTCGCTTGATTCTGCAAGGGTGTTTGTTTGGATGTCTACGGTGCTGGTTTTTTTGCCGCTGAGTCTTGTGATTGCGCCTTCAGCATAGTTGTAAGCCACTGCTTTCTCGTCGAGTGGGAAGCGTTCTAAGGGTTCGGTTGTGGGTTTTACGTTTATGATGTTTCTGCCGATTAGTTCTGGGTAGGCTGCTTCCACGAGGGTGTCGTGCATGCGTCCTAAGGCGCCTACCATGTCGCTGAACAAGCCTTCTTTGACGCCGACTTCCATGTACCGCTTCAGAAACGGATGCGTAACCGCTCGTTCTTTGACTTTTTCAACGAGCAGTTTGAACTCGTTGTCCTTTTGCATCAGACTTTCAAAAAGTTTGGGCTTCATGGCTTATCCCTTGCACACATGGATGAAGAGCAAGTCGTTGTCGGCTGTGGTGGTTTCAAGGGCTGTTCCGAGTTTGCGGTTGTAGAATATGGTGTATGTTGCTGTTCCGCCTTCATTCACTGCTTGATCCACAAGCTGGATGACTTTGCCGTTGGAAGAACTGCAAACTGCTTTGCCGCGGGTTATGGCTCCGCCAGCTTTGACTTTGACTCTTCCTCGGGTTAGAACTGGACAGGGCTGTCCTGAAGCCACGGTTTTTGTGGCTATGCCTATGGCGTCATCTCCGCCTGGGCTGGGTGAAACCTTGTCGTCAGCTGAGAGATAGACTGGGTCGCCTTTGGTTATGGCTGCTGCAGCTTCGAATGTTTCGATTATGGCGTTTGGGTCGTCTGTCTCGCCGATTGCCATCCAAGTTTTTCCTGAAACATCAGCCATTTTGCACTACTCCATTTTTGGTTTTGGTTTCAATCGGTTCGTCCCGATTTACTCCCGATCACTTTTTGTGACTGTGATTCAAGTTTGCGGATTCTATCTTCAAGTTGGCGAAGCCACTCTGCAAGCTGAGAATTATCCAAAGTCTGCTTTTTGCTCGACTCGTAAAAAGCGCTGTCTTCAGGCATTTTTCATTCTCTCCTTTAGTTTGAAGATTGCTTGACGTATCTCTTGACATTCTCTTTGCATTCCCATTGTGCTGCGTTCAACAGCGGGGCTTGGCAAAAGCGATTCAAGAATTCTTATTGCTTCACTTATGGGGATAGTCGGTTCGGTTGGCTTCTTGAGCAATGTTTCAGCAATCGAGCATGATTCTGTTTCTTTGCAGAACTCGCTTTCAATGTCTGATTCTTTGGCGTGAGCACATAAGTGGCGTTTGGCTTCGGCATGCTCCTCAGGTGATAGGTCAGTTTGTGAGAGTCGTGCCAAAGCGTTTCTCAAGTGCGGAATATCAAGTGAACCATCAGTTTTGTGGTGTGGGAGATGACGCAGGGTTCTGGGAACGGTTTTACTTTGCTCGTCTTTCGTTCCGCCTTTTGAGATCACGGCAAAAGCGGAATCTGGTAAGTCGTTTATGTAAGCTGTGTCCCATTCTGCTTCTTTCAACCTTTTCTGCTCAGCTTCAAGGATTGCCTTAACTTGCGCCTCAACAAGCCTTTTTAATTCTTCTTCATTCGGATGGACCAGCTTTTCCAAAACCTTAATGTTCGTCTCCGGTATGCCTGGCACAGCCACGAGGCTTAACTCCGCGTTGTGCAGTCCGTGCGGAACCTTGCCATCCAAAACGTCTATGGTTTCGTAGTCGGCTCCAACACTGACATGCTGGATTAAGCCTTTGCGGATTTTTTCTGCAACTTCTTCATCATAGACTTCTGCTTCATACCAGAGGTTCTGTCCATCCCAGTCTGTTTTGACGACTTTTCCAACAGCGTTGGGCACGGCAACATGCTCGACGTAGATAGGAGCAGAGACAAGTTTGTTGGCGAAGCCCTGTAGCTCTTCTGGTGTGTAGATGTTGAAGTTTCTGCTCATGCCAGAGGTTATGGCTATGCCGCGAATCCGCAGGGGCTTGTCAACGATTTTCTCCAGAACCTTGAAAGGCAAAATAACGTGAACATGCTCTTTAACGGGTTTTAAGTCTTCACAATGCTGCTCAAACCATTCCTTAGCCTTCTCCAAATTCCACGTTTTGGAACGGTCGAACAAATAACTTTGAACTTCAGTTGTATCCTTGCCCTTAGGTTTGCCGATTATGGCTTTGATTCCTTCCTCTTCAGAAAGCGTGATAGTGCGCAGACTATCTGGTTCAAAATCTTCAGGATTGCGATGCCCAGAACGAATATACTGATCAGTTTCTTCCCATGGGATTTTGACCACGAACCTCGTTTTTCTAAAGGAAGAAACGGTTTTTATATTGAAATGTCGAATGGTACCTACGTAGGCGCTTATGTAGGTTTATCGAATGAAAAGGAAAGACTGGGTCAAAGTCTACCTGAGTGACGAGCAGAAACGTTTGCTTAGGAAAATTGCTGAAAGCTTAGGAATTGGAGAAAGCGAAGTTTTGCGTCAAGCATTCATGGAATATGCAAAAAGCATAAGTCTCATAACAGAAAGAGTACACCAAAGAATATAGATCCAAGAATCTGCAGAAACAACTGAATCAGTAGTCAGCAAGGGTAAAAAGCCACTGACTATGATTTTATCTTTGGAGGTAAAAGGTCTGTCGAATGAATCCTCCGTAGTGTGGTCCATAGAACCGCACACTCAAGCCAAGCATGAGATATTAGGGAACTACCTAAAAGCGTGGTTCCCTATCCTGTCAAGCTGGGCAGGAAGAATAATCTATTTGGACGGTTTTGCTGGGCCCGGTGTTTACTCGGGTGGTGAAGATGGGTCTCCAGTGATAGCGTTGCAAACTGCTGTAGGACACACATTGCGAATGCGCTTCAAGGAAATAGTATTCTATTTTATCGAGAAAGACCCGGACCGCGCAAAGATGCTTACTGAAGTTCTTAAGAAACGCTTTCCAAACCTTCCAAAGAATATAACGTACAGAGTGCAAGGTGCAGAATTTGCCCCAACGCTTGAACAAGTGTTAACTGAGCTTGAAAAGAGAGAGTCAAAGCTTGCTCCGACATTCGCTTTCTTGGACCCCTTTGGTTTTTCAGGTCTTCCTATGAAACTAATTGGGCGAATGATGAGTTATGATAGCTGTGAAGTGTTAATCACGTTTATGGCTGGATTCGTGAAGCGTTTCTTAGATGAATTGCGTGCTCCTGTTTTGAATGAATTGTTTGCATCCGAAGAATGGAAGCAAGCTTGCGATATGGGTGATCCAGATAAGCACTTGAGATTTCTCTTAGATTTGTATGAAAGGCAACTGAGGAATGTTGGAGGGGCTAAGTATGTAAGAAGCTTCGGGATGATTGGTCCTCAAAATCAGCTTATCTATTATCTGGTTTATGGAACTAAGCATTTGAGAGGGCTTGAAGTCATGAAGGAAGCAATGTGTAAAGTGGACAGGAGAGGAACCTACACATTTTCCGATTTTACGGATGTTGATCAGACGTACATTATAGACTATACCGAGGAGCCTCATTGGATTCCTAAGGCAGCGGAGATGGTCTATAATGAGTTTAAAGGAAAATCGGTTTCAGAAGATGCGATCCATCAGTTCGTAATTGCAAGCACTCCTTTCATCTATCGCAAGTCTGTTTTGGAGTATTTAGAAAAGGATAGCCCACCAAAGATAATCAAAGTGACTGAAAGGAAAAAGAGATTTAGTTATCCTAAAGGATGCGTCATAACCTTTTGCAAATAACTTTTTAGATGATGTAGATATTAAGGCTGTAAGGCAGTCTTACCATAACAGCTACAGACTCGAGGCGTGTAACGTAGTTTTAAAGCATCCCACATTTCAACTGTTTCTTTGCATATAGATACTCGATACAGAGGAAAGTTTGCCGAATCGAGTTTCTTATAGAAAAACTCGTATATTTCCTTCCTCTGCTCAAAAGATAGCTTTTTACCCCAACCAGTGTCCTCTTTGAAGAAACGTGTCCAAGACATGTCTGCACATGCTTCTTTAGCATACTTTATTGTTTTCCAAAGCCCTCTTGGCGTGCCAAGAATAATTCTGTTAGGATTGAGGTTGACCAGTATTTGGTCAACCAATTCACCATAATGCAGTTGCCAATCAGGGACTGGAAAAATAGGATCTATGCGTATCCTCGTGTCATACCCAGCAATGCTAACCTGTTTGGCAGCTTCAATTCTTTTTTCTGGAGGTGGGGCAGCTTTCTCCCAAAGCTTGGCGACTGCAGGAGCGTTAATGCTCCAACCGCATATCACCTGTTTTCTCGGGTGGCCTAACAGAAACTCTATGTTCCTCGCTCCAAACTTCGTGAGAAGGTATATCTTGTGCTTACTCTGTTGCTCAAATCTTTCAACTATTTGAGCCATCATCTGAGGATTCATGAGAGCATCTGACAGCTCACCTGCGTTGAAAATTGATGGTGAACGGATTTTGGTGAAGGCTTCATCCAAGGCTCCAAGGACATGGTCAATCCTCACATATTGAGGTCGCATTTTGCCGCGAGTTGTCCCTCGTAAGTAACAATAGCTACAGTCCAGCGGGCAACCATACGCCCATCTTAATTCCCAAAACATTCCGCATGCTATGCTTTCAGGGGTTTTGTGAAAAGGCACAACAATGCGGTTTCCATTCCAAGCAGGCTCTAACAGTTCGTGAGACTCGCTTATCTCGGGGTGTTTTATCTTTTGCATGGCTTCTGGCTTTATGAACTCGGTTAATTTCTGCACGTCTCTTGTAGCTTTCTCTCTCTTCTGGCGCTTTATTGTTCGCCAAGCCTTTAATGCTGCTTCTCTATGCTTTTTCTTGTCTTTGGCAGTCATACTGCGTCCGTTTCCTACGTAGAGTATTATATAACATAAATTAACACTTTACTAATTGGATACTCGGTTTCGAGATTTTCATTAGGCAAAGCTAAGGCAGACAATTACACTGAATACTCTTGTAGTCCATGCCAAGTTTGGTCCACATTTCAATAGTTTCTTTGCAAAGAGCAACCCTCGAGTAATTGTACTTGGATCTAAGATATTCCAATACCGTTTTATAGATCAAGAATCGAGTGTTGAAAGCAATCTTCTTTCCCCAGTTGGAAGTTTCTGTCATAAAAATAGTCCATGATTTGTCTCTTGCATTATTTATGGTGCTTTGAAGACCTCTTAGAGAGCCAAGAGTGATTCTTTCCGGAACAAACTTGCGGAATATTGAGTCTATGATACTTAGATATTGTTTTTGCCAATTTTCAACAGGAACAATTGGATCAATACGGATGCGTGTCTCGTAGCCTGCTTCGTTCAAGAGTTTTGCAGCTTCCAGTCTTTTTTCGACAGAAGGCGCTCTCTCCCATTTTCTTGCGACGGATGGCGCGTTTAGGCTAAAACTAACTATAACTTGACTGTGGTTTTTCATTTTGAGAAGATTTTTTATGATGGTTGATTTGGTCAAGAATAGGACTTTGTGTTGCTCTTGTTCTTCAAAAAGTGGTATGACGAATCTTGAAAATGGTTTATTGGTGCTTTCAGTCATTAGAGAATCAGCCAGCTCTCCAGTGTTTAGTAGCTCCCTTGAGTGTCCGTCATTCTCAAAGAAACTTTCCAAATGCTTCTGGATTTTACAGTAGTCTTTGACGATAGGCTTTGTTCCTGTACTAAGAAGCCTCAGTGTTCCCTTAAGAAAGCACCATGCACAATCATAAGGACAACCGTAAGCCCATTTTAGTTCCAGAAAATGTGGACATACAACGTCTGTCAGTTTCTGGGGAATCGGTGTCTTGTCAAATCTCTTTATTATCGATCCGTCTCCTACTTTCTGGACCAGTACTTGTTCTGATCCGTCGAGGAGAGTATAGCTGTGAAACTTGACTTCTGGCAGACGTTCACTCATTTCTCCTTCACCATAGTTTGTATTTTTTTGTTTTGCAGACATGTTAAGGTTTTTGTGTGTGTGCGTGTGTGTGCGCGCTTCCGCCTACACTAATAGTCTCTCTGTTTCTGTTAATAGAATTATGCTTCTTCTTTAAGATGAATAATAGCCTCTCCGCTAACTACCTCTTCCTTATTCATCTTCGTTTCTTCCTACTCCAAGCGTGTTTAGTCTCTCTTCAGTCTCTCTGCACACGCACACACACTAAACTTTCTCTGCTGTCACCTCCTCTCCTCTCAGGCGTACATCCAAGAGCGTCAGTTGTCTGAGCTTCTCTTTCATGTGTTCACTGACATACTGTTCAATGGTTGGGATGTCTATTCTGTAAATGATGATTCCCAAAGGATTCTTAGCTGTAGTCTCCAGAAAACCCAAATCCTCAGTCAGCATTTTCATGTACTTCTGTATTGTTCGCTTGTCAGCTCCCACGTGAACCTTAATCAGCTTTTCAACACATGTGGAGGGAATCTGCAGTCGATAGCCTTCTCTAAGAATTTCTTCGACAAGTTCAACGCAGTTCTTAAACGCCTTACTTACCATCGGGCTTATCCGCTCCAGTCTCAGTTTCAAAATCTTCCAAAGGCTTTTCCTTGTGCTCATATTCGTCTAAGTGCTCGTCTATGACTTCGTAGGCTTCTTCTTTGGCTATGCGCCTGATCAGTTGAACGAGTTTCTGGTGGCTCATGGCTTCGGTGCTCACATGAAGTCCTCCAGTTTCCAGAAGGGTCTTACGCCGTTCCAGCCGTGTCCAAGCAGGTCATGCGTTAGTTCGTCGCTTTTGTGGAAGGCTTCCTCAATAACTCTGAGGTGTTGTTCCTCGAGAAAGAGGGTTTGTGCGCCAAAGTCTGCGTCTACTTGGCTTGTTCTGAGGACGAGGGCTACTCCCCAACCGTTGAATCTGCGTACCGCTGGGACCTGTTTGTGTGGGAAGCCTGTGAAGTTGTCGTAGCTGCGGTGGATTATGGCTTCGCCTGTGTGGAAGAAGCCGTCTTTTCGCAAAATGATCACCACAGCTCTAAGCCTCATTACTCTGTTTCGCCTTGGATGATTCTGACGTAGCCTTGGAACTCGTCTACTTCGATGGAGTTGACCTTGTGTCCTTCGACTTTGATGCGTTTGGCTAAGGATTCGTCTGCTTTGCCCGAGAACTCGACGACTCTTGAACCGCTGAAGTAAACAACCTTGGTAATGTTGCCGTCGCCGTCGGTTTGATAGAAGACTGTGCCAAGCTCGTGCATGCTCCTGCGAAGAAGTTCAGCGTCGTTTATTTTGGCTACGAGCTGAAGCTTCATTGGATTCTACCTCTGATTATTGCTCTTTCAAGTGGTGTTAGGTCCCATGTTGCCAGAACGCCGAACAGGTTAGGCGTTAGTTGTCTCAGAAGGATGGGGTCTTTGGGTGGGACAGGTTTCCACTCTTCGACTTCCCAGAGTATGTGATAGTTTTTGAGTAGAACCTTGACTTCGTTGACGAGGATTTTGGCTGGAATGATGGGAACGAGTGTTTGGATGTTTTTGTTGCCTTTGATGTCGTTTTGCCAGTTGTCTAATGGAATTTCGGGTTTTTGTGGAATCCATTTGAAGGTTGCTGGGGGAAGTTTGATGTCGCCGAACGTTTTTCTTGGAACGGTAATCCATCTTTGATCGGCATATACTGCGCTTCCGTCTTTGAATTTGTAGCAGTGGCATTGTTTGGCGTCTGCTCGGCAGATTGCGAGTTTTGGGTCTCCGTCCTTGTTTAGGCCTGCTTTTTGGAAGCTTTCGTAGATGTCTATGATTTTCTTTCCGTAGCGCATGTGTCCGTAAACGGCACGCTGGTCTTTGTAGATCTGCTCTTTTCGCAGTTTGGCGTTTTGCTTGAGAGCCTGCCTTAAAGCGTTGAATTCTGCTTCGGCCCGCTCCTTGGGTAAGGTTAATTCTTCAACTTCCATAAGGCTCACTTCTCCTCTGTTTTCTGTTGCTTCTCGAGAAATTCTATCCGTAGGCGTACAGCTTCGGAGACAAATTCTGAGACGCTATGGTATGTTCCAAGCCTTTTGATGAGTTGTTTTATTCGTTCGATGAGTTCGTCGTTGATTGAGACGCTTTTGTAG
>JAAKEZ010000062.1 GCA_018475625.1 Candidatus Bathyarchaeota archaeon A05DMB-2
TTCTGTTTGCATTTTCAATCATCTCCATTGTGGCTATTCGGTTTCTGATGGCTGTGTTGACGTCTTCCAGCACGATGTCTTGCATCCACTTGGGAAGCTTGAGAATCCTAACTCCAAGCGTTTCCCACATCTTCAGCCACTTCTTTCGTAAAGCAGCCTCTCGACCAAAATTCTCCAAAACTTTGACTTCAGCCACTTCAAAAGCCTCCATGTCAGCTGATGTAGACATCTCTTGAAACAAACGAAGCCTTGAGAGCCACGAGGTCTTCGATGCGTGTTGGCGTGGCTACTTTTTCCCATTTGCAGTGCTTGAATAGGGCGCTGTTTGTTCCGCCTAAGCCGAATTTGAGGCTGAATTCGCTGTCGTTTATGATATCGTCGAATTCTTGTTTGCTTTCAAACTCGAATGTTAACTCGCCCATCAGGTTGCGGTGGCGTGCTGGAAGATACTTGAGAAGATATCCATCGGTTGAGCGGATGACTGGAATTGCTTTGAGGTTGTTTTCGATTGTGAATTTCCAGTCTGTCACTCTTTCGAGTGCGGTTAAGCCTGAGCCATCGCCTGCTCCTCTCTGAATGTAGCTTTCGTTGTAGGAAACCGCTCCTGCATAGTCTGCATAGGTAGCTCCAGTAATTTTGGCTGTGCCGGTTTCAACAGTTTGTCCAATAAGCTCAGCATTGGCTTTTATTATGTCTTCGATGCTGCATTCTACGCTTAGTTTGTGGATTCTGCAGCCTTTGTAGAGTAGGCTTAAGATGTCGGTTGCTGAGGCAAACAAGCCTTTGTAGTATAGCACTTGGATGCTGAGGCTGTTTAGGGTTTGAGCGTGCTGTATGAAAGTGATTGGTGCCTCGCTTGACAAGACATGTAGGATTCTCAGTGTTGGATTTCGTAGTCCTTTCTTCAAGGCTTGCAAATCTCTGGAGCCTATTCCCCGTAGTTTAATCAGACTTGGGTCTAAGGCTGGCTCGATGTCTTCACCGCTTATTCCAAGCATTGATGGGTTTGTTGGTGTTTGTCCGTAAACTGTTTCTTCAACGAAGTAGGCACGACATTCTTGTGCTCCGTAAGTTTCTGGCATTTTTAGAATACTCCTCCTATGTCTTCGAAAGACCATGATTTGAGGGTGAACTCGGTTCTGTAAATGAAGGGCTTAACGTCAACGCGGTCTGCATCTCGAAAACTGACAATGTCCAGATACGTTATGCCGTTAACTGTGATTGTGCAGCTCACGTAATCGCAATACAAGATGGCTGGTGTTGACCCGTCACTTGGGTTAGTCGTTCTTGCAATAAGCCAGACGTATCTGTCACCGTCTATGTAGTCTGTTAAGTTTGAAGTCAATGTAATGGTTATCGTTTCGTCTGCTCCGCCTGTTCCAGATTGAGCGTTTTGCCATGCGCCAGCCACGTGGTTCCAGACTTTTATGGTTACGCCGTTTCCAGCGGGAGCAGAGCCGTAGCCTTCAAACGTCAAGACAATCTTCTTGACAGCGTTTTCTCGGCTCTCGATTTTGAAACGGAAAAGCATCAGAGCATATTCGCCGTTGACATTATGAGATTTAAGGTGTCTCTGGTCGTCACTGTACCATATTTTCTGATACTCTTCGTTTGTTAGCTCTGTCCAGCTTGCGTGTCCTGGCGTCGGTTCTGTTGAGGCTCCTGTTTGGAACGCTTTGTGCGGGTCGCCTTCTGGATAGCCCAATCCAGCGAAGTTGTATTCTGTTGTGTTGGGTTTGTTGCGGTTTTGTCTCACGATGCGGTTTACTTCTTCGACCATTTTGTTTCGCATTAGCTTGCCGTTGTCTGATGTTGCTGGCTTGTCGGTAGCCCATACGTTGACTCTTAGGCTGCCTAATCGTCTGCGAATGCGTCCAGACATTTCGATTTTTGTGTCTCGGCTTTC
>JAAKEZ010000063.1 GCA_018475625.1 Candidatus Bathyarchaeota archaeon A05DMB-2
CAGCAGAAAGTTCATCTTCAAGAACCCGCGCGTCGCCGACCTTTCTGCCAATTAACTCACCCAGAGAAATATCCTGCTCCAGTTCGAAACCTTGCGGAAGGTAGCCGATGCGCAAATGCGGGTCACGACGCACATACCCAGAAGTGGCTTGCTCCTCACCGATTAAAATTCGCAACAGGGTGGTTTTCCCACAGCCGTTCGGTCCAATGAGTCCAACACGCTCAGCAGGGTTCAGACTGAAGGTGACGTTTTCAAAAAGAAGTTGGTGATCAAAGGATTTACTTAAATGATGAACGGTAAGCACATGACCTCCCGAATGTTTTTGTGCATAACGCACATGAACAGTACCCACCTGGATGTGTACGCATCGGCGTCAGCATGCGCAGGCTTGCAGGGAAGAGGATAATGGAGGTGACTTACCGCGTCATAATCTAAACAGGGTTCCTCGGAATTGAAAATTTTCGAGGTGGATTGTATCAGAAAGAGGTGAGAGCGTCAAATTGCTTTAGGAGGGTGTTGAAAAAAAGGGAACAGGTAGAGCCAACCGGCTGTAAAGACCCCAAAAAAGCCGGTAAAGTTACCCAAAACAGGGCTACTTTCGATCAAAACGGGTCAATATCGGCTTCTTTTTCGCTTCCTTTCCGGCTCCATCGCCAATTCACCCTGGGTCAGGCCACTACCCGGGTCTTGAAGCCAACCCCAGCCACAAGCCTGACCATGCGCTTCAGATTGAGCATGATCGCCATGAAAAAGGACTGGACGATGAAGCCCCATCGACCCAGGTAGCGGCAGCGACCGAAACCATGTCCTTGCTTGGCTTCGCCGAATTTCCGTTCCACTTTATAGCGTTCTTTGAGCCCTTGCTGGTATTGTGGGGTTTGACGTAATTCCAGCCAAACTTGTTTGTTGTCGTCCTTCTTTTCTGTGCGGGTCTTCTTCAAGCGAATGGCAGAGTGTAAGCCGCGTACTTCCAGGTTGTAATGGTTCTCGCCATCATCATAGGCTTTGTCCGCCGTGTAGGTTTCCACCGGCAATTGCTGCGCCAGATCGTGATCCACCAGGGAAGTGAAATGATAACCATCGTACGCCTCCCCAGAGCTACATTCCAGGCTGGTGATCAAATGGTTGGCTGCATTCAGGCTGACATGCGCTTTGTACCCGTAGAAATACTGCACCTGCTCTTCTTCTTGACCAGCTTCGTTCTTCACCTTGCGCGTATGCTTGACCCCCCAGCGGGCATCTGGATCACGCGGCTCACCGCCTTGATCTTGCCGTTTTTGGTCTTTCTCCGGGTTGACATTGGCAATACTGTGTACGCTGTCCACGATCTGGATCGAACCAAACTCGATCCCCTTCTGTAAGGCAAGCTGCACGATCTCTTCCAACAGTTCCTCGAACACTTTCAACTTACCCCGTTGGATGAGCCGCTCCCGAAAGACCGTCAGGGTAGAGTGATCCGGCGCTTTCTCGTCCACCGCTAATCCAACAAAGTACTTCGCCGGTAGGTTCTCGTTGACATATACTTCCACCTGCCGCTCCGTCAGGTTATAAAGATACGCAATCAGTTCGACCTTCAACACCAATGCCGGATCAAATGGCGGTCGCCCTACCACCCCACCACCTTTGTATAGCTTGAGCAGCTTGCGGGTGAAACGCTTCCATTCGATCATCTGTTTCAGCTGGCGCAGAAAGTGTTGCGGCGGCACGACTTGCTCATACAGATAGTCTCCATAAAATGATCCGCTGCCGGTCTCTACAAAGCGTGGCTCTTCCATTTCTCACTCCTTGGGATGGTTTGCTGGATTGTATTAAAGAACGCTAGAAAAGTCAATTCTCACTTGTTTTTCAACACTCTCT
>JAAKEZ010000008.1 GCA_018475625.1 Candidatus Bathyarchaeota archaeon A05DMB-2
TGCCTGTTTCGGGCCAGTGGTGTTCGCCGAAGGTTTCGTAGTCTGGGAAGATGTTGATGCAGTCACCGTGGGTCTCGGCGAGCCAGTGTGCGTACTTGTCGGCGGTTAGGGGCCATTCGTTCCACCATCGGCTGCTGAAGCGGAAGCCGATGTCGTCTGTTAGTTTGTAGTTGCGGAGTAATACTCGGATTTTTTTGCTGCCTTTGGGCGTGTAGGTGTAGTTGGGTGATTTATTGTGGAGGATTTTTTCGACGCCTTCAGTGAATATGCCTTTGTAGCCGAGGTTTTCCGCGATGTTGGCGATGGTGTTGTTGTAGAGGAGTTCGGTGTTTTCGAAGACTGTGGTCGTGTAGCCGAGCAGTGCTTTGACGGCTTCACGGTGCAGTTTTACCTGTTCTTGGAACTCGGTTTTTTCGGGGTAGAGGCTGCTGATGGAGTGGTAGTAGGTTTGGTTGAGGAACTCGACGCAGCCCGTTTCTGCGAGTTGTTTGAAGGTTTCGAGGAGGTCGGGTTCGAACTTTTCGCATTGTTCGAGAAAGACGCCTGAGACGCTGAACGAGACTTTAACTTGGCGCCGCTCATGGCGGAACTGGTCGATGGCGTCCAACAGTATGCGGTTTGATGGGAAGTAGCATTTTCGTGCGGCGCGCTTGAAAATTTCCCTGTCCACCTCGCTGTCGAAATAGTAGTCGAAAAGCTCCTGTTTCTTCAGACGCCTGAAAATCTTGTTCTCCCAAAACAGGTTCCGCCGTAGCCTATGCGGCTGATGCACCTCAAACACAAACACAATGTCCGTCAAACGCCACATCGACCCATGCAGAAGCAATACGTAACAACGTTTATTTCTAATTTGCCCTTCGTAAAAAATACGCTGACGAACAAATAGTGCGTGAAGAGACTGTGGATTTCTGAAAAGCGTAGTGAACTTGGAAGGCAGTGGGCGTCACCTTGCAGAAAACAGAAGCAGAACACCCTTACATGGAAATAAACCCGGAAATATGCGGCGGCAACCCAGTCATCGCGCTTTCTTACTGCTACGAGAACAAGGACACGTTGGACAAGAAAATCAGAGAAGACAAACAATTCATGCGAAAACTCGCGAATCAATGAGAACAAGCTTATTACTATTTCTCTGTGCAGAATTTTGTTACGAGTTTGGATGATTTCTTTCAGCGGTTTGTTCTTGCCTTCTTCCGCTTCTTTCAGGGTAGCCCTTCAGCAACTTAGCATTTCATGTGCCACCGCATGTGCAGAACCACCATATTTGGCTCCTATTAGTGGTGCGTTGCAGAAATCTATAGAGGGGAGGTCGCTATTGGCGCCGAAACACGCCAAACCATGATGAAAACAGGAGAGGGGAGGGTCTGTTCACAGAGCAGTGGTCGTTCCAAAAAATTAATGGCACTCTGGCTTAGAGTCCTGCTGGCTTGCAGTTGCATTCAACAGCTTAACCATTAACCATAATAGGCGGAAGACGTACTCTTCACTGAGGTTAAGACCAAACACAATGTTCAGAGATCCGGTCTGCGGCATGGTTCTTGACGAAAACACCGCCAAATTCAAAATCACCTACGAAGGCGAAACCTACCATTTTTGTAGCCTCCAATGCAAGAAAAGATTCAAGAGGCACGCAACCAAATTCGTGAAGTAACCGGTAAAAAGAAAAAGGGGAAGTTGGAAAGCACAGCCCTGCCGTGACTACTGCAAGAACCGCCAAACAGCAGCAGCTATCAGACCGCCAATTATAGGAGCCGCCCAGAACAGCCACAACTGACTCAACGCGGTGGTATTCACCATACTCATAATAACTGCTGGACCCAAACTTCGCGCAGGATTCACCGAGGTGCCGTCAATCGGAATTCCCACAAGATGAATGAGCACTAAGCTTAACCCAATAGCTATTCCCGCGAACCCTTTAGGCGCTTTCTCACTCGTTGAGCCATGAATCACCAGCAAGAACAAGAACGTAAACAGAACCTCAGCGATAAACGCCGACATCATGGAATAGCCTGCAGGGGAAGCCGCATCGAACCCGTTCTGACCTAGACCATTCAAGCTCAGACTGTAAGTGGGAAGCCCAAGAGCAATCGCGTAGAGAAACGCCGCACCGATTGTCGCGCCAACACATTGAGCAATGATGTATCCAACAGTGTCTTTAACGCTTATTTTTCCCGCAGCCAACATGGAAATCGATATTGCAGGGTTAATGTGGCAACCAGAAATGCCTCCAATCGCGTACACCATAGCAAGTACTGAGAGACCAAAAGCAAAAGCAATTCCTACCGTGCCTATGCCCACTAAACCACCCGGTTGAATCCCAAAATCTCTGGCCGCAATCACCGCACTTCCACAGCCCATCATAACTAACACAAGGGTTCCAATTAGTTCCGACGCATACTTTTTTGCCGCACTATTTTCACTCATGCAAATTCCTCATTTCAGTAAGGTCACGAACACCCTTTTTCTAACTTAACTTTTATAATAGTTTCCATGAAAATGGTACACATATTAGACAAGAAAACCGAAATGCTCGGAAAAACGCATATTAGAGCTTTTCCTCAGGCGAAATGTCCATCATCGCTAAGCCCGAAACTGGCTTCGGATAGAAATCCGTGGATTTCTCCGGTAACCGTTCATGCTGCTGCGCAATCTGCCACACAACCTTAGAACTTATCGGATTAACTAGGAACGCCACGCTGGCTTCGCCCTTGTCAACTTTTTCCACGGCTTCTCTTGTCCATCGCACGTAAAGAATATCCTCATCCATCTTGAACTCTCCTGCGTTTAGTACGCTCTTGAAAATCACGTCATGCAGTATGACTACATCAAAAAGCTTTGTTTCCTTTGACGAAATGGCTTCCACGAATTCGTAAACGTGTTTCTCATGCTTCAAAAGCAAGCCATGTGCCTTCTCTTTGGTGTAAACGCAGAAAGCATGTTCGTTCCTGTTGTTCGCAAGAAACTCTTCCAAGCCTTTTACGGTGGCGTCAATTTCTGAAACAGTGAAAAGTTGTTGCAGCGCGTCCATGTGGTCGTTTGTTAGTTTAAAGTTTTTCAGGAGTCGGTGAGTGGGCAAAACCACGAGTCCTTTTTCTTGAACTGGAACCATGTAGCTCATGTGGAAATTGAACGCGGAATCTTCAGACCAATTTCCCTGTCTGCGCATTTCGTCTCTGTAGGCGACGGCACTTTCGTACCTGTGGTGGCCGTCTGTAATCACGAGGTTCTTATCTTTCAGTGCTTCCTGCACGAGCCGTATTTTTTGCGGGTCAGTCACCCTCCAAAGGGTGTGCTTGACTCTGAAGGAATCCTCGACTTCCGCCACGGGTTTAGTCTTCGTGACATCCGCAAAAAATTCGATGGTTCTGTTCTCTGGGTCGGAGTAAATTAGAAAAACGGGTTCAAGGTCTTTTTGAACCGTGCGCAGCATGCTCAGCCTGTCCGCTTTCGGCTCTTCATACGTGACTTCGTGGGGGAAAACGACATCTTCGCTATAGTCGTAGAGTCGCAAGGCGGCGATTAGCCCTGTGCGGGCGCAGGTTTCACCGTTAAGCCTGAATTCTTGTCTTGAGACGAAAACCGTTGGTTCTTTATCCTTCGCAAGTACGCCTTCGCTCATCCACTGTTGGATTCTTTGCCGCGCCACTTCATACTTGTTCTCTTCTAACGGCAGAATCAGTCGGCAGTAGTTGTACGGTGACTGCTTGTAGTATTCAACCTGCATATCGGGGTCGATTTTGTCATAGGGCTGAGTTATCAGGTTTTTGAGGTCTCCAGCTTTTTCAGTGTAGCGTATTGCCTTGAATGGTCTAATGTCAACCAAGCCTGTCAGCTCGCAGGTTTTTCCAGTACTTCGATTATTTTTTTGGCTATTTGCACGCTTGCCTTAAGTTGGGCTTCGTGGGTTTGGGCGCCTATGTGGGGCGTGGCAATCACGTTCTTGAGGGTGAGCAGTTTGCTGTTTTTTGGAGGTTCCTCTTCGAAAACATCTATCGCTGCGGCTTTGACCTTGCCCGAGATAAGAGCCTGGTAAAGTGCTTCTTGGTCAACTATTCCGCCTCGGGAGCAGTCGATTATCATCACACCGTCCTTCATCATGTTGAACTCTCTTGTTGAAATCATGTGCCTAGTGCTCGGCGTAAGAGGAACGTGGATGGTGATGAAGTCTGCTTCAGGCAACATCTCGTGCAGGGGTATGAAGCGGTCGAAAACGCATTCTTCCACTCCGAGGACTCGCATGCCTAAAGCCGCGGCAATTCTTTCAACGGTTCTGCCTATGTAGCCGCAGCCTACTATGCCGAGGGTTTTTCCGTTGACTTCCACGCCCATGAGTTCTTCTTTTTTCCATTTGCCCTCGCGAAGCGAATTTGTGCCTTCAACGATGCCTCTGGCGAGCGCCAACAAGTGCCCAATCGTTAGTTCAGCAACGCTCATGTAAGACACGTGGGGCGTGTTTACAACCGCGATTCCCCGCTCCTTTGCCTTTGCCGTGTCGATGTTGTCTAAGCCTTCGCCTGCGCGACCGATAACACGAAGCTTGGAGGCTTTGTTGATTAGGTCTTCGTTGACTTTGGTGGCTGACCGCACAATGAGCGCTTCGTATTCGCCTACCAGTTTCGGGAGTTCAGTTTTAGGCACATCCCAAGCTCTCGTGACTGTGTAGCCTTTTTCTTCTAGAAGTTTTATGCCTTCGTCGGCAATTTTGTCGCAGACAAGAACCTTGAACGTCATTTAGGCAAGCTCCCAGATTTCATCTATGACCGCGAGAACCTGCTTTATCTCTTCCAGCGTCCACTCACCCATGTGTCCGATGCGGAAGGTTTTCTCGGCTAGTTTGCCGTAGCCGTTGGAGATGACGTAGCCGTGCTCCGCGAGTTTCATGTTCAGGTCTTTCACGCTCTTGCCATGCGTGTTCTGGATGCAGCTTACGGTGATTGATTCGTAGCCGGGTTCAGAGAACATGGCAAAGTGCTTATTCGCCCATTGCTGCGTGTACTCTGCCATTGCCCTATGCCGCTCGTAAACCTTTTCGTACGTTTCTTCCAGCAGAAGGTCCATGCGCTTGTTCAAGGCGTACAGCAGCGGGATGCAGGGCGTAAAGGGCGTCTGGTGCTTTTGTTCAGCTTCGAATATTTCCACCAGGTCCGTGTAGCTGCCGCGGTTCGGGATTTTCCGTGCTCTTTCCAGCGCCCTGTCGTTAACCAAGCCTACTGCTAGCCCAGGTGGCAGGGCGAAGCATTTCTGTGTTGAGGCGAAGATGATGTCGCAGCCGATTTCTGCGGGAAACGTTTTGTCGCCCGCCATGGATGAGACAGCGTCGATGACGTAGATGACGTCTGGGTAGTTTCGGCGCACCATTTTGCCGATTTCCTGGATTGGGTTGCGGACGCCTGTGGAGGATTCGTTGTGGCACACTGCCAACGTGTCGTATTCGCCTGTCTCGAGTTTTTCAGCTACCATGTCGGGTTTAACGGCTCTGCCCCATTCCACTTCCATGAAGTCGGCTTGTTTGCCGCAGCCTTGGATAGTTTTGCCGAATCTTTCGGAGAAGGCGCCGTTGATGCACACGAGGGCTTTGTGTTTTACGATGCTTCGGGCGACGATGTCGAACCAGAGGGTTCCTGAGCTGGTGGTGACCGTGGGTTTGCAGTCGCTTGGCAGTTGGAAGTACTCTGTGAGTTTCGCGATTACTTGGACGTAGAATTCTTGGAATTCTTTGCTTCTGTGACCGATAAGCGGGTGGGTTTGTTCTTGGAGTATGGTTTGGCTTACTTCTGTTGGACCTGGAATCAGGAGTTTCTTGTGCATTTTCACGTCTCCTTTGCGGTTTTTCTATGTTTTGTTTGGTTTATCTCATTTTTTGCGTTCAAGACAAGCAGCCACCGAAAAATGTTAAGCGTTAGTTGGGTTGGTTAACTGCGGGTCTATTTTTTGCAGTGTCCGGAGCCGCATCCGGAGCGAGTGTTTCCGCTGTTGTTGGGTATTACAAGGTTTGGGTTCATGGCAGTTAACCACAAGAGCAAGTAGTGTTTGGTTTTTTGGATATAAGGTTTACGCTGGGATTGTGATGTCTGCTGTGGGATGCTGGTTATGGATAAATCTGGATTTTGTCTATAGGAGAATTCTGAAAAATTAACTCACAAGGTATTTAAACGCTTTAATCGAAGAAGTATGGGCTGAGGTAACGTCGGTGTCCAAGGTTGATTTGGTTTTGGAGTTACTCGGCGACGGCGGATGGCATGAGATTACAGAGTTGCAGCAGAGCCTGACGCTGGATGAGCGGGAGGTGCAGGAGATTTTGGCGTTTTTGGGCACGTATGAGTTGGCTGAGGTTGATGCTGAGAAGGGGAGGGTGAGGATTAGCCGGGATTTTCAGAAGTTGCTGAATTTGAATGTTTTTTAAAAATTGTGGGAATTTTGGGTTTTGGGGTTAATGCGGGATTCTGTTCAGGATGGCGGTGTGGTCTGCTGTTTTTTCCATGAATATGCTGATTTTGTTTGCGCCTATTAGCAGGCTGAGGGTTTTGAGTTCTTTGCCCTGGATGAATATGTGTTGGGGTTCGCCGAGGTTGAATAGTTCGGTGATTTCTCGGCTTGAATCCAGCGCCTGTGAGGAGAGTATGGCGTATTCGACTATTTTTCCGGGTTCTTTGAGGTCAATGGTTGCTGATGTTGTGCCTCTGAGTATGTAGCCTTGGACGCCTTTGAGTTTGCGGATTTCTTTGAGGGTTTCACTTAGGGTTGTGAAGGTTTCGTCTTCTTGGCTGGTGTTTTCTGGCTCTTCGTCGTCTTCCATCATTATGGCGGACGCGGTTTCGGTTATGCTGCCCTTTTTCTTTACCATGTTTTTGCGCCTCGGTTACTCCACTACTGGTTTGACCATGACGAGTTCGCCTTTTGTGGCTTCTAGGGTTATTTGGAGTTTTTCTGGGATTTGGATTATGCCTTTTCCTTGGTATTTTGAGTCTTTGATGTTTTTGAATTTGCAGCGTGTGGTTTTTCCGTTTAGGGCTTCTATGTCGACTTCTTCGATTTCTTTGTCGCCGTAGAGGTCGTTCCATTGTGCGATTAGGGCGTTGTCAATGCGCACTGTGTCTGATGGTACGAGTAGGCCGCCGAGGTTTTCGACTATAAGCTGGGTTACTGGGGGTTCGGGGATTTGGAGTCCGTTTTCTTCTTCGGTTTCTTGGGGTTGTTGTTCTTTGATTGGTTCGATTGGTTCCATGGGTTCGTATGGTTCGGCTTCTTCGGGTTCCGGGATTTCTTGTGGTGCTGCTTCTTCCCCGGGTTCTTGTTCTGGGGGTTCTTCGATTTCGGGTTCGTAGGCAGGGGCTTCTTCTTGGTCGGCTTCGTTGGTTTCTTCTTCTGGTTCGGGTTCAGCTAAAGGCGATTTTTCTTTTGCGTTTTCTTCTGGCTGGATTTCGTCGACTAGTTTGATTACGATTGGGATTAGGACTTGGGTTAGTGTGTTGACGTATTTTTCGTCTGCCTCTTTAGAGGCGACGCTTGTAAGGTAGAAGTCGTTCATGCGTGTGATGGTGACTTTGCCTTCTGCGCCTTGGATGGTGACGGTTTCTATGGCGCCGCCTATGGTGTCTGCTCTTTCTGTGATGTCATTGAAGGCTTCGATGGTTTTGCGTATGGTTTTTTCGGGTGTTTCGTCGTCTTTGGCTAGGATTTTGGTGTTTTCTTCGAAGATGAAGGTGTTGGTTACGTCTGGGCAGACGTTTTTGATTTCTTTCAGTGTGTTTTTGAGGGCGAAGGCGTATACTTCATTGCTCATGTTCTAGCGCTCCTGCTGGTTGTTGGTAGCATGGGGCGGCTTAGGAGATTTTGAACAGGATGCGTTCTGGGACTCCTTCGCTTTCGACCACTAGATACTTTAGTCCTTCGGTGTCGCCGAGTTGGTCTAGCCATTTGAGGGCTTCGCGGGCTTTCTGCAGGACGAGCAGGCGTTCTTGGTGGCTGCGTACGACTGATTCGATGGCGGTTAGTTCGTGGAATGGGTTGGCGTCCAGGACGATTTCTAGGCTGCCTACGCTGATTTCGCCGAGTGTTTCGGCTGATGCTTTGGTTTTGCCTGCGAGTTTCATGACGACTTCGCGGATTTTCTTGGATTTCTCCGCCAGGTTTCTGATTTCATCTAGCCTTCGCAGGTATTCGCCCAGCGTGCTTTTTGTGTCTGAAATTTCTTTATCCAGGGTTTCGGCTATTTCTTCGGCTGATCCGTATTCCTTTATTTCTACTACCATTGTTTTTTGCACCTCCAAAGAGGAAACAAGAGAAAGGGAAATTTGGAGCGGTTAAGCTCACCCTACCCCTCGATGTCGCTAAAGCAAAGATATGGGGAAATTTATGACGATGGAGCGCTGGCGGTGTACGGGAATGTGTTGCCTTTTGTTGATTTCAGTTGTATATTGTAGTTTGAACCAAGTGCCCACTCGTATGAAATTGTAACATTCATAGCGCTATTAGCAGGTACTGCTCCACCTGTTATGCTGTAGGTTACGCCACTTTGTTGCTGGCCATTGACCCAAGCTTCGTTGATTGTAACGGGACTCGTTCCTGTGTTAGATAAGGTGACAACAATGGTTTTACTACCTGCACTTCCGAGGAATCTCACGCTTGTTATTTTGACCTCTTCTGTTCCCATGAATCCGACTGTTAGGGCTCCCATCCATGCGGCTACGGCGATGCTGACTGCGACTGTGACGGCGATGAGTATGATTGATGCGACTACGGGGCTTAGGGCTTTCGCGTTTTTCCTGATTTTTCTTAGAGTTTTCATTTCTCTTTTTATCCCTCCTTTGGGATTGATTGAGTATGTTAGACCAAGATACCAATTTAAATCTTACGACTTACTATACAATATTATATATGTGTAAAACAAAACTACACAAAAAACACAAACATCAACAAAACCACGGACAAAAAAACATACAAAAACAAAATGTACAACAGTTGAGCAACATTATGCCCACCAAGCTTAAACCCAAAACCCATAACCCAAACAGCAAAAACTCGCACAAACAGGACTTTAGAGAATAAAGAAGCGTCTAAAAAGAAAATAAGCAACAGTCGGGCGAAAATTTTTCGCTGTTCTTACGCGCCAAGTTCGTCAAAGAACTCAAGCAGAAGCTTCGCGACTTTCTCGCCCAACTCCGTCTTCATGTAGTACTTCTTCAAAGGATCAATACGCTCACTCTTAGCCAACCCAAGCTCTTCAATCTCAATCATCCGCGCCCTGAAAGTGCCGTCGCTCAACGTCAGCTTGTTCTTCCGCATGAAATCCTTGGCTTCCTTCCACTTCCCACGGTTTACGTAAAGCAGGAACAGGCAGTCTATGGCATGGTCCTTCTCCAGCATCGCCTTAATCGCGGACAACTTCGGGTCAGTTAGAATGTGCTTTATCTTCTCCTCTTCTCCATTTTTCTTCGAGACCACTATTCACACCTTGTTTTTGTTTCTTAATATAGCAGAATGCCCTTTTAAGATTTAACCTATATTACGATATATGACACATATCTTAGGAGTCATAAATCAAGAAACCGTATTATTTTAAACCCCGACAAACCCTCACAAGCCCCAAAAACACAAAAACGCCAAAGTTATCGGCACGCCGCCGAATCCGACTCAGAAAGTGTTTTATAAAAAAACCGAAGAAATATAGAAACCGCGTGAAAAAATGTCAACAATCACCGAAGTTTTCTCCAACATGGTTGGAGACATAATCAACGCCATACCATCCATCATCGCCGCCATCATAATAATCCTCGTCGGCTACGGCATCGGCATAATCGTCGGCAAAGCAGTCAACAAAATCATCGAAAAATTCGGCATAGAAAAAGGCTTCGAACAAACCAGCGCGGGCAAAGCCTTCAGGTCAGCCGGCTTAGACCTCTCAAACTTCGTGGGCGCCGTGATCAAAGCCTTCATAACCATACTGGCAATAATCCTCGCCATCCAAATACTCAACGTAGGCGGAACAATCGGCGGATACCTCGCAGCCATAGCAGACTACTTGCCTAGGCTCCTCGGCGGAATCCTCATCATCGTCTTCGGCATAATACTAGTCGACTTCCTAGCCTCATTCATCGGACGCATGCTGAAGCCAATGTTCCCCGAAGCCAAAGCCGAAATAGCCGACATGCTCAAAAACCTGCTGCTCATAGGCTTAATAGCGTTCGTACTGTTACTCGCGCTTGACCTCCTACTGCTCTCAGGCGACCTAGTATACCCGCTGATACTTGGATTCGTACTGATCGGCGCAGGCGTAGCATTGACAGACGGCTTGATAAAATCAATAACAGACGACCACGAGGAATTCCGACCAGTCGCAGGATACGCCAAATTCATCCTCTACAGCATCTTCCTCGTCGTCGGCGCAGGCGCAATATTCGCAACGTTCACCAACGTCACAACCATCGTAGCCAACATAGCATGGGCTTTCGCAATAGCTCTGGCGATAATACTGATTCCGATAGTGTACGCCATGGCAAAGAAGATAACCAAAGAAACCTAAGCAGCAAAGTCGCTCACCACCTCCCTCCTTTTTTAAAAAACACAAAAAGGTTCTGGTGCATTCCGATTTAAGCTGCTTGGAAAGAGTGGTAAAGTTCCCACGCGCTAGAGACAACTATTCTCCATTAATCTCGTTTCATCGCTTCCGCTCTAAGCTCTTTCGGCATAAGCTCAACCGCGTATCGCAGCGCAGTGCGTGGCATTCTCTTCCTATTCCGCAGCACGTACTCCAGAACCTCACGCTGATGCTTTCTACTTGCCTCCTTAAGCAGCCAGCCATACCCTTTCTGCACCATGTCATCCTCATCCAACAACAATATGTCGCTTATCTCAAACGCTTCCCGCAAAAATCTGCCGTTCTTGGCTGGAATGATGAGCGATACTGCCGCAGCTCTCTTCAGCCATCGGTTCCCAGACAAAGCCCAACGCTTCAACTCGTCAACGGCTTCTGGATACTTCGTTATCAAACCGCCTACCGTATGGTTGCAGAAACCGTCACATTTAGCCCAGTTATCGATGTACTTCTCAATCCACGTTTTGAAAACTGCCAAGTCGCTTGGTTCAAGCTGCTCCATCAGGTTCGGCAGCCAAAACGCCACGACGAACGCTTCTTCGGTGAAGCCTGAACGGTACAATTCTTCACAGAGCCCGAAAATCTCCGGTTTGCTGAGCTGTTTGATTTGGTTCCAGTGCTTCTTGGCGATTTTGCCAACAACCAGAGTTTTCACTCCATAGCAGGTGACATTTTCCTTGAAGAACCTCTGGAAGCCCTGCTTTGTTTTATCGTCCGCGCTTGCCCTAAGTTCTTCCCTGATTCTCTCTACGACTTGACTCATGCACACAACATAGCTTACTGCAAAAATAACGCTTTCGCCCGTTAAACAACCAGCAAAACACCGCAAAAAAAGGGAAAAAGACGCCTAGACCTTTTCCATCTGGTAAAGGTCCACGTCCAACTCGATTTTCAGCCGTTTCTCGTGTTCACAGCTTTCGATGTCGTAGAGTTCAGACATGATTTTCGCCAACTCGCCTTTCACAAAACTCCGCTTTGCCACAGCTACCTTGACTTTGGGCTTGCCGATTTTTGTAGGACGAACCTGCGCGCCACGCATTCCCAGAACATCCTTGTCCAACACGTCAGTGACACAGACTTTGCTTGCCTCTTCTAAGGAAAGGTGGCATTTCACCGCTATCTCCTCAGGACTCTGCTTAGTCAACGCCTTTCCTCCGCCAAACCTCAGCACTTATCAAGTCGCGTATTGCAACTCGTATGGCTTCTGCTCTGTTGGGATAGAACCTTTCGTCCACAAGCTGGTCTAAAGCTTTTATATAAGTTTCAGGTAGGTACAGTGTAATTAGCTTCATGTTGTCTTCTCCCTTGGTAAACTACGAAAAGGATGGTCGAAGGTTATACTTCTATATATTATGATATAAATATGTAATAAACATGTTCGTGCCTTTACTTTTAAACACCTCATCAGGCATGTTGCAGTTTCCTGTCAATTCACGGCTGCAGCAACCTGTATGTTTTTATTTCTTGTTGAAGCATCTAACGTACTGCGATGAGAAAAATGCGAGCTTACCTGAAAAGCTACGGTTGCTCCGCAAACCAGGCTGACGGCGAAGTCATGAAGGGTTGCTTAGCCCAAGCTGGCATCGAACTCGTGGAATCTGCATTGGCGGCAGACATTGTCGTCGTCAACACTTGCGCTGTTAAGGGACCGACGGAAAACCGCGTGATAGACTCCTTGAAGCGTTACTCGCAAGAGCGGAAACTGGTGGTTGCTGGCTGCTTGCCGCTGACGAGTTTCGACAGGTTAATCCGTGAAGTGCGGTTCGATGGTGTGGTGGGACCTGCTGCTGGCGAAGGTGTGGTTGAGGTTGTGGAGCGTGTTTTTAAGGGTGAAAAGGTCGTGGCTTTAAACGGTGCGTTGAACGCTAAGCCACGTCTTGCTCTTGCGCCGTTGCGGTCAAATCCCGTGATTAGCATCATTCCCGTGAACTACGGCTGCCTTGGTTCATGCGCGTACTGCTGCGTCGTCTTTGCGCGTGGTCGCCTGCGAAGCTACGCTGTGGAGGAGGTTGTGGGTCGCGTGCATCGGGATTTGGCGGCTGGCGCGAAGGAGTTTTGGCTGACGTCTCAGGATGCAGGGTGTTATGGAAGGGATGTGGGCGCGAACCTTGCGGTTCTGCTTGAAGCTTTAAGCGCTTTGGCTGGTGATTTTCGGGTTCGCGTGGGCATGATGACGCCGAACATGGTGACAGACATCTTGGATGAGCTGGTTGCTGCGTTCGGCAGCGAGAAGGTTTTCAAGTTTATTCATCTACCGGTGCAAAGCGGTGATGACGAAGTTTTGCGGCGCATGCGGCGGTTTTACACTGTGCAAGAGTTTAAAGTCATTGTCGAAGCGTTTAGGGCGGCTTTTCCGCAGGTGACGTTGGCGACGGATGTGATTTGCGGGTTTCCCGGCGAAACCCCTGAAGCCTTCGAAAACACGCTAAAGCTTATCAGCGAGGTGAAGCCAGACATCGTTAACGTTTCCAAGTTTTTCCCCAGACCCAGAACAGCTGCAGCTGAAATGCGCGGTGGGTTCGTGGAGTTGGCGGAGATTAAGCGGCGAAGCACTAGAGCGGCACAGATAGTCAAGCGGATTGCTTTGGAGAGAAACAGACGGTGGATAGGCTGGACTGGCGAGGTTTTAATCGACGAGAAAGGCAAGGTGCCTGGAACGTGGATAGGTCGCAACTTCGCCTATAAACCCGTAACAGTCAGGAGCGGCAAGAATTTGATTGGCAGGAAGCTGAATGTGAGGGTTGTGAAGGCGTTTTCGACTCATTTGTTAGGTGTGCCTTGCTGAAAGCCTTTTTTCTGACACGTGGGGAAACTTTACCGCTCTTTCCAAGCAGCTTAAATCTGTGCCTATACTGAGCGCTGGCTTGGCGATGCGTGGGTTTAGGTGGCGTTCCAGAGGGCACTGGCTTGGCGTCTTTTCTTTTCTTCCTTAAGCTTCTGAATATCCAGGAACAGCGTAAACGCCTGTTTGTATATGGCGTCGTATCGTGTCATGGTGCGCTGCATCTCGTCGGACCACACCAGCAGATGCGGGAAATATGGACGAGGAAGAGCAAATGTCTCTGAGTCTGATGGGCGTTCGTACCAGTACTCCATGTAGGGTTCTTTGGCGTAAACGCCGACTGTCACGCCGTAATCGTATTGTTCGAGGATGACACCTAGTTCGCCGAGTGCACGTCTTATGGGTTTGTCGATTAGCTCTGGGAATCTGGTGCCAACCTGCTGATATTGGTAGAGGGAGTCTTCTTTGCTTGGGTTTTGGTGCCACCAGATCTTTGCACCTGACAACGCATTCGTGATTAGCGTGTCTGCGTTTCTTGCAAGAGCGATGACTTTCTGCTTCATGGCTGCGAGCCGTTCTTTGCCCATGTTTATTGTGACTTCCGGCTTCTTAGTGACGTAAAGCTGAGCGGTTTCTTCGAACCATTTGGCTGCGAACTTGGCGGTGTCGCTGATGAACTGCCCTCGGAGTTCTTCCATGCGCTGGCGTAACTGCTTAAGCTCTGCTTCTTTGCTCTGGATGGAAAGATCCAAATCCTCACTCATGGCGGCTTAACCCTGATTATTATTTGGGACATCCATGGGCTAAGTCTGCAAGAGGACTCTCCCAAGGAATCATCACTGACATGTTAATGTTCAATTTTTATTTAAAGTATATGAAGAAACAATACACATACAAAAAGCGAGCAGTTAGCCTTACCGCAAACCGTACTAGCGTGCTCGGAAGTCTTTAGCCCCTTATTTAAAGGGGCAATGTGTAGGTCTGAAGTGCTTATGCCTCCGCGGGTAGTCCCCTCCACTCTTCTCCCTTTCATCATGGTTTGGCTGTTTTCTGCGCCAATAGCGACCTCCCCTCTATAGATTTCTGCAATGCACCTCTATTAGGCTCCAAATATGCGGGTTACCGTTTCAGCTAGTGGGAAGTTCGATGATGAAGCGTGTGCCTTTTCCTGTTTGGCTTTCAAAGGTGATGGTTCCGTTCATTGCTTCGGTTAGTTTTTTACAGACTGCCAAACCGAAGCCTTGCCCCTTGGATTTCGTGGTGAACAATGGCTTGAACATTTTCTCCCTATTCTCTTCAGATATACCTCTACCAGTGTCTTCAACGCTTATCAACGCCTTCTCGCCTCTATGGGTTGCGTTTATGGTGAGTTCTCCTCCGTTCGGCATCGCTTGCACCGCGTTTGAAATCAGGTTAATCAATATGCGTTTTAGGAACGAGGCATCAGCCTTCAACTTGGGGAAGCCGTTCTCAACGTAGTAGGAGAACTCGATATTCTCTGGGATGTCCATGCTTGAAATTACGGCTTGAATCGTTTTGTCTACGTCCACCTCTTCCATGCGTGGTGCTGCGGATTTCGCGTAGTCTTGGAGGTCAGTTACAATCTTGTTAATATAAGCGGCTTGTTCTTCAATAACCGCGATGCTTTCTTTCAGGCTTTCCTTAGTTTCGCTGTTAGGCAATTTGCTTAGCTCATCATTTATTAAATAAAGCTCACCGACAATTGACTGCAAGGGGTTGCGGATGTCATGCCCCACCATGCCCGCGGTTTCGCCGATGGCTGCTAACCGCTCAGCAGCTTTCAATCTTTCAGTGCGAATTCGGACAAGTTCCTCTAATTTTTGAGCGTGCTGCTCAAGCTTTTGTTGGAGATTCTTCAGTTGGGTGATGTCTACCGCCATGCCGACCGCGAAACTGCGTTTATCCTGCAATGTGCCCAGCATAGAGGCGCTGAAGCTCCAGTAGCGAACTGCGCCATCTCGCGTATGGATTGGAAACTCCATGCTGATGTAATTCTTGCCTGTGAATAGGTCGCGCATGTGGTCGCGCATATCATCAGCGTCTCCGCCATAAGCTGTGCGTAGCCAAGCATCAAAGAAGGGCATATCCTGGAGCTCGTATCCCGTCAGTACAGTCCAAGCGCGGTTTATTTGCAGAACCTCTCCATCCTCAGCCAACATAATGACAGGTATAGGCGCGTTCTCAATTGCTCGTCGGAACTGCTCCTCATTGTTCCGTAACGCCTCTTCAGCCCGCTTGCGCTCAGTCGTTTCTACAAGAGAAAACACCAAGCCCTCGACCCTTCCAGAGCTGTCTTTGACAGGCTTAAGAGTCCAATCCCAATAAGTAACGCCCCGTTCCGGCTGGTCCGGGAACACAAATGGCTTGTCATGGAACTCTGCGGACACACCTGTATCCCGCACGCGGGCAAAAATCTCCTCGTTTTTCTCGTCTGGATACAGTGCGAAGTGATTTTTCCCAATCATCTCTTCAGGCATGTAACCACAGGTTTTAGCGTATGCCTCGTTGACTCGTACAAAGTTGAAATTCCTGTCCAGATACACTAAGTGAACGTTCTTGGCGCCGTTCATCACAGCCTGAAGCAGGTCCCGTTCTTTCTCAAGCGCCGCTTTGGAATCGGCAGCTGTCGCTTCGAGTCTTCTAGTCTCAGTGATGTCAACGATCCCCCCGACTACGCGCAGCGCCCGTCCCCTATCATCTTTAACAGTTTTTACCGTGTCACGAACGAGAATGTAGTCGCCTCGCTTATGCCGAATATGGTACTCGAAAACTCCATCGTTGACAGCTTCGATTGCCCTCTTCAGCTGCGCCTCAACATTTAAGCGGTCTTCCGGATGTATCTGACTAAACCACCAGTCTTTAGAAAGCGGTGACCCCTCAGGTTCGTATCCGAGGAGTTCCTTCAAACCATAGATGACGGTGACCTTGCCGCTTTCTACTTCAAACTCGTACACCATTGTAGCGGCGGCTTCAGCAATAAGCCTGAACCGCTCTTCACCCCTCTTGATTGCTGCCTCATTCTGTTTGCGCTTCGTGATGTCATGTAGAAAGCCGAAGAATCTTCCCCCTTCTATGTCCGCGTAGTTAGCGCTTACCTGAATCGCTATTATCCGCCCGTCTTTATGACGGTGAAGAGTTTCAAAGCAATCAGAACCATTTTCCTTTATGCTTTGCAGATGCCGGGCTACTTCTCCGGGAGTTTCTTTGACCACAAAATCGCTAATACGCATTCCAAGGATTTCTTCTCGGCTGTAACCTGAAAGGTCAAGAAATGCCTTATTCACATCTAAGAAACGCCCTTCAGCATCCGCCAACCAGAAACTGTCAATTGATGCATCGAGAAGGGTTCTGTAGAGTTCCTCGGTTTTCTTGCGTTCGGTCATGTCCTCAAAAATGGCGATTGCCCCTGTGATTTGGCCTTCTTCACCAGTCAAGGGAACAGCACTTGCATTGACGTATATTCGTGATCCATCACGTCTTTCAATAATTAACTTTTCATCGCAGACTTTTTCACCAGTTAGAAAAGCACGTCTAGCGGGTAGTTTATGAGTCGGGCAAATCTCTCCGTCAGTGGTGTAATGCTTCAGCGTGCAAATGTGATTTTTCACAGCAGGTTCGCGTGGGTCAACCCCATAAATTTCGATTGCGCGGTCGTTAACGTAGGCTATTCTGCCATCCGGCTTGACAAGTATGAGTAAACCCGCAGGGACGCTTTTCAGGATTGTCTTAATGCTGGTTGAGCTAAACAGGTCATTTGAGTAATCAGAAAAGCTGGGTTCGCCGCTCACGACTCTCCCTCAACTAAGTTTTAGCGTACTGCAATAATAAGTGTTTAGCAGAGAACCGTACCTAAGACTGGACAATAAGAATTATAGTTTCTTTTGGACTGTGCCTTAGCAATGCAGAGGCTGTCAGCGGGCTATTTCACGGCGAAGTTGGCGCACAGTTCTTCCACTGTCCGGTTCTGTGTCAACTCAGCTATGTCCTGTGCATAATCCAGTATCCGTCTTGAACTGTCCAGCATCAGTCTGAGAATCGACGCGATGTTCGGGTCAAGTTTCTTACTCCACATAAGCCTTATCAAATCGTTTTCCAGCGTGACGATGGAACCGCGCTGTGCGATTAAGCTTTCTGCAGCATTGTAATCTTTCTTGAACATTGCCTTCGTAGATTCCTCGAACAACTGGTGCGCCACAGAATTGAAGCTAAGCATCTGCGAGAACACTTCCTCATCAATGGGTTCTTTTATGAACAGCAATTGTTCATCAATCAGCTTCTGGAACGTTGCTAAGTTGTTGACTATGTTCAGCGCGTTCTCAGCAATGTTCTTTATGTCGTTCACCACGATGCGGTACAGCAGAAACTCTTTGGGAGTGTTGAATTCCAGCTCTCTGTACAGGTTATGCTCTATGCCATACTTCAGTTGGCGAACCACGTAT
Organism: Candidatus Bathyarchaeota archaeon A05DMB-2; assembly: GCA_018475625.1. GTDB lineage: Archaea > Thermoproteota > Bathyarchaeia > Bathyarchaeales > Bathycorpusculaceae > A05DMB-2. The sequence goes on from JAAKEZ010000008.1 coordinate 17,837, forward strand.
AAGCCTAAACGGTTCGCGTCGTTGCGGGCGTTAACCACATTCTGAAATAGTGCCGGGCTTCGGTCCTTCAACGCTGAGATGGCGTCCTTGTTAGCTGACAAAGCGATGATTGCCATTCTACGAACAGCTCTTTCGATGGGAAACTCGCTGTGCTTTATGAGAATCTGTAGCGTGATTTCGTCTTCGGTTTCATCGATGACTTCAGCGCCCAGAAACGTGTCTCGGGCGAAATTCTTAATCTCTGTTTTGCACCTGGTCGCGTCTTCCATGTTTCGGAAGTGTATTCGTATGATGTCGGCGCTGATGACGTATAATGCTTTTATCATGCGGAGAGTAGACTGCAGATCGTCTTTCGGGTCAACGTTGATGTAGTACTCTTTGAGTTTGGAGCCCGTGTCATCCAGTTTTTCCTTGATTTTCCGCGGGATAAGGTTGAGAGTTGAATCGGTATTTATGTTGAAGGCAATTTCGCTTCCTCGTTTCAGCCCTATGTCCTGCACCCACTCTTTAGGTAAGCTTATGATGTATGAGCCTCTGCCTGTGCATTGGACTCGTCTGTATCCTAAGTCTTTTTCAGCCATTCCTGCTTCACCTACACATATTTCATTTAGATTATGTAATTCATTAACTTACATATAAATGATTTTCAACAAAGATATATAGAATATAGATCACTAGCATAAAGAAAAAACATGAAAACGGTGGACAGAATGCCCGTAAACACTTGTAGAGCACGCATAAGTAAATCTGGACAAACAGTCACAACCAGAGCAGTTTTATCCACAACAGACGTCGAACTCCACATTTTCATGCTCACCTGCCAGCACTAATCTGCCAAAAAAGCATGGAGATATAGATGAAAAGAATAATCGCCAAACAAGAATTCTGCATGGGCTGCGGACTCTGCGAAGTCTACTGCACAGTCCAGCACTCCAAAACAAAAGACATAGTCAAAGCTTACAACAGAGAAAACCCCAAACCAATCAGCCGAATACGCCTAGAAATGAACAAGCCCGTCAGCTTCGCCATCCAATGCCGCCACTGCCAAGACGCCCCATGCGTAACCGCCTGCCTCTCAGGTGCCATGCGCAAAGACGAAAACACCGGACTAGTCACGCACGACGCTGAAAAATGCATGGGCTGCTGGACATGCATCATGGTCTGCCCATACGGCGCCATCAAAATGGACGTCAACGGCAAAGTCGTAGCCAAATGCGACCAATGCAATGGGCTGGATGTTCCGGCGTGCGTTGCCAACTGCCCCAACGGCGCCCTTGTATGCAAAGAGGTGACACCCTAATGTCAAAATACGTTATCGTCGGCGCTTCTGCCGCAGGAATAGGCGCAGTCGAGGCTATACGGGAAGTAGACCCAGTTGGCACCATAACTGTCATCTCAGAGGAGTCGTGCCCACAATACTCGCGCCCGATGATTTCCGACTTGGTCAGCGGCAAAGCAGACTTCGAGAAGATGAAGTGCCGTGAAGGCAAGTTCTGGGAAAACACCCAAGTCCAAGCGTTAACAGGCAGAACAGCCGTGCGTTTAGACCTCACCGAAAAGTTCGTGGTACTCGACAGGGGCGACCGCGTAAACTTCGAAAAACTCCTAATCGCCACAGGCGGCAGACCCTTCGTTCCAAAAATCGAAGGCACAGACAAAGAAGGCGTATTCACATTCACAACCATCGCGGACGCTGAACACTTAGCCGCAAAACTCCAGACAACCAAAACCGCCGTGGTCATCGGCGCTGGACTCATCGGCGTCAGCGTAACCGAAGCACTCGTAAAACGAGGCATAAAAGTGACGCTAGTGGAGTTGCAGGACAAAATCCTCAGCCTCCTATTAGACGAGAAAGGCTCAGACATCGTGGAAAACGTCATCAAAAAAGCCGGCGTCACCATCATCACTGGGCAATCAGTCCAACAGATAACGGGTAGACCAGAAAACAGCTGCGTCGTCGGCGGCGTAGTCCTCACCAAGGGCGAGCAGATACCCTGCGACGTCGTGATCATCGCCATCGGCGTTATCCCACGCATCGAACTCGTCACAGGAACTCAGGTGAAAACGAACCGCGGCATAGTCGTGGACAACTTCATGCAGACAAACGTTCCAGGCGTTTACGCAAGCGGCGACGTTGCTGAGGCTTATGACTTTGTCTTGAACCAGAATCGCCTGCTGCCTCTCTGGCCGCTTGCAGTCCATGAAGGCAAAGTCGCGGGCTACAACATGGCAGGCAAAAAGACCGATTACGAGGGCGGCACCAACATGAGCGCCCTGAAGTACTTCGGTGTACCCATCGTCTCCATAGGCATCGCCAATCCGAAAGAAGAGGCAGCGTACGAAGTCCTGGTTAAACATAAGCCGGAAAGGAACTTGTACAAGAAGCTGGTGCTCAAGGACAACGTCATCATGGGCATAACCCTCGTAAACGACATCGAAAGAGCCGGCATACTCTTCCACCTCATGAAGAACCGCGTCAACGTGAAAAAAATCAAGCAGGCACTCCTCCAAGAAGACTTCGGCATCGCCACCCTGCCCCGCTCTTTAAGGAGAAAAGTGTACCCGGGTGAAATAGAATAATGCGAGACCTAACCCTGATAAACAATCCTTTCAACGACGATAAGGACTTCGCAGGCTGCAGCATATTCGGCATGATGAACCTCGAAGGCAAACGCTTCTCGTCACGTGACCCAGTACGAGCCATAGCCAACATGCACGAGAGAGGAAACGGTTTGGGCGGCGGCTTCGCAGTATACGGCATCTACCCTGACTTCAAAGACTACTACGCCTTCCACATCATGTACCTAAGCAGAGACGCAAAAGAGAAAACCGACAGAATATTGGCAGGAAGCTTCAACATAATCTACGATGAGGAAATGCAAACCCGACCTGCCAACGTCAGAGACCCCCCGTTGGTGTGGCGGTACTTCGTCCAGCCTAAACAGCGGCGGCTCGAGAACCAGACCGAAGACGATTATGTGACGGAGAGAGTTATGCGAATCAACACGGAAACGGGCAAGGCGTTCGTCTTCTCAAGCGGCAAGAACATGGGCGTCTTCAAAGGTGTCGGCTATCCCGAAGACATAGCGGACTTCTTCTGCCTTGAGGATTATCAGGGTTATCTGTGGACGGTTCACGGCAGGTTCCCAACGAACACTCCTGGCTGGTGGGGCGGCGCGCATCCATTCAATATCCTAGACTGGACGGTCGTGCACAACGGCGAACTCTCGTCTTACGGGATTAACCGCCGCTACTTGGAGATGTACGGCTACAAATGCACCATGCAGACAGACACCGAAGTCCTAGCTTACGCGGTGGACTTGCTCATGCGCAGACAGCACCTGCCAATCGAAATAGTCGCCAAAATCTTCGCCGCTCCCCTGTGGATCGAGATAGACGCGATGGAGCCTGAACAGCAGCGCCTGCACAGGGTTCTCCGCCAAACCTACGGCAGCCTGTTAATGAATGGCCCCTTCAGCATAATCGTGGCGCATCATGGCGAGATGATTGGGTTAACAGACCGCATCAAGCTGCGACCTCTCGTTGCAGGCACCAGAGGCGACTTCCTGTACCTGTCCTCAGAGGAAGCTGCCATGCGGCTTGTTTCCCCGACGCTGGACAGGTTCTGGCATCCACGAGGCGGTGAGCCAGTGGTCGGCAGGCTTCGCAGTGAGCCAAAGGTTGAGGTCTTGGCAAGCGTGGAGGCATAATAGATGAAGACCTACTTGATACCTGAATACTTGGTGGAACGAGACGAGAAGAGGTGCATCCGTTGCAAGGTCTGCGTAAACCAGTGCACGTACGAGACGCACAGCTACGACGCGGAAGACGACGTGATTCGCAGCAAAGACGAGAACTGTGTCAACTGCCAGCGTTGCGTCACGTTCTGTCCCACGCACGCCATCACTATACGCAAGAATCCGAATGCTAACCGCGAGAACGCCAATTGGACTATGGAAGCGCTCAGAGACGTCAAGAAACAGGCTGAAAGCGGCGCGGTGATTCTCACGGGCATGGGCTGCGACAAGCCCTACTTCACTTACTGGGACAGGCTTGTGCTGAACGCCAGCCAAGTGACAAACCCGTCGATTGACCCTCTGAGAGAGCCAATGGAGATAAGGACTTACCTTGGCGCGAAACCGGATAATCTAGAGATGGAACTGGAAAACGGTCAGGTGGTGCTGAAGACCACGCTTACTTCTCAGCTGTGCTTGGATACTCCGATTATGTTCTCTGCCATGTCCTACGGCGCCATAAGCCTCAACGTTCACGAAGCATTAGCGCGTGCGGCAACAGAATGCGGCACCTACTTCAACACGGGCGAAGGCGGCTTAGACAAGAGCCTATACAAGTACGGCGACCACGCCATCGTGCAGGTCGCTTCAGGCCGTTTCGGCGTACACCCGGATTACTTGGATGTGGGCGCGGCTGTCGAAATCAAGATTGGTCAAGGCGCCAAACCGGGGATAGGTGGGCACTTGCCAGGTGAGAAAGTCACAAAGGATGTTGCTCGAACGCGCATGATTCCAGCAGGCACGGATGCGCTGTCGCCTGCGCCGCAGCACGACATCTACTCCATCGAAGACCTGAGGCAGCTAATCTACGCGCTGAAGGAAGCGACAAACTACACCAAACCAATCTCAGTAAAAATCGCAGCAGTTCACAACTCAGCCGCAATCGCGAGCGGCATGGTTCGCGCCGGAGCAGACATCATCGCGTTAGACGGCGTTCGTGGCGCCACTGGCGCCGCACCGAAAGCTATCAGGGACAACGTCGGCATACCGATTGAGTTAGCGATTGCGCAGGTGGACCAGCGTCTGCGCGAAGAAGGCATACGGAACAAGGCAAGCATAGTCGCGGCTGGCGGCATTCGAAGCAGCGCAGACATCGTCAAAGCCATCGCGTTAGGTGCGGATGCCGTGTACATCGCTACTGCCGCGCTCGTGGCGATTGGTTGCACCGTCTGCCAACGCTGCTACACTGGGAAATGTCCATGGGGCATCGCAACGAGTGACCCGTGGATAAGCAAGCGCGTGAACCCTGACATAGCTGCGGAGCGGCTGGTGAACCTGTTGCGTGGGTGGAGTTTGGAGATTAAGGACATGATGGGCGGTATGGGCATAAACGCCATTGAAAGTTTGCGAGGTAACCGTTTGGCTCTGCGTGGTGTGGGCTTAACCGACACCGAACTCAAGGTTCTAGGCGTAAAAATGGCAGGAGAATGATAGAGCATGCTTGAACAAGAAAAAATATTCGCGGAAATCGACGTGAATTATCTTTCACGTGTAAAAATGGAGAAAAACGTTTGGAAAATCGACGCTGAAGGAATGCACTATAAAGAACTCAACAATCTACTGCGGCTCATCAGCAGCAACGGCGCTGAAAGAATCGAGATACACAACGTCTGCGGGCAACGGTACATCGGAACAGACCTAGAAACAGACAAACAAATCGACATCTACGGGACACCCGGCAACGACTTGGGAGCTTTCATGAATGGCCCGCGGATTGTGGTTCACGGGAACGCGCAGGACGGCTGTGGCAACACCATGAATGATGGGCAAATCGTCGTTCACGGTCAAGCCGGAGACATCACTGGGCATTCGATGCGTGGTGGAAAAATCTTTGTCCGCGACGACGTAGGCTACCGTGTTGGCATACACATGAAAGAGTACCAGCGCAAAGTGCCGACCATAGTGATAGGCGGAACTGCAGGCGACTTCTTGGCAGAGTACATGGCAGGCGGCGTCGTCCTCGTTCTTGGCTTGACTCTAGCTGCGGGCGAACAATGCAGTGCAAGGTTCGTGGGCACAGGAATGCACGGCGGCGTCATCTACGAGCGTGGCGACATCCTTGAACTGGGCAAAGGCACCAAAATCATGAAAGTTAGCAAACGCGACCTGCATGTGATTGAGGGCTTGGTTAGGGAGTTCTGTGAATACTTCGGCGTGGACTATGAAAGAGTAGTTAACGGGACGTTCCACAAGATAGTGCCACTATCCAAACGACCATACGAAAACCTGTACTCGCATTAATCCAATGGTCGCGTCAGAAACGCTTAGTAGAAGCTGCGGGATTCTTTCCTCTTTTCAGCCTCTTCGTAGAAGCGCAGCACTTCGTCGATTATCTCCACGTTCGAGAGTAGCATCCGCCTGCAGCAGTACCTTTTGATTCCCAAGCTGTCCAAGATGTCGCTGGCGTTCTCGCCTGTTCTGACTCTCCGAGCGAATTCTTCCCAGCGGTCGCCAATCAGCTTGCCGCATGTGAAACATCTTACGGGAATTATCATCGTTGCTTTTTCTCCTTTACCTGTAGCTCTTCTGCTCCTTGGCGCGTGCGCCTGGTCCACCGAACTTCTTGGGTTCTTTCATTCGGGAGTCTCCTACAATCATGGTTCGGTCGTACTCGGTGAAGACTGTACGCAGGTGGCCGCTCTTCGTCCACTTCAACAGCGCGTTGGCAACAGCCATTCTTGCAGCTTCCGCCTGTCCCATATATCCGCCGCCGCTGGTTCTGATGTCCATGTCCAACTGACCCCAAACATCGCTGCCAGCCTGCAAGAGAGGCTCCATGATTTTTTCACGGGCGATTTCAGGCTCATAAATCTCAATAGGCGTCTTGTTTATGCGCACTCTGCCAGCGCCTTGTCTCACGATAGCACGGGCAATGGCGGTTTTCCTTTTTCCACTAACGACCAAAACTTTCTTCGCTGGCATGTTTAGTCACCTTGATTCCATCCCACTTCTTTCGCCAACTCGGCAAGGGTAAAGTGTGGCCCTTTCAGTTTCGTGGCTTGCGCTTCCGTGAACGTGACCAGTTCTTTGCCTTTAAACTCTTCGGGAATGCTCATGAAAACCTTAAGCCGCTTAAACGCATTCTTTCCCTTCGGCTGCTTGAAAGGCAACATTCCGCGGACGGTTTTCCGCACAATCTTGTCAGGTCGCCTGTAATGAAAGGGTCCTCTTTCGGGCGCTCCGACTTCAAGGAATTCTTTGGCTTCCGCTATTTTGCTTTTCTTTTTTCCTGAGATTATGGATTTCTCAGCGTTAACTATGATTACGTTTTCCCCGTTCAAGAGTTTCTTGGCTACTTTGCTTGCCATCCTGCCGAGGATAAGCCCCTCAGCATCGACGAGAGTAACAGGAGTTTTTGCGGTTTGCGCTTTCTGCATGTTCAATTCACCGAATAATCTTTACGTTTGAACCTTTCGGGTTTTTCTCAACCAACTCTGGAATGGACACGTACTTCGCTTTGGCAGCCTTCAGTTTCTCCTTGGCTCTTTTCGAAGCGCTGAAAGCTGCTACTGTCACCGCGTGGTTTAGCGTACCTGATGCAAGAACTTTGCCTGGCACAACAATCGTGCTGCCTTTTTCCGTGTACCTGTTTATCCGGCTCAAGTTCACGGCGACCGCTTGTCTACTCGGTTTGGAGAGGTGTTCTGCCACGTCCAACCAGATGCCTGCATCTTTTTCGCGGCTCTGTTTCTTCAGGAAACGTATAAGCTGGATAAGTTCGGGGTTTGTGGTTTTGGTTTCTCTCACTTTTCCGTCTCCTCCTTCAACTGCTCTTCAAACTCAGCTAACTGTTTGTCTAATATCTTTGTGGCTTCCTGTAGCACTCTTTCAGGAGGCAGAACGCCTGTGGATTCGATGTTCATGATGAAAGCGTTCTTTTCCCACCCAACTTTTATGGGTTTAGGCTCCTTTGGGCAAGCTTCAACGCAGTCCATGCACAGGTTGCATGCCAACAACTCGCGGACTTCGACTTTGTTTTCCTTCACGGTGAGCACTTTTTTCGGGCAGATGTTCACGCATTTCGCGCCGCAATCGCCGCAGTCCTCAGTTGAAACTTCTATTTGCGGATAATACTTGTAAGCGCACATGGAGACAGGCTGCCACTTCGCATGATCTTTCCCTTTTCCAAGCCGAGCGTAAGCTTCAAGCTTCAACTTCTGTCCCTTCGCCAACTTTATGATGGGCACTTTGTCTGACACTGGCACGATGTCTGGGTTTTCAGAGACAAGCTCTCCTGAGTAAACTGTACGTATCCCCTCTTTGGCTTCTGCGTCCAGCGTGAGCGTTACGCGGCAGAGAGGGCAGCCGAACTCGCTTTTGCACTCGCATTCCTCAGGAAGGTTGTAACTGTTCAAGTCTGTTTTCAGCGGAGTAAGTCCCAGCCTGTGTGCGATAATCTCATCTTGCAGAATGGAAGAGTTCTCAATCATGACAACCTCGTCAATAGCCATGCTTGGCACTTCTGCGAGAGCTATCCGCCGCAGCGCATTCATAAACGGTACATCTGCCTCTTTTATGACTAAGCGGAGGTTTGTATCGTTTTTTTCCAACACTTCAATTTTCACTTGTCTAGGACACTCCACAATTGTGAGGATTATGACTGTGCGGTTCAATAGAAGTGACGGTGCATTATTTCAATTTTTCTGTTAATAACGCCCTGAACTAGGCTGACTATATGCGTCTTCCTCTTCTGCCACCTGGTCTTCTTGTTCCGTCATGCGGAATCGGCGTTACTTCCTCGATGCGTTCTATCCGGAAACCAAACCTTGCAAGCGCGCGTATGGCGGCTTGAGCACCTGGACCCGGTGTGCGCGGACCTGAACCGCCTGGAGCGCGAACTTTGATGTGGATAGCGGTAATGCCCTTGTCCCTTGCCACTTCAGCTGCGGCTGTGGCTGCGCGCATGGCAGCGTAAGGTGAAGATTCCATGCGGTCTGCTTTCACGAACATTCCGCCACTCGTGCGAGCGATGGTTTCCGCGCCTGAAATGTCAGTTACATGGATTAGTGTGTTGTTGTAGCTGCTGAAGATGTGGACAACACCCCATTTTTCGTTTTTCTTGCTGCTGCTCAAAACCTTCCGCCTCCTTTTCCGCCTCTTCTGCCGCGGCTTGGTTGGCTTATTTCAGGTTGCTTGGCTTCCACTGATAAGCCTTGGCGTAGTGGATGTGTTTCTTTGGCTATCGCGCTTTTGGGGCTGTATGTGATTTGGTTTTCTTCTTCTTTTGACACCATGTAGCCGGGTATGGTTACGCGTCTGTTGCCTATGGCTACGTGTCCGTGTGTGATTAGTTGGCGTGATTGGTAGATTGTTCGGGCTAAGCCTTTTCGGAAAACGATTGTTTGGAGTCGGCGTTCAAGCAGGTCTTCGATGGACAAGTCTAAAATGTTGTCGAGAACCGCGGTTTCATGTAGTATGCTGATCTTCTTCAATTTTGTCAGGAGTTCGTTCTCCATTTTCGCGCGTTCTTCAGGCGCTTTGCCTATTAGTGACCGTGCTATGCTTCTGGTTTTGGACAGGGTTGTTTTATGACGCCACAGTTCATGCTTGTTCCTCAAGCCGTACTGCCCTAAGAGTCTAAGCTCTTCTTGAAGTATGTCTTTGCGCCAACGGAAACGCGGAGTTTCATATTTTTTACGTTGCTTCTTCGGGTCGCCCATGATCTATTCCTCACTGTGCTGGTGGCGCGCCTCCAGTTTTCTGCATAAGCGCCTTTTTCTTTACGCCTAACGCTTTTCCAGCTCTTCCCGTGGTTTTGGTTCTTTGTCCGCGGACTTTCAGTCCGTAAGCGTGGCGGTATCCGCGCCAAGACCTGATTTCCTTGGCTTGGTCAATGTCCATTTTTGTTCTGAGAACAAGGTCTGCGCTTATGAGGTGCATGTCTTTTCCTGTTTCAAGGTCTTTTCTTCGGTTAAAAAGCCATGAGGGTATTCCGTACTTTTCTGGTTCTCGTATCACGTCTTCTATTTTTGCGACGTCTGATTCGGTTAAGAAGCCAACTCGCAGGTCAGGGTTTACGCCTGCTTTTTTGAGTATGGCGTTAGCGAGACTTAGGCTTATGCCTTTGATTTCTGTTAATGCATAAACGGTTTTCAGGGTACCCTGCATGTCTGTACCCATTATGCGTAGGATGTGACGGTATTCCTGTGACATTCTAATTTTTCATCCGTTCAAACTTTGGAGCTAACTACGAAATGAGATGGTATTTATTTAAACCTTCCTTTTCAAGCATAAGGGCAGAATCATCCGCTTCTTGTTAACCAGAATTATTGGGTTCTGCTTTCACGGATGGTGACGCAAACTAAGACTTAAGCGCGTGGACTGTTTTTCTTCTCCTCAAGATGTAAACTGCTGCAGTAAATACTGAAGCTACCACGATTGCCCAATTAATGTATGGCATTACAGTTTCAAGCTCGTTTGTGGGGACTACGTTTCCATCGAGGGGTTGAATGGGCTCGTTCAGGGCTTTGACTTCCAGGTTTTTGAAGGCTACAGCTCTGTCTGTGTTGTTTGCTATCAGGATTCCGATTTCATCTATGTTTGCGCCGTTGTTTGTGTTTACCATGCGTTCTAGAATGTTGCCGCTTATGTCTCGTAGTTCGGCGATTATCTCGGTCTCTGACAGTTTTGCCGTGACCTTGTACCATCTGTTTTCTTTTACGCTTGCGGAGGCGTTTAGGAACGCAGTCTTGGTGCCTTGGAGCTGCTGCATCTGGGAGACATCATCCTTGTCTAGTGCTTTCACGTTGACATTATAGTTGCTTTCGTTTCCTCGTTGGAGGAGGAGGCAGAACTGGTCATTCTTTATTAGGTTGTCTGGTAGCCTTAGAGGTTGGTCTCCTATCCGGTATTCGGGTTCTCGGACGTTGGATAGCGTTTCCCCACTTTTGAGTACAATGAATTCACCGGTAAGTGTGACGCCTGCTCCAGTAAGATTGAGGTTGAGAAAATTTTTGACACCTTGCCTGATGCTTAGTTCTTGAGCTGCGATTGCCGGGTTGCCTAAGATGTAGCTGTATTCGCGTGTTTGGAACTGGATTTGAATTTTGGGAAATCCTATGAACACGATCAGGTTTTCGCTGTCTGCACCTGAATAGTTACCTGCGCCGCTCCAGCTTGTTTTTATGTAGTATGTGCCTGTTTTTGTAAAGTCCCACGGAAAACTGTACTGTCCTGCTTGGTCGGTTTTGGTAGTGTAAGTATCCCATGCGGTTGCGTTTTGGCTAAGGTACATGACGACGTTTGCATCTGGGACCGCCGGGGTGATTTTGCCAGATACTGTTAAGTTTTGTTCCTCGTAATAGAATGGTATTGGCGGCGAGGACAGGTTTATGGTTATGTTTGAGGGAGTTAACGGCGTATCCAAGGTTGATGCAACCTGTGTGGGTGCGGTTTTTTCGCAGTTGTCAAGCGGGATTATCATGGGTGTTTCACCTGCGAGCGATTCAGGTTGGTCACCGACTTGCCATTCCGCCCTCGGAGTGCATTCTGCCATCCAGTATTCTGTGCCGTTGTATTCGTAGCTTTTGGGCGGCGTCATCCAAGTGCTGTAGGGCTTGTTTGGCAAGTAGATTCCGATGTTCATGTGGGCTGCTTTCGGGTAGTAGAATAGGACAACGTCTAATCCACCTGCTTTAAGGATTGAGGCTGCGAGGAGTGAGACGGTGTCGCAGTCTCCTTGGTTGTCCACGATGGTTTCGACTGGGTACTTTACGTCGCTTGTAACGTATGGGATTTCGTGGACTAGCGTCAAGACCGCGTTGGCGAATTCTTCATCGCTGTAAGTTTCTGTGAAGGTCATGTTTCGGATGTTCTCTGCGATTGTGGCCATTGCTGCGGGTGTTACGAAGTTTTGATAGTCATTTTCGTATCTGATGATGTGTGTTTTGGTTTGGTAGTATTCGTAGAGTGATTGCGGTACGGAGACATAGATTGTGTGGCTGTTGAGTCCGAATTGGGCATTGCAGTTGTAGGTGCGGTTGTAGTTTTCTGATAAAACGACTGGTGTGATTATGCTTGTTAGCAGAATTGCTGTGAGCAGGATTGCTGTATTCTTGGGCTTAGAAGGCATGGGAATCGCCCAAGATGCTACTAGTTCTTTCCGAATCTTAAAAGAATATCTGCAACAAAATTGTTTAATTTTGTCGTTTGCTTTTCGGATATTGCCATGTTTTCCTCTTGTTGGTCATATATTGAGCAAGCATGGAACGTTTAAATTTACATTAATTCACTTTATTTCTTTGGTGATGGTTCTCTTGGATAACGGCACTAAAGCGTTTCACTTCATAGAAGCTGATTGGCTGATTTATTTTCCAGCTTGCGGGAATCAGGGAAAATACGTTGGTTACAACGTGCTCTTCAGCGACAAAAAGAGCGGAACCTCGAAACCAGAGGCTCGCGTAACTCTGGGTGAGTTGTTGGATAAGCCTGAGATTAGTGAGCGTTATCCGCACACGGTGGGTTACTTCAAGCCTTTTGCAGAATCGTTGGATTCTGCACCAGAATACTTGGAGCTGAGAATTATTCGTAGTGTGGAAGAGTTCTGGGCGTTCTTGAACAGTTTGGACATTTGAGCATGGCACATCTAATGCTGGCTGGACTAACGGCTTGGAGAAGCCTATAGCTTCATCATTTAAAGGAGCGTGCTGGCAACCTGTCGAGTAGTCTTCTCCATTATATCGCTTCGACAACACTGGCTCCTAATGTGATGTGCTCAGTGCGGTGCATTTGGCATCATTTTTGTCAGGTTTAGGTTCTGGGATGTGCCAGCTTGACCGTCATAAGCTTTGCTGAATTAAGGTTTTGATGGCGTTTGCTGGGTGCCGGTTTCGTGTGTATATTTTGGATTTTGTTTCAATATCTAATTCGAAATTCGAATAAAATTTAAATATCTAAATGGAATCTATTCTGTTACAACGTGAATGAACATGGTGGCTCTCACAGTGATCCTCAGCAACGAAAAAATGGAAGGGCGCATCCTCAAGAAAATGCATGAACGCATAATCAAAAACTTTATGGACATCATCATAATGGCGGAACTGCGGAACGGACCCCTCAGTGGCTACGACGTCATCTCCTACATCCACAACAAATTCAATCTCCTCGTCAGTTCAGGCACCGTCTACTCGCTGCTCTACTCTCTGGAAAGAAACGGGCTCGTTGAAGGCGTCTGGGACGAAAGAAAAAGAATCTACAGGCTCACAGAAAAAGGCGAAAAAACTATAGAAACCACGCTGAACGCCAACGAAAAAATCAAAGGCTTCATGTCCAACATCCTAAAGGTGCAAGCAACAGCACCTTAACCTTTTTTTGCCCAGACGCAAACAGAAACGCTAAAAAACCTCTTTCTTGTTTCTCCTATAAGCGCAAAAATGCATGAGGGCCCGTAGCTCAGTAAGGCTAGAGCACCGGACTTTTAATCCGGGGGTCACGGGTTCAAACTTGGAAGGCAAAACCTTCTAGGGGACAATTCCCGTCGGGCCCGCCAATGGTTCCGACCCCAAAATGGGTGCAGGTCCAGTTCCGTCTTCTTCTAGGGTGTGTTTCCAATAAGGTCCGCTTCAGTTATTTGGAGCCAAAAAACCAGCGTTTGCTCAGCCTTAATTCTCATAAGGAAGGCATGGGGCGATTCCAAAATTAAAAATTCGTCTATTGTGACTTTGAAGTTTTGAACACTCTTACGGGGTTCAAGCAGGTAGCTCAATATGAGGTCAAACAGTTGCCTACACGCTTGCCCTTTTTAGCGCCACCATGCAGCCAGCGAAGAAGAACAACGCGAAGCCCAGAAGAGCCAGAAAAGACAGCCAAGGAAGAGGTTGTCCTAAAGCAACCGCTCGCAAGCTTTCACTTGAATGCGTGAGAGGCAATAAGTACAAGACAGCTTTTACTGCATCAGGCAAAGTTATTATTTGCCAACCCAATTGACCTACACCATTCAACTTCCACGATATATACGCTACCAGATTAGCGGCTTATACACTTTTTTTCTTGAGAACAAACACACTTGCCAAGAAAAACGCCAGTCCAAACGCGAAAAGAACACAGAAAGACCAAAATGGAAACGGCTGGGCTAAAGCCGTCGCACGCAAACATTCACTCGAATGTGTAAGAGGCAAAACATATAATACCGCCTTTGCTGCCGCAGGCAGTTGGCTCAACGAAAAGAACGTGCCGCATAAAAAGGTCATAGGTAAAATAACTAGGCTGTTAAAAGTGCTCATGCCTTGATGTGAATCTATCACAAATGCCACGAGTACTCCAAACAGTGCAAACACAAAACATGACACCAACAACACCAACACAAATAATGGACTAATTATAAACATAGGGGAAAGAGCCAAACCGACTAACAGTATAGCAAAAGAACTGATTAAACCACGAATCACTCCAATCAACGCCTTACCGACGATAATTGAATAAAGACTCACAGGCGACATCAAACACTCATCAAAGCTTTTATAAAAGAATCTATCAACCTGAAGCTTTGATGCAGCGCCGCTGAAACTGGTTGAAAATGATGTTAACGCGATAATACCGGGAATAACAAATGCCAAGTAGCTAACACCTTCAAGACTGATGCCTTTTCCTAAACCATAACCAAATGCCACTAAATACAGAAGTGGCTGGACAAGACTGGTAGCAACTAACGAGCGCCAGTGGCGCCTCAAATTTCGCAAATCAACCCATAATATTGAGTACACATCTTTTAATGCATCCGACATTTAGACATCACCGACTTTTTGTCCAGTTAGCTCTACGAAGACATCTTCCAAGTTTGAATCACGTATAATGATGGTTTTAACGTCAGGAGGCAAATTTTGCACATATTTTGTCGCTGCTGCGCGATCAGCAAAAAACTTATAATGTGTCTCCTTATTGTCAACAAGTGTCTCAACTGTGATTAGCCCCAATTTTCTGCGCAGCTCCAATGGATTGTCAAGAGCAATTAATCGCCCCTGATGAATGATTCCCACCCGTCCGCAAAGGGCCTCAGCCTCCTCGATATAGTGCGTAGTGAGAAAAATTGTTGTGCCATCCGAATTCAAGCGCCGCACCAAATCCCACAAACGTCGTCTTGCTTGAGCATCCAACCCAACTGTTGGCTCATCCAAAAAAAGCACTTCTGGCTCGTGAACCAAGCTACTAACGATCGCCGCGCGCTTCTTCATACCGCCTGAAAGCGTATCAACCATTTTGTCAGCGTGTTCAGTAAGCTCCACGTAATCTAGCAATTCATTTATGCGCCGTTTGCGTTCAGAAGAGCTGAGATGATGCAGACGGGCATGAAACTCCATATTTTCTCGTACTGTTAAATCGCGATCTAGACTCAAATGTTGCTGCACAACACCAAACATTTTCTTTACTTTTTCCGTGTCCTTTACAACATCTAAGCCGTTTATTCGCACACGTCCAGAAGTTGGTTTAGTTAAAGTAGTCATGATGCGAATAGTTGTGGTCTTACCCGCGCCGTTGGGTCCAAGAAAACCAAAAATTTCCCCGGAATATACGGTCAAATCCAGATCTTGGACAGCTTTGACGTTGCCATAACACTTGGTAAGCTTTTCAGTAACAATACATTCTTTCAACATGAACCCTCCATAATTGGAGAGTACTCCTCAGCCAAGTTCTTAATTGTTGAATTCCGCTTATAGACCATCATGTCTCTTTAACGCCTCAGTAACAGCAGCCTTAGTTGCATGCCCAATTAACTCGCCAATCTTGACGTGCCCACTGGACGCAAGCAAAGGCCTACCCATTCTCCCAGAAACAACAATAACGTTGTCAGTTCCCGTACCAGTAGCTTGATGCTGAGGCGCTGAGGTGCTTCGGACATTCAAATCCTGAAGAGCCGCGGTTTTTGCTTCTGTGGCGGTAATAATAGCCCGCGCCATGGCACCGTTGCTTAAATTTGCGTTTGTAAGAAGAATCAAATTAATAGTTCCTAGCGTACTGAAGAATTTGCCATCTCGCTCCACGTAAGATGCCGTATCCACGCCTGTTCGTAGAGCGTTGCCTTTTGCTCCTGCAGTAGCTAGACAGTACACTTTGAACTCTTCATATGACTTCTCACGTACGGCTGCGTTGTCCATGTTGACGCCGGTGCTCATGAACGCGATGTGTCGTGGATTGATTCCTAATGCACGGGGTAATTTCCTCTTAAAGGCGTTGTAATTCATCATAGTACGTTCGGATAACCGAAGCGGAGTGTAATTGTTGGCTACAAACTTGACCCTTTTGAACCCATCCAAAGTTGAGAGAACCCTACGCTTTTCATCAAAAGAGACAAGCAGCGTGTTTAGATCGAATCCTTCATAGGTATGGTAGATTATTTTGGCTTCGACTCCTTCTAACTCAAGATGTATTTTCTTTTCTTTCATGCCTATTTCTCCTTACTACTCTTCTTTTCGCTTGCGCCTTCAAGCAACCCTTCAATATCCAAGTAACTCTTTTGCAGTTTCTTCTTCATTTCTTCTGTAGCTTGCCACAAATTACGCTCGATAGCCTCCAGAAGCCGCTCAATCATGTTCTGCAAAGCGTAAGGATTCACCTCTTTAAGCCACTCTTGTACCTTCTTATCAAAAACATATTTTTCAGCCAACTCTTCCCACATCCAGTCTTCAACAACCTCAACCGTAGCGTCCCAACCCAAGACGAAGTCAAATGTTCTCGAGAAGTCGCCTGCAGCTTCATAGCCGTGACGCATCATGCTCTCTATCCATTTAGGATTAAGAAGGCGTGATCGAAAAACATAACAGGTTTCTTCTGCTGTGCTCCTAACCTTAACTCTGTTAGGGTCAGAGCTGTCGCCACAATAAGAGCGAGGCGCTTTCCCTTTTAGGGTTCTGACAGCGTTAATCATGCCACCATGTGCGTCATACCAGTCATCACCGTCAAGTATGTCGTATTCACGTGAATCTTGATTCTTCACTGTTACATCAATGCTGCTCAAACGCCGCTTAAACTGCTCCGGAACTGAGCACCCATAAGTTTTACGACTATAAGCATAGCTTCCCCATGTAACATAGATATCACTCAGATCTTTTTGATCTCTCCAGTTTTTCGCGTCCACTGCTTCGCTGACACCGCAGCCGTAGGCGCCAGGGCGGTCACCGAAAATCCTGTAATGCGCCTCTTCTTTTGCCTTTTCCAAGTCAACACCTTGATCGACACGCTCTTTTACTTCGGCTTCCACATGCTTTGCAATATAGTTTTGTTCAGCGGGCTCTTTAAGGCTGGCTACCAATGCTACTGCATCATCGATTATGTGTACAATGTTGGGGAAGGTGTCTCTGAAAAGCCCGCTAATTCGAACGATGACATCAATTCGAGGGCGCTTTAGCACCTCTAGCGGGATCGATTCGATGCCTATAACTCGTCCACTGGTCTCTTCCCATATAGGCTTGACGCCCATAAGATAAAGAATTTCAGCTATATCATCGCCTTTTGTTTTCATAGTATCAGTAGCCCAAATGACAATGCCGACGCTTTCAGGGTACTTTCCTTCTTCCTTCAGGTACCGCTCCAGTAAAGCATCACCTAAAGCAACACCTACACGCCAAGAAGCTTGTGAAGGCACCGCACGAGGGTCCACAGAGTAAAAATTCCGTCCAGTAGGCAAAATATCAGCCATACCCCTTGTTACGGAACCAGAAGGACCAGGAGAGACGTAAGTGCCTTCACAAGCTACCAAAGTATTTGTTAGCTCATCAGTGGTTGCCTCCAAAGCAGGAACAAGAAAACTGCTAATGTAAACGAGGCACCGCCGAACATTGGGGTTGGTTCCGCCTAGAACTTCCTGCATTACCGAATCGATGTCTTGTTCTTTAAAGCCTTTAGCATGAAATTTTCTAATTAATTCCAAAGAAAGCTCATGTAACTCTTTAATGACGTCTCCGTTGGTTCTGCCTTCAGCATTCAACTTACCTCTATTCGCCAACAAGTCCTCGTAATCGTACCCTTTCATCTCAGCAATCGACTGCCGCAAAGAAGGCACACCACCATTATTCAGCCTAGTCAAGGTGACTATAAACTCATCCAGACGGGAGTCGGTTGGGGGTTCACCTAGAGTGTGTAACCCATCTCTAATTTGGGCGTCAGATAATTCATTTATGTAAGCATGCAGCCTTTCCAAGAAAGCATCAAAGTTAGAGAAAGCAGATTCCTCGATAACCTCAAGGTCGCGATCCAGCTTGGCTTGAACTACGGTTTCCCAAATTAGCTTTTGAGAAACTTGCAGCTTACTTGGATCAGTAGTTTTGGTGTGATAATAATCCTGTAATTGAACTTGCAGCTTTGCCAACTCCTCATAAGTATCAGCATTATGCATGACTGGCACTAGGTGCTCTATGATGCAGCAGTAGCTTCTTCTTTTCGCTTGAGTGCCCTCACCTGGATTGGTAATGACATACGGATAAATATTAGGCAAATCTGAGATAGCTATATCAGGAAAACAAGACGCAGAGAGACCAACAGATTTGCCAGGCAGCCACTCCAATGTGCCATGTGTGCCAATATGCATAATAACATTAGCTTTAAACACATTACGAATCCAACGATAATAAGCGTAATAGTGATGCGGCATCGAAATATCCGGGCTGTGATAGATGCTTGAGGGATTTTCTAAAAAGCCGCGAGGAGGCTGAAGACCTATAAAGACGTTGCCGTTAATTATCCCCGCAACCAGTAACTCGCCGTTGCAGCTGAAAAGTTTGCCTGGAGGATCACCCCAATCTTGCCTCATCTTTGTTTGAACGTCCACAGGAAGCTCATTAAACCATGCACTGTACTGTTCTTTAGAAATTTTAGCTACGGCTCTTTCTGCAAGTTCTTCAGCGCTTAGCCACCTGCGGTCATTAGTCAACCCATTTATTATGGTTTCAATTAGTTCTTGCCCGTTCTTTGGCAAGGAATCCAGCTTATATCCAGATTCGCTTAAATCTCGCAAGATATTGTGCACTGAAACTGGGGCGTCAAGTCCAAAGGCGTGGCCAATCGTATCATTTCTGGGGGGATAATTATGCAAAATTATTGCAACTTTCTTTTCGCTGTTTGGAATGTGACGTAGCTTTGCCCAGTTTATACTCAAACTGACTAACTTGGCGACTCTTTCAGGAATAGGCTCGTACTGGATTATTTTAGTTCCCAAGGGGTTAGCTTGGGAAAAAGCCATCGCTGCAATAGGCACGGTAATCAAAAGGCCGTCAAACTCGGGCATTGCTATACCTGAGGGTATATCAATGATGCTGAGCCCTTGCATCGTATCGCGCCATTCTTCGTAAGTGTTGCAGGTCAAGATGGCCTTTATTATGGGCACTCCCAGTTTCTTTAACTCCGTAATTGAAGCTGAACCAGATAATGATGTGGTCAAAGAGAAGGACAAGGCGCTTATAACAACATCAACTATAGGTTTCCCTTCTTTCGTTAAGTAGTTTTCAATAATCCATTCTAACCCTTTTATGCCTAAAGCTTCATTCTTGGCACCACTGAAAAACACAGGAAGCACATTGGCTCCTTGACGCTCCGCTTCTTCGATCAGATCATCTACGAAACTTGTGTTCTCACCCTGCCACTGAGTTTGGTGGAACCAGATGCCGATGGTGGGTCTTCCAGGTACTATTTTCTTTGCTATGTATTCATCTATTGTGGGAGGATGCTTAAACTCGGGGTGATAAATTCCTTCCCATGGCGGTTGTTCAGGAGCCTTAACTTCATAATTGGCTCCAGTGAAACGATTTGCTAAGTATAGCAAAAGGTTCTCGAGGTTATTTTTTCCTCCATAATTGAGGTATTTAAAAATCTCTTTGTAATCATCTTGCGCAACGGTAGAAATATTTCGATATTTGAGATTCTGCCCGAAAAAGGAAGTGGAGACAAAAAGGGGAACACCAGCACTTTTCAGTGAAGATACAAGCAAATCAAAATCTGGGAGATCGCCCATTAAGTGAACAAGTGTCACGTGGGATTTTTGAGCGAACTCGATAAACTCATATAAGCTACCGAAAGCCCTGAAGTCGCCTCCAATTTGAATTTTAGTCTTTACTATGTCGCCTAGTCTTTCGTTTATAGATTTGACGGCTGCGATAAAAGGTACCGCATCGGTTGGAATGGTTGTAATAAAGGCTATCTTGATTTGTGTCATACCGTTCAACCTCCCTTAAGATTTTGCAGTTGTTTCTGGCGATGTCTTCAAGTTCTTAACTTCATTGAACTCAGACATTAAGGGCGTAATTTGAGGTCTGCCCAGAACCGAATTTGCCACATGCGCTTTAACGCCGTAAACCAATTCTATGTTTTCTTCAGTTAACACGGATTCTGGAGTGCCAGCAGCATATATGCAACCATGCTTGAGCATAAGTATCTTGTCGGAGAATCTGCTTGCTAAATTTAAATCATGCATTGCCGCTATGACAGAGCAATGTTTGGTTTGGGAAAGACTTCTAAGTATGCAAAGTATCTCCAACTGATGCTTAATATCCAGTGAACTGGTTGGCTCATCTAGAAGCAAAATCTGCGGTTCTTGAGCGAGCGCACGTGCGATTATAACTTTTTGCTGTTCGCCACCACTAAGTTCATTAAAGTGACGCATAGCCAGCTCGCCGATGCCCAAGAAATCCAGCGTTTCCGAAACTATTTCGTAATCTCGCTCACTCAAACTCCAATGTATGTAGGGTTTTCGTCCCATCAGCACTACATCAAAAACGGTGAATGGAAAGGTGCTGGTCGAGATCTGTGGAACATAACCCATAATCTTGGATAACTCTTTGAGGTTCAGCATGTTTGCGTCTTTGCCGTCAAGTAACACCGTATTCTGCTTGGTTTTTAAAATTCGGTTGGTACACCGCAAAAGCGTGCTCTTGCCTGAACCGTTAGGACCGACAATGCTTAATATTTCGCCTTCGTCCACTATAAAATTAATGTCTTTTAGAACTGGAAAACTTGTATAGTTGAAAGAGAGGTTATTAATGGTAAGTTTCAACGCCAACTTTGCCTCCTTTTACTTACCAGAATGTAAATAAAGAATGGAACACCTAACAACGAAGTCACGATACCTACTGGTAGTTCAGCGGGCTGAAGCACAAGCCTGCCCACCGTGTCAGAGCACAACAGCAAAACGGCACCCACAAAAGCGCTACAAGGTATAAGAAAGCGATGATCGCTTCCAATTAACATTCGAGCGATGTGCGGAGAAATTAAGCATACAAAACCAATGACGCCAGTAAAAGATATTATGCTTGCGGTTGCCAGCGTCTCTAATACCATGGTTATTTTGAGCACTCGCTTAGAATTTACTCCGAGACTTGTTGCCACATCTTCACCCATACTCATTACATTAATGTTCCAAGACTGAAACATCATAAGAACTATTGTTACAAAAACGATGGGAGAAACAATTAAAATGCTCTCCCATGTGGCAGAATTAAGACCGCCCATGAGCCAAAAAACTACAGCGCGCACCGCTTCATGCTCAGGCGCAACGTACTGAATTAACGACAGCATAGCGGAAAAGAGGAAGCCAACAGCCACGCCTGCCAAAATCACGGTTTCGGTTGTTATTCCTCGTAGACGAGCGATGCCGTACACCAATAGCATAGCGAGCATACAGAAGACGAAGGCGTTAGCAATAACCAAGTAATGGCCAACACCTGCTATGACACTGATTCCGAAAACGATAGCTAGCGCTGCGCCAAAACCTGCGGCTGCAGAAATCCCCAAAATGTAAGAGGAGACCAGAGGGTTCCGTAGTACGCCTTGCATTGTTGCTCCAGAGGCAGCGAGACCAGCCCCAGCAATTATCGCTAAAACAATGCGAGGAAGACGCAAATCCCAAATTATTATTTGAGTCAGTTCAGTTCCAGGGTCAATCCCGAGAGAGGGAAAAATCTTTGCTAAGATAACTTGCATAGCCTCGTTAAACCGCGGTGAGCCAGCGCCAAGACTGACCGAGATAACTATGGCTATAAGCAATGCTAAGAAAATGGAAAGTATGGCAAGAATTTTTCGTTTCTTGCCTCTTTGATAGAGTTGTTTAAGTTCGGTAGCTTTGTTCATGGGTACGCAAACGTTCCTTGCACAGTTGTTCCGAAAAACTTTTGATATAGTTCCGCATGAATAGCAGTTGGGTCTATGTCTGCAAACAGGGTGGGCTGGCACCATTTTGCCCAGTAAAGGTAGCCAACTACACTACTGATTCCACCTCTTATGTCCCAATCGCAGATGTAGACCCTTCCGTTCTTGATGGCGTCTACACCAGCTAAAGCAGCACGGTTCAGTATTTCATTACGTTCAGCGATAAAGTCTGTTGCATTATGGTTGGAGCTGCTGCTCATTCGGATAATTATGGCGGGGTTCTGTTCAACCACGAATTCGGGGCTTAGCACTGGTGCATAGACTGTTTGATTTTCGGCAATGTTGATTCCACCAGCTTGATCCAGACCAGGTGTAACAAAGGTATTGTATGGTTGGTACCATTCAAGCATAACTTTAGGTCTTTGGCTTTGATTCAGGGTTGCGATGCGCTCTTTAACGAGGTTGTTGTAGTATTGTACGTAGTTGATGTACTCGGTAGCCTTGGCTTCGTTGCCTACTATCAGGGCCAATTTGCTTATTAAATTGCAACTGAAATCCACTACTGTCAAATCTGAGTGCTTAGTTGGTTCTGGGTCGATTGGATCAGCAATAAATATAGGTATACCTGCTGCTTCAAGCTGTTGCATGGCCACAGAGTTGTAAGGTAACATTGAATCAGCGAATATCACGTCCGGTCTTAGTTCTAAAAGCAACTCAACATTCGGCAAGTATGAATTGTCGCCCACAATGGGTACGTTCAAGACAGAAGGTGGCATGTTTGAACTCTTATCGCGCCCCACAAGTCTGTTTTGGCAGCCTAGAGCGCAAAGCATTTCTGTCAGCCCCGAATTAATGCTAACAATACGCTCTACTGGCACGGTTAGCGTAACATTTCTGCCCGCCCCATCCACAACAGTGATTACTGTTGGCCCTGGTACTTCTGAAGGTAGATGCGAAGAACCACCTGTAATATTTGAGCTTGGAGAGGGCGTCTGAGTGGGGGATGGCGTACTTATGGGTGTCGGTTGTGGAGAAACTGTTGGACTTGGTGTGGGAGACGACGAAGGCGGAGGCGAAGCTGAGAAGTATAGTAGGTTATAGGCTCCGTAAACTGAACCAGCTATGATTATCCCGATGATAAACATTGTTGCTGCAAGAGTTGTTCTCTTCAAATTTTCACCTCCTTTATGCCTTGTCTGAAATTATTTTGGGGCAATAAGACAAGTTCACGAACGGGTAAGGCAGGAGAGATAGCGCTTAATTCTTCTAAATGCGAATAATTGTCGCCCTTTTCAGTATAGTTTTGACTTTGGGTTAGCGAACCAATTGCAGAGGGATATGCATATACATCTTCTAATTGGACACCAAAGAATTTCTGGATCATTTGCTCATGTATAGCAGTTGGTTCAATATCCTCAAAGAGGTCAGGGTGGAACCATTTTGCTAAGTATAGTAACCCAATCGCTGGTCGCAACACTAGCAGAGTGTTATGAATGATAAAGACTTTGCCTTCGTTTACAGCCGAGGTTACACTCAATGCAGCACGGCTTAGTAGTTCATTTCGTAATGTTTGAAACACTGCCATGTCTTCACCATCCATTCGAGTTAACATCCGAACAATGATGTCTGGATTTTGTTCAGCTACATATTCAGAGCTCAAAATTGGATTGCTAACATTGAGGTTCTCAGGGGCAATGTTTCTTCCGCCTGCAGCGACTATTAGCACATCCCACGAGTCGCCTATGCTGGAAGTGTACCAAGCTTGGTACCATTCGAAGTAGACTTTAGGTTTCTGGCTTTGCGTTAGGGTTGCGATGCGTTCATTAACGAGGTTCTGATAAGTCACGGTGTAATTGATATACTCCTCAGCCCTTGCTTCTTCACCCAAGATCAAGCCAAAGTTTCTTATGGCGGTCTTCAGTCTTGGCTCCATCAGCATTTCAACAATTACAGGCACGCCAGCACTCTCAAATTTCTCACGGTTTTCGTCGCTTAACCCTTCATCGGCAATAATCAAGTCGGGATTAAGCTCCAAAATGCGCTCCATGTTGGGACTAAATGAAGATTCTGCCACAACAGGTATTTCTAATACCGAAGGGGGGAAAGTGGAGTACGCATCACGCCCAACGATTTTGTCGCCACAGCCTAGTGCGCAGATGATTTCTACCGCGCCAGGGGCTATGTTGACGATGCGATTTACAGATACTTTCACTTCAACAGAAACACCTGTTTTATCGATAACGGTAACTGTCTCCTTTTGAGATTCAACCTCAGGATGATAGAATAGCCTGTGTACTCCATAGAATGAACCGAATATAATGAATAATAGGACAATTGTGGTCACAATAGTAGTTGTTTTCTTCATCGTGCTTCTCCTCTTTAAGCGTGATCAGCGATCGCGTTGGACCCGTAAAACAAGTTGCCGCGAACAGCTGACGCAATAGGTGCGGCGCTTAGTTCTTCCAACCGCAAATACTTCCCTGCCATCTCGGTGCATAGCTGCTTCACCAATCCGAATGTAAGGAAATCTCGTTCAGTGTCGATCGCAATTGACTGAATACCAGCTGCACTTATCTCACGAGCCACTGTCTTTGCTTCTTCCACAGGGTCTCCACCATTAAGGGGAACATTCGCTTTGCCATCAGAGACTAGAACCAGAAGGGGAATAGCCTCTTTATCGCCGCTCATATAATGTCTAATCGTATCCAGTCCAAGTTTTAATCCATGTGCCATTGGCGTACGCCCACCTGTAGGCAGTTTAGTCAAATATTTTTGTGCCAGTTCCACACTATTGGTAGGTGGAAGTACTAGTTCAGCCGTGTTTTTCCGAAAAACAACCATTCCCACACGGTCTCGCCGCTGATAGGCATCAAGCAAAAGCGAGAGGATAGCGCCTTTAGTGGCAGTCATTCTTTCTTCAGCAGCCATAGAGCCACTGGCATCAACTACAAACACAATTAAGTTGCCCACTTTTCTTTCGCGCACTTTTTCTCTTAGATCAGAGGTTTCGATAAGTAATGCGTTGGCGCTTCCATGTTCTTTTTTTCGTTGTTTCTGAAAGGGTGCAGCAGCCCTGAGAGTGGCGTCAAAAGCTAAGTCCTCTACCTGTCCTTTAGGAATGGCACTGCCTACGTAACGTCCTGTCTTTGAGTTGCTCAAGCTCTTTGATCTGCGCCCTCTGCTACTTCGCGGCATCTGGTCTAGAGAAGGCGTAGTAATGCGTTTCACTGGATAAGGAGACCCAACTTCAAAGACTCGCTCTGTTTCAGGCTCTTCTCTTTCCAAGTTTTTGTCGTCATTATCCTTTTTAGAAGAATCATTTTCGGGTGGCGGTTTAGGCTGATTTTTGTTTTGATTCCATTTCTGGATGGTCTCTTGGAGTTGCTGCTGCTCCAGCTTTGGCTCTTCAAAAGGTTGGCGACGGCGGCGATGTGGAAGTGCTAACTCAGCGGCTTCTTTAACATCTTCTTCGATAACTTCTGTACGCCCTTTAAAGGCAGCAATAGTGCATGCAGTTTTGTACATTGTTATGTCGGCTCGGTGTCCATCAACGCCGACGTCTATGCAAATTTGAGTGATAAGATCCAGCATTTCGTCACTTAATTTAACATTGGACAAAAGCTTACTGGCTTCTACTATCTTACGGCGCAACTGCTCTTGATTACTGCGGTATTCAGCAAAAAAGGATGTTGGATTGTTTTCGAAGGCAATGCGCCTCCTAACTATTTCTGCTCTCGCCTCCCGATACGGGATGCCCTTAACTTCCACTGAGAGGGCAAAGCGATCCAACAGTTGAGGGCGCAACTCACCCTCCTCAGGGTTCATGGTTCCTACTAAGACGAATTGAGCTGGATGGCTAAAAGAGACCCCTTCTCGCTCCACATAGTTTACGCCCATGGCAGCAGCATCAAGCAGAACATCCACTAAATGGTCATCCAGCAGGTTTACTTCGTCTATGTACAAGATGTTTCGGTTGGCTTCTGCAAGAAGCCCAGGCTCAAAATGCTTTTCGCCTGTCTTAATAGCCTTTTCAATGTCAATGGTGCCCACAACTCTGTCCTCTGTTGCGCCTATCGGCAACTCTACTACAGATACAGGCCTTTTAGCAACAGGCAGCTTCTCGCCATTAGCTACCTTGGCACTGCAAGCGTCACACATTTCCTTTGGACGTGCTGGATCACAATGAAAAGGGCAATCAGCTACCACATTTACTTCGGGCAGAAGATGAGCTAAAGCACGCACTACTAAAGATTTGCCTGTTCCTTTCTCACCTCGAAGGAGAACTCCACCAATTTTGGGATTTATGACGTTGAGAATTAGTGCCAGTTTCATTTTTTCTTGGCCAACAATGGCACTAAAAGGGTAAACTGTTTTTGTTCGCCACCGCATTTCCCGTTTTCCCCCGTTGCATGGTTAGATTATCCAACCGACCTTATAAATTTTGGTTTAACTAAAGTTTAATCAAAGTTGAATAACTGGCGAATTCCGAAAACGGTTAAAGTACGATTAAATAAAAATGGAAAGGATAGCGACGCTTTTTCGCCTTTTTGCCCCTTAAGTAAAGCTTTTGAGTCCAGCAGCGCTCATGGGTACACAAATACTCCTGTCAACGTAGCCCCAAAGAACCTTTGGATATACTCCGCATATATTGCCGCAGGGTCTATATCTTGGAAAAGATTTGGGTGGAGCCACTTTGCAAAATAGAGCATGCCAATCATTTGACGTTCTACTAGGAGGTTGCTTTTAATGATGTAGACTTTTCCGTCTTGGACCGCCTGTGTTCCACTTAATGCTGCTCGGTTTAGCATGTCATTTCTTAAAGTTTGAAATGCTGCTAAATCTTCGCCGTCTAAGTAGGTGAGCATTCGGATGATAATCGCTGGATTCGCCTCAGCTACAAACTCGGGACTTAACTCAGGGCTTGAAAGTGTCGCATTTTCAGCTATATTTATTCCCCCCGTCTCAACTATTAGTTTATTATATGACCCACCTGGACCTGTGCTGAACCATGGTTTATACCATTCAAAGTAAACTAAGGGCTTCTCGTCTCGCGATAGCGTCGCGATGCGTGTGTTGACCAGATTTATGTAATACGTTTCATACGCAATGAACTCCTCAGCTCTTTGCTCTGCACCCAAAAGTGCACCCAAGTTTCTTATACAAGTATTCCGCCTAGTCCCCGTTAAGGTATCCTCGATCACTGCTATTCCAGCGTTTTCAAGTTTCTTCCTATTTTCGTCAGACAGCCTCTGACTGGCGAGCACCAAGTCTGGCTGCAACTCTAGTATCAACTCCAAATTTGGTGCCATGTCTGTCCCTACATTAACTAGTGACGCCAACATCGAAGAGGGAAGAATGGCCGCGGTGTCGGAACCTAAAGATGCATCGT
Organism: Candidatus Bathyarchaeota archaeon A05DMB-2; assembly: GCA_018475625.1. Classification (GTDB taxonomy): domain Archaea; phylum Thermoproteota; class Bathyarchaeia; order Bathyarchaeales; family Bathycorpusculaceae; genus A05DMB-2. The sequence continues at coordinate 45,086 of JAAKEZ010000008.1, forward strand.
ACCCCACGACTCTGTCTCCAGCGCCTAAGATGTAAACCGTTTCAATCATGGTAAGGCAGACGATGCGTTCCACTGGAAGAGCTACAGTAACATTGGCTCCGTTGGCGTCTACTATAGTGATTGTTGTTGGTACTTGTAAGGGTAGGTTCGGCAAATCTGTAGAACTCGAGCTACTTGTAGAAGATGAGGATGGGGTTGGGGTAGCGGTTGAAGTTGGCGTCGAAGCAGGCGTTGGAGAGACGGTATTTGGCGGTGGTGTAGAAGACGGTGATGTTGCGGAGTAAAGCAGATTATGGGCTCCATAAACGAAAGCAGCGATAACTATACCGATAATAGACATCGTTACTATAAGAGTTGTTCTTTTCAAGATTTTTCACCTCCATTACATTATTTCAAAGTGTTCCTGAATCGCGGAGACACGTAAAGCTGTTTTAGTTCGCCACTGCATGTTCGTTCCCCTCATTTGTGGTTGGTTTATCCAACCATGTATATAAATTTTGGTTTAATCAAAGTTAAATGAAGGTTGAATAAATCAATCGCCTACACGTGGACTTGCCTCTTTGTTTTTTGGATTACGAGTTTCAGTTTTTGGTTCTGGACCTTTTTGTGGTCGAGCCGCGTAGGTCCGCCAATAGTTCCGAGCCAAAATGGGTTCGAGTTTTATTATGTAGATAAACGAGTTACTGGTGAATGAAAAATGATGACAAAATCATAGTATTTGGCATGTGACAATTCGCTTATTGGAAAACATTTGACATGTGCGAATTGTGCACTAAAACTTTGAAAATTGGCGATTTAAAATGGGTTGTATATGCGTGGAGTTCTCGGACGAGTTGGAGAAGCAACTCAGGTTCAAGACCATCGAGAGATTCGGTGGGAAAAAGGGCGACTTGATCCACGCGATCGAAGAGGCAGTAAGAACATGGATTGCCCAAGAATAAATAGACCCACGCACCCCTTCAGTTTCCCAATAACTTCATTTTAAGGTAGCCTTATTCGAAAAAGGCGACAGAGAAAACAGCTCTTCCCCACACTCACTATAAAGAGTTTTATTACGGGTGAAATCAGAGTTGAGGTGTCTCCCTTCTGACGGGAGTTTAGTGAAAGATTGGATGTTTCTTCAATATTCAGCAAAGGAGCTTTGAGTGGTAATGGTGCTACAGATGATTTTTGAATGAAAAGGTTATTTGATTATTTCTGCCTTTGCGGTCATACTGCCTATTCTCGTAATTTTTATTTTCACGTGGTCCCCAAGCTTTGCGTTGGCAACGAATATAACGAAACCTTGAATTCTGGCTATCCCTTCTCCTTGGCGGCTCATTTCCGTCACATCAACTTCATATGTTTTTCCCATCTCAACTGGGCAACGCTTGAAGCCTTTGCCGTGTCCGCGTCGTCCCTCATAACTACCACCTATTCTGCTACCACCTTTTCTTCTACTATAACTCACAGCGCATCATCCTCTATTCTATATTTAATGATGTTCACTTTAAGGCTTAAGTGCTCCGTGTTTTGTGCTATTTCTTTTGTGGATTTTATCGTGACCTGCCTTAGTCTTCTTCGTATTCCTCTTCAGCGAGTTCAACAGACACTGTGTCTTTATGTGCGGGTTGCTTCTTCTTATCTGGCGTCATCTCTCTTCCTTGCATGAACGCGTTTTCGGCAGCAGTGATTTCATCTTCATCCAACATTTCTTCTCTCTGTTTGTCGTCATAGATATCTTCGGTTTCCATCTTTTCTTCGTCTGTGCTTGTGTTGCTCTTCTTTCTTCTTGTTTTGCTCATGTACTCCCTCAACTTAATCAAAGAACCGTTGCACAATATAAAGAGCATGCACTAAACCTGCATGCTACCTCACCTTATGTAATTGAACGAAAATAGTATGCAAGACATTAAAGAATAGCAAAATAATAGGCTTTTGATGGAAGGAAGTGAAAAAATGGGCGGTAGGAAGCTTGAGCTTGTATTCGTTGATAAGGAAGGAAAATGATATTTGTTAGATGAACCCTTCAAGGTTTTGGTTCCGAACACACTTGAGTACCAGGTCCCGCCCCGTCCTCTTCAATGCTGTCATCCGTCCTTTTTTTTTTTAAATTTATCACGCATTGCAGACTTTTCCAAGCTATTTTTCAAAACTTGAAGCAAGTAATTTATAAGCATCGGCACAATCGTTAGATGGAGCGTGTGAGAAGCGATTTTTGCACAGCGAAAATGAGGAGATGAAATAGCGAATGTACCGTGACAAGGAAATGCACAAGGCAGTCTGCGCTGATTGCGGCCAAGAATGTCAAGTTCCATTCAAACCTGACGGAACCAGGCCAGTCTATTGTCGAGACTGTTACGCAAAAAGAAGACCGCCTAGACGATATTAAATTAGGCTATCGGCTTTAACTCAAAAATAGATTTTCCCACTAATTTTTTCAGTTTTCAGTTTAATATCTCTTGAGTTCGTGCTCCAAGTTAGCGTAATGTCTCGTTCCATGCTAAAATCTGTTTATAAAGATAATTTGAATGTAGCCAAAAAGAAAAAGCATGCGTTAATTGTTAAAACGAAGAGTTTAGTAGCTCCATCGATTTAAGTTGGGGTTTGAGGATTTCGTTGCTAAGGATTCCTTTTTTTCCAAGGCTCAGTTGCCTTTCTCCCCTAAACATGGATGCTTGAGCGTTTTCAATTTGAATAACGTCCCCTACGGAGACACCGTCTATTTGCCCATTCCATAGGCAAAGTTCAATGGTTCCAGTCTCATCCCCGATTAGCACCTTGACAACAGTAGCGTTGTTTCCATATCTTGTAACAACAGGTTTAGGCTCTGCAACTTCTAAAATTTTAGCCTTAAGATTAACATGGCTCATTCCGGCTCGCACGTCTTTTATTGAATGGGCAGGAGACGTTATATTTTTTCTTGATAGATGCTTGCGGATCTTATTGGTTCCCATGAAATTTCCAAGATGATTACTTTTATTCAGAAGAAATTCCCTGTCAATTGGAAATTGTGCAATGACTTCAGAACCCCGCATAATTAGAAAGATCACATTCGTTTTTATTCTGCCTCGACACTGGATTGATAGGTTGCCGCAATCTAATTTGCGTTCTTGTGCTGTGCGGAGGGCATATAGGAATTTTTCAGGGTTAACTTCATATTTTACTGAGAGAAAAGCAAGATATTCGCCAATTGACGGTTTATGTCTTATGTTTCTTCACACCTTTTTGACCCTACATTTCAAGGTAACCTTTGTTTCTGAGCCATTCCGACTGATTTTTTCTGTATCGCCAAAAAATGTCGCCTCGCTTGTCCGACTGAAAATCCCAAGGAGAAACTAAAACAATGTCACCTTCCCTAATCCATACACGCCTCTTTAGCTTGCCGCGAACTCTGCATAGTCGCTCCTTGCCATCTTGGCACTTAACCATGATTCTGTCAGCGCCGAGCATTTTGACGGCCATGCCTAAAACATCGCTTGCCGCTGGCAACACCATATTTTCAAGATTACCTTCATTCATGATTTTTCTTTTACCCATGTTCCAACACCAATTTTGTGATCGTATTTGCACGCGCCACTCATTTGCCAATTAGAATAATCTGGAGAAAAAGGAAAGCGCACACCCGACCTGCGCGTACAGCCGATCCGCCTCTTCCTCTAAATAATTCTAACCGATACATCAGAATAGCCAGCCGACTATATTAGTATAGCTACACTGAAAACGCGTTTTCTATGTTTTCTTAACACATTTTCGTTTTATTCTGCTTTGGAGTGTCATGCGTAGAACGTTGCGAGTTTCCTTGTAGCTTCTGAGTTATTTAGCCAATGCGTTTATATGCGCGGCAGCGCACTAATGTACGAAGAGTTTCTCTTATCCCTTGGGCTGAACCTATCGAGTAATTGAACCTTTTCAAAGTAAAACAAACAAGAGGTAAATAGAATTGTGTATGTTGAGAGCTGGTTTAGTAAAAAACTGCAGAAGATGCAAATCATCCGTGCGAACCACCTGCACATTAAGAAAGAAAGCTGGAAAGAAATTTTACGTAGACAACAAGAAGAAAGAGGGAACAAAAATATAATCAAAGTAGGTGACTGCGCAGAAGGTCCTGAATGCAGCAGGATGGGCCGCATAGTGTGGATTTCGAAAGATGGGAAGAAAGCAGGAATTCAATACCCCGCAAGTCACCGCCTAACGAGTCGTCCTGCTTCAAGACTTGGCATAGTCGAACATCCACAGTCCAAAACCAGCAAAAATATGGTTTTCATAACGGAAAACAAATGAAATTGTGGTACCTTTGTTAAACCAGTACACGCATATGTCAGAAAAAACCCCTTCGCTCTCCAGCAAAATAAGAATATGCTATGACCACAAGAAACTTGGTAATTTCTCTGAGAACCAAGTGAGGTTTTACTTGAGATACTCGTCTTTCGTGCTCAGAGTTTTAAGGAAACCTTCATTCCAGAAGTTTCTTCATTGGATGTTGAAAAAGGAAACAATAAAAGAACGAGCAGTCAGCGCTGTGCACATCAAGGTTCTTCCATTGAGAAGGAAGAACGGAAGGGGCATCGCTGGAAAATGTAACACTACCCGAGGAAGAATCCATATTTACCCAAAAACAACGAAGTTTTGCCGGATATTCACGCGAAAATTTGGAAGGAATACTCTATTAGCCTACGTTGGAAACAGGGCAAGGGCGGCGCTAATACATGAGCTACTGCACTTGAAATACATAGAGGATGAGAAAACGGTTATGGAACTAGCCAAAGAGTACTTTTACATTTTCACACGAGAGCATTTCACTCAGAGTGCCTATTCGCTCGTTATCTGTACGATGATATTTAATGCAAAAATTAGCGGAAAGAGGGCTCCTCCAAGCGTCTCTTACGATCCAAGTATAAGGTTAAGGCTAACTGACACATGTTTAAGAGCAAGTGGTGTCTTTAATTAAGTGTTGAAAAAAGGTGAACGTTTTGTCTCAGCCAGTTTATGGAAGAATAACGTACTATCGAATAGGCATCAGAACACAAATGTCCCGTGAGTGCCTAATTAAATTCACATAGTTACTGCCGCCAAGGCTAGCCAACTCATTGGTCGAAAAGTGTGGTTTGGAAAAGCGGAAACAAGAAGCTTATAAGGAAGGATCGTAGGTTTCCACGGAAAGAACGGCATTGTACGAGTAAGATTAAAGAAAGGAGTGCCTGGTCAAGCGCTAGGAACACCAGTCGCATTAGTCAGTCAAAGAATTTGAGCTATCCAACTCTGCTTTGATAGCAACGATCCAAAAGTCCCAGTATAGAAAGTATTCAAAAAAGCAGGGGATTCTTTGATTAGAAATGCGCGTTTTAACAAGTTAGAATGCAAAAATTGCATATACAACGGGAGTCCCTACTGCTGGAACCAGTGCCCTTACAACATTTGGCGAAATCCCTGAAACTATTCTCCTTAAAGCGTTTTTTCAAGGGGTGCTGTTCTACCCTTAGGATATTTAGACATTCAATCTATTGCTTCCGCTTTTGCTTCGGTAGGAAATTCCTGTGATATTTTGCTTCCTTACTCGTTATCCTTCACTTTTGGGAACAGAAGCACCACGTAATGCTCTACATATTGTTTCTTTGTGAACTAGATTTTGTTCTGCGGTCTGATTCATAAATCCCTTTTGTTGTCTATCCTTCTCCAGCCCTTTACTATCTTCATGAAAAATCTCACGTTTTCAGTTGCAGAGGTAATCCACATCCGAACAGTTCGCTTTTTCTGTTTCAGTCTTTCTTTTCACATAGCCATCTTTTCTAAACAGCTTCCTTATCGTGCGTGCTGTAAGACCATTGGAATACACTATGATGACCGGCCTCCTTCTTTTCCTGTCTGATATTCCTTCGTCGTGCCCACGCTTGTTTCGGGTCAAAACCGTTTGTCTTGTTGATACTTTCTGAGTGCTTAAACATGTGTTTTGAAAAGCACGTTTTACAGTAAGCTGGTTTGCCAGCTGTGGGTTTGAAAGGGACCATTGCAGTTTTGCCGCAGTCGGAACATTTAATCTCGAACATATTTTTTTGCATCGTAATAATCACCTCTAGTAACTTGAGGCATAATTGAAAAAAGTAAATTTTCAATTATCGCTATTATAAAAGGCTGCGGCTGACTTAAAGGTTCTCATCGACAAAAGTTTTCCGGATAGCTGTTGGACTTGTTCAAGTCTATAACAGCGATCGCAAATGTTTACAAGTATAATCCTCTAGAGCACTTTCCCGCGAATATTCTCAACTAACAAGTCATATCAATAAGTCTTGATAAGAGGAAAACAAGTTAATCAAGTATTTATCCAGATTAACGATTTCTTTCTCTAGAAGGATCAAAATTTAGTCCCAACCCAACCCAACCCATTCTTCTTCTTCTTCTTCTTAACTACTTACATCTCACATATCACACATATCACACATCTCACACAAAAAACGTAGAATAGTTAGATTGTTGGTATTCTCGGATTCCAGTCTTTCCTTTCATCCCTCAAATATTTAGCTAATAGTAGAGCTTCTTCACTGATTAAGGTCTCAAGAGTCTGTCTTTTACCAACCTTCATTCTTGCTATTTCAACGTTAGACTCGAAAAACCCATTAAGCTCTCGCATCAAACCCTTAGAATCAACATCATTAAGATATTCCCTTTTCCCTATCTTCTTTCTTGTCAAAACCTCATATTTAGTGACAAAATCCTTCTTACTCAACCCGCTAAAGCGTTGAATCAAAAAATCATCAACCAAGAAACGATAAAGCTCCATCAAATCGCAGACAAGACTCGGCTTATTAAACTGCTCAGAATGCAAGAAACCGAGAAAAGGCTCAAGTTTAGCGTTAATCAAGGCTTTATGAACCTTCCACGAAAGAAGCTCATAACCCAAATTAAACAAATTATTCAATCCATCATAAGCCTTGAAAGTCCTTCGATTCTCAGGTCTCAAACCCTCAGAAAACAAGCTGAAAACTTGCTGGAAATAAGCATTAGAGCAGTGCCCTTCATACGTTGAAAGCTTCCTTCTAAGCCTATTCAAGCTCTCAAGCTCAAGATTCTTAACTCGTTCAATCATGGAAAAATCAAGCTGTCTCAACCCATATTTCTTAAGAACCTGATTCTGTCCTTGAATCTTGGCTAAAACAAGTTTCTTGGCTATTTCTAAGCCTTTTCCGCTTTTCAAAGCTTCATACTGGCAAACACGAGTTTTAACGTGTGAATCATCATCTAACGCTTTAAGCATCGCAACAGGTCTCCCTCTCTGAGTCATAATCAAAACATCAACATCCCAGAAACCCAATGAAGCTAAAGCTCCCGTTGAAACCATATTTCCACTTTTCAGGATAACTTCGCCGATTTCCTTCTCAAATAAGGGAAAACGTTGAATATTTCCTTCTTTATCTTTAACCGTGAATGCGCCTTTTTCCATTCCGAGATATGAACCGTGACTGTCAAGAATGATTTTTTGAGTTTTAGAACCCTGAACCATTATTCTTTTTGCTCCTTTTTCTTTAAGTTTGAACCTAATTGTTTTCCCAATTCCAAACTGTCTTTGAGTGGTTGTTTTGAAAACCCTTCTTTATCATATATTTTATTGCAGGCATCGTAAATTTTTAACAGTTCTTCTTCAGTAGGATTTATTTTTTGGCATTTTTCTAAAAAAGATGCTATAAAAGATTTATCATTAAACATTTCAAATAAGTCTGTAACAAGAGTTTTTAAAAAATACTCTTCATCAAAATATTTTAAATTCACTTTAGGTTTCATTTTTAAAACAATATCTGTAATAGCTTCAATGGGTATCATTCTCCAAAATATATTTGGTATATGACTGAATTTATTTTGTAGAAGTTTCTGAATTACACTTCTAAGCTCCTTTTTTTGAAGATTTCCCTCAATAATAAGTGTAGCCATTCCTTTAAGCGTCAAAATTGGTTTTTCAGTTCTTCTTTTGTCTAATTGTTTGATTATGGTGAGAAAACCGTCTTTTTTCATTTTGTTAATGTGTCGCCAAACAGTCGCATAGTTTGATTTAACTCCAGTTTTTTTCAAATATGCTTCTAAGCCATATTTGCTTTTTTGGTCAATCAGGATTGCTTTCAATATTTCTTGGTCTAACCTATTCATTTTTACCGCCTTTTTGAATATATTCTATTCAATCATTGAATATGAACGTAAAGCAAATATATAAGCTTAGTTACAAAGTGGTAATGACCGCCTATGAAAACAATTCACCAAACATTTACAGATGAAGAGTTTGAGAAGCTCCAAACTGCGAAGGGAACAAAAAACTGGCATGATTTTATCATGGAGTTGGCGAAGAAATGAGGAAATGGCATATCCAAAGTGACCCAGAGTACAGAAGCAAAATCGAGTCTTTAAGGAAGATAAAGAGCAAATTAGACAAGAATATAGAGAATTGTAGCACAGAGAAGCTTAATTTAAGAAATGCAAGGAGAAAACAGAATGAACAAGCAAAACAACCCTGAAACAGGCACATTCTTTGAAATACGGAAATCTGAACGTAAAGAATGGGAAAAGCTCCGAAGGGCAGAAGAAGCAAAAAATTTTAGGCGAATCATGCGTTTAGCCAAGAAGCTCTGTCCCATTGACTACGTCAACCTCTGCTATGAAATCCAGTTCAGGCTCCACATCAACTATAACCACACTCAAAAGGCTCCTTACAGCCGATACTTAGACACTTTAATCGGAATCGGGAAACTCAAGAAAACCGATGATGGAACGGTCAGTTTAGGAGATGCACAGAAATGAGTGAACCTAAAAAACTCAATACTGAAATTATTTTAACATACATTGGAGCAACAAAAGACAACCTCCGAGCCGATGCTTACAACCACTGGTACAGATTCATTGAGTTTTGCAAACGAAATTCTGGAAAAAACTGGAAAGAAGATATTAGAGCAAAACTAAGGTCATGGATAGGAGTCGATTTTAGGTATTTAGATGATTATCTCATGTCTTGCTTATCATGGGGAATTATGGAATTAAATGATGGAAACCTGATTTTCAAAGGAATACCTGACGATGCTGAAATGCCATGCGAGTTGACTGAGGAGCAACTCAAAGAAGAACTTGCAGAGGAAAATGAGCAGAGAAACAAGCTTGGAAAGCCCAGAGTCAGCTTAGAAGAGTGGAAAGAGAAGCGTTCTAAACGGTTGAAGCCGATAAAATAGGAGATTTTGAGCCTTGCCGAAAGCTAAAAAACTGAATCCAAGGACTATTTTGGCAATCCATGGTTACGTTAAGAAAGGTTACTCGGCTAACAGGATACAGAAACAGCTTCAAGCTCAACATCTCGGAATAAGAAGGAAAACGCTTCTTGCAGAAATCCGCAGAGTCAAAGGTCAACCGTCAAAAGCTGAAACCGTCAAGTACATTCCTAAAAAGTATGCTCGGGCAAGATGGAAAGCGAGAGCCAAAAGAATAAAATTTGAACCGATTAGAGGAAAACAGGTAACTCTCACAGGATTGCATAAAGGAAAATTAATTTCTAAAACTCAGCATGGCTCAGGAAAAGACCTCTTTCGTTTCGTTAAGGATGAAATGACAGGTGATTATTGGGATGAAAAACCACACATCCACAGCTAAAAAACATGTTTCAATCTATGGCTCTCACGAAAAGAAGAGTAAAAGATGGGAATTGGAGATAGATGAAAACAACCCTAAAGACATGGAAGCATTAAAGTTGGCTGTTCAGCATCCACCTGAACAATGTTTTCCACGTAAAAATCCTTACCCAAAGGTTGTTTTGGGCGATTGGGATACAGATATGGTTAAAGTTGACTGGGATGAGAGGTTTTTATGTGAAGTTAAGCGTTTTTCAAAGATACTTGTTAAGCGTTTTTCCGTTTTAGGTGATGGATTCATTATTTTGAAATCAAGTACAAAAACTCGTAAAATCAGAAATGATACTTTTACCGATGTTGCTTATAGTTATAAATCGCCGAGTTATCATACTGTTTTTAACGGTGAAGTTTCTAAGGTTGAATTAGAGAGTATTCTTGCATGGTTGTGTTTGTTTACTAAAGATAATGGTTTGATTACATGGTTTCTTTTGCAGTTGATTAAAGGCACGTACACGTTAAGAATTGGGTTTAAAGGTAAAAAGAAACCGCCTAAGATTGTTTTTCGTTATGGAAATCAAGATAAGCAGATTAAGAAATTTCTTGAGAATAGAGATTTTATTTTGAATTTTTTAATTCAATCAGAGAAAAAGAGGTGAAATTAAGTTGGTTTGGAAGAGTTGTGGTTATATTTCGTTGACGAAAGATGAAAAGAAGCTTAAAATCGTGGTTAAAAAAGAAATTTTCATCGCAGACCTTAACGATGTTAAGGCAGTTTTGAACGGTTGGCTCGATTATACAGAAATTTTTGAGCCATTAGAGATTAAACAGTAATATTTCTCTTTTTTGTGTGAGATGTGTGATATGTGTGATATGTGAGATGTAAGTAGTTAAGAAGAAGAAGAAGAAGAAGGGTTGGGTTGGGTTGGGATCAAAATTTAGTTATAGCCAACCAAAAAGTTGGACCTGCTTTCTTGCAGTGAGCACTTGACTTTATGACGGCAAACAATACCGTTAAACTGAAAAACATATCTATGGCTCATGCTTCTTGGTTTCTTACCCTATAATAATGCCCATGTGTATTTCTGTAGAGTTTTTTATGTTTATGTGTCATTTTCCTTTTATGCGGCATTTCTTACATTCCCCCATCGTGCCTGTGCTCTTTTGCGCGCTAACTGACAGGTAACAGTATAAGTGAGTCCCGCATTATATATAGACGTTAGTGGCGAAAGTTATGATTTTGAAATGCGTAGACTGCGGAAACACATTTAAAATTGATGCTGTTAACGATGACGAGATAATCACTTGCCCTATCTGTGAAGCAGATTATACGGTAGTCGTTAAAGATGGAAAAATCCAATTGAAAGAATTTATCTATGAAGGCGAAGACTTTGGAGAACTCCTATAATAGCGCAAGCGCGAAAGGTGATGGTTGAAATGGTGACTTGGGAATATAAGGTGGTCCCGGTAAAGACGCAGATTCATTCAAATCACTTTGAAGGCGGTAGCAAGCCAGTAATGGAAGACATTCAAAATGACCTGAACAGCTTGGGCAAAGAAGGTTGGGAACTTGTCAGCGTCCAGGACATTAGTCTCCAAGATGGTAGACGGTTCACGGTTGCCTACCTTAAAAGACAAAAAGGAACAGAGTAAAGGCGTGTGCACCTAACTGTTCGGTGGTTGTTAAGTTAATGCCTTCAGGCTTGGTCTGATTCTTTAATTTTGCTGCGAACCAAAACTGCCAAGCCTAAGAAAATAAACGTGGCACACCACAGGTAGGGATTGTGAAGTGGACCTATTACTTCGTACCACACGCTTGGATGAGCTTCATAGCCGCCAGTGAGATAGTAAACAAGCGTGTTGAAGACGAAGTAGCCCCCAAACGCCAGTATAACCGCACCTAAGCCGCGGCTGTGCAGTTTAAGCGGTTGCTTTTTCTGGATGGCGGGAAGGGTAAGCACCAGCGCAAGCGCGGCTACGGCGAAAAGTCCGAAAACTGTTACTGCAAAGCTCACAAAGTTTGCTGGCTCAAATAGAAAACTCAGTCCGTATTGCTGGTGCGCGCGCGGGTACGGAACCATGACGGCTGCCCACAGCATGGAGTAGTTGAACCAGAACACCACGAACAGATACGCCACACCAGTGAGGCAACTCCACTTGATGTTTTCCTGGGTTGAAGCGTCGTGCGCGATTTTTGCCCTCAGCTTCAACAGAAGCGGCGGAATGATCAGGACCATGGCGAGGCAGGGTATGCCTGTGCCGTACAGTAGAAGGGTGCCGGGAGTGTGGTCGAAATAGTAGAGATACTCCGTGGACGAGTAATAAGCGAAAGCCGCTATGACAGACGGAATCAAAAACAGAAAGGCACCCGCTTCAAAGAGCAGGGCGAAGCCCACTTTTCCCTTAATCTTAGGCAGTGCAGCGTCCTTTTTTCTCCAGAAGAGGAAAGCTGAATACACTGCGAAGAAGCCGCCTATGACGCGGAGGATGAGCGCCACTGAGCCAGAAAAGCCTTCGCTACCGTAGTACAGGACTACCCACCACCACGGATTCTTCGATACGAGGTTGTAGACGTAGCTGTCTGAGATCAGGGAGATGCCGAAGTTTAACCCATAAACCGCGAAGTATAGGGCGTAACCGAGGTAGGCGCAAACCACGATGAAAATCCAGAAACCAAAGGAACTTGTAGGGTTTTCAAACTGTTTTTCCATCCAAGCTCACCCAAGACCGCTATCTTTTCACTGCTACTCCATTGGCGCTAACTGTTATTTAGTTCTAATCAAGGAACAAAACGTTCCATTTACGGAACACTGCAAGACCCAGTCAAGGTTTAGCCTCGGCGTCACGGTGTCGTGCGCAAAGTTAATAGTGCCCGGCGTGTGTAACTTGTTTAGAGGTGTTGTGTTTTTTGAAAGCCGCTGTTTACCGTGGCGCAGGCAAGATTCGGGTTGAAGAGGTGCCTGAGCCACAGGTTTCGGAACAGAAGGCTCTCGTTAAGTTCAGGGCGGGAAGCATCTGCGGCACCGATCTGCACTTTTTCAGGGGCGACTGGCGCTGGATGAAGCGCGGGCGAATAATCGGACACGATGCGTGCGGCGTAAGGGCGGATACTGGCGAGCGTGTGGTTATGGTGCCTGTGACTTACTGCGGCAAATGCTACTATTGCCTAAGAGGGCTGTCTACATATTGCACGCGTGGCAAATTCTTGGGCTTAACAAGCGACGGCTTTTTCGCCGAATCTATAGCAATGCGCACGAGAAACTTGGTTCCTGTGCCCGACAGCGTCAGCGACGAGGAAGCCGCCGTTGCGGAGCCTGTGGCGCTTGCGCTTCACGTGATGGATGCACTTAAGCCTAACGTGGGCGATTGGGCGACGATAATCGGGCAGGGCGCCATAGGCTTGTTGATGACGCAGGTGGCGCGACTGAAAGGCTGCCGAGTCATAGCCATCGATTTAGAGGATTACCGGCTGCGGCTTGCCGAGAAGTACGGCGCGGATTTCTGCATCAACGCGAAGCGGGAAGACGCAGTTAAGCGGGTTAGGGAAATCACAAGGCGCGGCTCGGATGTGGTGGTTGAGGCTGCTGGAACCGTGCGGACAGTGGAGCAGACGCCGTTTATGGTGCACAAAGCTGGCAGGGTCGCGTTGGTGGGTGAGTCGAAGGGGTATCTGAACTTGGAGGATGCGGATGAGGCTATGTTCTTTACTATGTATATTTCGCCTGTGGAGTATCCTTTAGCTGTGAAGCTTATCGCCGAGAAACGCGTTGATGTGAAGGGATTGGTGACGCACAAGTTCAGGCTTGCCGACTTCGAGAAGGCGCTGCAGACAGCGGATAACCCGGCGGAGAAGCCGCTGAAGGTAGTGGTAACAGCGTAGGCTTCCGCGTTTTCTATGGTTTTACCGCAAAGTATATTATCCATCAGGAAAGTGTTTACCGCGCTTCGCTTCAACGAAAAACATGAGCGTGAAAAGGCAAAATGAACGTTAAAGCAGTAGTATTCGATTTAGACGGCACGCTGGTAGGTTTCAACTTGGACTATCGAGCTTTGAGGGCAGAGGTTAGAGGCTACCTATCTAAGAGAGGTATCCCAGCCTCGGTTTTATCTCTGAAAGAGAATATTTTTGAGATGCTGAAGAAAGCTGAGATTTTCGTGAGGAACTCGGGGAAATCAGCTGAGGAAATGGCGGCCATTCGCAGTGAAGTTTTCGGCATTGCTGAGACGTATGAGTTTGAGGCGGCAATGAGCACGGGCTTGTTGTCGGGTGCGGTTGAGACGTTGAAGGCGCTGAAGCAGATGGGCTTGAAAATCGGCTTGTGCACTATTGATAGCGAGAAGTCTACGGGTTATGTTTTGCAGCGCTTCAAGATCGCCGAGTTTTTCGATGTGGTTGTCACGCGGGACATGGTGGGTCAAGTGAAGCCGCATCCTGAGCATCTGCAGGTGGTGTTGAAAGCCTTAAGCGTGGCGCCAGAAAATAGCGTGGTTGTCGGAGACAGCAGCGCAGACATGCAGTGCGCCCGCGAGTTGAGGGCTATCGCGGTTGGGTTGCCCACGGGCATTTCCACGGTGCCGCAGCTGATGAGCCACGGCGCAGACTACATTATTACGTCGATAACTGACTTGCCTGTTCTGATTGAAAAGATAAACAAGGCACAGGCTGAGTAATAGCGGTTTGAGCGGCTTTTGAGTAGAATGAAGACCACTCTATTTTTTATTCATGGATTGTAGTTATTTTATAATTCTGCAATTGTGTCTTGGCTGGAGATTTGTAAGTAATTCATTCTGCCATTGCAAAGCCCTTAAAACCTTATTAACTTAGTTCTAGCGCAGAAGTCTACTGGAGGGTGAAGGCATGATTGTGGAGATAGTGAATATTGTAGCTGGGCTGGTGTTGGCGATGGGTATTCTGCCGAGTGTGCCTGCTGTTGGGAAGAGCTTGGAGAAAGTTGCTAAATGGCTGGGCAGGTTCCAAACGATAATCGGCGTAATAGCCATAATCGTTGGGATACTGTATCTTTTTAGCTTGCAAGCGATAGTGGCAATCATTGCTGGGCTAATTTTGGCTATGGGCATTCTGACGAGCATACCTGCGATTGGCGGAAGCTTAGAGAAAGTTGCCAAGTGGCTGGGCGGATTCCAAACAATTATTGGCATAATAGCCATAATACTTGGGCTGCTTGGTCTTTTGGGAATTTTTGTTTAATCCCCATTTTCTTTTTTCATATTCAAATTTTTTGTTTAGATCTGAATTGCTTCTGTGCAGAAAGAGGAAAGAACTAGTCACTGTTGAAGTTACACTGGTTTGAAGCAGTATCGTGGCCACTGCGGCCACGCTTGAGCGGTGCTGCATGTGCCGAAGTCTATGGTTAGATCCATGCCTATCTTTAGCTGTTCTGGCGCAACGCCTAAAATCATGCCGGGCAATTTTAAGCCGTTTTCAAGCTCCACGATGCCCACCGCGTAGGGCGCCATGGCTTGAAACTGTTGGGGCGCGATGTGGATGACTGTGAAGGTTGCGAGTTTGCCTTTTCCGCTTATTTCTGTCCATTCAAATTCTTGATGGAAGCAGTTGTCGCAGAGCGGTCGGGGCGGCAAGTGGATTTTTCCGCAGTTGTGGCATCGTCCAGCCATGAGCTTGCCTTCAGTGAGGTACTTGTAGAATTGTTCGATGGTGAATGGTGGCTGGCTCATTGCTGGTCGCTCCTGTAGATGTGTACGGCTGCGGTGGCGCCTGAACCGCCCACGTTATGCGTCAAACCCGTTTTGGCGTCTTTGACTTGGCGCCTGTCCGCTTGCCCCGTCAACTGTAGGTAAATCTCGTAGGCTTGCGCTGTGCCTGTGGCGCCAACAGGATGCCCCTTTGCCTTTAAGCCGCCGCTGGTGTTGACTGGTAAGCGTCCGCCGAGTCGTGTTTCGCCGCTTTCAACGAGTTTGCCGCCTGTGCCCTTTGGGCAGAAGCCAAGGTCTTCGTAGGCGATTATTTCGGCGCTGGTGAAGCAGTCGTGCACTTCTGCGACGTCGATGTCTTCGGGTGTGATCTGCGCCATGTCGTAGGCGGTTTTTGCCGCGAGCTTCGCCGCCAACAGCGAGGTGAGGCTTTGGCGTTCGTATAAGCCGATGGTGTCGCTGGCTTGTCCGCTGCCGATTATGTGCACGGGCTGGTCCGTGAAGCGCGCTGCGAGTTCGGGTTTGGTTAGGATGGCGCAACTGGCGCCGTCAGTTATCAACGAGCAATCATAAAGCTTGAGGGGGGAGGCGACGACGCGGGAAGCCAGAACGGTTTCGACTGTTATCTCTTTCTGCATTTGGGCTTTGGGGTTGAGGGTTCCGTGGTAATGGTTCTTCACGGCAACCGTTGCCAACTGCGCTTCGGTGGTGCCGTAACGGTGCATGTGCGCCTTTGCCATCAACGCGTACAAGCCGGGGAAGGTGATGCCGTGCCACTGTTCAAACGGGTAATCCGAAGCCATTGCTAAGTACTCAGTAACTTCGGCGGTGGTGCGGTGCGTCATTTTTTCGACACCGCCTACCAAAACAACATCAGCCAAGCCCGACAGCACAGCGTAAATGCCCGAGCGCAACGCCGCGCCAGAAGAAGCACAAGCAGCCTCAGTGCGGGTAGCAGGAATATTCAGGAGCCCTGCCCAGTCCGCGGCTGCCGCACCCATATGCCCCTGATGCTCATAGGCTTCGCCCATGTGACCCACGAACATGGCTTCTATATCGTTTTTCGGGTCTAGCCGGGGGCAGCGGTCAAGCGCCTCTTTGACAGCGTCTGCGAAAAGCTCCCTCGCGTAAAGTCCTTCGTGTTTTCCGAATTTGGAGAGACCAGCGGAAATGATGGAGACAAGTGGTTTGCCCTTCAAACATGCATTACCTCTGTGTATGCCCAGTATTGTGTTGATTGACGTTTAAAAACTATGCAAGTCACACCCGCTCACAGTTGCTGTTGTTTAGTAAAGCGTTTTCTTAATGCTGCTCTTCCGGCGTTTTCCACAACATTTCAAAATAATTTTCAATCATAGCCACAATACACGCGTTGTCGGACCACAAAACGGGAGCCTCAATATTCATTTCGGTTCTCAAAAAAACTTCCGTCTTGTCGATTAGAACAATGCAGGGCGAGGAAGCGCGCATGAACTTGATCTCAAAGTTGCCGTTGTTTTCTAAGGCTGGGTCAAGATCCAAGGTTACTTCCTCATCGTGAGGCTTGCCTATCAGAAATTGATACTTCACGCCCCTTTTCACGCCTCTTTTCCAGACGTCTTCGGTTATAAACCGCACTTTTCTGAACATGTCTAATGTAGTAAAACAGAGCACGTTTGATTGGGCATTATCAACCGCGTTTCTTATCCTGTGGACATGCACTCCTGGAACCAAGATGAAATGAGCCGCCTCTTCCTGAAACGTCGTGGTGGTTTTTGCGCTTTTTCCTTCGTAGCTTTGAACTAGTTCGGTTGCTTTCTTGTGCAAGAGAGCGCTTTGGTTATCTCTACGTTGAAGCAGAATGGCGATTCCCTTGTCTATTGGGGTAGCTTTAAACCTGTGTGGTATAGCTATGATTCTTTCAATCAAACCATGGTTTTCAAGCATGGACAGTACACGGTAAACGTCTGGTTGAGAAACGTTTGAGGCCTTTGAAATTGTTTTTGCCGATGTTTCATCTGTTCTAACGAGGGTAAGGTAAACTTTTGCCTCTAAAACCGTTAGTCCCAAACCAGTTAATACTTGGAGGCTTTCTTCTTGAGACTCCACTTTAATACTTCCACAAAGTACTCTCTCTTATTTTTTCGATAGATTTCAGTGGACGGGCTACTTAAAAACTTTTCAGTGGAATAGCCACTGAATACCATTTAATAACTTGTCTGCGCCCATTTGTGCACAACGAAGAAAGGAGAATAAGAGAATGAACTTGAAAAAAACATCAGCTATTGCTTTGCTTTTGATAGCAATTTTCGCTGTCTCGCTTATTGCATTGCCAGCAGCTAACGCGCATACGCCTAAATGGGAATTAACAACGAACGCCTACATTGCTGCTTTTCCGAATCCTGTCGGTGTTGGACAATCAACCCTCATTTACATGTGGCTTAACAGAGTCTACGGACAGGGCGCTGAAACAAGCCCGCCAGCTTATGCGGCAGTAAGCAACACTTACCGATTCCGTAACTACAACCTAACCATCATGGATTCTGACGGTGCAAAAGTGTTGGAGAAGATTTTTGATGTTATCTGGGATACAACATCATCACAGAGCTACTACTGGACTCCTGACAAAGTTGGCACGTATACGCTGATCTTTACCTTCCCAGGACAAGTCTACGGCGCCGGTGGTAACGGTCTACCTACTTCCGTGCTAGTTAACGACACTTATCTGCCAAGTTCTGCAACTACCAAGCTCACTGTCCAAGAAAATCCAATACCCAGATATCCCAGCAGCTATCCTCTCCCAACCGAATACTGGACAAGGCCAATCTACGGCGAAAACCCTGACTGGTGGGCAATCTCGTCTAACTGGCTCGGAACAGGTGCGCCTGGCTATGGTGGCTTCACAGTTTCCTACAATCTTGGAGGAAACGGAGCAGTGTTCTATGCGGGCGATACCGTAGGACCGCTAACAGGCCACATCATGTGGACCAAGCCAATGCAAACTGGAGGAATAGTCGGAGGCAACAAATTTGAAATTCAAGGAAACCAATACTTCGAAGGGTCTGCATACAACCAAAGATACCAAAACCCAATAGTAGTCAACGGAAAGATTTACTATACTGACGTTGTATCATTCACAGGCTACGCTAGTGGACCAACAAACTGCCTTGACCTGAGAACGGGAGAGCTGCTCTGGTCTCGCAAAGACGTACCGCCACTATCCTTCGCCCTCATTTGGGACCACGAAGACCCCAACCAACACGGTGTTTACCCGGCAATCTTGGCCACAGCAAACTTTGCCCAACTCTTTGACGCAGACACAGGAGAGCCGCTGTTCAACGTGACAGGTGTTCCAACAACGTTCACTAATGCGCTTACAACTGTATTAGGTCCAAATGGCGAACAACTAAAATATGTCTTTATCAACCGAGGCACACCGTCAAGTCCGAATTGGGTCTTAGCTCAGTGGAACTCAACCAACCTCTGGAACTTCGGTGTCAACCCCTACACTGGTGGAAGTCTACTGTCACCATCAATCATCAACGCAACTGCACTCGGAGCCAGAACTACTGGCGCGACTGCAGGAGTAGTTACTGATCCTTCACTCCAAGCTTTGATTACTGTGTTTCCTCCACCCTTAACAGGAACAACTGGAACCCTATCGAACAGCACATCGAGTGCAACCACATCGATCACAGTACCATACCGTTCAACCCTCGTAGTCAATGGAGGCGTCTTTGATTCGTCTAATCCACAAGACCGCTATGACTGGAACGTTTCAATACCATGGCGTAACACAATGACCTCAGCACCTACAATAGTCGGAGCCATACCAGGTGACATAATGCTTCTCTACAACGGTAGTTTGCCTTCACAAGGAGCCACCTTCATGGGAACACTAGGCTTCAATCCGTACACATACTTCGCCATCAACCTCAACGCATCTAAGGGACAAATAGGGAGCATACTTTGGATGAAAACCTACAACCCGCCACCAGGCAACCTAACTGTCTTAGAAGCTGGAATTGACCCAGTGAACCGCGTCTTCGTAGAAAACCTTAGAGAAACCCAAAACTTCGTCGGATACGACTTAGATACAGGTGACAAACTTTGGGGACCAACAACACCGCAAGCAGATTTAGATTACTATGGAAGCCAAGCCTCGGGCAGCTTAGCCAACACGTTTGCCTACGGCAGACTCTACAGCAGTGCATATGCAGGAATACTCTACTGCTATGATACAAAAACAGGAAACCTGCTATTTACTTACGGCAACGGTGGTGTTCCAGGCAACGACACCAACAGCGGCTTCGAAGTACCTGGTCCATACCCAACGTTCGTAAACGCAATAGGCAACGACGTGGTATACCTAGTCACTTCAGAGCACACCGTAGAAACGCCCGTCTTCAAAGGTGCAATGACACGTGCAGTCAACGCAACTGACGGAACTGAAATCTGGACTCTATCCTCATACGTAACCGAATTCTTTACTCAGAGCTTTGCTGTTGCGGATGGCTTTGCAACTTGGTTCAATAGCTATGACAACTCAATCTACACTGTAGGCAGGGGTCCCAGCGCCACCACAGTTTCTGCACCAGGTGCCGGTCTAGCATTCGGACAACCCCTAGTAATCACGGGCACAGTGATGGATATTTCAGCTGGCACAAAGCAGAAGGAGCAAGCAGCACGATTCCCCAACGGCGTACCAGTAATCTCCGACGCAAGCATGACCGAATGGATGGGCTACGTGTACCAGCAGAAGCCACGGCCGACAAACGCAACCGGCGTTACTGTGACGCTGAGCGTAGTGGACGCAAACAACAACTGCAGAGAAATCGGCACCGCAACAACTGACATGGACGGCTTCTTCAGCTTCGAATGGACTCCAGACATACCTGGCAAGTACACTGTCATCGCCACGTTCGCAGGCACCAACGGCTACTGGCCTTCACACGCTGAATCCGCATTCACCGTGATGGCTGAGCCAGAAGCTACTCCTGAACCGACTCCTATGCCGCAGTCCGCAGCTGACTTGTACTTCGTGCCCGCAGTAGTCGGCATCATCATAGCAATAGTTGTAGTGGGCGTCGCCATAATACTGATGCAGCGGAAACGACCGTAAGCGTCAGCATCCAGCACAACCACATCCCCCTTTTTTAGTGGATCATCAATCTCAAATTAAACCAAGCAAATGAAGAGGAGAAAAGAAGGGCTGAGAGGACTCTGGAATAAACTCACGGTGGCGGCATAGTCATCGCGATTTTCGTCTTTTCTCCTATAATTTGGCGTCCAGACCCCGTAAACCCCTAAATCTATTTGAACACACACAGGAAAAGAATCTCCAAAACTTGCCCATATTTAGATTCCTTCCAATTGATGCAATGCCTAAGAAATTAGCGGCTACCAAGCCTTTCACCCAACTATCTTCTGTTCTTACGGTCTCTGGACCATGGCAAACCTAAAGCCCAGCGTCTATTTATTCAGCATACTTAGAGCCTGTGATTCAAGCGATAGAGGGGAGGAGAATACTCGCTGAGCTCTAAGCGCTATACAAAGCTTCTTTAAATAAGGGAGATGGGGTAGTCGCCCAGAGCGAAAAGCGTTGCACGGAACGCCTTTAAATAAGGAGACTATAGACACAAAAAATCGCGCAAACCAGAACACAAGGGAAAATATGGTGTGGTTTGGAGTTGCATTTATTCTTCTTCGTAAGTTTTTCTTTCTTTCACTTTCAGCGTATTCTCTTCTTTGCTGTCGCTTATAACGCGGAAACCCTCTTTCAAGTCGCGTTTGTGCAGGAACTTCTTCACGATTACTCGCAAATACTTCTTGGAAACCGCTGCGCCTTCACCCTTCACCGTGAACTTCAGCCCATCAGCAGTCACTTCAGCACTTGTCTTCTCCTTCACGAAGTCCGCAAGCGCCTGAATCGCCTCGTTTCCTTCGCCTTTAAGCTCGGATGCATCAATCACTATCTCAGTCACTCCTGTTCACCTCACCTAACTCTGCGTATCGTTGCCCTTTTCTCACGGCTGTTCCCCTCATAAATCTATCGCCTTAACGCGTACGTGTCAGTTCGCCCGTCGAGTCCAAATCACTGCCGTTTGGGCTCACGACTCTAGAGCTCATCATCCAAGAATACTGAAAGTTTTCATAAGCTTAAGGATTGCGCTGCCTAGTTATGGAACGGTTTTTTAATGTGTGAATAGCATAGAGCGTTTGATGACTGGCCTGGGCCTTTCTGAAGCCATTAGAGGAAGAATAAGCGTTAGAGCCTACAAGAAACAGGATGTTTCCTAGGAAACGGTTGAAAAACTGCTTGAAGCCGCAACTTGGGAGCCATCCGCTGGAAACCTGTAGCCCTGTCAGTTCGTGGTTGTCCGAACGCAAGCGGTGAATGAAGCTTGTGAAAGCGACGTTTAACCAGAAAGACGTTGAAGACGCACCCTGTCTTCATCGTGGTGTGTGTAGACGAGCGACGCTCTTCAGCGCGTTATGGTTTATGGGGAAAAACCTTGTATTGTATTCAGGACACAGCGGCTGCGGTTCAAAACATCCTATTGACTGCTTACTCGGTTGGGATTGGCTCATGCTGGATAGGTGCATTCGATGAAGACGCTGTGAAAGTCGCCGTAAAACGTTCCTGAAGGCATGCGCCCTGTGTCTATTGTACTGGTTGTTTATGTGGATGAGTCGCCATCGCCGTCAAGCAGGAGACGCTTGGATCAGGTTGTGTACCGTGAAAGTTACTGAGACAAGGCGCCGAAAACCTGTTTTGAAGCGAGGTTTTTTGGGCGTTTTCACGTTTTTGCCTTAATCGAGGGTTTAAGCGTTTTTAACCGTTTTGTGGATTTGGTGTTAGTAAAGTTTAAAAGTATCGTTGTCATTCCCATGTGCCTCTGCAGAGGCATGATGGTGCAACTGCGAACGGTTGCGCTTTTCTTGCCTTTGGAAGGTAACGTGTAGGAGGCGACTGAAACTGCTATCAAGAGACTGTGATGGTTGCTCTCAGATGAAAGCGTGCAGTAGACGCTATTTCGCCGTTGAGAAAGGCGATAGGGTTTACTGTCCAGATGGTACGGCTCACTTAGTTGATTGACAGTGACCTGAACGCCTTGTAGCGGTAGCACGGTTGGCTTGGAGTTTTAGGGCTTCAAACTAACCATTTTCTTTTGCTGCTGGTGTGTCTGCTTGGAATCTGCGTGCGATTTTCGGCTTATACCTCTTATATTTAGATTTAACTTGTGTGTGGTCTATTGCTTGTAGTTTGGGCGAAAAGCTTAAGCTTTCACGCATCGTAGGTGTGTTTGAGGGTTGGTTGAGGGTGACTTTTGAGTCGAATAGGCTGCTGGGTGGCATAGGCGCCTTGCTTATGGTGGTTTCGTCCATTTCTTCATTCGTAGGTTTGGCGCAGTTTTTCTTTCCAAGCGCGCGCATCAACCTAATCGGGGCGCCCTTTGGGCTTCTGGGCTTGGTTGGTTTAATCCTTTTCATGCTTGGAATGAACGGCTTAGCTAACTATTACAGGCACAAGGCGATATTCGACAACGCGCTTTACTGGATAATCACCAGCATAGTTGCCGTCGTGGTGACTGCCGTCCTCGCAGTAGCTATCGCATTCTCAGTCTTAAGCAGCGTAATCAGCACGCTTGTGCCTATCACGCCGGGCACGCCGCCAACCTCGCCACCAGCGAGCGCTGTGCTTGATGCGCTTCAGCCATACATAAGCTACTTTATTCCAGTCGGTGTCGTTGCCTTTGCCATCGGAGTAATTGCAATCGTGTTCTTGATGAGAGCGTTCAACCTTCTCGCAGCCGCCTCCGGCGTCAAGCTGTTCAGGACAGCAGGTTTGATGTTTCTCGCCGGCATCGCGGTGGCTGGCGCGGTCGGGTTGCTGACCGCATTGCTCATTGTGACAGGTGTGGTAACGGTCAGCGGCGTCTTATCCTTGACCGTCGTGAGCGGGTTCGTATTCCTTGCCGCGTGGGCAATGGCGACCACAGCGTTCTTCAGACTAAGAGCGCCGACAATCATACCCGCACCGCAAGCCGTTGCGCCAGCACCTACGCAAGTGAAGTATTGCCCTCACTGCGGAGCCGCGAATCAGCTGGATGCGGCGTTCTGCGTGCGCTGCGGCGAAAAACTGCAAACATGAAATCCCAAAGCGCTGTGGATAGACCAGATGCTGTTTTCAACATGGTTTTGGCTGTGGAAATCGCGAATATGGATCCTACCCCTCTATAGAGGGTCTATTGCTATTGGCACAGAAAACAGCCAAAACATGTTAAAGACCCGCGATTTAAATAGGGAGGGGTAGTCGCTCAGAGCGAGAAGAGCTTGACCTATCACATAGTTCCTTTAAACAACGGGCTACAAAATCTTGCGTCAACTTCGTCCGCCGCAGTCATCAACAGGCAAACTTTAGCTGTTGGATAACCATAAAGTTTAAGGGTTAAAGCGCTGTTTAGGTTTTCCGCGTACCTGTTTACTCTGTGAGGTTTAAAGTTTGACCGTTGAAACCGTGACTGTGGAAGAGCGCAAAGCTGAAGTTCTGATAAAACTACGAAAATACAAGCTCATCAAAAAAGAAACACATGAAGGCGCAATCTCCTACATCATCAAAATTCCCGAGGACAAAGAGAACGCTGTGGTCTGGTGCTTCTTAGGCGCAACGACGGTTGGTATCGCGGCGATGAATACGCTCTACAAGTTTATGAAGGAACACGAGTTGGAACGCGCCATCGTCATTACTGAAGGACGCTACACGCACGCGGTCAAGCAGGCAACCAGGAAAAAGAACGTGGAGCTCCTGCCCAAATCTTTCCCAGTGTTTGACATTTTTGAGCACGCGTTGGTGCCAAGACACGAAATCCTCAGCACGAAAGAGAAAGATGAGCTCTTGGCAAAGTTAAAGGTGCAGCCGTATCAGATGCCGCAGATAAAATCCACCGACCCAGCCGTTAAAGCAATCGGCGCAAAGCCAGGTGACGTGCTGAGAATCATAAGGAAAAGCCAGACTGCCGGCGAGCACATCGCTTACCGTTACGTGGTAGAATAAGCAGCTATTTGGATATCATGACTTCTGTTGCCTTCACGACAGCTGACACTTCGCCACCAACCTTTAAGCCTAAGTCTTCAACGGCTTCTTTGGTGATGACTGAAGTGATGACTGCTGGCGCCTTTATCTCAATCTTTACTTTGGCTGTGATTCCGTCAGTTTCCACGGAGAGAACTTTTCCTTTCAGCTGATTTCTCGCGCTAATCTTCAAACTTACCGCCTCCCAGTATTCAGGGTCAGAGAGAAACCTACTCAAACAGTCCTCAAGCCTCTTGTACTCTTCAAGCAAGCTTTTACCCACAGCGGTGAGTTTGGCGCCGCCGCCTCCGGATTTGCCGCCCTTGTAGGTGTCCACGATGGACTCACCTATTGTGTTCTCTATTTTTTGGATGTAGTTCCACAGGTAACGGTAAGACATGCCTATTGTTTCTGCGGCTTTGGACAACGAGTTTTCTTTGTTTACGGCTTCGAGGATTTTTGCTCCGCCTTTGCCTATCAGCGGTTGTCCTCTGTACTCTATCCATATTCTGGCTGAGGGCTTGTGTTTTTTGTCGGTGAACATTCCATAGAGTCTTCTGTCCGCAATGTTTATAAAGTTTAGCCGTTATGTATGGAAATACCTAACGGAGGTGGAAAATTGAAAGCGTGGCAAAAAATCCTAATAGCAGCTGCCTTAGCCACGGTAATAGTAATCGCGGGAACCATCGTTTACTTTGATTATTTCGCTCGAAGACGCCTAAGAATATCCACCACCACCAGCCTCTACGACACAGGACTGCTAGACGAAATTAAATCAACGTACGAAGCAACCCATAACATCGACATCCACATCATATCAGCAGGAACCGGCATCGCGCTTCAACAGGCTTCCGCAGGGGACGCAGACATCGTGCTTGTTCACGCACCTTCTCAAGAACTGACGTTTCTCGAAAACGGTTATGGTGTCTGCAGAAAAATAATAGCCTACAACTACTTCACCATAGTTGGTCCAAGTGCAGATCCGGCAAGAATCACAGGCGAAAACGCCACCGAAGCCTTGAAAAAAATTTTTGCTTATGGAAGAGAACACTCTGACCAGACAATCTGGGTCTCACGAGGAGACAACTCGGGCACGTTTTCCAAAGAAACCAGTCTCTGGACTGCAGCAGGCTATAATCAGACAGAGATATCCAGCGAATCCTGGTACGCGACAACAGGCGCAGGTATGGCGAACACGTTGAACGTGGCAAACCAGAAAGGGGCTTACACGCTGTCAGACATAGGCACTTACCTATCATTATATAAACCTGGTACAATCCAGTTGAAATCCATCATAGCCGGCGGAAAATCGTTGCTCAACGTCTACAGCGTGATGGCAGTGAATCCAGCAAAAGTCAGCAACGTTAGCTTCAATGACGCGATAGACTTTATAAAATGGCTTGTTTCAGATACTGGCCAGCAGGTCATTGACAATTACGCTGTGGCTGAATACTCGCAGCACCTGTTCTACGGAGCAGTTCAGGCTCTAAAGAATGGTAGCCCTCAACCTGATGTCTCATGGATACAGAGCTACGCTTACTTCAACGATACTGAATGTCCGGCACAGTGGAGAGATGACCATCCAGAACTTTACTCTTAGAGGATTGCGTAAGTGAACCCCATAATAGATGGCATACAGAAAGCGTTCCAGCTGATCTTCTCAGGTGACCCGACCTTTTATGGCGTGGTTTACCGTTCTCTCTTTTTTTCTGGTGTTGCGACGATTCTTGCGGCTCTGTGGGGAACACCTATCGCGATGTTGATTGGTCTTAGAGAGTTTCGGGGGAAGACTTTGGTGAAGAATTTCTTTAACACGATGATTGGGATGCCTACCGTAGCTTTGGGTTTGATTCTCTATCTTGTTTTTTCAAGGGCTGGACCGTTGGGACCTTTAGGACTACTCTACACGCCCGCAGCGATTATGCTGGGTGAGGCGGTGCTTGTGACCCCACTAATAATAAGCATCACGGCAAATGCTATTGAAGCGGTGGATCCTGAGATGATGAATTTAGCTAGGACTTTGGGTGCTTCAGAATCGCAAACCTCTATTGCAATTTTGAAGGAAGCGATGAATGGAGTTATTTTGGGCAATATTGCAGGCTTTAACCGTGCGATTGCTGAGTTAGGTGTGGCTTTGCTGGTGGGCGGGGGGATCTTGGGCACTACAGACGTGCTTACTACGGATATTTCGCTGTACACTCAGCGCGGTGACTTGGGTTTGGCTATAGCGTTTGGGATAATATTGCTTTTAATAGTGTTTGGCATTAACTTAATTATAATGTTGGCTAAGAAAGCGAGATTTCTGCTTACGTTTGGCAGAAGTCCCCAATGAAATCTACGTGAGCAAGAGGCGCAAAACATGGCGGCGCTTGTAGAAATAAAGAATTTGTCGAAATCTTTCGGCGACCGAACCGTGCTGGACAACATAATGCTGCAGATTGAGGAAGGTGAAATTCTGGCGTTGCTTGGACCAAACGGGTCTGGAAAAACCACTCTGCTTAAAATCTTGGCTTTCCTGGAAAAACCCACAAGCGGAGAAGTCACGTTTCAAGGCGTGCCGGTGACTGCCAAGAATGTGGAGCGCTTGAGGTTGCAGAGTGCCATGGTTTTTCAGCGGACTATGATGTTCAGTACAAGCGTCTATAACAATGTTGCTTACGGTTTGAGAATGCGGAAACTGCCCAAAGCCGTCATCAAAGAAGAAGTCAGTAAGGCGCTAAGCCTCGTAAAACTGGAAGGCTTTGAGCAGCGTCCAGCGAAGAAGCTTTCAGGTGGAGAACAGCAGCGTGTGGCTTTGGCAAGGGCGTTGGTGTTGAAGACCAAGCTTCTTTTGTTGGATGAGCCAACTGCTAACTTGGACCCTAAGAATGCCGCGATTGTTGAGGATGTGATAGCCACGGCAAATCGTGATTTGAAGACTACGATTGTTATGGCTACGCACAACATGTTTCAGGCGAAGACTTTGCCTAACCGAATCGCGTTGATAAGTGATGGTGTAATCTCTGAGGTGGGGGAGCCGAGCGAGATTTTCGGCGAGCTCTCGAAGAACTTGGCTAGTTTCGCTGCGGTTGACAACACTTTCGTCGGGACTGCTGAGACAACAGAGGATGGCACGACGGTTGTGGATATAGGAAACGGGGTACGGATTGAAGCGACTGCTCATCGGTCTGGGGAGATTTCGGTTTTTATTAGTCCGCAGGATATTATCTTGTCTAAAAGTGCTGTGGCGTCAAGCGCCAGGAATGTTTTTAAGGGCAGAATTACAAGCATCTTGGATTCAGGTTCGCTCGTAAAACTCGCTGTAGACGTTGGACAGCCGTTTACGGTCCAGATAACGAAGCGGTCTTTCAGTGAGATGGGGCTTAACTTGGGTTCCGAGGTGTATATTGCGTTTAAGGCTTCAGGGGTTCAAGTGGTTTAGGCAGGGGTTTTCCGTTCTTCTGCCAATTCGTCCAGAATGACGAGCGCTTCGCCGAGCGATATGTTTAGCCTCAACGCGAGTTCTTCTGGCGTCACATCGGAATTTGCAGGGAGGATGTTTTCCCGGGTGTATGCCTTGTGCGTTGGGTACATCACGATGGACTGGACGGTTTCAACGAGAATCGCCCACAACTTTTCTTTGGAATAGTTTTCAAGGTTCATCTGAAATCAGCGAACTATTACATACAACTGCTATTAAACGATAACGAAATGTGCCTCACGCAGGCTGCAGTGAATTCGCGTGTTCTGTAAATTAGTACTTTCTGGGTCTTTCTGGCTGCGTTAGCTGCTGCCGGTTACGGGCGAACTGGCGTGCGATTTTTGACTTATACCACATTGTTTATAGGTTCAACTGAGGCTTAGACTGCAAAGAGCGGAACTGAGCGGAAAAACCGGAGGCATAACGTCGCACTGCTTCTGTCGGAGGCGGTCTCGAAGAATGAGGTGGCGAAGCAAAGCATAAAAACGCGGAACCGCTAGGTTCTATTGGGGAACGCACCGGAAATGAAGCCACGCATAAGTGCATTCGTAATAGTCCTTCTGATTTGCGGGCTCGCGTTAGCAAGCATCACGCATCTGGGCACCGTTAAGGCTGCTACAAATGTTAGTGGTGTAATAAGCGCAGATACCACCTGGACTAAAACAAACAGCCCTTACTCGCTAACAGGAAACATCCTTGTGAGTAACGGAGTAACGCTAACAATCGAGGCAGGAACCACCGTGAACCTCAACGGCTACTACATAATGGTGAACGGCACGCTGCGGGCACGAGGAACCAGCAGCAACAAAATAACCTTCAACGGCGCAGGCAGTATCAGTTTTACAGGATTTAGTGCTGACTGGAATGAGCAGACTAATTCAGGTTGCATAGTGGAGAATGCGATTTTCAGAACAACCTCGGTATCGAGTGACAGCTCTGTCAAGATAAGCAAGAGCTCCCTTGATTCAGGAGTAAGTGGCGGAGGCGCAACTATTATTTCCGAAAACGTCATTGAAGGCAAGGTCTCAGGTGGGTTGGTTTCAGGAAACACCATTACCGGGGACGTTAGCGGCGATACAGTCACCAATAACATCATCACAGGCTCAGTGTCTGGCAACACTGTCTCAAAAAACACAATCACAGGCGGCGTCATTGCTAGAGGCAATTGCGTTATCTCAGAAAACACAGTAACAGGCGGGATTTCAGGCAACGGCATCGGAATTTCAGTAGCCTCGGAATACATCGGTGTTAGCGGCTATCCCACAATCGAAGACAATACAATCACCAACACTAATATCGGAATTAGCATCGGTGTCCTTATTCGTGATTGGTTCAGCGCCAATATCCCCCAAATTCACAGGAATGCAATCATCAAAAACCAGGTAGGTATGCTGTTTGAAATTGTATTTCAAAATCCCTATGGAGGCAGGAAGCCTACAACAATTCAATACAACATGATTTCCCAGAATGCGATAGGCATAAAAATCAGAGGCACATTTGAGCAGTGCACCATCCAAAACAACAACATACAAGACAACTCTGAATACAATCTTTACCTGGATGGCACCTCAAACAACGTCAACGCAACCTACAACTGGTGGGGAACAACCAATGAACAAGCAATCAGCCAGTCAATCTACGACTACAAACAAGACTTCACTCTTGGCATCGTCAGTTTCGTTCCCTTCTTGACCGAGCCGAACCCTCAAGCACCAGCAATACCAACATCAACACCGACACCACCACCTACTGATTTTCCAACGCCCACACCACCAAACATGGGACCAACATCCCCGCCAACCTCGGAACCCGCGTTAACGCCTGAACAGCTTGAAGCCATCGCAGGCGCAGTTATCACAGTCGTAGTGATCGGCGCCGCCATAGGCTTGCTAATCTACCTCATCAAGAAGAAGTAGCCACGTTACTTTTCTCTCAAGCTCTTGGGAATGTATGCGCATTGCGGGTCAGAACCAAATATGTCGCCTGTGTAGAATAGGGCTGTGGTTCGGCATCCACCGCAGATTTCGCGGTACTCGCACACGCCGCATTTGCCTTTGAGGTTGCTTTTGTCCCTGATTTTCTTGAAGAAGTCGGACGCCTGCATCTCCTCCCAGATGCTCTTGAGCGGTTTTTTGGTGACGTTTCCAAGCCTGTACACGTCATTAAAGCTGCATGGTATGGCGTCGCCGTTTTCTGCGATGCTCATGAACTTGCCGAAGAAGCACCTGCCCAAGAAGAAATGATTGTACCAGTTATCGAAGTCGGGCATGCCTCTCTGCTTCGCCACCCGCGCATAGGACGGATAGTAAACGTTAACGGCAGGTTTTCCCTTGTACTCCTCAGCTAAATCGT
Source organism: Candidatus Bathyarchaeota archaeon A05DMB-2 (assembly GCA_018475625.1). Taxonomy (GTDB): domain Archaea; phylum Thermoproteota; class Bathyarchaeia; order Bathyarchaeales; family Bathycorpusculaceae; genus A05DMB-2. The sequence goes on from JAAKEZ010000008.1 coordinate 75,198, forward strand.
AGATCGTGTTCCACGCCCACTCGTACTGCTGAGCAGAAGGCGCCACCCTGAGACTCTCGGCGTCTTTGTTGTAGGGGATGAAGCCGTGGTAAATCACCCATCTTGCACCGTGTTTAGCAGCCAAGTCAAGCACATGTCGCATGTCGTTAGCGTTCACGTTTGTGACTTGTTCGTTGACGTTGGCAAACGTGTAAACCATGCAGTTAAGGAGACCCTCGCGTGACAGTTTCTCAAGCGAGGTGACAGCACTTGCGTAGGCTCCTTTCCCGCGGATCTGGTCGTTTGTGGCTTCTGCACCGTCTATGCTGATTGACACGCGCGTCTCGTTCTTAACAACTTTCTCAAATGCCTCAGCGGTCAAGAGGCGTCCGTCGGTTATGATGCTGGTGTTTAACCCGATTTTCCGGGCGTAAGCTAACACTTCGAAAAGGTCTTTGCGCCGCAGGGCTTCACCGCCTGTGACGCCGAAGAAGCTGGCGCCGAACTCGTACGCTTGGTCAACAATCCGCATGGCTCCCGCGGTGTCCACTTCATCTGAGAACGCGGGTTTTCCCGCTGAAGCGCAGTGTACGCAGTTGCTGTCGCAGGCGAATGTGCAACGCCACGGCACGATATACAGAGGTCCCTTTTTTTGCATAGCTTAGTGCATCCTCAAATTGTTATTTAACTTTTCAGCAGGTTTCTGCCTTTCCTCTTCATACCTTGTAGAGGTTCCCCACGCTGTTCCAAACGAAGGCGTTTGGCATTGCATTGGCTATGGCGAACATTCCTCTCCAACCAGTGCAATGTGAGGGCGCTATCAATTTTGGATTTATCCGTTTCAGTTCTTCCACCGTTTGTTCGATTCTGCTTTCGTTTTCTTTTCCAGCCAGATGGAAGCCGCCAATTACAGCGTAGACTTTTGTGTTTTTCATAATTTTTTGTGCATGACCTATGGTGTTGATTATGCCCGCGTGAGCGCAGCCTGAAAGGATAATTAAACCTTTTCCTTTAACGTTAATTACGATTGCGCGGTCATCTAGAATCCACGGGTCAGGCTGCCATGAGCCATTCACAAGAATCATGTGGCGGACAAAACCTTGTTCGAAACTTGTTCGTCGCGGTATCTCTCCAGTCACGCAAATCATGTCGTCAGCCAACAGCCACGGCGCCTGTGTGTTTATTACTTGTGCTGGGCTCAGCTGCGCTTGCTTCGGGAAGTCTTTGTATTTCCTGACCGCTCCAGTCGAGGTGCTCACTCCTCTAATTGCAAACATGTCTTTATGTGTGATTATTGGTAAGCTGGATTTGCCGATTTCTTTCACTGCTGCCTCAAGCCCGCCAAAATGGTCGTAATGCCCATGGGAAAGAACGATGGCTTCCACCTCTTTCAGGTCCAGACCCACACGCCTAGCGTTTTCAATGACTCCTTCAGCACTGATGCCAGTATCAAAAAGAACAGTACGTGACTGCCCTTCTTTGAAAACCCGGACAAGCAGAGAAAAGCCGTGTTCCGCAACTGGCAATTCTGTGTGCGTTTTGCTCCATCCTTGACCGTAACGTTTCATAGTCCACTCTCTGAGGGATTGGACCTGCTTCTTTCCGATTGAAGAGAGAAAATCCAGTGAATTATCAACTAAACTGATTATTTCAACGGCATCAACTTCCTGAGCTTTGCATTCCACAGGATTTTCGTTTGTAGCCATATCCTTCCCTTCCATCAGAGTGTGCCTTTGTAGTGCATTGTTGTTGGGCAACCCACGCACTTCTGACTTTCATAACGTTTACAGGGATCACAGTCCACGTTACAAGGGGTCACTTTTCTATCTTTATGTGCCAAGTACTCCCTTATCTGAAGGAACGGCGAAAAGTATATGTCGCTTATCGGGTAAAATTCTGACCTGCGTATTCCTTTGCTGCATCTTAAAGAGCATTTTTCCATCGATATACTCTCAAGTGTCTCACGGTTTTCTGCGACGACAAGGGCGATTAGGTTGTAGCCGCCTATTGTTTTGAAAATTTGGACAACTCGCGGGCAGTCTTTGAACCTGTCGAGGAGCTCCTGCATGGCTTCCGCACTTTCCATCTCCAACATCACGATAGCTGGATGCAGTTTGAGGGCATCTGGATTTAGTAGAGTTGTAAATTTGATTGTTCCATTTTTCACTAGTTTTTCCAGTCTCTTCTTTGTGCCCATGCTTGTGAATCCGATGTTTTTGGCGAGATCTTGCAGTGTTGTTCGTCCGTCGAGTTGGAGTTGTGAAATTATTTTTCGGTCAATCTCGTCCAATATGCTTCCTCAGTTTATTTTATAAACGCAAGGTATTAATATTGTTTATGTATTAAACTCATCCTTCATAAAAAGGTGAAGACGATGATGAACACAGAGAGCCAAGCAGAACAGACAAGTTCAAAACCTAATAGTCATAACGCACCGAACAGTGCAGCGACTGAACAAGAGCAAAGGCTCAGAATGAAAATGGGCAGGATTAAAAACAAGATAGCAGTTATAAGCGGCAAAGGTGGGGTAGGCAAGAGCACCGTAACCGTAAATCTCGCCGCAGCCTTCGCGTTACAAGGACACACAGACAAAGTCGGTATTCTTGATGCAGACATCCATGGACCCTGCGTGCCGAAAATGCTGGGCTTAAAAGGCCAGAAGCTTATTGGCGGACCCGCGGGAATTATTTTTCCCGTAACAGGTCAGCACGGAATCAAAGTTGTATCTATGGACTTCTTACTTCCAAATGATGAGGCACCCGTAATTTGGCGTGGACCACTAAAAATGAGGGCTATCCAGCAATTTTTATCAGACATCATGTGGGGCGAACTCGACTTCTTGTTCATAGACCTGCCACCTGGAACTGGCGACGAACCATTAAGCGTCATGCAGTTGATACCAGACATTGACGGCGTGATAATAGTGACAATTCCTTCAGAAGTCTCGCAAATTGTTGTCAAAAAAGCCATCACATTCGCCAAACAACTAGGCGTTCCGGTAATAGGCATAATCGAAAACATGAGCGGGTTCATCTGTCCCGAATGCGGCGCCAAGCTTGACATTTTCAAAACTGGCGGAGGACAAAAAATAGCTACGGATTTATCGGTTCCATACCTGGGAAAAATTCCGATAGACCCCGCGATTTGCGTTGATTCTGATAGCGGAACACCTTTTGTTGCTGGAAACAAAGCTTCTCCGGCTGCTAAGGCTTTTGCCGAAATAGTCATGAAAATAAAACAATTCTTGAAAGATGAGTAATGGAGTTGAAATGAATGAAAATATGTGTAACCGCGACAGCAAACAGTTTAGACGCGCCGATAGACCCCCGATTTGGCAGATGCGCCTACCTTGTAATTGTAGATTCCGAAACCATGCAGTTCGAAGCCGTCCCGAATATGGCAGTGGGCGCAACAGGAGGTGCTGGAATCCAAGCAGCACAAACTGTAGCTAATAGAGGAGTTAAAGTTGTCATAACTGGAAATGTTGGACCTAATGCCTTTGGTGCATTGACAGCAGCGGGCGTAGACATTGTAACAGCGCCCTTGGGAACTGTAAGGGAAGTTGTTGAGAAATTCAAAAGAGGTGAATTGCACAGTACTGGCGCGCCTACTGTTGGAGGGCACTTCGGAATGGGCCAAGGACACGGGAGGAGAGGAATATGGAAGCTGTAACTAATCTTAACTGGAAATTTGAACTGAAGGAGGTGAAACAGTGGCAGACAGAGTAATAATTCCTACTGAAAATCAACAAGGCTTGAATGCTCGATTAGCTGAGCACTTCGGGAGAGCACCCTACTACACTATTGTCGAACTTGACGAAAAAGGCGAAGTCTCCAACGTTAAAACTGTTCCAAACGTTAGCGAACACGCAGGCGGAATGGGTTATGCCCACGACCACATCCTAACGTACAAACCAACCGCACTAATAGTTTACGGTATGGGACCAAGAGGGCTGATGACATTCCAAAATGCAGGAGTTGCTGTGCTGAAAGCAAACGCAGACACTGTCAATAAAGTAATTGCAGCGTACAAGAACGATGAACTCCCAGAGCTTACCGAAGGCTGCGAACATGCGCACCACCACTAAGTCAAAAAGTAACAAATGCTGAGTAGAGGTTATGCTGAAAAAGGCAACCATTGAAGACTTTTTGCTAAAAGCGGGCTATTCAGCAAAAGCTGCAAAGCTTTATGTGAACAGAGTTAACGTTGGTTCAATTGAAAATCCTGATGTCACCTCGACATATACAGGTCTCCTCTGCGGAGACACAATTACCCTATATTTGAAACTTGAAGACCAAGTAATAATAGATGCAAAATTTGAGTACAGCGGCTGCGCAGGAACAGCCACTTCAGGCTCAGCTTTAACAATGCTGGTAACAGGCAAGACCGTTGGAGAAGCTTGGAAAATCACGAAGGATGACGTTCTAAGAGAATTGGGTGGGCTACCAGAGAGTCATTGTGCAGACCTTGCAGTCAACGCCTTACATAAAGCACTTGAAAAACTAAAAGAAAAACAAACTACAAGTGTGTGAAAGTTTCATGATTATATCAGTTGCAAGCGGAAAGGGCGGAACTGGAAAAACATCAGTAGCTGTAAATATGGCTCTTTCAGTTGGCACCGTTCAGTTAATAGACTGCGATGTGGAAGCGCCAAATGCCCATTTACTTTTGCATCCAAAGTTGCGCAAAGTACAACCTGTTTACACTGCTATCCCACTTGTAGACGAGGCGCTGTGTAGTCATTGTGGAGAATGTTCCAAATTCTGTCAATACAACGCCATATTTACCAGTCCACAGAAAGTCCTAGTCTTTCCCGAATTATGCCACAGTTGCGGCGGCTGCGCACTGGTTTGCCCAGAAAATGCAATCAGTTGGGAAAAATATAGGATTGGCACTTTAAAGTTTGGTTCGATTGGCAATTTGGCGCTTGTCTATGGAGAACTTGAAGTAGGCAGGCCATTGGCGGTTCCAGTGATAAAAGTCGTTAAACAGCACATAACCAAGAGTAAAACTGTGATTCTTGATTCGCCACCTGGTGCTTCATGCCCGTTTGTAGAAACTGTCAAAGGTAGCGATTTCTGCGTTCTCGTCACGGAACCTACTCCCTTCGGCTTGCACGATTTGAAGATTGCAGTCTATGTTTTGAGGAAAATCATGGTTCCCTTCGGCGTCATAATCAACCGTGCAAGCGTGGGCGACAAGAAAGTTTACGATTACTGCAAAGAAGAGAACATCCGTATACTTATGGAGGTTCCCTACGAAAGAAAAATCGCGGAACTCTATTCGCAAGGCGTGCCTTTTAGCCTAGAAATGCCCGAGTGGACTGAAAAGTTTCAGACACTTTACACTGACATAAGGAAGTTAGTGGAGAAATGAAGCAGCTAACAATTTTAAGCGGCAAAGGCGGCACTGGCAAAACAACTCTAACGGCTTCCTTCTCAATTCTTGCGAAAAACGCTGTGGTCGCAGACTGCGACGTTGATGCGCCTGACCTGCACATGCTTTTGCATCCCGAAGTGATGGAGATGCAACAGTTTAAAGGTTCAAAGATAGCAGTAATCGATGAAAACAAATGCGCCAGATGTGGTTTGTGCAGAGAGAAATGTGCTTTTGCTGCTGTAACCAGCGATTTGAAGGTTGACGCTATCGCTTGCGAGGGATGTGGCGTCTGCGCCGTTGCTTGTCCAGCAAATGCCATAACTTTGGTTGAACGGGTTTCTGGTAGTGCCTATATTTCTAAGACGAAATATGGCTTTATGTCGCATGCAATGCTGTATCCTGGCGAGTCCAACTCGGGAAAACTTGTCACTCTGGTTAGGCAGAACGCTAAGATATTAGCTGAAAAAGAAGACATTAACCTAATTCTCATAGATGGGTCGCCGGGAATCGGTTGCCCCGTTATAGCGTCAATTACAGGAGTGGATGCTGGTTTAGTCGTTACTGAACCGACGTTATCTGGAATTCACGACCTTGAAAGAGCGTTACAACTGCTTAATCATTTCCGTGTAACTCCTTTCGTTTGCATAAATATGTATGACATAAACGTAGTTAACACTGAAAGCATCGTGAGTTTTTGCAGAAAAAATTGCATAGAAGTTGTTGGCAAGATTCCTTTTAGCCCTAAAGTCACAGAAGCCATGGTGAACGGAAAAACCATCATGGAATACTCGCCGAAAAGCGCTGTTGCTAAGGAAATTGAGGTTATCTGGAAAAAAGTAGTCAAATTGATGTTTGACAACTGAGTATTTAAATGAACCGAATTATGGTTATCTAAAACAAGAAAGAGGTGAAAAATTTGTTATCAGCAATTCCAATAAATCTTGACAAAATAAAGAAAGAGAACTTAGACAAGGAAATACTCAGAGCGGGAATCATTGCTGAATTAGACGCCATAAACCTTTATGAGCAAATGGCAGCACTGACTGAAAACGAAGTCATCAAGCGGGTTCTGTTGGACATAGCGAAAGAAGAGAAAACCCACGTTGGCGAATTCCAAGCTCTGCTGCTGATAAACGATAAAGAACAGAAAAAAGAGCTGGAAGAAGGCAAAAAAGAAGTTGACGAGCTAACAGATTAAGCTCGCTTCACGTGGAACATTGTGAAGGATTGTTTCGGCAAGAACGCCCAATCCTTCTCCAATTGATAACCCGCTTCTTCCATTTCTTTAATTATCTTTTCTTTTGGGACGTAGTGTCCAAATATTTTGTGAAAACTGAACCCTCTGGCTTTTTTATACTCGATTATGGCGATTCTTCCTTCTGGCTTCAGTGCAGACTTCAAACTCTTGAAGTATTTAGGTCTTTTAGGTAAGTGGTGGCACACATTGCGCATGAATATTAAATCTATGCTTTTTCAGGCAGTGCCACATCATTTTTTGCGGCGAGAACCGTTTCTACGTTAACTAAGCCTTTTTCTTTCGCTTTTTCTTTAACGAAATCCAAAAAATTCTGGTTTGTGTCAACAGCAAAAACTCGCCCATCTGTCCCGACAATTTCAGCGAACCGCAACGCGAAATAGCTGCCACCCGCCCAGATGTCAGCTACCCTTTTGTCCTCGTTGCAAATCTAAAGCTGTCAATATTTCGTCAGGTTTGTTCTTTGGGTCAGAAACTTTGCTGTTAAACATCTCTGCTTTAGGATTTCTAATTATCCTACTCACCTACATTAACAGATTTATAATGCACATAACCTGTTCTTTAGTTTTCAGTGAAACTGAAAAAGTTAATTTGTGCCTTCAATTGAGTCGTGGATTGCGGTTTTTCCTATTAGAGAGCGCCTGGTGTCAGTGTTTTTCGTTTGGTGGCAATGTTTTTTGAGGCTTATTGGTTGTTTATATATTTGTGATAGCGCTTTTTTTACTGCTTCGGACACCTTGCTGTTTGGGTCTACGATCATGGTGGTTATTTTGTGATATTCTAATAGTTCTGATGCACCTGGGCCTAACTGTGATGCAATTACCAAGTCCACTCTCAAGTCTGCTAACGTTTTTGATGCTATCGGTCCAGAACCTTGTTCATAAGCTGTTGCAGGATTACCAACTATTCTCACGTTTCTAATTTCGCCATCTTCAAGGTTTACTAATGTGAATGTTTTCGTTTTTCCAAAAACAGGCGATACAGTGTCTTCTAATCCTTCGTATCCTTTTGTTGCCACGGCAATTTTGATCTTATCCAATCTTTCACTTCCATTGTTCTTTCGAATGTTAAGTCCAGATTAAAAAAGGCAAGGACTTGTGTTCTTATTTGTTGAGTTCGTTCAGTCGCTCTTGAATTTTCTTAAGTGTTTCTTGCATTGCTTTGAGCTGTTCTTCGATAATAGTTTTTTGTTCAGTGAGTAACGCTGCTTCATCTTCAGCTTTTATTGGCGGAACTGTTGCTCGGTAAGGCCAGTATAAGTACCAGCATGCACCTCTGCCGTAGAGCCATCCTGGTCGTTGCCATGGCGGTAGATTGCTGAATGGGCCTCTTCCTGGCCATGGGCCTGTCCATCCTCTTGCTCTCCATCCCATTTTTGCGTTTCACCTCTTGGAAATTATTTTTGTGCTTATGCACATAATCAATTATGTGATAGTGCACAGAAATATATAAAAGTTACGCAGCACATAGAAACCCCGATAACAATGTGCTGGCGACACAGATGCAGACGCGGCAGAAGAGGCCGCTTCCCAAAACCAATCACAATAGAGAAAGCTCCATCAATCAACAAGTTTTCTCCTTCGCCACAAACAACCTTGACACCCATACTTGTTGAACCAGCAGAAATCGAAGCCCTTCGACTTGTCGATTTAGAAGGACTCTCTCAGGAGGAAGCTGGAGAAAGAATGGGCGTATCCCGAGGAACCATATGGCGACTGGTGCAAAGCGCCAGAAAGAAAACTGCACAAGCCTTAACCGAAGGAAGACCCCTACAGATTACCATGGAAAACTCCGAAAAAACACCTGAAGGTTCAGGCTAAACTTTACATCCAAGAATGCGAAAAGCGAAGAACCATGAAAAAGGCATTAATAATTTACTGGTCAAAAACAGGTAACACCGAAAAGGTAGCAAACGCAATCAAACAAGGCTTAGAAAACGACGGGGTCCAAGTCACCATCAAAAAATCTGAGGAAGCAGAAAACGAAGACTACTTTGATTACGACTTGGTGTGCGTTGGGGCGCCTTCCTATTCGTGGCATCCACCTGAACCCATGGCAAACTTCCTCAAGAACAAGTTTGCAGCTTACCGCAGAGAAGGCAAAATCAAACCCTGCGCCCCGAAAGTTCCCGGCAAAAACGCGCTGATTTTTGTCACCTACTCTGGACCTCACACGGGCATTGATGAGGCGACGCCGGCGGGCAAGTACATGCGCCAGTTCTTTGAACACTTAGGCTTCACGGTTTTAGACGAATGGTACGTGCTAAGCGAGTTCCACGGTTCACTAGAGAACAGCACGCAGGGGAGGATGGGCGACATCAGGGGAAAGCCCACCGAAGAGGATTTGCTGAAAATCAGGAAAGACGCCGAGCAACTGGCGCGCGCAAAGACTGAAGCCAAAGCTTAAACCAGTGTTCTCAGCAAGTTCCATTCTGCAGAGAGGCAAAGCCGTGAAAACCGAAATAGAGTACGAAGCACCAACATGGAACCAAATACACTATGCCCTGCTTCGAATAGCTGGGAAAATCCGCCATAGCGGCTTCAAACCCGACGTTATCGTGGGCATAACGAGGGGCGGATGGGTTCCCGCGCGGGTTTTATCCGACCTTCTCGAGGTGCCGCGCCTCGCCACAGTCAACATCGAATTTTACACGGGAATCGCCCAAACCGAGGACAAGCCTGTTTTGAAGCAGGGCGTTTCCGAGGACGTGGCGGGCAAAAAAGTCCTCATAGTCGATGACATCGCCGACATAGGTAAAAGTTTGGCGCTCGCAAAAGTTCACGTCATCCAGCGAGGCGCCGCGGAACTCAGAACCGCCACCGTGTACCGCAAGCCCTGGAGCGAAGCCGCGCCAGATTATTACGCGAAGGAGACTGAGTGCTGGGTGGTTTTTCCATGGGAAACACGGGAAACCATCATGAAAATCGCTGAAAAACACCAGACCAAAGAAGCGGTTGAGGGGGGAGTCGCGAAACTTGTAAAAGCTGGCGTGCCCAAACGCTTGGCAGAAAGAGTTCTGAAAGAAGTGCTCGGAGAAAGAGGAGATTGCTGCAACAAGTAGCGGAACACGGCATGTACGTGGGAATTACCGGATTCAGAAACGTGCAAATCACGGATTCCATGGATTTCTTGGAGATGACGCGCGTCGAGAAGCCACAGCATGTTTGGGTCCAATTCTTCAACGCTGACTTGGTAGCTACGTGGGAGCACCTGTACTTCGCCGCCATAAACGCCCTAACGGCTTTCAAGAGAAATCGAAACATCTCAAAAAGCCTAGCGATGGAAACCATGCTCTACGCTTCAGCTCAACGCCAAATCAAAAAAGCATTAACTCAGATGGGAGTGAAACGTGGCATCTCGAACGTGGCAGTGACCGTTATCGGCGAAAGCAAAGAGGCGGTTAAGGAAACTTTGGGTGCGATTACAAAGCAGGTTGGTGTCGCGGCGGACGAGTCGGTTCTCGGGTTCTCGAGTGAAAAATTGCGGGGCATCCGCAGAGTCTTCGGAATCACCGAAACGGAGCTGAACGCGGTAATGGCGAAGAGTGATGTGGAGCAAGCAGTGGTTAACCTTGTCGTCGAAAGGATGGCTTTGCTGCAGACCCAACTGTAGCGTTTAGAGCAGTTTTTCTTTGACCACGGCTAAAACGTCGCTGGGTTTGATGAGCGCCATGCCCGTGAGACCGCCGAGAACCTCGATTAGCAAGATTTTATCCGGGTTTTCCAAGTCGGCTTTCCTCGCGATGCCTGTGGCAGCTGCCTCTATGAAGTCTCGGCTGTGCAGGCTGGTGAAGCGCTTTTCCACCGTGACCCTGAAGGACTCGTCCTCAGCTATGCCCGCGGCAAGCTCCAAAGCCACCCGCCTCACCTCATCCAAGTCGGTGTGTACAACTCTCTCGATTGGGAGAATCCTCAGCGCGTAGCGGAACTCGTACGGGCGCTCCTGCAGGATGGCGCGGAATTTCTCTATAACTTCAAAGGGGTTTAAGCTGGTTTTCGCCGCCACCAAGCCGCGGATGCCTGTTTTGTCAACCACGGGCGAGGGGTCACCTAACAAGTCATGAAGCAGATAGCTCAACTCATAGCACATCTGCTTCTCGTTGCCGCGTGAAGTTGTGGCTAAGAGGTTAAACTCTTTAAGCAAGGTCCAGCGTACCTTCAGGTTAGCTATAGCATGGGTCAGTGTAGGTGTATGGCTTTTCTCACAGCTTAACGCTCGAAGCCGTCGCCTCACATCATCCCAAAAGAAAAATCGGCAACCGCGGATTTATCCATTTTGATGCCAAAGGCATCATTTCTTCAATTTACAGAAAACGCGAATTCAGCAATTGAAAGGTTTTTATCCGCCTCACAAACATCTACGCTTAATGAACGGCAAAGAATTCTTCACAAACCGCTACCTGCAGCTAGGCTGGAAATTCCAAGAAGCCACGCCAAAACAAGCCATCAGAATCAACACCACGAACGCCAAAGGAAAAAACCTCATCGAGAGGCTCTATGCCAACGGCATAGACCTCAAAAAAATTCCCTTCCTCGAAAACGGCTACTGGATCAGCAACGCAAAGGTGTCAGCAGGCGCTACAGCCGAATACCTGTTAGGTTTGTACTCCATCCAAGAAGCCGCAGCGCAAATCCCCGCCACACAATTCACTCGGCTTAGTGACAAAAAGGTGCTTGACGCGTGCGCTGCACCGGGTGGAAAAACCGTGCAGCTTGCTGACCAGATGAACAATACAGGCACAATAACCGCGTTAGACGTTAATAAGCATCGGCTGAAAGCTCTAGCAAACCATCTGGAACGCTGCCACGTCAGCAACACCGCTGTATACAACCTCGACGCACGAAAAGTCCCGCAGCTTAACTTAAAATTCGACCGCATACTCATAGACGCTCCATGCTCCGGAAACTATGCCACAGACAAAAACTGGTTTCAACACAGAACCCTCGCCGACGTGGAACGAAACGCGAAACTGCAACGCGAAATCTTGACGCAATGCGCCGCATGCCTGAACCTTGACGGAGAAATCATCTACTCAACCTGCTCCCTGGAACCTGAAGAAGACGAACTCAACATCGATTGGACAATAAAACACTTGAACTTGCAAACCGAAGCAGTGGGCTGTCCAGGCGAAAAAGGTGTAACTAACGTTTTCGGAAAACGCCTAGACGCTTCAGTGGAACATTGCAGGCGAATTTGGCCAGGAGAAACCCAAGGCTTCTTCATCTGCAAACTGAAAAAGCGGGGTGACAACGCATGAAGCCGATAATTAACTTCGCCGCTCAACTCGGCGCCACCATAACCCTGAACCCAGACTTCACGGTGAAAAAAGGCAACCGCTACTTCCTGTTAAACAGCAACCTGAACAAGGTACTTCGAAAGGATTTCTATTATGCAGGCACCTATCTGGGAAAGGTCAAAAACGGAAAATTCTTCCCCAGCTTCGCACTGCTCACCATGCTCGCGAAAAAAGAAGCAAATAAGATAGTCGTTGACCGTAAAACCGCTTGGCTTTTCATCTGCGGCAGAGACATCTTCCAAAAAGGCATAACCGCAGTGCAAGGCTCACGACAAAAGGGCATCCACACGCTGGTGCTGAACGAGTTCGGCGAATGCTTGGGTTTCGGCAGAATAATCCGCACGTTGAACGCCGAAGAAAAGGGAAACGAGGTTGCCGTGAAAAATATTTCAGATGTGGGCGATTTTCTGCGCCGCGAAACCTAATTCTGTCGTCCACTCACAATACATAGTTCCGACACGTTATTTCAGCAACACACATAATTTTTGAACATTTATCTATTATAAAAAGCGATAAGCTTATATACGTTTACGGAAAATGTCATTTCCATAACATATGAAAACCAAGACCGCAGCTAAACATGAGGTTGAATAAAAATGAAAAACTTCAAAGACAGCGTTTGGAAAGAAAACGTAACCAAAGTTGTCCAACAAATCCAAGAACAAGACATCAAATTTGTCAGACTTCAATTTACTGACATAAACGGCATCATAAAAAACCTAGCAGTAACCTCCAAAAACATCGAAAACATCTTTGAAAACGGGCAATCCTTCGACGGCTCATCCATCACAGGCTACCGCCCCATCGAAGAATCCGACATGGTTCTCTTCCCCGACCCAACTACCTTCGCCGTCCTCCCATGGCGACCCAAAGAAAAATCCAGCTGCCGACTCATCTGCGACGTTTACACGCCTGAATACAAACGCTTCGAAGGCGACCCACGATACATCCTCGAAAGAGCCATAGCCAAAGCCTACAAAGCCGGCTTCACCTACATATGCGCTCCAGAACAAGAATTTTTCATCGTGAAAGAAAACGACTCACAACTCCCAACGCCCATAGACTTAGCAGGGTACTTTGACTACCATCCAGGCGACCTCACAGACGACATACGCAGAGAAATAGCCGACACCGCGGAACAGTTTGGCATAGAAATCGAAATAAGCCACCACGAAGTGGCTTTGGGACAGAACGAAATCGACTTCAAATACGACGAAGCCCTAACCACTGCTGACAGAACTGTAACCATGAGAATGATCACAAAAGTTGTTGCTGCACGAAACGGATACGTCGCCACTTACATGCCCAAACCTTTCGCAGGCATCAACGGCTCAGGCATGCACACCCACCAAAGCCTCTGGAACACCGACCTAACCAAAAACATGTTCTACGCCGACGACCCCAAGTCAGGATACCTCTCACCAATAGCCCGCAACTTTATAGGAGGACAACTTGCACATGGTCGAAAAATGTGCGCTGTTCTGGCTTCTTGGCCCAACTCTTACAAGCGGCTAGTGCCGGGATACGAAGCACCAGTTTACCTCGCTTGGGCGTACAAAAACCGCTCACCGCTCATTCGAGTGCCAAACTTCGGAGGAAGAAAAGCCGCAGCCCGATGCGAAATACGCTGTCCCGACCCATCAGGAAACCCCTACCTGCAATTCGCTGTGTTGCTCGCCACAGGATTAGACGGCATAAAGAACAAAACCGACCCAGGTGAACCAGTGGAGCTGAACGTGTACCACATGAGCTACGAAGAACGCAAACAAAAAGGCATAGTCTCCCTCCCCGAATCACTGAAAGAAGCATTAGATGAACTGGAAAGCAGCGACCTTATGCGAGAAACTCTGGGCGAAGTCGCCTTCGAAAATTTCCTAACTGAAAAACGCAAAGAATGGGACCTTTACCGAATGCAAGTGACCGAATGGGAAGTCAACAGATACATCAAACGACTTTAAACCACAAGCCTTTCACTAAGGCTCAAAACCCTTTTCTTTTCAAGTTGCGCCCTTAATTTTATCCGCTAGCTCTTCAAGGGCAACCGTGGTCTGCTCCCGTTTATGCAGTTCTCGAACAACCACTTTGCCTTCATTCAGCTCTCTTTTACCCACTATAACCGCATAATCCACCTTCCGCTTATCAGCGTCCTCCAGAGCCTTCGATATCTTGCGCCCCATAACCTCAAACTCCACACTCAATCCAGCGTCTCTGAGCCTCTCAGCAATTCTAAGCGCCTCAACCTTCATCAGCTCATTCACAGAAACAACCACAAGCCGCTTGCCCTCAACGGTTCTTACTTGAACGCCCTGCATCTGCATTGCCATAGCTATCCTGTCTAACCCGTGTGCAACACCCGTCGCCGGCGTTTGCGCCCCACCAAACGATTCGATAAGCCTATCGTACCTTCCACCGCCGCCCAAGGCTATGTCCAACTCTGGAATATAGACTTCAAATATCACACCTGTATAGTATTCCAGTCCGCGTGCAAACGCAGGTTCCACGTTTTCTACAGGGCACTCGCTTTGGGTGACAAGCACCAGAATATCAAGCAGATTATCAACTGCGGCTTCGGCTTTTTCGTGACCTTTTACGTAGTATTTCATGTTCTTCAATGTTTCGAAGCCTGTTTCGCCTTTCTGCTCTAGCAGTCCTTGGAGGATTTTTCTGCAGCTTTCATGCTTCACAAGTTTGAAAGCTTCATCGTACTCTTTCTTGTCCATGAGCTGCAGAACGCTGTTCTGGGTCTTCTCATCCACGCCTTCTTCGGTTAGGATGCCCCTAATCACTCCGATGTGACCCAGTTTGAAAGCGTAGTTACGTAGCCCAACGTTTTTCAAAAAGCTGTTAGTGAGCAAAATCATTTCCGCGTCCGCTTCCGCGGTGCCAGCACCTATCAATTCGCAGTTTGATTGCCAAAACTCACGGTATCTTCCGCGCTGAGGCTCATCGTAACGGTAAACGCTTCCCACGCTGAAAACCCTAAGCGGCTTCGGCTCATTTTTCAAAGCAGTTGTGGCTAAACGCGCTATGGAGGCGGTAAATTCTGGACGCAACGCGACTGTCCGATCGCCCAAGTCTTTGAATGTGAACATGCGTTGGCGGATTTCTTCGCCTGCCTTGGCGCTTAACAGGTCGTAAGATTCAACTATGGGCGTTATAACTTCCTTATAACCGTAGCACTTTGCTGTTTCTCTAGCTTTGCAGACTATATAGTTCAAAGTTTCTGCGTCTTCAGGCAGCAAATCGCGCATTCCACGGACAGGTTGGAAAGTTGGCACGGTTTTTCCTCGCTTATTTGAATGTTAACTGTGATATTGAATAGTAAACTATTTCTCCTCTGCGGTTCATCACAGCAAGGATTAGCTCTTTCTTTTGGCTTTGGCTCCTCTGCAACGCTCTTGTTAGGTCTCCAATCGGCACAGGTTTGCCCTCTTGTGTGCTGAGAATCAGGTATGGTGCGGTGTCTTTGCCGTAAGCGCCTCTTTCGTACATGCGGAAGTCGATTCCTTCACCGAAGCCTTCCCTGACAACGTAGCCTCTGCTGCGCAGGTCGCGGTAAACCAAGTAGTTAACCCATGCGTTCTGGTCTGTTTTTTCATAAGCTTGGAGAAGAGCTTGAAAATCCACTTCTTCGCCTTTCTCGTCTTTAACTTCCAGCATCTCTTTATCTAAGAGGTAAAGCGCCTCGAAAAACGCAAGCGTGAACACGTTGTTTTCAGTTGTTCCATATCCTCGTTGAGAAAGCACATCGATGCTGCTTTTCTCTGTTACTTTAACGCCTTTTGCTGTAAGAACGCCAGTGGTTTTGAGTTCTGAAGGGATGGTTTTGTTGTCACTCATATGGTTGTCGTCCGTCGTTTAGATAGTTAACTCTTAAACGGTATAGATTTCTCTTCCTATAAAAATGGAGTCCTTCTTGCAGAATAGTGCATGACGCTTAAAGGCTGAGTTCCAGCAGTTTGCGCAAGTTATTGATTTCCACAGCATTTGTTCCCGTTACAAGGCGAGATAATTTTGGTTTTGCCTCTAACCCTATCGTGACTAAACGGTCTCCTTGGAAAGAAAGAGTGACTGTAAGCCCGTCGGCTTTCAACTCTCCAGCGATGCTCTTAAGGTGCGCAAGCTTGCTCCCGATAGACGTTACGCTTCCAATTACATCTTTTAAGAATTCTTTGTTAGTTGCGTTAATGTCTAGTCTATTGTCTCCAGCTTTCACTTGAACTGCTTCCACGTCTCCAGTAAACAAGGTGACTTCTCCAGATTTGATAACGTGACCTAACCACGTCGGCAGTTGCACGTCTTCACCTCTTTAAAATGGGAAGTTACTTCTTCGGCACATCTGTAACGTAGATGATGTCTAAAATAATCGAGCCATTAATTTTTGCTTTCATCATACCCATGTCTAGGGTAAGGTCTTGGAAGCTGAGTTTGATGTCTGATTCTTTTCCTGCAAGCTTGTCTATGAGTTTTAACAATGTGTCGCCCATATCTTCAGAACTTTTAGCCATTAATAATCACCATAATTGTAATAGAAAGAAGCTGAAACATAAATATTTACCGCTAACTTCGTAGTCGCCTTCTGGGTTAAATCCACTTCCTCTGAAGAAAACACATTTACAATTATGAGTATTAAAAACGAGAGGCGGGACACGGTTAAACTTGTCCAAGCTCAGGCATATACCTCAACTTCGTCCCTATAGCTCTTGGAGCGGGTTGAAAATCATTTTTCTTGTCAGTACATCTTTGATTCGATTTCAAAAATTTATAATCAAAGCTTCACAAAACTTAAATTTCCTGCACATAATTGCGTCTAGAACATGTTCCTCTAAAAATACTGGTCTCGCGTGAGTAGCCTTGACCTTGAATCATTTCATCCTTCCCAAAGAGATAATGATAGACGCGGCAGGATGGGGAGACCTCTTGCTCGGCGTAGTCATCGGTGCGATTAAACCGCCAGACAAGAGGTACATGGACCGTCGAATCCCCACCTCATCCTTCCAACCGCCCAACTTCAAGAACAAGAAGTACTTGGAGGACGCTGTGAAAATCGCTGACGAAATCATCGAGGTCATGCGCCCAGACGAAGAAACTCACTTCAGAGTTTGCTCAAGCTACGTGCTTTCCAGCGTGCGCAGGCACCTGCAAAACCGGGGGTTCAAGGTTGAGAAGGTGGAAACAACGGGGGAGCTCCGAGACATGGTTGAAAGAAGCTATGTCAGATGGTGCATCGAAGTCGGGGTGCCTGAGGAGATAGTGAAGGACAAGCGACGCTTCTGGACGATGCTGGAGTGGGTTGCCGCGATGCCTCGCCTGAGGGAAAGCCTTGTTAAAACGGGCTGGGCAAGCTGGGAAAATAGATGGCGAGAGGAAATATTCAAGAAACCTCGGAACTTGCACGGCTAAAAACTACGTGGTTTCTGCTGTTCACCATCGGTACTTTTCTTTTTTGTCTTTTAATTTTTCTAAGCCGCAATTAAAGCAGATTCCGTTAAGCAGCAGATTAAAGCGCCCAGTTTTGGCACTTCCATGCGTTTTCTTGTTTTTGGAGAAATTTTTCTATTCCTTCTTTTTTAATGAAATTCAGATTTTCTATGATGCTCATTCTGTAGCGTGATTTGCACCTGTCGTCAATGGTTTTTAATCTGCTGCATGGGACGTTGTTGCACTAAAAACAAAAAAAGTTACTTCGTCATTTAACAATTTTGAACAATGCTTCTTCAGGAACGCGCAGTTCTTTTTTCTATAGGTCTGTATCCTGCGCAATAAGGCATCTTAATGCCATTGGTTTTTACATCGTTTATTAATGCCAAGTAACTTGCACATATTTCGCAGTTCATTCCGCAAAGTGCAATTAAGTCGTAAATTGCGGTTTTCATTTTGCCCTTCCCATACCAACTTTCCTGATTTAAGTGCTCTTATGGGGCGAAGGATTAGACTTGAATTTGGCAAAATCGTTTTTGTAGTAAACGCCGTCTTCGTGGATTATGCCTGACACGTACTTCAGAGGCGTAATGTCAAAAGCCGGGTTAAGCACATCAACGCCCGGTGCCGCCACGGAGTGAGCGCCGAAGTGGGTGACTTCTGTCGGGTTCCTCTCCTCGATAATGACATCTCTTGAAGTGTGAACTAAGTCGAACGTGGATTTGGGCGCCGCCACGTAAAACGGCACCCCGTGCTCGTACGCCAAAACCGCCACTGTGAACGTGCCAATCTTGTTAACCACGGCGTCTTGGACGATGCGGTCTGCACCCACAATCACCTTGTTGACTAAGCGTTTGTGCATGACGTAGCCGACCATGTTGTCCGTTATCAGCGTAACCGGTATTCCGTCGCGTTTAAGCTCGTACGTTGTCAGTCGTGCACCCTGCAGCAACGGGCGCGTCTCAGTGGCGATGACCCTTATTTTCTTACCTTGCTTCCACGCTGTGCGTATTACGCTTAGTGCGGTGCCGTACTCAACCGTGGCTAACTCGCCCGCGTTGCAGTGCGTCAGGATGGTGTCGCAGTCGCTGATGAGTTCCGCGCCGTTTTTGCCTATAGCCAAATTGGCTTCAGCATCTTCAGCGGCGATTTTTTGCGCCTCTTGAATCACCAGAGTTTTAAGCGCTTCGACGCTGCCTGAAAAGCCCTGTGCCTTCGCGAGAACCCTGTCTACAGCCCAGAAGAGGTTAACCGCGGTCGGCCTTGTGCTCTTAATAGTCTGTGCAGCGTCTTCCAGTTCAGCCAGCAGTTCCGATGTGCAATCTGCTTTGGAATGATAAGCCACCAACGCCAAGCCGAAGGCTGCCGCCGCGCCGAGTAACGGGGCGCCTCTGACTCTGAGGTTTTTTATGGCTTCAGCCATTTGGTCAACAGTTGTTATTTTTAAAGTCACTGTTTCAAGTGGGAGCTTGGTCTGGTCTATGGTGATGACGGTGCCATTTCGCCATTCTATGGTTCTCATTCCGCAACCTCATGATGCGATAAAGTGCTATAGTTACAATTTTAGCTTGCGGTTTTCTGTATGATTTCGATTGCTCATTCGAAGGGTGATTTCAGGTAGGTGACCACTTCAACAGGGGAATCGTTACCGAGCTTCAGTCTCTTCTTCCACTCATCCCCCACGGCGATAAGCGAGAAAACGCCTGAGACTTCAGCCTTCGCTTTCTTGATGAGGTTAACAAGCGCCTCCTGCGTTTCTCCACTCTTGATCATGTCATCCACCACCAAGACGCTGTCTCGTTTTTTAATCGCGTCCTTTGGAATGAAAAGCGTGACTGTTACGCCTGAATCTTTCCCCAGAATGTAAGTCTCATCCAAGAAGGCTTTAACGCCGACTTCTTTATTCCTCTTCGCCACAATGAGGTTGACGCCTAAGGCGTTGGCAACCATGGTGGCTAAAGGCACGCCATCGACGGCGGCGGTTAAGATTTTGGTGACGCGCTTTCCCGCGAAGTTTGCCAAAGCATGGTTTGCTGCTTGCTGAAGGATGTTGTAGTCGCCGACAATTTCAGTGTTGTCGAAGTATCCTGTTTCATCGAATTTTATCCTGTTGCGCAGTTCTGCTTCTAAGCCTACGAGTTTGGTTAATACGCGCCACAGCTGCTTGGCTCTTGTGGTGTTGGGCAGGACGTGTCCTTTGGCGTATCTGCTTAGAACAGTTACAGGTAAGCCTGTTTTGGATGCTAATTCCCGGTAAGTTATGTTCCGCTTATACTTTGCAGTTCTCAAAAGCTCGATGGTCATCAAGCGGAGTTTTAAGTCTTCTGCGTGAGTGCTCAACCTCAAATCCCCCTTGCACATTTCTGAGTCAAATACTAAAACATTTACTTCTTATCTCTGATTAGCAATTTATAACTTCCGTTAAAAACCAGATTCCCTGTTTTAGAGCATGGTTAAAGCCGACAAAATCGTGCAAATCACCGTGTATCGCACTCGCAACCGCGAAAAGCAAAGTCAACTATAACGAGGGTTAGGGTCAAATTTCGCTTTTTACGTTAAGGTTTTTTAAACTGGACCCATCATCTTTTAAAAAAGATGGCTATGATGCACAAGATCACGCGATTGTTCATTACTGCACTCTTCGGATCAATAATATTCGTGGCCAAAGTTGCTGTTCCCTTGCCAACTCCAGTGAACAAGCTGCTGATTGTGGTTGAAGCTGTTCTACTCGCCACAGCCGCGCTCTTCATCAAAAAAGTGGGCGCTACTTATGTTGGCACCGTAGGCGGCGTTTTAACAGCGTTGTGGCAACCTACATTGGGCATATTCACTTTTCTGTTTGATTTTCTGTACGGAGTTTTCGTAGATGTTTTCTTTTTCCTGTTCAAGGTCACCTCCACGACGAGTGAAGTAAACCGTACCCGAATGATAGCTGCGATGACATTCAGCACCGCAATTATTGGATTTTTAAGTTATTACACGACCTCTTCCTTGCTGGAAATACTTCCAATCGACCCCGTGCTCGCGGGACTCATACTGTTTATGGGCACAGTCAGCGGGGCAGTTGCTGGCTACGCTGCCGCATATCTCTGGAACAAATACCTAAAGAACATCATCGTAAGCTGAGATGGAGTTATCGACGCTCTACTATTACCTTGGTTTTCGAGTTTGATATATTCCGACTTCGAAAATACGCCTTTTAAATAATGCCGCAACTCAGAAATGCAGCGAAGAAAGGAGAACGGCTTCAATGAGACTTTTCAGCAGAAAAGGGCACGCGGTGAAGAACTGGCATGAGAGGGCAATGATGATTGACCCTAAAAAGACCAAGTTAACAATAGTTCAAACAAAGGGCATGAGGAACATTCCACCTTGGGCATACAAAAAATTCAGTTTGCCCCAAATAAACGAATAGCACCATGATAAATTTCAAGTCTTCAACTTATTTGGTTCTGCTTGCATTTATGCTTGAGGGAATTTCTCTTTTATCTTGGCGTCCGCGATTTTAGCAATCAACGCGTTTGAAATCAGCACGCACTTGACGCCTGTAAGCTCCGCTAACTCGGCAGGCTTCTGGTCTTGAGTTACAAGGATTAAATCGTTCTTGCCGGCGAATTCCACGACTTTTCGGTCTTTTGCGCTTTTCAAACCAGCTTCTTGCGCTGTAAGCACCTCGTAGCCTAACGTTTCAAAGTACTCTTTTAATCCCGCGTACATTTCGTCAAGCAAAAGCTTCATTCTTGCGCCTCATCAGGCTTATGTTGGTGTCACCGTGTATTTAGAAGTTTTCAAAATTATGCTTCGACGAGTTTCTTCTCGTTTCAGAATATGCTTAATCTATGAGTAGTAGCGCAAAAGTTTCTGGAGTTTTCTCGAACGGAAACGTCACCGATATACCTGCGTTTTTGGCGGTTTTCTTCACGTTCACTCCCACGGCATCTTCGGAATACCTCGCCTTCGCTGGGTGCGCGCAGATTTTCGTCTCGAGGTTGCATTTCTCGCATAGCTGGCAGGCGCCGGAAACTAGGCCTACCGCCAGGTTGTAGCCTTCGCTCATAGCTGCCTTTTCGAGTGCAATAATTGTATCGAGTATTTTCTGCTTGTCGTTTTTCCATGCAGCCCAGAACGCCCTCACTTTTTCTTTCATTTCAGGCGGGAAATCAGGGTCGTTCTCGGCTTTGGAAAGGTGCTTTGCCACTTCCTCGTCAGCTTCCGCATGCGACTTGAACTTCATAAACATGGCGTAACCGTACTCGCTGACGATTCTCCGGAACTCCGCAGGTGTGGGCGTGAACGGCGGGCACATCAACGTTTTTCCATAGTTGACGCAGCCTACTTTGCATTTGAGCACGACTCTGTCTTCCACGATTACTTTGTCTGCTGGAATGACTTTTGCGTCTTCAGCGCCCATCTGTAAAGCTAGTTTTCTGAGGAAATCAAATTTTTCAATACTTGCTTGAGATAGCATCGGCTTTCACCATAGTCTTTCCCTGAGGGTTGCATTCGATATAAACATTTAGCCAAACCAGGTACCCAGAGACCATGCATAACGCATTTTAGAGGAAATCGCCAAGTTCCGCTGAGGATTCGCGTACTTGTCTATCGGTGTTTTTTCCTCTGAGCACGGATGGGAAAATTGCTGTAGCGTTCAAAGCGGCAAGCCAAAGGTAGGTTGTCTTTAAGCCCCGGACAAACAGTACTTTATCTGCAGTGAAGCTTGTTACATATCCAGCGGTTATCTGCGTGACCAGCGTGTAAGGAACTGTCAAGCTTATTATCAGAACAGCCAAGTTGAGGCTGGCTGCAAAGCCGACGTTGAAAACGGTGACTCGGAAGGCGGAGGCTATTCCTCTTCTTTCCGCTGGAACTGAACTCATTATAGAACTCATGTTGGGACTGCTGAATATGCCTATGGCGGCTCCGAATAGCACCATGTAAAGCACCATTAACGAGTAAGGAGTAGCAGCATCAACCGTTGAAAACAGATACAACGAGATGCTAGAAAGCACAATGCCCAATGTGGTAAAAGGAAGGTGACCAAACCTATCTGAAAACTTGCCACTCAACGGGCCAAGCACCAGAAAAGCTATGTCAAAGGGAATTATCCTTAAACCCGCGTCAATTGGACTGAGACCTAAAACAATCTGGAAATGTAAACTCAACAACAGGAGTACGGCGCCCCACGCAACAGCATTGATTAATTGAGCCAAAATGCCGCCCGCATACTCTCTTATCTTTAGGAGCTTCAAATCAAGCAGTGGGTTTTTACAACGCTTCTCATAAACCACGAAGGCTGCTAAGCTCACGGCACTTATGATTGCGCATTCAAATGTGATTATTTGGCTTGCTATGCCGTACGCGGCAAACGTTAAAGCCAAGAGCAAGCTAACAACGAAGAGGGAAAAAGCGAAAAAGCCGTTCCAATCCACACAGGCTCTTTCGCCGTTGTTGGATGGTACTGTCTCTTTTATCGATAGGTGAGCCCAGGCTGTGCCGAAGATGCCGATTGGCACGTTGATGTAGAATAGAGCGCGCCAGTCTCCTATCAATGAAAGGATTACTCCGCTTACTGTTAATCCAGCCATGGCGCCAATCCTGAAGCCAAGATTGTTCATACTGAGTGAAAAACCAAGTTCGTGTTTCGGTGTAGCATCCACGATCAAGGCGACGCTGTTCGTCAAAATTATGCCTGCCCCAATGCCCTGCACAACTCTGAATAGAATGACTTGTAGTGGGTCGTTGGCTATGCTTGTTAAGGCTGAACCGACCGTGAATATGGCGAAGCCGCTGGTGTAGATGTGTTTTCTTCCAACCAAGTCCGTTAATTTTCCAACGAGAAGCAACACCACGACACTTCCGAGAAGGTATGCTTGATTAATCCAGATGCCCTGTTCCACATCAGCCTTCAAAGCCGCCATCACTTCTGGAAGGCCGATGATAACTATTCGGGCATCGATTCCCGCCATGAGAACGCCGATAGTTGTGACTGTAAGCACCAGCCACTTATACTGCAACTTATCCCACCAAGCACGAAATATGCATAACGCCATCGAACGTCACGGTTGAGATTTAAACATTACTCGCTGAACGAGGGCGAAATGTTGAAGAGAACAGAAAGCATGCTTTGAAGCTGCTACCAGCTTATCTTGGCATTTCTCACCAGCGCTACCTTAACGGAATCGTTGAGCACAAGGGCAAAGATGCTTGAAAGCGCCAAGACTGAAAGAGTTGTTGTTATTGGAAGCAGCGCAAGGCCAGGTATCCCAAACGCAGTCATCAACGTAACAGCAACCACGCTAAGTATAATGGCGACTGCGAGGGTTCTGCTTGGCTTGGAATTCCAGAAGTGTCTTCTTTCCCTTACGTTGAAAATCAGAAACATAGCTGAGTAGAACAGGATTTCAAAAGTGTACGTGTAAAGGGTTCCGCTTTCAACGGTGAAGTCGAAAACATAAATGCCGAGGTACAGCAGGGCGAATGACTCGGCGATTACTAAGAGGCTGAGCGCCAAAGATACTTTCACAAGGTTTGCCACGTTCCAAGTGTTAGGTTTCTGAGACCACGTCTGATTGTCAGTTGCCATTGCAAGCTTCACAAAATCTGTCGCGAAAAAGTACAGGATAACGGCGAAGGCGGAGACGACGTAGTCGCCTGTTAAGAGAAAAGAAATCACGACGAACGTGGCTATCTGCAGAGTCCGAACGATTTTGCTTAGAATCCATGCTGTTATCCGCTCGTAAATCGTTCTACCGTTCTCAATCAGGTCCACGATGCTGGTTAAGCCTTCACGCGTCAAAACCACGCTTGCCGCGCCCTTAGCTACGTCAGTGGCGTTGCTTACCGCTATGCCAACCTCAGCCTGTCTCAGTGCGGGTGCGTCGTTCACGCCGTCGCCTGTCATGCCGACAATGTGCTTCGTCGCTTGTAGGCTCTTTACGATTGTGTATTTGCCTTCCGGATATATCTCGGCGAATCCGCTGCTTTTCTCCGCGGCTTCTGCGGCCTCCAGCGGGCTCTGCTTTTTGAGTTGCTCCAGATGTGAGGCTTTCATGACGTTTTCTCCGAGTCCCACGTCCTTGGCGATTTCCTTTGCGATTGGCAAAGCGTCTCCCGTCAACATCTTAACTGACACGCCTAACTCGCCGAGTTCCGTTATCAACTGTTTGGAGTCGGGTCGGGGCAGGTCGTAGAGCGCCACCAGTCCCACCAGTTTAGGCTGGTCTCCAGCGTCTGTTTTAGCCACTGCAAGAGTCCTGTACCCCTTCGCCGCGAACTCTTCAACCTGCTCCTCTAAGTCCAGAGCAGTTTTTTCATCGTATCCGCAAGCGTGAACAACCGCGTGAACCGCTCCCTTCATCACCTTGAATTCGTTGCCCTGTTCATCTTTTATGGTCGCCTCGGTTCTGCGGGTTGCTGGGTCGAATGGGGTGAAGTTTTTCTGAGCGTAAGACTTGGTGAACAAGTTTTGCTCTTTTGCCTTCGTTATGAACGCGAGGTCGATGGGGTCTTGGTTTGCTTCCTGCGACGCCAATGCGCCGTAGAGAATCACGTCTTTTTCCGAAAACTCGTTGAGTGGAATTCGTTTCGCCACTGAAAGCTGATTCATGGTTATGGTTCCAGTCTTGTCGACGCAGAGCACGTCCATGGTAGCTGCGTCTTCCGAGGCGCTGAGCCTAGTTACGAGGACGCCTTTCTTGGCGAGTTCCATGGAACCTACTGCCATGCTTACCGTAAACATCGCGGGCAACGCCACCGGGATAGCTGACAGCAAGAGCACCAGGATGATGGGTAGCAGGTCGAACAGGTTTTTGGCTTCTAACACGGAAAAGACGAGTGCCAACGCGATTAGCGCCAAGACTATAATCAGCAGCCATCTCACAACGTTTGATATTACGGTTTCTATGTGCATCTTTGGCTTGGCTATTTGAACTAGCTGCGCGGTTCTTCCGAAGTAAGTCCGCGTTCCTGTCAGAACCACGATTCCAGTGGATTCGCCTCGTTTGATTATTGAGCCTGAATAGAGCATGTCGCCAGTTTTCTTTTCAATTATCGCTGATTCGCCAGTTAAAGCTGACTGGTCAACCTCAAGGGTACCGTCCACCACTTTCACGTCTGCGGGGACAAAGTCGCCTGCTCTCACCCTGACTATGTCGCCGGGCACTAATTCTCTGCTTGGCAGCGTTCTCCATTTCTCATCTCTCAGGGTTCTTGCGCTGACCTGAAGTTTCTTCTGCAATGTGTCCACGGCGCTTGATGCCTTCTGCTCTTCAGTGAAAGCTAAGACCGCGTTAAAGACAAGTAGCCCAGTGACGATGCACAGGTCTGCGTATCTTTGCAGGAACCATGAGAGTATGATTATGGCTTCAAGCATCCACGCGGTGAGACCCCAGAACTTTTTAGCGAAGCGCACATACGGGTTAGCTTTCTTTTGGGGAACTTCGTTGTACCCGTAAAGCTTCAGCCTCTTTTCTACCTCTTCGTTGGTCAAGCCTTTTTCGGAGTTGGACTGGAGGATTTTGAGTACCTCGTCTGTTTTTGCTTTTTGAAAACTTTCCGCGTCCTCTTTCTCAGCAACAGATTCTCCATAAGCGTGCTTGCTCAAACCTGAATCCTCGAAACTTTTCCTCTGATATTCAGAGAAGTGGGGTATTTCCACTTTTCCTTCAGCCGCATCAGATTGCACAAAACCAACTTCTCAGCATGCAAGTATGGGGTTCTTTTAAGTCTGGTAGCGCAAGAATAATATAGAGTATCCGAACTCTTTGAACTGAGGTGCCGTCCGAATCAAGAGCAAAATCAGCAGCATAGGATACGTTAACAAAATCCGAGACAACATACTCAGCATAAAACGAAGCGAACTTTCACCCCTGTACGACGCTCTGAAAGCAGCGGACTGCGTTGTCTGCGGAGGGTCAGGCAGGTCGCTTTACTCGTTGAATGCTGCCATGAGCCAAATCGCCTTGAGCCAAGTGGGCTGGAGAAACAAGGTGGTTTTGACCCCTGACGACCCGGGTTTTCCAGGCAAGAACATGTATGACGCTGCGGCAGATTTGGAACGGCGCTACAAGAAAACGCTGCTTTTGATGAATTCTGGTAGCGGCTATTCGGATGACCCGTTGGTTATGGCTCAGGACTTAGCCCGCTACATCGAAGAAAAGAAAACCTGCAGGTTCAAGATGGGGTTGATGACCTCTAGTCTTGAGTCGCCGCTGGCGCAGATAGCCAGCCAGTACGGTCACGTAGTGCACATCAAGGGGCGTGGAAAATCCAAGCCGTCATTCGAGTACAGCGAGACGGGTATGATGGGCGACATATTCGAGTTAGGCACGCTTCTGCTGCTCTGCATGATGATTGAAGCCATCTACAGGAACCTGGAAGCAGACGACGTGTTCCAGCTTTGCAGAGAAGAATTCGAAAGAATAGGCGCCATAATAGACGCTAACGTGCAGTCGGAAACTTACACGCAGCTGGTTGACCTGCTGGAAAAGCGAACCAACGTGTTCCTCGGCGGAAAAGGCACAGCGAATGAAATCGCCAAAATGACAGGCGTGAGGCTTTTCCACATCAAGAGCTTCTTGGGCGATAATGTGTACGTGACCAGAGGTGTTAACACTCCTCACCCCCGAGCAGGGGACCTAGAAATTCTGATGTCTTATTCGGGCGAAACCAAACCTGTCATCATTTGGGCGGATGTGATGAAAAAGTTCAACGGCACCGTTCTGGCAATAACAGGCACGAGAGACTCGACTTTAGCCAAGAAGGCCAACCTGAAAATAATCTTGGAGGAGGAATTAAAGCTGGGTGCACCACGACGGTTCTACACAAGGGCAGCGTATGTGCTGAGTCCTCTGCCTGTTAAATTGGCTGAGAGGTTGGCTCAGAGAGGGCTGAGGCTGCCAGAGTACATTATCAGCTGGTACCATTCAGTAACGCAGTAACAGCCTCTCCGGATAACCTTAGGTTACAGTATTTGCCATCCAGAAAGGCTTGCCTGAAAGGAAAGCCGTCAGGAACTCCGCAAACGTTCTGTTGCCTCGATAGATTTCAATCACTTCAGTGTTAACGAGAACCTCTAGTTTTTTTCGGAAAGCTTGGGCAATGAGTTCGGCGACGCCTGCGTTTCTGCCGCCGTCTGTCAGTTTCTCTTTCAGCAGTGCGGCGATGTCTGTGTATTTTCGTTTCAGTTCCACAATCCATCGTCCGTCTTCGATGTAGGGTCCGGAAACCACGTCTTCGCTGCTTGAGTATTTGGACAGGAAGTTTTCACACTCATTTTCCCTCTCAAGAGGCGGTCCCAAATGCTTCTTGACGCTAGGCAAGCGGCGTTGCTCAACCTCGAAGACGAAGGCATTGAGGTTTTTCTCGTCGCTCCATGCAGCGTCTCTGAGGACTTTGAAGTCGCTGAGCTCAATTTGTTTCCGCAAGGCGCGCTGCGTCTTGTAGAGTTGTCCCCATAGAACGTCGGGGACAGCGTCGATTTTGCCGAGCGGGAGGAATATGAGGTCGGAGCCGTGGTTCTCCAGCTGGGTTTTCAAGGCTTTGGTAGTTAGGGCTTCTGTTTTTGGCGGGTAGAAGAATAAGGTGGCTGGTTTTTTGAGGTAGACTCGGGCTGCGGCTACGAGTGTGTAGAGTTTCTGCGGCTGCACCGCGGAGGCTACGTTTCTTCCTTTGTCCACTGGGTCAACTATCACGAGAGGTTCGGGGAAAAATAGCCTGAGCTCCCGTTCTCTGCCTTTATAGTAGCGTTCGATGTCTATGGTTGTTCGCGGCGTGAATTGCGTGAAGGCCTGGAGGGTTTGGGTAAAGGATTCATAGCGTAGAACCAGCAGTTCGCAGAGGTAGCCGCTGAAGCCGCCTGTTTTTATCTCTGCGCCGTAGGCTTTGATGCCTTGGAGGAATTTTTTGAGCAGGCGCACTTCGCCGCGTAAGCGTTCGTTCAGGCGTTTTTTGACGTAGTCTGTGTGGAACGGTGTTCTGTCGGTGGCGCTTAGCCATTCGCCTGGTTTCGCGTCGTAACAGGGAACAATGTTCACTCTCACGCTGTCGATAAATGCTTCGAGGTATGGGTGTTCGGCGAAGCGTTCAATTTGTCGTGCGTTTGGGGTGGCTTCGCGTGCGATTTTCAGGCTGATTTCGCCCAGAGACTTGCGCGGAATGGATGTGGGTAGGCGCATGAATATGTCGATATCGGGTTCTTCCCTTAGCCATGTGTCTTTCGCCACGGAGCCTTCAACGCGGACTTTGGCTTTGACGCCGTGCGCCTCGCAAGCGGATGCTACTTGCTGCTCCAGTTGCTTGGCTAAGGCTTCGATTTTTGCCCTGTCTTCTTGTGTGGGCGTGATTTTCGTGAGGATTTTCGTGTTCACGGCATCTATTTCTTTTTGCATGGGCTTATCGCTCTTATGGTTGTGGGCAGAACTCTTTAAGCGTTGAGTAGACTGGCCCCTTCGACGTTAGGACGCTTTTTTTGAGTCGCAGGCACCGTGCGTTGATTGTGCCGAATTCGTATTTTGCGTTTTTGTTGATGAAATCGGCGAGTTGCTGCTTGTTTCTTCCCGAGCGGACTCGGGCGATGGTTAGGTGGGGGCTGAAGCCTTTTGGGTCAGGTGTGAATCCTAAGCCTTTCAGTCTGGGTTCGAGCTGGCTGAAGACGCTTCTGAGCTGGTCTGTGCCTTCGGTTATTCCCGCCCACACGACTCGGGGGTAGCGCACGTCGGGGAAGGCGCCTATGCCGCTGATTTTGGCGGTGAAGGGCGTGAACTGGACTTTCTTCATTTCTTCATGGATTTTTTCCGCTGTTGCGGGGGTTATGTTGCCGAGGAAGCGGATTGTTACGTGGATGTTTCGGGGTTCTACTGGTTTTAGGTCTGCGCCCGTTTGGGCGAGGAGGTTCTGGACGGCTGAGATGCGGTTCAGGACGGCATCGTTTTCCATGTCGAACGCGATGAAGCTTCTTATGGACTCGGACATTGCGGGTGTCTCCGCTATTTTTTACAGGTTCCTTTCATAAATGCTTTTTAATTTTGAGTGTTGCTAATGTAGAAAACAAAAAGTGTGTGACATGAGCGCTGACAAACTTGTGGTCGGTTTAGCCGGCATGCCCGGTTCAGGCAAGTCTGTGGTGGTAGAGACCGCGATGGAAGCGGGCTACGCCGTGGTTGTTATGGGCGATGTTGTACGGAATGAAACTCGGAAGCGTGAGTTGGAGCTGAATCCTGAGAATATTGGGCGGGTGATGCTTGATTTGCGGGCGGTGGAAGGTGCCAGCGTGATTGCCGATAGATGTGTCTTGGAGATTGAGCATGCGCCCGGCGCGAAGGTTATCGTGGACGGTTTGAGAAGCTTGAGCGAGGCTGACGTGTTTAGGGCGCGTTTTCCGCGGTTCATTCTTGTGGCGGTTCATTCTTCGCCTGAGACGCGGTTCAGCAGGCTTTATCGGCGGCGCCGCAGTGACGACCCTGACGGCTGGGAGGTTTTCCACGAGCGGGACATGCGCGAGCTAAGCGTGGGCTTGGGCAGCGTTATCGCTATGGCTGAATATTTGGTTGTTAACGAGAACAGCAGGGACGACTTGAAAGCCAAGGTTAGGGATGTGCTTCGGAGGATTGAGGCGCGATGGATGAAGTAGTGGTTCGCGTGGAAGCCGAGGTTAACCCGACGGAGAGCGAAGAGAAGGTGAGGCAAGCGATAGCGAACATTTTTGGCGACGTGCTTATGACAGTTACGCCTTCTTATAGGGGAGGGGGGCTACTCGCGGAGGCTAGAGGACAGGAATCGCTTGTCAAGTTTCGCAACCTGCTTCGCAGCGACAGGATT
This sequence comes from Candidatus Bathyarchaeota archaeon A05DMB-2, assembly GCA_018475625.1. Taxonomy (GTDB): domain Archaea; phylum Thermoproteota; class Bathyarchaeia; order Bathyarchaeales; family Bathycorpusculaceae; genus A05DMB-2. The sequence continues at coordinate 105,344 of JAAKEZ010000008.1, forward strand.
CGAGACGCCGCTCGACGAGCGCTTTTCCATGGGATTCACAGGGGCACGATTAGTTTCTGTTTGAATAAGCAGGTGGCGTTTGCGGGGCATGTTTCTTTTTCCGAGGAAGTCGCGGAGTCGCCGCTTGGGCCCATAAAGGTGACGATCGCGTGTGATGACCCGCGGGGATTGGTGGATTGGCTTGCGCCACGAACAGCTTAAGTTGTATGGGTCTTGGGTGTCGGCGAAGGCGCAGGTGTCTTCGCGCGGCGCGGTTCTGTTGGGCGACACGGTTGCGTGCGACGCTTTTGACGCTGACCGACCTGTGCGTGTGGTGACTCATGCGCATGCGGATCACCTGTCGGGTTTGCGGAGTAGTCTGCGCGCTTGCAGTCGGGTGATGATGACGGCGGCTACTCGTGACCTTGTGGGCGTCATGAACGGGTCGGATATGCTTGCGGACGGTTGCGTAGAAACGGTTGAGTACGGCAAAACGGTGGAGCATGATGGCGAGCGGGTTACGCTTGTGAAGGCGGCGCATATTTTGGGTGCGGCGCAGGTTGTGGTTGAGGGCTCTGAGGGCGGCAGAGTGGCGTACACGGGTGATTTTAGGCTTGACGGCACTGAGCCTGTGGAGGACTGTGATGTGTTGGTGGTAGAGGCGACTTATGGGAGTCCGCTGTGCAGGCGCAATTTCAATGTGGATGTGGAGGAACTGCTAGTGCGGATGGTTGAGGAGCGGCTTCGGAGGGGCACGGTTTACGTGTTTGGTTATCATGGGAAGCTGCAGGAGGTTATGGAGATTCTGCGTGAGGCGAATGTTGAGGTGCCGTTTGTTATGCCTGAACGGGTTCTTCGAGTTTCCAAAGTTTGCGCAGCGCATGGAATGCGGCTGGGTGATTTGACGTTGTCGACTGAAGGTGAGGGGCGTGAGTTGTTGGATGGTGATTTGCCTTGTGTGGCTTTTTATCATATGAACGCTCGTGGCAGCGTGGGTTTGAGGTCGTCGCGCATCTGCGTGAGCGGTTGGGAGTTTCATTCGCCGTGCAGGCAGATTGGCGAGCGTGAGCATTTGGTGGCGTTGAGTGACCATTCGGATTTTGATGGGTTAATTGAGTATGTTCGGCGTTGTAAGCCGCGGCGTGTGGTTACGGATAATTTTCGTGTGAGTCATGGTGTGGCTTTGGCGCGGGAGATTCGGCGGCGTTTGGGTGTTCCTGCGGTTGCGATGCCTGCGCGGGTTGGTGTTTAGTGTTTTTGTGTTGTACAATAGTTGACTATTGAATATTACGACACAATATTTATCTATGGTTGACCAAATAATTTTCCTCGTAAGGGTTCGGAGCCAGATTCCGAATCCACCGACGAGAGCGCACAGCAATGGCAGCCCCACTACAACCAGAATTCTTCCTGCTGCTGGGCATAGACCTATTCCTAGCCATGAGCCTACTCGCATGCCTGCTGGACAAGCACTTCCCATGGCACTTGCCGTACCTGTACCAGGTTGCGTCGCTGGCTGGCTTCGGACAACTCATCGTAGCCAAAGAGTTTATGGCACTGTTCGGCGATTACATGCGCTTCTGGTTCAGCCTCCTTTATGTCGCAATAGCTTTAGCGAACATCGCGGCGGTCAACGTGTACCTCGGCATAATCAAGAAAATGCTCGCTTATGCGAAGGTTTTCATGCTGGCGGTGTCGTTTCCGTCTTTCGCATTGGTCTCGTTCTTCCTCGCCAACTACTCCAGTGTCGCGTCGCATCCGCTGGTGATGTTTCCGCATGTGGCGTGGGAAGCCACGTTCGTCGGTGTAGTCGCCTTCGACACCTTCGTCATCGGCGCCGGGACGTACTTGTTCTTTAAGCCGAAATGGTGGCACGTCGCACTCGTCGGCAGCGCAGCCATAACAGGCGCAACGGCATACGCGTTCTTTAAGCCCACTGGTGGCACGTCGGTCTTCGTGGTTTCAGCCATAGCTCTGGCGTTAGCCTGCATATTCGTCTTGGCAACAAGCGTCTACATACTCGTGCGCATATGGAAAGAAACTCGAATTGAAAAAGACAGGAAGCGGAGGTGAGATGAAAAATGAAATTGAGCACTTTAAACAACAAAAAAAGCCTGAAAATAGTAACCTTGTTGATATCGTCTCTAATCATAGCCACAGTCAGTGCTGCAAGTTACAGTGAATTATTTATGTATGGAAATAGTATAACGATCGGCACAGCAAGTGTAAAGTTCACAACTGGTGCAAACACAACCCAACTTGGGGGAGCCGATGCAATAAATGCTGCTGGGACTATAGTAACCTTTGATCAAATCCAGATTGCACCTGGGGATGTTGCTACTTATGATGAAGCGGTTAACGTAACAAATTCTGCTGGAGCTTCAAAGACCATCACAATAAGTGTCGAGTCTATATCTGGTGACTTCTCAACAAACTTTGACTATCTAAACATAACTAGGATTGCTGGTGATGGAAGTACCAAAGGAACAAGCATAGAAATAGTCTCAACTGGATCAAACGTTACTACAACGGACGGTCAGACCATGACAGCTGGCGAAATTTGGGCAATACGATGGGAACTAAAAGCAAAGCCGGACGCAACTATAGGAGAATCGTTTACTATCGCCTTGAAAGTCACTGTCGCTTAAAACTCCCTTTTTTCTTTTATTCTACCCCTTTTGTTTGCAACTTTCAAAATATGAAAGCTTATTTAAGCAATGATTGTTATCCTTATTTTCCATAGAAGGCGTAAGGTGAAAGATGTGCATAAGTCGTCTTTGATTTCTGGATTCTATAAACTCTCCCCGAAAGAACGCTTAGCCTTAGTTAAAGACTTTGCAGATTTATCTGACGAAGAGTGCGCTTTGTTGCAGAGCACGGGTTCTTTGTCGTTGGACATGGCTGACCGCATGATAGAAAACGTCGTCGGCGCCTTCCCCCTGCCGCTGGGCATCGGCGTCAACTTCCTCATCAACGGCACAGACTACCTTATTCCCATGGTTACGGAGGAGCCCTCGGTGGTGGCGGCAGCCAGCTACGCCGCGAAAATGGTTCGTGAGGGCGGAGGCTTCCGCACAAGCAGCACTGCGCCCGTCATGATTGGGCAAGTCCAAGTGGTTGGCGTCGCAGACCCAGAAGTGGCGAAGCAGCGCGTCCTCGCGGCTAAGGTAGCGATTCTCCAGAAGGCGAACGAGCAAGACCCTGTGCTGGTTTCGGCAGGCGGCGGCGCCCGAGACCTCGACGCAAAAGTCATCCAAACCACCCAGGGACCCATGCTCATCGTGGAGCTGCACGTGGACTGCCGCGACGCCATGGGCGCCAACGCCGTCAACACCATGGCAGAAGCCGTCGCGCCGCTCATAGAGCAAATCACGGGCGGACGCGTCATCCTCCGCATAATCAGCAACCTCGCCACCAAACGCCTCGCCCGCGCATCCTGCGTCGTCCCCAAAGAAGCGGTGGGCGGCGAAGAAGTGGTGGACGGCATCGTTAACGCCTCCGCGTTTGCAGAGGCAGACCCTTACCGCGCAGCCACGCATAACAAGGGCGCCATGAACGGCATAATCGCCGTCGTCCTCGCCACAGGCAACGACCACCGAGCCATCGAAGCAGGCGCACACGCATACGCCGCGCTCAACGGCAGGTACACGTCGCTTTCGAAGTGGGAGAAAACCGAGAACGGCGACCTCAAAGGCTTCATCGAGCTGCCCATGGCAGTCGGACTCATCGGCGGCGCCGTGCGAACGCATCCCATCGCAAAAATCGCCGTGAAAATCCTCGGGGTAAAATCAGCCAACGAATTCGCCGAAGTCCTCGCCGCCGTCGGCTTAGCCCAGAATCTCGCCGCACTGCGGGCGCTGGCGCATGAGGGAATCCAGCGGGGCCACATGTCGCTCCACGCCAGAAACATCGCCGTGGCAGCAGGCGCCACCGGAGACCTGATTAACGTGGTGGCTGAAAGGATGGTTCAGGAACGAAAAATCCGCATGGACCGAGCCAAAGAACTCCTCACCGAACTCGGCGCCGACCAGAAATAAGCCACGTCACTTTTTTCTCGCATGCCTGCCGTGAGCCATGTAAATTTTCCCCGTCTTCTGCAACTCTATGCACAGGTCGCAAAAGGAATCGCTGAACTCCTCACGACTCATCTCCGAAGTCGCCATCTGCGCCGCCACCTTGGCAGCTGCTTCTTGGACTGCTGGCGCGATTTCCGCGTAGTTCGGGATGCTCTTGCGCCCGCGCTTATGGGCTAGGTACTGGCTTATGGCGGCTTGCGTGGTGCCGAGTTTCTTGGCGGCTTTCACCTGAGTGTAACCGTACTTCTCGATAAGCTCCTTCGCGACGAAGGCGCGGTAGAGCGGAAGGATGTAGCGGGCGACGCTTTCGCACGAAAACGACATGGTGCTTCCAACAGCCCAGAATATAACGCGCTTATACTTAAAATGTTTGGTACCAACGCCGAAACTCGCCCGTTGATATCAGAACGCTTTTAACAACCTCACAAGATTAATTGGCTTCACTTTTAATATGTTCTTAAGGATTGGTTATAGTCACTTTTTCACAATCAGCAATTACCATATATTCCTGTTTTTCTTCCCCTTTTGTTTTGCATACCGTTGCCTTTAGCAGTTCTTCTTGGTCGATTATTATTGTTTCAAAACTTCTCAGAAAACTTGAACCTGTGGCTCTTATTTTTTGACACTTTGAGCAAACTTCGATTTTTTCGATATGCAACCACTGTAAATTTTCGCGAGAAAGCAAAAAGTCCGCGACTGCCCGCTTCACAGCGTGTGGTGGTTCGGTCCATATATGTAGTTTCGGTAAACAGAATTTCATTCTAAGCCATCTTTCCTTTTGACTTGTAACACTTTACTATTTGCCAGCGTTTCTTGAATTTAAAATTATGAATTAAGAATCTTGATTAATAGTATCATTACTATGGAAACCAAAATCATTGAGTTTATTGGGATCATTCGCAAAACAAATTAGAGTTTATCTACTACAGCAATAATGTTCTCATCACTGAAATGCTATTTCAGGGCTAATCTCTACAATTGGACCGTTATAAAGCTTAACTTCGCTATATAGGTTCAAGAATCTCATCGTATCCTTTATTTTTTGATAATCTTCCTCGTTTGTCACATTGACTGACCCGAAACCCTGAGAAGCCTCTTCTAGTAAATTTGCGTAGAAGTCTGATAGGCAATCGTTTTCTATCATTCCGTAGAATCTTCTTGCATCTCTTCCGAGGAATATTTCCTCTTCAGAGGGAACTCTGATTTCGATTGTGCGATTTGATGGGTAGTTTGTGTAGAATCCGAGCAACGCATTGAAGTAGGCATTTTTTGGAATTTCTCCATAATACGCTTGTATCACAGTCTTCGTCATTTCTAGTAACTGCTTTGGAAAACTAGCGCCTTCTCTGAACAATGACTTCGCCCAGACTCTCGCAAGCGCTTTTTGCACTTTAAAGAATGGAAAATGTATTCTACTGCCAATTTCAATTACTGCCCTTAAGCAACCATTCGTTACCTCAAACTTTCCTATATCCGAGCAGGCGTAATTTTCAGTGTAGACTCTATACTTATACCATGGATGGACCTTTAAGAGACTGAGTGTGTTAACTGCGTTTTCGCTAAATTTTAGCCAATAAGGCATATTCCAATTGATGTAATTCTCAACTACGTTGGAGAATGCTTCTCTTTTAACGAAGAACACATCAGACACAAAATTAGACGCCCCGCGAAGGAACAACAACGCTGGGGAAAAAGAGTTGACAGCTTCTACTACTTTTGAGGTTCCACTAAACTCTCCTTTTTCATTCATCTTTAAAATGTCCGCATATACTCCTTCGCAATCGCTTCGCGTAAATAACGAGGCAGTCCTTTCAAGACTATTTTTGTCTGAAAACTCGTCGTCCGAATGCAAAAGCGTAACGTATTCGCCTTCGACTAATTCTGCGGCTTTAGCTAAAGCGTTCAGCTGCCCACGGTTCTCGTATAGTTCCAAATATTTGATACGGCTATCATCAAAGGTCTCAACGATTTCAGCCGTTTCATAGGTGGAACCATCATCGACTATTATTAGTTCCCAATTTTTGTAGGTTTGATTTACTACGCTACTTATTGCGTTTCCCAAGTATTTTGCGTCATTGTAAGTTGGCATCAAAACAGAAATCTTATAATTTTCATTTTTCGCCAGTTCGATTTCAGACCTCTCCAGAAGTTCCAACTAAGAGATTATCAATGTTGTAACATGTTTTCTTGGCAAACACTACTAATAGCCTCTATTGACTTACAACTACGCTTGAAACCTGCTCTGAGGTCTCTTGCCAAATCCTAAACTCCAGAGCTTCAGCCACCGCCTTCTTTTTGATGGCGTTAACAATCATTGCTCTGCCAGTTACTCTTCTGAAGAATGTAGACAGGTTAAACAGCGGCAAGTCATATTTCATATGGCCATAATCGCCCTCACGTGTCACCTTCAGAAGTTCAAAGTTAATCGTTATGCGGCTGAAGCCGGCTCTCGTCATGATGTTCCGCATCTCCGCGTCAGTCCAGGTTGTTATATGGTCTGGAACAGGTGTTAGCATAATGTCTTTGTTTCGCAGAGCTCGAAGAAAGTTGCGCCAGTGCAGAGGATTGGGAGTTGATAGTTCAATAGCTCCTCCGTTTCTGAGAACTCTACAGATTTCTTTTAGCGCCCTTAAAGGGCTGTCTAAATGCTCAACGACATCGTAGAAAAAAGCCTTATCAAAAATTCCAGACTTGAAGGGTAAGTGATGGGCGTCACATTGCACGAAGTTATCCGGAACAACCTCAGGCCTTCCGATATCAACATTGACTTCTCCTCGTGAGTGAGAGCCCGTGTACGCTGCGGACCCGCTGCCTACATCTAATATCATTGATGCCAAGCCTTCCACGTTTCATTCTTCCAGAATAACCCATAAGAATTATGAATTGAGAATCTTGATTAGTCATACCTATACTAACCTAGCCTTTCCTAGCGGCAAAAGTCTTCCCCAAGCTTCATCTAGCATGAAATAATAAATTTGGTTGGCTTAACAAAATTTTCAAAAACCATTTTCGTTTAAGCATCTGGATTAAAAATTAATTAGAAAGTTAACATATAGCAATGTGCGGTGCGAGACATAATGACTGGCAAAGTAACAGTAATAATGGGTTCAGACAGAGACCTAGATTTTTGCCGCGAAATAGGCAAATACCTGAAACTCTTAGGCGTCGAATACGAGTTCCGCGTCGCCTCAGCCCACAAAACCCCACAAAAAGTCCTAGAAATCCTGAAGGAGCTTGAAGCAGAAAAGGTGGTTTACATAACCGTGGCGGGGCGCTCCAACGCGCTGAGTGGCTTCGTAGACGCCAACACCTCAAAACCCGTAATCGCCTGCCCACCTTACGCTCAAAAATTCAGCGGAGCCGATATATACTCGTCGCTGAGAATGCCCAGCGGCATAGGCTCTACGGTGACGCTTGAGCCTGAAGGCGCAGCCATCGCCGCAGCCAAAATCTTCGCATTAGACGACAAGGAAATGGAGCAGCGGGTGAGGGATTACCAGGCGGAGAAGAGGCGTGGAATCGAAACCGCGGACGAAGCCGTTAAAAAACTGAAATAACCCCGACGCGCATTATAGGCAAAACGTAATTGTTCTGTAAACCGCGCATCCAAGGAGAGCCGACCATGAAACCCGAGTTAAACAAAACGTATATACCACGAACAATGTCCACGCAACACCCTGACAACGTCAACGTCCCAGAATGGAGCACCAGCGAAATCATAGACGGCAACGCCGAAATCTTCGAGGCATATTTCGCCTACGGAACGCTCGGCTGCCAAGAAGTCATGTGGGATTCCGAAGGCAAAGACGCCGACACTCGGGTGGCACGAAAGCTCCTCAACAACTATCCCGCTTACTTCCAAAACCACATTTTAGGCAGGGACATTTTCCTCACCTACCGAATCCCCAACCCGAAAATTGAAAAGGTGGAGCGCAAAGTCGTCATCGAAACCCTTCAAAACATTCCAGTAGCATACGACGTCGCATCATCGTTCTACAGACAGGACATCACACCGATTTTCGAGGTCATCCTACCCTACACCACCGACGCCACCGAACCAATCACACTCTTCAACTACTACCAGAAAGCCATAATCGCCGACGAAGAAGTGGTGCTGCACCAGTCCACACGCGTCAAAGACTGGGTCGGCACCTTCAAACCCAAAAAAATCAGCGTCATCCCACTCGTAGAGGACTACCGCAGCCTCCTCGCCATCGACAAAATAGTCAAACCCTACATCAAAGCCGCAAAGCCCCGTCATCTCCGCGTCTTCATAGCACGGTCAGACCCAGCCCTAAACTATGGTCTCATCTGCGCCGTCCTGCTCTCCAAAATCGCCCTCTCAAAACTCAAAACAGTCGAGAAACAACTCGACGTGCCGGTGCATCCGATAATCGGCGTCGGCTCAAAGCCGTTCAGAGGACACCTGGCACCAGACAACGCGGAGAAATTCCTGCAAGAATACAAGGGCTTAACAACAGTCACCATCCAGTCTGCCGTGAGGTACGATTACCCGCTTGAACAGGTAAAAGACTTCATCCGCATACTAAACGCAAAACTACCCAACGGCGAACCCGCACCCATCGAACCTCACGAAGAAAAACTCATGCACAGCGTACTGGACAAGTGCAAGCGCCAATACGAAAGCACCATCGAAAAGCTGGCGCCCCTCGTTAACAGCGTCTCCGCCTATGTTCCCCCGAGGAGAGCCAGGAAACTCCATATAGGACTCTTCGGCTACAGCAGAAACGTCGCAGGCGTCAACCTACCGAGAGCAATTACTTTCGCGGCGGCGCTCTACTCGATTGGGCTGCCGCCAGAATTCATAGGCGCCAAAGCATTAGAAAAACTTAACGACGCCGAACTTGACCTCGTGGAGAAATACTACGTTAACTTGAAGCACGATCTCAGCGCTGTCGGCGGCTACGTCTCATGGCAAAACGTCAACATGTTTCTCGAAATGCACCAAAAAGTCGCGGAACGGGCAGGCGCAAGTCAAGAGAAACTGAAAGAAGCTTTCGCAAACGTGCTGGACGACCTGCAGACCGTTGAAGAGAAACTCAACATCAAGCTGGGTCCGTATGGCTCCATACAGAAGCGGCATGAAAACTTTGCCAACAACTTCCTAATCTCTTGGCTGGAGCACGAGGACGGCGAAGCAAGGAAGGCCCTCATCGAAGCGGCTAAACTGCGCAGGTGCCTCGGATAAAAGTCGCGTGTAAAGCGGTATAAACCCAATTCTAATATTCTGAATAGCCAAAACTGAAGTGTTAACGTATAGGTAGTGTGAAAGATTTCGAGATAACCAAGAAACTGATGAATTAGTTTACGGTGTGCAGAGGTAGCTTGTTGAGTCAGTTGGTTGTTTATACAATTTGTTTATACAGGTTTTTTGTTTTAGACGAGGCATTAGGCTATCAATTTAGTTAGGGGTTCTGTAGAGGGAGGCGTGTTTTGAATCGTTGAAGTCCACTTGCTTCCGGTATCCTCTGCCTTGTTTTAATGAACCCCTTGGTTAGAGGCGTCATGACCGAAATAGCAATGACGGCTTCACGTCTTGGGTTAGATGTTGTTGTTACTAAGCCTAAGGTAACAACAACTTCTATCAAGCTGTCTGATAAACTACCAAGTTACTTTCAATTCCCTTTACTTGGGATTTTTCCTTGCATCTCCCATCACGACGCACGAAAACAATCTGCCATTTCGAGCTTTCAATTCCCTTTACTTGGGATTTTTCCTTGCATCTATGTGCGTTGGTTAACTCCTTTACCCGCTGACATCCACTTTCAATTCCCTTTACTTGGGATTTTTCCTTGCATCTTCGGCTTACGGACACATCGGCGAATTAACAGTTACACACTTTCAATTCCCTTTACTTGGGATTTTTCCTTGCATCCACGAGAGCGTGATGCGTGTCTTGCGTAAAATTGAGAATGGCTTTCAATTCCCTTTACTTGGGATTTTTCCTTGCATCGTAACGGATTAAGGTCCTCAGAGTCGACTGGTTGAGGCGCTTTCAATTCCCTTTACTTGGGATTTTTCCTTGCATCAGCGTGTTTGAACCAATATTACCAGAGTTAACGTTTAAACTTTCAATTCCCTTTACTTGGGATTTTTCCTTGCATCATTATTCCAACGATGGATGATGCACATATTCCAAATCTCTTTCAATTCCCTTTACTTGGGATTTTTCCTTGCATCCGGCTGTCGTGTAGCTTGTTCTTGTTATGCGGTAAACTCCCTTTCAATTCCCTTTACTTGGGATTTTTCCTTGCATCACACATTGACGATTGCCAGTCACTTGATTGTAAGTAAAGCTTTCAATTCCCTTTACTTGGGATTTTTCCTTGCATCGTGAATGTTAAGGTCTGCGATGGGTTCACGCGGTAGTCGTCTTTCAATTCCCTTTACTTGGGATTTTTCCTTGCATCAAACCGCCTCAGTAAACCCGACAACATCTGCAACAGATAACTTTCAATTCCCTTTACTTGGGATTTTTCCTTGCATCTTCGTGTGGTTGCTGCTAGTAACCTTGTTTTCGAGGCAACACTTTCAATTCCCTTTACTTGGGATTTTTCCTTGCATCGCGTATCGTGAAAGTCGCGCTTGTCAAGTAGCTGTTAACCTTTCAATTCCCTTTACTTGGGATTTTTCCTTGCATCTAGCTAAACAAGCTAACTGTTAGCTTGGTGATAAAACACTTTCAATTCCCTTTACTTGGGATTTTTCCTTGCATCTTAGCTGGAAAGCAAAGCTACAACTTTAGATATGTCTTTCACTTTCAATTCCCTTTACTTGGGATTTTTCCTTGCATCGAAGAGGAGTTTTGCCCTTACGGTTATGCTTTCGATGACTTTCAATTCCCTTTACTTGGGATTTTTCCTTGCATCGCGGAATGGCGTTTAACGACGCGGTTACAAGCCGAGTTCTCTTTCAATTCCCTTTACTTGGGATTTTTCCTTGCATCCAGCCCCACACCAGTTGCAACATTAGGATTTAGCGATCTTTCAATTCCCTTTACTTGGGATTTTTCCTTGCATCCAACACGAAATCTTTACGGAAAATGCATTCGCTGTGGCCTTTCAATTCCCTTTACTTGGGATTTTTCCTTGCATCGCGCGCATAGACATATTGCGTAGTATCCAATTCTCCAACTTTCAATTCCCTTTACTTGGGATTTTTCCTTGCATCATGACATTTTTCACAACGTTAACAGGTGCGCTTGTTGTTCTTTCAATTCCCTTTACTTGGGATTTTTCCTTGCATCTGCTGCTGGATTCAAAATGACTTCTAACGCGATTGCTTTCTTTCAATTCCCTTTACTTGGGATTTTTCCTTGCATCTTTTGAGCACGGCGACGACGAGAAAGGTTTAGAAATGCTCTTTCAATTCCCTTTACTTGGGATTTTTCCTTGCATCGCTTTTGTGGCTCTATCGTAAAGGTGGTTTTGAACTCGGCTTTCAATTCCCTTTACTTGGGATTTTTCCTTGCATCTTTTGAGCACGGCGACGACGAGAAAGGTTTAGAAATGCTCTTTCAATTCCCTTTACTTGGGATTTTTCCTTGCATCGGCTAAAGAATTTTGCACCGTTCGGTGTAACCGTTCCATCTTTCAATTCCCTTTACTTGGGATTTTTCCTTGCATCGGCGACCTCATCCTAATCGTGGTGAAGCGATAATGCGCTTTCAATTCCCTTTACTTGGGATTTTTCCTTGCATCTTTGCCGTTAAAGCTAACGAAATGAATATCCCTGTAATAGCCTTTCAATTCCCTTTACTTGGGATTTTTCCTTGCATCAGAAACTTTGTTAGAATATGATATCAAGCCTAAGGATTCTTTCAATTCCCTTTACTTGGGATTTTTCCTTGCATCTGCTGAGCTTCTGCAGAAGACGCCGGCGGATTACGCCTTTCAATTCCCTTTACTTGGGATTTTTCCTTGCATCTGCTGAGCTTCTGCAGAAGACGCCGGCGGATTACGCCTTTCAATTCCCTTTACTTGGGATTTTTCCTTGCATCTTTTGATGAAGATTGCGGTGTGCCATGGCGACTTGGTATCTTTCAATTCCCTTTACTTGGGATTTTTCCTTGCATCTTTGCTCGAAACCGGGGCAAAGAATTTTTCGCTTTGATTGCTTTCAATTCCCTTTACTTGGGATTTTTCCTTGCATCAATTTCAACTTCAACAACGTATTTTTTCGGTGCCACGTCTTTCAATTCCCTTTACTTGGGATTTTTCCTTGCATCAGATGCGTGCGCCGCGTCTAAGCATGGAGAATGGTATCTTTCAATTCCCTTTACTTGGGATTTTTCCTTGCATCCACAAAATTTTCTCCGGCGATGCCAGCGTCTCCATGTGAACTTTCAATTCCCTTTACTTGGGATTTTTCCTTGCATCGGGGCAAAACTTTCCTGTTTAGATCTGGAACCGCGTTTTCTTTCAATTCCCTTTACTTGGGATTTTTCCTTGCATC
>JAAKEZ010000064.1 GCA_018475625.1 Candidatus Bathyarchaeota archaeon A05DMB-2
GCTACGGCTTTGCTTTCCAAAGCACAGGAAAACCCGGAACAGTTCGCCTAAAAATCTATTCAAAACTTTAACATCCTCTCCTGATACCAGTGCTAATAATTGCAATAGGAGCAATTCTCTTGGCCTTCTACAAGCGCAGAAAATCCTAGCCAAAACAACACCCAACACTCTCTTTTTTTCCAAACCAAGACGCAAATACAGACAAATTCTTTTGATCACCGTTAACAGAACCATAGCGCCGACGTGACAAATAGTGTTAGCAGTCTTTCTTAAAATGGTGTTTTAGACTTTATGTTTACTGTGGTTTTAGGATGCGCATAATGTTTTAGTGTTTTCTTTTTGTTTTTGGTTTTAGTTTTATGAAGATTGCAGTTATGGTTATTATTGATATTAGGTATGGTATTATTGGTTCTGTTTTCGTGTGGGTCTGTATTGGGATTGAGTAGCCTCCAACCGGGACTGTTGCGACTGTTATGCGGGCAGGGTCTGATTGTGCCGTGTTGCCTTTAGCATCGGTTACTTTGAGATAGACGTAGTAGATTCCGCTTGTTGTTGGCGTGAATGTCCACGACGGTGATGTTGCTCCCGAAACTGGAGCTCCATTCAAGTACCATTGATAGGCGTATGGGGTGTATCCGCCTGAAACTGTTGATGTGAAGGTTACCGGTTGACCAACAAGTATTGAAGCTGAGAGCGGACTTATGGAAACTGAAAGTGGCGGCGGAATAAGCTCGAAAACAGCCTTTAATGTATGGTCTTTATCCATATAGACCAAATATGGGTTGGCTGAGCCTACATTGACGTCGTCAAGCTCCCAATAGTCGAATAGGTATTTTGCTGATGGAATTGCCGTGACGTGAACTGGCTGGTTGGCTGTGTAACTGTATGTTCCAGGAGCTGGATCTGTTGTTCCACCGACCGTTGTAGTGATTGTCAAGGCATACAATGGAGGTGGAGGGGCACCATAAGGATTCATCAACGGATATCTGTCTCTATTGTTTGCGTCAATAATGTACGGTGTATCGCCCATCCCATCACTTCCGGGCAAATCTTGATTAGGGCCACTCTTAACATCAACACCAACATAATCACTCCAGTAGTTGCCGCCTGATGGGTAATCATTGTCCCAAATGTTGGCGTAGCCATATGGGTAACGTTCCATATTTCTTCCATTGTTAATAAAGTTGTTGTGATAAAATTTGTTGCTAGAAGCTTCGGCAATGTAGACGCCATAATATCTATTGTTTATTATGTTGTTTCCATGAACATGGTTATTAGAAGAGACAGCAAGCCAAATGCCGCTTCTTCCATTGTCTATTATGTTATTTCCAGAGACAATGTTGTCGGAAGAACCAGCCATATAAATGCCATCATAGCTGTTACTTGTTAAGTTGTTTCCATAAATAGCACTGTGAGATGTCGAGCTGAAGTGGATGCCTTGGTAAAAGCCTCTGATGTTTGTGTTTTTGATTGTCACATTGCTTATACTGTGGATCTCAAATCCGCTTCCACTTCCAACACCTTGAAGTGTATACGCCATTCCGTCAATTATTATGTTGCTTTTCTCAACCATAATGTTGTCATAAATGTTATCTACAAAAGTGTACGTGATATTGTCGACACTCGAAATCGGTGCTGTCGGCGGGTCTATTGAGCCGTCCGCCCTAATGTAAATGGTTCCTTCTGCTTTGACTGGTTGAATGTTAAACGCCATCGTCAACATGCCAATTAACAGTAGTGTGAGCGTTATTGCTGAAACCATCTTCCTTTTCATAACCAGCATTCTCCTTCTCCAATTCCACCAAAAATAATACTGTCTCAAAC
>JAAKEZ010000065.1 GCA_018475625.1 Candidatus Bathyarchaeota archaeon A05DMB-2
GAGGCTGTGCATCTGATTGTTTTGGGAAAGTGGAACAGTGAAGTTTTCACGGTTATAGCTGGGCTCGTCGGCAACATAACTGGCATTTTCTTAACGCAAAAAACGTAGGGGGATAGGGGTAGGTAAAATGGCTAAATTTTCACGCCCATTTTTGCTGTCGAAGCGTATTGGCGAAATTCAAGAGAAAGTCAAAGTTGACACTCAGAAGCTGAGGGAGAAACTTCTGCGAGAACTTGAACAAATCTTTAACGAAGCCGTTAAAATGGCAAAAGGTGAAGTTACGGTTCAGGGAGAAGAGTTAACGGTTAAGCAGAGGCAAATGTGGGCGAGGGTTGCTGCCTACACGGCTCAAGTTATGCAGGGTATAGCCAAAGGCTTCGATGAACATGAAATTGACGAGCAGCTGAAAGAGTTAAGGCGGTTGGTTGATGAAGCAAAGGCAAAAGCAGGAACTGGCTACACTGCATGAAGAGCTTAGAGCCTTACAAGAGAAAATCCCAGAAGACCCTGTTGCTTTTATGCGTGAAAAATTAGGCTTTCAACCTACCGCATATCAGCTTGACTTAATCGACAAGTTTCAGAAAAACCAGTTTGTTGCTGCAAGATGGTGTCGGCAAAGCGGAAAAAGCCACACAATAGCAGCACTACTGCTCCATTATGCTCTAACCCATCCGAACACAAGCATTGGCATAGTGGGACCAAGCTGGAGACAGACAAAACTTGTCATAAGGCGAATAAACCAGTTCCTGCGCAAAATCTCAAGGGGTCATTACCACAAGCCACAACACACCATAGTCCGCCTAAAAAACGGCAGCGTCATCGAGGCTTTTCCGAACAACCCTGAAACCATAAGAGGGCCAACACTGCATTTGGTTTACGCAGACGAGTTTAACTTCATAGCAAATGATCAGGAGCTTTATGATGCAATTCTCTTCACGCTTGGAACGACAAACGGCAAATTTATCTGCACAAGCACGCCTTGGAGCACAGACAGCATTTTCTGGCGAATATGGCACGACCCAGCCTATAGCGATTTCGCAAAAAGCCATGTAACATACGATCAAGCCTTGGAGCCAAACGGACCTTTAAAACAGGAAATTCTCGAGAAGATTAAGCGGCAGTTGGAAGGTGATCCTTGGCGTTGGCGAAGGGAAATGCTTGCGGAGTGGGCTGAAGACGAAAATGTTTGGCTTTCGCAGGCGCTGATAACAAGTTGCATAGACCACGAGCTGGATTACATAGACTTTGAAGAAATAGCAAAAGGCGTGTTTTATGCGGGTCTTGACTTGGGTAAACATCAAGATTACAGCGTTCTATCAGTTGTGAAAGTAGAAGATTCTTCTATAAAATTAATCCATATGCACCAGTTCCCGCTTAAAACGCCATACGCAAGCGTGATAGGCTACGTGAAAACCATATGCGACCGCTGGAACAGAATCAACAAAGTGCTTGTGGACATGTCAGGCGTGGGCGACTACATTGTTGAGGACATGGTTAACGCTGGAATACGCCAAACTGATGGCGTCAAATTCACGCAAGAAACAAAAGAGAAAATGGCTCAGTGGCTTAAACAATGCATGGTTGAAAAAAGGCTCAAAATCCCCTACGACAGCAACTTAATAGCAGAACTAAACATTGAAAGGTTCGAGCTAACAAAAGAAGGAAAAATCAAATTTAGCCATCCAGAAGGTACACATGACGACCGCTTCTGGAGCTTAGCCCTAAGCGTTTACGCAGCAAGAGAACCACCAAGAAAAGAACCAACATTCACATTTGGCTAAGAATAGAAAGTCGAACTTTTATCGTTAATCA
>JAAKEZ010000066.1 GCA_018475625.1 Candidatus Bathyarchaeota archaeon A05DMB-2
TCTAGCGAAGCTTCGCCTCAAACCGACGAGTGCTTTGTTTCGCTAAGCTTAGTTAAAAAAGTACCACAGAATCGGTGGCAAAAGGATTTCAGACAAACAATGTTGAAACTATCACCAAATTAAGGAGGTGCGGTCTATGCCAACTGTAGCTGAAATACTGAAAGATCACGTTACTTTGGAAATTGAGTGTATAGACCGGATCTACCTTAACGGTTACATTCCAACGCTTCAGACTGGCGGTCAACTCGTCACATTTCTGATGAAACATAGAAAGCAACCCATTCCTTCACCTGCTTTACTGGGCAAGATCAGTGAGGAGTTCCGCTCCAGTGTCAAAAAATTCGCCGGTGAAAACGGCATCCCCATCGTCGAGTTCAAGCACGGGCAACGTAAAGATGACATCGCGTTAGAGCATCGTCGTAACTTTACGTCCGAAGAAGGCATCGTCTTCATCGGGGTAGCCCAGGAAAAAGCCTCCGCCTTTAAAGCATCAAAGCAAAAAAACGAACGAGGCTACATTAACTTCCACTGGGACCGCCAGACTGTGGCCGTCAACCATTACTATTACTATCTTGAGGACCGCAACTTCGGACCGGCGTTCATCAAGGTATGCAGCTACGCACCATACGGCATCCGGGTCTACCTCAACGGACACGAATGGGCCAAGAAGCAGCTGGCCTGCGCCGGGATCCCCTTCGAGTCACTGGACAACGGCTTTAAGAGCTGCGGGGATCCCAAGCGCTTGCAAGAGATCTGCGATTCTTTAGGCCCCAAACAGATCCAGGATTTCTTCAATTACTGGCTGCCACGGCTGCCTTATCCCCTAACATTACAAGACAGGGCTGCCGGCTATCAGCCGAAGCTGTCTATCTGGCAGTTAGAGATTAGCTTAACCCAAGTCTTTGCCAAACCGCTGCAAGGCCGGCAGTTCTTTGAGAACGTGATTAGGGACAATCTCGACCTGGGGCGTCCGGACCACGTGCAACTGGTCTTCGGCAAACACATCAGGAAAAACACCCCCAGCAGGTTTCGCACGCGCGTCATCCAGCACGGGGTACTGCCCAGCCTCTATATTGAGTACAAACACTCCCAAGTCAAGCAGTACTTCAAGGAAAATCACGCACTGCGCACCGAGACCACCATTAACGACCCCGGTGATTTTCACATCAACAAGGGCCTGCGCAACTTCGACTACCTGCAAAAGGTAGGCCGCAACATCAACCGGCGTCTCTTAGACGCGCAACAGGCCGTCTCGCCGTGCGGACTGTCACAGGCCACATTAGATAAAGTCGTACAACCAACCGTTACCGATGACGGACAGCGGGCTTCTGGCCTCCGGTTTGGAGACCCGCGCACACGAGCCCTATTCTTGGCGCTCGTGCTATTAATCCATGTGGTCAATGGGTTCACCAATGCCAGTTTACGTGCTCATGTGGCCACGTTTCTGGGGCCGACCATCACCTCCTACAAAGCCAATCAGATGACCTATGACTTGCGTCGTCTCAGGCTAAAGGGAATTATTGTACGGCTTCCCAAGACGAATCGTTACATCTTAACCACACACGGGCGCAGGGTCGCGCTTTTCTTTGCCAAGCTCGATGGGCGCATCTTTGGTCAAGCTTCATGGGCTATTGATGTTAAACCTGAGTTTGCAGTGCCAAAATCCCTTGCCCATGCCTTGCGTGAGGTTGATTTGGCCGTTGGTAACCTCTTAAGCGAATCAGCGATACAAACCGCGGCTTAGTTTTGCTTTTTGCTTGACCAAAAACTTGCCTCATGTGTAAAGATTAGAAGTCTTTCAGACTACTAG
>JAAKEZ010000067.1 GCA_018475625.1 Candidatus Bathyarchaeota archaeon A05DMB-2
GAACAATAGCCTACCACATGGTAAATGAGGTATTCACGGTCTCTGCCAATCACAATCCACAAGGCCCGCCCACTGGGCTTAAAGACGTATTTCTTCACTCTATTCTCCTTCAAAGTCTCCCAAGCCTTGCTGAAACGATAACCGTAAAGCCTTGAAAGCTCAACCGGATCAGTGTCAATGCGAATCTTGTTCAAGGCTTCAACCACATCTCTATAATCCACTTTCATTCCCTCCGCTCTTGGGCATCAGCCGAATCTCGCACCAAACCCAATTAACCACATACTTCGTCCCACAAACCTCGCAAGCCCACTCAGAAAACTTCGGCTGCTCAGGACCATGCTCTTCAACAAACCTCTGCAGATCTTCTGGAAGAGGTGCAACAATCTCCACGGGCTTGGCTAAAATCTCTTCTTTATCGTTTGGACGCTCCTTAATGGCTTGGACAAGAGCCACTGTCTTTCTAGAGCTCAGCTTATCCTTCACAACCTTAGCAACAACAACAGCCTGATCGCCCCTAGGCAGCACAGCAATCTCTCTGGCATGGGTAGCGTCTATCACGCGCGTGATAAAAGCCTCACGAGTCTCAGGCGAAAGCCTCTCTACAAGTCCCAGGCGATAGCTAACCCAAGGCTGACTCTTTTTAAATTTCTCAGCTATCTCGGTCTGAGTGTACTCAAACTGCTCCATCATCCTTTTAATATGCAGACCCTCTTCAAGCTCTTCTAAACGCTTGCCATGCATCTCATTCACTCTCATGGCTAAAAGACATGCCTCTTCATCGCTGAGCCGTCTAACCTCAGCCCTAACCACGTCACGACCAAGCTTCTTCAAAGCCCGAATTCTGTGCTCCCCATCAACAACCTGAAAGCAGCCCGGCCTACTTGGGTGAGGACGCACAATTATAGGCTTCAGCTGGCCTTCTCGCTCGATGCTCTCAGCCAACTCCTCGATGTATCTTTCACTGAAAGTTTTTCTGGGCGAGAAGACATCCGTCTCAAGCTCATACAGCCTAAGGTTCACGGTTGAGACCTCATCCAATTTTTCACCTCCCTTGGAGCGATTTTCCAGGGTTTGTAGCAACTTGGAAGAGCCTACACCTCAGAAATACGGGGTAGCCATGACTTGAGGAGCCGCAGAAGAGACCATCAAAACGACATTTACCTCTCACTTCATCACTATCTTCTACGTAGGGGCAGACCTCAGAATCCATTGGCGCCTCAAACTCCGACGCTTCAGAAGTCACATGGTTTTCTTCAGACGCTAACCCATGTCTGGCCCTAAGGGCTTCGAAGCCTTTCTGAAGAGCTCTGTTCGTCTCTCTGAGTTCTGCGATTAACCTGAGGTGCCCTTCCATAGCCATAGCAAATCTTTCGTCAACACCCGCCCTGCGCTCAAGAATCCCCCTCATACCGTCAAGTTTTTCGTTAATTGCTGCATAGTTGACAGCCCTGTCCAAGCCTTGACGAGCCAGCTCAATCTGCCAGCCTACAGCGCCCACCACTTTCTCAGGTCCCATGAGCACGAGGTCGCCGTTTCTCCAAACGCTGTGATCTGTGGTGACAACCAGCCTCCCATTTTGATAAAGCCACTTCACATCAGGCGGCAAACCATATGGATCCTTAATCTCCAGCTCACAGATGCCCTCCTCCCTACTGATTAAGCCAACTAAAGCGTCTAGTTGCTCGTCTTTGACATAGCGTCCAAAAGCCTTGGCGAAAAACGCTCTAAGCCCAACATGCCAATCAGCCACACCGCTCTTCAACCTAGCCTCAAACCAAACAAAACCCCTCTCATTAACCCTCCTAG
>JAAKEZ010000068.1 GCA_018475625.1 Candidatus Bathyarchaeota archaeon A05DMB-2
AAAAAGTTAACCGATAAGAAGACGGCACCAAAAAATTACCCCTCGTGGTACGATATACTAGAGGCTGCTTTTTGTTTTGTGTGAATTCAATCCCCCAGAAGACGAAGCACTTTTTGATGAAGTTGTTGAAACGCTGTTTTAGGCAGTGAAGGATTCGGACTATCTCCTCCACTACCGTGTTTGTACTTTACTAGGGTTACATGGATTTAAGACGGAAATCTACAAGCATGATGAAATCTTTGAGAATATCAGAATCCCCGTGGAGGGGGAACCAACCGAGGAAGACTATAAAAAATATGAAATTGCTATAAATCAACTGCGTAAAATATTTAGAGAGAAAAAGTTGTTTGAAACACTAGACCTTAGGCGCTATTCTGGTAGTGGATTTGCACTTGTTTTTTGGCACCTTTGAAGCTTTTTCAGATAATTAAAGATCCCAATATTCGGAAGTTTATCAGCCCAGAAACGATATCTGTCATGATATCATAACGCTTTGTCCGATTCCTAAATTCACTGCCCCAAATCAGAAACTTTTTCACCCGACTATTCGTATGCTCAACCACCGCACGTTCGCTGGCAAGCTGCTTATTGAAAGCTTTCTGCTCAGCTGAAAGCTCCGGCGCCCTCACACCAACCTTGCCCCGCCCAGGATTCTTCCTCTTGATAGGCAACACACAATTATGCTTAGGAAAATCAGCCTTTATTCCAAGGTAACCCAAATCATAACCCGCCCGAACCTTGTCTGGCAACTTGGGATGACTATGCTTGTAGAGGACGTAGTCATGCATGCTGCCCCTAACATGACGCGATTTATGAACTATCAAGCCCTTAGAGTTAACCGTTAGCTGAGTCTTTATGGTGTGTCTTTTGCGTTTTCCGCTGTAATGCGTTTTGCGCTTCTGCCTGCTCTTTGGCCTAGGAATCTCCTGCTCGGTGGCGTCAACGAAAGCTTTGAACTCCGGAAACATCGCCTCGATTTCCTCTATGTTTTGAAGTCGCTTGGCTTTGTCATGCAGCTTTTTGGGCAGAGGCAGAATCGCTTTGACGAGGGGTTCGAGTTTACGTATGTCCTTGAGCACGTTGCTTTGGTCCAAATCGAAGAGGACTCCAGTTAGCGTGGACGTTATGTAGAGTCTGTAGTAGACCATGAGCATCAGCAGCCTGTCTTGCAAAGACAGCTTGAAGGGGTATCCTGCGCCTACTTTGTGTTTTCTGTTTGGTCTATCAAGCCTTTTTGCTTCGTAATCTCTGTATTTGGCGTTGGCTTGGGCGTAGAACTGGTCGAATTCAGATAAGTTTAGCCCTGTTAAGGACCGGAATAGATGAGGTTTTCTTGACAGTACCTTGTAGTTGAGCAAACTATCACCAAAGGGCAGTTGGCACTCTAACGAAATAAGTTCATCCAACACTGGGCAATATCTCAAGCTAATATGCCGATGAATCCTTATGAGAGTGATTTACCAAAAAAACACACTTTTATGCTAAAAATAAGCCTATTTCGGCAGCTTTTAGCAATTAAAATAGAAATTGCGCCTAAGGTCTACTATTTATTCCTTGAAATTAAAAGAAAACTATACTCAACAGGTCAGGTCTAAATAGCGAATTGTGAAGTACCAGCCATATTTCATATTACTCTAAAGTGACCAGTTTTGTTATAGAATCAGGGGAATTCTTTGACTTGGTTTTCTACGAGCATAGGTAAAAATATATTCTTAGAATTTTATTATGTGGATTTCACAGCGGGTCCGTGGCGCAGCACGGATAGCGCGTCAGCCTTCTATCACCCATAGGGGTGT
>JAAKEZ010000069.1 GCA_018475625.1 Candidatus Bathyarchaeota archaeon A05DMB-2
ATTTAGATGTCGGTGCTTGGCGAGTGGTCGATTTAGATGTTTTTTGAAAAAGCCGAGTCTGTGTGGTCAGAATAGATGTTTTAAGGCTCTACTCCCGTTTTAATGGATAGTCGATTTAAAAAGGCCTGGGCACAGCGAGTTGGAGCTTTCCGGCGATGAGGTAAATCATGGATGCATAGCCCTCAAAGTTGCGGAATCCTCTCGCCTTTCGCTTCGCCGCCTGAATCATGGAGCTTATCCCCTCGCAAATGGCATTGGTAATACGGTTTTTAAAGTAAGCCAGGATTTTGTCTTTATGCCGCATCAGCGTTTCCGCTGCTTCTTTCATTGGTTTTAACCGGCAGCGGCGCATCCACGAGTACAGACTGGCGAAACCTTTTTCCGCCTCATCCATCGCGCGGCTGGCATAGAAATCGTCAAGCCCCGCGACAATGCGATATGCGCGGCCCGTCTTGGGATACCGCTTGGACATTTCAGTGAGCGCGGCCGACTGCTCCGCCGTCAGCTTTGCTTTCGGGATCATGAACAGCCGCCGCCCGCGAAACAAGCCTTTTTTATCGGCAACCGACTTCTGCTCGGCCTTGCGGACCTCGTCCAGCGCGTCGATCAGCACCTTTTTTACATGAAACTTGTCAATGATGTTCTCGGCCTTAGGAAAATACTTCGCAATCGCCGGCAGAAAGCTTTTCGACATATCGCTGGTCACAGCCGTGATTTTCTCCGGACTGCCGCCTCTTGCGGAAAGCTTTTCGGCGAACAGTTTCAATGTCTCGGCGTCACGCCCTTCTTCCACGTCAAGCACACGCCGTTTGGCGGCGTCGATGATGAGTGTCACGTACTTATGTCCTCGCTTGAAGGAGGTCTCGTCAATCGCCAGCATTGCAACATCCCTCAAATCCATGCCGTCAACCGCCTTGTTGACCCAATACCGCATGATCTTCACCAGCGACTTCTCGTCACAGCGCAGCAGCGCCGCGGCTTTGGCAATCGGCATATCTGCCAGAATCAGCATAGCGTAGCCCTCGAACAAAAGGGTGAACCGGCTGTTTTTCCTCTCGAACGGCGCGTTCACCTGTACGCTCCCGCAGTTCAGGCACAGCACCTTGGGCCGGCGGCAATGCACCAGACAGGGGTAAAACATTACGTCTCCATGCCGCCAAACCCGTTCTCTGGGTTCATATCCGTTGCGCTTCGTCTGCGCTCCGCATACCGGGCAAGCAATCTCGGCGCCCTTGCGGATTCCTACGTAGATATGTAGAGCAAGTTCTTTCTCGTCAAATTCAACGCCGCCGATGTACCAGGGTTCCTCCAGGCCAAGTGACCCCGCCATCATTTTCGTCATCATGTCTATGTGTTCCATATCGCTTCACCCGTCGCCTATTTTACCTCTTCAACTACTTCGGGAGTAGAGCCAAAAATTTTTTCTGCCGTGGGGAGTTTAACCTTTTCCAACTAGGAGAATAGAATAAAGAGAACGTTGCTTTGCGAGAGTTTAATCCTAAAGAAAGGGATGATTCTGTTTGCTCTGGAGGAGATACCTGATTCGCCCGGTAGCCAACTGAAAGGAAGGCTGCTGAACGGGGCCGTGCATGGAGGTAAGGTTTATAAAAGGACTGTTTTCATAATAACCGGGTTCCAGGCGTAATGGGGGCTTTTGGCCCCAGTTTTTTTTGGGGGGCAGGGGCCGGAGTTGGCCGGTACATAATGTAGCTATAATTGCCAATTGAATTATGTTACTCTATAGAGGTACATATATTTTAACTAGGCCTAATTCAGACCCGGGGAGGTTG
>JAAKEZ010000009.1 GCA_018475625.1 Candidatus Bathyarchaeota archaeon A05DMB-2
GCTGGAAACTTCACTGCATTAACGCTACTACTGGCAATGGAATATGGAACATAACTTTTGGTTCATCGATGGGTACTCCAGTTTCCATAGCCGACGGCTACCTTGCAGCTTCCAACACCTATGACGGGTACATGTACGTCTTCGGCAAGGGACCAAGCGCCACCACAGTCACAGCACCCGACACCGGCATACAGTTGGGGCAAAGCATAATGATTAAAGGAACAGTCACTGACCAATCGCCAGCCCAGAAAGGCACTGCGTGCGTTTCTGACGAAAGCATGGCAGCATGGATGGAATACCTGCACATGCAAAAGTCGATGCCAATCAACGTGACAGGTGTGGTGGTAAAGATAGACGTTATTGACGCCAACAACAACTTCAGAAACATCGGCACCGTCACCACAGATTTAAGTGGCCACTTTGGTCTCGCATGGACTCCAGATATTCCAGGTCAATACACCGTTATCGCTACTTTCGCAGGTTCCAATTCCTATGGCAGCTCGTACTCCATGACCTACTTCAACGTAGACGAGCCTCCTCAACCCACCGCTGCACCCACTCCGACACCTGTGCCGATGTCCGAGATGTACTTCCTGCCCGCAGTGACAGGCATAGTCATCGCATTAGCTGTTGTCGGCGCTTTATTGGTGTTGATGCTCAGAAAAAGACCATAAAGCCACAATCAAAAACCTCAACATCCCCTTTCTTTTTTTCTCTTCTCGTCAAAAACTAAAAATCCTAGCAGTCACCCTCAGAAATGTTATCTCTCAAAATTATGCTTACCTGCCGAAACCGCCAGCAAACCTTTTAATCTGATGAAAGTTGTAATCTCGTTGCAGGGGCCCGTAGTCTAGTACAACGGGTAAATCCAGTATCACTGGGTTCTTTCCGTGCTGACGGATTATGACACTGGCCTGCGGAGCCGGAGGTCCTGGGTTCAAATCCCAGCGGGCCCGCCAACCAACCGCATTTCACAAACGCCGCAATAAGCAGCAACCTATTTGAAGCCTATTAGTGGTTCGTTGCAGAAACCTATAGAGGGGCTATCACTATTCGCGTTTTCAGACGCCAAAACCATGTTGAAAACAGGAGAAGGAGGTACTACCAGCGGAGACGCCAACTTCATACGTGACTCCTTTATACAAGGGGCTATAGAAAAAAATCACGCGCCAATCCAGACAGCACAACGAAAAAACGCAAGATACCGCTCACTGGCAACACCGCCATCGCAACTTCTTTAAAACCAAATAACTATAATACTACCGATTGAGGAGTCAAGTTATGCCCATAGAAAAGACGCCCGAAAAAAACTCTGTCCTCTTCGTCTGGTTCAACCATTACGCTGGAGTGCTCATAAAAACCCCTTCAAAAACCCTTATCATAGACCCAGTGGACGTAAAAGCACGCAGTTTCCCGAACGCAAACGCTATATTGGTAACTCATGAACACTACGATCACCTAGACCAGCGTTTAATTCTGGAAATTCAGAAAGCCACAGACTGCACCATCATAGCTGACCCAGCATCCGCAAAACGCCTGCAACACGCTATTCCCGCAGGAAAACTGCAGCAAATCCGTCCAGGAGAAGAAACCAAAATAGGCAAAGTCTCAGTCAAAGCCGAAGGATGCAACCACCCAGCCGAAACTCCAGTGACTTACATAATAACCAGCGAAGACGGAGTAAAAATCTACCACACCGCCGACAGCCTGCCCTTCCCCGAACTCGCCAAGATAGGTGAAAGAGAAAAATTCGATGTTGCATTCTGCACAGTCGGCATAGCTCCAGGAGCATCACCCCAAACAGGCTTCGAAATAGCACGCCTCACCAAACCGCAGGTCGCCGTTCCATACCACACCAACTCACCCGATTACCAGAACAGATTCGCCGAACTCATCAAAAAAGAGCTGCCGAGAACCACTTGTCTAATTCCCGAGCAAAACAAAATCTACCAAGTCCAAAAAAGAAGTGACCCACATTGACAGCAAACGAAACAAAAAAAATTGAGATGGCTAAAATCCTCCACAAAGTAGGTGCCTTAAAATTCGGAGTCTTCAAACTCGCAAGCGGAAAAGTCACCCCATACTATATAGACCTCAGATTAGTACCCAGTTTTCCAGACGCCTTCAGACAAATCTGCGACTTCTACGCCGAACAAATAACCACCCAAATCGGACTCAAAAACTTCAACCGCGTCGCAGGCATACCACTCGCAGGAATCCCCTTCGCCAGCCAAATCGCCTACAACCTCAAGAAACCCTTCCTCTACGTCCGCAAAGGCGCCAGACTCCACGGAAGAGAAAGACGCGTCGAAGGAATCCTAATCTCGGGAGACCGTGTGCTGCTCATCGATGACCTAGTCACCACAGGCTTAACCCTGAAGAAAGCCGCAGAAGCCGTTAAAGCTGAAGGTGGCGTGGTAACCGAAGCCGTGGCGTTATTGGACAGGGAAGAAGGCGGAAAAGAAAACCTCCTAAAAAGCGGAATAGAACTTCATGAGCTGCTCAAGATAAGCGAGGTGGCGAACACACTTTTTGAAATTGGCGCCATAGACGAGGAAAACTTGAAAACAATCCTGAAACAGGTCAAAAAAACAGCAAAGGGCTACTTAGTCGTAGAAGATTAGGCTTTTCTCCTCCAATAACCCATGCAGCTTCTCAACCGCGTCATAAACATCCTGCTCCTTCTTGGCTCCAGTGCAAACCAGCTTTCCGCTTGCAAACAGCAGAATCACCACTTTCGGCTCATCCATCCTGTAAATCAAGCCTGGGAACTGTTCAGGCTCATACATCGTCCTTCCAAGCGTGTAAGCCGCCTTTTCTAGGTCAATCATTCCGCCCAGCGACGCTGAAGCCACTATGTTCTGTATTTTTAACTCTGGTTTGCTGATGATTATGATTCCGCCCTTCTTTAGTTCCTTGATGACTTTCATGACGGCTCTGCGTGATTCCTTCTCGGACTTTGCGCCTGTGCACACCATTTTGCCAGAGTTAAAAATCAATGTTGCCGTTTTAGGTCGTTTCAGCCTGAACACAAGTCCCGGAAACTGTTCTGGACGATATTCCACGCCTGGATATCCTTTCACCACAGCGTTCAAGTCAACTTTCTGGTTTAGCGTTGCGGAAGCGACTACGTTCTCGATGTTTATTACGGCTTTAACTTTTGGCATGAATTTTCCTTCTTAACCGCGGTTAAATACTTCTATAAAAGGGGTTTTATTTATAAATACACCTATGTTTGTTGCCGTGTTTGGCTCTGCTGCTCTGAAGATTTCTTCCCTTTCAGCAGCGGAACGATAAACTCAACGAAGACTAGAAGTATTATAAGCGCTATCGCTATGGGCAAGCCCAGCGAGTTGCGCATGAAAAGAACAACTTGCCCCAGCCAAGGAATTCGCATGACTACTTTGCCCACAACCTGGTCTTGGGAAACTCTTCCCCATGGATCGTACTCGGATGGTTGGATGGGGTTTGGCCATTTGTCGACTGGATTTCCGTCGCCTTTTGTGTAGAAGTATATTGTTCCGTTGACGACTTCTTCTGCGGCTATCCTGTGAACGATGAGTTCATCGGGGTTTCCGGGTCTGTGGAAGACGATTATGTCGCTGTTCGGGTAGTTAGCGTTGAGGTCTGCGGGATTTACCCCTTGAACGACGATTAAATCTCCGACGTGTAAGGTTCGCGTGAATGGGTGAGTCCAACCGTCGCATGCTCCATCGTATGGGATGCACATGCTGCCTGTTACGACTGCAAGCGCTGGGTACGGTGTGTTGAGGACCAGTTGTGAGCCGTACCAGAATCCGAAGACCATTAGAACAATCAAACCGATGACAACGGAGGTTTGGAAGTACTCGTTTTTCCAGAGCGTTTTGAGGGTTGAAGTCAAAGTGGCGCCTTCTGTGAACAGGGAAGTGTTGTTGTTCATAAAGCATTTGACGTTATAA
Organism: Candidatus Bathyarchaeota archaeon A05DMB-2; assembly: GCA_018475625.1. Lineage (GTDB taxonomy): Archaea > Thermoproteota > Bathyarchaeia > Bathyarchaeales > Bathycorpusculaceae > A05DMB-2. The sequence goes on from JAAKEZ010000009.1 coordinate 3,942, forward strand.
AGCTTAACGCTTTAAAAAAGGAAAAATTGGAGGTTAAAGTGTAATCGTGATGCGTGTGGTGATGATGTTTAGATTTTCTTTTTGCTAAGGACTTCGCGGAAGGTGGCGTGGCATTTGGGACATTCGTAAAGCCCGATTTCCAGTTGCATTCGTTTTCCTTGTTTGTCTGGGCGTCCAGCCATTTTCCATGTCTTCTTCGGCTTTGAAACTTCAGCTCCACATTTTGGACATTTAACCATAATTTTTTTCCTCCGTTATGTTTCGGGTTCATGGTTTCTTATGATGGTGGATAAATAACTTTCCATAGCGTTCGAATAGAAAATCCATGTTTAGACATCAAGATTAGACATGTTCATGTTAAAGACTGTTGAAGAATGCTTGAACTCTGCACCAACAGTGTAAACACAATACACGCAAAAAGCTCAACAATGTTCTCATGAACATTATCTTTTTTAACCAAGCAGCAGCGAATCCTAAGAAAACAAGTTTTCGCCATAATACCGTTAAGAGTTTGCGCCACTTAGAGCTATTTTTTGTCTACAGCCCCTTATATAAGCAACTTTAAATAGTCTAGAGAGAAGCGTCGCACAGAGCTATCTACTCTGAGGTGACCCATCCCTTATATAAAGAGCTGAAAAATGTTCTGATTTTTCGTGCATGATGGAGTTGGACGTTTTCGAGAGTGTAACATTTCTTCATCCATCAAAGTGCTCATGGCTTGGAACCAGTCGAATTAGGTAAAGCGTGCCAAAACGTTTTTACAGCGGATTCTCCGCTAATGTTCTCGGCGCCGAGATTGCAGGAATCTTCTGAAAGTGCTTTTGATATGCTTGTGAAGCCGGTTCGAAGGCTCGTGGAACAGAAAGGGTTCCCAAGGGCAACTGAACCTCAAGAGAAGACTATTCCGAAGGTGCTCGAAGGCAAAAACGTATTGCTCATCTCGCCCACGGCAACTGGTAAGACTGAAGCCGCTTTCCTTCCAGTGCTGAGCATGCTGCTGCAGGAACAACATCTACCGGGAATTAAAGTGCTTTACATCACGCCGCTTCGGGCTTTAAACCGTGACCTGCTCGAACGACTTGAGTGGTGGTGCAACAACTTGGACATTAAACTGGCGGTCAGGCACGGCGACACCGATATAAGAGAGAGAACGCGGCAGTCGCGAAGCCCGCCTGACATTCTAATAACTACTCCCGAGACGTTACAAGCCATACTGTCCGGTTGGATGCTGCGCCAGCACCTGCAAAGCCTGCGCTGGGTCATAATCGATGAGGTGCATGAATTGGCGGACAGCAAACGCGGCAGTCAGCTGTCTCTGGCTCTGGAACGTATCAGAAAACTCATCGGCAAAGATTTTCAGGTAATCGGCTTATCCGCCACCATCGGCACGCCGGACAAAGTGGCACAGTTTCTCGTGGGTGACAAGCGAAACGTCGAAATCATCCCTGTGCCAGTCACCAAGCTGATGCGGTTGCAGGTAATTTTCCCCACACCAACCGACGAAGACGCGCGACTCTCAGGGCGACTTTACACGCACCCGGAAGTGGCGGCTCGGCTTAGGATAATACGCGAATACATGGATAAGTATAAGTCCGTGCTTCTGTTCACCAACACTCGCTCCGTCTCAGAAGTGCTGGCAAGCAGGTTCAAAGTCTGGGACATGGACTTCCCGGTCTCAATCCATCACGGTTCACTTGCTAAGCCGTCGCGGATAGCCGCGGAGACAGGGCTGAAAAGCGGCGAACTCAAGGGCTTAATCGCCACCAGCAGCCTGGAATTAGGCATCGACGTGGGTCGCATCGACCTCGTCATCCAGTACATGAGTCCCAGACAAGTTACCCGACTCATCCAGCGTGTGGGCAGAGCTGGACACAGCGTTGGCAGAGTCGCGCAAGGCGTGATTATCGGCATGGACTCAGACGATACATTAGAGGCATTGGTCATTGCAAGACGAGCCGCAAAAGAAGAACTGGAACCCGTCGCGGTTCCACCTAAGCCTTACGACGTGCTGACCCATCAGATAGCCGGTTTGCTTCTGAAGAACAGGCGACTGGAATTCAACGACATACTCAATATGGCGCGAAACGCTTACCCATACGAAGATTTAACGATGGAAGACATCGAAAAAGTGCTTAAGTATATGCACGGACGCTTTCCACGCTTGGCTTGGGTCTCGTTCGAAGACCAAGTCATCTTGAAGCCTCAGCGGTCAAAGTCGCTTTTCGAGTACTACTTCGACAATCTGTCCATGATTCCAGTAGAGAAACAGTTCCTCGTGATTGACGAATCCAGAGACCAATCAATAGGCGTCTTGGACGAAGCGTTCATGGCTGAGTACGGCAAGGCAGGTACCAAATTCATCATCCGTGGCAGTCCGTGGCAGATAATCCACACCACCGAAGACAAAGTCTACGTGAGACCAGTGGACGACCCAACAGGCTCGATTCCAAGCTGGATAGGCGAGGAAATTCCGGTGCCGTTCGAAATCGCGCAGGAACTAGCCTCGATAAGAGGGTTCGTTGAAGAGAAGATACACGAAGGATTCTCACCCGACGAAGTCGCCACTTTGCTCAGCAAACAGTATCCTGCTGATAAGGACACTATAATGCGTGCGTTGGCTGAGACGATTGAGCAGGTGAACGCGGGTCTCGCGGTGCCTACACCAAATCGAATAGTTTTCGAAGACTGGGAAGACTTCGTCATACTCCACACCAACTTCGGCTCCCTTACGAACCGCGCCTTAGCCCAACTATTGGGGCAGATTCTCTCCGACAAGCTTGGACGCGGCATCGTGGTGCAGCATGACCCTTATCGCATCTTCGTGCAGACCATGGGTGCCTCCACCGCCTCACGCGTGCTCGAAGTGTTCGACGAACTCCGCGGCATGCCAGACCAAACCATAAGAGACACACTCACCAAATCAACCGTGAAAACGGGACTCTTCAAACGCAGAGTGATTCACGTGGCTCGCCGCTTCGGTGCATTGAAAAAATGGGCAGACTTCAGCAACGTCAGCCTCCAGAAATTGATAGCGAGTTTTGAGGGCACGCCAGTCTACGAGGAAGGCTTGAAAGAGGTTTTCACCAAGGACCTTGACGCTGAAACCCTCGTGCATGTCCTCGGCAAGATACGAGACGGCGAAATCAAGCTGCAACTGCTGGAGACAGACGGCAACGCAACCCCAGTTGCGCGAGTAGGCATCGAACGGGTCAGCATGAAAACCGACCTGATTCCGCCTGAACGAATGCGCGCCGTACTCGTGGAATCCGCCAAAGCGAGACTGCTGAACGAGACGGGCAACTTCATATGCACGACCTGCTGGAACTACAACGAGATGATACGCATCAAAGACCTGCCTGACCAACCCAAGTGTCCCCGTTGCGGTTCTCAAGCTCTTGGATTGTTGAAGGTGGAAGAAGAACAGACATTTACCCTTATAGATAAGAAGGGCGAGAAGTTGACTAAAGCCGAAGAAAAACTCCAGACGCAAGCATTGCAGACCGCGGAGCTTATGGCGAGGTATGGAAAGGCTGCGGCGGTGGCTTTGAGCGCACGAAGAGTCCGCCCATCAGACATCGAAGAGGTTCTGGAAAAGGAGCCAAAACTCACTGACAAGTTTTACGAGTTGATTCTTGAAGCAGAGCGCAAAGCGTTGAGCAAACGCTTTGGGTAGAAAGCCCCGCTCTTCTTTTCATTTCTGCTCTCTGCAAATGTCGCTTAGATTTGCGGCATTTAACAACACCTTTTTAAGCGATAAACTGCCTATTTGTGCCTAAGAGTGCCCTCAACACCTGCAGGAGACTTAAAGGTGGAAATAAGCCGAAAAAAGTTGCGCACAGAGGTTCTGGAACGCATAAAATACGTTAAAACATGTGTCATGGCACGTGAACTATGCCTTCTTGTTCGCACCAACCGCGCCGTGTTAGAACCGAAAGACGTGAAGGACATATGCACGTATATTTCAAACCTCTGCAGCGAAGAAGGCTGCTTAGAACCCAGCCAACTCTGCCAGAAAGCAGCCGAAGCCATTGGCTCTAAAAATGAAGAGAAGTACTTAGAGCTGTGCGCTCAAAGCTGCGTGAAATGCGGGGAAGCCAAGAGACCCACACCAAGACGAGAGCAGTATGTGGCGTAGTGCATGAGTAAACTCTTTAAGGAGATAACAGCCTCTAAATCTGATAGGAGAAAACGCTAATGTTTATCGCACCTTTCGTTCCAAGCCCGCTTCCCGTTATTCAGCGCATGCTTAAACTAGCCGACCTCAAAGCAGGCGAAGTCCTGTTCGACTTGGGTGCCGGAGACGGCAGAACAGTCACTATGGCTGCAAAAAACTTTGGTGCAAGAGCAGTTGGCGTCGAGTTAAGGGAAGACTTGGCGAAGAAAGCGTTAAGCAGCATTCATGATAATGGGCTCGCGGACAGGGTAACCATAGTGAACGGGGACATGTTCAACGTGAATCTTTCATCCGCAGACGTGGTTTTCCTCTATTTAACAACAAGTGCGAACGAGAAAATCAAGCCAAAGTTGGAGGCAGAACTCAAGAAGGGCGTGCGTGTGGTCTCACATGACTACGAGATTGTGGGCTGGAAACCAGTGAAAGTGGATAATTTCTGTGAAAACCCGCAGTTAGGCTACCCCTCGCATACCTTATACCTTTATTATAAAGAATAGTTCGCGAATCCGCGTTTTCTTGCCCAAAGTGCAAGGCACCCGCTAAAAAGAGGCATGCAAACTTCCAGCACCATACGGCAGAAACGGTCAGCCAATCTAGCTGGCTTGCTTAGATAGGTTTAAATCCGAAAAGCCTACAACTAATGTGAAAAGTTTTTCCATTATCTTGGCTTCCTGAACACTTTAACGCCTTCAAACTCTTGGAAATAAGTCCATCCATCTTCAGCTAATTTCCTGCCTTCTTCAACAGTAGTAGCCACAGCAGAATAGTACTTGTCATTTCCAAATTCAACTAGGTGAGTATAGCGCTCTGTGTTCGTGATGCTTTTATGTCCTAAAGCATATTTGACGTAGCTGAGGTTTTTCGTGTTTCTCAAGGCTTCAGTAGCGTAGAAATGTCTGAACGTGTGTAGGTGTATCTGAAGGAATCTTGGGTTGCTTTGCGTGTGCGCCAATCGTTTTCTAAGGTTCTGAAAGATCACTCGAACATTGCAGGGCTTAGTATTGAACACGTAGATAGGATGCTTTTTCTTCAGAGAGGTCAGCATGGCAATTGTTTTCTGTGGAACTTTAATTGTTCTGTTTTTTGATCCTTTTTCCGCATCATTAATACTAACCGTGTTTTTCTCCGCGTCTATGTCAATCCATTTCAGCTTACAAAGCTCGCCTACACGTGCACCAGTTGTTAAAGCAGTTTGTAGAAAAGCAGCTAGTCGCTTGCTTGCAGCTCCGATAAGCTGATTCATTTCTTCATGTGTCGGCAGGAAAGGCTCTTTAGGCTCGTACTTTACGTTTATCGGCTCCCAAGGAATCTTCATTATTTTCGTGTAGCTTCTATAACAGCTTACGAACTGCCACTTTCGTGCTTTTGTCAAGTCTTCAGTAGCTATGAACGTCTCGAAACTTTCAGGGTTATTGAGGTCCACGCCTTTCTTCTGAAGCAGTCTTAACGTGCTTACTCTCAAGTTTACTGTGTTGTCAGCTGATCCGCGCTTCTTTTTAAGAAGCCAAGCATAGTTTAGTAGGTTTCCGTCTCCCGCGCAGACTTTTTCTATTGTCTGCGTCTCCAAATTTTTCGCAACCTGTGCGCATATTTGGCTGCCTTTCCCTATAACGCTGTGAGAATTTATATTTTTCCGAGAATTTTCTGAAAAGCGGTAACCGCAGCTTCGGCAAAGCCAGCGCTGCACGGTCTCTCCATTGCTCAAGTAGCGTAGCCCAGCCTTGAATAAGCGACTGGACCCGCATTCAGGACACTTAAGCGAAGAGACGGCCTCAACCATGCTAAAACTCTCCATGCTCAGGATAACGCGGAAAATCTGAAGGAGTTGTAACGCTTGTAACGCTTGTAACGGTTTTTTTATGCAGTGTATCTAAGTTCTCAGCGTTTTCAGAATAGGCTAAAAGTGAATTTTTATCAGCGCTGCGCATAGAAACCGTTACATCCGTTACACCCGTTACAGAAAGAACCTTACCGACTTCATAGTTCACAACAAACTCGCGCAGCCGCTTCTCAAGCCGCTTAGGTTCAAAAAGTATTACCTTCTGCGGTTTTCCCCCGCCAACCCTTACCAAATTATTCAAGCCTTTCTCTACTATCCCTAAACTGCTAAGCGCTTTACGGATTGATTGAGCGCTCCATTTAAAATGTTCCGCCATTTTACTCGTGGTTAAAGCGGTTTTATGTTCTGTTTCTACTCCGTTGTTTTCTTCGATTTCTCTATTTTCCAATACGTAAAAGATGTTCGGTCTCCAATTTTCAAATAGCCCTTCGCTAATCTTTTCCCATAGAAAATTAATGATTTGCCCGTCCATGCTGTTGGCTTTCTCTTCAATTTTGGCTTTTTCAACCTCTTTCGCTGTGCTTGTGATTGTTTCCCGTAAGCTCGGTTCATGGTTGCTTAACGCTAGAAGTGGCAGAAGCGAAGCCACTAGCCTGTGGTCGGTCAGGTCGTTGATCCATGCTTCTTTATTGATTATGACTTGCCGATAATACTTCATTCTCAAGAAAAGCAACTTGTTTTGCAGCTCTAAGCCTTGTCGAAGCATTTCATCTGTTTCAATCACGGGTAGTTTCTTATCGCTTGTTTCAGAATAATAAGGAATAGCGCGGCTTTCAGTCGCGTTATCATCGAAAGGTCTGCGCTGAGTCACTATGGTTAGGCCAAAGTTGTTAAAAGTGTCTGTTATCTTAGGGTTTTTTGGGTTCTGTCTGCTCAGCGGAGTTCCAGTGGCGCGGCAATTCAAAAAGTGAATAAGCTCCGACTTTTCATTAGTGTTCGCAAAATCTGCCTCATCCAGAACTAGCGTTCCTTGCCACAAGTCAAGCGGTCGATAGAGACTTGGAATTCTGTATGTACTCATTTCAAAGTACGGACGGTAACTCAGCAGTCTAAGCACAAACGCTAACCTGTTCTTGCCGCTTTGACTAGGTCCGCGAATGGGTAGTATAGGCGCGAATTTACCAGCTCCAGCGACATCAAACATAGGGTCAGCGATAAATCTGTCCAAAAACCAACTGCCAACAGCTATGCGTGCCAACAGCTTCACAAGTGCGTCTTGTCCGCAGGGGTCGTAAGCGGTGGTTGCGAAACGGTCTATTTTCTCAAAAACATCCTTAAATGTAGTCTCCTTCACGTCTGAAGGCACTATGACAAGCCCTTTTTTCAAGCTTTCATTAAACGGCGGAACGTAAACTATAGGTCTGCCTTTCTGGTCTGTTTCTCCCAGGTCTAGCTCGCTTTGCCGCGTGAACGTGTCGCTTTCAAAATTGTAAACCACATACTCAGGGGGGTCTTTTCTATTCCACACCGCTTCAGCCAGAAACTCTGAGGTTAACACTGTTGGTTTATGCATATAGAGAATCTTCGGCTCTCCATCATCTTCTTTGAGCTTGCAGTCTGGTAAGCAGAAACCATAATCCGCTATCGTTTTGCATGAGGCAGCTTTTGTGGGGTCCGCACTTTCAACCTGAGTTAAACAAGTCTCAAAATTAAAGTCATCCTGACCCCTGAACAACTCAACTATTTGGTTTGTTGTGTAGCCTAAGCGCTTGTACTCTGACGCTATCGCCAGCCTCATAAGGTGGCCTGTGGCTCCCGTGAGCTGGCGCTTCAACGCTTCTGCAACGCATGGACGCGCTTCTCTCTGGGTTTTGAAAGGTTGCGTTGTCGGCGCTGCTGGTTTACTGTGAGTCACACCTACCTTGCTTAAAGCAGCAGTGAAAACGCTTTCAATGTCAGTTATGACGGTTGGAAAGTTGTCGTTTAGACGCGTGTAGCCTTCGCTTGGCGCCATAATGCAGAGTTTTCCTTCACCTAGCAACTCTAAAGCGCATGTGTTGTGGAAGGCGCTGACGGTTCTCGGCTTGCGTTGCACGTAGTAAATCCAATGCTGACCGCCGCTTGGTGTCCTCTCCGTTGCCGTTATTGGCAAGTGTTTTAAAACCTGTTTGCCCTTCTCTATGGCTTCTTGTGACACGTTCTTAACGTCATAATCGACAACGGTGAGAAACAAGCCATCTCTATTTTGTGTTCCGCAAACTACACCGAAGCCGTCCGCGTCCACAAAATTCAAGCATCCAAATTCTTGTCGCGTCTGCCTCTCAGTCGTCCATTTTTGCCACTGCTGAAGCGGTTGCTTACCCTTAACCGTGACCACATTAAAGCCTAACTCAAAATACGCTTCTGCTGCTGCCCTAAGCTCCACGTTCATTTTTTAAGCGCTCCTTTTTTTCGACTGTTGCGTTTACACAGCAACTTAACCTTACAGTTACCGCAGTTGTTTGGCGGCAGCGGCGCCCCGTAATAGCCACTGCAGCCCGGTAAAGTGTCGGCGGTCATGCGACGGCACTCCTCACGGTAGCTCTGCTTTCTGCTCAAAAACCTGTGGTTTAAACCCCATCTCTTCTAGGCGCCTTCGCACGGCGTCCCGCACGAACTCACTTTTGCTACTGTGGCTGTTCAATGTTACGGCTTGTTCCAAAGCGTCGTCTAGCGTTTTGGTGACAGGGATACACCATTTAGTTTTTGTTTGTTCTGTCATGTTTATACACACCTTACATAACGTTTATATATTTACAATGTAATTAAGGTATTGTAAACCCGTTGGTGCAAAAACATGGATAAAAAACAACAACTAACATGGAAGCAAAACCAAGAACGAATCTTGAAAGCAATAAGAAAAATTGAAACGCGAGATTTAACGCGGCCTTACGCTAACATCTTAGAAATCCACAGGGAGACAGGAATCTCAAGACCTACAATTTACAAGCATATCAAAGCTTTACAAAGTAAGCAACTTGTTTTTCCAGTTCAAGCGAAAGGGAAAGGCACATGGGTCCAAAGCCGATACGCGAAAGTAGCTCGTAAAATTTATGAAGAGACCTTGCAGAAGGACCTTGATCTGCAACAGTTTATCGAAAACCCGCCGAGACGTGAGATTACCCCTGAAGAAAAAGACGGGTTCCGCGAAAAGCTCACCCTTGCTCTAGTGCCGGAGAAATCGGAGTTAACGCGGAAAATACATTCTGACGTTGCCGACCTCAAAAACATTTTGGAAGGATATTTCTCGAAAGGAAAGGGGAAATTAAATTTGTTCTTGAAAAACCCAATTCCTCTTTGGTTCGCAAGAAGATATACACCTGTCGCCGCTGACTTTGAAGACACACTTCAAGAATGGCAAATCATCCTTTACAACAAAGAATATTATGAGAAAGGATTCGACTTTGAAAAACTGAAAGAGTCAGCTACGCTTTTGTCTAAGGTGATATGTGATTTGAACTCCCTTGTACACACAGCTAACTTCTTAGCAATTAATTATCAATACATAGATGACGTTGTGAGGTTTCAATTCCGCGATAGCGCTGAGAGGACACTTGATTCATGCGCTATTGCACTTAGGAAGATAAATGAGGTTCTGAGCCATGCGTAGTGTTGAAAAGTTGGCTTGGGCCTTCGCCGTTGCCATGTGCGCGCTTTTCCCCTTAGTGTTAGTAGTTATTGCATAAAATTTTTTAAGCAACCAGACGGAAATAGAGATTGGCGGTAGTTGTTGCCTTTAGAAGATTATCTCATGCCAAATGAGAACATCCGATACCAAAGTGATTTTGACGTAATGTATGGGAATAAAGAATACACTGTCGTCTTAACTGACATTAGATTGATACTTTATTCTCGCAGGGGTTTGTTTTTCAAAAGTGATGATGTAGTGACTGAGGCAATCAGAGATATTCAAGGCATAAAACTACAAAGAAACAGGCGCGATATTCAAAAGTTCATATCTTGAAATCCTAAGCAAATCTCGAATCGTTCTCTCAGGAAATCGTGCAGCATTAAAAACATTATACCAAAGACTGCTACCATTCCTTTCTCCAGAACTCAGAGCATCACAAGTTCCTCACCCTCCAATGCCTCCTATGTATCCTCAACAGCCGATGCCACAGCCCACCTTTGGGCAGCCGAGATTTTGTTCAGGTTGCGGAATAGAACTTTCACCTAACGAGAGATTCTGTCACAACTGTGGAAAACAAGTAGGCTAGGAAAAAATGGAAAGCCGTCAGTTTCAAGGATACAACTGTGATTTGGCAGAACTACAGAACAAAATAGAAATCTACTTTGCAGGGAGAAACTACAGAGTTACAAATTTTCACAAAGAAAACATCTACTTAACTCAAGCGTACAAAAAGGAAATGGGCGACAAGGCAATCCTAGCAAAAATAGAAGGGACACCAAGCGAATTCAATGTCTCAATAGGATTTGGAACACGCATCAAGAACATACAAAGTTATGCATTGGAAAAAATACCGTTACAAATAAAACTATTGTTGGGTGAGCCCTCATTAGAGAAGAATTTTTGGAATTATTTCACTACTCAAGCCGATTTAAAAAGAAACACGTATGGACTAACAAGGACACAAGTTTCGACGTTTCCCTCAATTTGGCGAGAAAGAGAAATAGTAAAAGAAATTGAAGTGATATACTGCAGATATTGTGGAGCAAAAAATAATGCTCGAATGACATCTTGTACTGAATGCGGTGCAAAGCTGGCATAACAATTTTTTCTATCATTAACTTTTTTCTTTGAAGTTGGAGAAAAATTTTAAAAAACTTTTTTTGAAAACTTAAGATTTTTGGAAAATTTTTTTAGGAGCTTTTTTCGGCAGATTTTTTGGCGGCTAAGAAAAATTTTTTCTTTAGAGAAAAATTTCCATGAAGAAAAAAATATTTGCAGTAATAAAAATTTTTAAAGAAAAAATATTTTCTATATGGAGAAAAAAATCCAAAAAATTTATGAAGCAAGAAAATTTTTTCTGTTGCTGAGGCTATTCAATGTTTAAACTTTTTCTTGAAAGTTTAGATTTTTCTTGCCATGTTTAAACAAAGTTTCCGTGTTTTCTTCACGGGTTATTACTTTTGTCTTTAACATTTAAAATATTTTAAGGATTTTAAGTGGTTTTATGTTGGAAAATCGGCTCCATAATGGACTATTACCTTTTATAGCCTTTTAGGAAGTAGTTGAATGTTTTATGGCAAAAGAAGCCAAAAACAAGCCCGAAAAACAATACTAATCTATCAGAAAGCTTCTTGCTCGATTTCACGTGTGATGATGTCGCTGGCGAATCGCCTGACGTAGTTAAAGCCTGTCTGCACACTCTCGAGGTCTAAGCGCCTTTGCACTTTGAAAGCCCCAATAATTGACGGGTCAGACTTCACAACGTCTGAAGCAGCGGTCTCCCTGAACAGGTGACACCATGCTTTTTCAGTCACAGCCCTAACCAAGTTGAAAACTTGCCGTCCAGTGATTGCTTTGTCGCCTAAGATCGCGTATCCCTGCCCCCAGAGGCTCTTGGTTTGTGGAAAGTAAAACTTTGGTGTTGGGTCTAAACTCTTCAGGTAGTCAAGGTAGTCAAGAATTGGCCGTGTCAACGGGTCGCTTAATGGTATGCTCTTCTGGCTTCGCTTGGTCATCACGTTTTGCCGCCTCTTTTTTGAAAGCGTAAATGTCACGTGCAGAAAATCATTTTCGACTTTGAAGTCTGTTAGCTCCAGCCTTGCCACTTCACTTCTACGCTTCCCCGTTAAGCGTAAAATGCACAGCAGAGCCGTGGTTCTTAGCCGATAGAAGGTTTCAGGGATCGCCTCGGCTTCCCGTAGCATTTCGTTGAATTCAGCTTCTGTGATTACGTCTTTTCGCTGTGTCCGCTGTGGGTTTCCCCTAACGTAAGTCATTTTTCAGCGTCTCCTAACTCCCGGGCGCCGTCGGGACCTGAATCGTCTATGTTGGTGCTTGAAGTCGGTTGCGTGGTGTCGTTTGCACCGCAGCGTGTAGCTTGACCGATGCTTGTTCACGTCCGCAACCTTCTCTTTCCTGCCTCTAGGCCCAGTGCCGCTTATAGGTGTCCTTCTCACATGCGTAAAATCAAGCCGTGAAAGCCGCTTTTCACCGCATCCCTTATGCTGGCATTTGCCGCCCATCTCCCTTTTCAGCTCAGGAATCCGTTTTTTAACCCACTCATTCGCGTCATTGCCCACGGTTAAGCCTCTCCTTTACGGCGCTTCTTAAAATTTGGTTGCCGCGCCTGTGGTTGCGAATGCGTATTTCTATGACGCTGCATCTTGGGTTCCAACATTCATAGCGACTGCGTCTTTGGCTGTAATGCATTTTTCTGCCGCAGTCTGGACACACGCAATTGTTAAGCGCTAGTCGTTGCCTACTCACTTTTTGTCACCTTTCCGCATGCTTTCTAATAAGGAATACACAAAAATCAAAAGCAAAACAACAACTCCAGCTAGTTCAGCGCCACTCAAACCCCTACACCTCTGTAAATCTTGGTCACATTTCCCCTCACTATGACAAAGCCCGCAAGAGACGCTAAAATCAAAATATGACCTCTGTCAACGCTTATTAAGCGACCCTGCACTAGGCATCCGTCTTGGAGTTCGACAGTGACGTCTTTTCCGCAAAGGTCTTTCAGTATTGAATGGCTCATTTCCCGAACACCTTTTCGAGTTTATCTTCCTCAGCTTTATGCTGAAAATACGCGTCGCTGAGCATGACGGCTGTATATAGCGCGAAACTTGCCGCGAAAAGCCCAATCTTCCATGCCCATGGAAGGTCAGAACGCAAAATCAGGAGTCCGAGGATCAGTGAGGCGCCACCCAGCAACAACGCAACATTTGAAATTTTGAACCTCAACGACATACTCTAGACTCCCATTTTCGCGGTTTCGGCTCACGCATCTTAACGGCTGCTACAATAATGATGAATGCAATGGCAGCCAAAATGACGGCGCCGCTTGCCCAGGATGGCGCTTCCAGTTTAGGCGCTTGCTGCTTTGCGAAGTCCACAACAAAGTTTCCGTCTGCGTAAACACTGACTTCCTCTCTGCTGCTTAATATGCCGTCAAGATAAACTGTGAGTAAACACCTTCCAGCTTCTACACTTTCAAAAACAGCAATACCGTTAGAGTCTGTGTTAGCGCAATACTTTCCTAACCAAACCTCTGCGTTTTGAATTGGCGTTTCTCCATTTTTCACTTCGACTGTGACAGTGTAATAATTTTGGGCTGCAGCGATAGGCACAAGCGCCATTAGCAGCAACGCTGAAAAAACAATTGAGAGCTTCATGGCTGTGCCTTCCGCCTTTGTTTTTGCTGTCGCCAGTAGCGTCTTAATTCGCTGTCTGTTTTTCTTGGTCTTCCCCTTGGCATGGCTAATCTAGAAAGAAAGTGTTTTTTCTTAGAATATTAATGGCGTCTAAAATGTTTTATATGAAAAAGACTCAGTGTTTTTTAATCAAATACCCTACCTTTTTCGTGTAAAAAATGCTTAGTCGTGATGTACATGGTGATTATTCTTTTTTGGGGACTTTGACGCGCACATCAGGAGCAACATTACAAGCATTATTCAAATGAATATTATTTGTAATGTTGATATTGCAAATCATCAGGCTGGCAAGTTTTGCAAAGTTTTTCATTTCTTGCCAGTACATTAGCAACTGTTCGTTTTTGGAAAGTTTTCCATTTTCGAACGCGCTGGAGCGTTGGAACCAGAAGTAAAAGCTGAACATCCTGTTGGAAGACCAAAAAAAGGAGGAAAATTTCCTCAATTAAAGCGTTTACCTCAAACTCGTGATGTTGTTGCTAGTTTTGTCGGAGTTTCAGGAAGAACCCGATGAGCCGGGTCAGCGTTTCTGAGAGACCTCTTGCAGTGCTTGGTCAATCTTTTCAAGAACGCCAACCAACTCAACCGTTAACGTGTTGAACCTTTCAGGACTGCGCCTTTTAAGCCTGCTGAGCCTGAAGCGATAACGCATGAAAGCGTTGTAGCCTTCGCGCCTAGAAGTGTCACCGTCACACAGCAGCGCCGGTAATTTCTTGACTACACGTTTAGCGTTCACCATGCGCTAAAACCTCCGAAAAAAAAAGAGGGGAAAGAGGCGCGGGAGATTTACGCCATTCTTTAGCGAATGGTTTAAATGTTGAAAGTTCAAGTTATAGAGAGACAATGGCAAGAGGTTTCAAAAATGAGCGAAATGACCACTGAGATTCTCGAACAGAACCTAGGCAAAATTGTGCTCGTACGCTTAAAGGGCGGAAAAAGCCTGCGAGGACGACTGAAAGGTTTTGACCAGCACCTGAATCTTGTTTTGGAAGAGACAGAAGACACCACCAACGTCGAATCCATGCGGAAGCTCGGGCTCATAATCGTCCGAGGAGACAACGTGGTTCTAATCTCGCCGCCACCAAGGTGACAGAGTTGGGAAAAGGAACGCCCTCGATGGGCAAGCGTCAAGGAAAAACTGTCCACATCCGCTGCCGACGCTGCGGAAGGCGCGCTTATCACGTGCGCAAGAAACGATGCGCTGCTTGTGGGTACGGAGAAACCACAACTATCCGACGGTACGCGTGGCAGACCAAGACTCTTCAGAAACAAAGAGTGCTCTGAGTTTTTTAGTCAATTTTAATCGTTCAAGTAAAATGTAAGGAGAAGCTAATTGGCTAAGTCGATGCTCCGTAATAACCCTTATCAATCTTCACGAAGATAAGCGGACCCTTGCTCTGCGCCATCTCTCTGGCTTTTCTCAGCGCGCTGTTCACCATGGTGAAGACACGTTCTTTATCGCTGAGGTATTGCATGCGTTTTTCGCCCAGCTCCATCTTTAGGAGGTTTTCTGAAAGAATCTCGGTGCCGCAGATTTCGCCGTTCTTTATCAGGGTAGCCACCACTACCTCTTGTACTTCTTGTTTGCGTTCGATTTTTCTCCAAAGCGGCTCGGCGTTGCTTAGAGTCTTCGACACCTTGCTCCATTTGTTCACGTTCTGGTCGCCTATGAGCAGTTTGACACGTTCTTTCCATTTCTTGAACCACATGGCTGTCCAAACAGTAAGGAATTCTTCGAGTTCAGCGGGGTCTTCCTTGAACAGCCTTTCCAGTTTCTCCACGAGTTCACATTGACTTGCTTCTTTCCCGATGAGGTCCCAATGATACTTAAGGTAGTTCGTGAAGTCTTGACAGGCTACTTGCAGAACTTTGCGGTCTGAACCTGTTATGTCTAAAGCTGAATCGGAATCCTTCAGTTTTTCAGCTAACATTATTTCTATGAAGTTCATATGGAATCCGCTCTGAAGCCCTCTCCATGTTTATATACGATAGAGGTTTTAATTAAACTTTATTTTCTCGAAGCCATATAACTGCTTTAGGCGGTTTTCAGCAATATTCCGCACGTAGAAATATGATCACCCAACATGGCTTGGCAGGTACGTGGCATCCCTGAGGATTAAGTCGGGTTTTTCTCTGGCAAGTTCTTCACGGGAAAAAAGCCCTGACAAAACCGCCACGGTTTCGGCACCCGCTGCTTTCCCAGCGCGCACATCGCTTACTGAATCGCCCACGATGAGGCAGTCACATATCTGAACATCCATAGCTTGGACAGCCCTTATCAGCGCTTCCGGAGAGGGTTTAGGCTTGTGCGTGTCTAATGAGGTTATCACGTGGGTGAAGTACTGGGCTACGCCGAAGCTTTCGAGTTCAGCTGTCACGTCTTGACTTGGGACTCTGCGCATGGTTATCAGAGCAAGCTTGGCTTTACTGGACAAGGCTTTTAGGGCATCTGCGATGCCGGGTATGGGTTTGGTTTTCTCAGTTGTGCTGGAGTAGTAGCTTTTCAGGTACACGTTCAGAAATCGTTGGGTATCGCCTTTGACCAAGTCGGTGATGGGTTGGTTCAGTTCCAGTCTTCGCGGAATCTCGAGGGCAACTTTGATTTCTGGCGGTTCATGTCCCATGGTTTGGAATGCGGTTTTTGCAGCTGCCAAATAAGCCTCAGTCGAGTCAACTATGGTGCCGTCGAGGTCGAAGAATATGCCTTTTGCTTTCAGCTTGGTCGGGGTCATGTTGGTTTGTTCCTGTTTTGCCTTTTGTTGTTTGCTCGTCTTTCATAAATTTTTGGTGCGTTCGAACGCAGAAACACGTAGCTGTTTACAGGTACTTCTTGAAGAATCTGCCCTGATTTTCTATCCTCATCGAAAACGAAATAGCTTTACCAAAAGCCTCACACTGCCCCTTGCCTATCGCCTTGACCACATCCTCGACGTTTGACTCAGCGTTTATGAGCGTGTAAGCGCGCCCTATCACTGGACCGTAATGAGCGTCTGTCCCAGCCACCCGTGCCAGTTTGAAGCTTTCCGCGATTTGTGTGGCTTTTTTTACGCTGCGTCGGAAAGGAAAGGAGGAAGCGTTTATAACCTCGACAGCGTCGAATTTTCCGGTTACATGTTTTCCTAAGCTGCCGCCTTTGAACAGGGCAAAGGGGTGACATGCGATTGCTATGCCGCCTGCTTGGTGGATTCGGTCAACCGTCTCCTCAGCGCTTAAGTCTCGGGGGATTGCTTCTTGTACGTTTAGTCCGACGATGTGACCGCGCAGGCTTGAAACCTCCGTGCCGGGAATGATGAGGAAGTCGGTTTCTTTGGCAATTTTCCACGCGCCTTCCACTTGGTTGTGGTCGGTTACGGCTACGGCTGTTAACCCGCTTTTTCGGGCGTAAAAAACGAGTTCTTTCGGGGTTATCACTGAATCAGCTGAATAAACCGTGTGAACGTGAAGGTCGGCTTTCACCTGCATGTCTCAGCAACCACTCAAGCGTTTTTTGCCATTTTCTCCCTAATCTGCGCCAACTTCTCGTCAAGCTGCTTTTCCTCAGCGTCTATCTTCCTGAACAGCGGCTTCGGTTTGCCAATCTTGTGCCCCGCATACAGAGGCTTCAGGGCTTCTTCCCACTTGCTCTTGTGGACGCTACCTGTGAGGTTCAGAGTTTGCCACAATTGTTCTGCCGTGCCTGGGATAAAGGGCGCTGAGACTACTGCGATGGCTTTGACTATCTGCGCGGAAACGTAGAGCACTGTAGCTGCTTTCTCCTTGTCTGTTTTGACGAGGTTCCATGGTTCCTTGTCGTTCAGGTATTGGTTGCCCACCCGGCTTATGGCTACCAGAGTGTTGGCGGCAGACTGTAGCTTGGCGGCTTTGAGGTCTTGGGCGGCTGATTCCACCTTCTCCCTGACCGCTTGAAGTATGCTTTCGTCTTCCGCCGTCAACTTTGCTGGTTTCGGGATTTCGCCGCTGAACTGAGAGTTTATGAACGTTAGCGTGCGGTGGATGAAGTTGCCGAACGTGTCATTCAGGTCAGCGTTAATCTTTTCCACGAAGAAGTCCCATGAGAAGTTGGAGTCTCTGCTTTCTGGTCTGGTGGCGATGAGGAAGAAGCGCCAGTAATCCACGGGGAAAAGTTCCAGCGCCTCGTCTATCCATATGCCTATTCTCAGGCTTTTGCTGGCTTTTTCGCCCTTGAACTGGAGAAACTCGGTGGCTGACACATTCCACGGCAGATTATAGTCCTCGCCCGAAGCCAGCAGCAACGCTGGGAGGATTATGGTGTGGAATGGGATGTTGTCTTTCCCCACGAAGTAAAGCGTCTTCGCGGTTTTGTCGAACCAGAACTCCCGCCACTTCTCTGGCTCACCGATGCGCTTACAATACTCTATTGTGGCTGAAACGTAGCCGAGGACCGCGTCAACCCAGACGTAGATGGTCTTGCCCTCGGCGCCGGGGAAGGGCGCTGGGATTCCCCATTCCACGTCGCGGGTGACAGCTCTGGGTTTTAAGCCTTCTTTTATCCAGTTCAAGCTGAAGTTTTTCGCGTTGGCTGGAAGTTGCTGGTTATCCTTGATGTATTTGGTAAGTTGGTCTGCGAACCGTGACAGGTCGATGTACCAGTGCCGCGTGGTCTTTACCGTCGGCGTGTTTCCGCAGATGACGCAGTGCGGCTCAATCAAGAAGGTGGTTTCTAAGAGTCTTCCGCACCTGTCGCATTGGTCTCCGCGAGCGCGTTCGTAGCCGCAGTACGGACATTTGCCCTCCACGAACCTGTCAGGCAGGAACCTCTGGTCATTCTCGCAGTAAAGCATCTCAGTCTCTTGGCTGAAGATGTAGCCGTTCCTGTAAATTTTCATCAGCGTCTCCTGCACGAACGCCTTGTGCACTGGGCTTTCGGTGCGCGTGTAATTGTCAAACGACGCGCCCCACCGTTTGAACAGGTCGGCTACTCGCGCATGGTTCCTGTCCGTCAGTTCCTTGGGCGTAATTCCTTCCTTGATTGCTTCGACTTCTATGGGCGTACCATGCTCGTCTGAACCGCTTACTAGGAGCACATCGTCGCCTCGCAGCCTGTAGTATCGCGCGGCAACGTCTGCGCTCAGAACAGAGCCCACTAGGTTACCCAAATGCGGTGTGACGTTGATGTAAGGCCACGCTGAGGTGACTAAAACTTTTCCGAGTTTCACGCACTCTCCAATATTCTCGTTTGAACGTTGGATAGAGATATAAATTCTATTACTTAATCATGCCGATGTGCTTTGGGCTCCGGCAGTTATTGTGCTCTGCGTGACCTACCTCCCCCTATATATTTGAACTTGCGTAGTTTCCTGTTGAATTTAAGTGAGGTGAGAACTGTACTTATTTTCTGAGTTTTAATAGGTAGTTTTTGTTTTCCGCGATTTTGTTCAACAATGAATGCATGATTTCTGACTTCTCTTATAATGTCTAATTCCTTTGACTTCATCCTCGCCTCTTCTAAGACGTTTTCGAGTTCATCGATTTCCAGTATGGTTGCGGCGATGCAGTAGAGGGTTTTTGAGCAACCCTCATTGAACACCGACAACATGGATCGGATTAATTTCTATCTTGTTTTCTGCTGTTTTTCGAATTCTTCAATTCCGTTTTTGGATGAAGGTGATGTTGTCTTCAAGTTTCTGGTAGCACACGATTGAGTCGTGTTGTTTGCCCGTTTCTCTAAATTTTCTCCATCCAGCGCAGGTCGCTTTTTCATCACGGGATCCGTAGAATTCTATGCCTTTCCTCTTGACCGCGCAGTTGTGGAAGGGGCACGCCGCGCCCATTCGTTTGGCTTTTTGCATCCTTCGCATTTGCTCTTGGTTTTTCTGTAAAATGCGGGACAGAGCCTGCAGGAAAGGTCGCAGACTTTGATTTCAACGTACTTATTTCATGTCTGGCTTCACTTTGCAGTAAAATGGTTATGTTGTTTGGTTCTTTGTCAATTTTAGTTTTTCTGATTAAGTACCTTTGAGCGGCTGTAGAGTAACTGCGGCGGGTTAAAGTAATTAGTTATTTTTTGCCAGCCAACTCATCAATGGATGCGTCATGGAAAGCGTCGTTGAACAACTCAGGCGAGTTGGGCTCACAGAGTACGAAGCCAAAGCGTACTTGGCGCTGTTGAACACACATCTCTGCAAAGCCACATCGGTTTCTGAGAAGTCAAGTGTCCCCCGCACGGAAATCTACGCGGTGCTGGATTCTTGAATAGATGAAATCAAACGCATGATTCAGAAGTCGCGGCGGCTTAGAATCAACAACATCCCGATGTCGCTGCTTGAGTAGTTGAACCCGCTCCTGAAGGACAAAGATCTGATGGTTATTCTGCCCATGAATGAAAAGCCAACTGAAGAACTGAAGCAGCTTGCACCCACCGCCACCACGAAGCAAGGATATACGTTGACTACAAAGGGACAGGAAGCCAACTCTGGCTCAGTAAACTTAGCCGCAACTTCAACATAATCTGGCTGGGTGACCGCGTACTGGACGTTTCCGCCATGGAGTACAGCAAATGCGTCAAATGCATGCAGGGCACGTTCGAGGGCGGCTGGCGATACGCCCAAAAATGGTAGAAGCCCAGTCACATACGCTTCTTTAGCGCTGCAAAATCCTCTTCAAACCTTTTTCTTATCTTCGCGAAGCGCATGGCAGCGCTGGGATGAACCGTTTCCACGTATTCTACGCCTTCAGCCCGCGGTGCTTTCCACGCAGCTGTTCCCATCAGCACCACTATCTTGGGCTTGATTTCGTTGACCTGCGTAACCAGATAAGGTACGCAAGCGGCTATCTCATCAGGTAGCGGTTTCCTGTTCTCGGGCGTTACATGCTTTACGATGTTGGTTATGAAGAGCGTTTGGCGGTCTATGCCGTTATGGGCGAGAACTTTGTTTAGGAACTTTCCGGCTCTGCCTACGAAGGGTCTGCCAGTTTCATCCTCTTCCGCGCCTGGGTTCTGCCCGACCAGCATCACATTGGCGTTGAGGGGTCCTTCTCCGGGAACCGCGTTTTTTGCACCCCACCACAGCCTGCACTTTCGGCATGCTCGTATCTGCTCGTTAAGCTCGTCAAGCGCCATGCGGTTTCAGCCTTGTGATTGGGTTATGACAGTCACACAAATTTAAAAAATTCGTTTCACCATATCAAACTCAACAAGCAAGTTTCTCAGGTCAAATCAGAATGGAGGAAAACAGCACGTCCAGTCCAGTCAGAGAGAAACTCACGGGTCTCCTCGTGAGAGCAGCGTTTCTTTTTGAGCCCTTAGCTCCGACCGCCATCTCCTACTATTTAGGGCGAAAGCTGAACGAGTTGAAGCAGAAAGGGTTGATTTCCGATTACAAGACACGAACCTGCCGGCTAGGCAAGTTTCACTACCGGATTGATGTCGATTTGGACGTGAATTCGAAGCAAGCCATCTACATGTTTAATGACCTGTTGCCTAATCAGCTAAATGGCGTAAGGAGGTGGTTTAATGTCTGAAGAGAAGAAAGGAAAGCTAAAAGTCACTTTTGAAGTGGAAATCAACGAGGAGCTCATGGAAGTGATGAAGGAAGCAGCGTCCAAGATGCACTGGAAACTGCCCGAGATTATGAAGCGCGGCGAAGAAGAGAAAAAGTAAAGCCTCGAAACGCTCTCTTCTTCCTCATTTTCTAATATGCTTTTCTCATTTTCTCCTGCAAAAGGATTTTCAGAAATGTTTATACCCTGAACCTGCGAGTTTTCTAGTGATTTTTATGAAGTTTCTAATCATTCAAAAAATCAAGCAAGAGGTTCCCCTCGAGGAATGGTCGAAGATGCTTCCGCTGCAATTCAAGTATTTTGAAAAACTGGAGAAGGAGAAAATCTTTGAAGCCGACTATCACCTTATTGGTCAGCAGGGCAGCATGCTCACAGTCAACGTTGACTCCGACGAAACCCTGTCGAAGGTTGTAGGCGAAGACCACATGTTTTTCCAAAGCGAACGGGAAATCTACCCGCTGACCACACGCCAGATTCATGAAAACAACTCCGGACTCCTTCAACCTGACGAAGACGAGGCTAAAGCTTGAGCCATTACAGGTTCCCAGGCGAAGACGCCTTAAGACGAAAGTGGCATACCCCAGAAAACACCCTGAAAAGCGTCGGCTTGCGCCCGGGCATGGTTTTCATGGACATAGGCTGCGGGTACGGCTTCTTCACCATCCCCGCTGCAGAGCAGGTTGGCGAAAACGGCAGGGTCTACGCCGTGGACGCAGACGCAGAAGCCGTTGAGGCAGTGAAGCGCAAAGCCGCCGAGAAAGGTTTGAGAAACATCGTTGTCAAGGCAGCCGAGGCGGAGGAAACGATTTTCTGCGACGCATGCGCTGACATGGTTTTCTTCAGCATAGTACTTCACGACTTTCGAGACCCAGCGAAAGTGCTCAGCAACGCCAAACGAATGATAAAGCCCTATGGCAAGCTGGTAAACTTGGACTGGAAGAAAAAGCAGATGCCTTATGGCCCGCCGTTGCATATACGGTTTAGTGTGGAGCACGCACAAGCGCTCATTGAGCAGGCGGGTTTCAGGGTGGAAAGCGTCAGGGAAGCGGGAAGCAACTTTTACCTAGTCACTGCCAAACCGTGAACGCTATTCTGCCAGCGCGTAAAGCTCCAGCAGGTCCCGCTTGAAACGGTCAGGCTGCGCAAGGTAAGCCGAGTGCCCAGCGCCCTCGTAAACCACAAGTTTAGCATAGGGCAACAAGCCTGCCAGCGTGCGCATTTCCTCGCCCGAGATTATATTATCTCGGGAGCCCCAGATTATACGAACTGGGAACCTGAACTCGCCGTAACTGCGCCTTAGGCTTTCATCAATCGCTCTCCCTGGCGCCACCAAAAACAAACCCTTGACTGGAAACCGCGCCGCGGAGCTTAAAGCCACGTGTCCGCCCACGCTGGCGCCCACAAGAACTGGCACAGTGGAGCCGAAAACGCTTAGGATGGCTTCGTGTGCCACGTTGACGTTGGTATCTGTGTCGTGGGTTTTGGGTCGGCACTCGCTCTTAAGCCCATAAGGCATGTCCAACGCCAAAAACGGCACCTCCTTCAAGGTGAGCAGTTCGGTTATGCCAATGCGTTGCCACACATCGCTTGTGTAGGAGAACCCGTGCAGGAACACGACTGGAACGCCTTCAGCTGGACTGATGATTGCGCGGCACTTGTGACCTGCCACATCAAGTTTTCTCGGTCAAAAACCATTCTCTCCATCTGTAGAAGATGCGAGGCAGCTTACAAGAATGATTATCCCGCATTAATTGGTGGTGCGCGAAAAGGATATATGGGCTTCCTCGCTTAGAGAGGGCAGTGATATTTTGTGGCAGTCAAAGTTGGAGATAAAGCCCCAGATTTCACGCTTCCCTCCCAGATGGGTGACAACGTGACACTTTCAGAGTTCTTAGGCAAAAAGAATATCGTCCTTTACTTCTATCCCAAAGACGAGTCGCCAGGCTGCACGCGTGAAGCCTGCAGTTTCAGGGATAGCTACGAGGTTTTCACGAGTTTAGGCGCAGAGGTCTTGGGTGTAAGCGGACAGAGCGTGGAATCACACAAATCCTTCGCAACACACCACGGCTTACCCTTCATACTGCTGAGCGACGGGAAGAACGAGGTTAGGCAGCTTTACGGCGTGCCGGCCACGATGGGTGTAATTCCGGGGCGCGTAACCTTCATAATTGACAAGAAAGGCATAGTTCGCCACGTATTTTCCTCGCAGTTCCAGCCTGAAAAACACATCGAAGAAGCGCTGAAGGTACTGAAGGAACTCGAAAAGGAGTAGCACCGCCTCTTGCTCAGCGTTTACAACAGCTTAACCCGAAAAACGGAACCTTTCAAGCCCATCGAAGACATGAAAGTCAAAATGTACACTTGTGGCCCCTCAACCTATCAGCGACCGCACATAGGGAACTACCGCACGTTCCTATTCGAAGACGTGCTGCAACGCTACTTGGAGTATTTGGGCTACCATGTTACGCGCTTGATTACGCTGACCGATGTGGAAGACAAGGCAATCGCAGAGGCAAGAAAAGAGCGCCTCTCAGTGGAAGAACAAACCCAGCGGAACGAAGCCATCTTCTTCCGAGACTTTGAACTATTGAGGATAAAGATGCCTGACTACAAGGTGAGAGCCTCATCTGTCGTGGAACAAGCCGCGCAACTCGTCAAAACACTCGTGGCGACGGGCTACGCTTACTGGTACACTCACAAAGGCACAAAGAACACGTATTTTAGCCCTTTAAAGTTTGCGGGGTTCGGCAAACTCGCCCACTTGAACATAAGCCAATGGCCACGCAAAAAGCGGCGCTTTCACCTAGACACTTACCCCGGCACGCCCTGGAACAAGGGCGACTTCATACTGTGGCACGGCTGCAAGAAAAACGACAGCGTATGCTGGGACACGGAAATCGGCAGGGGCAGACCCGCGTGGAACATTCAAGACGCGGCAATGGTGACGAAACATCTCGGCTTTTCTGTTGACGTGGCATGCGGCGGCGTAGACAACTTGGCGCGGCACCACGACTACACCCTCGCGGTTGCGGAAGCAGTTTCTGGCAAAGCGTTCGCACGGTACTGGCTGCACGGCGCGCACCTGCTCGTTGATGGCAAGAAGATGTCCAAGAGCAAGGGCAACGTTTACTACGTAGACGACCTGCTGGCGAAAGGCTTCCGTGCAGACCACATACGCTTCTTCCTAATCTACGGTAGCTACAGTGAAAAACTGAACTTTACATTCCAGAAGCTGGCTGAAACCAGCCGGAAACTGGATTCAATGAAGGGCATGGTCGAAGAACTGCAAAATACCAAAGTAGCCTTTTCCAACGGAGAAGTAAAGGCGCTTGCGGGCGGCGTGGTTTCAGGCTTTGAACGACATATGGATGATGATTTGAATGTAAAAGCAGCTTTCGACAAGGTTTACGAGATGGTTACTCGATTTAACGAGTTGTTGGAGCAAAAAAAATTAGATGTTGAAGACGCTAAAGCGGTTATTCGTGGTCTGCGCCGCGTTGACAGCGTGTTGCAGGTGATTTTTTAAACACGCTAAACCAGCGTGCCTACAAGTTTCGCTCTTTCTAACACTTCTTCCCTGTGAGGAGCAAGCTCAATTTCCTCGGTGAGGTCTTTTCCCGCTTCGTGCAGTCCCATGTGTTCGCCGCCTCTCCAGAGACCGCTCTGCGTGACGTCGTAAACTTTTCCCTTATACACTATGTAGGCGGGTTTGCCGTTTTTTCCATCGTACTGTTTGAGGTCTTCCAAAGTGAATTTTCGTGGCTCTTCTGCCAAAACAATGTCACCTAACTTGTTGTAAATGCTAAAGGTGGTAAGTTTTAAATATTTAGGTTGCGTGCTTAAGCGCTTTTCAGCTGCGAGTGGCTGAAGACTGGTACGTGACGTCTATGTTGACGTTGCCCGTGATAGTTGACAGCTTCACGTTGAAGTTGCTTGGCGCAGGATAATTGTTAGACCGCAAAAGTTCTTGGCTTCCGGAGAAGCCTTCTTGCTGCACGTTTATGGCACCGAGGAGTTTACTGGATTCAATCTGAGCGCCTACGTCGTCGTGTATTGTCATCTCGAAGTCGACGCTTCCGGTTGTTGCACCAGCTTCGATGGAGACGTTTCCTGCCAACATGAAGTTGCGGTTCAACCGCACATTTGCGGTGCCCGTGGTCGATTTTACGTTGATTGTGATGTTGCCTTCTGCGTCTGCTTGCTCCCAGTCCAGCGTCACGAAGCCCGTCGTGGTAGTGGTTGAAACGTTGCCCGTTAGGACCACGCTTCTTCCCAGAGAAGCTTTAATGCTGCCCGTGGTCGTCTGCAACGCGAGGTTCTGGATGGTTTGGTCTCTAGCGTTCATCGCTATCTGGCCAACCCCCGTGCTTACTGTCAGGTTTAATTCTATTTTTGGGTCCACGTAAATGTCGCAGACCACATGCAGGTTAGACACGAAGGAGACGCCGATGCGGGTTATGCTTGCAGTGACCGTTATTGCGTTGTTTGAGGTTTGGTTGTTGAAAGTTACTTTTATGGGGATTGCGGAGCCGAATATGCCTGTTGAACCAGTTGCGGAGACATTCAAAAAGAGTGTGTTTCCGTTTACGCGCTGCGGGATAACATTGACGTCGGCGGTGTCGGCTTGAAGGTCAAGGTTCAGCCGGTTGAAGCCAGTCTCAGCCGCTACAGAGTTGGTTTGGGTGAAGTTGACGGGGTTGATGGGCAGGAATATCAGGGCGCTAACTGCGATTGACACAAGCACGACGGCTATGAGAACCGCGGCAAGACCAAGGTACATGGGTCTTCTTCTAAGCGTCGCTGGCTTAGCCGCTACTGTAGCGGTGGTGGTCACGGCGACGGGTGTGCCACAAACGTGGCAGAATCGCGCGTCTTCATCAAGTTTAGTCCCGCATTTGCGGCAATAAGGCAATTGATGTGTTCCCTCATTCTATGGGATTAGCGTTTTTGGATTTAAGCATTGTCGGCAGCTGGACTGACGTGAAAAGGAAAATATAGTCGGCTGGCGGTAATTGTAACTACGAGGTATGTTGATTGCCTTACTGCCAAAAGTGTGGAACTAAACTGCCTAAAGGAGCTTTGTACTGCCCCGTGTGTGGAGCCTCTGTGGAGATTCCGGTTGCCGCACCTGTTGAGTCCGCTACGCCTGCACCGGGGTTAAAGCTGGCTTATTGGTGGGAACGCTTCGCTGCATGGCTGATTGACGTGGTTATGGTTGCGATTGCGCTTCTGATAGTTAGTTTATTCACGGCTCTTTTGGGGCAACCTATAGACGCCTTTACTACTTTTGATGCACCATGGTGGGTTACCATCATTGTCAGTTTTTCTGTCGATTCGATTGTCCTGTTTGTTTATTGGACGTTTATGGACGGTGCGTATGGACAGTCGGTCGGCAAGATGGTGATGCGAATAAAGCTGTCACGTTTAGACGGCAGCCGCGTGGACATGGGACGCGCTGCGATTTCGAGTGTGGGCAAAGCGTTTTTCCTGTTCTGGGATGTGCTGCTGGGCTGGTTTCTGTACCCGCGACGGAGACAAAGGGTCTTCAACTATCTCTCGGAGACTGTAGTCATGAAGGTGACTTAGCTCCGAGCCAGGCTTATTTTTCTATGATGGTGCCGTTCCAGTAAATCAGACGCTCGTACGGCAGGTTGATGGGTTTGTCGCCGATTTTGGTTTCGTAGACGATGTCGAGGCGGATGCCGTATTCGCGGATGAGACTGGTTGACGCATTCCATATCACAGGTGACAGCGCGTCAGGCGGGAAGTATCCCCATATGCGGTCATCGGGTCCGCGGAATCCATAGCCGTAGTCCTTTGGGAGCACGTAGGCGGTTTCAGCTGGAAACTCTTGCGCTGCGGGGCAAAGACGAGTATATGTCCAGAACAGTTTTATGGCGGTGAGGTGGGCATCCGTGAGAATACCGTACTTGGTTGTGGCAGTGTTATTGCCTGGACTGTTGAAGACAACTATGTATTTGGCGCCGTTCCTGTACGCCAGCAACATGTCTCGGAGGAGTTGCAGAGGCTCTTCTATGAAAGGTGGCTGCGTGTACTTCCATGTTATCATGGTGCCCCAGTCTTTATGCATGGTTTTGGCTGCGCCTCGAGTGAGCGCCACGGCAAGTTGGCGGCTTTGATTGCCGACGAACTCGCCAAAGACTACATCGTAGCCGAGTAGATAGTCATACCAATAGAGCGCATAGTCGGAGGTGGCGAATTTTATGTTGGGACTGCCGTAGTAGTCTGAGTAGTTCAGCAGATAGTAACGTGTGTGGTACACGAATTGTTCTGCGGCGTCCGTGTAGTCGACGGGGCTAGTGGGGACGGGTTCATGACTTCGGTCTACTTCTTTTCCTCCTGCTTCATCAAAAACGTAGGCGCAAAGCAACTTGTCGCCCCAGCGGTTGACACCGTCATTAAAGAATTGAGAGTTTGGTCCTCGCGGGAGAAATGCGTTGCCTTCACCGAAACCAACGTACACGATAAAGTATAGGCCCTGCTGGTAAAGGTAGTCACAGACGCGGGTAAGTTTCGCCGTGTCCATGGTTACGTTAAGTGAGCCGAGGACAATCAGGTTGACGTAGCCCTTGACAGCGCCCACTGTCCGATAAACGGCTTCTTCGTCGTCGTACGCCACATCTATGCCCACGTACATCCGCGGGTCATTCGCATCCCCCGCTTCCCTGACCAGCAAGGCGGCGCCGAAAAGCGTCAAAAGAAGCCCGAAAACAAGCAAAAGCACAGAGACGACTGGGAAGGTTCTCCAAACGTGCTTTCCCGAGTTGCGTACCATCCCAAGCAGCAAAAACCTTGTTCTGTCCAGTTGCTTCACTCCTCCAAAACACTCTAATCTAAACAAGCTTTTCACTCAACCTAACTCAAGAGCAGTTTAAAAACATTAACCGCACTTGTGCCAACTCGTTATGCAGTCGCAGCCTATTTGGCGCCTATTGGGGGTGGTTTGTTGCAGAAATGATAGAGGGGAGGGGTCTACTTGCTGAGTTGGCAGCGCTATACATGGCTCCTTTACGACGAAAAAATCGCACAGCGGTTTCGCATTATCACATGCCATAACGATTTCGAAAGTCTACGACGAAAATGGTTGGGAGAAAAAGGAAGGATAGAATCAGGTTTAGAACAGCGACTCCCAGCTGTGGACCAGTCTCAGGACTTCATCGCCGCCGTATCCTTCGAGCTCCGCCAACACGTCCTTGCTCTGCACCGCTACCTTCTGGAACTCTCGAATCCAGTCAGCCTTTTCAGCCAAGAAGATAATGCCATCTATGCCTGTTCGGGCTGCGCGTGTAGCAACCGTTAGTATCTGCTTTGTGGGTGCAACCGTCTCCCAAGTTTCCCCCGGACCGCGAACGTAAAAGTTCACGAAAACTGGCTTCTTCAGCTTGCTCTTAAACGCCCGGGCAAGCATTTCCCAGTACCACGGAGTTGGATATGCCTTGGAGAACATCGGAATGACAAAATAATCCGCATATTCCGCCAAAGCATCATAATCGTAACCAAACCGTTCTTTGCCCAGCACAGGATCAGGCAACAAGTTCACGAATAACGGCTTGCTCCCTACACGCTGTCGGACCTCTTTGAGAAATTCCGTGACTGTTGTTGCGCGCCATTCTGTCCAGTTTAGTCCGCTTTGTCGCCACTGCTCCACACACCGCGGACAAACACAGAAGCCATGATCAGCGAAGTGCTGGCTGCTGATACTTATTCCAGGTGTTTCTTTGGCACATTTTTCTATTAAGTTAAGATTGTATTCTCTCACCTCAGGGTTCGTCATGCACAAGACATCCCAGCGCAAATTGTACCTCTTGTTGGTGCGGAATGCAGGGCCATCTTTGGAAACTGAAATCCACTCAGGACGCTTCGCCGCCAAAGCGTTGTCACCGAAACAAGCGATGTTAGTGTACATCTTGGGATTTGGTTCTCCAACAGTTCCGGATTCTGGTTTGATACGGTAGAAGTTGTAGTCAACACCCTCAACAGGCTCTGGCTTGTAAAGAAAAACTCCGAATTTCAAAGTTACCACATTTTCCTTGTTTTCTTAACGGAATAAAATTTGCAGGCTATTTAAGGTTTTCAGTTTTCGCCTCAGAAAGCGCGGTTTTCACTATGCCTATTAGCACATCTTTCAGGAAGGGGGGCAAATCAACAGACGCATATTCCGAAGCAGTAACGCCAGTTTGCTTGTTGAAGAACTCTCCGAACCGTTTACTCAACACATCTATTTGTCCAAACTCAGGCGGAACCAAACCTTTTTCAACGTCCTCGGCTATTTTCGCAGCCGCTAATATAACCGACGCTGCCAGCGGGTCGCTCCGCAAAATTCTAACCAAAATGGAGGCGATGGTTTTTTCGTCAACACCTATACTCTTAACCTTAGAAAGCTCCAAAGCCAACTTTTCAACAGACAAATGCATCTCTTTTAGTCTGCTGAAAATCGACCTGCAAGGCATGCACTCGTTCGCTTTCATAACCGCCTCTTTCACGGCTTTCCGCGTACAGTACCCAACGAGTTGACCCAGTTCTGAAGCTGGACCAGCGTAAATTATCGGAGCACCGCGACCTGTCTCCGCAACAACCACAGCATCTGTGACTGTTCCAGTGGCTTGGTCGCCTGAGAACCTGCTTCTGATGTCCAGTTCCTTTAGTGCTGCCACCTTAGCTTCGGTCGCTGTGATTACGGTGCTGACGAGGCAACTTTCAGTTGGGTTGCCATCTATGATAACTATTATGTTTATTGTCCCTTCGACGTGTTTGACTTCTATTGCTTCGCCTGCTGACTCAGCGAAGTTGCAAGTGTTGCCTTCGTTGTCCGCTGCGGTAGCGATAACGCTCACAGCAAGGTTTCCGTTTCTTTTTGAAACTAACGCAAAGTTTTCAATGGATGCAGCGGTAACCATTCCGATGAAGTTTTCGTTGAGCCCAATTTTTTTTGAAAACTCAATTATGTAAGCATGAGGATTATCGTGTAAACTCTGGTCACTGCATGATTTAGTGACCTCAACATTTAGTATCGCCTTGGTTTTTTTTATGCCGCCACCATTATGAAAAGCTGAACTGACCGTGTTAAGAGGTTCATCCGAGATTACGGCCAGCACGTTTTCTTTGAGAACGAGTTTTATTCCTTTTCCTACGAGTTCAAATTGCGTCATGGATTCACCATTGTTTGTCTTTTGCTTGTTTGATGCGTGTTACGGTTATGGCTTTTGTGGGACACAAGTATGCGCAGACACCGCATTGATTACATGAGGCAGCGTCTGTGGGTTCGGGTTTGCCATCTGAACCTTGTTCGAACACGCTTAAAGGGCAAACGCCGACGCAGATAAGCCATTGGCAAGGAGAACACTTTGCATAATCAATTAGAATAGGCGACCTGTGCGTGTCCATTGTGAATCAACAATTAAATAAGTCACGTGAATATATCTGTTGCGCGCATGAGGGACGAAACATGAAATTAGGATTAGTCACGTATGTTCCAGAAAAAGTAGAAGGCTTCGATATACACGTTTACTACTCTAAGTGGTCAGACGGTCAAGTTTTTCCGGCAGCAAATGGGATGCAGAATGATATTACATGTTTCTGTGACGCCAAAGCTATCAGGGAAAACCCAAGTTTAGTGGCAGTTTCGAAGAATGGCCCGGCGTTGCGGAAGAACAGGAAAATTAACTTGGCGTTTGATTTTGTCTGTCCCACAAACCCGGAGTACAGGGCTAAAGTCTTTGACTACATCAAAGGGCTGAGTAAAGAGGGTATTCTGGGTGTGACTTTGAACCTTTACCATTTTCCAGAGGAAGAATTCTGTGTTTGTCCGCGGTGTGTGGAGCAGTGGCGACAAAGCGGACTAAACTGGACAGAATGGCGCGCAACAACAGTCACGGAATTTCTCAAAGAGGCGAAAAGGCTGGTCAAAGGCACCTTTGCGGTCGAGATGTACCCTGATCCAGTTCTTGCCAAGCAACGTTTCGGTATAGATTTTGAGCGCATCGCTGAGTTGGTGGATTACTTCCATGTTCCGCTTTCCGCGAGAGACTACACGACCATGTATTGGGTGGACATGCTGACGAGGGACTTCATTAAAATCCTGAAAAAACCTGTGGTTTTGGAACTGAGCGCGGAGATGCCGACTGACAAGAAGTTGGATGCTCTTCTGAAAACAGTGGCTTATGTTTCAAGGCACAACTTGATGGGTGTGCTGCTGCTGGTGCACGACTCGGAGAACGCGAAGCAGGTTTGCCGCTTCGCAGTGAAAAACACTAATTTCCGCGATTGGCTCACAAAATATGAGTTCACCGAAATGATAAAGATTGTGGATGGCTGGGCTAAGCTCTACTGAAATACCTTCGGTTTTTTTGTTATAGTCAATTTTATTTAAAGGAGCCATGTATAGCGCTGCCAACTCAGCAAGTAGACCCCTCCCCTCTATCATTTCTGCAACAAACCACCCCCAATAGGCGCCAAATCGATAAAAGAATCGTATTATGTTGCGTTTTCTTTTGTGGATTATTCTTAAAAGAGTTTGTTGACTATTGGAGTGTTGAAAGAGGCTGGGGAGATTGCTTCGGTGTGTCCGCTGTGGTACAGAATTCACGACCTACCCTTTGAAGAGTGCTTGCGAGAAATGTGGAGGCATGCTGGAGTACGTTGCGGAGCAACCTAAGCGTGGAGAAATCGGGTTCTATGGATCTCTTGGGTTGTGGCGGTACCGGCAGGTGCTTCCGCCAGTTCAGCGCGTAATAAGCTTGGGGGAGGGTGGAACTCCTATTCACAGTGCTGAGAGACTCGCGAAATCGGTTGGCTTAGAGGCTATTTTTTTGAAGGATGAAACTCGGAACCCGACGAATTCTTACAGAGACCGCGCGGCTGCCCTTCTCACGTCTAATGCTATAGACCTTGGTTTTGACACGTTGGTTTGTGCTTCGAATGGTAACATGGGCGCTTCTTTGGCGGCTTACTCCGCGAAGGCAGGGCTAATCTGTCACGTTATTGTTCCCAGAGTGGTGGATGTGGGGAAGTTGGCGCAGATGCTTGCTTATGACGCAGTTATCGAGGAATCAGGGGAAATCGTTGATGACTCAATTCGTAAGGCGCAGGCTTTGGCAGAGGAAACAGGCTGGTACCAAGCAACTGCGGAGCTTAATCCACTCGTGGTTGAGGCTCAAAAGACTATTTCCTACGAGGTTTATGAGCAGTTCGGCATTCCAGAATGGGTTGTGGTTTCCATGGGAAGCGGCGGCACCATCTACTCCATCTGGAAAGGTTTCAAGGAACTTAAGCAGCTTGGCTTTGCAGAAAGCTTGCCGAAGATGGTGGGGGTTCAGCCGGAAGGAAGCGCGGCAATAGTTAACGCGCTAGCTGAAGACCATGCTGAAGGTGTGAAGGTTTCGAACCCTTTCACTCGTGCGCTCGCGATTTTGGTGGGTGAGCCCTTGCAAAGTGAGCTGGCTGTTAAGGCGATTAAGGAGTCGAGTGGGTTAGCGTTGGCAGTTTCTGACAAGGAGATTCTTGCCGCGGAACTTCAAATCGCGAAGTTGGAAGGGGTTTTCGCTGAACCCGCCAGTTCCGCCACGATAGCGGCGTTGAAAAAACTCGTGGAAAGCGGCGGAATATCACGTGAAGCCAGCGTTTTATGTCTTATTACGGGAAGCGGTCTCAAAGCCACCGATGTGCTGCAGGCGTTGACTAAGAAGCAGAAGACGGCGGTTCTCGGATTGGAGATTAGCACCAAAGAAAAAATCCTGAGATCCTTGAGCAAGAAAGAGACTTACGGCTATGATTTGTGGATAAAGTTTGGAAAAATCATGACGCGGGCGGCTGTGTACCAACACCTGAATGAGTTATCGGAGAAGGGGTTGATTGTGGGTTACGAGAAGGGCGGGAAGAGATTCTTCAGGATAACAGAGCGGGGAAGAAAGGCGCTGCGGGCTATTGACGACCTGAAGCTTTTAATGTGATTTTTGTCGGCTCGGCTGAAAAGTTTTATTAGTATAGTTGCAACTATACTATCGAAAATGGTGAAACACATGGACACAGGGAAACTAACAAAGATATCAATCTTCACAGCCTTAGTTTTCGTAGCCACATTTATCATAAGAGTCCCAATAGCCGCCACAGGAGGATACTTCAACCTCGGCGACAGCGCAATCTACGTGGCTGCACTGCTGTTCGGTCCTCTCGTCGGCGGACTAGCCGGAGGAATAGGCGCAGCAATCGCCGACATCATAGGCTACCCAATCTTTGCCCCCGGCACCCTCATCATAAAACTCTTCGAAGGAGCAGTAACTGGCTATGCAGGAAACAGACTTCGTTCACAAACCAAGAGAGTAATTTTATGGAGAGCTTTATCGGTCGTGTTAGGCTCGGGTTTAGGAGCCGCCACCTACTACATTGGCACGAACTACATGGCAATATTCGGAAACGCCCAGTTAGATCAAGCGGTATGGGCTGCCGTGGCCCTGTTCTTAGGCGCCTTCATCATCCTCCTGAGCTTTATGCCTCAAACCCAAACAAGCTGGCAAACCACCAGTATCATCATGGGAGGCGCAACCATGGTGGCGGGCTACTTCATTTATGAGAATCTTCTCGCCGCTCTTATTCCAGCCTTGGGAATCTTTGCACTCGGCGAAATCCCAGCCAACATCGGTCAGATGCTGGTGGGGATGACGATTGCGTTGCCAGTGCTTAGAGCGGTGCAGAGGGTACTGCCTCCTGAGCAAAGAGGACTGTAACCAATAAATTCAACAAGCAAGCAGTCTATTCACTGCTGGAGGAAGCGAAAATGTCGCGGTTGCCGCCGGGAAAAATTCCAATAGACATCCTTAAAGAGGTTGTTTTTAAGAACTTGGGCGCTGAGCGTAAAGAAGTCACCGTTGGTCCGCAGGCTGGAATTGACGGCGCCGTTTTAGACTTCGGAGAAAAATCAGCGATTGTTTCAATGGACCCTATCACTGGCGCGGTTGAGCGAATCGGCTGGCTCGCCGTGAACGTAAACGCAAATGACATCGCCACCTTCGGCGTTGAACCCGCGTTCCTCTTCTCATGCATGCTACTTCCCGAGGGCGCGGACAAAAAACTTGTCGAAGTCATAAGCACTCAGATGGGCGCGGCGGCAAATGAGTTGGGCGTAGCCATCGTGGGCGGTCACTGCGAATCCACGCCCGGTTTAGCCAACCCGATAGTCGTGTGCTGTATTATGGGCTTAACTGAAAAGGGCTGTTACGTGACCGCTGGCGGCGCAAAAAAAGGCGACAAGCTCATCTTAACCAAAAGCGCGGGCATAGAAGGCACGGCAATCTTGGCGACTGACAGAGAGAAAGAACTCCAAAATACCCTAAGCGCTTCAGTGCTTAGGAACGCCAAAAGCTTCTGGAACCAGATAAGCGTTGTCAAAGACGCCTTGACCGCGTACCGAACGGGTGGCGTGCACGCTATGCATGACCCCACTGAAGGCGGTGTGGCTGGCGGAATACATGAAATCGCAGATGCCTCAAGCCTCGGCGTAAAAGTCTATGAAGAAGCAATCAGCGTGCAGCTTGAGACCGCAGATATTTGTCGCCACTTCAAGATTGACCCGCTGCAGCTGATAAGTTCAGGCGCCCTGCTCATTTCCGCTGAACCGCAACGTGCAAACGAGATAGTTGGGAGCTTGAAGTTCCAGGGAATTCAAGCTTCGGTTATCGGCGAATTCTTGGAAAACGCAGATGAGCGGGTGCTGATACGCAGAGGTGGCGGAGTAGAGGTTTTGCCGCGACCTGCCTCGGATAATCTTTGGACGGCGTTAATGCGATGAAAAGGATCTTGCGCCTTGGAGAGCGAACTGGACGAACCAGTAGAACATGAAAAACGGGTAGTAAAACATGTACTCAACCATGTGTGAATAGATCAGTCCGCAGCGGAATTCAATGATGGCTTGGGACACGCCGTTTTGTAGGCTCCAGTTTCCAGGCGCCTTGAAATGTAAGCAGTAAATGTCGTCGCCTATGACGGTTCTGTATCCTCGCCCTTTAATCCAGTTGATAATGTAGCTGTCTTCATAAGCGTGCAGCTCCTCTGGAATCTCGATGCCCTGCACCGCATCGCGGCGGATAAGCGTGTCGTGCATTCCGCCTCTGAGACCGAAACACTGCCTCGCGATTAAGCTCTGAAATTTTATGATGCGCTTGTCCTTGACGTTGGGGATGACATCGATGTTTATTCCCCAGACCGCGCCTACATCTTTGTCCACGTACCGCTGCGCTTTTCGGTACCAGTCCCTGCAAAGAACCACATCGCTGTCAACAAACATAAACAGCTCGGTGGTCACTTGTGCGATGCCTCTTTGCCGCGCCTTGGCTCTTGAGCCGTCTACCTTTAGGACTTTGACGTTGCCGAACTTCTGTTTGACACGGTTCACGATTTCCATGGTGCCGTCGTTTGAAAAGCCATCAACAATTATGAGATTGTTGACGGGCACGCTCTCAAAAATCGAGGCTAAACACTTGTCAAGCAGGTGTTCACTGTTCTTCGTGAGCAACACAACATCGACTGCCTGCATTCATGGTCGCCTCAGCGTTTCCGCCTGCTTAAGCCTATAAGTGCATGATATTCGGGTAGTATATAAAAATGTGAACCAATTCACGGAACGCAAGCGGAGACTAAGCCTCGTTTTTCCTATTTGAAAGTAGCTGATACATAGAGTAGACGGCGTAAAAACCGTAAGCAAGAATCAGTTTCCCAATCAAACTTGAGCTACCGCATCTGACGGCGTCCGCGATTATGCTTAAGCTGCCCTTCAGAGTCCAGACGGTTTCAGGTCTAAAGTGGATGCAATAGGGGTCATAGCAGGGAACGCACCTGTAGCCTTTTTTGTTTATCCAATCTTTGATGTAAGCGTCCTCAAAAACATGCAGGTCTGCGGGGATTTTGATGTCCTTAACCAGTTTCGTGCGCAAGAGGGTGTCGTGGGTTCCGCCGCGCAGTTCGAATATTTTACGGGTTACCCAAAGGAACATTTTCAGCGTCGCCCGCTTCCTGATGGTTGACCAGACCTCGATTCCCCAGACCGCGCCTACATCTTTGTCCACGTACCGCTGCGCTTTTCGGTACCAGTCCCTGCAAAGAACCACATCGCTGTCAACAAACATAAACCACTCCGTCTCAACGTTCTCGATGCCTTTCTGCCGAGCAGTGGCTCTGGTTCCGCGGTCAGTGATGACTTTTACGTTGTGGAATTTTTCGTCAAAACGACGAAGTACCCCAAGCGTCCCATCCACGGAACCGCCATCCACGACTATCAACTGCCCA
The DNA here is from genome assembly GCA_018475625.1 of Candidatus Bathyarchaeota archaeon A05DMB-2. GTDB lineage: Archaea > Thermoproteota > Bathyarchaeia > Bathyarchaeales > Bathycorpusculaceae > A05DMB-2. The sequence goes on from JAAKEZ010000009.1 coordinate 40,094, forward strand.
ACAGGAATGTTCTGATAGACCGAGGTGAGACACCTTTCTAGAACCTCCTCGCTGTTCTTCGTCAGCAGCACTACATCTACGGGGTACATCGTCTGATTTACACTATCTCCTTACTAATATTTCGTGGCTTTCGCTGATCACCTTTTTGGCGACTAAAAGCTTTCCCGCCCGCACTGTAAACTGAATCGTTCGTTCCATGCCGACATCGCTGTATGGTTTTTATATTTCTAATCTAAAATACTTTAGTATCAACGAATGGCCAGTGGAAGACTAGTTGACTTCAAGCATCAAGAAAGCCGCCGCCGTCGCAGCGCGTTCGCTTCTTCCTCGCAAACCTCACCACGCCCAGTGGATGATAACGAGGAGATGCAACTACCGCTGCCTCGGCTGCAACGTCTGGAAAGAACAGGACCAGCGGGAGCTGCCCACAGAAGACGTGAAGAGAGGACTAGACATTCTCAAGGACCTCGGCATCGCTGAAATCGTGCTCTCCGGGGGAGACCCGCTCCTGAGGGAGGACGCAGAAGAGATTATTGAACATGCCTCAAAGCTTTTCATAACTACCGTTTACGACAATGGCAGCATGGCAGCCAAAAAAATCGAGGCTCTGCGGAACGTTGATTTCGTGGCGATTTCGATAGACAGCTTGGACCCTGAAAAGAACGACTATATGAAAGGGGTTCCGGGCGCATGGGAGACAGCCGTGGAAACCGTGGAGACCTTGCACAAAGAAGGCATAAACGTCGCCGTGACGCCCACCATTTCCAAGTTGAACCTTCACGAAATCGTAGACATCACTAACCACTTCTCCCAAAAAGGAATCCCGCTCTGGTACTGCCTCTACTCTTTCGACATGATAAGCGACACCAACCAGCTTTTCAGAATCGGCAAGATGAACGACGAGTTCGTGATAACGGATAATCAAGCGATGGCTAAACTCTGCGATACCCTGATAGAGATGAAGAAAAAGGATAGAAACATTCTGATAACGACCAAGCTGCTGAAAGCCGTCAAAAACCTGTACCTGAACGACAAAAGAAACTGGAACTGCCGCGCGCTAGACAACTTCCTCGTCGTGGACCATCTAGGAAGAATCGCAGGGTGCCACATTCACAAGTTTGCATCCTCAATTTTTGACCTTCCGAAAATATGGAAAAGCCAGGAGTTTAATTCGCTGCGCAAAACTTACCGGGAATGCAAGCAGTGCACTTATTTATGCTACATTTTCTATTCGCTTCACGGAAGCCCTTACGGCAACCTGACGCTGGCTCGGGACCAGTGGAAAAACGCTAGGTTTCTCCTGAAGAAAAACAACTCTAAACATCTAAACTCGGCAAAACCTCAATGACCCGTGCGGTTGACTGAATGAGCGAGCGGTCGAAAATCTGTTCCTCCTCAACGCTCATGATATTCAGCGTTGAGAGCATGCGCGGAATGAGCGTTTGTTCGGGAATCTCAGCCATTATGACCCTGGGACCCCTGTCCTTTGGTTTTTTCAGTTCGATGATTGTGGGCAAAAACGCGGCAAGGATGAGCATGGGAGTTGCTACGATTAACAGAATAATCGCAGTCAGATTCGGAATCATACACAATTCTTTCAAGCATTATGGCTCAGTTCATAATATAACAATTTCTGTCGCCAAAATGCCGCGTCTTCGCCCAGTTAACTTGTTTCTTACCAAGCAGTTTTGCAGCAAAAAGGTCCAGTAACGCCTTTGTGCAGATGAAAATATTATACATGTACGCCAAAAACAAAAGCGGAATCAAAAATTGGATTCGAGTTCTGCCGTCTAAGTAAGCGCCTACCCCGATTTCAAAAAAAGGCGCAAAATTTCCTGCCAAACTGTAAAAAGACACAGGCACAAAAAGCCAAAGCGCACTAAAAAGCTGTGAGGCTCCAGAGAGAATAAGTGAAACACCAACAAGGAAAGCAACCAAAGTAACAACAGGTACGAAATACATGTTAAGGAGAAGCAAGCCATCGATTTTCGCCTTTAAATTCAGTTTTCGGCTCCTTACGACATTGAAGGCGTGTTTGAAACACACTTGCATGTGCCCTCGTGCCCACCTGTGCCTTTGACGCCAGTAAGCCTTCCAGCCATCCACGGCTTCTTCGTAGCATTCCGCGTCGCCTGCGTATCGGATTTTGTAGCCTGCAAGGTAAATTGTAAACGTCAGGTCCGTGTCTTCAGTCAACATCGACTCATCAAAACCCCCGAACTCCGCCACAATGCTTCGCCTGAAGCCCCCGACCGTGCCGCCGAACTGCGGAATTAAGCCTAACTGTTCGCGGGCTTCTTGGTCAACGCGGTAGCCGCCGATCCTCTCTAGCGTCACCAGCCGAGTTACAATGTTTTGCGCTTCGTTCAAGACCACAGGTCGCCCCTGAACCGCGCCGACAGCAGGGTCAACAAACTCTTTCACAAGCTTTTCCACTATGTCTCTTTGCGGGTAGTAGTCCGCGTCGAAGCAAAACACGATTTCGCCAACAGAGCGTTTCAAACCAGCGTTCAGGGCTGCCGCCTTGCCTTTGCCGCCTGTTTTTTTGTCTCGGTGAAGCACTTCGATGAACCCGTAGCGCTTTGCAAATTCTTCGGCAATCTGTCCCGTACCGTCGGATGATGCGTCGTCGATGACTACGACTTGCAATTTGTCGCGTGGATAGGTCAACTGTGTCGTTCTCTGGAGTAAACGCCCAATAACCATTTCCTCATCGCGTGCTGGAATAAGAACGGACACCGTAGGTTCATAATTTACTGCCAAAACAGCATTGGGTTTTGCGGTTTTTTTGTCTTTTCTTAAAACAGCAATGGTGAAAATGTAGTGACGAACGAGGTAGGTTACGATGAGCAAGGTGCAGAACAAGAAGGCTATTTCCAGCACTTCGACAATCAAGCTTTAACCTCTGTTCCGGTGTTTGCTTGAGGCGTGAGAACCGTCAGACTCAACGACCAAAAAGACACAACCCACGTGAAATTCAGAAACGGAAAGAAAATCGCGTAAACAACATTGAAGCCCTCTCCAAAAACCAGGGTTCCCACGGCGGAGACAGAACAGAAAACATAACTCCAAAACAGACCAATCACGTTGCCCAACGCTAGCAAGAACAGTTTCTTGTTGACCGCTCCTTTCAACTGGAATATGAGTGACGTGAAGAGCAAGTTGAAGATGAGAAGCGTGACTGTAGACTCGAGGTTAATCAATCGGAAGGATGCTAGGAGGCACAGCACGACTGCTTCCACAAAGGATATAGAAACCCAGCGGCTACTTACTAATTGCATTTTATTGTCCCCGCTCCTTTTTCCTATGATAGAGTTTCAGAAAACTACTATAGAATTAAATTTCAGTTTTAAAATTTGTGCAAACCGGAAACAGGTTGAAAGCTTGAATCGGATGTTTATGCGAAAGTTACAGGCTTTGATTGTTGAGTACTAATTTATCCAGAACCATGCAGAGAACCTGAAAAACCTCGTCAGCGCTTAAATTGTCAGTGTCCAAAACCAGATCAAACGGCTCAAAATCCTCGCCCAGCGTGAAACCGTAAAGCTTCTTGTATATGGCTTTGGTTCTTGCTTCCTTTTCCTTCAGCACTTCCAAGGCTTCTTTCACGGTGAACCGGTCTCTTCGGGCAATTCTCTCCGCTCTTTTTTCCACGGAAGCCGTCAACCATATTTTGAAGCCTGTCTTAAGTAGCCAAGGCATCGTCCAACTGTCCAAGAAAACGTTTCCCTGCCGTGCATACTCCAAAAGTTTGTCGTCAACAGCCTTGTCGAATTTCAGGTCTTTTTCTCTTTTCTCTAGAAAACGGAGCCCGTCAGGGCTTTCCCACCAGCCGCGGCTTGACGCGTCGTAGCCTTCCTCCGCTGCCAAGGCTTTGAGGGCGTCTCCGCCTGAGTAATAGTTGAGATGGTATTTTTTGGCAAGCTTCTTTGCCAAGGTGCTTTTTCCAGTGCCTGCCAGTCCAGAGATGCAAACTACCAACTTTTTTTCGGTGGCGCTCTCCGTTTTTTTGTTCTTGCTCATCGCGCTACCTCAACCGCACCGCCATTTCATTCTATTGGCGTTATGCCCATGAATTTAGAGATTAGTGTTCCGAAGGAGAAAGAGCAAAGCAGGTACCAGTAGAACACGGGTATGCCACCTATTCCTGGCACGATAGCAACTGGGTTTGCGCCGTATACTGGAATCAGGAAGAGATACCAAATTAGCAGATAAACGAAGCCGATGGGGAAAAGCAGCAGCTGAGGCTTCGACATCTTCATTTGCATGCGTGCTATTTGAGCATCTTTCTTCTTCAGTTTCTCAATCATCTTCTTGTCGTTCGCACGCAGAGCCTGCATCTTTTGAGCGTTATGTTCCGCGATTTCCGTCCGCATCGTCTTATACTCTTCCCAGCCAACCATGCGGTTGATCAATAGGCGATTGATTGTCATGTTGATTAGTGAAACGGCAACCGTGATAAGCAATACAATTGTTGTCGAAATGGGCATGATGGAAATATCTATTGCTGACATTGCACGGGTATCCTTCGCAATTCGTGTGCGTGCGTTAGCCTATTTGGTTTCTTGTTAATAACCATTTTTGCTCCCTTCACAGCACATTAAAGTGGCCCTTCGGCAAAAGTGAACCGAACGAATGAAGGAGTTTGCTGGAGTTCTGAGTTCGCAAATTAAGAAAAGAAAAAAATTAAATGATGTTACACCCATCCAGCCAAATAAAAACAATAGACTTCAGGCTGAACGCCCGAACTCGTTCAATTATATTAGATAGCCTAAGCATCAGTTGAATCTATTTATATGGGGGCTATAGACTGCGCCGAGCAACTAATTTCACTCAGCATGTTTTTCGCATGATTTTTTCAGCAATCGCCAAGTCCTTCTGCGTGTTAATATTCAATAGAACCTCAACATCCTCGGTTATTATTGCAGCCGTGTCAATTTTTCCTTCATCACGAACCCGTGCACCGTTGATTATGTTGACGCCGGAAACAGCGTACCACACGCCCTTATGCTCATCCGTGGACGACACGGAAAGTTCAAGCTTTTCGCGCGTTTCTATCGGAACAAAAACCGCCAGCGCATCCTTTCCGCTTTCCGCAAAGGCATCGATAACTTTGTCGAGGAATTTTCCAGTTAAAGCCGGCAAGTCGCAGGGAACAATCAGAACTGGACGCAGCAACTCCGCCTTAAGAACAGCCTGCACCAAATCATCATGGTAACCCACACCGTCAGTGCGAATAACCCGCAAACCCTCACGCAGGCATTTTGCTTCGGTTTCAGGAGCGTTCCCGCTCGTCACGACATAGAACCCTGAAACCTGCCTCGCTGATTTAACCGCATCCACAACCCAGTCAATAAGGGGCTTGCCCAGAAACGGCAACAGGGGCTTCTCAACCGCCAACTCCATGCGTTTTCCTTTGCCGCCAGCCATAATCAACGCGGGAACCTTCAAAGCAACAACACACCCGCCACAAAAATCAGCACTGCAGAACGAACAACCTCGTTTGTCGCACCCATCACGTCTCCAGAAACACCTCCGAAAACGCTCTTTCCCACCTGTCCCATCAGAACCCCAAGCGTCACGCTCACCAAGATCACGCCTATACCCGTCAAACCCAAAAGCAAGACAGCAACCAAACCTGCAAGCACATAAGCCACCAAACTACGCGTCCTTTTGGCGTTTTCAAGAAAAATCGAGCCTAAACCCTTATGCGTCGGCTTCCCAACCACTGCGATTGTAACCATCGCCAACTTGGCAGCCACCTCAGCAACAATAATCGCTCCAAACGCGGAACCCACATCCAGAAAGAATAAACCCACAATCCCTACGAACTCGACAATAATCGCCAACACAGCACCCTTGTACGAAACAGTCCACTTATGAGCTGCTGCACGTCTCTCCTCCAAGTTACCCAAACCCACAGCGTTACCCAAATCCACCAACCCGTCAAAGTGCTGAAGCCCAGATAAAACCAACAGGAAAGCCAAAGTCATCACCGCAGGAAGCAGCATCAGCAAAAACCCGCTGGGGGTCCAAACAAACAAGCTGACGAACCCAAGCAGGTACGACAACAGAAAACGTGAAGCGTAATAATACGCTGCCCCAAGCAACCCGATGAACGCGCCAACCACAGGAAACAGGTAAATATACTCCGCTGTTGTCAACACAAAATCCTCAGTCTTACCCAACGGTATTATAGTGAAGAAAGACAGCAAATCCCTAAAAGTTTTTATAGCTTTCACCGGCGACATATACCCTATCACTCAACTAAATAAGATATAGACTTTGTCGTGAAACCTCATGGCGCAACTTAACGAAAAGCGAGTACTGGTAACTGGTGGTGCAGGCTTCATAGGCTTTCACTTGTGCAAAAAACTCTCAGAGTACACATCTAACCTAACAATATATGATAACCTTTCAAGCGGGAAACTCGAAAACGTAAAAGACCTGCCGAAAGCAAATTTCGTGAAAGGCGACATCCTCGACCTCACAAAACTGTGCTCGCTGGAGAAAGCTGACCTGATTTACCACCTCGCAGCCCAGGTCGTTGTCCCATACTCCATGGAAAATCCGCTGGAAGATTTTGAAACCAACGCGCATGGAACCTTGAACGTTCTTGAAAAGGCACGTAAAGACGACGCAAGAATAGTCTTCGCCTCAAGTGCAGCCGTGTACGGCAACCCCACCAAACTGCCAACACCAGAAGATTACGGTTTTAACCCCTTCTCATGCTACGGCTTGTCCAAAGTAGTCGGCGAAGAATACTGCAACATGTACGCCAACCAGTACGGCTTGGAAGTCACCATCATGAGGTTCGCCAACGTTTACGGTTCAAGATGCCATGGAGTCATAAACGATTTCCTAGACAAACTTAGTAGGAACCCGAACAGGCTGGAAATAATCGGCACAGGCTTGCAATCCCGAGACTTCGTTCACATCTCAGACATCGTAGAAGCGTTAATAACTTCAGTCCAAAAAGAAAAAGCCATCGGTCAAACGTACAACCTCGGATATGGAAAAACAACAAAAATAATAGATCTTGCCAAAATGATCCTCAAAATCCTCGACCTAACCAATAAAACGGTCATAACAACAACCAACGTTTCATGGAAAGGAGACATCAACACAATTTGGTTTGACATAAGCAAAGCGAAAAAAGAGTTGAATTGGCATCCCAAAATAACCCTTGAAGACACGCTGAAAGAGATGATCAAAGAGAGGAAACTCGGAGATGACATCAACACTCACTAAAGGCTTAATCGCGCTTCTGCGTCTTCCATACTGGATGATGACAGGCGGCTTGGCACTTCTCACGTCTCTAGCCATTACGAAAGGTGCTCTCAGTGTAGAAATTGCGTTTCTGTCCTTCTTTTCCATGGCATTTATAACTTCAGCAGGATTCGCCCTTAACGACTACTTTGACAGGGAAAGCGATGCCCTTATCAAACCAAAGCGGCCCATACCTTCAGGAGCTTTATCTCTGAAGCAGGTTGTAGCTGTCGCGGTTATCCTTTTCGTGGTGGGTTTGAGCCTTGCAGCATGGATAAATCAGTTCAGCCTCATAATCCTGCTCATCGACTCCATACTGCTCGTGGTGTACTCAGCCTTTATAAAACGGAAGTCAGGTTTCGCCGCGAACATCCTCGTCGGCATATTAACTGGCACAGCTTTCCTGTATGGCGAAGCAGTCACTCTAGGACCAAACACCATCATTCCAACGGTTCTGCCATTAGCTTCGTTGAGCCTGTACCCCATTGCCTGCGGAACAATCGGCGGCAACATTCTTCGAGACATCCTAAGCCTCGAAGGCGACGCAAAAGTTGGTTATCCGACGCTTCCCCAGAAAATAGGCAACGCAAACGCAGTAAAAACTGCTGCCGTCTTCTTTGTCACCACGGGCGTGCTTGCGCCTCTTCCTTACCTTCTAAACCAGTTAACGGTGTATTATTTGCCTCCCATACTGGTGTGGAGTGCTCTTCTCATCTACGCCTCCATCCGCCTTGTCACTTCAGCCTCATCTGTCCAAGATGTGCGGAAATATGAGCGGTTAATCACCATGTCTATGATGCTGCTTCCGCTGTCGCTGATAATTGAGGCTTTATCTCCGATAATCGGAGGACTTCCGTGAAGAAAACAAAAAGTATCTGTCCAGTGTGCCAGAAAAAAATCGACGCAGAAATTTCTGTTAAAGACGACAGAATCCTCATCACCAAGCGATGCCCAGAACACGGCGTTTTTACTGCTACACATTGGCAGAGCCCAAGGATTTTCGGTTTCACAGAGGATTACGACTACTTCAAGTACTTCGAAGACCCCAAGGCATCCTCTAATCCTGATGGCTGTCCATACATCTGTGGTTCATGTAGCCACCACACTTCGGACACCGTCATAGGGGTCATCGATGTCACTAAGAAATGTGATTTGCGTTGCGCAGTCTGCTTTTCAACGTTTTCTGACCACATCGTAGATTATGAGCCCACTAAAGCTGAGCTTGTGAACATCCTGACGTTCCTGAGCAAACGCGACCCGAAACCTCCTGCAATTCTGTTCTCTGGTGGTGAACCGTTAGAGCGTGAGGACATGCCAGAAATCATCGGCACCGCGCACCGATTGAAGTTTATGACCATCTTGGCGACTAATGGGATACATCTGGCTGAGAACCCTGAACTTGCGGCGAAGCTGAAGCAGAACGGCTTGAACATTGTTTATTTGCAGTTTGACAGCTTCCGAGATTCGTTCTACGAGAAAATACGTGGAAGGAAGCTTTTGGACCTTAAGTACAAGGCTGTGGATGTCTGTCGCAAGCTGGACATGGAAGTCATCTTGGTTACGACGTTGATGCGTGGCTTCAACGATCAAGAAGTTGGAAAGATTGTGCGGTTTGCCGCGGTGAATTCGGACATCATTCGCGGCTTGATTTTCCAGCCTATCGCGTTTACGGGTCGCGCTACGGATAATCCTTTTCAGGATGCTTGGCGGGAGTGGCGGTTTGCCGAAGATGTGGAGCTTCAGACTAATGGCGAGATAAAGACGACTGACTTCTTCCCGTTGGGTGTGATGGTTTCGCCCATAAAGATTATGCGGAAGTTCATGAAGAAGCCTTGGCCGCTGTTCTCTTGCAGTCCGCATTGTGGCATCGTGAATTGGATGTACGTCTCCAAGAGCGGCAAGATTATTCCGATTAACCATTTTGTGGATTTCGAGAAGTTTTTCAGGCTGATTTTGAAGACTGCTCAGAACGTGGATTCGAAGGGCAGGTTTTCGCTTTTGGCGTCGCTGTTCATGGCGTCCATGCGGTCTCTGGACATGTTACTTGTCACAAAGGAAGTTGGCATATTCACTCTGATGCGAAGTATCCTGAAGATGCATATTTCGCCGAGTTACCAGTCGCTTGGTTCTATACGAAGGAGGATTTTTCTACTGGGCTGCATGGCTTTCATGGACCCGTACAATTTTGATGTGAACCGCGTTAGAAGATGCGTGATACACTACGTTACTCCAGACCTGAAGGTCATACCTTTCTGCGCCTACAACAACGTCCACAGGATAGAGACTGAGGAAGAGTACGCTTCGCGCGGATTGGCAAAATAGTGAACTTCAGGTTTGGTTTACTACTTCTATGTGCAGGACGCAGTAGTTATAAGTAAATTTGAATGCAGATGCGTTGTCGTCAAAGAGCCAGAGTTCGAACACCACAGAGTAGTTTCCAGGCTGATTTACGGATACTGTTGCAAGGGTTTCCCAATTCTCCCCATTTTCCACAGTTTCTGTGAAGGTGTTGACTGGATCAATTGGAACGGGCAATATGGTAATCGTTTCATTAGTTATTTTGAGCTGGACTTCGCACAGCCGGCTTGTTCCCATGTGGTTTTCAACTTCAACATAAACGTTAAAGGTGTTATTGTGGTTGATTATTAGAAGCTCAGGGTAATCTATGGCTTTTTTCTGCTGGTAATCAAGCAGGTTGATGGTGCTGTAGCCTTCAGGTGGAAGCCTCGTTATAATATAGTAGCCAGTAACTAGGCTTGAAACGAAAACTAGTACCACAACTATAGCAATCATGTAGCCTTTGTTTTCGTTTAGTTTCTCCATCAACTTTTCAGGCGTCTCCAGATGAATTCTTTATGCATGAACCCTTTGAGCATGGTGGTGAATATTTCGATTCCTGACTTGAACTTTCTCAGTTTGGTTTTTCCGTATTTCCTTGTCTTGTAAGTTGATGGAACTTCAACCATTTTAAAGCCTTTTTTGGCGAATAGCACTAGCATTTCCGTGGCGAATGACATGTCATCCTCGTGGAATTCCACCTGATTAAGCGCATCGTGGGATATGGCGCGGAATCCGGACTGAGTGTCGCTGAGAAACTGTCCGTAAAGGAAATCATAGCAGAAAGTTATCACTTTGTTGCCGATGAAGTTCATTAGCCCCATAGCTTTGTTGGGGTCATACATCCTTGTTGCCATGCACAAGTCTGCGTTGGTTTTGACGAGTTTTTCAAGCAGCAGGTTGATGTGTCTAACTTCGTAGGTTCCGTCACCATCAACCATCACCACAACGTTGCCTTTGGCGTATCTCATTCCGGTTCTCAGTGCGATGCCGTAACCGCGTCTGGGCTCAACAACGAGTTTGCAGAAGTTGGTGTCTTTGACTATTTCTTTGGTTCCATCGGTTGAATCTCCATCTACGACTATTATTTCTTTGGGGTACGTGAGTTCCTTTTGGATGGTGGTTACTGCCTCGAGTATGTTTCCAGCTTCGTTGAGCGTTGGGATTACCACTGAGACCATTTCTACCTTAGAGGTCATTCGCTTGCGACTCCACGGTTGGAGGGGTTATATAACTTTCGTTATGGCTTAAATAAGCTCTTCGTATATTTCGACTAATTTCTTCACGTTTGTGTCCCAGCTGAACTTCTGCTCAACCTTCCTGCGCAGTTCGTTTTTGCGCGATGAAAAATCGCTGTTAGAAAACTTGGCTATCGCTTCTGCAAGTGATTTAGGGTTGTTGGGCGGCACGATTTCTCCGAAGCCATCAACCATGATTTCCTTGATTCCGCCGACGTTTGTGGCTATGACTGGTAATCCGCAAGCCATGGCTTCAAGCGCCACCAGCGGCAAGCCTTCTCCAGACTTTGAGGGCAGCACGAAAAAGTCTGCAGTGTTGTAGTATAAGGGCAATTCTCCGTCGGAGATGAAGCCTGCAAGCTTGAAGTTCTTCTCGATTCCAAGCTGTCTTGCTTTGGCTTTGACTTCGGCGAAGTCTGGTCCGCCACCAACAACGAGGTAGACTAAACGCGGGTTTTTTTTGACAGCTATTCCTGTACTTTCCACTAGGGTGTCGATTCCGTTCTTGTAGACGAGTCTTCGCACAGTCAAAGCTACAGCGGCATTGCTGGGGATTTCCAGTTTTCGTCTCATCGTCTCTTGCGTTGCCGGTTGGGGTTTGAAGCGGTCTAAGTCTACACCGTTGTGGAGTACTTTGATTTTCTCGGGGTCTGCGCCTAAACTTAAAACGTAGTTTCGTGTTGCATTGCTTACTACGATTATTTTGTCGGCTGCTTTCAGAACCTGTGCTCCGACGGCAATGTCATTTAGGCGTTCCACAGTGTTCCATAAGCCTTGGTACTGTATGAAGGTGTTGTGCTGCGTGAGCACGAATGGCTTTTTGTATCTTTTTGCGAGTTTTGCAGCGATGAGGGATGACAGGTATGGGTGTCCATGCGCGTGCACGATGTCGCTCGACTGAACAGATGTCAAATAGGTTTTGTAGCTTTCTATGCTGGGCAGCACATATGGGATTCCCAGTCTGAACCCGATGTTGAGTGAATCGTAGCAGCGGACTTTTATGCCGTCGTAAGTGTAGTTTTTTTCTGTGCCGATGCGGTTGGTGAGCACCATAAGCTTGAACTGTTTCTGCATGAGCCTTTTGCTCTGCTCGTAAACGACTCTTTCGATTCCGCCGACGTGGGGCAGGAAAGTGTGCGTCACGATGCACAAGCTGGGTTGAGCCATGGTTTCCAACTGCGCTATTCCTCACCCTGCAAACTATTATAAATTTACTGTAAAACACATACAATCAAAGCTTTCATGACTTAATAGAAGCGCTGATGTGGTGGACTGATGTGCGATTTTTGTCTATAGCCCCTTTATATATACTAAGTAGTGTTGGATGCATCAAACTCCCTCGTACGATAGAGAGTAACTTTGAGTCCTTATGCGGAAGCTATTAGGGTCCCCTGTGAGAAGCCGCATGCATCAAAAGATAATTAGGCATAAAGGCGGACTCTGCGAATCTGAAAATCTTTAAAGCGATGCTCTGCTAAAAAGGTATTGTGTCTCAAGATGGTTGAACCAGTTCCGCTGGCGTTGATAGTTAGCGCGTTAATTATCGTGATAGGTTTTTTGGGAAATTTCCTCTTTGAGAAGAAAGGTGTGCCTGACATGTTGTTCTTGATATTCCTCGGCATAGCCGTTGGACCAGTTTTACACATTTTTGAACCAAGCATCGTTAGCGAGCTGGCTCCATACATATCAGCTTTGGCATTGGTCTTCATCTTGTTCGATGGCGGAATGAGAATGGGCATTCGCCAAGCGTTGTCCCATAGTCCAAGAGCAGTTTTGCTCGCAGTTACAGGTTTCATACTGAGCATGCTGGTGGTTGCCCTGTTCACGATTTTCGCTCTAGGCGTCCCGCTTTTTTACGGTCTGTTGTTCGGCAGCATTTACGGCGGAAGCAGCTCCATCGTGGTGGTTTCATTGACAGCCAAAATAAAAATCAGCGAAAAAGGTGCCACCACCCTGATTTTAGAATCCGCCATAACCGACATATTGTGCATCGTTGTGTCCCTTGCCTTGATCGGAGTTATTTTAACTGGATACGCTGACTACGCTTCCATAGGACTCGGAATCGCAGGCAGATTTGTGGTAGGTGTCTTAGTTGGAATACTCTTTGGCGTAGCATGGTTGGTTATACTCAAGAGTGCGGCGTGTCTGCCTTTTTGTTACATGCTGACTTTGGCTATCGCACTTTTTGCTTACGCAGTCTCAGAAGTGCTGGGAGGAAGCGGCGCATTGAGTTCGCTTCTCTTCGGATTAATACTGGGTAACGAGACTGAAATTCTTCAGGTTTTCCATCTTAGGACAACATCGCATGCGTCTGTAGACGAAGGGTTGAAGCGTTTTGAATCTGAAATTGCCTTCTTCATTAGAACTTTCTTCTTCGTGTTCCTTGGAATAATCGCAACAATATCTAATGTTATTTTCGTTTTTCTCGGCGTTATGTTATCTCTGCTTCTTCTTGCGGTCAGAATAGGCGCGGTGCAATTGTCAACCCTTGGAAGTGAATTAAGAAAAGAGAGATCCATAATGTCAGTAGTATTGACACGTGGTTTAGCCGCTGCTGTTTTGGCGACGTTGCCAGCGCAATACGGTTTATTGTATTCTGATCAGTTCATCAACTTTGCAGTGGTGATAATCGTTTCCACGGCTATCATTGCTACAGTGGGCGTAATCGGCATTTCAAGAAAACAAAAAAGAACACCCGAGAAAACTATAGTAAGCCGTGATCAACTCGCTGGAATAGGCTAAAATCTGCCTTTACATTAACTGCATCTGCCAGAAAGGCAGACACATCGCGTCATTGTTTATGTTTTTAAGAAGCAAGGTCAGTGGCAGTTCAGATCGAAAGGTTATGCTTTGCAGCGTACACTTCTTTGAGTGTACTCTGAAAAGTTTTCTTTATATCCTCGATGAAGATAGCCCTGTTTTGAATCCCTTTCTGAACCGCACCTGCAGCTACGAAGCACGCGCCGATTGTTTCGCTTATCGGAGTTGGCTCGGGAAACATGATCAAGGCTACTCCGATTTTTATCAGTCTGGACTTGTTGCCTTCGCGCCATAACTTTTTGGTCATCTTAACCTCTCGGCTCATGCCCTTGATTGTGTTCGAAAAGTCTGTTCCGGTCTTGGCTAATTCTGTTAAAGTGTCAGCAGCAGTTTTGGCCTCTTCCAACTTCATATCGGGTTCTCCTGAATGCGCTATAGGGCGATTTTCAATGAAAAGTCTTTGCCTAGCAAAAGAGCATTCTAAGCCCCGTCTCTGTGCTTATACACTTTGACAATTTTATTTATCCATCGTTAATTCGACCGCCTTGTCTCGGTGATTTTGGCATCAATAAGTCAAAACATGAACAGCTTGTTTTATATGTTCAGAATTAGCGGTGCAACGAACACTGAGGTTTTAGGCTGTCTTAGGGGATTTCAGCTGATTTTCCCCGCACATAGGTGATACTCAAGTGTCAAATCGTACTTGTCTGCCACGGAGCAAAAACTGCAGTTGCAACCTGCTTCAAGAACAGCTTCATCTGCTTTTCCCCTAGCGCAATACAACGCACTTGCTAATGGGCAGTTGCACATGTCCAGGTTCTTTTTTTATCGTCCACATGGGTGCCCATGTTGTCACCTTCACCGTATTATTCCGCTTGAGTTTTTAAACCTGTGTTGTTGCGCTTGGCTAGTAACAGGTGATGGAAAACAGGCATTCGCGGGTTGTAATTGTACGTTTACAGTCACAAAAAACTATAAACACCCGGCACTATCATGTGCCACGTCAGAGGTGCATTTAATTGTCCGAAATAGACTCCGCAAAAAAGGCAACGCAACCTATAAAAGCGCTTAGGGCAGTGCCTTATGAAAGCGGATTTCACTTTTACACAGGCATCGGAAGCTACACCGGAGTTACCGCCACCAGTCTTTTTGAGTTCGTCGAAAAACTCCAAATAGCACCTGTTGAATCCGTCGTATTTCATTTTCAGCGCGGCGACTATCAAAAATGGATTAAGAACACGCTTGGTGACGATGAGGCAGCAGCGCAAATCGAGCAGTTAAAGAAATGGTCCTCTTGGTCGTCTGATGAAAACTTGAGAAAAGACCTCCTGAAAGCTGTAGAGAAACGTCTTGCCGAGCTAAAATCACAATATTAAAACATGTTTTTCTCGTGAACGAAAGGAACTTACTGAAGAGAAGCCTAAACGAACAATCCTGCAGGTTACAGCACCAAAAATCAAGTGTGATTAAAACATCGGTCGCAAAGCAGGAACCGTTTCAAGCCAACAAGAACCAGCCTATTTGGCGCCTATTAGTGGTGCATTACAGAAACCTATAGAGGGACTATCACTATTCGCGTTTTCAAGCGCCAAAAGTATGTTGAAAACTGACGCTTTAACTATGGGGGAGATACACGCTCCGAACAGAACAGAGCTTTCAGAACTGTTTACAGTATATTTAAGGGGACTATAGGATGGGTCGAGCCAAGAAAAGCGCCGTTTCACGGCTGCTTGCGCACTGCTTTGGAAGCGGTGGAACAGCTGAAACTCAATAGCTTGCACTGTTTCATTCTAAAAGTAAATAAATAAGCTGTCGATAAAATAGAGAAACCTGAACTTGGTGAATACACAGGTGAAGAGAACCGCAATCCTCATCGCACTCACAGTCATCCTGTTGGCTACGCTGTTGCCTCTTTCGCTTAGCACCCAAACCGTCTCTGCGCAAAGCACCTATACCATCCACAGCGTCGACCACCAAGTACATGTCATGTACTCTGGGTACATCGTCATAAGCGATACTATACATGTCACAGGGTCAATGTCAAACGGTTTCCTTATGGGTTTTCCCTACCAATACGGCGTACACGTCCTCAAAGCAGTAACCTACGATCAGAATCATAATGTCTACCCAATGAGCCTTGGTGTACCGCTCGAAAACCAGGTGGGATATTACGGCGCAAAAATAGACTTTGGGCAATCAAACCCGCAAGTTTTCACAGTCGTCTTCGTCCTCTCAAATAAGCTGCTTACCCAAACCTCAAGCGGTGGCACAAGCACCGTAACCTTCAACCTTGACTATCCGGCTTACCCCAGTTTCGTGCAGGACGCTGGCACCTGCAACGTCTCCATCGTTCTCCCAGAAACTCCCACGGTCATCAGCATCACCAAGAACGACGGTTTAGTTGAAACCACCAACTACATTAGAAATAACTTGCCAGCGTTTACCTACTCACCAGCTATCGCCACTTTCACGGTTCACTTTGGAAACCTCTTGCTCCTTACTATGGAAAGGCTGGACCGCCAAGTCACGTTAGGTCCAGCAGGCGAATTAGCATCCACGGACACTTACCGCTTGAAGAACAATTCTCCAGACTCGATTAGCTCACTTCAAATAGGGTTGCCTATCCAAGCCTCCAACATCGTCGCCAGAGATGAATTCGGCAGAGCCTTGACAACATCACCTCTGTCTACAAGCAGCACCACGGTTACCATGAATGTCACGCTTGTTTCGTCTCTGGCGGGCAGTGGTTCTTCCACGGTTTCGGTGAGTTATGGTCTTCCAAGCGCTGTGTCTTCGCTGGGGACACGTTTCTCTTTAGATTTTGTGCTGTTTCCGGCTTTTGATTATTATGTTGAGGAGGCAACTGTGACTTTTGTTCCTCCCGAGGGAGCGCGGTTTGTATCGCCTAATCTTTCCGAGTTAGATCCCTCTTTAAGTTTGTCGCGAGAGATTTTCCAGGAGACTCTGTCCGTGACTCGGAAAGGTGTCAGCTACGTGGATTATGCTTTTTCTTCCGCGAATGCCTTGCAGGTTACTTATGATTACAACGTGTTGTGGTTGTCTTTCCGCCCCACCATGTGGATTTGGTTGCTAGCCATTGTCGGCGTGGTGGTTGTTGCTATTTGGAGAAGACCTAGACGAAAAGTTGCGGCGCCAGCGAGAATTGTGACGCCCAAGATTTCAGTTGGTTTGACTCCGGATGACGTGCGATCTTTCACGGAAGCGTACGAGGAGAAGAGCAGGATAGCTTCGGAGTTGAAGTCTCTTGACGTGAGAGCGCAGAAGGGTAGGATTCCGAGGCGACAGTACAAGGTTCAGCGGAGAACATTGGAGCTTCGTTCTGAAGCCTTGTCCAAGAACATCAGCGGATTGAAGGCAACTTTCCGCAGTGCTGGCGGTGTTTACGCGGATTTGGTGCGGCAGCTTGACTTTGCTGAGACGGAGCTTGTTGAGGTTGAAACGAACATTCGAACCATTGAAACACGGCAAAGTCGGGGTGAACTTTCGCTGGAAGAATACAAGAAGATGATGGCGGATTATCAGCGGCGGAAAGAGAAAGCGGAGACGACGATTAACGGAATCTTGCTGCGGCTTCGTGAAGAACTGCATTAGCAGACCTAAACGCTTTTATTTTACTGCTGGTTTTTGAAACAGAATTACGAGGTATGAAACATGGTAAAAATAGTAGTTGATAACGCCAAATGCACCGGATGCGAAACCTGCGTAAACACATGCCCAGTCGGCGTCTACGAAATCAAAGAATCTAAGTCTGTGCCTGTCAAACTTGACGAGTGCCTTGTCTGCAGAGCATGCGAAGCCCAGTGTCCCGAAGGTGCAATACAGGTAATCGAGTAAGCGAAATCTTCAGTCCTCGATTTATCCTGTGCAGTGCGTGTTGCCTCTCAAAAAGTATTTGAGAGCTTAATCCTATCTTTATCCATAATCTCAATCTGCGCTGGTGCAATTTCTTGTCTATAGTTCCCTTAAACAAAGGAAACAACATGGTTTGACGCTTCTCCGCGTCAACAGCGACCCTATCTCTATAGGTTTCTGCAATGAATCTCTCTGTTAGGCTCCAAATATGACCACCAGAGGGGCCCAAAGTAAGGGTGCTTGTGGCGGTGGCGTGTTTGTTGCAAACGTTTTTTACACAGCAGCGCTGAGCTGGTTCTTATGATTACGAGTGAGGGCATCAGTGTAGAAGCAAAACCTGTCCCGAAAAGACAGTTTGTCTCGGCGTGGAGGGCGCTGACGAGTAAACCGTTCCCGCGGGTGAAGGCGTATCAGCTTAGGGATTATGATTTTGACAGGGTTATACGGCTGAGGCTTTGCGACGAGGATATGGAGAAGGAGTTGGAGGAGTGGGGCAAGGTTCTCTCAACCAAAGGCATAGATGCGTGCGTTTTCAATGTGGAAGAAGCAGCAGACGCCGATTACGTCATTTTGGTGCGTAAGCGCCCGTGTCACAGTTTAGGGGAAATCTTGAAGCACGAGCCTGCGCACATCGTCAGAGGCGACCTCTAAATCACTTCAGTTTCCTAGCAACTGTCTCGGCGAACAGCTCCAAACCCTCCAGGCTCGGAAGGTCGCCGAAGAAAAGCATAAAGAAGGTCGCACCCAAATCCGCATACTCCTGTATCACCCGCGAGCACTCGTCAGGCGTTCCGGCAAGGCAGAGTTTCTCGAAATCTTTCAGGGACACGTTTTCTGGCTTTCGCTCAGAGAGTTTTTTTTCTAATTCTTTCCTGTCAGAAGCTATGAACACCTGAGCCCCGGGCCAGCATGACTTCTCGATTTCTTTAAAGTCTCTGCCCACTGCGGTGCAGTATTGCTGCAGAACTTCCAGTTTGTGTTTGTAAAGCGCCGTTGATGGCAGGTAGCCCCAGTCGAATCTGTCCGCGTGCTGCGCAGTTACGCGCAGGGTCATTTTTTCTCCTGAGCCCGCTATAGTTATCGGCGGGTGCGGTTTCTGCACGGGCTTGGGCTCGCACACAGCGCCGTCGATGCTGTAATATTCGCCGCTGTAGCTTGCTTTTTCCTCGGTCCACATTTTCTTGATTATCTCAACTGCCTCGTTGAGCCGACCTATTCTCGCGCTGAGTTTCGGGAACTGCAAGCCATAAGCTGTATGTTCGGCTTCTTGGACGCCCGCGCCGATGGCGAATTCTAACCTGCCGTTTGAGATGACATCAACTGTAGCAGCCATTTTGGCGAGTAAGGCTGGGTTTCTGAACGTGTTGCAGGTAACCATCGTGCCCAACCTTATCCTGTTTGTTAATGTAGCCAGTGCCGAAAGGGCTGTCCAGCATTCAAGTATGGAACTGCTCTTGAACATCAGGTGGTCGTCCAGCCACACCGAATGGTAGCCGAGGCGTTCGCATTCCAGAGCAGTATTCCGTATAAAATCAAAATGCGTAGAGTGAGTTTCTTCGGGTCGGTAAGCGTAAAATGGAAGGAACACGCCGAACTTCAATTCTCTCAATGCAGAGTCCCCAGCATACTTTGTTGATGGGACTATAATAGCTGATTGCGAAACAGAAGGTCAG
This sequence comes from Candidatus Bathyarchaeota archaeon A05DMB-2, assembly GCA_018475625.1. GTDB lineage: Archaea > Thermoproteota > Bathyarchaeia > Bathyarchaeales > Bathycorpusculaceae > A05DMB-2. Next base: position 59,244 of record JAAKEZ010000009.1, read on the forward strand.
CGTGGAACTGTTTATTCAAGAAGAAGAGCGTTGAAGATGGAAAGAAAAGAGAATATTGCTAAGGCTGCCACTTTTCTACCAGATACTTCGGGATTTCGCTGCTGTCGCGTGGTCCCACTTGCACCTTCCAGCCGCTGAGTTCTTCGATTTCGCCGCTTATCCTTGAGGCTTTGCCTGGAATGATGAGTTTCCTGTGCTTAACCTTGTTCTCTATGCCCGTTTCTTTTATGGCATCCGCAACCTTCTCCGCTGTCAGTTTGCGTCCTGCAACTCCGCTGTCCACAGCTGAGCCTTCAGTGTCCACGACAATCAGGTAAGCGTTGATCTTGGAGTTCTCGATGTCCGAGGCGACGGTGTAGTAGGTCAGCGCAAAGTTGGTGGTGAAAAACACTGGTGAATTCTCGTCTGGGGTGCCAAACACCTTCAAGCCGGGCTCCACAGCTACAGGTTTCCGTGGGTCAGTGTAAATGTTTTGACGCAGAACCGCGTTCGGCAGAAGAGACCAGCCGTCAGCACCGTGCATCACCAGCACGTCAGCGTAGCGAACAATCAGCATGGCTGCCAAGTAGGCTTCGCGCCACTTGACGATTTCGTCTGCCGTTTCACCCTTGTCCATCCAAGCAGCCATCGGGATACCCATCAACGGAAAACCCGCAAGCTCCTCGCCCGCCTTGCAAGCAGCCCTGCGTAGCATGGTGAAGTTGTTCAGCGTATCAGCCAACCCTTCGTTAGCGAACGTGCCTGGGTCAAGAACTATGTCCTCAACGCCGTAAGCCTGCAAGGTCTTAGCAAGAGACATCAGCATGTCAAGGTCGTTCGGGGCAGAAGCCACCAGCGGACAACCATACATCAGTGCCAGTTCAGCCATGTCTTTCCAGTTATCCATGTTCGCAGCGTACAGCAAAGGCTTGGCTTTCGGCGCTGCCATCAAACCTGCCTCAGCCACGTTCGAGTTCAAAGTGCACAAGATTAACGGTAGATTAGTGTTTTCAACCACTTTCTTTACGGTTGCTTTGAATTTTTCAGGGTCATCTGAAGTGCTACGGACGGCAATCATGTCGAGTTTTAGTGTGTAGCCGATGTATTCATAGCTGAATTTTTCCACGTTCTTTATGCGGTTTAGCAACTCATCTTCGGGCATCTCATCTGTCACGTCAATCGCGATGGCGGTGGGGTTGAAGTACGTGAATTCGTGGCGGTACATAACGAGTTTTCCTCCTATCTTCACAGCCCTGTCGCCGACACCGACTACGACTTCCTTGACCGCGGGCTTCAGCATCTCCTTCAATTGTTTGTAGGCTTTCTCGTTCTCCTTCTTCAGCAACGGCGGACACTGCTCAAGCGTGACTTCGCGGTTGACGATTTTGGTGGCGAAAGCCATGCAATTCTCTTGACCGCACTCTTTGCAGTTAGTTTTAGGCAGAAGTTTGTAAACGTCTATGGGGCTCAATTCCTTTATTCCAACTTTGCTTTTCTTTTCTCTTTCACTCATACACCATTCTCTCCATTAGAGTTTCATGGAAACCCAGTCAACGAACTTGCACGCGTCAGCTTTTTTGCCGCTAACCAGATGAGCCGTAACGTCTTTAAGCGTCTTCACCGCGGCGGGATGCATCATCATGAACAAGTCCACGCCAGCAAGCAGCAACGTCAGGGCGGTTGTCACCTCCCACAGTGGACCTCTAAGCTCACGAGGCTCCCACTCGGCACCCATCTTCAGCCACGCTTCACGCGCAGCCCAAGCGTTCGTGGTGCCAGAAGACATCGGATGCGCCAACTCTACGTCACCCATCAAGCCCGCCAGCCGAGCGCGCTCCATGTTCGTGAACGCATAGTCCAAGCCGTAGCCCAGAGCAGCGGTCGTCAGGTCCATGACAATGTCCTCTTTGCCGAGGAAATCGTACAGGCGCCTGTTAAGCTCTCGAGCAAGGTTCAGGTCCATCGGAGTGAAAGACAATGCCACGTGCCCGTTTTTCTTAACGAACTTCGCGCAGCGCTCGACATCCATGTCCGCAGTTATCGAACTAATCAGAAACCGTTCTCCTGCGAATGTTTCAGCAATCTCCTCGAAAACATCAGCGTCCTTCACAGGGTCGCCGCAGCCGCCGATCACAAGCGGCACGTCAACAGCCTGCGTAATCTCCTCAATAGTCTTAACCGCGTCCTTCGGCGTCGCGTTCTTTAGCAACGGGTCAATGCTGATCAGGTGAACTGTAACCATGTCTGCGCCGAACTTATCAACCGCAAGTTTCGCCCAAGCCACAGGGTCGCCGATAACATCCTTCACATGCATCTTAACAGCCTTAGACAATGGAACTTCCATGTCGAAAACGTCAAGCGTAACGACGGGCGGATGAACTGTAGGACGCTCAAACGTATAGAAAGGAGGAGAGGTTTCGCCGCCTATGGTTATTGTTCTTCCGCGTGTTCCACCTTCCGCTTTGGTTGCGCCGAGCTTCACTTCAACGATTTTGCCTGGATAGGTCTCAACGGGTCGCGCGAACTGCGTCATCATAAGCTCCGCGGGTTTGCCCTTCAAGCCCGGAACGGCTTTCAACTGGGGCATAAGTTGCCTTGGCAAAGCACCGGATTCCAGCCAGATCTCTAGATCTTTCACTTCAAGCTCGAAGTCTTCCAGTTCAATTTCTCGAAACTTCGCCAGAAGCTCCATGAGGTCGGGGCTGAGCGCTAACCCGTCGGCGCCTTCGTCTTTTTTCTTTTTTTCAGCCACAGGCTTTCACCTTTAGCTTTTCTTCTCGTCTTTCATTGAGCGGATGATGACTTTCTTGGCGTAGATTTTCGCGTCTTTCAGAATTATCTTGAACCCGCCAGCCATTATCGGTAGAGCCGCCGCTGTCGCTACTGGCATCATTGCGCCTTCTTCCGCTTGAGCTTCTGCTGGCGCCACCTCTTCAACTGCTACTGCTTCGGTCCATCTTGCGACCACGGGGTGATTCTTCTCCTTCAGGAAAGCCTTCAAGGCATCGATGTTCTGCACGTCCTCTTCAGTGGCAATCTTGTCCACGATGTCTGCGGGAATGAAGTCTTTAACGCGTTCCTTAACTTCTTTAGGCAGCCAAACCACGCGGTTCCAGCCGTCGTCAGCTGCAAGGAACTTTTTTGAACGCATGTACTCAATTGACATTCCGTGGAATCCGTCTATTTGTCGTCCGCCCGCGGTTGAGTCAGCCAACGTGGAGAAGGGCAAGCCGTTAACGGTTACGCCTTTGAAGCTTCTGTGAACCACACCGAAACCGTCAACCTCCGGAATGTAGAACGCCACAGCCTCGAAGCATCCGCATGAAGTGTGCGGGTGGCCAAACGCCGTGTACAGCCAGACCTGATTAACTTCGCCCAGTGTGCGCTTCTTGACCTCCTCATTTACGCCTGCGAATTCACCTTTCTCCGCGTTTAATAGCTCGCCTCTTTCGATAGCGAACACGGGTCCTTTCGGGTCAATTTGTGCTGACGCTCGTCCGTCGAACCAGCTGATGGCGCCGCAGTTGCTGTAGCGTTGTGGTGTGATGACGCAAACGTGGCTGGGAGCGAATGACTGACAAAGGACGCAACCGTAGAATTTGTCAACTTCCTCGTCTTTCAAGCCTCTGGCTTTGGCGTCGCGTGTCTCGTAGTCATTCATGGCTACAGGATACAGTTCTTTGACTTTGTCGGGGTCGGTTATGAAGGTTATCTGCACTTTCTCGATGATGGGCAACTCGCTCTTGAAAAGCTTGTACAAGACTTTGCCGATGTACTCGAAACTGTTCAAGCCCTTCTGGAAAGATTTCTTGCCTAAGCGTATCCAAATGTCATAGCGCTGGTTGAGGTGCATAAAGCCTTCGATGTAGTTGAGATAGCCGTGTATGCGCCTTTCGATGACGCCTTCAAGCTGCGAGTCAAGTGTGGAGCCTGCCGCTTCCACCAATATGCCCAGTGGATAGGCGTCGCCTTCTTTCATGTCTTTGATGTCTGGACCGATTATGGTTACTTTTCCATCTTCGATTGCGTCCATGGGTCTAACTTTGGCTAGTTCAAACTTCTCTTTGACTGTGGGTCCGCCGAGTTCGACTTGCATGTCGTTTCTGCGTATGCGTTCGCCCTCGTATATGACGCCCACATCTACAGGTATGTCTTTAAACATTGACATTTTTATTGTTGTCCTCCTTCAAATTTTGAAGTCATGACCTTGAGGTTCGAAGCCCACTCTTCCAGGGTTCCGTTGGGATAAGACCAGCTTGCATGTGGGTGATAAAGGTTGTCCAGCGTTATGGTTTTGAGGTCTGGCGCAAAGTGTTTCAGTCCGGACAGGATAAGCGCTTCCATGTAATAGGGCAAGCCAACGAACAACGCCAGATCAGGGTGACCTTTGCCGTCAAGTCCCTGCCACGACGGGTCAACCAGACGGTTGCCGATGTCCATCGCAGACATGAAGCCTGCCGGTTCGTAGCCGCGTTTCAGGAACTCGCCTACCATGTGTGCGGTTGCGACCACGGGCACTTTTGAGGCTTTGGCGAAATCAATTATGTATTCGATGAGTTGTCTGCCTTCCATCCAGCGTTCGGTGGCGTTGCTGCCCACGATGAGTATTGGCCGAGCAGCTTTCTTTATCATCGCCACAGCTACGTCGGGCTTCATTATCGGGTTTGCTTTCTTTGTGGCTGCAATTTCTGCGCATTGCCAAGGTTCACATGACATTCTTCATCACTCCTTCTTTTTACGTATCATTCTCGGAAGCAACGTCGGGTCCGGAATCACCGTTTCCTTCCAGCCCTTCGCTTCCAATATTGCTGTGATTTCGTCTTTCATGGTCATGGGCACATCAGCCATCGTGCGCACAAACAGGTGCAGGTCTGGTGGCATGACCCCGTAATGGCGCTTGTGCAAATCAATGTAATGGCTTAGCTTTATGCTGCGTCCCTTCCAGGTGTCGTTGGGTCTGATGCATAGCTTGGCGATGGCTACCATGGCTTCTTGTGGTGTTTCAACTGTCTGGAACAGATGCTCAGGCGCTGGTCCAATGTTGACTTTGTCTCCTGTGCGGGCGTCGTAGACTTCCCAGTCTTCGGGTTTGTCTTCTCTGCCGAGTAGCATGCGGCGGTACTTGCTGCCATGCGGCCCGACGAGGACGGGGACGCCTAAGCGCCAGAAGCCAGCCGCGATTGAGGCTGCTTTCTGCGAGTATGCGCCCCACGCTAAGCCGACTGCGCCGACGCGGTTGTGTATGTAATCCGCGATTTCCTCGTAGTTGCCTCTTAATGGGCGTTTAGCGAATATGTTGGCGACTTTGATGGCTGCACCTGCAATGTGCGAGTTGGCGACGCATGAACCGACGTTGAGTACACCTCCAGCTTCGAATGTGCCAGTGAATTCTTCGTAGAGCGTCTTGCCCTCATCGTTCTTGTATGAGCCTGCGGACATGGCTGAGCAGCCCGAAGTCACAACAATATAGCGGCGGAGAGCAAACTCTCTGCAGATGTCGTAAACGTCTTTGCCGCCATGTGGGTAGTTGGCGCAGCCTACGACTGCAAGTATGCCTGGGATTTCGCCGAGCACGATGGGGCTGCCGACGTTACGTATTTCTACGTCTTGCACGGCACCTCTGCCTGCACGGCACAGGTTCGTTTCTTCAATCATGTATTTCTCGCCGGCTTTAACTATGAAGCTGTGTATTTGCAGTTTGACTGGACAGACTTCTTCGCAGCGTCCGCATCCGATACATTCCTCGTAAAGTTCAGTTAGTGGCGCGATGTTGCCTTCGGTAGCTGCCTTCAGCGCTGCTGGAATTTTGAGGTCTTGCGGGCAACTTCTCTGGCACATGTTGCATTGTCTGCATGTCTTCGCCAACGCCACGATTTCGTCGATTTCTGGGAGAACCTTCATTTTCCTGCGGATGGGCGCTATTTGCTTGGCGACTTTGACGGCGACTTCGCCGACTTTGTCAGGGTCAAGGATGAGTACGCCTGGCACTTTGCCGCTTACGAGGTCTGCTACAATTTCGTCTGCAGGGTCGTTTGTGCGGTCTTTGAAGCCCATGCAGTTTTTCTCTGACGCAGCGATGACTGGTGCCTTGACGCGTTCAGCTTCGTTGAACATATCTGTTCTGACGCACTGCTCATCGAGAACGACTACATCTGCGAACCCCCCGCGTATGAAGCGTAGTTGCCAGCTGATTGGTCCGACGATTTTGGCTCGGTCATAGTAGCGGGTGTTATCGAATGCGGTGCAGCATAAGCCCACGACTTCCATCTTGTCGGCTAAACCGCTATCTTTCATGTAGTCGATTATTCCAACTGAGGGCACGACATTGTGTCCAATGCACATGATAACGGGCTTTGAAGTGTCGACTGTTCCGATGCCCATTTGGATGAGTGGGGCTTCTGGGTCAGCCTTCGGAAAGTTTAACGTTGAGATTTGAGCTATATCCGCGACTTCCATGCCAACTTGGTCAATCATGCCAGCGTGGAAAGCCTTTGATTCAAAATCCAAGTTGTTGCCTTCTTGACCAGTGTGCGCAGCAGAGAGGCAATGGGTAATCTGGGTTTCACAGTACTCCAAAACATCTTCCAAATCGCCCAGTGTTTCAGGCCTTATTCCCGTGACAAGTCTAGTGACTGGAGCTTCAACCTTAACATTTAAGCCGCCAACATCGATTGGATGCCGCCGACCATATTTTTCGATTAAGTGATCCACTACGTGGCGCGCGTGGCCCGTGTGTGTTGCTGCGCCGATGCTGCAAGCTAAGAGCACGATCCGGGACGATTGGGCACCAATATCAAGCCCGCAGGCTCCGCGTTTTCCCGCCGTCAAGTCACACTTGCCGTAAGTGCAGAGACAGCATAGGTCACAATCAGGCATGTAGAAGGGCTTGTATCTGTTCAGGAGCTTCATGTCCCAGTCTCTTAGCGTGGTCAAGCTTGGCATTGGTGTGGGTCCCATGGGTTCAGCCCAAGAGTCATCGACAACTTTTCCTATGGATAATTCAAGATTCTTAATAAGACCAGTGCTGGTCTTCATTTCGTCGATTTTTACGTGCACGTTTTTAGTGGTCAATCTCGAACCTCTGTAAAGGTTTAGCTATTACCAGCATTACAATGTTTTTAAACTTTTCCAGATTTTCTAGCTAAAAGTCATGGTGCGCACGAATAAATGGCACTTATTTTAGAAGAATGTAAAAATAACCTGTGGTCAGCCTTTACACGTACCCCGCAGCTTTCAGTATCCTCTTTACAGAAACGTAAGCAGCATTATCAGCAGGCAAGTCAAGGAGAGATTTGCCATCAAGAACATACTCATCCAGCTGCTCATCCGAAGTTATTTTTCCCAAATACTTAAACTTCAAATCTGCTTCCGCTTGACCGCCCAAGTTCTCAGGGAACCTGTAACCGCCCACAATGTAGAAATTAACAAACTCCAAGTCAACCTCTTTAGCGATGCGGTACGCGCGTTTGACATGGTCGAAGGATTTCTTCGAGTGATCCAGAATGTCGATGATATCATCCACTTTTGACGTAATGCGCCTGTTCAAGTGCTCAAGCCCTGCTGGAGAATCAATCAGCACGTACCTGTAATTCTTGGTCAGCGACCCTAATGCGCCTTTTAAAGCGGCGTTCGGCATGCAGTAGCAGCCTTCAACCCATTTGGTGCCAACAGCCAGAAAATCAAAACTATTACTCTCAAATAAGCCGCTGCTCCATATCTTGCTCTCTATCCTTTCGGTAGGCGGAACCCCGACCGTGGTGCCTCCCTGCTCAATGAACGTGCTCACGAGTAGTTCAGAGATTGTGTGTTTTCCCGCTTCTTTAAGATCGATTCCAACCATCTCGGCGAGGTTTTGGTCTGGGTCAGCATCCACCAGCAGCAACGGCGCCTGACCAGTTTCCACGAAGTGTTTTGCCATTAAAGCCACGAAACTGGATTTTCCGGTTCCTCCGCGACCGATAGTTACAATCATTTTCATACATATAACCTCCACAACAATTGGTACGCATGAATTTAGCTGTTCTTCTCGATGAGCTTCTCACACAGCCCGTCTATGACTTGCACCGCTTCAATCTCCCTGTTCAGAAGCGGCGTTTCTCCCCGCATGTCCGCCTCAGTCACTTTTGGGTCAAACGGAATGAACGTGAGCAGGGATAAATCGTTTTTCTCTGCATAAGCGGTTATCGCCTGTTTCTGAGCGTCGTTCATCACTCTGTTCCCGACGAGGTAAAGCTGCTTCATCCCAGCGGCTGCAGCCAAATCGTGAATGTGTTTGGCAGTCTCCAGAGATTTCAGGTTGGAATCCGCCACGATGAGCAAGGCATCCACTTGTTTAGCGGTTCCTCTGCCTATGTGTTCGACACCTGCCTCCAAATCCAGAACAACGGCTTCGTTTCGCTCCACAATCAAGTGTCTCAGCAAGGCGCGGATGACGGCGTTCGGCGCGCACATGCAACCTGAACCCATCGCTTTCACAGTTCCCATTACGATTAGGTTCACGCCAAAAGGTGTGCTGACGGAATAGTCGCGGACGATGTCGTCAACCGTGAATGATAAGCGGTAAACGCCAGAGTAGCCAGTGCCCGTCTTGGAGTCAACCAACTCTTTATTCTCGGAGATTGGCACGATTTTGCGCGCTTCTTCAGTTGACAAGCCCAGCGTCAAAGCAAGGTTAGGCGAAGAATCCGCATCTATCGCTATTGTTTTTAGCCCCCTCTCTGCAAACCCTCGCGCGAGACCCCCGGCAATCAGGGTTTTGCCAACGCCGCCTTTACCAGAAACCGCTATCTTCATGGTGCTCTCCAGTGAAAAAGTAATTTCGTTCGATAGTTTATTTACGTTTCCTTGAAAAAACGGGAAAACAGATATGCAAAAGATTTTTTAATCCAAATATATCTTCCCTTAAGCCGTGATGATATAATGAAGATACTTAACGAGTTTGTTCCAACACGCAAATTTCTGAAGCTTGCCGAAGAAATCAAAGACCTAGTTGATGGATGGAACGTCACTGACAGCGCTGCTGGTTTTCCAGCACCCAGCGGAACAGTTGTAAGCTGCATACTCAAGTCGAAGTATCCAGAAAAATACGTTTGCCCCATATTCATCCTGCACTACAAAGGACCAGTCGAGGTAGGTGGCTTAGCTTTAGCAGCGGACATCATCGGCTTAGACGGATTAGCAATCACAATGGGCGATGTTCCCAAATACGGCGAACCAATAAAAATGCTGAAATCCTCCGAAGACGCCCGAGACTTCTTACGCACAACAGTGAAACTCAAGAATCTCAAGTTAGGCTGCTTACTAACAGCGCGGCGATCAATAGAAGAAACGCTTACGCGTGTAAGAGACTCATGGGACTTTATCTATTTCATGAGGCTTGAAGACAAATCCTTCCCCGCGCTGGAGCAGGTGGCCAAAGAATGCAAACGCCTAAACAAACCCATCTACGCATACTTCCTGGTGGGAACGCCCAAAAACGTAGAAACCGTGAAGATGATTGGGTGGCCAGTCGCCGCAACCATGGATACAGTTGAAGAAAAGGCAGCAAAGCTGGATGGTCTCGTTGACGGCATAATTGCCACATGCGCAGGCGACGCTGAAGGCGACAAAGAGATGCTGCAGAAACTGCAGAAATTCAGAAGCTAAACACCAGAATCACGGCAATAAAAGAGACGCTAACACCGTCTCTTCGTCCAACGTTTCCACCATAAATCCTTTTTTCTTGCATAACTGAAGCATCTTATAATTGTCAGCCATTACATACCCGTAGATTTTCTTCACACCCATATCCTTGCCGATTTCGATAAGAGAATCCATAAGCTTTGAGCCAAGCCTGAGACCCTGCCACTGGTCGCCTACTAGAATGGCGAACTCTCCGCTCTTCCCGTCGGAACCCACGATTAATCGCACAGCACCGATTATCGGCTTGCCGCCTTCCTGCAGCTCCGCCACCATAGCGATTTCCCGGTCATAGTCCAGATTGCAGTACCGCGTCAACATTTCATGCGGTATTTCCTTTATGATTTCGAAAAACCGGAACCGCATCGTTTCCGGGGAGAGAGACTTCAAGAACTCGTCAAAACGCGCTTCGTCCTCAGGCTGTATGGGCCTAAGCAACACTTGAGTGGCGTTTTTTAATTTTCTGGGGGTAACATATTTCTTTGGGTAAGCAGCGATTATATGGTCATCGTGGTGGACTGCGACTTCACGCATAACTCTGTCCCAGTCTATAACCATGCGGGCATCGACAGCAACGGCGCTGCTACCGTTAACCATCAGCGGGTTCACATCAATTTCCGCTATTTCGGGGAAGTCTATTACAAGCTGTGAAAACTTCACCAGAATCTCCTCAAGAACGCCCACATCAAGAGGCAAACCGCTAGCCGAAGCGTGCTTATAGATTGCGGTGCCCTCGATTAGTTGCCTTGCAAGCACCTGATTCAGTGGCGGAAACCCAACGCTCACGTCTCTGAACAGTTCAGTTGCAGTTCCCCCTGCGCCGAAGATGATTACAGCGCCGAACTGAGGGTCCTTCTTGGAGCCTATAATTAGCTCATATCCTTTTTCGCGTATCATGGGCTGGATTGCGACGCCTTGGAACTCGGCTGTGTTAGTGTGATTTTTGACGCGCCAAGAGAGTTCCTCGAAAGAGAGGGCAGTTTCTGAGGGAGAGCAAACGGTTAAGACGCCACCGATTCTGGATTTATGCGTGACCTGAGGCGACAGTGCTTTCATGACAGCTGGGTAGCCCAGTTCGGAAACCAGCGCCTGTGCTTCTTCGGGAGTTCGCGCTAAGAGGGTCTTCACAGTTGGAATCTTGTACTCTTCCAAGAAACGCAAGGACTCAGGCAAACTTATGACTTTTCGCCCTTCACAGAAAGCCCGTCTGAGAATGCCCTTCAGAAAATCAGGGTTGGTTTGCTTCACGGAAAGGTCCCTCGGCGTCTGGTAAAGCAGCGCCATGTTTTGGGTGTAGCTGTACATGTGCATGAAGGTTGAAGCTGCATCTTCGGGGTTTGCGAAAGATGGAATGCCGTTTCGCTGCAGAATTCTGCGGGCTTCCCGGCAACGGTTGTCTTCACTCATCAAACACGTGAGAAACGGTTTCCCAGTCTGCTTCGCCAACGTCACTATGGTCTCCGCGAGTGCAAGCGGATCAGTTGCGCCCTGAAGCGTGTATATGACGAGGAAGCCGTGACTTTGCGGGTCTTTCAGGCAGATTTCAATGACGTCCCTGAACCTAGCAGGAGTCGCCTCCTCATGAATGTCAATAGGGTTGGCTACGCGGCAGTAAGGCGGCAAAACTTTCTTCAAAGCATGAACGGTTTCGGCGCTCAGCGGTGAGAGTTTTCCGCCTTTGGCGATAAGATGGTCTGTGGCCATTATGCTGGGGCCGCCCGCGTTTGTGATTATCGTCAGGTTAGGGCCAGTTGGGTTGGGCTGCATCGCCAAAGCTTCGGCGCAGTTGAAAAGGTCGTTGATGGCATAGACTCGGACGATTCCTGCGCGTTTGAAAGCGGCGTCGTAGACTGCATCTTCCCCGCTTAAAGCTCCTGTGTGAGTAAGTGTTACTTCGATACTTTCTCGGAAACGTCCAGCCTTAATCAACACTATAGGCTTAGTCCTCGCGAATTCGCGTGCGGCGCTCATGAATTTCCGCGGGTTCTTTAGGTATTCGACGTAAAGTACGATGCTTCGGGTCTGCGGGTCGTTTCCGAAGTATTCGATGAGGTCGCCGAGTTCCACGTCAAGCATCGAGCCCGTGGAGACAACGACGCTGAATCCAACCTGTGCCTCCCAAGCCCAGTCCAAGGCTGAAGCGCATAACGCAGCACTCTGGGATATGAACGCGATTTTCCCGGGGGTTGCTTGCTTGTCGGCGAAGGTGGCGTACAAGTTATTTTTGGGTCTTATCACGCCGAAGCTGTTGGGTCCAATGATGCGCATACCAAAAGTTTTCTGGTGTTCGAGCACTTGTTTTTCAAGTGCGGTGCCGTCAGCGCCTGTTTCTCTGAAGCCTGAGGAGATTATTATTATTCCTGAGACTCCGGCTTTTCCGCATTCCTCGACGATTTGCGGAACCGTGTGCGCTGGTGTGGCTATTATGGCGAGGTCTATTTTCTGGGGAATTTTGCTGATGCTGGGATAGGCGGCGATTCCCTGCACTGTTTTTCTGAAAGGGTTCACAGGAAAAACGGCGCCCGCATACCCGGCGCCTGTCAGGTTTCGGATGAGTTTGGCACCTATGGAGCCTTCTCTTTCGCTGGCGCCTATTACAGCGACGCTTTTTGGATTAAAAATGCGACCGAGGTTCTCGATTCCCAAGTTTGCTTCTGCCCTCTCCAGAAAGGCGGTCTGAATAAATGTATAGAGTTTTCGAATGACTTTAAATTTTCTATGAGCCACCCAGCTTGAAAAATTACTAAGTATTTAACAGATTTCGTGAAAGAACCGCGGTTTTTCTTGGAGGGAGATAACTTCTTATCGTACAACTATCCTCAAACAAACTATGTGAGGTGCTGCTACGTGGGCGCCATTAACGTGATAGCTGTTGAGAATTTACCGTTAATTAAGAAAGGAGACAATATAGCTGAACTAATTTTTAGAGCGGCTGAAAAGCAGAATACACCTTTGCAGGAGGGCGACGTGATAGTCGTCACTCATGTTGCTGCTTCTAAAGCCGAGGGAAACGTCGTCAACCTCGATGAAGTCGTTCCGTCGGAGCGAGCTAAAGAAATAGCAAAGCATACTGGGAAGGACCCTGATGTGGTCGAGGTTATTCTACGAGAAACAAAGGAAATCGTGCGCATGGGCAACAACAGCCTAATCGTAGAAACCAAGAGCGGCATTGTCTGCGCGAATGCTGGGGTGGACAGATCGAATGTTGAAGGCGAAAGAAACTTGGTGTTGCTGCCGAAAGACCCTGATGCGTCCGCGCGGAAAATCAGGCAAGACATAAAGAAGCTGACAGGCTGCAACGTCGCAGTGATAGTTTCTGACACACATGGAAGACCGTTAAGGAAGGGAGAGATAAACGTGGCGATAGGCGTGGCAGGAATAAAGCCCATCCGAGACAGACGCGGCGAAAAAGACCTATTCGGTTACGTTCTAAGGATAAAACAGACGGCAATCGCTGATGAGTTAGCCTCAGCAGCAGAGCTTGTAATGGGACAAGCAGGCGAAGGAGTTCCCGCCGCCATCATTAGAGGATACAACTACCGCGCGGATGAAAACGTGTCAGCCCGAGAACTGACCAGACCGAAAGAAACAGACCTGTTCAGATAACTTTAAACTCCAAACGCCGGTCATTTTGAACGACCTTGATAGAATATTTGGTGAAGGAGGAAGCACAAAAATAAACGCTAAAACGATTGAGGACATCGGCAAAAGATTATCGAAAGCGGGCAAAAGACTTCATGAGCAGGGGCTGGTAATTGGTAGTAGCGGAAACATAAGCGCCAGAATACCCGGCACAGAGACATTTCTGATAAAGCCTTCTGGCGCGCGAATGGAGTTCTTGAAGCCTGAAGAACTGGTGCTCGTAGACCTTCAAGGAAAAAAGGTTAGAGGAGAACTAGACGTTTCTTTGGAAACGCCTATGCATGCGGCTACCTACAGGGCGCGAAGAGATGTTCAAGCAGTCGTGCACACGCATCCGCCTACAGCAACAGCTTTCGGAATAGCAAAGACGGAAGTTCTCCCGCTGCAGATTGAGATGTTCATGCGTTTCCCAAACGGAGTCCCAGTTGTTCCTTTTGAGGCGCCGGGTTCAAAAGCGCTCGCGGAAACGGTGCAGAAAAAGATTGCGAGTTGCGACGCTCTGATTCTTGAAAACCACGGCATCATTACTGTTGGCTCAACCATCGAAGCCGCTTGCGACTTGAGCGAGATGGTTGAGGAAGCTGCCAAGATTCAGTTTTTAGTTACGATTTTGGCAAGCAAAGACACAGTGAATTTGGAGAAACTGAAGCAAAAGTTCAAAACAGAGAGCAACATAGAATAGCAGAAAATACCGAGGGATATGTACAAATGGAAGTTAAAACGCCTAGAGAATTTTTCGAGAAAGTCTTGCCTAGCAGGTTCAAGCCCGACAAAGCAGCTGGCATAGATGTTACGGTTCAGGTGAGTATTGTTGGTCCTAACGGGGGCGATTGGATAGTTACCATTAAGAATCAGCAACTGCAGGTCAAAGAGGGAACGTTGTCTTCGCCGACGCTGCAAGTTAAGATGTCGGAAAAGGATTACTTGGACGTGATTAATGGCAAGTTAAGTGGAGAACGCGCCTTTTTCACCAGGAAGCTTCAGATTAACGGAGATATTGGGATAGCTTTAAAATTAAGGAATGCAGGATTCTTTTAGACTCATTTATTCTGTAATTTTGCTGTTCAGCTTCAACAGTTCCATGGCAAGAAAAGCAAAAGTGAAAGGAAGAGTGCTTCTTTCTTCTTCAAGGTTAATTAAGAACGTGTTCAATTCAACGATGCTTGCGTCCATGTTGTTTTTCGCGTTTCTTCGGAACATATCGTAGGAGGCATAGTTTTGATGAAACGAAATGATTACAGCATCGTACCCCAAACCCATTCCACGCTGAATAAGAACAACTCCGAAAGGATTTTTTCCAATAGCATTTTCGTGTGCGTGCCTAAATGCTTCTATTTCTTTTTGGGTTAATTTCGGGTCTAATTTCACAAAATTCAGAGCCATGATTGAGTAGCCAATTTTGCTAAAGTTAGGGATTATAGTATATTCCTTTATGTACCCTTCTTTTTCCAGCTTGCTTCTTAACCTAGTTGTAGTGGGTTGCGAAGCACCTATTGCTTTGGAGAGTTCTCTGTCGCTTCTCCGAGAATTCTTAATGAGTTCAGACAATAATTTTCTCTCAATTTCTTTCATTCTCTTTCTCCCTTCCCCTGTCTGTAAGTACTTTAGGTACTACTAATACACTTATCGCCAGAAAAGTACTAAATCTTCCTTATTAATCTGTCGAAAAACGCACATAAGGGTTATAGCAACGCAAGTTTGCCAAAACTTCCTGTGAAAGAATATCCTCGCCTACCTTAAAGGTTTGAGGTTCCTCAATTTCTAATATTGCCTGTAAAGCTTCCGCGTCAAGCTCACAAATAAGCCGCAGGATTTCTGTCTTGGCGACCTCGAGATGCTGTTTAAAAGAAGCATAGTCGCTGTATAATACTTCTGCAAACGCGCATATCTCGGATTTTTTGAGGTACCACTCCACCTTCCCAGTTTGAGGGTTTATGTCAAAGGTAATTGGTCCAGCCCTGCAGGTTTCAGGCTTCACTGGGTGCACCATGCACTTGCTCGCGCTTTTATCATAGAACACACAGAAACCAAGGTTATCAACCGCCGGATACGAATAACGTTCATGCGAGAAAGGTGCCTCGATGTGAATCTTTTGCTTCTCAAGATATCCCATAATGATTTTTTGGCGACTCTCAGTTAGCGGTGGTTTTGCGTCTCGGCAACAGGTGCCTTTGCAGGCGCAGCAAATATGGAAGGCGCAAGTTTTTTCCGCAATGCTTTCGGACATATAGGTCTTTTTCCATGGTGGTTTTCAGAAGTAAGGTTGGTTACCAGAAAGGCACTTAATAAGTTTTGTATAAACGCTTACAATAGCCTCCGTAAAATCAGTTTTTTGCGCCTTTTTCATAACCTCGTCACGTATAAGCTCAGACAGATTGCCCTCATCGATTCTTTTCTTCACTATCCATAAATACTTCGCCTCATCCGCACTGGCGTTTTCCACAGCAATGTTGAAGAAGTGCTGGCACACTTGACGTGCCAATTCACCTTTGGGATGCCGAACTTTAGCGTTCAATCCATCCGCCATCACAGCGTTGAAGTCTTTGACTAGAAGCTGATGCGGCAAAGGCTTCGTCTCCTCAGAAAGCAAACCACGGAGTGCGGCGCGGATGAAACAGCTTAAAGCTACATCGGATTTAACGCATTCTTGCTCATCCATCACACGCAATTCGAGCGCAGACCGGTCAAATCTGAAAATGACGCCTCGCGAGTTCACCCATTCCTTGAAGAGAAGCGTTTGCCCAACCCCAGCCTCAGATAGGTCCCGCGAATACCGCCCTATAACCTCTCGCCTGTACTGGTCAAACGACATAATGTGTTCTGGAATGATATCGCCAGTCACTGATGGAATTTCCCGCTGATTCATCCTGTAAAAACTCAGGCGATTATCAACGTTTGGACCTATGGTGCCCTCATAGATGGGTGAAGACGCAGAAACGGCGGGAAGATAAGCGCACAAGCAACCGAGCAGATTGTGCAGTTTGACGCCGGTTTTCTCCTTTGCGTATGGAAGGTTGAGGTGATAACTCTGGATGTTCAGCCAGCCGTGCTGCTTGAGGTTGAAGACTTTGCTGTATTCCTCGTAGATTTTCCGGTGGCGGTGATACCAAACTTGGGTTTCGTCAAGCCTAAGCAACGGGTGCATGCCCGTTCCAAGAAGACCCGCGCGGTATTTTTTCCACAAGAAATCCAGCATGGTCTCCACGGCGCCATGCATCGTTTCCTCAAACGCCAACGGCGACTCGAAAGGCTCATTAGCCTTAATCTCCATCACGTGCAGTTGGAGTTCTTTCCCGAACGTGAAAGTTGGCAACTTGACGAAGTTGGTGATTTTCCCTCTGAAGTCTTTTATGACTTGGTCCACGATGGGTAAAGCCTTCAATTCTTCGTCAACCAAAGAAAACTCGTGTTCGGGACCCATGACTTCTAGAGGCTTGTACGTTGCGGTTCCTCTCTGCTCATTAGTTTAACGCGAGTATAATGCGAAGATGATTTAAACGTAACTGTAAGAAACCCTCCGAACAGATTCACCAATACAGACGTCATGCGGAAGTCCAAGCTATTTAAAAAGGAGCTATAGTCTTTTCCGAGTGCCAGTTCCACTA
This sequence comes from Candidatus Bathyarchaeota archaeon A05DMB-2, assembly GCA_018475625.1. GTDB lineage: Archaea > Thermoproteota > Bathyarchaeia > Bathyarchaeales > Bathycorpusculaceae > A05DMB-2. Next base: position 76,148 of record JAAKEZ010000009.1, read on the forward strand.
AAAGAGTATGCCACCTGAAACATTTGCCTGACACTGCCTAATCGATACAGATAAATTTTTCACCGACAGTTACGTTAGCTGTCTTTAAGGGTGAAAACTCATCTTAACTGTGCTGCTTGCTGTCGCCGTTCTTGTGTTAGCCATAGTCCTAGATTTGGTTCTTGGTGACCCTTCGCCAAATTATCCTGAGAAAACAGCGTTTAAACTGCATCCAACCGTGCTGATGGGCAAATTCACCAAGATACTGGAACCCCATTTCAAAAGTCCAGACCCGCAAACAGCCAAGCTCCTCGGAGTTCTCTTGGCTTTGACGGTGATTGTCACATTTGCGGTTCCCGTTTACCTCGGCTTGTGGGCACTTTACACGTTTATCAGCGTCTTCGTTTATGCTTTCTTTGGCATCATTCTCCTTAAACTCGCCATATGCATAAAACTTGAAACTGACTGGGCGAAAGCCGCAGCCAAAGCCATCCAGCAAAACGACCTCACAGAAGCAAAAAAATACAGCCACTTCAGCAGAAGAGACAGCAAAGACCTAAACGGCGCCCAAATAAGTTCAGCGGTCATCGAATCCATGGCGGAAAACCTCATAGACTTCAAACTCAGCCCTATCCTCGCATTTGCCCTCTTCGGCGTCACGGGCGCCATCGCGTTCCGCGCAGTCAACACGCTCGACGGCATGGTTGGTTTCAAAGATCCAGAACACCTACACACAGGCTGGTTCAGCGCCAACCTCGATCACGTCGTCAACTTCATTCCTTCACGGTTAACAGGCATCCTAATCATCGCAGCCGCAGCCATCCTCGGCAAGGATTACAGGAACGCTTGGGCTGTTGCCCGCAGAGACCACCAGAAAACGCCAAGCCGCAACCACGGTTGGCCAATGGCAGCCATGGCTGGCGCGTTGTGCGTGCAGCTCGAAAAACCTGGACAGTACGTTCTCGGCGATGATTTGGAGCCGCTGTCTCCGGACAAGATTTTGCTTGCGCTGAAACTTCGGAACATGGCTCTTGTCCTGTGTGTGCTACTGAGCTTGCCCATTATCCTTGTTACGCGTTTATATTTCCTCCCGATTTAGACCCGCACCCGGCAGACAGAGTTTTGCAAAACCTATTAATCAAGCCTTAACCTGTTCTGGTCAACAGAGGTGCATGGTATAGATGATTAGCGCGGTTTTCCCTCGGCGCGAAAGTTCAGCCGCGTCTGCTGCGGGTGAAGGGTATGCGTGTCCGCTTAATTAATCCACCTCGCATTCAACCGAAAGTCTGGGGGAAACCCAGCGTGATTCCACCCATTGGCTTGGCTCTTACGTGGTAGCGGTGCTTGAAAAAGAGCACAGGGTATGCATTATCGATGCGCCGACGGAAGGCTGGCGAAACCTCGAAGACACCGGCAGAAACACGTATCGTGGTGGCTTGAGCGATGCTGAAATTGCGGAAAAGCTTCGGCAGTGGAAGCCAGATGTGGTTGGTATTGAGATTCCTTTTTCAGGCTGGTCCAAAACTGCTTTTGCTGTGGCTGAAGGATGCAAGCGCTGAAAAGTAAATTGAGAGTTTTTCGTGACGAAAAGTTATTTCGCGTTTCTTTCAATGTCTTTTTCGTGGGAACTGTTGCGCTTGGGACAGTCTATAGCCCTCTTATTTAAGGGGACATTGCATTGTCCCTGATGGCTCTTTCTTTGCTCTGAAGCTGACTCCTCTCCCGCTTTTAGCAACGAACCAGAGAGAGACACTGAACATGCTAGCTTTGTTGAGAGTCAGTTAAATTGTAGGAGTATTTTTTGATGTCACTTTCTCGCCTTCGTTTTCAAACCAAATATTTGCTTTTTTAGTCGAAACCTTCTTAAATAAGAAGTGTTGATAAGACTGTGCCTTAAAAGGGTGAGGCTAAATGTCCAAACCATTCTATGTAAAATACGAAGCGCCGAAAGAAATAGTAGACGCAGCCTATGAAGCCCTGAGTATAGCTTCAAAAACAGGCGTTGTCAGAAAAGGAACCAACGAAGCCACCAAAGCGGTTGAGCGAGCACAAGCCAAACTCGTTGTCATAGCGGAAGATGTGGATCCTCCGGAAGTCATAGCGCATTTGCCGTTGCTCTGTGAAGAAAGAAAAATTCCATACGTGTTCGTCCCGAACAAAGAAAAACTTGGCAATGCTGTAGGCATAGACGTCCCATGCGCATCAGCGTGCATACTCAAAGAAGGAGACGCTACAGGATTAATCAAAGAAATCGTCACGCGGATTGAGCAGGTCAAAAGAGGAGCTCAGTGATGAGCAAAGAAGAGAAAGCATCCGAAGAAGAAAATATACCTTCAGAAGTCATCCAAATTATCGGGCGAACAGGCGTGACTGGCGAGATTACGCAGGTGCGAGTGCGCATCTTGGAAGGAAAAGATAAAGGACGCATCATAACACGAAACGTCAAGGGACCCGTGCGAATCCAAGACATCCTGATGCTGCGCGAAACAGAGCGAGAAGCGAAGAAAATCACCAGATAAAAATGCAAAACCAAGCAGTATAGAGGAAACGCCATATGCCTAAACCACGAAAATGTTCATTCTGCGGCAACGATTTTCCAGCCGGCACGGGTATGATGTACGTCAAAAACGACGGGACCATCCTGTGGTTCTGTTCAGGCAAATGCAAGAAGAGTTCTCTGGGATTCAAGAGAGACCCACGGAAGCTCAAGTGGACAAAGTATTTCGGCAAAGAAGAGAAGGGAAAAGCCTAAAACCGCAAATCGCGTTTACAGGTAGCCGTTTCCAACAATTTTTTCCCATAATGGCTTGTTGTGGACACAACCGATGTCAGGTTTTGTAACGTCTCCCTTGAAGTAGCTGTAAGCTCTTGCTCGGCATCCACCGCAGATGTACTTGTCTTTGCATGATGCGCATCCTACTGCTTTGCCATCAACTATGCAGTCCTGTAACAGTTCTCTGCTGCGAAGGTGCCAGAGAAACGGGTTGTTGTCCCATATGTCTTCGAAATTGTCCTTCAAGATATTCCCAAGAACTGTTTGGTTGTTTGTTGGGAAGAAAACACACGGTTTCACGTCGCCGTTGGGCTCCATGCAGCAGTATAATCGTCCAGCTCCGCATCCTCCGAGGAAGTCAGCCACACCTTCTATCCCTTGTTCGGCGGCGTAGTGGGCTTCAACCATGAAGCTTGCGTTGTACTTGTGTGAGAGGTCTCTGGTTACGCTGGCATATTGAGGACAGGTGCTGAAAAACCTGTCGGATTTAACACTTGATTTCCCGAACCGAATTTCTTCTTCTTTCTGTTGCAGGTATAAGCCCATTATTTCCTTGCCTAGGGTTTCAAGCACGTAGAAGCGTTCGTCAGGTGTCAAATCCAGTTGGGCGTTGGCTTTAGCTCTGCCTGTGGGGATGTAGTTGAAATGCATGAATCTGGTGCCTAATTCTTTGGATAAGCCTATGAGCTTGTCGAGTTCGCCTAGGTTGTTTCGGTGCATTACGGTTGCGATGCAGGTGTCCACGCCTGCGTCTATGCAGTTTTTTATGCCGTCTAGGGTGCGGGCGAAGGCGTTTGGTACGCCTCTGAACTCGTCGTGAACTTGGGGTGACACGCCGTCCAAACTTATTTCCACATAATCAATTCCGACATCCTTGATCAGCTCTACGTTGTCTTTTGAGAGCAGGGTGCCGTTTGATGCTATGCTGACATATTCGATGCGTTTTGTCGCGTAAGCCGCAAGCTCAAAGAAGTCTTTTCGTGCTAGGGGTTCGCCTCCGCTGAAGGAAAGTGCGGGCAAGCCCACCCCAGCAATTTTGGAAAGCTTATCTATGACTTGTTTTGCCTCGTCCGTGGTTAACTCGGAACGTTTTCCCACGCCAGCGTTTTCGTAACAGTGCTTGCATTTGAGATTGCATTGGTACGTGAGGTTCCACACCACTTCGAATGGTCCGGCTGGAGTGAAGGGGAAACGGATGCCGTATTTCTCCACGCCTTTCATCATTAAACCGAAACCCTTGAACCATGACTCACCATATCTTTCGTCTAGGAACTTTTTGTGCATGAATTCCCTATCAGCATGCAAGAAACGACTTCCGAGCTCGTAGACCGGAAAAGCCGCTTTGCCACTTATTTCTTGGCATCGGGCGCACAAGGACACGGGTTCTCCCAAGAAGTATCTGAGAGAGTTGAGAAGCAATCCTCCGCATTCTGGGCACTCTTTGTCGAACCTGCCGATTATGGTCTTAAGTACTGGGTTTACAGTTATGGATAGAAGAGCGTTTTTGGCTGCTGCAACTTTCATGGTTTAACACCATAAAATTTTAGAGCCGCGAACCTAGTTTATCCACCAGCTTTTCTGGTTCGAGTGTGCTTACCTTTAATTTTTTTTAAGCGTTAATGCTCTCATAAGTTTATGTGACTGTGCAGGCACAACAACAAATAGCCATCTGAGTATATCTGATTTGGATACGTGTCACCTCCAGAAAGAACGGATTTATTAATACTTGCGATATTTTCATGTGGGAAGAAAGATGAGCAAGAAAAAAAGAACAACCAAATCGAAGCCGAAAAAAGTAGATTTACTTGAAATATCCGATTCCAAAAGACTCATGGTTCTTCAAGAAGCTAAAGAGAACCTGAGGCAGAGAATGGAGGAGGCTAAAGTTTGGCAGTTCTTCGCCGAAAACGACAGAGTGACCATAAATGGTCAGACGATAGATTTTGAAAACGGTGGACTCACTGGACTCACATACGAAGAATTGCCTAACTAAGCCCAAATTCTCTCAAAAACGGATGTTGGTAGCGGGGACTAGATTTGAACTAGTGATCTCTGGGTCTCTCACAGCGCGATCAGGCGCCGTTATGAGCCCAGCGGGTTAATCCTGGCTACCCCACCCCGCTACGAGAACTGTTCAGCATCGCTTGCTGAATCCTTTTTAGTACTACCGCTTGTCAAATATTAATAGTTTCTTTTTCGCTTCTCGGCAAAAGCATTTTAGTGTCGAAATAATCTACTCTGTAAGCATGGTGCAGTAGCTGATGGACAAGCCGTACTTGCGTGAACTATTCAAACCAGCGCTTGAAAACCCCGTCTTCGTCCAAGGGCTTCCTGGCTTCGGCAACGTCGGGAGAATAGCGGCGCATCTTTTGATAAAGTTTTGTGAGGCTAAACCTTTTGCGGAGTTGTATTCGCCTTCTTTCCCAGACTACGTTTCCGTAAGCACGAAGGGAATATGCTACCTGCCCAAGTACGAGTTTTACGCTGCGCCAATGGAAAATAACAACTTGGTCATCATGACGGGCGAAACCCAGCCCTCGTTCGACGATGTGTTGGCGCACTACGAAGTCTGCGGTGACATAGTGGATTTCGTCGAGAAACTCGGCTGCCACTTCATCATAACCATGGGCGGCGTTCCCATAACTGAAGACAAAAACCAAGTGTACGTGGCTGCCACCTCACCGCGGCTGGCGACAGAGTTCATGGAGAAAGGCGCAGTAATCTACAGCAAAGGCAGAATAGTCGGAGGAACCGGGCTAACGTTGGCGCTTGCAAAAGAACGCGAGCTTGACGGTGTCTGCCTGCTGGGCTCCACGACAGGGTTTAAGGCGGACCGCGGGGCTGGATTCATGGTTTTCAAGTTCTTAATGAAAGCTTTAGGAAAAGAGATAAAAGAAGGGTTATAAGAAAAACAGTAACAACGGTCGTGTATGGCATGAACGAAAACACCAGCATCGGCGAATTGGACATGGGTTCAAAATTCTGGAGAGTCTTTTTAGTGGTGGTGACTGCTTTTCTCATTTTCGCGGGTCCAACATACGTCTCCTATGTGCTCTCTGACATTCTCAAAGTGAACTATACTGCCTCAGTGGTTTCGGGGCTTGTCTTGTTCGCACTGGGCTTAGTGTTGATGGTTTTTCTTATCCGCAAGAAAATCATAATGTAAGGGTTTGCCTCAGATACCCCAGGGTGCATCATCAGATTCAGCTTTCAGGATTCTTCATCGGCGTGATCTAAAGATTCAGACGGTTTTTATTAAATCTTCTTTTAACTCATCGTCAGAAAGGCATATAAGATATACCCAAAGATATATTAAATATGCAAGAAGAGAAGCGGAAACGACTAGAGGAAATCGCAAACAAGAACGATGAAACCACAAAGAGAACAACCATCATACTAGAAAAAGAAGAAAGAGAATACATAGACTCACTCATAAAAGAGGGCAAAGAACCCGGAATCAAACCACTCATTAGCAAAATGCTCGACGTGTACAGAAGCATGATGATCTATGACTGGCGCTTCCCAGGAGAATACTACTGCGGCATAAGCCGCATCGCCTTCGTCAACGTAGAACTCATCAACATCCTCATCCAGCAAATCCCAAGGGAGAAATGGCACGAAATCGGCAGAAAAATGGGCGACGCACTGAAAGTGTCAATGGAAACCACGTTGGGACTGGACACATCACAACGCGAGAATTGGGAAAGTGTCTTTAAAAGGATTCGCGTGCAGGGCTTCGGCGACTTCTTCCTGAAGGACAAGTACCTGCTCATCAAGACACCGTTCATCGGCAACGCTGAAATCTGGCAAGGAATTCTAGAAGGGATGTTCGGATTGGAGTTAGATATGAAAGCGTCAGTGCCTCCGCTTGTTTTTGAGATAACAAAACGAAACAGCCACCTCGACAGCGCAATAAGCGCTTAAAGATTCAATAGTTAATGTTAAAAGGGATAGGTTTATTAGGAAACACGACTTAAGGTGCCTTTCAGTGGTAGATGATGAGGGATCGCGTTCACGAAAGGCGATTGCGTTCATCCCAGCAATTAGCCTAAACACGAAAACTTATTCTACCGCACGCACAGTCCCTCAAGAACCAACAAAATTTTCGAACCGAGAAAATCGCCTAAACGTGTTTTTAAACAAAAAGATAGGTGGTGATGGAAACTGGAAAAAGTAAAATTCGCGATACCAGCGGGCTCTCTGTCCAAAGCAACGTTTGAGATACTTCAGCGTTCAGGATACAAAGTATCAGGTCAAGAACGCACCTACCGCCCCACCATAAACGATCCAAAAATCGAGTTAAAAATCCTAAGACCCCAAGAAATCCCAGTGTTTGTCAGTGAAGGCTTACAAGACGTAGCCATCACGGGGCAAGACTGGATAAAGGAAACTTGCGCCGACGTAGAGATGCTGCAGGACTTGGAGTACGGGAAGATTAGGCTGGTTGTGGCTGTTCCAAAAAGCTTCGCGACCAACTCGATAACCGACTTGATGGAGGACTTATGGAGTAAGGGCAGAAACTTCCGAGTCTCAACTGAATACCTGAACATCGCCGCTGAATACATAAAAAGTAACCCTGCCTACCAGAAGCGCTTCGGCGACGCAGAACCCTTAATCGTGACGCCGTGGTGGAGAAAAGGCAGCAACACAAGAGCCAAGATTTTCCTCTCGTTCGGTGCCACAGAAGCAAAACCGCCCGAAAACTCTGACTGCATCATCGACGTAACCGAAACAGGCTCCACCATAGAGGCAAACAACCTGAAAATCATCGACACCGTCATGCGCTCCTCGGCGGTGCTGATAGCCAACAAAACCGCGCTGCGAGACCCAGAAAAGAAGGAGAAAATCTACGACATCCTAACCCTGCTGAAAGGCGTAGTGGACGGTTCCAAGAGAATCCACATATTCGTTAACGTGAAAAAGTCAAACCTGCAGAAACTGCTCGCGGAGCTGCCGGCACTGAAGAACCCGACGATAGCGCCGTTGGCGGATGAAAACTGGTGCTCAGTCAACACCATCATCGAAAAAGACCACCTCATAGAGCTGTTGCCCAAAATCCGCAAACTCGCCCAAGGCATAGTCGTGTACGAGCCAAGGCAAGTGCTGGCTTTAGACCAAATAACAAGGAGAGAAACAGACAAATGCCCAAGCAAGCCCGGGTGAGATTGTGGGAAGCCTCGGCACTGCCGCCAGACTGGTTCAAAAGACAACCGCCAAGCGATAAGGCAAACGAGCGAATCGAAAATGACGCCAAAGCCATAATCGCCAAAGTGGTCGAGGACGGCGATTCAGCAGTGGTTGAGCTTACCGAGAAATTCGACAAAGCACGCGTAGACGCCAAAAACCTCCGAGTCACCGCCGCAGAAATTGAAGAAGCCTATCGTGCGGTCACGGCGGAACAGGTTTCCGCCCTCAAATTCATGAAAACCAAAGTAGCTGCCTTCGAGAAACGCGTCTTGGAGCGAGCGGAATTCGCGACTTCCAAAGATGGCATCACGATTAGAAGCGTACTGCGACCAATCGAGAGCGTCGGCTGCTACGTCCCAGGCGGACAAGCGGCGTATCCAAGCACTCTGGTCATGACCGCGGTTCCAGCAAAAGCGGCGGGAGTTCCCAGAGTGGTTGTTTGTTCGCCGCCCAGCGCCAAGGGCGAAGTGAACCCGTTGGTTCTGGTAGCCGCTGACATCTGCGGAGTGGACGAAGTCTACAGGGTCGGGGGCGTTCAAGCCATCGCCGCCTTAGCTTACGGCACAGAAACCATCCGTCCGGTGAAGAAAATCGTGGGTCCAGGCAGCAGGTACGTGACGATGGCGAAGATACTCGTTTCAAAGGATGTGGCGATTGACATGCCCGCTGGTCCCAGCGAAGTCCTTGTTCTGGCAGATGAGACAGCGAACCCGCGGTTAATCGCTTTTGACATGATTTCTCAGGCTGAGCACGGCGTAGACAGCGTCGCCGGACTGATTACCACATCTGAGAAGCTTGCAGGAGAGGTGCGGAGTTTGCTGGCGGAAACTGCTGCCTCCGTGGTGCGTGGCGAAATCGTTGCGAAAGCGTTGGAGAAGTACGGTTTCATAATTACCTGCAAAGACATGGCTGAGGCTGTTGAGTTGGCGAATGCTTTTGCTCCTGAACACATCGAAATTATTACGCAGAATCCTGGCAAAGTAGTGGAGAAAATCACGTCAGCAGGGCTAATTCTCGTCGGCTCGTACAGTCCCGTTGCGTTGAGCGATTACGCAAGCGGCACAAACCACGTTTTGCCCACGGGCGGTTTTGGAAGCGCCTATTCAGGCTTATCCGCGCTCGACTTCACGAGGAGAGTCAGCATCGTTGAGAGTTCAAAGGAAGGATTACAAAGCGTGCAGAAACGCGTGAAGGTTATAACGGAAGCAGAGAATCTTCCCAATCACTACAAGGCTGTTGCAGCGAGGTTTGAAAAATGAACATAGAATGCAAGAAGTGGCTGGAACAGAAGCTCGCGAAGATAGATGCATTAGAAAGCTATGTACCTGAAAAAACCATTGAAAAATTAGCAAAACAGTATGAGTTGTCTCCTGCCGACATCGTGAAGCTGAACTTTAACGAAAACCTGTACATACCGCGGGAAAAGCTTGTGGCGCTCCTGAAGGAGGTGGCGGACGAATGCGATTTACGGCTTTATCCGCAGGAGGAAGAGGAAAAACTGCGCGAAGCTATAGGCGAATACCTCAGGCTGCCGCAAGCCAGCGTTGCAGTCGGGAATTCAAGCGACGAAGTGATGGACAGGATTACGCGTTTGTTCTTGGAGAGAGGAGACCGCGCCGTCACGTTTGCGCCCACGTTCAGCGTCTTCAGATACTGCGTGAAGTACCAAGGCGCGGAGTACGTTGCGGTTCCGCTTCGAGGGGGCTTCTCGCTTGATGTCGAGACGATGCGTGCCGCCTTCACGCCTGAAACGAAACTTCTGTATCTCTGCTCGCCCAATAATCCGACGGGGAACCAGTTTGAACAGGACGCGGTTGAGGCATTGATTGAAGAGTTCCCCGGCATAGTTATGGTCGACGAAGCGTATGGCGAGTACGCGGACTACTCCGTGGTGCCGTTAATAGACAAGTATGAGAACCTTGTAGTGCTGCGGACGTTCTCGAAAGCCTTCGGCTTGGCAGGGCTCCGGCTCGGCTACGCCTTGGCTAACCCATTGCTGGCGAATGCGGTTAACAAGATTCCCGCGCCTTACGCGATTAACGTTGTGTCGTTGACGATGGGCAGGAAGCTGCTGGAAAACGCAGGCGTAGTCAGGGAAGCTGTTGCCGCGTTGAAGACGGAACGGGAGAAACTGATAAACGAACTGAACGCGATAAGAGGTGTGGAAGCGTTCGATTCGCGGACAAATTTCGTGCTGTTCAACACCGCCAAGCCGTATGAGGATGTTTACGTGAACATGCTGAAGCGTGGCTTAATCCTCAAGAAGCTTGGGAAACTGTTGATGTACGAAAACTGCCTCAGAACCACGGTGGGGTTGCCCGGGATGAACGGCAAACTCCTGAAGGCGCTACGAGAGTATTTGGGTGATTAAGCATGAGAAAGGATGAAGTGTACAGGAAAACGAAGGAAACAGAAGTCAGCGTGAAAGTAAACCTCGACGGAGAAGGAAAAGCCGACATAGACACAGGCGTGCCCTTCCTAGACCACATGATAACCTCGCTGGCGACACACAGCATGATAGACATAACCGCCAAAGTCAAGGGCGACCTGAGGCACCATGCTGTTGAAGACTTAGCCATCGGCTTAGGCGAAGCGATGAATAAAGCATTGAGCTCCAGAGAAGGAATCGCACGGTTCGGAAACGCTGCGGCACCCATGGACTGTTCCCTCGCGTTCGCAGCAGTAGACCTCGTCAAACGCCCATACTTCAAAATCGACCTGAAACTGCGCGGCAAAAAAGTCGAAGACATGCCCACAGAAGACATCAACCACTTCTTCGAGTCACTGGCAACCTCACTGTGCGCCAACGTCCACATGGTCGTCCAGTACGGCAACAACGACCACCACAAGGCAGAAGCCGCCGTCAAAGCCCTCGCGCTGTCTCTGAGGCAAGCAGTAGCCATCGACCCGAAGCGGAAAGGTGTGCCAAGCTCCAAGGGAGTAATCTGATGCCCGAAGCAGTGATTTTCGATTATGGAGTCGGCAACCTCCTAAGCCTAAAATGCGCTCTCGAAAAAGTTGGGTTAGACGCGGAAATCACCGTGTCACCGAAGCAACTGCAGAAAGCGGACGCTATCGCGTTGCCAGGCGTGGGCAACTTTTCCGCTGCCGTCACCAAACTCGACTCGGTGAAAGAAACGTTATTGGACGCTGTGGAAAGCGGCACACCCCTAATCGGAATATGCCTCGGCTTGCAACTATTCTTTCCAGAAAGCGAAGAAGGACCCGGGGAAGGCTTAGGACTTTTCGAGGGCAAAACCGTCAGGCTCCGAGGTTCAGTCAAGGTGCCGCACATGGGTTGGAACACACTTCGCATAGTGAAGCCGAACCCGCTTTTTGATGGCATGGCGGATGGGTCTTACGTGTACTTTGTGCACTCGCTTTACCCCGTGCCCGCGGACAAGGAGATAGTGGCTGCAGAAACAGAGTACGGCACCACATTCACTTCAGCCATAGCCAGCCGCAACGTTTTTGGCACGCAGTTTCACCCCGAAAAATCAGGCGACGTCGGCTTAACGATTTTAAAGAACTTTGCGAAGACAGTGAAAAGGTGACGTAGTGTTGCAGGTAATTCCAGCCATCGACTTGATGAACGGCAAAGTCGTCCGCTTGTCCCGCGGCGACGCGAAAACCGCCAAAACATACACCCAGTTCGGCGGACCCGTGGAAACAGCGAAGAAGTGGAGACAAGACGGCGCGAAGAAACTGCACATCATTGATTTGGACGCGACTTTTGGCACAGGCAGCAACCTTGCGGTCATCGAGGAAATCGCGCGAGGCGTGCCGTTGCCCATTCAGGTTGGCGGCGGCATCCGAGCGGTTGAAGCTGCCGAGAAGCTCCTCGCTTCTGGAATCAGCCAGGTCATTCTTGGCGCGTTGGCGTTCAATGACCCAGAGGCGATACCGCGGATTCAGGAAAAGTTCGGCAAGGATTCGGTAATCGTTGCTTTAGATAACAAGGATGGCAAGATTATGGTTGATGGATGGAAAACTGACACGGGCTTAGACGTGAAAGAGGCGCTGCGAAAGTTCACTGCGCTCAGCGTCAAGACGTTTCTCATCACGTCGATAGCGAAGGACGGCATGCTCTCGGGACCCGACGTTGAAACGCTTAAAGAAGCATGTAGATACCCAGATGCCAAAATTATTGCGGCGGGCGGCATAAGAAGCCTATACGATTTGGCAGTGCTGAAGCGAGTGGGCGTGGCGGGCGTGGTCATCGGCAAAGCATTCTACGAAGGCAGATTCACGCTGAAAGACGCCATAAACGCGGCGGGAGGTGCTTAGCAGCGCCGCTTGCGAAGCGTATAGTGCCCTGCTTGGACGTGACCTGCGGCAAAGTGGTTAAGGGCGTAAATTTCCTGAACCTGAAGAACGCGGGCGACCCTGTGGAACTGGCGAAACGCTACTCGGATGAGGGCGCGGACGAACTGGTTTTCCTCGACATAACCGCCTCCTCGGACAACAGGGATATTCTGCGCGGCGTCGTGGAGGGCGTCGCGAGAGCCATAAGCATCCCGTTCACGGTGGGCGGGGGAATCCGCAACGTGTCGGACGCCCGTCTGGTGCTGTGCAGCGGCGCGGACAAGGTCTCAGTAAACACGGCGGCAGTTGAGAACCCTCAGGTAATAACACGGCTTTCGGATGTGTTCGGACAGCAGTGCGTGGTCGTGGCTATTGACGCAAAGAGAAGACGCGATAAAGCGGAGGGCAAGATAACCGTGGAAACCCACGAAGGCCCAGTCTGGTTCGAGGTTTACACTTACGGAGGAAGAAAGCCCACAGGAATAGACGCCATTGGCTGGGCACTGCAGGCTGCGGAGCTTGGCGCCGGCGAGTTTCTGGTAACTTCTATGGATAGGGACGGCACCGAAGATGGTTACGACATAGAGTTGACACGCGCCATTTCTGAACGCGTGAAAGTCCCCGTCATCGCAAGCGGCGGCGCAGGCGTACCTGAGCATTTTCTCAAGGTTTTCACGGAGGGCAAGGCGGATGCGGCGTTGGCGGCATCGGTTTTCCACTACAACAAGTACCCCGTCCAAGTTGTGAAGAAGTTCTTGCGGGAGCAGGGGGTGATTGTGAGACCATGACGAACGAGGAACTGCTGAAGAAGCTTGATTTCAAGAAGGGCAACGGACTCATCCCAGTGGTCGTGCAAGACGCCGAGTCAAAGGCGCTGCTTATGCTGGCTTACGCCAACGAGGAAGCTCTGGAAAAGACGCTGAAGACGGGCTACGCACACTACTGGAGCCGCTCACGCGGCAAACTGTGGATGAAGGGCGAAACCTCGGGGCACACCCAGAAAATCAAACGCGTCGTGGCAGACTGCGACTACGACACGTTATTATACGTAGTAGAGCAGAAAGGACCAGTGTGCCACACGGGCGCGGAAACATGCTTCCACCACGAGTTTGAGTGCTAGCCAAAATTTTTAGACTCTGCTGCTGGGAGAGGAAGTGCTTCCTCGCTACCCTCTATTTTCTGCAATGAAGCTCTATTAGGCGCCAAATAGGATCGCGTCTGCTTTAGCTTCACGCCGTTTCTGTCTGATGAGAGCGCTCATATTGTTTCTTTTAACGTACTGCAAATCTTTTATACCCCATATTATATGCTTTAAGCGAGGAAAAAGGTATGTTTAAGCTTAAAGTGTCTGACGCTAAACTCCTAAGAGACATGGCTACCGCCATCTCCATTCTCGTGGATGAAGCCACCTTCAAAATTGAACCCGATGGCATGAAACTGCGCGCGATGGACCCATCCCGCGTTGCCATGATAGATTTCGAATGGCCCAAAACAATCTTCGAGGAATATGAGTGCGCAGAGCCCACGAAGATGTGCATCAACATAAGCGAACTGCTAAAGCTGCTGAGACGAGCGGGCAAGGACGAAGCAGTGGAGTTATCTCTTGACGAAAAAACTGGACGACTTCAGGTGAAGATAACAGGCAAGTACAACAGGAACTTTACGATGCCGACGCTTGAAGCCTCAGAAGAGGAAGTGCCTACGCCGAAGATAAACTTCAACGTAAAGGCAAAAACCACCACCCAGGGGCTGAGCCAAGCCATCGAAGATGCCCAGCTCGTAAGCGACCACGTGCGGATTGAAGCGGATTCGGAGAAATTGATTCTGAACGCTTCAGGCGACTTGATGGGCGCAACCATAACGCTTCAGAAGGGAAGCGACACGCTGCTAGATTTAGAGGCTAAAGAAAACTCGAAGGCAACCTTCAGCCTAAGCTACTTGACAGAGATTATAAAAGCCGCGTCAGCCACTTCTGACATTGCCACGCTGGAATTTTCAACTGACATGCCCATCAGGATAGATTTTCAGCAGACAAAAGAGGGAAAACTGACCTTCTTCCTCGCGCCCAGAATCGAAACCGAATAATGAGAACTGCAGAATGCAAATGGAAACGGTGATATTCACCGAAAACGACCTAGCAAAGTACCCTTTTTTGAAGGATACAGCAGAATACATGAAAAAACTAGGGTTGAAAATCGAGGAACTCGAAAACCCAGAGATGGCGCCCATTCTTGACCGCGCCCAAGAAAGAGTGAAAGAAGCAATCTTATCCCTCGGCGTTGGCAAAAAACGCGAGAACCATGTGGAAATCCCGTCCTTTCCCGTTGCAATCATGCTGGCAATAGCGACCAAGAACTCCTTCATCAAGAAACGATACGCTCTGGCAGAAGCGAAGCAGGCTTTCAGCGACATGCAATTTGAAAACAATGAAAGGATAATGGCGATAGCCGCCGACTTCGACTGGAACATCGCGTTAAACCGAGACCTTACGGTTCCTCTCGAATTCGCGCTTAGCTTCATTGACTACCTTAGAAACACCACGCACCTGCGCGACAAGAACTGGAAGTTGGTGAACCGCTTGTTGGCAAACGGCAAAGTCTACCTGAACAAGCATGACGTTGCGCGTCTTCTTCAGGAAGAAGTTCAACATCGCATAGAGAAAAAGCTGGAGGCAAAGGAGCTTCCCAACTTCCCCGAGAAGATAACCGTGATGGCAGAGCATCTGCTGGAATTAGCTAGGGAAAAGATTGGTAAGCAGGAGATGGAGGGCTTTCCTAAAGTGGTTAGCCAATCAGCTTTTCCGCCGTGCATAGTCGCTCTTTATGAGGCAGCGTCGAAGGGACGTCACCTTTCACACGTGGGGCGGTTCACGTTGACCGCTTTCCTCGTGAACATCGGAATGCCACCAGAAAAGGTAACTGAGCTGTTCAAGAGCTTCTCAGACTACAACGAAAGACTAACTCGCTACCAAATCGAGCATATCGCGGGAGAAAGAGGCTCCAGAACCCAGTACACATCACCCCAATGCAGCACCCTACAAACTCATGCTGTCTGCACGGGCAGCGATGCCTTATGCCGCAGAGTGCACCATCCTCTGACGTACTACCGAATTAAACTACGGCAGCGGACAAACGAATCGCCTAAAAAATGATTTTGGGCTTGACCCGGCTGCGAAACTTTATAAATTTACCGCGACTGCTTATGATTAGAGGGTTTGATGTCTTATCAGTTAACAGGCAGTTTAGGCAACGCGGAAGTCGGCGTAATTCTCCCAACGTACCGAGAAGCCGAAAATATAGCCAAATTAATAGATGAAATCAAAAATCTCCCATTAGACACCTCCATACTGGTCATAGACGACTCCAGCCCCGACGCAACCTCCGAAAACGTGAGGAACATGCAGAAAAAATACGGCAATATTCTTCTTTGCATCAGACCTAGAAAAGGCGGGCTGGGAACAGCCATAACAGATGGATTCAAAATATTCCTGTCCTTGAAAAACCCACCCAAGCACGTCATCGCCATGGACGCCGACTACTCACATAACCCCCAAGCCATACCTCAACTCCTATCGGAAGCACGAGGCGGATGCGGTATCGTCATCGGAAGCAGATACTGCCGTGGCGGCGGAACCTCAGGATGGCCGTTTACCAGAAAGATAATCAGCCGCGTTGCGAACCTTGTGGCTAAATCTATCGTAGGCTTTAAGACCCACGACTGCACGAGCGGTTTCCGTTGCTACTCCACAGAATTCCTGAAAGTAACCGTCGGCGGCTTGCACAGTCAAACCTACGAGATTCAAATCGAAACCGTGAGGCAAGCCCTCTCACGCGGGTTCAGCGTCAAAGAAACTCCAATTTTGTTTTCCAATAGAAAGCGGGGCAAATCCAAGCTTTCTTTGACCGAGGTCTGGAGTTATGTGTCCTACACTTTGAAGACGTTGCTGCACGGAAGTGGCATGTGAAAAACCGTTTCTTCCACTTTATGCTTCCGAATGCCAAAACGCAAAGGAGCCTCAAGTTCCCAGCAAAAGTCTTATTCTGCAGCTTGAGGTTAATGTTAAATCTGGCGACGTGAAAGCATTACACACATGCCGGAGGACGGAAGTGCTGTGGCTTCACGTGAGTTCATTTATGAAAAATTCGCTGATTACTACAGCAACAGCTCCCTGAACGTCCCCCCGCCGACGCTGATGGCTCAGAGAGAGTTCGGTTTTTTCCTTTTGAAAGAGCGCGCCATGGTTAGACACAAGAGCTTCATGGGAATCAAAGACCTTAGACGATTCCTCAGCGATACAGTGCCTTCAGACGTTTACCATTCCTGCGCGTATTATGAGAACCCATCGTTTGAGATGGACAAGAAGGGCTGGCTTGGCGCCGACCTAGTCTTCGACATAGATGCTGACCACATCCCCACATCATGCAACAAGATTCATGATGAATGGACCTGCGGCAAATGCGGCTTCGCTGGAAAAGGCATAACGCCCGAAACCTGTCCCGTCTGCGGCGGAGTCAAGTTTGACACAAAAACTTGGCCGTGTGAACTATGCTTGAACTCCGCTAAGGAAGAAACTGTTAAACTGGTTGATATGCTTGAGAAGGATTTCGGGTTCGCCTCAAAAGAGATTCGCGTGTTTTTTTCAGGTCACCGCGGATACCACGTACAAGTTGAGGCAGAAGCAGTGCGGACACTGGACGCTATGGCACGCAAAGAAGTAGTGGACTACGTTTCCGGGCTGGGCTTAGCATTACTGGAGGAGCAGGCACCAGAGAAGCCTGTGGCGGGGAAAAGGCGGCGTCGCGGTTCAAGCGTTTTCAGCCTGCATGATTTCGGTTGGAACAAACGTCTGAAGGCGGGAATGCAAAAGTTCATTCTGAACGCCACAAGGGATGACTTGAGAACGGTTGGCCTCCGAAGCTACGCGCTGCTACAGAACAGGGAAGCTGTTCTTAGCCGCTGCTTAGAAGAGGGAAGGTGGAACAGCGTAAAAGGCGTCAGCGTTGAGACATGGCGGAGAATTGCTCGGCACGTTAAGGAGTTGGAATCAGCCAAAATTGATACGGTGGTCACCACCGACTTGCATCGTCTAATCAGGATGAATGGCACATTGCACGGCAAAACGGGACTGCTGAAGAAAGAGTTTCCTGCCGAACGCTTAACAAGTTTTGACCCGTTTGTGGAGGCAGTAGCTTTTAAAGGGGGCACGGCGAAAGTTTCTATTTCTGACGCACCAGAGTTCAGGCTGAGTGGAAAAGTGTTCGGACCGTACAAGAATGAGGTGGTTGAGCTACCCATGGCGGCGGCTGTGCTGCTTGTCTGCAAGGGCAGGGCGGAGGTCGCGGAGAAGTGAATCTGTATGACGAGCTTTATGCTGCTTGGCGGCGTGAAATCGGAAACGCCGAGCTCTCGGGTTTACCATCTGATTTTTACGTGAGGATTGCGGATTACCTGCACCGACTAAGCGAAGAAAGGCGAATGCTAGACAAGAAGACGGTGAAGGCGGCGCTTCTGGAGCATGAGGAGGAGCATGTTAGGCGCATGGTTGAGGAGTTGATCTGGGCACGGTATAAGAAGCTGGTCAAGCTGGTGACTGAGAGCGGAAAAGTGCCAGAAGACCTGCTATCGGCTGAGGAAACGCAAGTATTCGAGGGATTTGTTCCTTTTGCAGTGGCGTACCAGCAGTTTGCAAAGGGATTGCTGCAGGGTCAAATCACACGGACAGAAGTGGAAACGCCGCACAAGCGGGTTACCCTCAGGTTTGTGAAGCCGGTTCCAGCCATCATCGGCGGGGACATGAAGGCTTACGGTCCTTTCATGGTTGAGGATGTCGCTTCGGTGCCCGTGGAGAACGCTAGGCTCCTAGTCAAGCAGGGTTTAGCTGTGCTGGTAGAGGTTTCCTAGCGATTTTGTGCATAAGGCTCTGAGTTCCCAGAATTATCAGTGGGTACGCCACAATCCAAGCGATGGAGTAGAGTGGCCCGTAATAGTTGTGGAAAAGCTTTACGGCATCGGAGTTTACGCCGTTATCCATGCTGATGATAAATATCATCACTATGCGTAGCACGTTTATGAAGTAGGTGACGACGGCACCGACTGCGAAGTAGCCCACCTTAGCTTTGAGGCTCATAGGCATCCGTTTGAGAAACAGGAGGGCAACGACAGTAAATATGAGGAAGCTTTCTATGCCTGCACAAGGCCAAGCAATGGCAAACGTGGCGGTTCTATCCGAGTTTGCGGGGTCAGTGACGGTCAGGTAGGGCATGGCGCCTGAACCCGGAAGCGTGTTGACTGTGTAGACTGTGCTGTAGCCCAATAGGCTGAGGATGTTTGCAGCGAGAGTGGCTGTCGTAGGCACTAACGACTGGAACGGCGCGAAGGTTCCATAAGGGTAGACGTTGTCGATGGTGTATATGGCGCCTACCATGCCGAGGAAGAACGCCGGAACAGAGAAGCTTGTTAAGCCCTTCTTTCCGAAAGTCAAGAAAGCGTTAAGGCAGAAGAGCGCGGTGAAGGTGAGGTACTCGATGGCAAGCGGCATGGAACCGTATAAGAAGACGCCACTCTGCTCTGAAGCTGCAACTATTGCCACATTTAGTCCTAGGTAGTTGGCGATTACCACGTACATAGTGGGCAGCAACAACGCCACGATGAATACAAGTGTACGGACTGAAACGAATTTGACTACGGCGGTGGGCTTTATTTTCTCCCAGTCCAAGACAAGCTCTAACGCGATTAGCCAGATGAAGAACAGCTGGAAGGTTCTGCCCTTCCATAACATCTCAAATGACGCAGCATCCAGCAGGTACAGCCACAGGAGCGGCACGACGAACACCAACAACGGCGACAGTTTCACAAGCGCATCTTCATGCTTTTTGACGGCAGCCAACAAGTCTCGCATTCTACGGTACCAAACCCGAATTTAATACGATATAACGTTTAGTCGCAGTCTAAAAAAGAATATGCAATCAGCATAGACTTCCACGAGACACTACCGCCAGAGTCCTGTAAAGGGTTTAAATCCGTGTCCGCTTACTCTCATCAGGGAACCCGGGAAATGTTTGACTCTGCAAGAAAAGTCGCTGAAGCTCTTCACAAGTCTGGATGCATAAAATTCGGCAGTTTCAAAATCAAGTCAGGAGCACAAAGCCCCTACTACATCGACCTTGCGCGGTTGCTCTCAGAGCCAAAAGCTCTATGCAGCATCGCCGAAACCGCGGCGCAAGCTATCAAGCAAATCATAGTTTCCGAGAGAATCGACAAACTCGCGTCCATCGAACTGAAAGGCGCGTTGATACTGCCCAGCATCGCTTGCAAAGTTGGCTTGCCCTGCGTCGTTGTGCGGAAAGAGTCGAAAGCGTACGGCGTAACGGGCAGGATTGCCGGCGCAGAAGTAGCAGAAGGCGACAACGTGCTGTTTTTCGACGACGTAGTCAGCGAGGGACTATCAAAAGTTGATGGGATAAAACCTCTGCAGGACCTCGGAGCACAAGTTAAGCACTTGATGGTGGTCGTGGACAGAGAGCAGGGAGGCAGAGAAAAACTGGAGAACATGGGCTACAAAGTTCATGCGCTTGCACGAATTTCCGAGGTAGTCAACGCTTTGCGTGAGGCACATAAAATCTCAGAGGAACAAGCAAACGCCGTATTAAACTACATCAAGAAATAAGCCATGTAGGAATCCGTTAAGAGAACAGATGAAGAAGACTTTCCAGTTTTTCAACTGAAGTCAACAGTTAGGGGGTGGTCCTCGAGTGTACCATCTCAAAATTTCCATTGTGGCCTTGTCAGAATATCCATAGTCTTTAAGTGCCTTCTTCAAGTCCTCGATTGTCTCGACTTCCATTTTCCCACCGTAAAATATTGAGGTTGAATCCGTATTTATACTTTCATTCCGACGTCGGAATATGTCAGATACCTCACCTAACAGATACTCCTATATGGCTCAGCCTCACAGAATTTTGTTAACACCAAGATACGTCTCTGAAAGGAGAGAAACTGACAGATGATGGTTCAGAAACAGGTAGTGGAAGCTTTAATGAAGCCTGAAGCCTACGACGAAGAACCCGGCGGCATCGAGATGGTGCAGACACACATATCATTCGTGTTCTTAACTAACCGCTTCGCCTACAAGGTTAAAAAAGCTGTAAACTTGGGATTTCTGGATTTCACGACTCTTGAAAAAAGGCGCTTTTACTGCGAAAAAGAGTTGGAACTCAACCGGCGACTGTGCAGGGACATGTACGTTGAGGTTGTTCCAATCAACAAGGCGGACAGAATCAAGATAAAGGGCATGGGAGAAACTGTCGAGTACGCCGTGAAAATGAAGAGAATACCCCAAGAGAAAATGCTGAACATACTCCTCGAACAAAACGCTGTGGACGCCAAGCTGATGGACAGGATAGCGAAAATCATCGCAGAATTCCATTCAAAAACCGAAACAAACAGCAGAATAAGCGAGTTCGGTTCGCTACCGATAGTGGAAACCAATTGGAAAGAAAACTACGACCAAACCGAAGAGTTCATCGGCAAAACGATATCCCAAGAAAATTTTGAATTAATCCGAGACAAAATCAACGATTACATGAAGCAGAACGCCGCGTTTTTTGAGAAAAGAGTGATGCAGGGCAAGGTCCGAGATTGCCATGGCGACATTCACTCGGGCAATATTTTCGTGACAAACGGAATCTACATCTTCGACGCCATAGAGTTCAACGACAGGTTCAGATACTCCGACGTTGCCTCCGACGTAGCCTTCTTAGCCATGGACCTAGATTACAAACAACGAACCGCCCTATCCGATGCCCTCATAAAAAGATACGTTGAATATTCTAGAGACCAAGAGCTAACCCAGCTTCTTCCCTTCTACAAGTGCTACCGAGCCTACGTGCGAGGAAAAGTCGTCAGCTTCAAACTCAAAGACCCCAATGTACGTAGTAAAGAGAAGAGCGCAGCAATGAAAGAGGCAAAAGCATACTTCAAACTGGCAGCCGCCTACGCAAAAACGCTTTGAAGCCGTTTAGAGCCTAAATTGGTCAGCAACATAATCGGGAACAGCCACGGTTCCCATAACGACTGGTTTCTGGTGACAGTCGCTTCCGCCAGTCACCAATAAGCCGTGTTCTTTAGCGAACTTCACATAATGATTCGTTGACGCGGGGTCGCTTCTCGAGTGCCAACACTCCACACCATCGATGAACTCTAACATAGATTCCGCTATTATTGTGGTTTGCTCAGATAAAGATTTGGTCAGCGTCACAAGCGAAGTGCCATGCGGATCGTTCGGGTGGGCTAGAAATATTCTTCCTCCCGCATCGCGCACCAGTCTGGAAGCTTCTTCAAGGTGAAGCGGATACTTAGGAACATCGAAGCGCACAAGGTACTTGTCGAAAGCCTCTTGCCTGTTTCGGACGATGCCCTTCTTCACCAGATAATCCGCGATGTGGGGTCGCCCCAGCACGCCGTCTACGGAAGCTTGAATCTCTGCAAAATCCTTCCGCGTTAACTTCTCGATTCCTTCCTTCGCAAACGCGCCGTTAAGGTTGTCCAAGATTTTCGCTGCTCTTTCCTCGCGGTACTCTGCCATCCGCTGCAGTCTCTCCGATAGCGCCTTGTTTTCTGCGTCAAACTGGTAACCCAAGAAATCAAGAGACACCGCCTTGCCTTCATGATATTTTGGATGTGAGAAGGTCACGTTCAGCTCAACACCAGTGACGTAGCGGATTCCTGCCTTTCCAGCCAAATCTATGGCTATGAGTTGGCAACCAATCGAATCGTGGTCCGTGATGGACATGAACCCGATGTTTCTGAGTTTTGCTTCCTTTACGATTTGTTCAACTGTGAAGACTCCGTCGGAACTTTGCGAGTGAATGTGCAAATCTATAATCATGAAGCTGCCCAGTTACCTTTTTTCCATTCCGATAACAGACCAGTTATCAGGCTCATCATGGCACGTGTCAACAGTCAGATGCACTATCGCAAGCGTCGGATAAAGTCTCTTTAAATCGTCCACGTCAACGGGTTCAAACTTTGCCTTGTTCGCAAGGTACGCCTCCACGGTCAAAGCGTTTGACTCATACTTTTCCTTAGTTCTTCTCTGAATCCTCGCAATCGACACTTCCTGAGGACAGCTAGTTTCAAGAATAACAAAGGTCAATTCGTGCTTTGCCGCAATTTCAGCCGCGCGCCTCCGCAGTTCCTGAGTTACGAAAGTGGCGTCCATTATCACGCCCGTTTTGCTCTTTCCGAGAAGTTCGTCTGCTCTGCGGAACATTTCATCATAAACAGACAACCGCTTGCTCATGTCCCCCGCAACTTTCTGGTCAAACACGTCTTCGTCCTTGAGAACCTCCAAGCGAATCAAGTCGCTTCGAAGAATGGGGTATCCCTTGATTTTTGAGACTTCTTCTGAGGTTTCTGTTTTCCAAGTACCGGGAAGCCCGCAGGTAATCAGCAAGGTTTCGGAGCCTAGCTTAGCTTTGATAAACTGAGTGAAGGGTTCCCTCACTTACATACGCCTCTGAGTTAAGTTCAGGTAAAAACATAATTAAACCTTTTTGGCAGACCGTACCTTCCGGGAAAGCGCTTCAAAGCGAAATTCTTATGCTCAGCGTGAAGCAAAGCTAAATAGTCAGGGCTGTTATCTTTCCTAAAAAGAAGGTCAACGCAAATGGAAGAATTCCAAGTTAAAGACAAGACTCTCGCGCCGCAAGGACATCTGCAGATTGAATGGGCTGCAGCACACATGCCCGTACTAAACCAAATTAAAAACCGATTCAGCAAAGAAAAACCGCTGAAAGGCTTAACGTTAGGAGCATGCCTCCACGTAACTAAAGAAACAGCCGTATTGGCAGAGGCGTTTCTGGCAAGCGGCGTCAAAATCGCGCTGTGCGGTTCCAACCCGCTTTCCACCCAAGACGATGTGGCAGCTGCGCTGGCAGAAAAGGGCGTTCATGTTTTCGCTTGGCGAGGACAAACCACGGAAGAGTACTATTCATGCATCGAAAAAGTGCTGGATTACAAACCTCAGATAACACTCGACGACGGCGCAGACCTTGTTGGCACCTTGCACGGCAAAAGAAAAGAAGGACTGCAACACGTTAAAGGCGGAACCGAAGAAACCACCACAGGCGTGATTCGCCTGAGAGCCATGGAAAAGGACGGAAGCCTGAAGTACCCAATCATAGCCGTCAACGACGCTTACACAAAGTATCTTTTCGACAACCGCTACGGAACAGGCCAAAGCACCATAGACGGCATACTTCGAGCTACAAGCGTGCTCTTGGCAGGCAAGAACTTCGTGGTCTGCGGTTACGGCTGGTGCAGCCGAGGCATAGCCATGCGCGCACGAGGAATGGGGGCAAACATCATAGTCACCGAAGTGCAGCCCACCAGAGCACTGGAAGCAGCCATGGACGGTTTACGCGTCATGCCCATAGCTGAAGCAGCAGCAGTAGGCGACATATTCGTAACCGCCACAGGCGACATAAACGTCATACGCAAAGAACATATGCAGAAAATGAAAGACGGCGCCATAATCGCCAACAGCGGACACTTCAACGTGGAAATCAGCCTGAAAGACCTAGAAGCGTTGTCCGTGGCGGCAAGAACGATTCGACCTAACCTAGTGGAGTACAAGTTGAAAGACGGCAGAAAACTCTACCTTCTGGCTGAGGGCAGACTTGTGAACCTGTCAGCCGCGGAGGGGCACCCCTCTGAGGTGATGGACATGTCCTTCGCAAACCAAGCATTAAGCGCAGAATACATCGCCAAATCCGTGAAGATGCCGCCGAAAGTTTACACCGTTCCCAAAGACATAGATGAAACCGTGGCAGAACTCAAACTCAAAGCCATGGGAGTAAAAATCGACGAGCTAACTCCAGAACAGAAAAAGTATTTGGCAACGTGGGAAATGGGCACGACATAGTAAGAGTATATCGGCTGATACGGTAAACTTTAAATGGATTAAGACTATAAACATGGCTTATAAGTGGTGAAACCTTAATGAGTAAAGATCAAGCAATAGGTGGAGCAATATTCATCGTATGCATAGTTGTTGCTATAGGCTACTTAATAACACTGTTCTATCCAGACTGGCTTGTACAAATCGGATTACTCAGCAGTACTGCAAACGTTCAGTTCTGGGTCATAGCTGTTCCTGTCTTCATAGCTTTCGTTGCAATAATGTTCATCGGCGCATGGATCGGCTGGACCATGGCTACTACACCCCCGCCAAAACCAATCGAAGAAATCACGACTGAGATAGAGGAAAAGAAGGAAGAGCAAGCAGAGACAAGCGCGACGGAAGCAACCGCAGAAGAAAAAGCTTCAGAGAAGAAAAAGAAAGCCTAAACCGTAGCCAAAGCCACAATCAACGTTCGAGAAACCTATTTCTATAGTTTTTTTACTTTTAGATGATTTAGCCATAGATTAATTTTGGGAAGTCGCTCATAATCCAATTATCGGAAACATGAAGTGAAAACCAGCGGTGACCGCGGCTGAAACAGCAAAAATGATTAAAATCATCTTCGGATTAACAGAGAAGGAGCTTTCCTCACTCTTTGGTTGCACATCGTATTCCCTGATTTCGCGCGTGCTGTTGCCTATGCGAACGACAGCCGTGAATTTTTTTGTCTCCACTTCAACCGTGTAAACCTCGCCTTCCAACGAAACCCGTCTGGGCTTTAAACCGCCTTTATGCCCAATCCTTTTCAGGAAGGCTGTAGCCATAGTCGTAACTGTTTCAGCGTTCAGTTCCTTTTGTTGAGGAACCGTAGAAGTGACAGCGTTTGGTACCGTTTCCTGCGAAGCCACCGACAACCATGTTGTCTCCTATCTGTATCTAGGGGGAACCATTTGAAAGTTTAAAAAGAGATGTGCGTATCACGGGAAACTGACTACGCCTTCATCTTCTTAAGCATGCATTCAACGATGTCCTTGCACGTCATGCAGCTGTCAGGAATCTGGTCTTTCAATGACCGCTCACTCAAATAACCAAGATGATAACCACAGCCATGCGCTTTCTCAGAAGCATCAATCGTACTCTCCACAGGTTCCAGCTCTTCCTCAACTTCAACCATTTTCGGCTCATCAGATTCAACTGGCAACTCGTTTTCCACTATTATCTCGGTTAAGCAGTATGGACATGCGTCGTATGGTCCTGCTGCATTCGCTTGAAGGTTTAGTGCTTTGATGGGTTTGAGGAAGACTCTGCCGCAAGAATTGTTCGGACAAGTGAAAGTGCTAACCTTTTTAGACTTTGTTTCAGTTTGAGACATGAAAGAGCCTCCTGATACAAGTGAATTAATAGTTACAAGTTTATAGTGTTAACGAATTCGAAATAAGTATCCAAACTATTCAACTTTGCACGTTTGTTCCGGAGAGGCCAGCTTCTTTAGGTCTTCAACGCCTTGTGCGTAACCCGACGCAAGCAAGATATCCCCTGCGTAAATCACTGTGTCTGGTTTGGGGCGCAAGCTTTTTTCGCCGCGTCTTATGGCTAAAACCCACATGCCTGTTTCCTCGTGCACCCGCGCCTCCTTCAGAGTCTTATTCACAAGCGGGGAATCAGCAGTTACGCATGCTTGGGTAACGGTTTCTTCAGCTTCTTTTATGGCTAGTTTCAGCACTGGGTGCGGTTCGATACCTCTAAGCACGACTTCAGCTATCTCAGCGGCGGCGTCTGCAATTTTTTCTGTCGCCACACCCAACCTGATGAGCCCCAAAAAGCCAGAGGCTTCTTCTTTCTTAAAGTCGCTAGTTAATGCCAAAAGCTCGAAATCCGTGTGCAGATTGTCCACGTACTCTTCGAGGCGCTGCACCTCGTCAGCCAGTTCTTTGCTGTTTAGCATGAGCGAAGAATAGGCCAAGTCAATCATGAGTTCAGAAGTATTTTTTAGCTCGACGAACCGTGCAACAATCTCTTCGAAGACCTCTCGCTTGTTTTTTACCATGCTTATTCTTCCAACTCCCTGAGTTTTCCCTCGGCCAAGTCTTTAAACTCTTTAATTCCCATAGGAGCCCCGCGAGTAATCAACGTGTCTCCGCGAAAAACGCGCTCATCATCCTGAGGGTCAAGTATCCAGTCTTTGTTTCTGCGGATGGCAATTATGTCCACGCCCATTCTTGCGGCTAAGTCAAGGTCTTCAATCCGCTTCCCAGCAATTACAGAACCTTCATTCACCGTTACCTTCATCAAACGCTCTTCAACTTTTTCGAAAATCTCGCCGATTATCGGGTGGATTCCGATGTTACGAGTTACAATCGCCGCGATATCAGCGGCAGCGTCTGAAATTTTGTCTGCAGCAGCAGCAACCGTTGACACACCTATCAAGGACTCCGCGTCCTTAGCGTCTCGTGCTGCAATCATGATTTCAATGTCCAGAAGATATGCCAAGGTGTCAGTGCGCTCTTCAAGTTCTATAACGTCTTCAGCAAGCTCCTTGTCATTAAACAAGGCGGCTGAATATGCCAAGTCAATCATAAGCTCGGAGATGTTCTTCATTTCAAGAAGAAGAGCGCGGACTGGGATAGGCTTGTATTCTATCTTTTCAAACTTTGGCATATTCTTGGAAGCCACTCCGCGATTAGATATTGGTTTTGAAATATTTTAATTATACTCTTAAAGGCTATCCTACCAAAAGCAACGCCACGAGCAAGGCAATTGAGGTTACGCTGTCAGCGAATGAGCTCTCTATAGGAACGACAAAATTATCGGGGTCTAAGCCCCTTTTGAACGTCAGAATCGAGATTGAATAGGACACAAGCACTATCGCGGTGACGGCGATGACGTTGGCGATCAGCAGGATAGAAAGCAGGTTGAGGAAAGAGTTGAACGAGAGCACATTGTTTATTGCCAAAGATAAAATTGTCAGAATTACAAACATTATGAGAGAGGATGACCAAGCGCTAAAAATGTTCTTCGAATGGTTCCGCATGGAAGACAAAGAAGGAGAAAGCAGTCCCAAGGCAAGTTTCGTGGTTGCAGTGGAACCCACAACAGAGCCAACATCCCCGATCATGTCAATCAAAGCTGGATAAACCGTTAAAACTTCTTTCCTGTCCGCCACAAAATAGCTTATTTGCTTAAGAACTGTTCCAGTCACGTTAACTATGAAGGCCACAAGCAACATCGTAGTCATGGACTCCTTGATAGTTTTAACGAAATCCGCGTCATGCATATTCCTAGGCAAGATGTACAAAACTAAAAAACCAAAAGCTAATGCTACAGCGGCAATTATCCAACGACCCCAGAAACTGAGGAAAAACAGGCTGATAACCCCGACGTAAAAGAGAGTTATGAGAATGTCGGCAGCGGTAGACATGATGGGGTAAACCACGATGTCTGGGTCTAAACCTCGTTTGAATGTAACAAAAGCCACTTTTATCGTTACCAAAGAAATAAGAAGACCAAAAGCCATAGTTGCCAGCACCACCGACAGAATGGCGGGGAAATCGGCAAGAGTTATTCCCCAAAACAGGCTCCCGAAGACCATGGCGATGCTGCCCATCGCGACGCTCGTTGCCAAGTTTATGACGATTATAGCCTCAAACAGCTTGTAAAAATTATGGGTATTCTTAAAAAATCTAGGATAAATGGTGCCAAGATGCAGCGCGGTACCTAAACGACCACTCAGCAAACCTCCGATGACTCCTTTCGCGCTAACTATGGCGGGGTAAACAGCGATAGCCCAGGGTGAAAGCAGGAAAACGCCAAGTTGAGAAGCCACCATGAAGCCGGCGAGCAAACCGCCTATATCGAAAAAATAGGCCAGTGAGGTTTCTTTAAAAATCCCGGCGAAGCTTTTTGAAATGCCAGCATGCGACAAGCGTCATCGCCTCCTCGTGGTGTTCGGCAGCGTCAGAAAGGAACTGTCAGGAAAGCTGTGGAAAAATGACTTGCTGTTAGCTGATACTTGGCGGTGTTTTGGCGCCCCAGAAGCCGAAGCTACAAAAACATGGTATCGTGGATGGGAAGAGTATTCTGGTTTCATTTTGTCTGCCTCTGTTTTCGGCTATCCACAAGCACGATTCTGATTGGTCCTGTGCTTGCAGGCTGCCAAGCACCACTTCAACTTGCACTCCTGAATTTTTATTGAGATGAATCAGATTGCTTAAATAGATTTCTAATATGGTACCTGAATCTTTAGCAGATTTTCACAAACGTTTTAATCGTTTCATTCGAGGTTATCTTTGCGGCTAACTAAGTGTGTGACTTAATGTACTCGGTATGGATCAAAATCGACAACAGTTTGCCATGGATTGAACTTGAGGAAAACTTTGAAACCAGAGCAGAAGCACGGGCAGCGATGAAAGGGAGACGAAGCAAGTTCAGGGCAAAAATCGTCAAAGTATCAAAATGAAAGATGGAAAACTGCAGCAATCATGGAATACGATAACGATTTTAAACGTATTCACGGAATAGCGCATGCTCTGCGCCAGACCGTCCACTTAACAAACAGAGTCATATCAACCATAGCAACCTGCCAACGGAATTCAAGCTTTATTTAGAATAGGCTTTCGGCTGGTAAACACACCAAGGATCTTCAGCCAAATAGTCTCCATTCAACTCTTCCGGCTCATGGAGGTCACCACAGTAGTCTATAAAATCACTTGAAAGGCCATAAGCGCGCGCACGGCAACCCCCGCATATGCTTCGATGTTCACACACGCCGCATTTGCCTTTCAACGCATCAAAGTCACGCATAGCTTTGAAAACTTTGGAATTGAACCAGATTTCTTTGAATGCTTTTTCGCGTATGTTGCCGAGTTTTACTGGAAGATAGGGACATGGAGTGATGTCGCCGTTGGGATAAACACGGCAATAATAAAGCCCTGCGATACATCCTCGAATCCACTGCCTCATGTCCAAGCCCACATCCTTCGCGATTCGCATAAACTGGGGCACGCACGAAGGGCGCACATTAAGCCTGTGATTAGCAGTTTTCGCAAAAACCGTCCGTATCATGTTTTCGTACTTTGCTGGAGATATGTCAGCGATTTTCACGCCTCTTCCCGTCGGAACCAGAAAGAACAGGTGGAAGTTCTCAACCCCAAGGCTTTCAGACAGCGACATGATGTCGTCGATTTCTCCGTAATTTTGCTGTGTCACCGTTGTGTTCACTTGGACGAGTACATTATTTTCTTTCAGAGCCTTGATGGCGCCAACTGCTTTTTCCCAAGAACCCTTCACACTTCTGAATTCGTCATGCTTTTCGGGAACGCTGGAGTCTATACTCACGGAAACGGTGGTTATACCCGCTTCCTTAAGCTCCTTCGCCACCTTGCCATCGATTAAGGTTCCGTTGCTTCCGAGACCCATCTTGAAACCTTTACCAGCGCCGTAACTGATAAGCTCAAAGATGTCCGTGCGCAAAAGAGGCTCTCCGCCGCTCAGAATCAGCAGAGGGCGGCTGACTTCGGCGATTTGGTCCATGAGGTTCTTCGCTTCCTCAGTGCTTAGTTCGTTCTGGAACTCTTGTGTGGTGGCGTTGATGTAGCAATGCGGGCATTTTAAGTTACATTTTCGAGTGACGTTCCAAGAAAGAACAAGAGGAACAAAATTTGCGGGTGGTGGTGCCGCAGGTGAATGCGCAAGCTTGAGGTAAAACTCGCACTCTCCATGCGTGACAATCCGCTTGGGCTGCCACAGTGTAAACGTGAAAGGAAGCACAGTGTTCAACATCGCCTTCGCGTGGGCGTAGCAGAAGTATGTGCAAAACAGAGCCGACACCTCATCACTCACACCTAAACGCTCAACCACGTACTGATGACTGCCAAAGATTGGACAGTTCAGAAACCGCATACGCCCATCCAGCTTGGCCACACTCATAGTGTAATTAATGAAGTGGTCGCTCAGCATTATGGACTGCAGTTTTTCTCTCCGCATCCCAACTTTAAGCGTCACGTCGAGGGCAATTCTGACAGTTTCCTCGCCGAATTTGTCCTGCGTCTTGTTCATGAAATCCTTAAGCCGTGTAACGCCGATTCTTTTAGCCAGCTCCGCCATAAAGAGAAAACCCTTGATAGTTTCATATTCCTGGCGCAAGCGCATTTCCGCTATGTGCTGCGACCAATCAATGAACAGGCTTTTGAGACGGGCAGATACTTTAGGATTCCCTGCACTCAGAGTTTTTTCTATGGTCTTGGTTTTTTCTTTCAAGTCAGTGAACAAACGAATCTTTTCGTCGGTACTCAAACTGCCATTAACTGCCACTATGGACGTGCTAAACTTCAAAGAAACGGTTGCGTTCGTGAGCTCGGCTGCGTCGGAAAGGAAATCCCCGTAAAATCGTCGCAACTCCTCATCTACATCAGGCGAGCACGCATGAAACTCGTTAATGAGAAAGTTGGTTTCAGTCTCCATCTTGGTAACCATAGCCATGTGATACAAAAGCGACCCAGCCATGCCTGGGTCAGAACGGTCGCCAGCGGAGACGCCGTAAAAAACCTCGGAGAACAAGCGCTTCGCCACGTCAAGGTCTTCCGCGGCTAATGCAGTCAGAATCCGGTTCAGTTTCAGCCGCCTTTCACGCAGGAGCAGAGCCCATTTGTGGCAGTGTCTCTCATCGAATTTTGTTACTGCAACCACCAAATTGAAAAGTTAATACATGCAGTTCATTAAAAAGCTAGCGGTATTAAACCCCGAACCTGCAACCACTGAAAAGAGGAGGAAACCAGCTGCGACTAGATAAGCTATTAAAGCCCGCGGACATGACAATACAGACTGTTGAAAGGTGACAAACAGTGATTCCAGACTGGATTTACGCGTTAATAGGCTTTCTGATAATGTTCGGGGTGCTGGTCGGCATCGGTATAAACCAGCCGCGGGGCACAAGCATAAAAACTTGGTGCTACGGCTACCTCACCATCAGCATAATCTTCGATGCACTCGTAATATTGGCGCTGGCGAACGCGTCACAGTACGTCTGGCTCAATAACCTGTTGCTGGGACTGTCAGCGGGCGCCGCTACAGGCTTAGGCATCCATGTAGCACACCACATATCAGAAGAAGGAGAACACCAAGAAGGCGCGGAGAAGAAGAAAGAAACGTCGATCTTCGGCTTTTAACCGCTCAGAACAATGGCGCCGGGGAAGGGATTCGAACGCTCGAGATTGAGATGATATCGTCAGCTTGATGTTTTCTCCGCAGCTACTTCCCTCTTTTTTCTCTCTGAGAGCAAAGTTTGGCAGGAGATGAAACATATGAGTCAAAATGAAGCCAAATGTCCCTATTGTGGGCGAGAATTGCCAAATGAACAAGGAATTGAAGAGAGCCAAGTGGATGAAATAGTTAAGTGTCCTCGATGCGGCAGCAGTAGAACTTGGAAAGATGCTAAAAGATACACTTTGAATGGAGTTATACAGCGTTATTATTGCCGAAGTTGCGGGCGCAGGTTTTCAAAGCCGTAACGTTCCTATGAGGCTTGCGGAACTGGTTCGGGAGGGCAAAGCGTTTAATAGTATGAAAGTAAAATATTCTTACTGATGATTATGACAGAAGAGCTTGAAGTAACCACAATGAGCGAAAAAGGACAAGTTGTCATCCCTCAGTCGATACGAAAAGAGCTTGGGATAAAACCAAAAACCAAGTTTCTAGTTTATGGAAGAGGCGACACAGTGATAATGAAAAAGCTTGAGCTTCCTGACTTGAAGAAAGAATGGGAAGACATATTCAGGCTGATGGACAAAAAAGAGTTAAAATTGTCTGAGAAGCAAATACAGAAGGAAATAGCAGAGGCCAGAAAAGCAAACAGATGATCGGATGCTTCGAGTTGTGTTTGACACCAACGTTTTGATTAGTGCCATTATCTCTGATGGCAGGCCAAGAGAGCTCTTAATGAAAGGTATTTCCAAAGAGTTCGCCATTGTTACCTCAGATTTGCTTCTAAGAGAGCTTGGTACCGTCCTCCGAAGGCCAAAATTCAAGACTGACGAGGATGAAATTCACAGAATTATTCTCGCTTTGATGCAAGTAGCAGAAGTGGTTGAAGTAGTCTCGAAATTCAACTTGGTTAAAGAGGATCCAAAAGATGATGTGGTTGTTGAGACAGCTTACGATGGAAAAGCCAACTTTATTGTTTCTGGAGATCGCCATCTATTGGCGCTGAATAGTTTTAGGGGAATTAAGATAGTTAGAGTCAAGCAAATGTTCACCTGTTTTGAAGAAAAAACCAGTTAGCAACACTATTGACAGCTTTTTTATAAATAGCCTGTAAATGCACTTTTAGTTTACTTATAAAGGAAGGGAAAATGATCGTGGTAAGACTATAGTGGGAATCAAATCCGCGATGTTTTTACATTGAAGATTGGATTTGAACACTCAAAGAACTGGTGATGTGGTCACTCAAACGTTTTCTCTGCAACTATTTCCCCTCTTTTTCTATTGCCCATACAAGCAGACACGTGGGATCTAATTATTTTTTTCAATTAATAGGATTAAAGAATTATCGCAAGTAATGTGTCTGTAGAAAATCTCCAGATAATGCTTTATAAGCGGGCTTGGATAGGTAAGTAATTGATGAGGGTACAAAAGGTCGTGTGCCCAGCGGAGAACGATACTTCCAGAGGAAGTGTCGCCCGCGACTTTAACGGCACACGGCACCTGAATCGTTTCTAGGCAATCCAGTAGAATGCTTTGGCGCTTTTTCCCGGGCATGAAGCTATTTTGCGTTTGTCAAAGGGCAAAGGTATCAGCGGGTCTAAGGCTTCGTTTTGTTGAATTTTGGTTCGGATTGTTCCTGCGATTATGTCTGCGATTTGGATGGGTTTAGATTCATGCGATGCCAGTGGGGCGTAAAGTGGCGTGTATCGTTCGTACCAGCCATTTTGTTTTGCTAACGTTTGAACAAATAATTTCACAGCCTTGTCGGAGGGCAGATGTGGGAAGTCTTTGTCACAGTGAATTGGGACGTTATTCGCGAGCTGAAACATTGTTCTCTTTAATGCTGTTCTTTTGTTGACCTCTCGTTCGTAGCCTGAGAAACAACCTTCGATAAGGTTTTTGAACGTGTTTTCAAACTTGCCGACAGGAGAAACTATGGCGTCTGTTTCTATTATGAGCAGGGCGTTGCAGCATAGCGGTAGAAGGAGATTAAAGTTTTCAAGAATTTTGGCTTTGTAGTCTCTATTTAGTTTTATCCATTTGAATTCGGCGTGGTTATGAGTTTTGGGAAGAAGCAAATGCCTTTCAAGATATGTGTATGCTGCTTCGGCGTCTGGGATGAAACAGAAAGCTATAACACTGGTTTTCTGCCCTATAGAGCTTGTGTCAATGCCGACTGAGCTATTATTTGAAAGCACGGGTATGAGGTAAATCTCTTTGTCATGTTTGATTCTTCTAATTCTTTGTCCGTGATAGCCTTTTAGGCCTTGAGCGATCCATCCTGTGTTTCTTCTGTAGACTTCGGTTCTGGCAAGGTCTTTGAAGTGTGAGTCAAGAGAGGCAAGTAGTTTGTAATAGTCGTTTGACGGATTGATAATTCTTCTTGAGAAATCGTACGGGTTTACCAGTGTGGGCTTAAGGTTATAGGTACTGTTGTTATGTTGGAATTTGTCTCCTAAATATGCTGCGCGAATTATCGCGAGGAAAAGTTTCGCCCACCCGTTTTCCTCTTGGCGTCTCCGTACTCTTTTCATTCAGCAATTCCCATGGGTTAAAACAATGCTTAAGCAGAAAAGGCTTTTCTAACCGTGATGGGATTTCGAGCACAAAACTATAAAAGTCTACAATCACCAATTCGGTCTTCGGCATAGTTGGTCTCTCGCACTAACGTCGGAAAAACCTTTTTGTGAGCCCTAAAGTTCATAAGCGCAATATTATAGTCAAAAGCAAAACAGTTTAGATTATTGCCTGAAAAAGGTCGTTCTACAATGCTTATTTGCAAAAAAGACGCTTGATTCGAACAAAGCAAAATAGCTGTTGTCTAAAATGCTTTGAGTTATACTATATTTTGAGCAATCTCATTTAAGCTAACTCTTGTCGAGGGGAACTATGCGGTTAATACTTATGTGGGATTCATAAGGGATAAAAAAGTCTAATTCAGTATTAATTGTTAGAAGTTGAGGCGACTATGAAGAATAGGCAGTCATACGAGTCAATCACTTTCAAACCTTCTGAGGATGCTAGAAAGAGGCTGATGGAGCTCTCAAAAGAAACAGGTCGCTCTGTCTCTAGTATTGTTTCTTTATGTGTTGATAACGCCCTCGGGAAAGTGGAACTGAAGCCGATTAAGCAAGACATATTCTTCAGAGAATAGCTTCTTTGCAAGTTCGAGAGCGTTTTTTAACCTTCACTCTAATTTGAATCTTAATCATAAAGACAAAAATTCTATTTAGCATAAGTACTGATATAAATGTGGTGTTCAATTGTCACTTAAGAAAGCGGGTGTAACAGGTCTAAGTTTTGAAGGGCGTGGTGAGCGTATAGCTCGTGGCTTTTATGTTCCTGTTTTGAAGCAGTCTATAGCGTATGATCGTGCCACTGGGTATTTTTCGGTTGAGTCTCTGGTGCATGCGGCGAGTGGCGTTGCTGGTCTTATAGAAAATGGCGGCAGGATGCGCTTGATTCTGGGGGCGCATGATGTTCCTAAAGAGTTGTGGGAGGCTTATCAGATGGGTTTGCGTTCTGGGAAAGAGATTGTTGAGGAGGTTGCGCGGCGGATTGCTGAAGGTTTGGATAAGGTTGAGGATGTTTTGGTTAAGAGGCGTTTGGAGGCGTTGGCTTGGATGTTTAATAAGGGCATTTTGGAGGTTAAGGTGGTTTTGCCTCGTCATGTTTATCTTGGTCAGACTGGCATCTTCCATTATAAGCTTCTGATCTTCAAGGATAAGGAAGGAAATGTTATTGCTGCTGAGGGTAGCGCGAATGAGACTGAGCCTGCTTATACGGTGAATGGTGAGCGTATTGTTGTTTTTTATTCTTGGCGTGAAGGTGACAAAGAGCGGGTTGCTGATTTGGTGCAGTCTTTTGAGCGTATTTGGAATGCTGAGCATCCTGATTTTGAGGTTTTTAATTTGCCCGAGGCTGTTTATAGGGCTATTGTGAAGTTTGAGCCGAGAGCGGCTCCTTCGGTTGCGACTCATGAGCCTAAGGTTGAGGTTGTGGCTCGTGGGTTGTTGCCTGCTTGTCGTTTTGTAAAGATTTTGCCACGTGTGCGTTGTTTGGCGCATATGGGTTTGGGTCCTGTTAGGCTTTATCCTCATCAGGCGCGTGCTGTTAGTTTGGCTCGGGAGCGTTATCCGTTTCGTGTTTTGTTTGCTGATGAGGTTGGGTTGGGGAAGACGATTGAGGCTGGGGCGTGTATTAAGTTGTTGTGGGTGACGGGTTATGTTCGTCGGGTTTTGGTTTTGGCGCCGAAGAATGTGACTCGTCAGTGGTGGGATGAGTTGCGTGGGAAGTTTGGGTTGCCTGCTTATTTGTTTAAGCCGCCGAATAGTTTTTTGGCGCCTGATGGGAAGACGTTTCCTGTTTATGGTAATCCTTTTGATGCCGTGGATTTGGTTGTGGCTTCTTGGCATTATGTTCGTGGTAGGCGTGGTTCTGAGCCTGAGTTGTTTAAGGCTAAGGCGTTTGATTTGGTTTTGATTGATGAGGCACATGCGGCGCGTGTGACGCGGTCGGAGTTTGCTTCGCCGAGGCCTACTAGGCTTAATGAGTTGGCTATGGGTTTGTCTGCTTTGACTCCGCATGTGTTTTTGTTGACTGCTACGCCGTTGCAGTTGAATGAGTTGGAGATGTTGGATTTGCTGCGGATTTTGGGTTTAGGTGGTCCTTGGGTTCATGAGGATGCGTTTAAGAGGTATTACGTTGCGATGAACAAGAGCCTGGTGGATAGGAGTGAGGATGATTGGCTTCATTTGTTTGGGCTTGTTTCTTGGTTTGCTGGGACTTATTTGGAGGATAGGCATAGGGAGGTTGTTGTTAACTCGTTTTTATGGGGGTCTGAGGCGAAGGAGTTTTCTGATGTTCTTGCTCGCGGGCGGGTTGATGTGTTTAGGAATTTTTTGAGGGGTCTTGATTCTGAGGGTCGTGATAGGTTGGATAGGGTTTTGCGGGGGTTGATGCCTACTTCTTGGTTTTTGATTCGTAATACTCGGGAGCGGCTTAAGAAGGCGGGTTATAGGTTTCCTGAGCGTAGGATTGTGAATCGTGATGTTGTTTTGGATGGGAAGCATGCTGATTTGTTGAGTGAGCTTAATGATTATTTGGCGAATTATTATGATGTGTATCGGAGTTTTTTGAGGGGTGATGAGAGGCGTGGTTTTGGTTTGATTAGGGCTGTTTATCATCAGAGGTTTGTTAGTAGTTTTGCGTCTGCTTATCAGACTGTGAAGCGCAGACGGGAAGCGTTGGAGGCTCTGCTTGAGGGTGATGAGGAACGACTTTTGAAGTTGGTTTCTGATATGATGGAGGATTTTGGGGAGGATGCTGATGAGGAAGATGTTCTTGAGGCTGTGAGGGCTGCGGTTGAGCGGGCTCGTGGTTTGGTTGAGAGGGAACTGGAGAAGCTAAGGGGTTTGGAGGCTAGTCTTGTTCCTTATAGTAGGGCTGTGACGGCTGCTGATGATCCGAAGTTGCGGGAGATTCAGCGTGTTGTTCAGGAGTTGCGTGAGGAGGGTCGGAAGGTTTTGGTTTTTTCAAAGTTTACGGATACTGTTGATGTTGTTCGTGATTTTCTTGGTCAGTGGCTTGGTGCGGATAGGGTTGGCACTTATACTGGTCGTGGTGGTGAGGTTTGGGATTCGCAGTTGAAGGCTTGGCGGGTTTGTGAGAAGGAGGAGGTTAGGCGGGCTTTGGAGAAGCAGGTGGATGTTTTGGTTTGTAGTGAGGCGGCGAGTGAGGGTTTGAATTTGCAGGCTGCTAGTGCGGTTGTGAATGTGGATATGCCTTGGAATCCAGCTCGGGTTGAGCAGCGTATTGGTCGTGTGGATCGTATTGGGCAGAGTGCTGATGTGGTGAAGGTGGTTAATGTTTGGTATCCTGACTCGTATGAGGCTAGGATGTATAGGGTTTTGTTTGAGCGTCAGCATATTTGGTGGATTATTGTGGGTCCTGCGAGTGGGATTATTGCTCAGCGTTTGGTTGAGGCTTTTGAGGGTGGGTTGAGTGGTGCTAGTTTGCAGCGTCGTATTGTGGAGGTTGTTGAGCAGGTTGAGCAGTCGAAGGATGAGGCGGTTAAGTTGACTCGGATTTTTCCTGATGATATTCCTTTGGAGCCGACGTTTGTTGAGGTTGAGGTTCCGAAGGTTTTGGAGCGGTTTGTTAGTTTGGGTTGTGAGGCGTTGGGGATGCGGCTTGTGCGAAGGGATGATTTGTTGTTTGTTGAGCCTTTGGAGAGGTTGCCTGAAGGTGTGAGGGCGTTTGTTGAGGATGGGCTTTCTTTGATGCCCGGTAAGCCTGATGCTTTGGTGCCGGGGCATCCGTTTGTGCAGTGGTTGGCGAGTGAGTTGGAATTGTTTGCTGATTTGCCTGAGAAGGTGCCGTTTAGTGTTTATGGTGTTGGTGGTGAGGATGGGTTGTTGGATGTTTATGTTATGGAGCCTGATGGTAGGCCTGTGGTTGTGAGGGATGCTGGGCGGGTTGTTGAGTTGTTTAGGAGGCTTGTGGATTTGGCTGAGGGGGGAGTTGACTGAATGGGTTGTGATTGTGTTGAGCGTTTTAGGAGTTTGGCTGAGGAGCGTCGCAATAGGGCTGGGCGGATGTTGGAGATTGATTTGCCCCGTAGGCTTGAGGCTTTTGCTGAGGCTATGCGTTTGGGTGCGGTTCAGCTTGTGGCTAGGCAGTTGTTGCGGGCTGGGGTTTTTAGGGTTAGTTTGGATTTGGGTGGTTCGCGTGATGTGAGTGTTGAGAGTGCGGTTGAGGCTGTTAAGCGCGTCGTTGGGTCTAGTGAGCGTGTTGGTGCGGCGAGGTTGCAGAAGTTTGTGCGTGAGCATTGGGCGGATATTGTTGCGCAGGCGGGTTATGTTAATCCAGATGATGTTTTGCCTAAGCGCTTAAGGAATCGGGAGCGTTTGAGTGAGACGTTTGGTGGTTATATTGAGCGGAGTTTGGATGGTGCTGAGCGGATGCTGGATCAGTTGGAGGTTTTGGAGAGGCGTTTGCCTGTTTGGAAGAGTTTTGTGCG
>JAAKEZ010000070.1 GCA_018475625.1 Candidatus Bathyarchaeota archaeon A05DMB-2
GGCTTTTTCTACGGCGTACTCTGTATGTTTGAATATTGGAAACTAACAAATTTCCGCAAACTCAACCAGCTGGACATTCACGCCAACAACAAGCGGAATCTACTATGTACACCTCAAAATCACAGACGCCAAAGGCAACACGGCACAATCTGAAACTGCACGCATAACTGTGGCAACCGTTCCAGTTGGAGGCTACTCAATCCCAATACCGGGGCAAGCAACAGCAAAGCCCCTAACACCCTACCTGATCCTAACAGCAATTCTAACAATAGCCTTCACAGCAATCAAACGTAAAACAACAAGAAAAACAAAACAGCCACCATAAAAATCTCGCACATAAGACACCAACAGATTTCTTAACCCAGTTTAGGAATAGCCATTCCTTAAAACATACTGGAAAGGCTTAAGAAAATCTTATAGTAGCCCGAGATAGGTTCAAATATCGGTAGTGTTAAGTTGCAACTTGGCTTTTAATGTTGAATTTAGTATGAGAAAACAATGCTTTACCTTACGTTCTTTCAGAACATGCATCTTACCGGTAAATGTGTGTTCAGATTTCAACCCCCACCCACAACAACCTAAATTGAGTCTATTTAGCTAAAATAAGCTCAAGATATGCCCGATTTTCAAGTGCGGGGGGTGGGATTTGAACCATGGTTTCATCTTTATTCATGCGCTCATTCTCAGGTCTTATCCGCTTCCTTCTCTCGTTCTAGTCTGCGACTATCAGCTCTGTGGGCGTACTCAAAAGACATAGTCACTCGATGAAGAGCCTCTTTAAATGCAAACGGACCATTGCACATTCAGCTGAGCGGCTTGCCAATGCCTCTGTGTGTTTTTCATTATTCCTAATCTTTTGCAGACCTGCCATGGTCTCTGTCGAGTCTAGCCCGCACCCAGCATTCGGCTCCTTAGGTTAGCAGTATATGTATTCTTGAAGGAAAAGCTGATCTGAGGATGCAGGGCCAACGCATCGCTTAAGGCTTATTCAAGAGTTAAACGCCCCAAAAGAAGGCGAGAAAAAGCTTCTTGCGTGATTTACTTCCAAGTAAACGAGTAAAAAATTTACTTGTTAACTACAGCCTTTTAAGGATGCAAGTCAAAAGTTAACGCGTACGGGTGATGTGGGAGATATTGATCGATTGGGTCGAAGTAGACCAACTTCTACACGAGGGCTACCACCCCTACAGCTTCAGATCCGGAAAGGGCGAATACATGTGCCTCAAGAAGGGAGGCGCCACTAGAGGACTCGGCCGCTTCAACCAAAAAGACTGGGACAGACTTCAAGCGAAGTACGCCGTTGTAATGGAGGAAAGCGCGCAGGAGAAACAGCCCAAAGCCCCCAAAAACCAGAAAATCGTCGAGAAAGAGGAAGAGACAAAGAGGACTGAGGCTCCTGTTGAATCGAGCCAGTGTGTGAGGCTGGACGACGTCCTCCTCAGCGCTGGACGCTATTGGCAAACGAGTATGCAGATGCGAGAGATATTTGAGATGCTGGAGAAAAACTGGACCCCCAGCCAAATCGTTGCAACGGGACACAATCCCTTCCTTGTTGAAGCATGCGCAAAGAAACACGCCGAGTTAATGACCTTGGAAAGCAAGCTGCCAGAAACAGCGCCCACGCCGCTTCAAGATCAGCTAGAGCAGCAGATGGATAGCTTGCGACGCCAAGTGGAAGAAATAGGAAGGGCTCAAACAAAACTGGAGGAGACTTCAACAAGGCTTATGGAAATGCTAAAACCCCTCTTCTTTCAAGGCAAGCTCAGAATGAACCAA
>JAAKEZ010000071.1 GCA_018475625.1 Candidatus Bathyarchaeota archaeon A05DMB-2
GGTGGTGCGCCAGTTCGGCGTTGTGAATATAGCCGATGGGAAGTCGGTACGGTAAGGCTTAGCCAGCCGCCGTTATCCAGCCTTGGAGCCAAAGCCGTGAGGTGAGGTTTAAGCGTAGGCAGGAAACCATACGAGCCGTAATGCGAAAGCGTGAAGTGATAGAGCCCCGTTAGATCATACAAAGTGGAAGCCGATGCCTTCACCTCGGCAGCAGGCAATAACGTTTGGTCGTTAGAGGCGAGAACAAACGGGTTTCACCGGGGTCTGAGAGCACGGCGAGCATGAGATTGTTATTCACAGCGTACCTGGGAGGCCTTACATATTCTCGAAAGAGTATTTTCCGCACAAGGAGCATTTCGTCCAAGGCGGGAGAAACGATATGCAAGGAGTCGGATTCGCTCATACTACCAAGGAAGCCGGTAATGACGGCGGAGGGAAGGGGCGGACATATAAGCCGTTCTGAGGACAAAACATCAGCCACACTGGAGGTGGCAGAAGATGGCAAATGCGTACAAAAGAATAGCGCAGCAGGCAGAGAAACACGAGAGAATGCAGACGCTGATGCACTATGTGAATAAGCAAAACCTGATTGAAGAACACAGGCAGCAGCAGAAAGGCAAAGCCACAGGTATAGACGGTGTAGGCAAGGAAGCCTATGGAGAAAACCTCGAAGCGAACATAGACGATTTGCTCACCAGAATGAAAGCGTTCAGTTACAGGCCGCAGGCGGTGAGACGGACGTATATACCCAAGGCGGGAAGCGACAAGATGAGGCCGCTGGGGATACCTGCATACGAAGACAAACTGGTGCAGGGAGTAATGAGGAAGGTGCTCGACCAGATATACGAGGGGAAGTTTTACGATTTCTCCTATGGGTTCAGGGAGGGCAAGAGCTGTCATCAGGCGATAAGAGAAGTAAATCAGCTAATAATGACCAGGAAGATAAACTTCATTGTCGATGCGGATATAAAAGGGTTCTTCAACAATGTAGACCATGAATGGCTGATGAGATTTCTGGAGCATGACATAGCGGACAAGAACTTTCTGCGGTACATCAAGCGGTTTCTGAAAGCGGGCATCATGGAGGACATGAAATACCACGAGAGCGATAAGGGTACGCCCCAGGGCGGACTGATTTCGCCGGTATGCGCAAACGTATACCTGCACTATGTGCTGGATATGTGGTTTGACAAGGCGGTAAAGAAACAGTGCAAGGGCGAGGCGCACATCGTCAGGTACGCCGACGACTTTATCTGCATGTTCCAATATGAGAACGAGGCAAATGCCTTCTATAAAACGCTGGAAGCAAGGCTGAAGAAATTCAATCTGGAGTTGGCTAAGGACAAGAGCAAGATAATCCGGTTCGGCAGGTTTGCGAAACAACACAGTGCTGACGGCAAGACAGACACTTTTGACTTTCTGGGATTTACCCATATCAACGGAGAAACGCTGACGGGGAAATACACGGTACTGCACCGCACCAGCAAGAAGAAGCTGAAAGCCAAGAAGCAGAACGTAAAGGAATGGCTTAAGGAGAACATCCATGGGAAGCCGTCCGACACAATAGAGCTACTGAACAAGAAACTGGTGGGACACTATAAGTACTATGGCATCTCCGGCAACTACGAGGGACTACTGAAATTCTACCGCTACATCAGGATTGCGCTCTATAAAACGCTGACGAGGCGCAGCCAGAGGGCATATCTGACGTGGAGGCGGTTTAGGATGC
>JAAKEZ010000072.1 GCA_018475625.1 Candidatus Bathyarchaeota archaeon A05DMB-2
ATAATGTTCAGCAAAATCATAAAGCATAACATCCAGAACGCTCCGCCACGCACTAAGAAATGCGCTCAAAACAAAGTAGAACTCATCCCTACCTCTGGTATTTTGAAGTACGCCTAAGAAGTACTTAGCCTCTTGAAGTTTCTTTCGAGTATCCATTTTAACCTCCCATCCATGACTCATTAATTTCAACCATAGATTTCTTCTACCTTTTGGCAAGTTTTGCGAACATGTAGATTATGAAGGCTACTACTATGAAGCCGCCAACATATAGAAATGGGTCGACATTTTCTATTTTATATTGTTCGGTTTGACCAAGAAAGTATAAGAAGAATAGGAAAGCTGCTACTGCGAGAATTCCGTAAGCGAAGAATTTGAACCCCATATTAGACCCATAAATCAAAAATAGTTATGAATTGCTTTAAAAAGATTTTCAGTAATCTTTTTGAGGGTTCTCCGACAGTTTTCAGCCAAATGTGAAGACTGGTTCTTTGCGTGATGGTTCTCTTGCGGCATAAACGCTCAAGGCTAAAGCCCACAACATATCATCATGACTGTTTGTTGGGTGACTGAATTGTAGGTGTCCACTTTTGCTGTATGTATACTGTTGCTCGTTTATTTGTTGGCACAGTTGCCTATGATATGGTATTGCTAAGCGGTTCTGCTCCATAATAATCTTTAAGTTCGACAGCAATTCCTCTTTTGCTTGAACCGTAAACTTTAGTCCTTCAACGTTGCCTGAGCCTTGGTTGCGAATTTCCTCGAGAACAGGCTCGCCTACGCCTGTCTGGTCCACAAGCACTTTACGAAATTTGAATTTTTGATGGGCTCTAACCAGATGCCCTATAACTTGGCTGTAGGGTGTTTCAAGCGGAAACTGATAAAGGTAAACAAGTTTGAGGGTTTCGCCTTCACGCTTCAAAACTGTGATAACGCTATAGTCTTGAAGTTTGCCGAAATCCACTCCTGCATAATAGTCGCCGCTTGGAAAGGCTGCTTCAAGGCTTCCATAAAGCTCAACACCAAGCTTTTGCGCTAACTCAACACATTTTCTGATAAGGTCT
Source organism: Candidatus Bathyarchaeota archaeon A05DMB-2 (assembly GCA_018475625.1). Classification (GTDB taxonomy): domain Archaea; phylum Thermoproteota; class Bathyarchaeia; order Bathyarchaeales; family Bathycorpusculaceae; genus A05DMB-2. The sequence goes on from JAAKEZ010000072.1 coordinate 1,062, forward strand.
TGTGGGAAATAGCTGTTTAAGGCTTCAACAAACTCGGCTTCATACTCCATCAAAAAGGCTTCTCGGGTCATGTTTGCTTTCATTTCCTCAAGAAACTCCGGCTTAATCAATGGGCATTCGCTTGATTTGACTTTGTGTACGCTGTAGGCTGGATTAACAAAGGCTCTGTAAAAGAAATGGTCTTTGCCCCAAGGCGTGCTTAGAAAAATAGCATAGCCATCAGTGGTGCTCAACATTGGAAAAATCACCTGCGTTATAACCTCTTCAGGCATAAACGAAGCCTCATCACAAATCACCATTTGAGCTGTGTATCCTCGTAGTAAATTCTCGGAACAAGGTAAAGCGATGATTCTGCTTCCATTCTCGAAATGAATCAGCGTCCTCGTGGCTCTCACAATCTCATTTCTCAAACGTGGAACGGAATAGACGAATGTGGCTATGCGGTCAAACATTATCATGCTCTGTCTTAGGCTTGGGCTTGTTATCAAGACAGTTACGTTTGGATTTGTATCTGCGAAGTAGATGGCTTTCATTGCTATGGTTGTAGTTTTACCCGTCTGCCTTCCCATGCAAGCCACAATACGCTTGTTACCATCTTCAAGAAGCTTGGCTTGATAGGAAAAAG
>JAAKEZ010000073.1 GCA_018475625.1 Candidatus Bathyarchaeota archaeon A05DMB-2
TTCTTAAAAGTTCCAGCAAACTTGTTAGCATTTACCACAATTCTTTTGCCACTTCTACGATTCTCCCTAATAGTAACAGTTTTAGTCCCCTCAAAAGTCTCCTCAAAAGAGTCAAAAAACTTCTCATCCGAACCTCGCCACTGATAAATGCTCTGCCGAGGATCACCAACAACAAAAATCTCACCATTCTTACCAACAAGGCGGATTAACTCTTCCTGAGCCCTGTTAATATCCTGATACTCATCAACAATCAGATGTTTAACGTGACTCAAAGTCTCAGGATTCTCACGAAGCTTCTGAACTGCAAGAAGAATCATGCGTCCAAAAGTCAACAACTTATGCTTATCTAATAAATACTCGTAATGCACCAACTTCTCGCAGAAATCAGGCGCCTTAGCCTCAAGCTTCTTCCTGTCAAGCATCTCATCCCAAACCATATTCACCGTCCTAAGAAAAACCCGACAAGCTTCAGAATAATTCTGCTCAAAATCTTTAATCCCGATATCCCAACCATGCCTCATCAAAAACGCAATCTCTTGATTCTCATCCAAAACAGTGTAATTCCCAAACTTAAAATAATCATCAAGAACCCTCTTAGCATACGCATGGATCGTTCCAACATACATCTCACCCAACTTACCCAACTTACCCGGGTCAAGCTCACCCACCCTCTGATAAATGCGACTCTTCATAGCCTGAGCAGCCCGCTCAGTAAAAGTAAACGCCACAATAGAAGAAGGCTCAACACCCTCAGCCAAAAGCAGATAAACAATCCTCCTCGTCAAAGTCTCAGTTTTCCCAGCACCCGCACCAGCAATAACTCGATTATATCTTGAACTAGACAATACCGCTTCCTTTTGATCAGGCGAAAGCTTAGCTGGCTTACTCAAGATTTCTTCAACCAACTTCACATTCATTCAACCTCACCTTTTTCTTCGCAGCGCTTTTTCATGCGCTTCTTTCTCTTCCAGCCATTCATCGTATTTTTCTAACACTTCGTCAATGAGTTTTCTGTGGGTTTCATCCGATATCCTAAGCGTCTTCATTCTTACACTTCCTTGATTCTTTTGCTTATCGGCCAGCCCTTTTCGATTAGGATTTTCCTTACCTTTGGTATGTTTAAAGCGAATTCCACATGTTTGCAGTTGTCAGAGCCGCAGTATTCGCACAAAACTTTGTTGGGCTTGAAATAGACGTCTATTATCCTTCCTTTTGACACGCCGTTGCCAAGGCTTCTATCCAATATTCGGACACCGTTTTCGCTTATGTTGAAGTGTTCAAGCTGTGGCAAATCAGACGTGGCGACAAGAATCTTCAGTTCTGAACATTTTTCTCTCACTGCGTCTGTTACGAAGTCTGCGAGGCTTTTGTAGCCCATTTCCGGATGCGCCTTAATGTATTCTTCGATTAGGTTGATGAGTTCTCTTTGGAGGCTTACGCCGCGGTATTTGTCCATGGGCATTTTACCACACTCTTGCTTTACCTATACGTTAGTCAAGTCTTAATAAATTTTCGGTTCTCCTCGTTGCGGTTTTTAGGTTGTTGTAGCGATAAGCCTTAAATCACTAACCATACGTATACCACAGAAGTAAAGCTAAAGTGGGGTAAAAACATGCCAGGAGCAAATTACAAAAGCGTCTCAATCAACGACGAACTCATCGAACGAATAAAACAGCTCATCG
>JAAKEZ010000001.1 GCA_018475625.1 Candidatus Bathyarchaeota archaeon A05DMB-2
CGGTGGGATTTGAACCCACGATCTCCGGCTCCGAAGGCCGACACCTTAATCCGTGCTAGGCTACGAGCCCCTGTCAGAGAACAATGATGCGCAACCGTTAAAAGATTTACGAAAATTCTTATTAACCAACATGACATTAAACTTTGTTCGCTGCATTGCGGGCCGGTAGCTCAGCACGGCTGGAGCGTTCGACTGATAATCGAAAGGTCGCCGGTTCAAATCCGGCTCGGCCCACTCCATTTATGTTTAGGTGATATATTTGACTTTGAAATTTTCAAATAAACTTGCGCAGGTTCCTCTTACTGCGTCTAAAGTTTTATAAAGTCAAGCATTCAAGAACTGTCTTCAGGAGGGAGATCATTTTTGGTTAAAGATGAAGAAATGTTAGAGGAACTGAAGAAAATCCGTGCATTGCTTGAGCCTAAACCTACGCCGCCGCCACCGAAGGGCTTATGGGCTGAATTCAAAGGCTTTATAGAAAACTACAAGGTTTTAGGGCTTGCGGTTGCTTTCATCATGGGCTTGTATTTAGGCGCGCTTGTTCAGTCGCTTGTTAAAGATTTGCTTCTGCCTGCGATTGGTTTGGCTATTCCGGGTCTTGCAGACTTGGCGACCTATGCAGTTCCAGTGGGAACTCAGACTTTCGGCATCGGCAGCTTCTTGGTGGCTTTGATAACGTTCATAATTGTTGCCTTTGTTATTTTCCTTATAGTGAAGATAACGAAGAAGTGGGGCATAAAATAGCGGACTACTGTTTCAGTTCGGTTAAGCTTAGCGGAGAGAGGACTGGAAGCGGTGCTTTGACAGGTTTAATTCCAATTCCCTCATTTTTATTTCTGTATGCTCTTAAGCCTAGAATTATCAGGTGTTCGATGAATGTGCTGCGTTTTTCTCTTCCGCGGATGTTTTCGAGTTCTCGGAAGAGTTTTTGGTCCATGGTTATGCTTATGTTGTGTTTCATCAGCGCAAACCTCTTATAATCTATATATTTAGTATAACAAAAAGCTTTATTAGCTTTACGCAACAAAATACATAAGAGGCAAAAAACATGAAAACCCTCCGCATAAGCGACGACGCACATCAAAAACTAACAGCCATGCTTGGCGACTTAACAGCGCAAACCATGAAGATGCAAACTTACACAGACGCCGTAGAGAGTCTTCTCAGTCAAAGCGTAATCCTTCCACCGGAACTCCTGAACGAAACACAGAATTTTATAGACACTAACAAACAGTTAGGATTCACCACCCGCGAAGAATTCATCCGGGAAGCCATCCGCTTCAGACTCCGCTTCTTAAAAGATGATTACCGATGTGTAGAAATCCCGAAAGAAGAATACGAGAAAACGCAGCAGGCTATACGCGACCTAGACACCGGTTTCTTAAGCGTTGACGACTTCATAGCCCAGCAAATAAGAAAACTACTAGAGAAACACGCCGCGTGGTCGAGACAAAAAGAAAGCTACTAAACCATCAGCTAACTTCAGAAAACCGTCAGGATTAAGCGACTACTTCCAAAAGTCTCCTTTTCGGCTCGTATATTATCAAGTATCCGTTGAGTTCCTTCAAGTATAATTTGTGCTTTTCAACGATTGCCTTTATGCGCTTAATGGCGGTTTCTGTAAAGCTTCCCTTGAGATGCAGTTCATATGAATCCGAGAAAAGTCCGTGTTTCCAGTTTGAGGCTTCAAAAAACGCAGCTAATTAGCTTAGACTCTGGACAATCCCAAATCTCGCGTAGTAGCAAGACTGCTTCGCGTCTCTGCAAAATCTAACCACGCAAAGATGTAGGTAAGCGTTATGAATTCAAGAAATTTACTGTCAAACTCGTAAAAAAAATTCGCCATATCTGCGCAGGGAACTGCATGGTTTTTGACAGATTATTCATGGATCTATAATCCGCCTGAAGTATGCATAGATCAAGTATGATTGAAAACAGAAAAAGGGCAAAGTCGGCGATTCTGTTCATACAAATTAAACAAAAAAATGTCTCATTTGAAATGTCCACTGTACAGTCTTAAACAAATATTTTTCTTATGCCTTATTCTCATTCCAGTACTTCGCCAAAGCATCTAACGCTTCCTCAAACAAATGCGTGTCTGGCATAACATCCACCTTAACCCCCAACTTGCCTAATGTTTCAGCAGTTACTGGACCAATCGCCACAACTGTTACCTGTTTGTTTAGCAAGTCGCTGAGGCTCTTCGCTGGAACCAAACTTGCAAGCATTCGGAACAAGTTTGTGACACAAAGCGAACTGCCGAAGATGACGGCATGAATCTTCGATGCGGCTAAATCCCTGATGAACTTCTCTGCCAAGCCATTATCAGCAGGAATCCCTGATTCATAAACATAGACTTCCCTCACCAAACCACCCATGCTCCTGAGCTTTTCCGTCAACGCAGGAGAAGCCGCAGGTGTCCTCGGAATATAGATGCGTTTTCCAGCAACATGAAGCAGTCGGAAGCTTTCCAAGATTCCTTCTGAAGTATATTTCATGGGAATCAGGCTAACGTGAATTTGGTTAGCCTTGAGCTCCTCTGCAGTTCTTGGACCAACCACCACGATTGTTGTCTTCTCTAAACCGCTTTTTACCGTGGTCTTCAAGCCCAAGTCTTCAGCGCCGTTGAGCAGGTATCTTACGCCGTTAACGCTCATGAAAATAACATAATCCACGTGGCCCTTCACCAACTCCTCTGCGAACTGTCTTATGGATGAAAGATCCTTGGGTGCCCTGATTTCTATGGTTGGTATATAGTATGGTGTTCCACCCCTCTTTTCGATTAAATCAGCTACTTCTTCAGCTTGACCGCAGGGTCTAGTTACAGCCACTGTTCTTCCTTTCAGCGTTTGGACGCCTTGAACCACTTAAGCTTACCTCCGAGAGCAACAACTTCGCCGACAACGATGATTGCAGGGGGCTTCACGTTATTCTCCTTGGCCTCTTTCGCGATTGTGCCGATTTTCCCGACAACACTCTTCTGCTGTCTCAGGGTTCCCTGCTCGATAACGGCTACAGGCGTATTCGGGTTTAAACCGCCTTCAACAAGCTTCCTCGCTATAGTCTCCAATGATTCCACGCCCATAAGAATGACAATTGTGCCTTCCAAACCCGCCATCTTAACCCAATCGACACTTTTTTCACCGCCTCCGGCTCGATGACCCGTAACTATGGTAACCGATGAAGCAAAATCTCTGTGTGTCAGAGGAATACCTGCGTAAGCAGGAGCTGCTATAGCAGAGGTGACTCCTGGCACCACTTCAAAATCGATGCAGTTATCGGCTAAAGCTTCGGCTTCTTCTCCGCCTCTGCCAAAAAGAAAAGGATCCCCGCCCTTCAGCCTGACGACTCTCTTGCCCTCGCGAGCTCTTGCAATCAATAAATCTGTTATTTTTTCCTGTGGAAACTCGTGTTTCCCTGTTCTTTTTCCAACGTAAATTTTTTCCGAGCTTTCAGGTGCCAGCTTCAAAATTGACGCGTTTACCAGGCGGTCATAGACTATAACTTCCGCCGTCTTCAGGATTTCAGCCGCTCTCAGGGTAAGCAGTTTTGGATCACCGGGTCCAGCGCCGACGAGGAATACTTTACCACGGACCATACGTCTCCCTCCATTCCTTCTCAAAATCTTTAGCACCCTGTCTCAAGAGTTTTTGGGCAACCTGTTTTCCTAATTCTTGGGCTTCGCTGACTGCGCCCTCTGCGGTAGCGAATATTTTTTTCTGGCTGTTAAGCGAGAATATGCAGCCTAGAAGTGATAGTCTTCCGCCATTGGCTCGTCCTACTGCGCCTATGGGCACGCGGCAACCGCCTTCAAGCATCCGAACCAGGCTTCTTTCAGCCGTGATTTCCGCCCTCGTTTGTGGGTCATCAATAGCCTGCAACAGCGCTATAACATCGTTGTTGTCTTTCCTCGTGACTATGGCTAAAGCGCCTTGCCCAGCCGCAGAGGGAAACTGGTCTAGCGAGAAGCGTTCAGCTATCTCCCCTTCTAAACCCATTCTTTCAAGACCTGCTTCAGCCACCACCGCAGCGTCAAACTCGCCTTTTTTCACCTTGCGGATTCTAGTGTCAACGTTACCTCGGATTGGCTTGACTTCCAAATCCGGTCGGAGAAATTTGACCTGCGCGAGGCGCCTCAGACTTCCAGTTCCAACGGTTGCGCCTTTCGGCAATGCCTTAAGGGGCACTTTATCTTTTGAAATAAGCACGTCGTGACGAGAGCCTCTCTTCGGAATGGCTGCCATAACAGTTTCAGACGGGCCCAGTATGGGAATGTCTTTTAGGCTGTGTACGGCTAAGTCAACCTCTCCATTTAGGATTGCTTGATCTATCTCTTTTTCGAATATGCCCTTGCTGTCAATGGTGAAGAGCGGTTTGCTCCGTTCCACATCTCCTAACGTCTTGATAATTTCGACTTTAAACTCCAACTCTGGATGAACAAGGCGTATGTCGCGTAAAACCGCTTCCGTTTGCATCAGAGAAAGCTTGCTACCCCTAGTACCAACCGTCAAAATCATGTTTAAGCAGACCTGCTGATAGTTGAAGCCGCATGCAAAGCCTTGTCAAAAGCGTTTATCGTGTATTCCAAGTCTTTTTCGGCGTGGGCTGTTGTTAAGAAGCACGTTTCAAACTGCGATGGCGGGATAAAGACACCTTGCTTCAAAAGTTCCTGGAAGTACGCTTGGAATTTTTTGGTGTCGGATAACTTTGCGCTTGCGTAGTCGATGACTGGCTGTGAAGAGAAGAATATCTGGAACATCGAGGCTACGTTGTACACCTGTGCCTCCACATGGGAGTCAGAGGCTAAATCTACAAGTGCTTTCTTTAGCCGCTCGCTGTTCTCTTCAAGTGCAGGATATATTTCATCTTTCCTCCGACGTAGAACCTGCAGGGTCGCATAGCCTGCCGTCACAGAAACAGGGTTGCCGCTGAAAGTCCCTGCCTGGTACACTTTACCCGAGGGCGACACGTTCTCCATTATCTCTTTTCGACCGCCGAAAGCAGCAATTGGAAAACCGCCGCCAAGCACTTTGCCCAGAGTTGCCATATCCGCCTTAATGTTGTAGTATTCCTGAGCACCGCCAATGGCAAGTCGAAAGCCTGTGATAGTCTCGTCGAAGATCAGGATTATGCCGTACTCCTCTGTCAACTTCCTAAGGTAACTCAGGTATCCATTCATTGGTAGGATAAGCCCAGCGTTCCCTATGACTGGCTCAATAATCACCGCGGCTATGTCATGCCCTTTACACTTAATTGTTTCATCCAATGCTTGGAAATTGTTGTAGGGTATGACTATGGTGTTCTGAGTGATCTCTTCTGGGATGCCAGGCGAGGTTGGGGTTCCAAAGGTGGTGGCTCCTGACCCTGCCTTGACGAGGACGTTGTCGTGGGCGCCATGGTAACAGCCTTCGAACTTGATTATTTTTTTTCGTCCAGTGAAGCCTCTGGCAACTCTTATTGCATGCATGGTTGCTTCAGTGCCAGAGTTAACCAGCCTCAGCATTTCCATGCATGGAGACGATGTCTGAATGAGTTCTGCAAACTCAACTTCCAACTCTGTGGGTGTGCCGTAAAGCGTGCCCTTCCATAATTGTCCTCCAACCGCATTCACAACTTCAGAATACGCGTGCCCCAGCAGCAAAGCACCATAAGCCATACAATAGTCAATATACGTGTCTCCGTCAGCGCCGTAAAGTTTTGACCCTTTCGCGCGATTAACGAAGAACGGATACGGCTCAAACGCTCTGACAGGGCTGTTCACACCGCCCGGCAGAACTTTTTTGGCTCTTTCGAAGAGCTCTTCCGATTTGCTGCTTAGTTTTAACTCAACCATTTTTTCACTTCCTTTGCAAAATATGTTATAATAAGGTCGGCGCCAGCCCGTTTAATCCCCGTCAAAAGTTCAAGAGCTACGGTTTTCTCATCTATCCAGCCCATTTGCGCCGCAGCCTTCACCATCGAGTATTCTCCGCTTACGTTGTACGCTGCAATCGGCACTTTAAACTTCGATTTGGCAAGATGTACGATATCTAGGTAAGCAAGGGCTGGCTTGACCATGACGATGTCGGCTCCCTCGCTTACGTCTAATTCTATTTCTCGCAATGCTTCCTCTGGGGTTCCGTAACCCATCTGGTAACTTTTTCGCGTTCCAAACTTCGGTGCGCATTCTGTTGCGTTTCTGAATGGACTGTAAAGGCTGGAGGCATATTTTGCGGAATAAGCCATAATTGCCACATCAGTGAAACCAGCATAATCCAAGGCACTTCTGATAGACCGTACTTGGCCGTCCATCATAGCAGACGGCGCCACCACATCTGCTCCAGCCTGCGCTTGGCTGACAGCTACTTTCTGCAAATTCTCAAGCGTGAGGTCGTTCACGATTTTCCCATCTTTCAGTACGCCGCAGTGCCCATGAACAGTGTATTCGCAGAGGCAGACATCTGCCATGACCACAAGCTCGTCACCAAACTCGGCTTTCAACTTGCGAATTGCTTTCTGCACTACGCCGTCAACTGCAAATGCGCTGGAACCATTTTCGTCCTTCTTTGAGGGTATCCCGAAGAGAATTACGGCTTTCACGTCTTGCTCCATAACTCGCCGCACTTCATCCACCATCTGTCTAAGCGGGAAACGTGAAATTTCGGGCATAGACTCGATTGGAACTGGCGTCTCCGCGTTTTCATCGACGAAAATGGGGTAAACGAGGTTGTGCGGGTCCAGCTTAACTTGACACATAACGTCTCTAAGAGACTGTGTCCGCCGTAGTCTTCTCATTCTTACCTGAGGAAAACTCATTTTTTCAAGCCTCTTGAAAATTTGAATTAACCGTGGTGGGATGTGTCTTTTCGCTCGGGTTTTTAATCCAGTTTTCCAGAATTCTCATGGCCATTTCTTTTGCCTCATCAAACTTGTTTTCTTTCAAAAGCTGCTTTACCTGCTCATTTTTCAGTAATTGATAGAGCATTCGTCTGCGAACTTTCTGATCCGATACGCTCTGCTTAAGAAAGGTTCTGGCGCAAGTTTGCAGTTTTATCTGCTGCAGGTCCTCTTCTGTAACCATTTTCTCAATTCTCTGTCTCAATACTCTGGCCATGGCGGGGCTTTTTCCAAAAGTTGATATGGCTACTTGAACTTCGCCTACTTTTGCCAAGGCTGGAAGTATGAAATCGCTGATTGAAGGGTTATCCACCGCATAAACCATGCAGCCTGCTGATTTAGCGTGTTTGACTATCTGTGCGTTAAGCTCATGATTGCTTGTAACTGCCAAAAGCAAATCTGGCTTTGGATTGAGACTGGTGACAAAGGTTTTTGCATCCTTCACTTCTGTTTCGAGTAAATCGATCTTTTTCATCTGATGTAGTCTTTTGATGCCTTTTGAGAATGCTCGGCTTACCACTAAGATTTTTGCGCCAGAGTTAACGAAGTTCAACGTCTTTCGGTATCCTTCCCCTCCACCTCCAATCACAACAATGTATTTTCCGTCGAGCTTCATGTCTACGAGCAAACTTCATGTCTCCTTCCAAACGTGGATTTAGAGTTTGTGAGTAGATTTTTGAATTTTTCTGAAAAAGCCCCGTAGTCCACCCGGCTTTTCGTCAGGGGAGTGGCAAGCTCTGTCAACAGGTTTAAGTCTATGAAGTTTTCTGCAACTTCTAATGCTTTAGCGCCAAACTCCTCGTATTTTATCTCAATTTCCGGAATTGTGCCACGTCCCTCCAATTCCAAGCGTGGAACTATGCCTAGAAGCTTGACGCCCGCATTTTCAAGAGCGCGTTTAATGACAAGATTAATCTCCTCAGTCAGGTAGCTGATGCGCACCTTGTTCAAGATTACGCCTTCTGTTTTAACACCGAGGCTTTTTAAGGTATTAACGTAGTTGAGCGTGTTTATCAACGCGCCTTCTATGCCTTCCTTTTCGCAGCCCACCACAACGATTGTAGGTGTGCCCAAAGCGGCTGCTACTTCTGCGGTTGAAGAAGGTCTTTGTGCACTCTCGTTTAGCAGTCCTGTGAAAGCGCTCATGGCACCTTCGATTATTAGGAAATCATAGTTTCTACCTGCATCTTCTACGGCGTCGAATATTGGCGTCCAGCCGCTCTCCCCGATTCTGATCGAAGAAAAATCTTTAATCGGCTCTTTGGTGAGGTAGAGCGCTGGCACCGAGTCACGTATGTCTCCGCCTACCTTCAGCACTCCCACATGGAAACCCCTCTTTTTGAGTGCACCAGCTACTCCAGTCACGATGAGGGTTTTTCCTGAACCGCTTCCGGTGGCGGTTATCAAAATAAGCACTGGGCGCTTGTTCTTTTGAGATGATTTGCCCAGCGCGGTAACGTTGGTTGAGATGCCTACTTCGCTTTTTATTTCCTTCTTCAGCTTCGCGTTGGCAGCTCTTATTTCTTTCAGTTCTTCTGCGTTTATGCCCAACGAGTTCATTATGCTTCTGATTATGACGGGGTTCTGGTCTAAAAGTGCGTGTATGGACACTCCGGCAATGTTGCCTTCCTTGTTGGCTATTCCTGAGACGAGATCTTGAGGGTCTTTGCGGTAGTTGACTCGCATGGCGTGTGAGACGAGTATGGGCCTAGCGTCTTTGCCGAGCCTGATTTTGCCGTAGGTGTGACAGTGAAAACCTGTGACTTCGCCCCCCATTTCTTCTGTGATGAAACTTTTGCCAGTGATGGTTGCTTTTACGCGGTCGGTGCATATCAGCGGTTTGAATTCAGCGTCTAACAAGCCGAGTCCGTCTCGCGTGATGGGTATCGATGATAAGCGTCCGATGTCGGTTTCTTTTGCGAGCATTTGGAAGCCAGCGCATATTCCTAGCACAAATTTGCCTGAGTCAGCCATCTTCAAAATTTCGTGGACAATTTTGCCTTTTAAACTTTGAGATTCTACGAGGCTGCCGCCTGGGATTATTATCATATCGAGGACTTCTGAAGCTGGTTTCCCCTTTACTTGACCGTCTTGGCGGACTATGTCCGTCGGCAAGTTTCCGAATTCTTCAAAGCAGGGTAACGTCCCTGGCAAATACGTCAGCCCGATTTTGTGTCTAAATTTTATTCTAAGCAGCCCCTTCGGTTAATTTGGGCAAAGCTTATATTTAAGGTGGCCGGTTTATCCAACCATGCACTCCTCAGCCAAAGACATCAACATTGTCAACGTGAGGATCACGCATAAAACGGCACGTGTTCCCTTAATTGAAGCCGTAGCATTTAGGGACATGAGGAGCGCATTGAAAGCTATCCGCTCCATGGATAATGTTGAAGAGTGTGTCCTTCTTCAAACGTGTAATCGAATTGAGCTTTATATCGTAAGCGAAAAAGGCGAGAAAGTAGCCGAGATGGCAAAGGATTTGTTGGCGAAGAAAGCTGGCGCAATGGCGGAAGAAGCTTCTAAAGCCATCGAGTGTTCTTTGAACGGCGACGCGCTTAGACATATTTTGAGGCTCACGTCTGGATTAGAGTCGATGGTGATAGGTGAGGATCAAATTCTCAATCAGGTTTGGGATGCCTATTTAGAAGCTGAATCTGCAAAGACCGCAGGGATTATTCTTAAGCATTTGTTTATGAGGGCAATGAGTGTTGGAAGACGCGTTAGAAAAGAAACAGACATCAACAAGGGCGCCGTATCGGTGGGTTCTGCAGCAGTGGAGTTAGCTGAATCGTTGTTAGGCAAACTTGACCAAAAGAAAGTTCTAGTAATGGGCGCAGGTGAGATGGGAACCCTTGTAGCTAAGGCGTTAGCTAGACGTTGCCTCAAACCCATTTTCATAGCAAACAGAACATATGCCCGAGCGGTGAAATTGGCTGAGGAACTTTCCGGTAGCGCTGTAAAGTTTGATAAGCTGGAAGAAGCTCTCGTAGACGCTGATGTGGTTATTTGTTCCACAGCGGCGCCGCATTATCTGTTGACTAAGGACTTGGTTGCTAAATTAATGAAGCAACGCCAAAACAAAAATGACCTGATAATGATCGACATTTCAAATCCTCGAAACGTTGAAAAAGCAACGCAGGAAGTAGAAAAAGTAAAACTTTATGACATAGACGATCTTCAGTTAATAGCCGAAAAGAATAAGCGAAAACGGCAGAGAAGCATGGAAAAAGCTTCCAAAATCATAGATGAAGAACTTATCTTGCTAAATAGAGATATAAAAATTCAGACAGTTAGAGATATAGTTTCATTCCTGTTCTCGCGTGCTGAGGAAATACGGCAGAAAGAACTTGCGAAGGCCCTTAAAATGTTAGGCGATGTTGACGAGAGAGAAAAGAAGATTATAGAAGATTTGACTTTCATTCTACTTAAACAGACGTATGCTCCTATAGTTGAGAATTTGCGTTCAGCCGCTAAGGACGATGACAAGAAGTTGATTGAGGTTGCAATCAAACTGTTCGGCATGGAGCCAAGTTAACTTTGAGCATGGTTAGTGCTTATGAATAAAATAGGCTTAATAATAATTGGACACGGAAGTAAGCTTCCTCACAACAGGGAAAACCTGGAAAAACTGGCTGAAATTGTACGAAAGAGGTCAAAGTTCAAGACGGTTCAAATCTCGTTCATGGTGCGAAACAAGCCAACAATTCCCGAGGCAATAGAAAGCGTCGCAAAAAAAGGCGTCTCAAAGATTGTGCTGGTGCCAGCGTTCCTTGCTCCAGGTGTGCACACCACGCAGGAAATTCCCGAGTTGATAGGGTTAAAGGAGCAGGAACTCGCACTGAAAGCACGCGGAATACAGCTAATCTACGGCGAACCGTTAGGAGCTGACGAGCGCATAGCAGACATCATAGAAGAAAAAGCCATGCACGCCCTCGGACAAGTCAGCAGCGAAAGCGTCCTGACCGATGCTTACGCAATCGCTGCTTCAAAGAAAATTGCGGATACAAGCATGAACATCATTAGGCAAGAGCTTGGCGATTCGTTGAAAAACGCCCCCAAGTGCCATGTGCCTATCATAGAACGTGTGATTCACACAACCGCCGACCCTGAGTTCGCAAAGCTGCTATTTATTAGCGAGAACGCGGTGGAAGCAGGAATAGGCGCCATCAGGTCTGGAGCTAAGATTGTGACTGACGTGAAGATGGTGAAGGCGGGCATAAACGCGGCGAGGCTGAAGAAGTTTGGCGCCCGCATTCTCACTTATGTCGATGATAAGCGCACTGTTGAAATTGCTAAAAGTCAAGGCTTGACGAGGTCTGCTGCTGCAATGCGCTTAGCAATTAAGGAAGGCTTGAACGGCGCGGTCGTGCTCATAGGCAATGCGCCCACTGCAGCGTTCGAACTGGCAAACGCTGTCGAAAAAGGGTTAGCCAAGCCTGCACTTATCGTGGCAGTTCCCGTGGGTTATGTGGGCGCCGCTGAATCAAAAGATATGATTTCGAAGCTGTCTACATCGTTCATCATAATCAGGGGGCGTAAAGGCGGTAGCACAATTGCCGTAGCCATATTCAACGCGTTGCTTTCAATGGCTGAACAAAACGCATCTAAAGCTTAAGGATGATTAGGACATGGCGAGGTTTTTGAAGTACGGCATCACAACAGGCGCAAGCGCAACCGCCGCAGCCAAGGCTGCCCTAATTACCCTACTCAGCGGACCAGTCGACAGAGTGGTGATACCCACGCCGATAGGGCTTCGCTTCGAGATACCAGTTAAAGAATGCAGAAAACTCGACGACGCCACCGCGTTGGCTGTTGTTGTGAAGGATGCTGGAGAGGACATTGACGCCACTAACGGGCTGGAGATATCCGCCACCGTGCGTCTCACTGATGACGGCAAGGTCACGATAACGAACGGCCAAGGCATTGGCACCGTGACGAAACCAGGCTTGCAGGTGCCTGTTGGAGAGCCAGCCATAAACCCTATGCCTAAGCGAATGATAACCGAAGCAGTTAAAGAGATGCTTCCCGCTGGCAAAGGCGCTGAAGTTGTTGTCAGTGCCCCTGAAGGCGAGAAGGTGGCAGAGAAGACGCTTAACGCGAAGTTAGGCGTGGTCGGCGGCATCTCCGTGCTCGGCACGACTGGTGTAGTAAAGCCCTACTCGTTGGAGGCGTGCCGCCGTTCCATGGTTCCTCAGATTGATATTGCCCTTGCATGCGGGTATAAGCGCATCTTTGTTGTGCCGGGCAACATTGGGGAAAAGATAACTAGGCAGTTTTTCAAGGTGCCTGAAGAGGCGATTGTGCAGACTGGCGACTTCATGGGTTACATGCTGGACAAGGCAGTTGAGAAAGGCGTGCAGGAGATAGTTCTTCTCGGACACCCGGGCAAGCTGGTGAAGTTGGCGGCAGGCATTTTCAACACGCATCACAAGGTGGCTGACGCGCGAAACGAGGTTATCGCCGCCTATGCGGGCGCCGCTGGCGCTGACACCGAGACGATAAACGCTGTGCTGCAAGCGAACACTACGGAAGAAGCCGCGGAGATACTCAAGCGGAAGAATCTGTCACATGCGACTTTTGATAAGATAGCGCAAAGGGTTAACTCGCGTGTTGCGGAGCGGACAGGGAACAAAGCAAAGATAAGCGTGATAATTGTTTCTATGGGTGGACAGGTCTTGGGGATGGATGAAAACGCTAGGTGTGCAGAAACGTGGCTAAACTCAGCATAGTCGGAACAGGCCCAGGCTCCCCAGATTACGTGACTCCCGCGGCAAGAAAAACTGTAAAAGACGCGCAAATCGTTATCGGTGCTGAGAGAAGCCTGATCCTGTTCCGCGAGGACATTAAAGGCGAATCGTTGACGTTGACCGCCAAGAACCTCGATGACGCGCTCAATTACGCGGTTGACTCCGCCAAAGCAGGCAAATCCGTAGCGGTACTATCGACGGGTGACCCTGGCTTCTCAGGTCTCTTGGGATCTGTTCTGAAAAGAACCAACAGTAGACATGTTGAAATTGCCGTCATACCTGGCGTGAGTTCGGTTCAGGCGTGTGCCGCGGCGCTTCAAATGTGCTGGGATGAAGTTAGCCTATTCAGTTTTCATGATGTGGCAAGTAGCGAAAAGAGGATTGCGCTTGCGAAGGCTGTTAAGGCTGGGAAAGACGTGGTGCTGATTCCGAACCCTAAGGTTTTCACCCCGCGCATGATTTCCAGTTTTCTATTAAAAAACGGAGCCGACAAAGCAACTCCAGTCGTTATATGCGAGAATATAACATTGAGTGATGAAAGAATCGTCCAGACCACTCTTGAAAACGCCGCACAACAGGATTTCGAACCAATGTGCGTGATGGTCATAAAATCCAGTTCAAAAATGAAAATGCGTGATTGAAATGTGGACTTATAAGACTCCCGGAATCCCCGATGAACTATTCACCCAAAGCGATAATGTTCCCGGACCCACAAAAGAGGAGATAAGAGTGCTAACCATCTCGAAGGCTCGCCTTAGCGGGGGCTCTTTGGTTGTGGATGTCGGGTGCGGCACGGGCGGCTTAACTGTGGAAGCAGCCTTTCAGGTGGCTCCCAATGGCAAAGTCTTCGCCATAGACGAGGACGCGGAAGCCTGCGAATTGACTAAGAGCAACGTGGCAAAATTTGCCGTGCAAAACACTGTGCAAATTATAAATGGGAAATCTCCCGAAGCCATGCGGAACCTGCCGCAGGTGGACTCCGTTCTCGTCGGGGGAAGCCGGTCTTTGAGAGAGGTGCTAGGTGTTTCTCAGGAAAAGCTGAAGAAGAACGGCAGAATCGTCGTAAACGCCATACTGCTGGAAACGGCGTATGCGGCTTTGGATGAGTTGAAAAGGCTGGACTTCAGGGATGTTGAGGTGGTGCAGGTTTTTGTGGCTAAAGGAAAAGAAGTTGGATGTGGAACCATGATGCTGGCAAGGAACCCCGTTACGATTATATCTGCGACGAAACGATAGGTGAAAAGGTGTGGTTGGGAAATTTATAGGAGTCGGCGTTGGTCCGGGCGACCCAGAACTCATCACAGTGAAAGCCGTCAAAGCGCTTAAAGCAGCGGATGTGATTTGCTTCCCGAAATCGCACGCTAACAAGCCCAGCATGGCGCTCGGCATGGTAAAGCAAGTTCTGAAAGAACGGGCGAAGCCACCTGAGGTGCTGGAACTGGTTTTCCCGATGACAAAGGATGAGCTTGACGTTAAGAGGTTATGGGCTGAAAACGCTGCGATTGTGGCTGCGAAAGTTGAAGCCGGTAAAGTGGTTGTTTTCATCACGTTGGGCGACCCGATGCTTTACAGCACGTTTCTTTATCTTTACCGAAGCCTGAGGGAGGGCTATCCTAACGTGAGACTAAAGATAATCCCAGGCGTGACGTCGGTGACCGCTGCCGCCGCAAGCGCCAAACTGCCGCTAGCTGAAATGGAGGAAGTAATTTCGATAGTACCTTCCGACCTAGACCCAGGGCTCATCGAGGAGACCGCCCGTCACGCGGATAATCTTGTTTTCATGAAGTGCGCTCATCGCCTGAAAGACTTGGCGCCGATATTGGTAAAGGCTGGGTTCACCGAAGACTCGACGGTTGCTCTGGTAAAGCGGTGCACATTGCCCGAGGAGAAAGTCGTAGTTGGCAGACTCAGCGACGTGCAAAACTGGGATATAGGTGAAGACTATTTTTCCGTGGCGATAATAAAGAGGAGCGAGTTTACAATTAACAAGGAAAAGGGTGATGTGCTATGAGCCAAGTTGTATTCATCGGGGCTGGTCCTGGCGACCCTGAACTGATTACGCTGAAAGGGAAAAAGTGGCTCGAAAAAGCGGATGTCGTCATCTACACTGGTTCGCTTTTGAATCCACAGATACTCAAGTACTGCAAGCCCAGCGCTGAGCTCTACGACAGCGCCAAGATGAATCTGCAGGAAGTTTTGAAAGTAATGGTAGAAGCTGTGAAAGCGGGCAAACTCGTTGCCAGAGTGCACGACGGCGACCCAAGCATATACGGCGCAATACAGGAGCAAATAGATTTCCTCGACAAGGAAAATATCACGTACTTCCGAGTCCCCGGCGTAAGCTGTCTACAGGGCGCTGCAGCAAGTCTCAACCGAGAGTTAACGTTACCCAACATTTCTCAAACCGTAATAATAACACGTCCTGAAGGCAGAACACCTATGCCAGAAGGCGAAAGCCTCACCGCATTAGCGAAACATCAAGCAACAATGGTCATCTTCTTGGGCACGCTGCACATCGCGCAGGTCGTGGCAGACCTCCAAAAAGGAGGCTACCCAAAAGACACGCCTGCAGCCGTGGTTTACAAGGCTACTTGGCCTGAGCAGCAAATCGTCAAAGGCACGTTAAACGACATTGTTGAAAAAGTGAAGGCGGCAGGAATCACTCAGACGGCGCTAATATTCGTGGGAAAAGTCTTTAACCCTGAAGAGTACGATTTCTCAAAACTCTATGACGCAGCGTTTACCACGGGCTTCCGCAAAGGAGCATAATCATGTACGCTAACGGAATTGCCATTGTCGCCATCACACGTCGCGGAGTCGAAACCGCACGCAGAATAAAAACCACCCTTGCCAGTCTGAGAATCCCCTGCACAGTGTACGCGCCCGAAAAGTATGCAAAGGTAGGCGTGGTTCCGATGGACAAGAAACTAGACACGTTCATCCGAGACATCTACAGCACCGTGGACGCCATAGTAGCAGTGATGGCAGCAGGCATAATAATCAGGGCAGTAGCTCCGCACCTTCAAGGAAAACTGGCTGACCCCGCTGTCCTAGCGGTGGATGCTTCAGGGCGGTTTGTGATTAGCCTGTTGGCGGGACACTACGGCGGAGCCAACCAGCTAACACGGCTAATCGCTGAGGGCATCAGCGCCACACCTGTGATAACCACCGAATCCGACGTCATAGGCAAGCAGAGTGTTGATGAACTCGCGCGAGCATTGCACTTGACAATTGTGAATCCTGAGAGCCTTGTCGCTGTTAACGCTGCCTTGGTAGACGGGAAACGGTTAGCCTTGGTTTTGGTCGATGGAGTCAAAATTCCAGATAGTGCGGCTAAGTGTTACACTGTTGAGAAGGCAACGAATATGGAACAAGCACTGAAAATCATAAGCAATTACGACGCTGGCGCGGTAATCACTGAAGAAGTAATGTCACCGCAAGAGTTTGGAAAACCCGTCACACTCCTGAAGCCTAAGACCATAACGGTGGGGTTGGGCGCAAGAAAAAACGTTACTGCAGACCAAGTTCTCGAAGCGGTGAACGCGGCTTTGAAGCGCGCCAACGTTCCGTTGGAGCGGGTGTACCGCTTAGCGACGGTTGACATAAAGAAGGATTCCTCAGCCATGATTGAAGCGTCTGAGAAGCTGAGGCTCACGCTTGACTTCGTCAGTGTTGACGCCTTGCGCGCTTTTAAGCACGGGGACCTGTCTCCCGACTCAAAATTGGTGGAGGAGAAAATTGGTGTTGGAGGCGTATGTGAACGAGCAGCATTAATAACCGCGGGGGAAAAACCACGATTAATCCTGAAAAAGATGAAAATGAACGGCGTGACCGTGGCAGTAGCAGAGGGCGAATAAGCGTCCTCGGCATCGGACCCGGCTCCCTTGAGCACCTGACGCCGAAAGCAAGGCAAGCGATTGAAGAAGCTGAAGTTGTCATCGGCTACAAGACGTACGTTAAGCTGATCCAAACCATAATCAAGAGCGACACGAGCATAATTACTGGAGGAATGGGACGAGAGGTTGAACGCGCCAGGATTGCTGTGGCAGAAGCTTTAGAGAACAAAAAAGTTGCAGTTGTCAGCAGCGGCGACCCTGGCGTTTATGGCATGGCGGGCGTGGTTTTAGAGGTTGCTGCGCTTGCGAAAGCGGATGTGCCGATAGAAATTGTTCCCGGCGTCACTGCGGCTACAGTTGCCGCCTCGAAGCTGGGTGCGCCGTTGGTGGGTGATTTTGCGGTGATAAGCCTCAGCGACCTCTTGACTCCTTGGGAGCTTATAGAAAAGAGGCTTAACGCTGCTTCTGCGGCGGACTTCGTCATCGTCCTTTATAATCCTCAGAGCCACGAGCGAACTGAGCCCTTAGTTAAGGCTTGTGAGATTCTGCTCAGATACCGCGGTCCAGAAACGCCTGTGGGCATCGTGAGGCAAGCTGGCAGAAGCGGTGAGGCAACGAGCATTACTACGCTTAAGGGTTTGCTGGAGAGCGAGGTGGACATGGCTACCACGATTGTGGTTGGTAACTCAACGACTCGCATCGTCAATCGCCGGATGGTGACGCCGAGAGGCTACAATTTGCAATAGGAGACTTGGCTATCCTAGGATTATGTGAACTGCTAACACGAGAAGGATTACGCCGCTGATTTTCGGGATGTACTTCTCATATCTGTGGATTTTAGTTTTAACCCGTTCATACATCTTGATTCCAAGGACTGTGACGCCCATAAGACCCACAGTAACAGCCAGTCCATAAGACGCCATCATGAGAAGAGGATTGACGCCGCCCACCGCCAAAGCCAAAAGGGCAAATTCTTCCTCGTGAGCGAAGCCTAGGAAAAAGGCGCAACCCGCGATTTTTCGTAAGCTGAGCGCAACGCGTTTCGGGTGGAAATGCAAATGGGAATGGCTTCCTATCTCTTCATGCTCGTGCGGATGCTCATGCTGGATGCCCTCGGTGTTATCGTGGAAGTGTTCATGTTGCTCCGCGAATTCGTCCTTCACCTTCTCCGTCAGCATCTTAATCCCCAGAACAATCAGGGCGGCGAAGGCGATGTACTTGAGGATTGGGCTAGTGAAGTTGGTCAAGGAACTTGCCACAACATAAATGACTACGACGGCAATTGAGGATATGAAGTGAAAGAATGACAGGATGCCTGAACTGACGAATGCGTAGAAAGTTGGTTTAGCCGTCCTCGCGGAGTAAAGAAGTGCGATGGGCCAGCCGTGACCTGGCTCTAACCCATGCAGTATTCCTATGGCGATTACGCCTATTAGGGAGGCCTCAATCGCGCTCATGAGACTCACCTTCCCCTCTGTCTTTCCCAGCGTCTTCAAGGTTTAATAGGCGGAGGATTTCTTTTCTGGCTTCGCTGATTGTGAGGGGCAGCTGATTGTCTACTGGCAGGTTGTTTTCTTTTTTAAGAACTTCAAAAAGATGCGTGATTCTAGGCGAGCGCAGGTTGACATCTCGGATTAAGTCTGCGTTCGAAAAGAGTTCTTTAGGCGAGCCTTCCGTTACAAGTTTTCCTTTGCTTAGTATGAAGAGTTTTTTGGCGAATAACGGAACCATGTCCACATCATGCGTCGCAAGTATCAGCGTAAGCCCATACTTCGTGTTAAGGTGGAGAAGCAGGTGCAGTATCTCGCTTGCGGCTCTCGGGTCCAAGTTTGAAGTAGGCTCGTCCATGATGAGCACTTCAGGCTGCATAGCAAGGACTCCCGCCAGAGCCACACGTTTCTTCTGCCCTAAACTGAGGAAGTGCGGTGGCTTTTCCGCGTACTCAGCCATGCCCACGAGCCCGAGCGTTTCATCCACGAGTTTCTTGACTTGGTCGGCTGGTTGACCCAAGTTTAACGGTCCAAACGCAACATCCTGTTTCACAGTGGGCGCGAAAAGCTGGTCGTTTGGGTCTTGAAAGATGAAGCCCACGCGTCTTCGGAGGTCAAGCAGCGATTTGGAATCGTATTCAAGGGGTTTGTCTTCGAAGTAGACTTTTCCAGCTGTTGGTTTCAGGATGCCGTTTAAGTGGTGGAGGAGTGTGGTTTTTCCGGAGCCGTTGGTGCCGAGAATGGCTATTCTTTCTCCTTTTGCGAAGCTCAGCGATACGTTGTCTAATGCGAGGGTGCCGTCCGAATACTGGTGTGACAGGTTCTCCAATCGAAAAAGCATTACAACACTCCTACGTTCAAGGTTAGATAAGCTGCAAGCACCAGCACGATGTCAAAGATTATGATTCCTGCGAGTGCAGTTTTCTTGGCTGGGGGCTGGTCTTCGAGGACTCGGATGTTTCCGTCGTATCCTCGGGCGTTCATGGCGGTTAAAGTGCGTTCGCCCTGCTCCAAGGTTCTGATGAAAAGGTTGCCTGACAGCAACGCTAAGGAACGGATACGCCGCATCCAACCAGAATGACCAAGCCGAAGTTTCTGGGCGGTGTTCATTTTCTCAGCGACTTCGATGAAGACGAATATGTACCTGTAAATCAGCAATGCCATCTCAACCAGCACCTTGGGCACACGCGCCCGCCGAAGAGTGATAAAAATGTCTGTTATCGAAGTGGTCAGCACTAGGAAGAACAGGCAGGAAAGGGCGCCTTCAACTCTGAGGAACGTGGCGACGCTTAAGGCGATGCCGCTCTTGAAGATGGTCCATGTGAACCATGGGAAAGCGATTTGTGTCAGGGGTTCGCCTGTGCCGAAGAACAATGCGATTATGATGCAGCTTAACGCAAGCATCACGGTTGGGTAAGCCAGCATATCCAGATAGAAATGCACAGGTATCTTTGCAAGCCGTAGCAGCAGAATCGTGGCTGCTGCGAACACGATTATCGGCACCACAGGAGAAGGGGATGATACGCTTATGATGAGCGCGGAGAGCGCAAAGAGCATTTTCGTGACTGGACTGGTTTTTGCAAAAGGATTGATATAGGCGTATCTGTCGATTTGCGCGTATAACTCGCTGTGTGCCATCCCGCGATTCATCCAATATTATTGAGCAGTTTCTGTTTCCTTTATTTCTTTCTTCGCCCTCTTCCCTCTCTCGTACCCGACAAAATAGCCTATAATCATTGCACCGATGGCTGCCTGAAGCGCGAACAAGAGGCTTTCTATTTCTCCGCTGGGCGGTTCCCAAAGAGGAGTGAACCACGGCGTGTAGCCCCGACCTGAGATTGCTTCTTCTGCTGCACTGTCGGCTCCGCCGTATGGAGCGTTGGGGAAGATGATTAGGGGTATGGCGAAGATGGCTATTACCACGGCGATTATGATGATGTAATGTTTGGTGTTCATTGCTGCTTCGGCTCCTTTTGTGTGCTTGCTGGAGTGGGGAGCTTAATAACTTTCATCGCAGACAGCAGTTGCCCTTTGTATTTGGCTAGGAAGTCGAAGAGTACCACGGCGAGGAGCCCTTCGCCGATGGCGAGCGGAATCTGCGTGACTGCGAAGATGCTTCCAAACGTTAAAAAGGCGTCAAAGAAACCGCCTGCAGTTGGAAAAACAAGAGCAAGCTGGGCTGACGTGACCACGTAGGTTACTAAGTCTCCTATTGCCGCAGCAAGAAAGATGCCTGCCGCAATTGGGAGCCGTACCTTTTTGGCGGCAATCCATATGGCGTAAGCCACGAACGGTCCGACTATGCCCATTGAAAAGGTGTTGGCGCCGAGTGTGGTTAAGCCGCCATGTGCCAGCAGCAGGGCTTGGAAGATTAGGACTATTATTGAGAGAACCGAGGTTATTCCTGGACCGACTACGACGGCGGCTAAGCCGGCGCCAGTTGGGTGCGAGCTGCTACCTGTTACTGAGGGCAATTTTAGCGCTGAAAGAACGAATATGAAGGCGCCCATCAGGGCGAGGAGTGGTTTTGCTTCGGGGATTTTCTTTGTGACTTTTGACAGTCGGTAAACGCCGTAAGCCACTATCGGCAGGGCTATGGCGAACCAGATTTCCCACCATGGATGTGGGAGGAAGCCTTCCATTATGTGCATATTATTTCCTTGTTATTGGATAATCCAACCAATTAATTTATAAACTTTCGTTTAACCAAGGTTAAGTTGAGGTTGAATAACTTGCCCGCAACATCAAAAAAGCGCTTACTACGCGACAAAGGCGAACTAACCAAATTCCAAATCCTCCTCGAAATCATGCGCAACCAGCCGCACGTAAAGCAGAAGGACATAAGCGACCAGCTCGGAATCACCATACAAGCCGTCTCAAAATACTTCAAAAAACTAGCCCGCGAAGGATTGCTGGAAGCCGGTTCAGAAAGAGCAGACTACAGACTCACGCCGAAAGCAATTACCCAACTCAAAGAGAACTTCCGAAGCTTGGAGCAGTACGTAGCCACGGTGAAAGAAGCCATGAAAATCGAACGTTCTTGGCCAGCCATAGCCACGAAGCCAGTGAAAGCCGGCGACGAAGTGGGCTTAATTGTGAAGGAAGGTGTCATGTACACCGTGTCCGCAGATAACCCAGACATTCAAGCGTACGGAACCGCCTTAATGGACGCCCGTGCAGGCGAGGATTTAGGCTTAACAAATTTGCGGGGAAGAGTCAAAATTAAGCAGGGAAAAATCCTTATTGTCAAGTTGCCCAGCATTAGGCAAGGTGGTTCCAGAGCTGTTGACCTCAACAAAGTTCGCGCGTTCTACGATGAGTTTCAGCCTGACCGCGTCGGCGTCATGGGCGCTGTCGGCAGAGCAGTCTTGAACAAACTACACCTCAAAGCAGACATAGAATTCGGCATCAGCCGTGCAGCAGCCATCGCAGCGTCACGAGGCTTAAACGTTTTTGTGCTCGTTGTCGGCAGGATGGTTAACCGCATGATTGAGGAGATTGACGCGAGAAACATGGAAGGCGCAGCTGAAGTGATTTATGAGGTTAAGGATGGGCGAATCACTGAACCTGAACGGTAATCTTTCAGGATTTTTGGCTAGTAACTCATCAAGTATCCTGCATTTGGTTTCTAAAATGTGCTCGGTCACCTTGATTTCTTTGGGACAAAACTGCGTGCATCTGAAGTAGGGTCTGCAGCCCCAAACCCCGCGCGGTTGGTCCATAATTTCCATGCGCTCTCGCGTGTTACCGATTATGGAATCTTAATACTTCCTCGCCTTTGGTTCGAAGCGGGTTATAGTTACAGACTTATGTTCTGCCTTCATGCCTGCAGCTGATTTGAAAACAAGCGTATGCTTCAACCACTTTTCATCGTTTCTTTCTGGGAAGTCGCTGCGGAAATGAGTAATCGCTGCCCTTCACCGTGTCGAACATATACCACTCCCAGCGGTCTTCTTCCTCGTTCCCAAAACTCGCCGCCATTCCACCCTGCGCTACTCCAGAATGCGACCGCGACGCGTTAACTTTGCTGATGACCGCGACTTTACAGTTTTCTGAGGCTTGCAGGGCTGCGGTTAATCCAGCGATGCCTGCGCCCACGATTACTGCGTCATATTTGTGAATCATGTAAAGGTTCAATCCTCTTGGTTAGCAAAGTGTTCGTCAAAACTGATTCTACACGTGTGTTAGCGCTCTCAAGTTTTTGTTGCTGTCTGATTGCAGTTACACGAGTTTGCCGTTTGCTTGTTTATACGACGTATCCCAGTATGATGGAAATCGCATAAATCAGCATAGCCACATGAAACAGAGGTAGCGCTTTAATTCCGGCATCAGCACTCTTTCCCCGTAGTATTCTGTAATTTCCAATCGATATCAACAAGAAACCAACCGCAAAGCCGGCAACCGTCACGGTTCTAAGCACGCTGAAAAAGACCACAGCCGCAACTATATGAATTATGCTGAATAGAAGTATCCAGTAGGCTGTTCCCTTCATCCCGTACAGGATGGATATTGTTTTCATCTCTTTAACTTGGTCGTTAGCAACGTCGATGATATCGTTTACTCCCAGATGCGCTTGCGCTAACGGATAGAAGAAAAAAGCAAAAAGCAGCACGTTGAGGTCTGGGCTAGCAAGACAAAGGTAACCCGCCACTGGAAACAGAGTAAAATCAATCCGTCCAACCAACTGGGCAACGGGAAAATTTTCGTTCCGCTTTTTAATCTGGTAGAAAACTTCGAGACAATAACAGATTACCATAGTGCCGAAAAGGTACATTGACTGAGGGAACGGAAGAGTAAAAATCAGGGCTGTGGCGACGGCTACAAGCAAGCCAAAGAGCAACAACGCCCGCTGCTGAGAGATTAAACCTTGGGAGATAGGTCTTTTCCCAAACACGCGCCAATACTTAGTTAACTTATCAAACTCCACATCCTTTTTGTCCAACTTCCAATCTAAAATATCGTTCAAGATGAGACCGGCTTCGAACCCGAAGAAACCAATCAACGCGACTTTCGCCACCAGCAGCCAAGAAAAATTGTTATGGAATTGGAAAGCAAGAAAAAGTCCAGCGCACAACAAAGTCGGCCAGACAAAAAAGAAGTGTAAGCGAGTAAGGTCAACGTACGCTTTGACAGTGTCCTTCATTCAAACGCCTCAGGTCCTTGCCTTTAATGGATGGTTTTAATAAATAAGGTATTCGCATCATAACATAGGAAACTGAGAGTCGGTCGTTTGAGCACCTCGCATGCTGTATTTCCCAAAATCTTGAAAATCATACGCATCCACATCATAGCAGGAGGCGTTCTGGCGTTCTCACTCGGCGCGCTCTTGGCAATAGCCAACGGTGGAACCTTTGACTCTCTGCGGTTTATCCTAATGTATGTGGTGATGCTGTTCGGAGACCTCTCAGCCCATTACAGCAACGATTATTACGACGTTGAAATTGACAAGCACGTTGAGCAGAAAAAGTTTTTGGGAGGCAGCCGCCTCCTCGTTTACTATCCCGAACTTCGCCCATTAGCAAGGTCTATTTCAATCTTGTTGCTCGCAGTCTCAAGCATTCTGGCAGTCCTAATTGTGCTTTTTTATGGCGCTCCCGTTGAGTTCTTGGTCATCGCTTTGGCTGAGAATTTTGCAGGCTGGTTTTATTCCGCGCCGCCGATGCGTTTGACTTCAAGAGGTCTGGGTGAGGCTGCCGTGGCATGCGTGACAGGCTTCGCAATCCCGGGAATAGGATACATAGCAGTGAGGGAGAAGTTTGACCCTTTGTTTCTCTACTTGGCTGTTCCCTTCGTGATATACGGGCTGATTCTCAGCTTGAGTCTTGAAGCGCCCGACGTTGAAATTGACAGGAAAGGGGGCAAAACAAACCTTGCCGTCCGCAAAGGTCTCCGCATTGTTTTCCTCATCATGTTGGCGATGGCTGTCTCGGCAACCTCAGCCTTCCTTGTGTATGCTTGGCAAATCACTCCCGCAGTCATCGACTTCCGGGCACCAGTTCTTTTCTCCATCGTGCCCTTAGTAGCGGCGCTTTTCGGGTTCGTGGGAGTGGTGATTCAAAGAAGGAAAGCCAACCTCTACAGCACGCTTAATGTTGCCTCCCTGTTTATCTTCAACATGCTAATGATAGCCTACTTGCTAAGCGTATCGTTTTCGTAACCGTTTTGGAGAACTTCCACTCAGCTGAAAACAGCAACCAAAAAGACCCAAATTACAAAACGAAAGTGGCTGCTCGCTGGGCTACGCATGCAATTGAAACCAAAAGAATGAATGTTTGAATCTACAGAAAAATCACGAGAGCCAAGGCTTCGACGACAACTGCTACGGTAAGGATTCTATTTAATCGCTCAATTCTTCTAACTGTTTCTTCAAGAGCATCATCCACTTTTTACCACCCCCTTCTGGCTATTTCTTTCGTTTTCTTTATGGTTACAGGAAAGCAATCCCTATTATAGCAGCAAGGATAGCTACTGCCAGAGCCGCTGCCGCATAACTTAGCAGTTCAGCTCGTCTCATCGCTTTTTCCAATCGTGCAGCCATGTCACCGTTATCAGATTCGGTTGGCGAAGTAGACGACCCCTGTGAAATCGTTTGAGGTTTAGCGACCTCATAATTTCCACAGTTAACTGCCTCCTCGGGAACCGTGGCATTACGGTGTAAACAATTAGTCATTGCAACTTTCCTCCTTATTTGCATTGACATGCCACAAAAATTAATCTATAATTAAAGTTTTCTATAAACCAGCAACTGCCCGTCCTGATTTCAAATTCAAAAATGTAAGCTATTTTTTAGAAAAAGTAAGTTTATTGAATCTTTCATCGTAAAAGATAAATTGTTAGGAAAATAACTATTCATTAGCTTACTTCACTGGATACGGGGAGTAAGCTCATGAAGCTTCCTCTCAACAAAAAAACTGCGCTTATGTCAGTTATTCTTCTATCAGTGGTGATAAATTTTCAGATTTTTTGTTACGCCTATCCTCAAACGTTTGAGCCCCAATCACCTACGCTTGCAAGAGATTTTTCAGCATATTACATTGCGGCATGGCGATTGTTCCATAATCCTGCTGCAGTTTATTCTGATGGCGTTCAACCTGGCGATTATAAAATTATTGGACAGCCGCAAACCTTTAGGTATCCTCCATTCTTTCTAATGCTGTTTGCGCCATTTCTGATATTAAGTTATCAAAATGCGCTTAACGCGTTTAATATAATACAATTCCTTTCAATTCTGGCTTCAGCATTCTTTGTCTACAGGCTTATTGAAAACAAGCCCCTCATTATCTCCTCTGTAGTTGCAGTGATTGTCTTGGTTAATCCGCTGCTTTTTCCACTGATTTTTTCGCCCTCAGGAGGTTACGGTCTCACTGACTTTCTTCACTGGCGTATTGTTAGCCTGCATCTCCAAACTATCTCGCCATGTTACTACAATGGATATCTCTTAGCAAATGCCCACATCCTACAAAACACCCTTCTAGTAGGCGCTTTATATTTTGGGTTCACCAAAAAACCATGGCTGTCAGCGGTACTGTTTACATTCGGCGCATTAGACCCACGTGCTGCACTTTTTTCGCTGCCATTACTATTGTGGTACAATAGACACACGGTACGAAAATTCATTGCGGGATCCGCTGCTTTTCTTGCGGTAACAAATCTCCCATTCTTCTTCTATTACGGTATAGGCTTTGCATTCTTTCAGACAAATTTCAGAATCTCCATTGTCTCAGATATGATCCTGTGTGATTGGATTCCGATTTTTTCAATCGCCGCCCAAGCCCTACTTGAAATAGTAACCGCCATTTACGGTCGAAGACTCGGCTTAATTTTCCGCCCCAGAGAACTGAGGAAGCAAAATAAAACCAAAAAAGCCTTAACCAATAAGACTTGCTTGATGTTCCCTTTGAAGCAATTTATATTCCAATTCATAGGCACAAAACTAACCGTGCAGTGACTTTTCCAGCATTGCCTGAATGAAAAAAAAGGGATGTGATATGCTCTTTGCATAATAAATCCGCTCGGAGTGTAGCGGGTCCGCTGGGATTTGAACCCAGGACGTTCAGCTCTCTCCACACCCAACAGGGCGTTAGAAGGCTGACGCGCTATCCGTGCTGCGCCACGGACCCTGCAACGGAAACCAATAATGAACGCGTTAAAATATAATTCTACCTATCGCCTCAAGAAAAAAGGTGCTCTATCACAACAGCTGGTAGAGCTAGGAACCTGCCAGAAACCTATAGAGGGGAGGTCATTATTGGCACAGAACGAGCGCAAACCATGCATAAAACAGCAGAGGAGAGGGGAGGGGACTACACCGCAGAGCAACTCTACAGAAGCTTTCTATATAAAAGGGGGCTATAGACAAAAACAGCACAACAGCTCAGTCTTGCATATCCAAACATGAAGCATGTTGTTTCAACGAACCAGCTTAAACGCGGCATCAGTTAAACGCTCAAGAGGCAACCCTACCACGCCATAACCCCGATTTCCTAAGAAACGCCTGCCATAAAACTGCAACTGGGCTTTCCCGATGGCGAACTTCAACTTCGCCTCGCTAAAATTGGAACCACACAGCAGCTTATGCCTAATCAGACTCCAGTTCTTCGGTTCCTCCCAGTCATCCATAAAGACGCCACCGTTGCCCTTCACACGCTCAAACAACGCCGTCCCCGGAATAGGATAAGGCAACGTGAAAGACAGGTAATCCAACGGCAACCCCGAAGCAAAACGCACCGTGTCCAAAATCGTCTGGTCACTTTCACCCGGATAACCCACGATAAAAAACGCACCAACCTGCAACCCCGCAGCTTTCGCAGTGTAAACGGCACGCTCAGCCTGCGCAACAGTAATCCGCTTATTCATCAAACCCAAAACCTGGTCATTACCAGACTCAATGCCGAAGAAAACGCGGATGCAGCCTGCACGCCGCATACGTCTTGCCACATCGCCGTCCATAGTGTCAACCCGCGACAAGCACTCCCAACCCATATCAACGCCACGCTGCACCATCTCGCCGCACACCCGCAACAGGTGCTCACGATTCAACGTGAAACAGTCATCGGCAAACCAAACCCTGTCATAGCCATAACCCGCAACTGCTTCCACCTCGTCCACGATGTTAGTCGGCGAACGTGACCTGAAACTCGCGCCGAACACGGGACGACTGCAAAAATCGCAGTTAAACGGGCATCCACGGGAAGTGATAATCGGCGTCGTGGTGTAACCGAACCGTTTAGCGTAAAACGCCTTGTACGCTTTGTTGTCGAACAAGTCGCGAGCGGGAAAAGGCAAACTATCCAAATTCTCCACGAAACCCCTCGGCGCAGTAAACCTGACCACGCCGTTGTCCCTGTAAGCAATTCCCTTTACACCAGAAAAACTCAAACCTGCAGCCACGCAATCCACCAATTCAACCATGGTTTTCTCGCCTTCTCCAATCACCGCAACATCGAAAACCTCAAGGTAGCCAGCAGGATCTAATGTCGGCAAAGGACCACCAACCACCAACACATCGCAAAAACGTCTAACCGCACGAGCCAGCTCCAAAGAGCTTTTCTTCATCGAAAACATCGAGTAAATCCCAACAATCTGCGAATGGGAAGAAATAATTTTTTTCACAGCTTCTTCACGATTTAGAAACGTGCAATCCACCAACTCAAAAGAAACACCGTGTGCTCTCAGCGAAGCCGCAACATAACCTAACCCTAAAGGCGGAAAACGGAAAATCGAATTATCGTTGGAAGGTTGGAAATACGGATAAGCCAAAGTCACCTTAACCATTTTACCTATCGGCTCCTAAAATCTTAATTTTATACTTGAAGACAGTGTTTTGCGGTTCAACCTCGTAATCTAAACCAATCCAGTCCATGCTGCCTTTCATGACTTCACGTCCCCTGCGCAAAACGCTGCCCTTAACATTCCACAACTGAAAACCAACATGCTTCTGCAAGCTAGTTATGGCTGCCCAATCTGAGTTAACGATGTCCCAAGCACCAATCTGCTTGTCAGCAAAACTTGCGCGGTTAGCATCGGTGTATTTTCTGAAAAAACTGGCACTTTGTTCGTTTAAAACAAAAACTTTTTCTGGCCGCTTTTTCTTCAGATGGCTGAAGTCCACTTTGATGTTGACGACGCAGCTGCGCACATCATAAGTGACTGTTACCTTTCCTATTGGAGCGGTTTTTACAAAAACGGATTCAACACCTATGGTGACAAAGAATTCCTTCAACGTAAGAAAACGGAAACTGCTGTTCGTCTGGTAAAGTCCAGTCAGGTACCTTATGAAAGCGCGAACCTGTGTGTTCTCCAAGTGCACGTTTCTAAACTTGTTTCTCGCGGTTCTATCCATTATAAACTCTTTGCGAACCCTGACAGCAGAGCCAGTGCGAGCAATGGAAATAGTTGATGACGCTGAGAAAAAAGTTTCATCGCCAAACATTAGAACAGGAAAACCGAATCCCGCTCCTTCACCAACACGTTCTACGCCATCATAAACGAGTATCAAGCCTTTCTGCAGACTCGCTATCTTCAAATTAAAAGGTTTGGTATCAGAATAAACCCTGAGCGCCACAGAGTTGAAAATGGGAACAGTGTATTCCTCGTTTAGATGAAGATTATGGCTTGGCATTGAATCCAGAACAGAAGACACAGAAAAACCTCTTCGCTAAAGAAAAAAAGGTATAATGACTTAAAAACTTCACGGACAAGTATCAGGCAAGAGAAAAGGGAAAATGCTTTAGAAGGAACGCGACTTGGCTGTGTGAAGGCTTCTGCTTACTCCGTTCCTAAACAGCAGAGCAATGATCGCAACCAAAACTAAAGGCACCAGAACAAGCAAGACCATTGGAAACTCGAAATGCTTTTTCATCTGTAATAACTGATGGTGATTGAGACGGTGTTGTGGGCAGTTCAGTTGCGTTGGGTGTTAGAGAATTCGGTGCGCTGCTTTGGTTGGGCGAAGTTGGAGCAACATTTCTAGGGCGCAAGAAGCTAGGAATTGGATTCGGCTTACGCGAACCTTCTGTTATGTCCGCGCTGTCTGTGTATCCTTGACTTTCCCACGTGCCCTTAAAGTCAAAATTAACCAGTTCAATGCGCGTGAGCATAGCTATCCACTTGTAACCCCACTTGCCAGGCACCACCAAACGCAACTTCTCAGACAAGGGCAAACCGTCTTTCTGATATGCGACGATAACGTCCGCACGTTTTGCCGTCTCCAACGTCAAGTCTGTTTTGTAGCCGTCGTCAGCAACGAAAGCCACCTTAACTGCGTGTGGAGAAACTCCTGCCTCCTCCAGCAAGTACCAGAGTTTGACTCCTGCCCAGCTGCCTTGTGCAACAGCATAGCTTGGTTTGTCAACGCAGTAGAGGGTAGCGTTTACGGTGGTTTGCGGCAGATTCTGCAGCTCGGTCATGAACAAATTTAGCGTGTGCTCAACCAACCCTGTCACGGTTAATTGCCACTCGGAAGCGCTGAGCTCTGCATTGACGGGTTTGGTGCCGGTAAGGAAATTGGCTAGAGTTAACACTGCGATTATTGTGATAGTTGTGGAGAAGGGGGATTTTTTCATATGGTAATCTGCTAGAAAATATGACATGTGGAATATTTAAGAGTTCCCAACTAAAGCCACGCTCCAACTGTTCAAAAACCAAAGCACTTGCAGTCGGCAAAACTTTATTATTCGACTGTGAAAATTTACATTCGGTTGAAAAAAAGATGCCCAGCGGTCTTAACGCTTAGGCTGAAGGTGATTCAGATGTCGAAACTCCCTGATTTAGGCTTCTCAAAAGGCACGATTGTTGAGACCATAGTCTCCAGCTACAGCGCAGATGGACAGCCAAACGCGGCACCCATGGGCGTCATAATGGAAAACGAACAACACATCATTATTAGGTTTTACAACTCGTCATCAACGTACAGGAACATTCTATCAAAGAAGTGCGCCGTGGTAAACGTAACCTCTGATGTGGAAACGTTTTACCGGACAACCTTCAAAGAGGCAAATCCCACAGGAAAGATTCCTCTGGAATGGTTTGAAAAAGCAGAAAACGTGGACGCACCAAGATTGCGCTCGGCAGAAGCAACCGTGGAGATAGCGCTTGCAGAAATGAAACCCATCGATGAGGAAAGAACGGAAGCGGTATGCGACGTGAAACTGGTTAAAGCAACGAAAACGGTTCCTAAGGCGTACTGTCGCGCTTTGTTCGCCACCGTTGAAGCCATCATACACGCAACTCGCGTGAAAGCTTACCTAAACGGAGACGAAAAACAGAGAGAACAAGCCCTGAAGTTGCTGGAAATAATCAAGGATTACCGTGTCTTGGTGAACCGGCTGGCGCCCAACTCACGCTACGCTGAAATCATGAGCGACCTGACGAAACTGGTGAATTCGTGGAGAGTTGAAAGTTGAAAGTTTACATTAAGACTCCTGCCAGACTCCAGTTTGGGTTGATTGACCTGAACGGCGACTTAGGACGAATCTTCGGCGGCTTAGGCGTTGGCATCAATCAGCCAAACGTCATTCTCGAAGCCGAACCGTTCAAGGGATTCGCGGTCACCGGTGAAAAACCCGAGTTGACAGCAGCGCTGGCCAAGCGGTTTTTTGACACTTACCACGTACAAGCCAACGTGCATTTGCATGTCGCAAAGGCCATCCCAGAACACGCTGGATTAGGCTCAGGAACCCAATTGGCTCTCGCAGTCGCCACAGCACTTGCAAAACTATCCAACGTAAACTCGTCAACGCAGGAATTCGCCGTTGCCATGGGCAGATGCCAAAGAACCCGCGTGGGAACAACAATCTTTGAGCAGGGCGGATTCGTGGTTGACGGAGGAAAACCACTGACAAACGGCGTTCCAACCGCAGATTTACCCCCGTTGATTATCCGCCAGCATTTCCCTACAGACTGGCGTTTTGTTGTTGCAGTTCCAAGTGCGAATAAGGGATTATCCAACGACGAGGAGAAAACTGCGTTCAAACAGTTGACTCCCATGCCTTCTGAAACGGTTGGCAAAGTTTGTCGCTTGACCATGATAAAACTTCTTCCAGCTTTAGCAGAACGCGATATTTGCGCTTTCGGAGAAGCCCTGACCAACATCCAAATCATGATCGGAGACTACTTCGCACAGGTCCAAGGTGGAAGGTACTCTAGTCTAGCCGTGACCCAAAGCATCAAATTTATGCAGGAACTGGGCGCTTACGGCGTGGGACAGAGTTCATGGGGACCAGCATGTTATGGGCTATTCTCAAAAGAAGAAGCCAAAGAAGCTAAGCTTAAGGTTCAAGCTTTCCTCGAGAACAACGTCGGCGGACAGGTTTTCATTGCAAAGGCGAACAACCGAGGAGCATACATCAAGCTCACCAAGTAGCAAAGAAGGGTGACATTTGAAGGCTCTATTGGTTACGGGAACGCTCGCCGAAGATGCTGTAAAAAGCTACGCGCAAGAAAGCAGCGTCAAAACAGAGGTTCATGTTTTGAAGGTTCCCGTGGCTGCACTTCTAACGCCAGACGCCATTGCCAAAGCCCTCAAAGCCGAGAAAACAGAAGGTTTTGATGTGATTCTGGTGCCTGGGCTCATCAGAGGCGACACCACAGTCATCTCGAAGATGGTGGGCGTCCCCGCGTTTAAGGGTCCAAAGTATGCGGCTGACCTGCCAACAGTTCTTGATTCACTGGATGAAGTTACACTCTCAACAGTCATACCTGCATGTGACTTGCTTCGGGAGAAGCTACGGCAAAAGGCTTTGGAAGAACTGGATAAGGTCGAGAGGAACCGTGAGAGCCTGCTGAAAAACCCGGGCAACATGCTAATCAAGAACTTGGCGGTAGGCAGGGATTTTCCGATGCGTGTCATGGCGGAAATTGTCGATGCCGCGTTAATGCCGAAGAATGAGGTTCAGCGTTTGGCGGCGAACTTCGTGAACCAAGGTGCTGACGTTGTTGACGTGGGCATGGTTGCAGGCGAATCCAGACCCGCTTACGCGCGGGAACTTGTTGAAGCCATTAAGAGCGTGGTGGATGCACCTGTTAGCATTGACTCGCTTGACCCTGCGGAAATCAAAGCTGCAGTTGAGGCTGGTGCAGACCTGATACTGAGCGTGGACGCTGGAAACCTTGAGGCAGTTGCGCCTTTGGCCTCTGAGGTTGCGGTTGTTGCCATTCCTACTAACCAACGTGAGGGATACTTCCCTAAGAAAGCTGAAGAACGCGTAAAATTCCTCGAAGAAATTATCCAGAAAGCGAGAGAACTCGGGATAACCCGCGTTATGGGCGACTTGATTCTTGAACCGTCGAACATTTTGGAGTCTCTGCTTGCCTTCCGCATGTTTGCCGCTGCGAACCCTGAGGTGCCGCTTTTCGTCGGCGTCTCCAACGTTACGGAGCTTTTTGACGCTGATTCCGTGGGGGTTAACGCGTTGCTTGCGCGTTTGTCCTCTGAAGTCGGCGCCAGCATGCTGTTGGCGACCGAGAAAAGTGACAAGGCAAAGGGCACCGTCAGAGAGGAAGTGACAGCGGCAAAGATGATGTTTCTGGCCAAAATGCGTGGTTCTGTGCCGAAAGATTTAGGCTTGGACCTGCTTGTACTGAAGGACAAGCGGAACCGAGAAGAAGCCTACGACAGGACGCTGGAAACAAATATTCATGTTACGGTTGCATCCAAAAAACCTGAACCGGTTGTGCTGGACGAGAAAGGGTCGTTCAGAATTGCCGTAGACAGAGTTGACGGTAACATCGTCGCGCTGCATTACACTTCACGAGGGCTGGATAAGCCTGTAAACATAATTAAGGGCAAAACTGCTGAGAGCGTTTACATGAAGATTGCAGAGATGGGTTTAGTTACCAGAATTGACCATGCAGCCTATCTTGGAAGCGAATTAGCAAAGGCTGAAATGGCATTGAAAACTGGTAAGCAGTACCTTCAAGATTATTCTCTGTTTTAGGGTATGATGCTTCTTATATTGTTGAGCAGAGTCAAGGCTGAACTCTTGATTCGGAGTCTTTATTCGCTAACTTTGAATCGCTTAAAAATGATGTTTTGAGCACACGCACCACAGGTGTTCCAACTATCACTGCCAGTATGACCAGAGCCAACCGCTCCACTGGATATACAAAGAAAATGCTTCCCCATATTGCAGGATACGCAATTCTTTCAATGTATCCAATGGGCTGTGCAAGTATGGTCTCAAAAAGTATGTTGCCCATAAGATGCTGCAGCATGGTTCCTATCAAAGCCAAGATTGCGATCCCCGCAGCCAGCATAGTTGGTTTCAGAGTTTCTACCCATTGACCAGCTTTGCGCCCCAACGGTGAAAGAAGCACCAAAAACGCTACTATGTGCAGCCAAATAAACGGAACAGCAATGCCACCTATGTCGACGGTTATGCTAGTTAGCGGATTTATCAAGAATGCTGTGAACAGAGCAATGTAGAGTGCGACGACTGGCCACCATTTGCGCCTAACGAGAAAACCTAATGCAACTACGTTTACGAGGGCTGGAAGAAAGTCTAAACCCAAGAATATAACTGGCTTTCCCATAGCCATTCCTAGAAAAGTGCCTATAATCACAGTTACACCTCCAACATAGGGACCTAATAAGATTCCGTAAATTGGAGCGATAAAATCTGATACAGAAAAGCTGGCTCCTTGAGCGCCAATCATTGGCACAGTTGGCAATATTCTGAGTACGGAATATAACGCGGAAAATATGGCGATTGTGGCGATGATTTTTGCTCTTTTGTTAATATTTATTGGGTTGCTCGTTTAAGGCACCTTCGGAAGTTTTCTTCACTGCTTTGTAATTTTTTACACTGGATATAAAAAATTTGCGGTAGTCACGTGTAAGCCTCAACAGCTTTGCCGCGTTATCGCAGAGCCACCATCAAAATCTAAAAATAACCATGAGTGTCGATGGTTCAAAGGGCTGTTTTTTTGTCTGTTTTACTAAATTAGGGCAAAAAATGCCTGTTTAGTTAGTAACAACTGTTTTCGCAATACTTTCCGAAGTCGAGTCACAGAGCCAAGGCTTTAGTAAATTTTAAATACAAATTGAGGACAATATTAGCTTCGAGGTCAGTATCGTGGCTAAAGCTGCCAAAGGAAAGAAGAAAAAGGCTGCAAAGAAGAAATAAAGTCCTATAGAGCCTTGCTCAACTCCCATTTTTCTCATTTTTAATAGTTTAGACTACCTTTTTCAAGCAAAACCTGCAAAAAACACATTGGCGGTTGTCCGCTGAAGGCGGCTAAAGAATCTTTTTATATTCCCATTGTCCACTGTTTCGTAGCTAAACGATGTGATTAATTATGGCTGTTCAACCAACAACTGAATATTTTGACCTGCTAAACATGGCGGTTGCCAGAGAAATCCAGGTTTCAATTCAGTACATGCTACAACACGCGAAGATGGAGAAGCTGATAAGAAAGACCATTCCTGAAAACATACTTTTCGACAAAACCACCTATGACGCTGTTGGAAAGTTCCTTAAGGAATTCGCCATCGTGGAGATGAAGCACGCTGCTGACATTATGGAGCGGATTTATTACCTTGGCGGATCAGCTACGACCAAGGCAAATAAAGTTATGGTCGGCAACAGTCTAAGCGAATTCGCAAAGAACGACGTGAAAGCTGAAGAAGAAGCGCTCGTGCTGTACCGCAAAATCATCAACACCGCAAAAGAAGTCGATGATTGGGAAACACGCGAGATGTTCGAGAAAATCTACGGGGAAGAAGAGCAGCACCTGTTCAAGTTCCAAGAATATGTGAACTACAAAGATGAGCCTGAAGAAGCCGGAAATGTGGCTTTGTCGGAGTGGCGCAGGATATTCACTGATGATTATTTCGCCTTGCTGAACAAGGCTGTGGCGGCTGAAATCTCCGCGATAATTCAGTACACAAACCAGCATGAAAAGGCGGCTTTGCTTGCTTTGCGCGGGAAGGACACTGCCTTAGAAGTTATCCTGGAAACAAACAAAGCGAAAGTGGTCAGCGACCTGTTGAAACCCATCTTCCT
The DNA here is from genome assembly GCA_018475625.1 of Candidatus Bathyarchaeota archaeon A05DMB-2. Lineage (GTDB taxonomy): Archaea > Thermoproteota > Bathyarchaeia > Bathyarchaeales > Bathycorpusculaceae > A05DMB-2. Next base: position 34,953 of record JAAKEZ010000001.1, read on the forward strand.
CACGGAGATGGAGCACCTTGAGAAAATCACCGAGCGGATTTACCTGCTTGAAGGCGAAACTGTGACTGAACCAGAACCTCTTCCACAAGTCGGCGACAACGCAGACGACTTTCTAAAGCTGGACCATGAGGCTGAAAACTACGCGCTGGTGCTCTACAGAAAAATCATCGAAGAAGCGATGAAGCGCGGCGATAGCAAAACACGTCGCATGTTCGAAGACATAGTAAGCCAAGAAGAAGACCATTACTGGACGTTTGACGACTTCTTACGATGAAAACCTTTTTCTCTCTTTTTCTTTAAACGATGTTTTCTGCGTTTTGGCTCCAAGCTTTCCCTCCCTCTCTGCTGTTTTCATAATGGTTTGGCTGTTTTCTGCGCCAATACGGATAGCCCCTCTATAGTTTTCTGCAACAGACCACCAATAGGCTTAAACAGGATGGTTCCGAACAAGCGCGAACTGGGTAAATTCAAATGCTGCTTGAAATTGAAATGGGTATTGCTTGGATGCCTTGGATAGCGTCGATTGTCAGGGCTGCATCTTCGTTGACCTTAGTTTCGGTCTAAACTTGAAATATAGATTGTGTATTCATAAAGACTTTCTTCTTAACTGCTAATTTTAGGGGTTTGATGAAGATTGAGCGAAAAGAGTGAAGTTGAAAAACTACGAGACAGGCATGCGGAGCTTGAGGCAGAATCGCGTTCTCTGAAAGAAAAACAGAAAGCCCTGGAAGACAGCATACTGATTCTCGAAGAAAAACTTGCCATCGAAGAACTGCGAGCCAGCAACAATTCCCTGAAAGATACAATATTACAGTTGGAAGCTAAGAAAAACGAGCTTGAAGCTAAGCTGAACCAGAAGTGGCAAACCTCCGAACCTCCACCCCAGCCAGGACAAGAAGCAGCAGGCTCAGAGACTGAAGTTCCTCAGCCACCAGAGGAAGCAGCGCTTGAGCCTGCTGAAGAGGTTTCTGAAGAGTTTGAAGGGGACACTGTGACTGTCACCGCAATAGATGACGGCTCTTTGGAAGAGCAGGAAGCTATCGGCGAGGAGCTTAAGAGGCAGCAAGAAAAAAAGAGACATAGGTTCTTCTGAACGCTTCACGAAGCATATTCTCATGCTTTCGGAAGCGAGTAAAGACTTTGACTTTTACATAAGCTTAGCGGAGTATAGCTCAATAGTTCATTTTTGACTCTCATTTCTATCGTATCCTTGACGGACTTTTTCTAAAAAAGAGGGGTTGGAGTTGAGAGGTTACTTCGCTTTCGACTTGGTTTTCGGCTTTGCTTGAGCTTTAGGTTTTGCTTTTGTTACCTGAACGGGCTTCATTGGTTCACCGCAACATATTATGCCGCATTCTTCGTAGCCGCATTGGTCTTCAACCAAGATGACAAGCCCGCATTCTTCGCATGCGTATTTCTCGCTTTTTTCTTCGTCAAAAATTCACACATGTCTTAGAATTCGCTATATGATTCTGGCTATTCATTCTAATAAAAAATCATTATCCAAACTCCGCTTTAGAGCCAAGAAAAAGTGTTTGAGGCTTTATGCGGAGTTACATTGCCTCTGTTGACTTACTTTAGTTCGTATGTTTCTGGTTAGGTTTCGGTTTTCTTTTCTACTATAGACGGTGGGAATTCTTTGAGTTTCTCCGCCATTTCTCTCAGTTGCTTGTCCACTTGGTAGTTTACGGTTCCCTCCTCGAAAGTTCCGTCCTCACGCTTTTTACCAGCCTTCATTCCAGTTAGAATTTCAATGCCTTCATCGACGTTTTTGACGGAGTAAATATGGAATTGTCCAGCTTTAACCGCTTCCACTATTTCTTCTTTCAACATCAGGTTCTGCACATTGCTTTCAGGTATCATCACTCCTTGCTGGCCCGTGAAGCCTTTAGCTTTGCAAACTTCGAAGAAGCCCTCGATCTTTTCGTTCACGCCGCCTATGGCTTGAACCTCGCCCTTCTGGTTAACTGAACCTGTCACGGCGATGTTCTGCTTTATCGGTACTCCTGAAAGCGCTGAAATTATTGCGTACAATTCCGTGCTTGAAGCGCTGTCGCCTTCCACTCCTGAGTAATTCTGTTCAAATGTGAGTCGCGCCGAGAGACTGAGTGGTTTATCCCTCGCGTACTTCTCGCTTAAGTAGCCGCTCAAAATTAGGACGCCTTTGGTGTGGATTGGCCCGCCCATTTTGGCTTCCCGTTCAATGTCTATTACGCCTTCTCTACCTAAGCCGATGCTGGCGGTGACGCGCGAGGGAGTGCCAAAAGCAAAGTCTCCCAAGCCCATGACTGATAAGCCGTTGACCTGCCCGACTTTCTCTGCCTCGGTGTCGATGAGGATTGAGCCGCGTTTAATCATTTCTTGAATCTTCTCTTGGATAAGTTTCGACCGGTAAATCTTTTCCTCAATCGCCTTTTTCACGTGGTTCCCAGTCACTAGATTCGATTTTTCTTGTTGAGCGTAATAATTGGCTTCGCGTACGATGTCAGCAACTTCAGCAAATCGGGTGGAGAGTTTCTCCTGATCTTCAGCAAGCCTAGAACTGTATTCTACCAACTTAGCCAGTGCTGAGCCGTCTAGATGTTTCAGGTTTTCTTTTTGGCAGAGCATGCAGACGAAAGCCGCGTACCGTTGCATGTTTTCTTCCGTCCGAGTCATGGTTGTGTCGAATTCGGCTTTAACCTTGAAAAGTTCTGAAAACTGCATGTCCAGAATGAATAACTGCTGATACAAATAGGGGTCGCCGATGAGAATTACCTTTACGCTGAGAGGAATCGGCTGAGGTTTTAAGCTCTTGATGCTGATGAAGCCGTACCGTTCCTCAGGCTCTTCAATAATTATTTGCCTATCCCTGAGAGCTCTCTTCAGCCCGTCATACGAGAACGGGTTAAGAAGCAATTCCTCAACCGGCACAATCAAGTACCCGTGGTTAGCCCTGTGCAATGCGCCACCGCGGATCATTGTGAAGTCGGTGGTGAGGGCGCCGAACTGAGCTTCCTTTTCCGTTCTGCCGAAAAGGTTCTGATAAGTAGGGTGAGACTCCATCACTACTGGGGCGCCTTTGGTGTCAGAGTTGTCTACAATCACGTTGACCTCGTACTTTCTGAAAGGCGCTTCTCTCATCCAAGGCAGCTGAAACGGAAGTTGCTGTTGAGACTCGCCTCTCCTGATGAACTGCGACAGGTTGTCCAATATGTCATTCTGGACGTCTTTCAGGAAGGCGATGACTTCAGGCGTGTCACTGTACTTTTCCATGATGTCATCAATCAGGTTGCCGATGGCGTAGAGCGCGACTTCGCGGTTGAGTTTCTTGAGTTCTTCACGGATTTTCCGTTCCATGTCCGAAAACTGTCGCATGGTACTTCGGAGTTGCGACTCCAGCTGTTCTCTTTTTTCCTGTATCTCACCTTTTACTTTCTGCGGCAACCCTATAAGTTCCTCCTCGGTGACAGGCTTGCCCCTTATCACTGGGATAAGAAGTAACCCAATGGGTGTGCTTTGAATTATGAAGCCTTCCTGCTGAGCTTTGGCGTTCAGCTGGTCGATTAACTCTTTTCGTTGGTTCTCCAAGGCGCGAATGGTGGCTTCTCTTCGGGCGTTGTAGTCGTCGCTTTCAAAAGCTTTAGGAAGCGCCGTTCGAATGTTTTCGATGAGGTTCTTCACGTCGTCTTGGAACACTTTTCCTTTTCCTGCTGGCAGCATTATCGCTTTGGGCTCATATTGGTTGGAGAAGTTGTTCACGTAGCACCAGTCAGGAGGCACGGGTTCCACTTTAGCTAATTCGCCCACGAAGTTCTTGACCGCTGTTGTCCTGCCTGTCCCAGGATAGCCTGCAACGTAAATGTTGAAGCCGTGGTCTTTGATGCCTAGGCCGAATTTTAATGCTCTGACGGCTCTTTCTTGCCCGATGATTTCGCTGAGCGGCACCAGTTTCGCTGTTGTTTCGCACCGCATGAAGTTGGCGTCGCATTCCCTCCTGATTTGTTCTGCTGTTAACTCGTTTGCCATTTCACACAAATCTCCTTTAATTCCAGTTGCGAAGTGTTTGTTTTATAGTATTCGGTAACCCTTTCTCTTGCAGACCTAAAGGTTAAAATTTGCCGCATCCTACGAATTCTGTAGACGGTGTTTTTAGTGTCATCCACGATAGACATTGGTAAGCCTTTAAGTAACCCTTTCGTGAAAGACGGCAAACCCATTGTGAGCAAAATCAAAGCCACTCAAAATCCTAAACAGGACATACTCAAGGCTGTAGATGCTATTGGTGGCTTCGAGAAAATCATAAAAGAAGGCGACAAAGTCCTGGTCAAACCAAACTACAACAGCGCAGACCCGCCTCCAGCCTCAACTGAACCCGGGTTCCTCAAAACCATTGTTGAGCTTTTGTATGCGCACAGCGCAGGAAAAGTCGTGGTCGGCGAGTCTTCTTGGCAAGCACTGAAAACGCGGAGGGTGCTGGAAAAAACTGGCGCCCTTGTCATACTGGAAGGCACAGGCGCCGAAATCGCTTTCTTCGACGAAGGCAACTACCTCAAGGTTGATGTGGGCGGTGAATACCTCGGAAACGTCAATCTCACGGAGCAAGCCATGAGCTTCGACAAGCTGGTTTATTCTTGTTGCATGAAGACGCATTTCCGCGCCGACTTCTCCCTTAGCTTGAAACTGGCTTTCGGATTCACCAAGAAGAGTGACCGCGTCGAATTCCACCTCAGACACCTGAAGGAGAAACTTGTAGACCTCAACCTGGTCGTGCACCCCAACCTGATAATCATGGATGGACGCAGCTGCTTCATTTCAGGCGGACCCTTCAGCGGTGAGGTGCGAAAGCCAAATCTCGTCATGGCTTCGGGCGACCGCGTGGCGATGGACGTGGAAGCCATTAAGATCATCGCTAGTTTTGAGGGCTCAAGCCTCACGGATGATCCATGGAGTTATACGCAGATTCGACGGGCGACGTCGCTGGGGCTCGGCGTCAAAAGCGAAAGCGAATACATAGTCGTGACAGACTGAAACACAAGTGTGGCCTTTCAGAAACAAATTGGTTACTTTTGAGGCTGTTTGGGCACTAACCGCGCTTTTTTGATGATGAAGACGCCGCTGGTGCCGCGCCAATCCACCGCTGAATCCAGCACTTCAATCCTTTCCTTGAACAGGGGCGCATCCAAAACTGTGGTCTCTATCTCGCCCCCCTCCCCTGAAGGACTCACGCCAAACTCGCTTTGAAGCTGCACCAAGCGGGCTATCATTTCTGTGTCTATGTCTTTTCCCAGCCAGCCCGCGTCAAGCGGATACGCAAAAACGCCTGAGATGATGACTTTGAAGCCTTCTGCCACCAACTCCTCCAGAAGGGCTTTCTGGTTCCTCTTCCAAAGCGGATTAACGCACGCGATTTTCAGGCGGTCGCAGATGCGCTGGATACGCTGAGACTGGTATGCCGACTCCACGGCGCCCGTGACTAAGCCCTCAATCCCGAATTCCCTAATTGCCTCTGCTATCGCCGCCTCCAAGTCCTCCAGCTCCTTCTCGGGTTCGCCCTTCGTTTCCCATCTGAGAAGCGGCAACCCCAGAGCTTCAGCTTGGAGCGCGGTTATATCTATGTTAGACGTGTGGAACATGTAACTCTCCTTGTTTTGGGAAACCAGAGTGATTAGGCAGACGACTTCGTTTTTCTCCGCTGCTTTGTGCAGGGCGAGCGTTGAGTCTTTGCCGCCTGAAAACAGCACTCCCAGCCTCAAGTTGCGCGCCTCAGACTGAAAACTCTCTGGGTCACTTATATACGATGCACATTCAGCCATGGTATAGACCGTTTCAAAACTGTTTCACAACTGTTTCAGCAAACTCTCTTACCGCTCCGAGGGCATTGTTTGTGGTAGAGGTGAATTGAATGAACGTATGGAAAATGGTCCTCGCCATCGCGCTAGCAGTCATAGGCGTAGCGTTGATAACCGCTTCAGTGTTTGCATACATGGGTGCGCCGGGATTCTACAGTCCTTACGGCACAAACGGAAACGCATATAGCTACACTGCCCCGCCTAGCTTGGGCGCGCAGACAGCACCGCCATACTCTTACCCGTACAGAGGGAGAGGTTGCATGGGCGCTTGGTACGTGGCACCTAGCTATGTGGCGCCCACAACTCCTGCCAACGCAACTGCAACGCTGATAACCATAAACAACGCGGTCACCATCGCGCAGAACTACGTGGCTTCGCTGAACAACCCTGATTTGGCGGTTGACGAGGTCGAGGAATACACGCAGAACTTCTACGTGCTAATTTACGAGAAGAGCACGGGCAACGGCGCTTTCGAGATGCTCATCGACAAGTACACAGGACGCATCTATCCTGAGCCTGGACCGAACATGATGTGGAACACCAAGTACGGCATGATGAGCCGCGGCATGATGGGCTGGCTGCAAGGAACACCAACGACAGCGATGACCGTCACAGTGGAGCAGGCAAAAGCAAACGCCCAACAGTTCCTTAACACATACTACGCGGGAACCACAGTCGGCGACATAGACACGTTCTACGGCTACTACCACGTTGACGTGCTGCATAACGGCAACACATACGGTATGCTCAGCGTCAACGGCTACACGGGACAAGTCTGGTACCACACTTGGCACGGCGCCTTCATACAAGAAGCAGAACTCTAAAACCGAAGATAAAAAGCACACATAAAGCTGGAATTGCCTTTGAAAAAGCTTCCAGCGTTCCCTTCAACTTTTTGTTGCTCTTTCAACGGTAATGGTTATACTCTTACGCTGCAGACGTTTTCAATTCTTTTCAGGGTCTTAATAATTTCTGGACCGACTTTTTGGTGCACCACGTACACCGAGATGGCGTAGCCGCTCTTGCCAATCTGTCGGGAATAGTTTGCGCGTATGTTTATGTCGTTGTCAGCCAGAACCTTGTCGATGTTCGCAAACACCCCTGGAACATCTCGGTGGTGAATGAACAGTGTGTAGACGGGTTTTTCTTCCAGCTCTATGCTTTCGCCCGCGTTCACTGCGCTGGTGAAGTCTCCTCCTAAGAGGTAGGCCGCAACGACGCGCGCGATTTCTACGGATGTTTCTCTCTGAGCCTCAACGGTTGACGCGCCCAAGTGTGAGCTGAAAATTACGTTGTCAAGCTCTGTTAGTCTGTTTCTGAATTCGCTGCCTTCAGTTTTAGGCTCTTCCTGGTACACGTCAAGAGCCGCGCCGGCTATTCTCCCGTTTTTCAACGCGTGGTACAATGCCCGTTCGTCAACGTTGCTGCCTCTTGAAGTGTTAATGAGGTAAGCGGTGGGCTTCATAAGTGCCAGTTCTTTCTCGCCCACTATCACTTCGTTTCCGCCTGTGTGGATGCTTACAAAATCTGCTTTGGTGAGCACCTCTTCTTTGGAGGTGAATTTTATGCTTGATTCGGCGCATGCTTTTATGTCGTAGCCGATGACTTCCATGTCAAAACCGCGGCGGGCGATTTCCGCCACTCTTTGCCCGATTTTCCCGCAGCCCAAAATGCCGAGTGTTTTGTAGGCAAGTTCGGTTCCTTTGAATTTTCCCTTCATCCAGACGCCGTTTTTCAGCGACTGATACGCTTGAGGAACGTTTCTTGAAATACTCAGCATCAGACAAATGGTTAATTCCGCCACCGCGTTCGTGTTTCCATACGGCGCAGACTTTACCACGATACCAAAATCGGAAGCGGCAGACACGTCTATGTTGTCGTAGCCGACTCCTGCTCTGCCCACAATTTTCAGTTTTCCTTTGGCTCCGGCTTCAAGAACTTCGCGTGTGACTTTGGTGGCGCTTCTCACGATTAAAGCGTCAAACTGCCCAATGTCCGCGATGAGTGCGTTTAGGTCTCTTTTCCGCGTGTCCGTCTCTATTCCTGATTCTTCGAATAGGCGGATTCCTTCTTTTTCTAAGCCGTCATTCAGCAGCACTTTCATTTTGGTGCATGCTCCTTCCGATTTTTTCCAACATAGTTCCTTTAATCGTCTCTTAAGGCTGATTATGCCTTACTGACGTAGCTTACCGCTTCTTCCACGCTTTGGAACCCGTATTTTACCTGATTGAACTCTTTCTTCAAGGCGATGACGTCTTCTTTAACTTCTGAAGGCTTGCGTTTGCCTTTAATTACGCTCAGCATCAGGTCGCACAGGTGCTTGATGTCGCCTTCTTTGAAGCCGCGCCTGGTCACGTCTTGGAATCCGATTCTCAAGCCAGAGGGGTTGTCGCGGTCGTTCTGATTGTTGTAGGGCAGCAAGTTCTTGTTCAAGATTATGTTGGCGTCTTCAAGGTCTTGCGCTATTTTCTTGCCGCCACCGAAATCGCAGACATCCACGGCTATCTGATGCGACCTGGTGAAGCCCTTGTCGGGGCATACGACTTTTACGCCGTTCTCGTAGAGGTACTGCCCAGCTGTTTGCGCGTTCTTCACGGTCTGTTTGGCTAACTCGGCGCCGAAGAGTTTCATCTCCAACGCGGCTATTCCAACCGCTGGCAACCTACCGAGATGTGTGTTAGAAGCGCTGAGCGGGAAGATGGCAAACTGAATCGCCTTTATCGCCTTTTCCATGCGTTGGTCCTTGGCGTTTCCAAGTATAACACCGCCCTGCGGACCAGGGAAAGTCTTATGCGACGACGAGGTGATGAAATCCGCGCCTTCTTTTAACGGGTCTTGGAACTCGCCGCCTGCGATAAGCCCCAAAACGTGGGAGGCGTCGTAAGCCACGTACGCTTCGACTTCGTCGCAGACCTCTTTTAACTCTTTAACGGGGTGAGGGAAGAGGAAGAGGCTTCCGCCGAACGTCACTATGCCCGGTTTGGCGGCGCGGATAACGTCGGCTGACTTGTCAGGGTCGATGTTGAATTCTTCAAAGTTGTAAACGTGATTAATGTTTTCCAAGCCGAGCACTGAACCGGCTAAGCCTGCGTAATCGTGAGATATGTGGGCACCGCAACTGAGGGGCGTAACCACCATTTTCCTGTTCTTAGCTGCTGTGGACAAGCCTTTGAACGTGGCGAGGTTTGCGTGTGTGCCTGAAACTAAGCGCAAATCCCCCCAAGTGCAGTTGAAAAGGTTTTTCATGATGTCCGTGGCGTAGTTCTCGATGAGTGTCATGTACTTTTGACCTTGGTAGTAGCGTTTTTTGACGTGTCCTTCGCGGTCGTTTTCGCCTTCGGCGTATCTGCCTTCCAAGTCTGCGGCTAGGCAGAGCATTTGCTTGACGGCTGGCGACTTTAAGCCTTCGCTTGCTATGAGGTTTATGCATTCTTTGTCTCGGTATTCCTCGTGGTTGCGGGCTGCTTCGACGAGTTTGAAGACAAGGTCTGCGAGGTTGTCCATTCTTATCCTTCCTCGGTTAAACATCATCCGAAATATACTTTGGACTATTTAGCCGTTACTAGGAGCGTTGACTATTTTGAATTCGTGGGATTTTGGTGTTTTCACGGATGGAATTTTTTAGGTACGCCTAAAAGTTTATTAGCGCGGCAGAGTAAATTAGGTATGCCTAAAAAATGGTGGGGAACATGCCTCGTAAAAGCATAGAAGACTACCTAAAAACAGTATACGAACTATCACAAAACGGTGCAACAGTAAGTACAACAGACATATCAAGAGCGCTAAAGGTGGCTCCAGCCAGCGTAACCGAGATGCTGAAGAAATTAGCTGACAAAGGCTACATAGAATATTCACCGTATCACGGAACCACGCTGACCGGGAATGGCAGACGAATCGCCGAGAAAATGGCTCGCAAACACAGGCTACTGGAAAGATTCCTGCATGATGTGCTGAAAATCGACAGCCAGAAGGTCCACAAAGAAGCCTGTGAAATGGAGCACAGTCTGTCAGATGACGCGGAAGAATCGCTTTGCAGACTCCTAAAGCATCCTGAGCAATGTCCAGACGATGGGAAAGAAATCCCACCATGCGACCTAATGATAAGCAGCTGCGAAGAATGCATGCAACTACACAGTCAAGGTTTAGAAGAAGTTGGAAAACACAACCAAAACTTGGTTGCCGCGACACATCTCAAAGAGGGCCAATGTGGCAAAATTTCCTTCATCAGAGGCGGTCACAACATGCTCCAGAGGCTACTAGACATGGGACTTACACCTGGCACCAAAATATGCGTTGAAAGAGTCGCGCCACTCGGAGGCCCTGTTGAATTATCAGTGAGAAATTCAAAACTTGTCCTTGGAAAAGGCGTCGCCTCAAAAGTTTTCGTAGATGTGGAAAAAAACAGCTAGCTAATCGGTGACTTTTATGTCCTGTCATTCTTGTCCATATTTAAACAAAAATGAAATTAACCAAAAAATCAGCAAACGTATCAAGATAGCCTTAGCCGGTAATGCCAACGTGGGAAAATCCGTGATTTTTAACCATTTGACTGGTTTACATCAGCACATCGGCAATTGGCCTGGAAAAACAGTTGAAAGAGCGGAAGGAACGCTGCATTTCAAAGGGTACACGATAGATATTGTGGATTTGCCAGGAATATACTCGCTTTCCACTTATTCATTAGAAGAACTGGTCTCAAGGAAATACATCGCGGTTGAGAGACCAGATATAGTCATAAATGTTGTAGACGCTTCAGTCCTCGAGAGAAACCTCTTTTTCACTTTGCAGCTTATGGAACTGGAAACTCCTATAATTATAGCGCTGAACCAAATGGATATTGCAAAAAGCAAAGGCATCCAAGTGGACGTAAGCAAATTGGAGGAGCTTTTGGGAATCCCCGTTGTGCCAACTGTTGCCGTAAAAGGATTAGGCATTGTCAAGCTCTTGAAGAAAGCCATAGAAATAATTGAAAAAGGACCAAGAGAAAAACCTGCTGAAGTGAGATACGGAGAAGAAATTGAAGAAAAAATCAGCTTGCTCACTGAAGCGCTGAAAGAGGTTCAGGTTGTTTATCCACGGCGGTACGTGGCTATCAAGCTGCTGGAGGAGGATGAAGAGATAGAAAGAGATATCGGAAGGATAGCGCCGCAGATAGTTTCTACTGCCAAGAAGCTTGCAGGTGAAATTGAGAGGCTCCATGGACACGGCTGTTCAACTGTAATAACTTCTGAAAGGTATGAAGCGGCTGGCTGCATAGCCAGAGCAGTGCAGAAGTTGGTGCCGCCTATAAGACCCACCATGGGGGAGCGACTGCACAACTTTACAACTCACAAAATCACTGGGTACTTGACGCTGGTTTCTTCGCTGCTTTTAGTTTTCTATTCTATCTTCACCTTTGGGGACTACGCATCAGGTCTGCTAAGCACTTTGTTTTATGGTTTGGAGCCGCTCTTTACGAGTGCGTTTGGAACAGGAATGGCTGGCAGTATAGTGTGGGGCGGTATTATGGAAGGATTTATCGCTGGTGTCACAATAGTTCTGCCCTATATAATTCCCTTTTACATCATACTGTACTTCTTGGAAAACTCGGGATATCTTAGTCGAATCGCTTTTTTGATGGACAACGTCATGCATAAAATGGGGCTGCATGGAAAAGCCTTCATTCCTATTATGCTTGGTTTTGGCTGCAATGTTCCCGCTTGTTTAGGATGCAGAATAATGGAGACACAGAGAGAAAGGCTACTTGCCGCTTTTGTTACAACGCTGGTGCCCTGCGCCGCAACTACAGTCATAATACTCGGTTTAGTAGGCAAATTTTTGGGCATCCAATGGGCGCTGGCGCTTTATATTTTTAATTTGCTGGTTATCTTCGTTCTTGGAAGGTTGGCGTTTAAAGTTGTCCCTGGTGAGTCAACCGCGCTAATTATGGAAATGCATGATTACAAGTGGCCTCATCTGAAGACTATTTTTAAACAGACTTGGTTTAGGGTGGCTGAATTCATAAAAATAGCGTTTCCTTTGATAATTGTTGGAAGCCTTGTGCTGAAATTAGCAGAAGTTTCAGGTGTGCTGGAATCCATAGCAGCGGTGCTCAGCCCCGTAACAGTTGCTTGGCTAGGCTTGCCCGCTATTACAGGAATAACGCTAATATTCGGCGTGCTGAGAAAGGAGTTGTCACTGGTTATGCTTGCTGCCCTGCTGGCATCAACAGGCGGCTTAGCCAGCCTGACGGACGTTCAGATGGTCGTGTTCACTTTGGTGGCGATGTTTTACATACCCTGTATAGCAACCATTGCAGCGCTATGGAGAGAGTTCGGCTGGAAAAAAGCCCTATTCATAACAGTGTTCGAAATAGTCTTTGCCATAAGCTTGGGCGGAGTTGCTTTGAGACTGTTAACGTTAGTCACATAATCTAAACTCATCTACATGCGAGACTGTGCCTAAAGAGTTCATTCTCCTCGGTGCAGTGGCAATTTTCGGCACGACCAATCTTGCGCTTTTCTTGACTCCGGTGCAGCTGGTTACGTTGGCGTTGGTGGCGATGCTTTACATTCCATGCTTGTCCACGGTGGTAATTTTGGTGAAGGAGTTCGGGTGGAAAGCGCCTGCGTCAATCTCGTTGGCTAACGTGGCTTCGGCAGTTCTCGTTGGGGGTTTAGCGTTCAGACTTCTTGCTCTGCTGTGAAAAGCGCTGTCTGAGTTTTTGCTGTACTGGAGTGTGAAAATTTTCTATAGCCCCCTTTAGGGCATTCATAACGTTGAGGGCTCAGCAAGCAGCACCTCTCCTCTAAGAGAAGAACGCAGTTGCAGTTATACTCGATTTTGGTAACGTATTTATTCAGTAAGAGTTATTTTCAACAACTGCGAATGGTGTTTCAGCGCAGAGGTCGCCGAGCCAGGTCAAAGGCGTAGGCTTCAGGAGCCTATCCTGTAGGGGTTCGTGGGTTCGAATCCCACCCTCTGCACCACATGTTAAGGCTGTTCTGATCTTATTTCCGAACCATTGATTAATTCTTTCAAGGTTGTCGTATCGAGGATACTTGACTATCGCAGAAGTGATAAATACTTTTTATTAAATATGTGCAGTGGGCAGGGTCACATGTTGAAACGACTAGATGACATTGATGTAAATATTTTAAATATGCTACAACAGAACGGTAGGGTTGCGTTTTCTCGTATCGCAGAAGAAATAGGAGTAAACGAAGCGACTGTACGATACCGCGTCAAACAGTTAACAGACAGAGGCATAATCACAAAGTTTACGGCTTTACTTGACCCAGCAAAAATTGGTTATTCTACAACAGGAATTATGATGGTTAAAACTGATCCCGCCCTGTTTGAAGACGCAGCCGAAAAAATAAGCGAACTTTCTGAAACGTACCATGCCTTTCAAAACACTAGAGAATTTGACATCGTCGCCGTTGTCCACACGCAAGATCTAAAGCAGTTAAGCGACCTGAGAAAGAAAGTAAAGCTGATTCCCGGAGTAAAAGAAGTAGTAGTCTCCGCAACAACACGTCTTATAAAAATCAAAACAGCATTTGAGCTGTGATTAGTTCATTAGTCTCATCGGCTCTTTTCACGAATTTCGGGAAATTTAAGTCATTTTTGTACGAAAACAGAAATCTTTTATACAGTCTCTGACACTTGTGGGTAGCTACAAGGTTAGTGGTTTCAAAAATGGATGATAATGTCATAAAAAAAAGCCCATAGCAACGAAAACTGCTAAACATCCTTTGCCCTTCTGGTGATTTGAATGGTTCACCTCAGATCTCTTTTTCAAGACAAAAGAATGAGTGAAGTTGAAGAGAGTTGCCGAAAAGCCTTCAAACGATACGGAGTTAGCTCGATTCTTTGGAACGTTACGTACCAGTGCGACCTAAAATGCTGGCACTGCTACGTTGGTAACTCAAAGAACGCGGTAGACCAGCTCAATACCGACCAAGCACAAACCCTAATATCCAAAATAGGCGACATGGGCATCCCCTTGCTTTTCATGACAGGCGGGGAACCGTTACTGAGAAAGGACATATTCAAATGATTGAACTTTTTCAAAGGACTGGTGCGGATGTGTTGAGTGTTGACTGGAGAGTGCAATTAGACGAAGTGTGGACAAGATGCAAGGAAACTGTGGCGGTACAAGGAAATTTGAACCCCATCGTCGCGTTGGTTGACAATGAGTTAATGGAGCATAGGGTACGTGGCATTCTTGCTACGGCGAAAAAACATAAAGGGCATATTTTCAGCCTTGGTCATGGTGTACTGCAGGAGACTAAGGCCGAGAACCTTCGAAAAATCGTACAGATGGTGCACCATGTAACATACAAGAAAAAGGACTAATCAGGAGCTCATAAATCCCAGTGTGATGCTAATACACGAAGGAGCCTCTAAGAATGATGTCTTCTCCATGAGGTTTCCCGCCGATAACCACCACTCTTGCCAGATCCGCGGCGGACAGCCCTATTGAATCGCCTTCGGTTAGTAACGCGGCTTCGCTCTTGCGCAATTCTGTGTCGCCGATCTTCACGGTTCCTTCAAGCACGTAGATGAAGGCGTTAAAGTCTTTTCTGACTTCGCATGTGAATGGTTGCTTCGGCTGCAGCGTCACGTCAAAGTAGATTACTTCGTTCTGAAGCGTGACGGGTGAGTTTTCGCCCACGACAATGCGGACAAGATTGCCGTTGACTCGTTTTTCAGGAATGTCTTTCGCGTCCACCTGCTGGTACGTGGGCGCCAAGCCCTGCAGTTTAACTGGAAGCCTGACCCACAACTGCAAACCCCTGTTCACGCCCTCAGTGCCCGGAAGCTCGGAGTGGACGATGGTTTTTCCAGTCGTGAACCGCTGGGCGCCGCCTGCCATAACGATGCTGTCGTTTCCGAGGCTGTCACGGTGGTGGAACCCACCCTCAAGCATGTACGTGACCGCTTCAAAACCCCCATGCGGATGCTCAGGGAACCCCGCAGGCGGCGTTATGTCGAACTCGTCCAACAGTGGAAAAGGGTCGAAACTCCTCAGGTGTCTCGTGGGAAAAACGCGCTTAACTATGGCGCCTTCGCCTTCGGCGGTTTCAACAGCCTTAACCTTGCATAAAACAGTTCTAACAACCAAAACGAAACACCTACTAGGTAAGAGTGAAAAACGGGTAACTAAAACCTTTCCCAACCGCAACGGGTTACCTGCTTCTCCCATAGAAAATCCTCCAAAATCTGCCCTCAAAAAATTAAATACTATTATTCACAGATAGATTGGCAATGACCAGACTTGTCGTTATCTAGTTACATTTCCGCTCGAAAATCGGTTTTGTTCATGATTGGAGGAGTGATTGCGTTTGCCCTTTACCTGTACTTCTTCGTGGGCATCAGCCAACTTTTTTCCGTTATAGAGCAGATTGACACGGCAGAGTACCTACTGTTCTATACGCTCGCAATATGCACTTTGGTGTTTGCCCTGTTTTGCTGGACAGCCTCTTGGAAGACTACACTGCAGGCGCTTTCAGTTAAGCTCAGCATGAAAAAGGCGTTCATGATTTTCTGGGTCGGCTACTTCATTGACCTGATTATTCCATCGCAGACGGTTGGCAGTGAACTCGCACGGCTTTACTTTGTGCGCAACGAGACTGAAGGAGACGTAGGTGCCATCGCCGCGTCAGCAGTGACCAACCGCATTGTCGAATACTTAATTGTGGTACTGGGCTTGTTCAGCAGCGTAACCATCCTTCTCGTCGCGGGCAACCCCCCATTTGTTGTGTCGGGGTTCCTAATTTCGGTTCTTGCCGGCGCCTCAGTCTACCTCGCCATCCTCATGTATTTAGCTCTCCGAGAGAGAGCGGCTGAAGTTCTGATATCCGTTGGAATTAGAATAATGAGGGCTCTGAGGGTGAAGCGGTTCAGTTCCGACGAGTCAGCGGATAAGGCAAAGCTGTCCTTAGCAGTGTTTTACCGGAGCTTCCAGACGTTTCGGCAAAACCCAAAGCGCTTGCTGAAGCCGCTTGTTTTCCAGTTGCTTTCATTTCTGCTTAATATAGTCGTTTATGTGCTGGTGTTTGAGGCGCTTGGCTTCCAGAACCTGCATTTTGAATTCTTCATACTTGTGTTCTTCATCTCAACAGCCGTTCAAGCCTCTACAGGAGGCTTCTCAGTGGGCTCCCTCGATATAATTTTAGTGACTGTATTCTACTTTTACGGAATTCCCGAGGCTACAAGCGGCGTCGCCGTTGTGGTCTTGAGAAGCGTAACCTACTGGATTCCGCTGGTAATAGGTTATTTGATGGTGCAGGCATTTGGGCTCCGAAACATTCTGGAAGTCCGCTCCAAAGCAAACGCCGCTCCGCTCATCCTCACTGCCGCTTGACCAGTCAAGGCAACACCAATCTTATATACGACTTGCAGGGAAAAATGAAAAGGGGAGGTTTTTATTTTTGAAAAAAGCCGATACAGTGACTTATCTGAGATGGGGCAACATTGCCGGTTTCATCGCGGTCATCGTTGTGAACAGTTTAGCTGGAAGCACCACGATGCTTAACGGGAAAAATACAGCCGAAATCTCCGATGCGTATCCGACTTTGATTACGCCGGCAGGCTACGTTTTCAGCATATGGGGTTTAATCTACGCGTTGCTGGCAGCCTTCGTTATTTTTCAAGCGCTTCCCGGCCAAAAGCAGAAACCGTTCCAGAAGCAAATCGGCGCCCTGTTCATTTTGAGCAGCGTTTTCAACGTGGTGTGGCTTTTCCTCTGGCAGTATGAGTACGTCACTGTGTCAGTGTCGTTGATGTTTGCGCTTCTGGCAACTTTAATCGCCATTTACCTGCGTTTAAACATCAATAGGTCAAGCGTTCCAGCTCGTGAGCGGTTGGCTGTGCATTTGCCGTTCAGCGTCTATTTAGGATGGATAACCATCGCAGCCATCGCCAACGTTGCAGCCGCCTTGGTTGCGGTGAACTGGGATGGGTTTGGCTTAAGCGCTGAAACATGGGCTGTCGCCATCATAATCATCGCGTCGATAATTACTTTGGTGGTCACGTTAACGCGAAGAGACGTTGCCTACAGCCTCGTGGTCATATGGGCGCTGGCAGGCATCGCGGTGAAGCAGAGCGCGAGCCATAACATCGTCACGACGGCGGAAGCGGGTATAGCCGTAATCGCGGTTGCGTTGGCTGCTACAATCGTGGCTGTCAGGCTTAGGCGCAGAAAGACGTGAAGTTATGAGGCTCGTCAGAAACCGGTCAGTGCTGATATACGAACTAGTTGGCATAGCCTTCATCATCATCCTCGGAAGCATGCTTCACTTCACGTTTGAATGGTCCGGCGGCCAACCTATTGTCGGAGTGTTCTCAGCAGTGAATGAAAGTGTCTGGGAGCATCTGAAACTGGCTTACTGGCCTGCGCTGCTGTTTCTGCTCGTCGAGTTTGTGCCGCTGAAGAAGACCGTTGCCAACTTTTTCCTCGCCAAGATCGTTAGTGTTTACCTGATGGTGCTAACTATTCCAGTCGTGTTTTACTCTTACACTGCGGTCACCGGGGAAAGCATCCTCGCCGTGGATATCGCCAGTTTTGTTATTGCCGTTGTAATCGGGCAGTTGGCAAGCTACAGACTCCTCACGCACACGAGACTCTCGGAAAAGTTGGCTTGGATTTCCCTCGGCGCTTTGGTTGCGCTGGGAATCGCTTTCGCGGTGTTTACTTTCGTTCCGCCTCAGGCACCAGTGTTTAGGGACCCAGTTACTGGAAGGTATGGAATTCCTTAATAGTCAAGCGGTTCTCTGGGTTTTGTAGGCGAACAACTTTAAGAAGCATGTGCGTTAAGAGCAAAGTGATGAAGGATGGCTTATCTGTGGAAAGAGAGGGAAACAGTGGAAATAGACTACCCGTTGAGCAAGGTTTGGGAGGCTGTTCCGAAGGCGCTTGCGAGCTTGGAGTGGATTCTGGAAGAAAACGATGAAGTGAACCATCATGCTAAGGCGAAGACAAAGGGGAGTTTCATTTCTTACGGTTCAGTGCTTTTAATCGACGCGGTTCAGGTGGATGAGAAAACTACGAGGCTTTCGGTAGCAGCTGAGACGCCTGTCACAACGATTACTTCTGTGGTTGATTTTGGGCGAACACGAGACCGGATTGAGTTGTTCTTTGAGCAGTTGGCGAAGCAATTGAACGTCTGACTTCTGCCAGTTCAGGTGCAGTGTTTAGCCGCGGGTTTAGCTGCGACTGCGTCGTTTATAATTAATTGCAGTTTAGCGTTTTTGGCTGTTTTCTTGACTTGGGCGGTTCTGTCGTGGATTTTGCATGTTTTGTAGGCGATGCAGCCTTCGCATGAGAAGTTGGTTTTTTTGGTTTGGCAGTCTATGATGATTGTCGGTACATTTCATTTCACCAGGATGGTTTACTGATGAAGTTTGTCATGTTTCCACACAGCCAGACGTATCCTGGATTGAATCTGACGACTTACGATATAAATGTTATGTGAACTTCTGAACACAAACGAACACTGCCTCAAAACTCAACATCACACATGACATGGCGCCAACGCAGACCAGAAGCACCGACATCAGCACGGCTTAGCTTTTACTTTCTTTCTGTAGGAATAAGTATAGTCAACGAACGCAAACGCTAAAGACGCTCCGCCTAACCCAACCCATACCAGCGTCATATAATCAAACATGCCTTTTCACCTCCTGCACTGTTTAAACATGAGCGAAATAGGAGGTTTCCGTTTTCGCGTGTTTTGATTTTTTACCTATTTCTTTTTTCATTTTCTCACCGTTTTGACATCTCAATGTAGCCCTGGACAATATAAAGATAGTGGAGAAATGTTCATAATTTTTATGAAAATCTACAATAATTTTCATAAAAATATTCTAATACTTGACGTATAAACCTAAATTATAAATTTAACCAAACATTCGTGAAAAATAATTCAACTTAAGGAAATAGCGCAGAGAACCAAACCGCACAGTATAAACACGTAATGCCATAAATGCCCAACCGTACTATGCAGTGACCGAAACAAGGAGCAACCAGCCGTGGAAAACAAAAACGTGCCTAAAATCAAGGTCACCAAAAACGGACCCTACCTCATCCCCGACGGAATCCCAATCTCAAAACAAACAATCATCATGGACGCCGAGGGAACGCCGGTGGAGTGGCGCAAAGGCACCGAGTATCCGGCACGAACTTGCATCCTATGCCGCTGTGGAAAATCAAAGACTAAAACCTTTCTGCGACGGCATACACATTAAAGTCAGCTTCGACGGCACCGAAACCGCCAGCCCGGAAAACTACATAGACAACCCCAAGCACATTAACGGCCCCGCGCTGGAACTGACCAACATCGAGGAACTGTGCGCTTCGGCGCGTTTCTGCCACAGAGCGGGTGGAATCTGGAACCTGGTGCCCAAGTCAGATGACCCAGAAGCCAAGCGTATTGCCGTGGAGGAAGCTTGCGACTGCCCTTCTGGACGCCTCGTGATCAAAGATAAAGAAAACGATAAGGTTATCGAAGCGAGTTTGGAGAAATCCCTCGGGTTTATTGAAGACCCCGCGATGGACGTGAGCGGGCCAATTTGGGTGCGTGGCGGCATTCCAGTTGAATCGGCTGACGGCAAAACCTACAGGGTGCGCAACCGCGTGACCCTTTGCCGCTGCTGCAAGTCAGGTAACAAGCCGTTTTGCGACAGTAGCCACTACCCCGAAGCAGAAGAGGTGGAGCGGGTTCATAAAGAGTAAAATCTTCCTTCCTTCTGAGAAATGGCATGGTTCCCAAAACTGTTCGACGCGGGGCACTCTGGTGCTGAACTGAACAAGGAGCATTTGAAGAACCTTGTTAATGAGCGTTAACGTTTTGGTTTAATGGATTAGGAAGAAAAAAAGGGGTTATTCGAGTATCTGCGCCCGTTTGAAGGCGAACCACGCTATGAACAGGAACACGAGAATGTAGGCAAACGCTACAGCTATGGACCGCAACGCGATTAATCCGATGGACTCTGTGTAAAGCTGGATAACTTTTGGCGGCGTAGAAAACACGTCTGTCCGCGTAATGTTTACGGTTGCTGATGGATAACGAGCATAGTTAACCAAGTTGGTGCCGATGTTGTCTGTCCCAGTTGATATCGAATTCATCGACACTGTTATGTTCTGAATCGTGATGTTTTGGCTTCTCTGAGCCACATTCAATGCTCCTGTCGCGCCGCCTCCTGGCACATAGTTTAACGCTCCTGCCTCGTTTGAAACGCTCGCGATGATGGACCCCGCAAAAACAAAGGCGATAAACAAGACTAAGCCGCCGAGCGCCGCAAACAAGGAGCTCTTTGAAATAGAACCTATGGCTAAAATTATCGCCACCCAAACAAAAGTGCTAATTACGTTGCCTATCAGCGCAAGCGGCACCAGTTGAAGATTGTCTTGAGGCCCATACACCACTATTCCGCCGACGGTTGAGTAGATAAAAAGCACCGTGTACGTCACTATGATGATAACGAACGCTGCAAAGAGTTTCGCTAGGAAAACCGTTGTTCTGGAAACGGGTTTCGTAAGCAACGGAACAATGGTGCCGCTTTCAAACTCGCCTGAGATACTGTTCATCACGGTAACCAGCGCGATAAGGAAGAAGACTAGGTTGCCGACGCTGAAGGTCGCAGCGAAATCAGGGTTCTCACTCACGTTGAAAAAAGCTGGCAAAGCTAAATCTACGGTAACGAGAGCGAACGCGGCTATGACTATGCCTATGAACTTTTTCTTCCGAATGTTCCACAGCATCTCGTAGCGTACGACTGCCCAGAAACGGGGAAGCCAGCTGGGACGAGGTCTCTCGCGGTTTGTTGCGGTCATTGCGTTTTTCCCTCTTGGTCTTTGCTGACGAGTTGTATGAACACGTCTTCAAGGTTCGACGTTTTCTGGCTCATGTCCACGATGATGCCTCCTGCCCGAGTTATCTCCTTGGACACTTGGGTACGCACATCCTCGTGCGTTGTAACTTGGATTATCAAGCTGTTGCCCGTCTGCGTCACGTTTGAAACAAACGGTAGACTCTTCACCGCATTGATTATGTTCTGTGACATTTGGGCGACTTCAACATGTATCATGGCTGGTCCTGTGAGCAAGCCTGAAACGTTTTGAAGAGTGTCTGAAGCCAACGCTGTGCCGCGGTTAATGATAGTGACGTCTGTGCAGATTTGCTCCACCTCAAAAAGCAGGTGCGAGGAAACGAAGACGGTTATGCCTTCTCGTGCTATGTTTTTCACCAGTTCGCGCACTTCCACCATGCCGACCGGGTCTAAACCGAGGCTTGGCTCGTCTAATATGACCAGCTCAGGACTGTTGAGCAGTGCTTGCGCGATGCCTATGCGTTGTTGCATGCCCTTGCTGTATTTGCCGATTAGGTCGTTTTCCCTGCCTGTAAGCCCCACCATCTCGATGAGTTTGGGTATCTGCTCTTTCCGCTGCTGCTCGGTCATGCCGTACATTCGCCCGTAAATGTCCAGCAACTCAGAGCCTTTAAGGTGCTTGGGGAATTTCGGAAGTTCAGGCATGTAGCCGATGCCCAGTCTGCTGTCGGCTTGTTCGCGGAAAGTTTGGAGAAAACCCTCGTTTTTGCCTCCGTGCAGTTCGTGCCCGAGGACTTTAACGGTGCCTTCGTCAGGTCTCAGCAACCCTACTATGATTTTTATGGTGGTGGTTTTGCCGGCGCCGTTGGGTCCGAGGAACCCGTGGATTGAGCCTCGCTGAACCTTAAGGTTAAGCTTGTTTACTGCGGTTAATGCACCGTACCGTTTGGTCAGGTTGTTGGTTTCGATAACGAGTTCCATTTTATGAGGGCTTCCTTTATGTTTATCATGCCTTAAGAGCATATAAGTTTTAAAACCTGTTTAAATTCCCTCAGCCTCAGCGCGGAACCTTGCGGCCCCCTCAAGCACCAGCTTACGGAACACGTAAGTTATGGCCACTGCGATAACTATGCTTAGAAACATCGCCGCGTACACGTAGTAGTTTGGCAGAGATATAACTGAAAAAAACGAGGTAGGCAACGACCCCGATAAGATGGACAAGGCATAAGGAATCATGGGAGCCACTATTGCTACGGCGGTGGCGGCACAAAGGAAAAAGTTGAGCAGTCCCCATTTTGGTTTGAGCAGTCGGTTCACGGGGAAGAAACCTCGGTAGTCGGCGCCTCTGAATCCGCAGGCAAGGGAAACGGCGGATAAGGCGAATATTAGAAGTGCAGCCTCAACGAGAATTACCATGGCTAACAGGAGCGAAGGCGTAAAAAAGATGCCGCTGACTACCGAGCAAATCAGCGTCACAGCCAAGTCCACAATTACCACGAAAAAGTACTTTGCTCGGGCAATGGTCTTCGCGGACAGAGGCGACGAATGCAGGTACCAAACATTCTCCCCCTCCAACCCCATAATGAAGACTCCAAGAAACGGCGCAGTGAACACTCCCGGAAGCAAAGTTACAAGCGCAAACAGAAGGGCAGAGCCGCCCGCTGGAATTGAACCGCCGTACCTAAGCGTGGTGAAAAACATCATGATTATGACACTTATGGGAAGAATGAAGATAAACATCAGTTCATGGCGCCGCGTAATAGCCCTAAAATCCTTTTTCATGAGAGCTACTTCTGGCGGCGAAAATCCAAGTCGACCAAACAGGCTAACCTTAGGCGCATATGCTCCGCTTGATATCCTAATTGAGGGCGCTTCATACCCGAATCTCATGTTAAGGCGGGTGGCAGCCAAGAAAACGGCGACTATAAACATGAGGGTCGCCAAAGAAAAGAGTATGGTTCCAGCCCAGAGGCTGTTAGCGAAGGCGGATAAAGCCATTCCAAGCCACACATAGGGAATAAACCAGAGCGCGCTTTGCCCGCCTGCTACCGCCTCAAAAAGGAGTATTGGCGTTGCTTGATTGTAGATGGAATAGTAGATTGCGTAAAAAATTATCATGGATATGATAGATGCTGCCAGTCTAAGCCAGATGGCTGCTCGCCCAGTGACTCTTGTTATCGCACCTGCAAGCCTGATCTGGGTGGTTTTGAAGATTTCCGTTGTAGCGCTAGCCAAGACGAGCGTTGCCAGCAATGCGAGGACTGTGACGATTGACAGATAAATAAGCCCCAAATAAAACGAGGCAACCAAAATGGCGGAGCTGAGAAAAACGGTTATCAGCATTGGGGCACCAAGCATGTTGGTGAGTACAGACGCTAACGTGTGCTCCTGCCAAGTGATGGGGAGCCAGTACATGGGCTGGATGGTTACTTTGACGATGCGTCGAAACTGGTTCATCTGGGTGAATACCACGCCATACAGGAGCACTATGGTTGGAAGTGATATGAAGAGGTAAGTGGCGCCTTGAAGAACGCTGTCCCTAACAGCTACGTCAGATATTCCTGTGTAGAGGCTGCCAACCAACCAGCCAATCAAGATGCCGAACAAACAAGCCAAACCATATAAGACGTAGGTAACGGTCTTGCTGTCTCGGTATCTCCTGAACGAATCCCGTTGCATCGCCCTGGAAGATTTTCTGTTGACGCTCATCAGCAGGAGAACGTTCTTCCAATTCATCTTAGGAGCTCCTCGACTATGGGCTTAACATCGCCAGTTCCAGTAAGCTCAAGAAAGATATCCTCTAGTCCCGAGTTGGGCATCTTTGCTCTTTGCCTCAGCTCCTCCATGGTGCCTAGCGCCAACAGTCGTCCTTCGTACATGATGGCTATCCTGTCGCATATGGCTTCAGCAATCTCCAAGACATGAGTAGACATGACTGTAGCGACGTTTTGCGACGCAAGCTTACGGAGCAGGTTCTTAACTATCCTCGCAGACTTCGGGTCCAGACTGTTCAGAGGCTCATCCAGAAGCAGAAGTTCAGGTTTGTGCATCATCGCCGAGATTATGAGAATTTTCTGTTTCATTCCCTCCGAGTAGCTGCTTATCATGTCGCTTTCCCTGCCCTCTAAATCTAGGGCTTTGAGAAATTCCTCGATTCTCTTTTTCTTCTCTTCGAGGCTTATTTGGAAAACGTCTCCGGCGAAGTCGAGGAACTCCAGCCCCGTCAAGAACTCGTAAACGTAAGAGCCTTCGGGAACATACCCGATTCTCTTCTTCAAAGCGAGAGACGCATCCATTAGGTTGACGCCTAAAACATTCACAGCCCCGCTGTCTGGCTTGACGAGTCCCAGCAACATTTTGAGGATTGTCGACTTGCCTGAACCGTTAGGTCCCAGTAAGCCGAGGATTTCGCCTTTTTTCACTTCTAAATCAAGGTTTTCTACGGCTGTCACGTCGCTGTATCGTTTCGAAACCCCCGTCAGTTTCGCAGCGAACGAGTAAGCCAAGCCTTAATTCCTCCAGCAGAAAAATAGCAGGGTACAACTAAAATATCTTCCCATCATTACTTAAAACCGCAATTCATTGAAAATCAGAACAGAGTCAGGTCAACCCCGATTCTCTTAGACAACGCAGGAAGGTCATTCAAGACATAAACGAAGGCGTATCCTCTCCATCTGCCCCAACGCTGCTCCGCCACCTTCTTAAGTGCCGGTATCACGTCTCGCGGGTTTTCAGGCTCTTTGTCGTAGAACAGGACATGGAAGATTTTGGCGCTCCAAACGTCAAGTGGAAAACCCATCCTTGGCATCACGAGCTCCGCGGAGTAGTCGCCGATTCCCCGAAGCGTCAAAAGCTTCTTTTTCGCTTCTTCAGGCTCCATAGCCCACAACTCATCCATCGTGGGAAAATCGTCTTTCAAAACCTCAGCAATGGCTACGAGGTTGCCGGCGCGGTAGCCCAGCTTAGCCTTTGTCTGCAACTCCTTAACCGATTTGGCAGCAATCGTTTCGGCAGACGGCCAGTACCGCATGGTCTTTCCATCAAAACTAGCTTTGTCCCCGAAATACTCGACCAGCAGATCCATCATCTGATTGCTCCGCTTCATGGGCGCCATCTGCAATGTCACCGCCAGAATCAACGCAGGAAACAGTTCAGGCCACCCGACGGTGTGCATACCATACAGGTCCTTGACCACGCCACGCAGAATGTCGTCCCTCCGGCTGAGCCTGTAGAACTCTGTCAAGTCCTCTTCGGCTTTCAAGGCTCTCTTCACCATGCGCGTTATGCCCTGCTTCTCCAAATTGCCCACTTTGGCTTTGGAGTAGACGGCGCAGTGCATCCGCGGCTTCTGCAACGTTCCCGTAGACCAGATTTTTAAACCTAAAAGTTCGCCGTTGAACCGCGTCACCGTCCAGCAGACGCCGTCTTCGAAGATCTCGTCGGGTGTGGACCACCACCAACCCGCAGGCTTATGCAACGTAAGCTCAAAACTGTAGGGCGGAACCGCATCAAACTCAACCGAAAATGTTTCCTTCAAAAGCAAAACCATAACACCAGCCATACTCAAGAAAAACTAAACCTGCTGTATATAAGGAAGGGGATAGCCCCCTCAGGGAGAGGCATCACCGAAATGTTAGCGCTTTTAGCTGGTTTGGTTCCAGTAGTAAACTTGGCGGTATCTTCCTGTGGCAGGGTACGCCGGGTCATCATAGACTATATCTAATCTTGAGCCATATTGCTGCAGCTTACTTTGAAGCTGTGCCCAAATTTGTTGTGAAGTGATGTCTGCGCTCCACAAGCCCCATATGGTGTCGTCTGGACGACGCATACCCCACCCATAGTTATTGGGCAGGACCAGCGCGGCGTCGGCTTTGACCCCGCCATGAACCACCCCTGGGTTCTGCACCACCTCGTTCCAGAAACACTCCAACGCCTGAAAATGCTCAGGCTGCAAAATCCCGTATGGCCCAGTCATGTTTTCAGCGTAATTAAACACCACAACGTATTCCGCGCCACACTCATACGCCGTACGCATCTGACTATAGATTTCATCGCTGCTTGCCAAATATGGCCATTCCGTGTACTTCCACGTTATTATCGCACCCCAACTTTTACTCTGCAAGTTCGCTGCTCCTCTGGCGAGACCAATTTCTTGGGCAACCGTGTTGTTCCAACCAAGCTGGGCAAGCACAACGTCATAGCCGCTCAAGTAATCCCACCAGTAAAGGGCATAATCAGAAGTTAAAATCGTGACCGATTGGTTGCCCAGCCACTCTAAAGTGTCATGGGTATTACTAACGAATATTTTTGCTGCCTCGTCGCAATTCTTAATCGGGCTCTTGGCTAGAATTGCACTGTAAGACTCCACTTGAGAGATTCGGTCGCTTCCGTTTTCCACTGTAAACAGAACATTGGCTGGGTGTTCCTGAACCGTGATGGTACCATTAGGACAATAAGTAATAATCGTGGTGTTTGATAGTGGAACCCACACCGCTGTGGTTCCGTTTGGGTAATTTGTAATTGGATTTTCTGGGCGAGGCATGTTAGGTATCTCCTCAATGATTTTTCCATATGGGTCAATTATTTGAAGAATGCCATTTTTTGATACGTCCTCGATAGAGTATGATGCTCTAACGGTGCCATCCGCGTAATAAATTATGTCTGAATAGCCTGTGGCTGTGACATTTGATTCTATTTGGACTGTGACATCGGATCCTATTTCAATGCCGCCCATACTAAGCTTTAATATGTGGGTGCCGTTCACTGACAAATCCAGATAGGTATCAAGCATTTTTCCGCCCGGTTCGTCACCGTAGTAAATTCCGAGGAACTTGCTACCCCATCTTTGCTTGGCGGCTTCAATCCATGCTATCCAGTCATCTGTCTGATAAGCCTTGTCCACACCTGAATATACCAAAAAATTCAGTCCCATGGAGGTTGCGTAATCGCCTATCTCATTGATAGCGTTTGCGTCACGCTGTAAGGCTCCTGACTGTAAAACGAAAAGGTTAGTGTAATTCTTCACTTTGTCGATGAGCAATTTGGCTTCCACCGTGGTGTCCCCGCCGAATGTGACGCCGACATAGAAGGGTTTCGCACGTGGAGAAAAAACAACAAACATGGCGACCAATACGAGGGCTATTAGCAGTATCGCAGCGAGTATGAAGACTCGTTTCATTAGGGCGCCATCCTGGGCACATCGCCCATCAGAGCATCGGTTGACCCCTCAGTATTTGTCTGATTTAAATGTTTTCCAGATTTCAGTTAAACTATTTCTTTAACAAGCTCGAGTTTTCTTTCAGGTATTTTTCTATCTCTTTCTCCGCGTTGTCCGCCCTGATGAAAATCGGCACGTTCTCAATCCCCGTTGCAATGTAGCTGGACAGTAGCCACTCGCCGGGCGCAAACTCCAACGTCTTCTCCAAGATGCCCTTGTCAATCATGAACGTGTCGCTGACCAGCAAGCGGTCGTAGGGGCGCGGCAAAGTGCCCACAAAGTACGTGTGTAACTGCTGCAGCGCATTAGTGTTCAGGTAAGCAATTCGCTGAGTGGCTATGCAAACACCTAAGCCGTACTTGCGTCCCTGCCGAAGCAGCGTCTCCACATGCGCAGAACATTTGCCGTCGATGCCGCCTTCCTTGCTGCTGATGAACTCCTGCGCCTCGTCGAACACCATGAGAATGTAAGGCTTAACAGTGAAGCGGCGTTTCCTGCGCACCAGCAAGTCCTGAGTCAACGCGATGGCTAATTCCTTAATGGTGTACGGGTCGCTGATTGAGATTACGACGAGGCTGGTGTCTTTGTCTTCGAGAAGATCACGGATGCCCTCAACCGTTAATCCTTCAGCGTCGCGGTCCTTCTTCTCACCGCGCTTCTTGAACAAGTCAGCTATGGTGCTTCGTGTTGTAGCCCATGCGTACAACCCGCTTTTATCGTGGACTTTGAATTTTTCAACCGATGCTCTTGCAACTTCATCGAGGTATGGGACAAAGTCTTCACTGACTTCTTGATTCTCGCTTAATCCATGTTTCTCAACGTACTCCCGCACTGCATCATGAATTTCATCAATGGCATTAATGTAATGGCCTTTACCTGTTGATTCCTTGCGCTGGTCTTCAAGCTCCTCCATTATCTGGGCGTAAGTGGGAATTTTCTGTTTAGGCTTCGTATAATAAGATAGTTTACCTTGATCGATAACTGCTTTCAACCCAGTCTTCGTGCGTAAATCGCTCTCATACTCCCGAGGCTTAACAACCGAGTTGAAAAACTGTTCAAGCGAGTCGATTCTGTGCTCGAGAATCAGTTTCGCCTTTACACGGGGATCAGCGAGTATGTCCAGCAGAAGAAAAGGGTATTCGCAGCTAATGTCGAAAATCACAATTTTCTTCTCATCCATGTGCAGCATTATACGCCTCAGCACGTTCGACATCAGGTTGCTTTTTCCGCCGCCGGTAAAAGCGAACACGCCGAAGTGGTATCGAATCAGCTTTTCGAAGTCAACGTAGATGGGAATTTTCGTTTCGCTTGCTTCAAACATCTTAATCACGCCCAACCTTGGGTCAACGCGTGCGTCCTCAACCGTCTTTTGGGTGTCAACGCCCATTTTGGCTGCGATTTTCTGGTTGTACATGCGGTTAATCATCTGGCTGTTTAGGATATAGATTGGGCTACCGACAACGGGGTAAGAGAAGCCTTTGACAAATTCGAAGGTGCAGTCAGCGCGGATGATTAAGTCGTAGTTGATGGGGATAGCGTCGATTTGAATCATCATCGTAGATTTGTCGTCTGTCTGCCAATCCTCCTCGCTCTGCTCGATTATTTCAAACTGCATCGGATAGTAACCGTGGTCGCTTAACCCTCTCAAGCCAAAATGTTCAGGCCAAACACGACTGATTTCCATAAGCGTAAAACGCTCAGAAGCCTCGCCAACGTGCTTAAAATTCTTCACAGCCAGCAACATGCCTTCCTCAAGGAGCCCCATCAAGTCCTTCTGGTACTCAATCTTCACGCGGCACTGGTAGCGTGCGGTGGTTCCTGTGACTTTGGAGTCTCCGCCTTCGGCGCCAGCGTAACGGGGCATAACCGCTGCTAACCGCGCATGGAACTTGCCTTCAAAATCGGTGAAACATTCTTTGTTAATGGCTTTCTCTTCTTGCCTGTTCAAAGTCTGCTCGCCTCTCCCTGAAAGTGCTCATGTAGAATATGAACTTCCGTAATTTATGATTATTCAAAATCCAAGTCGCCGTGGTGTCCACCACGCACTTGAACTGGCTGTAATTCCACTTCGCGATTTTATCCGCGATGAACAGCGCCTTATTATGCCCAAACGCCTCAGGAATGTTCGCGGGCGCCATAGCCACCAACACGCTCATCATCAGGTTCTGCATGCGGTTCGGCACTGCCCTGTCCGCGTACAGGATGGTTTCAACGGGTTCTCTCGTGCCGTCGCTCAGCTCGTTCCAGAACAGCTTCAGGCTTTCAGGTTTACGGTCGAATTCTGCATAAGCTAAGCGATCAACGAGCAACACGTTGCTGCGCAAAAGCGGGTCCGTCCGTGCTTGGCTCAGCTGCACGTAGGTTTTCACGAATGCTTTTTCAAGGCTGATTTTGTTTCTGATGGCGCCTGAAACGTAGCCTGGGCGACCTTGCCGGTCGGGCAGCATGGTTCTGAACGCGCTGTCGTATTCGATGAGACTCCACGGCGGCGTAATCTGATCCACGTTGAATATGCTGGCGGACTGGAGAATCATGCGGTCGGTGTTCGGAAGCGCCTGCAACGCCTCAAACTTCACGTCCGCCTTGAGCAAGCCTTCGCCGACCATTATTGGAACCAGTTGTCGTTTGAAATCGCGCGCCGCGGTGTCTTTTGTGACGCCGATGAGCAAGATGTGTTTTTTCCAGCACTCTTCCATAAGCATTTGCAACGTGAACAGCGTCAGAAAGGTGATGTCAAGCGTGGTCAACCAGTGCTCTTTGCCGCCTTTTACGATTTTCATGGAACTCGACGTTTCCGTGTCTGGGATTTTTGTAAAGAAAAGCCTGTCGCCCACTTCCACTGTGATTCGTTTAATTCGCTCCCAGCTCTTCACATATTTCGGCTCCAGCGCATAAACGCCGTCTTCAACAACAAGAACTTTCTTATCGACCAAGCTTTTGAGGGCACATTCTATCCGACGAATCCTCTTTTCGTCAGCGGCGCCAAACGCCACGGCAATCTGGCTTGCAGTTAAGGCTTTGCTCTGTTCGAGCATACAGATTATTGCGGTGCGCAGGTAATCCGACCTCGGCGGAGGCAGTCCCAGCGCCGCGTTAGACACATGCTGCCTGGCGATGATGATGTCGTTCGCGTCTATGGGGCTGTCGTCTCCGCTGGCTTGGCAACCGACGAGCACAGTTTTTGCGTTCCAGAAGCTCGTTTTTCTGGTTTCGTAGAGGAGGCTTGCGCGTTCCGTGCTTAAGCTCCTGTCCAACAGGATGATGCCCATGTTCTCTGCGGGGTCTGCGGCGAGCTTGTACGCCAAGTAGTATTCACTGAACGTCATGATGGCGTTGGCTATGAGGCTGTTGTTCGCTATTTCCTCGTCCGTCATGGGCTTCGCGGGGCTCGTTGCGTCGGGCTGCTCCTGCGCAGCGTAAGAGTGGTCCACATCAGGGATTTCGTTGATGTATATGGGAACCACGCTGCTTATGCCCATGCTCTGCTGAAGCGTCCGCTCATCATAATCGACTTCAGGCGCCGTGGTCTCAGAAAACCGTATGGTACCAGTCGCCGCGTAAGCGCCCCCGAAAAAGATAACCATGTCGAACAACGGTCGCGAGTACATGGTGCCATCGATACCAGCGAAGCGCACCTCTGTGCCCCCGAAGAATTCTCTGGCGGTCACGCATGCCTCTTTCGAGTCGAAGCCCGTGCGTATGAGGTTCACGAGCAGGTCGTCGTAGATGTTTTTGATACTGGAAAACCGCTGCTCGTAATCCGTGACCTGTTTGGTTGCGCCCTGCCTAAGCGTGTCACACGTACGCTTAATCGCGTGGCTCAAAGAGGGCGCCGTCACCTTTGTCACCTGCAACTGGAATCTTCAGGATTGGAGATAAAAAAGGATTGTTGACACATAAACGCTAAAACCGCCAAAGACTCAGCGGAGACTGGGCAAAGAATAAAAATGCGACACCGATAATGTCTTAGACGGTTCAGGCGGGATTGCCCTAGCCTGGTAGGGGGCAGGCCTGCTAAGTCTGTGGTCGAAAGGCCGCGTGGGTTCAAATCCCACATCCCGCGCTCTTACTCAGAAATATGCGTCCATTTTGCTTGTTTTAGGCAAAAGCTTGCTAAATTAGCGTTTTTTGGTCGGCTGTCCTAACGCATTTAATTTCCATTTTTAAATTTACCGAGGCAAAACGTTAATTCAACGCTTGGACTAAAGCTTTAGCGTCTCTTATCCATCCGTCAATGATTTTGAGGTTTTCTTCAAGTTTTTTCAGGTTTTTTTCAAAGCTTTTTAGTTGTTCTTGTTGATGCAGGTAGTAAGCAGCTAGCTGATTTAACGGTTTTATGAATTCCGTCGTTGGGGCACCAGTGTTTAGACTGTTTCCCAAAGCCTTCAGCGTCATCTGCATCTCATCAATGGTTATTCCAGTGTTCTTCTTAAAGTCTCTTGAAATCCACTGTCTCTCAAACAGGTTGCGTTTCTTCCATCCCTCAGACTGCTCAATATACGTCTTCATAACTGCTTCGTAAAGCTCAGACACGCTTCTGCTTTCGACTTGGTCACTTTCTTGAGATTGCTGCTCTTGGCTGGGCGTTGGCGTTTGCAATTCAGTTTCTTCTTCATTAGCGAAGGATATTTTCGCTTCTCTTAAAACTTGAATAGAACTTGTCTCTTGCCCATGGTACTTTTGAGCAAGGGCAATGGCTATGGCAAAGCCTGCACCAGCAGCTTCAGGAGATATCTGAGCATTCTTATTTAATTCAAACAATTCATCCAAACTCATTCCCATCAATGAAGCAACTTTGGCTCCGCCCTCCATGAATCCAGGGGTACGAGAAATTCCGGGACCAATAGTAAAAACGTATACTCCTGTGCCCTCTACTTCGGCGGCGATTGTGTTTGCTAATTCAACCTGGGCGGTTTTAAAAACTTCGTACGCTCCCATGAATGGGGCAGCACCCGAGGATGAAACACAAACGAAAGTGCCGTGCTTCCGCTCCATCATAAAGGGCAGAAACTTCCTTGCCAAAAGAACAGGACCTCGCAGGTTTACGCCGTAACTAAAATCCCATGAAGCAATTGGGGTGTCTTTAACGGCGCCCATTGGAAAGACGGTTGCGTTATTTAGAACTATGTCAACTTTACCGAATTTCTTGAAAACCACTGCAGCCATTTTGCCGATGTCTTTTTCATTGCCTACATCCGTTTTTACAAAAAGCGCTTTTCCGCCTCCAAACTCTTTGTTGATTTTTTCTTCAGCGATTTTGCCGTTTTTCTCGTTTACTTCTGCGATGACTACCTGTGCACCAAGCCAGACAAGGCTTCTCGCAGCTTCAAAGCCGATTCCTCGCCCGGCTCCAGTCACTATAGCGATTTCGCCTTTTAATGTATCTTGATTGAAGTTACCTTTGCTGATTATCATTCTAGGCGCTCTCGGTGTTTGGTTGATTTTTACCATATGTTACACGTTTTAAAAACTTCCGCATCGGATAAACTACGAAAAACAGTATTAAATTTGTCGCGTTATTGATTTTTCTACCCGCGTTTCCTGTTCAAATCAACGTTTAAATTTCATGTCGCAATGTTTTAACATGATGTTTCTTGAAGTAAATCAACAAGCCGGCCATGACAGCAACGCTAATCACAGTTGTTGCAGCAACGAACGGCAAGAAAGGAAAGGGAATGCCTTCCTCCGATAAGACGCTGAAGACCAAGACGGCGCCGTGAACAAAAGATGATTCGGTCCCTCTGCAAAAAGTAATCACCCATAGCACATTATACGCAGTCAAATTAGGGTTTAATGTGGTCAGCGTTCCTTGAGCGTCTACAGAGTAAACCTGCATTTGAGCGAGTGCAGTTCGGGATTCAATTTGAATTCTGTAATTGTTGGGAGGATGCCCGTACCAAGAATACAGAGGATACGAGATGTTGCTGCATCCATAGCGCCCATACAAAGGCAGTGTGACCGCGTAATTTCCAAGATGAGCATACGTCTCTGTTATCTCTGGAATTGGCTGCTCATAATGAACTGCCACGACGAAGTCATCTGGAACCGGCGAAACAGTCCAATTAATTTCCGCTAAATCAGCATCAAAGATATGGAAAAATCCGTGTGCATCCTGATGCACTTCAACTTCTTCGCCGTTCAAGCTTACAGAAATGTTTCTGGCATCAGGCGGAACTGGATAGTGGGCTTCCAAAACATCTTGCGTAACCGTGACCATCACATACGGAGAGTCTGGATGTAATACCAGCCCCATTCCATAGTTTTCTGCCAGATAACTGTCCCCATACGCGTAGACTGCGTGCATAGTGTATTCTGCGTCAATTTTTGCCCAAAGGGTTCCGTTGACTTTGTAGATTGTTGCGTTAACGTTCATTTCTGGTACGTTGACCTTTGGTGGCATTTCCAAAATGGGATATGCCTTCGCGGAATTGGTGGTTTGAAGATATGTTATAGCAAGACAAATCGCGATTAGGCCTGCCGTAATTGGTTTTTTCTTCATTTTAGCACCAGTCATTACTCTATTTCATGCAAAAAAAGGTTTTTATCAAGGTTTGAACGAAACTGTTGGTGAAACGCAATGTAGATAAGTAACTCTAGAAATGCGTGTTTTGAGCGCTGTTCACTATGTTTCCTTGCAGGAAAGTTTTATAGGTACTACGTATATTATGTAGTACTTGATTGAAATATGGAAAATGAAGTGGTAGTAACCAGAAAAGGGCAAACAACTATTCCTGTCAAACTACGAAGAAAATACAATATTGAAGAAGGAACGCGGCTTGAAGTCGTAGATACGGAAGAAGGAATTCTACTCAAACCTGCGAAGTCGATCTTTGATCTAGCCGGTACAGGCTCAAAGTACGCCACGCCTGAAGAAATGAAGAAACTTCTCGATGAACTAAGGGAAGAAGATGCCTAAAGCAGTATACGATACAAGATTCTTTATTGAATATTTCTATTCTCAAGATGCCGCTGTCTTGCGGAAAGCAAAAGAGGTTATTCAAAAAGCTGGACAAGGTTTTATCTCGGCTATTGTAATCCATGAGGTTTATCAGCTTGTTCTGAAGAAGGAAGGACGCGAAACTGCGATTTTGAGAACAACCATCCTCGAAAAAGACTTCAAAATTGTAGACGTGAACAGCGAAATTGCCAAAAGCTCTGCGGAGCTAAGAAACAAGCATAAAATGTCATTAGCAGATAGCATCATTGCAGCGACCGCCATGTCCATAAAAGCAACGTGCCTCACAGATGACCCCCATTTCAAAGCTGTCAGCGAAATCAAAACAGCATGGATTTAGAAGCCCTAGTATATCCGAAGGGACATTTTGATAAACTCAAAAACGAAGTTCCAAAAAGGCTTCTGTGCCGTCCATGCCGTTGCCAATTATATTTGGCGCCTAATAGAAATTCATTGCAGAAATCTATAGAGGGGCTATCCGTATTGGCGCAGAAAACAGCCAAACCATGTTGAAATTATACTCAATGGGCTAATAGACAAAAATCGTACGCTACCTCAACCCGCAACAAACTGCAACCGGCTGCAACCTCTTTTCGAGATACAGGGTGAAGGGTTTTAAAAAGCGTTATTAGCTTAAATGGAAAAGTAAGCTTTGAAAAAGGGTGCTTTGCGCGATGCTGGTTGCAGGTGTCGATGAGGCTGGTCGCGGCTGCGTTGTGGGTCCACTGGTCGTCGCAGGAGTGGTGCTGAAAGAGGAGAATCTGCACCTGCTGAAGGGTTTAGGCGTAAAAGATTCAAAGCTCCTGTCGCCAAAGAAACGTGAGACGTTGGCTGCGGAAATCACGCGGTTAGCCGAGAAACACATGATAGTTAAGCTGTCACCCATGGAAATCGACCAGGTAGTGGAATCTGGACGGAAACTGCATAAGCTGAACAGGCTGGAAGCCCGAACCATGACAAAAATCATAGAAACGTTGAAGCCAGACGTGGCTTACGTGGACGCCGCCGACGTGGTTGAAGACCGATTCAAGCACCACATCCAAGAAGGCTTACCCTTCAAAGTCAAAATCGTATCTGAACACAAGGCAGACAAGGTTTACCCAGTTGTTTCCGCCGCCTCCATCATAGCAAAAGTGGAGCGCGACAAAGCCATCGCAGCCTTGAAGCACGAATACGGAGACTTCGGAAGCGGATACCTCACAGACGAAAAAACCATGATTTTCCTGAAACAGTGGTTGCAGGAGCACGGCGGCGACTATCCTGACTGCGTGAGGAAGTCGTGGAAGCCTGCGAAAAAAGCCAAAAATGAACTGGGCGCAACGCAGAAAAAGCTTGCCTAGACACTGGCGACAAGGTCTTCTGGAGTGCGCATAACGGCTAATTCGTCCATGCAGACGCATGAAATGTCTTTGCTAGGGGGCTGATGGTTTTCTGTGATAAGCACTGGGCGTGCATGAGCGACCTGGCAGAAGCTGATGGTTTCCTTCATTCTATAGTTCAGGTTTCTTTCGTCGTCAATGGCTACGCAGCCCACGATGACGCATCTGCTGCGTGGGACTTTCAATATGAAATCGAAAGGTGCCTTGTGTACGGGTGAAATGTCGCAGAAAGCGAACTTCCTGAAGATCTTTTGAAGAAGCGGAGCCTTTCCCGCGAACGCGTATCTGGCTTTCATCAGGAGACATTGGCGCTGCTTGCGTGCTGGTTCAAGAACATTTATGGGCTTCGCCACTGGAACGCCAAGTGTTTCCGCCAGCTTGTAGGCTGACGTGACTGACGCTCTGGTCATGCCTCTTTCGTAGCCGTAAAGGGTTCTGCGCGAGACACCAATTTTCTCTGCAAGTTTGCCCACTGACATGCCGAGCTCTTTTCTTCTTTTCTCGACGAGTTTACCGTCGATTTCCACTGTGTATCCTCCCGGACTCGCGTAAATCAGCGGGTTCGCTGTTTCCAAAGCGATGGCTTTCAGCGTTTTCTCGGTCACCACGAAAACGCCGTATCTTGAGTAAACCGTGTCATCTTGCAGGGGCTTGCCGTGCGTTTGCTGGCTGATCACCAGTGACGCGGCGGAAATGCTGCTTGCTATGGCACGGAGCTCCCGCGAGTCTTTGGGGTTGAAGGTGTCCACGTCTGAATTAACCTTCACCAGCAAAGTTCTGCCGTTTTTTCCAGCTGCAAAGTCGAAGCAGCTTGGGCGCGAACAGCAGATCTGGGAAATTTGGAAACCCGCCTCTTTCAACGCGACTCCAAGCTGAACCGCGTTTTCCATTTCCCAGTGGTTCATTAAGCTGTCACAGGCAGATATAGCAGCAATGAAAAATATAAACGATGCTATATAGGGAATATGTATCAATTTTCAAAACCTACTTTACTGCCTTAATATAAACATAATGTAATGAAGACTGAAATGCATTTAAGGAAATAAAAGATGACCACATTGTGGAGTTTTTGAAAGCACAAAAGAAAGGAACAGCCTCAACATACAAGTCTTTCATACAGCTCTGCATGGAATATACTCTGGAATTTTTCCTAAGTATGAAATTGTATTCCTGAGCAAGGTTGTTTCGCGGCATCTTGTGTTTCTCGATGAGAAGAGTTTTGAACCCTTCTTTTGCACTGAACCTTGCGGTTACTGAACCTGCAACTCCGCCTCCAACTAAGCACACATCATACTCTTCTATTATTCTCGCCTTTTTTACTATTCATTCTAGTGTTATGTTAGACTATGAGGCTCTTGGCCCATTCAGTGATTTTCTCTTCAGTTTTTTCTCTATCCTTTTTGGCGTTGCTTATTGTTATTTCTCCGACGAAACTGCTTCCAGGCATCAGTTCCTTTAGGGTTTTGAAGACCCGCTCTGACTCTGACCCGAGGCTTGTGCAAAAAAGGGCTACCCGTTTTCCCGAAAAATCGTTGCCTTTTAGATATGTTCTTACAGCAGGCGTAATTCTCTTGTTCCACATTGGGGTTCCCACGACGACAAGGTCATAGTCTTTTGGAGATCTCTTCATTGGCTCAATCTTGGTTCCTCTTCCTCTTGTCGCGTCGTAGCCGCTTAAAACAAATCCTAGAAGTCCTTTTCTTTTTTTCTTGTCGATTATCTCCTCGATATCCCCTCCAATTTCCTTAGCTATTTGCTCTGCTACGAACCGTGTATTGCCACTTCTTGAGTAGTAGACAACCAACGATTTCATTCAAGATCATTTCCATTTTTACTTGCCATGTCAAAGTTCATTTTATAACCTTAGTTTAATATATAAACTGTGAAGTAGAAAAAACTCCACTAAGCCTAGAGAGCTGCAAGCAATGCTAAAACATTATCAAGTATCCTGTCTGCCAATGAGAGCTTGCAGACTCAAGAAGCAAAACAGTTCCTAGATCACTAGGAGGCGCTCATCGACAAAAAGGAAATTCTAATCCTGCTTGGGCTTTAAACGAAGGATGGCATAGGTTTCAACAGAATTAGAGCCATACTGAAAGATGCGATGAGCTCCAAGACCATATCTGAGAAGCTGAAGAGATTGGAGCAAGAACATTGGCTAACCACGCACAATCCATAGTGATAGATCATTTCGTGTCTCATATTCATTGACTCTCATTGACCCCTCTTGGAAGAAAAATTGCGAATCTATCATCGCAACGTAACCCTAGCCCTTGGCGGATAATAGGCGCTCTCTGAGGATGGATCCCCATTTAAAGATGAAGGGAAGCCGGCGCGTCAGCGGTGAGGAATGCTTATTTTGGAGACCCACAAATGAAGAATAAGCCGCATGCGTGAGTGCGGGGCTGTCGGCTAGCTTGGTCTAGGCTTGTAGCCTCGGGCGCTATAGACCCCGGTTCAAATCCGGGCAGCCCCACCATTTCTGTCCATTGGAAAAGCACATTGGTTAACTTTGGTTACTGAAAGTCATTGGAAATATTTTGGATACTTAAAGCTGGTTCCCAAACGCCGCGTCGATTTAACCGAGTGCTTTGATAAAGTGGATTTGGGAGTGGAATCCATCGGAAGTTGGAAACAATTCGAAAGAAGGTTCTATGAGGCAGAAAAATGAGGTTCTTAGACGCTAACGTGTTCATATATGCCTATTATAAGCCCAAGAGACAGTTAACTTCCAAAGAAAAGCAGATGAAGGACGAGGCCAAGAACATAATAACGCGTGTTTCTCAGGGCAAAGAAGAAGTGGTTACAAGCGTCGTCCATGTGTCTGAAATTGTTAACATACTTAAGCATGGCATGCCTCAAGACCAACTCACAGGCATCATCCGCGGGCTCTTTATGCTCGACAACGTGACGATAAATGAAGTAACGAGGGAAGCGTACTTCGCTGCAACCGAACTAGGAGATGACATGAAACTCGAGGCTAACGATGCCCTAGCGGTCGATGTCCTGAAGACAAATGGCATTAGCGAAATTTACTCGTTCGATGAACACTTCGACAAAATTGAAGGAATAACAAGACTCCCATCAATATGAAAACGAAAAAATGGCACAATCAGCAACCTAGTCGGGAACGCTATAGACCCCGTCAAATCCAGGTAGCCCATATTAAGCTCTGGTTTTCGTTTTTAGTTTCGGACTGGCACAAGAAAAAAGATGTGCACAGTGGCAATCAAAAATCACTATATTAATAAAACCATGAGACATTTAATCTATCTGACTGCCCATGTTTTTAGGGAGACAGGCGCATTGACTCAGGAGAATATTTGGCATGCTCTAAGTGCTGAAGAGGTTTTCAAGCAGCTTAATACAACCGAAAGAGGATTGACAACCGCTGAAGTAGAGAAGAGACTACAGATATACGGCGCAAACGAGCTGGAAGAAGAGAAGAAAACACTCACATGGGCTATTCTCGCAAGCCAACTGAAAAGTCCTCTTGTCGGCGTCCTTGTCGCCGCAGCGCTGATTTCGTTATTTGTCGGAAAATACATCGACATGACAGTCATCGCCGTTGTCATAGCTTTGAACACCATCATAGGATTTTTCCAAGAATACAAGGCGGAAGCAGCCCTTGAGGCCCTAAAAACAATGGCGGCGCCAGAAGCAGAGGTGATTCGAGACTGCCCTGAAACGGGCGGTTGCGTTGAAATGCGGGTTAAGACAAGAGAGATAGTTCCAGGCGACGTAATAGACTTGGACGCTGGAGATAAAGTTCCAGCTGATGCCCGCATTTTTGAGGTTGCGAATCTTGAAATAGACGAATCCATGTTAACGGGCGAATCAACACCAGTTAAAAAAGCGGTAGATGCCCTTAAGAAAGACTTGCCAGTTGCTGATAGGACGAACATGGCTTTTTCAGGCACGATAATAACGAGAGGAAGAGGAAAAGCTGTTGTTGTCTCCACGGGAATGAAAACCGAAATAGGAAAAATAGCTAAACTGATAAAAGAGACTGAAAAAGCCGCGACTCCCATTCAAAAGCAAACAGTAGACC
This sequence comes from Candidatus Bathyarchaeota archaeon A05DMB-2, assembly GCA_018475625.1. Classification (GTDB taxonomy): domain Archaea; phylum Thermoproteota; class Bathyarchaeia; order Bathyarchaeales; family Bathycorpusculaceae; genus A05DMB-2. Next base: position 74,203 of record JAAKEZ010000001.1, read on the forward strand.
TCAGCAAAAAACTCGGATTGTTTGCACTGCTTACAAGCGGTTTAATATTAGTAATCAGTCTCCTCCGCGGATTTGAATTCCTCGAGGCATTCCTGTTCGTTCTGGCTGCAGCGGTCTCGGCTATCCCTGAAGGATTGCCAGTAGTGATTACGATAACCTTGGCAATTGGCGTACACAGAATGGCAAAACGAAATGCCATAATCCGAAAATTACAGGCAGTTGACACTTTAGGCTCCGCCACAGCAATTTGCACAGACAAAACTGGAACGCTAACGACCAATCAGATGACCACCCAACAAATATTTGTAAACAACAAAATGGTTACGGTCACAGGCGCTGGATACGCTCCAGAAGGACATTTTGAAGTAGACGGCAAACCAGTAGAGGCAGCAAAGGATGATTCACTTAGCTTCCTGCTCCAAATTGCTGCTCTCTGTAACGACGCCCGTCTGAGACGCCACAAGCTCGATGGAAAACAGCAATGGGAAATTTATGGTGACCCGACGGAAGGCGCGTTGGTTGTTGCGGCTGCAAAAGCAGGTTTTCAGAAGGACACTTTAGAGGACAAGTATCCTCGTGTGGATGAAATTCCGTTTGACCCAAAAGAAAGATACATGGTTACTTTCCACAAAATCTCCATGGAAAAGCTGCATGTCTACGTTAAGGGCGCACCGGAAACCATATTGGAAAGATGCTCCGACATTCTCGAAGACGGCAAAACAAAACGGCTAACCCCGCAAAATAAGGAAGCGCTTTTGAAAGTCAGCACCCAAATGGCTAGCGAAGCATTAAGAGTGCTCGCCATCGCTTATGAGCCAATAGACGCTAAAGAACTTTACGCCGTCAAGAGTAATATCCAACGAGGACGCGCCAAACTCATTTTCATCGGTCTTGCAGGAATGATTGACCCGCCTAGACCTGAAGCCAAGCCTGCAGTTCAGCTCTGCAAAAAAGCAGGAATCAAAGTGATAATGGCTACAGGTGATCACAAACTTACTGCGGAGGCTATCGCAAAAGAAATAGGCATCATAGACGCTGGCTCTAAGGTGCTCACAGGTGCCGACCTTGATGGCATGTCTGATGACGAATTGGACGCCGTGATAAGCGACGCTGCAGTGTTTGCCCGTGTGTCTCCGACGCACAAATATCGGGTTGTGGAGTCCCTGAGGCGTAATGGCCATATTGTGGCTATGACGGGTGACGGTGTCAATGATGCTCCAGCTTTGAAGGCGGCAGAAATTGGCGTTGCAATGGGCATTGCGGGAACCGATGTCACAAAAGAGACTGCTGACATGGTTTTGACTGACGACAATTTCGCAAGCATCGTCAACGCGGTGGAAGAAGGCCGCGTAGTGTTTGAAAATATCAGGAAAGTCGTCAAATATCTCATTTCAACTAACATGGGCGAAATCATTACTATACTCGCTGCTCTAATTCTTTTGCCAGGCGTTCCCCTTATTTTCACTCCAGTTCAGATACTGTGGGTTAATCTAGTAACCGACGGTTTGCTTGACAAATTCATAGCTATGGAGCCAAAAGAGAAAGGAGTCATGGACCAGCCACCGAGGAAACCTAAAGAGAGAATAATCAACCGAGACACGATGTTAAACATCATCTACGTAAGTGTCTTCATGGCTATTGGAACCCTGTGGCTTTTTACAAGCGGATACAGTAATGTAGGCATTCAAAGAGCTCAGACTTTAGCCTTCACCACCATAGCCCTGTTCCAAGTGTTCAATGCATTGAACTGCAGGTCAAGAACAACATCAGTTTTCAAAATTGGCTTAACTACCAACAAGTACTTGCTAGTTGGTATTGCGACTTCTGTTTCATTGCAGGTGCTGGCGACTGTTTTGCCTCCGCTGCAAACAGCGTTAGGCACCACCCCGCTCTCAGTCTGGGACTGGTTGCTAATAGTTCTCGTTTCCAGTTCGGTCTTTATCGTCGATGAAATAAGAAAATTCATCAGAGGCAAAATGAAAAATTGAATGGCTGTCAAAATATGAAAGTTAAAGCCAAGACGACCACGGCGTTATCACATAGTTATTTAAGGTCACCGTGTACATTAATTAATCAACTAAGGCGCGGACACTATGGCAACAGAAGATCTGCTTTCTTTGCTTTTAAAGTTTGTAAACACTAACTCAAACGTTGTCGACATTCAATGGGATCGAAGAATGAGTCCAAGGCTACTTTTGAACCCTTACTCCAAAAACCCCGAAGAAAGAAAGGTGGCGGCACACTACTTCCTGTTGGTGGCATCGGTACTTGAAGATGGGCTGATTGGCTTTTCTGAAAACGCCAGAAGACTCCTCATATGCCTTCACAGGGCATTTAGCAACAGACTTTTCGAGATATACAAGCCTCACCTACTCGAAGAAAAAATTGTAAAATGCGGGTTTTACGATGCTCTTGGTCCCCACAAGCAACTGATTCCCGAAATCTTGACCAGTGTCAACACGTTCGTCAAGAATAAAGCGGAAAGAAACCTCATAAAATATTCTCAAGAATTCAGCAAACCCAAAGATTTGGTTGAGGATCTCAGTCAAAATATTGAGAACATGAGGAGATTATACAAAAACAAAGCTTGGACTTACCTAAGATGGATGGTGAGACCCCACCCTGACCTGAGAATTCTTGAGCATTTTTCACCAGAAGACCTGTATGTCCCGTTAACCGTTGAGAACGCCCATGTTGCAATCAGCTTGGGTCTAATTAATTCACCCATACACTCCCTGTTTAGAGATGAAGACCGGACAATGCTGGCTACTGAAAGAATTACCAGCTTCGCTAAGAAAATGTTCCCTCAAGACCCTGCAAAAGTGGACTATCCCTTTTTCTTGATAGGTAGGTGGCTGAAGCAAAAAAACTTGAACACAAACACGTTGAAAGAAGCACTGCAGTTCTTTGACTATATGACCACTGTAACGGGGCATCCGCCGTCTCACTATCAAAAATTAAGCCGTTACAAGAGCGGCTGGGAGAAAGAAACCGCAAAAGTGCTTTCCAACCTGAGGATCCCATACAGCTACGAGGCAATCACTTTCCCGTTGCCCGGTGACAAGTACACGCCAGACTTCATTCTAGACAAGTCAGTGGAAGGGAGAAAAATTATCCTAGAGCCACATTTTGAAATGACCCCAAGACAGGCTCGCAAGTACGCGCTTTTCAAAAGAACGTATGGACACGAATTTCTGTTGATACTGCTGCTGAAAAACGACCTTATATCATACTATCATGAACGCAACGTACTTACCGATGACGTGGCTGACGATGTCTGGCCTATTGAGTTTGTCCACTTGCTGGCGGAAAAAATTAAAAGAGGAACCTACGACAACTGAACACAGACTGTTGGCTTCATCGTAGCAGAAAACAGTTCGCGTTTGAGTCGCGCTGTTTTTGGACATCAGCACTTTTATAGCACGCGAGCGTTACTGGCTGCTTGAGGACTGTTTTCCAGGCTGCAGTTTGAATTCTAACTCTAGGCGTATTAGAAAAAACTAGTGAAGTGCGTTTATACATTGCTCGTAAAGTCCTGTGTAACATTGCGTTTCTTCGTCCACTAGGTGGGCTGTGCCGTCTGGGCAGTAAACTTTTCCACCTTTACCGACTCTGCTGTAGCGTCTGCTGCAAGCTTTCTGTTGGGAGCAACCGTCGCAATCTCGTGATAGCATTTCTTTCACCTCATAGTACTTTCGCTACTATATAGATGAGAAGATGCTTTAAGGCGTATTCAGCATAGTCTATATAGACCTATGAACACTCCAGCTTTTCACACCACATCCACATTTGGAAACAACCCGAGACTCCAGTTAAACCTATATAAAGAAAGGCTACAGCCTTGTGTGAGCATAAGGAGAAGACCAAAATATGCGGTTGGAAGAGATGAAGAAGGAAATCGAGAAACTAGTCGTTGAAAAAGGCTTCTACAACAAGCCTGAAGACATACCCAAGAAGCTTCTGTTCGCGTTCATCGAACTCGGCGAAGCCAGCGACGCATGGAAGAAAGGCGAACCTGAAGAGAAAATAGCTGAAGAACTCGTGGATGTCATCTTTTACGTGTTGGATGCAAGCCGCTTGGCTTGTCCCAGCATAAACATGGACGCCACGTTCAGGAAGAAACTTGAAAAGAACCTGAGCAGACCTTACCAGTATGGTGAAGGACACCGAAACAACAAGCAGCACGCATAGCAGCTAACTCTTGCCCATGTTTCGGTGTCAGCCGCAAGTGTGGCACTCAGCAGCCTTCTTCACGTCTATGTCTAATTTGCCGCTGCAAACAGGGCATTTCACACATCGCCAACTCCTTTCTCCAAGCGAAAGAGCGCCTGCAGTTAATAATAGGTTATTCTGAACGTGAAAGCAATACCAAAAATGCCGTAACAGCCAACCTTATTAGATGCTTTTTACGTCAGTTACCAAACAGTAAATCAGCGGAACCTGAAGAAATGGACTTTGACTATCCAACTGAGTTGCGTTTCAAATGCATAGAATGTGGGAAATGCTGCGGTGACACAACAGAAAAAACCCGGCACATTCTCCTCTTACGCAAAGAAGCGGAAAAAATTGCAGAGGCAATACAGCAGCCAGTCTCAATGTTTGCCGTCGCAATCGCGGATAAGGCTCCTTACACTTTCGAGTTGAGAAAAACTGTAAAAGATGGAAAATGCGTTTTTCTGGTGGACAACCGCTACTCGATTTACGTGTTGAGACCGTTGATTTGCAGGTTTTACCCTTTTGAACTCAAGCCCAACGAAGCCAAGCGACACACGTTTTCCTACACGGATGACTGCTCAGGCGTGAACAGGGGCGAACAGTTAGATGAAGCATTTTTCAGGAAGTTATTCCAGCTTGCGTGCGACAAGTTAGGTGAACCAGAAAAAAGGTGAAGGGTGGAAAAAAGGTTACAGAAAAAGACAAAGGTGTGTTATCGCGCTACTTGCAGGGTTTAGGCATGCTGGACACCAGTGGTCTTTTTTGCGTGTATTTGTAGCCGCATTCGCATCGGAAGCCGAAGATTTTGCCGCCTCTGCGGGAAATGGGCTGCCAGTGGTGGCCTGTGCAGTTGGAGCTGTTTTTATGGATTTTCCATAGTGTATTGGCATCTTCGAGGGTTATGGTTACGTTACGTTTTGCTGATGTTACGTACCATATTAGGTAGCCTGCGAAAGATGCCCAGACGGTTGGGAGGATTATGGTTAGCACGTTTTTCACCCTTGTGTATTTGTGTTGTACGCCCATACAATATGTCTTTTTATGGACATATTATAAGAAATGAAATATTACATCTTACGATATAAACATTATTGCCTATTCCGAACACGAACATCCGAACAGCCTACAACTGCTGTAGCACGTCCGCCTTCTCCAAAATGTACCCACAGTAATGACACTTCAGCACCAGCGGTTCATCGCTTTTCACGTAAAACTTGGAAGACACAGGCTCATCACTGTTGCTCACACAAGCAGGATTCACACAGCGAACAATGCCCTCAATAACCTTGGGAAGCTTAACCTCCAACTTCTCCACAACCTTGTAGTCGCAGATGATGTTTATCGTGGCATGCGGTGCCACTAAAGCAATACGGTTAACCTCCTGTGAATTCAACGCTCGACCTTCAATCTTCACGATATCCTTGGCTTTGAACCGTTTGCTTGGAACGTTGATGGCTATGGTCATCACCCTTTTCTCGCGTCCAGTAATCCCCAAAATCTTGACGACATCCAAAGCGTATCCGCCACTTATGTGATCAATCACGGTGCCATCCTTGATTTTGGAAACGCGCAACTCCTTGTCGCTCACAACACTCACCGTTAAGAGAGGTATGCGTTTAGGAGAAGATAAGATTTTATGTGTTGCAGGCGAACATTGGGAAAGCAGTTAAGCTGGTTTTAGTGTTTGGTGGCGTCGAGCACAATGTAGAGGATGTTGTTTCCGCGAAGCAGCACGTTGCCGTAGTTGGTAAGTGGCTGTTCATCTTTGGATTCGGTTGCTCCTTCAAGAAGTATGTTCATGTGCCCATCACACTTTATCATTTTTCCCTTATATTCGCAGCCGTTTTTGAGAACAACCTCGATGTTTCCGTGAAGCTGTTTAATAAGGACGTTTAACGGTTTTTTGCTTGGTTCCATCATAGCACCGTGTCTCATTAGAGTCGATACATGCATAAGCACCATGCATCGTATATAAAAGTTTTATGAAAGCCATCACCGCAAACCTCGTAGCATCTCAAGCTTCAAGCATGACTTCCCAGCAAGCACGTCGAAACTGCACGGTTCACAATCGGCTAAAGAGTGTTTGCGGTTTTTGTTTATAGCCCCCTTCCAGAAGTGCCTTCAACCTGATTTGCTCAGCTTTTTTTATTATTATCTAAAAAGCAATACTCTGTTAAGCTCCATTCGTGAGAAAAAGTTGTACACGAAGTTATTGTTTTCCAGCTTCGGAGTAAACTTAAATCAAGATAGCATAAGCGACTATTTTTCCTCGATTTCGCCGTTTGCCACTAAGCGGTCGTAGTAAACGCGGCAAGTGTTCAGGGAAACGCCGTGTCTCTGGCAGAATTTGGCGAGAACCTCCTCGACTGGTTCTTCCCGTTTTTTCTCTTTGACCATTTCTTTTAGTTCTTGGATGTGTTCTTTGTCCATTTTCTCAGTCATTTTCGTCGCACCTTCGTTAATGATATTTGTTTTGGTTTCTCTAAAGAGTTGTGCTTCTGCCAGCCGCGAATGTCAACTTTTATTAGCAAAAACGCCGCCTTATTTCTACAGGTGATCCTGAATTGTTGCCCACAGACCTCCTTATGAGCGAGCACAGAACCATCGAACGCATGATAAACCCAATAAACAAGCAAAGCTCCACAATCGGCAGCGCCAACAAAGTCAACACAGAGTTCATCAGCGTCACCGTGGACTTCATCCGAACCTACGCCGACCACTGCCACCACGGCAAAGAAGAAGGCATACTCTTCCGCGAACTCTTCAAGAAAAAACTGTCACCAGAACACGACGCAACCATGAAAGAGCTAATCCAAGAGCACATTTACGCCCGAACCACCACCCGCAACCTAGAAGAAGCCATGAAAGACTACACCAACGGAAACACAGAGGCACTAAACCAAGTCCGCAAGTTCCTGAACGACTTGGCTGTGTTCTACCCCAAGCACATAGAGAAAGAAGACACAACCTTCTTCCTCCCATCCATGCAATACTTCACGCCCGAGGAACAAGACGCCATGCTGAAAGAATTCTGGGATTTCGACAAAAACCTCATCCACCAAAAATACAGCAAAGTGGCGGATAAGATGGAAAGTTTGATGTCAAGCCCACCTTAACACAGCACCGCCGAAAAATTCAAATCCGCAGCTTGCGACTAGCAAACCTGCACTTTGAAAGTTGCATCAACGCGCAAAATTTGTAGAAGGTTATTAAAAACTGGTATAGTTGTACCGAACACACCGAAAAACATGAAGATGTGCCTATGTGGCAAATGCGGTGTAACGGCAAAGTACGGGCTAAATGGTGGCTTGTGGTGCGTTAAAGGCAAATCTGCTGACGCAAAATAAACGTCAAACAAAACTTGCACACTTTTTTCTTTTTCGAACCTTACCGCCGAGTCTGGATGCTGAAAACTTGGCTCGGTCGGAAATAGCATAACTTCTACAACACGGCGCTCTTTCCAGTTACACGCCTTGCTTTTGTTTAGTGTTTGTGGACTTGGATTCTCTTCTTGGATAACGTGTATTCAAGAAAGGCAAGCGCCAAAGAGAACGCGCCTATTCCCGCCACGATCAACGTGCCGTAATCAAACATTTGTGTGCACCGTTTCCTGTTTTTGTCGTAGTGGGCGATCTCTTGCTTTTAAGTGTTAAGGTGTACTCTAACCGGTTTAACGTTTAAAGTCAGACCTGCTTAACCTGAGCACTGGGCTCTCCGTTGCTATATTCGCTTTCGTTCGCGGCTCCAAAAATAGCTTTGAAGTATTATGAAGGCTATGGCTACTCCGAAGAAGAGTATCAGCATTGCAGCCGCATCAGAGAACGCTCTTTCGAACATCTCCTTTCTCCTCAAATATGGCTAGGCGTTGTGAGCTAAAAAGGAAATTTCAGAAACCGAAATGACCCCGCAAAAAGAAATATTGTCTGACAGGATATATGTCGGCGGCGACACAACGCTTTATAACCATTACAACATCATTTCTCATCTCAGCCTAAAAGGGCGAAAGGAGAAGGCTTCCATCACACTTTTTGAGTGCTATCCGCGTGGTTTTTCCCTAAATTGTCTTTGCAGGAGGGCGGACGCGAGCGCTAATCGCCAGTTTTGGCTGGACTAGCCAACCAAACATTTAAATGAAGTTTCACCTAACAAAACTCGGTTGCCCAACCACAAAGTGACGCAGCAGTCAAGCGGGAGAAACGAAGGATGCGAATTATCTTGATTGTCGGTGATGGAATGGCTGATCGCCCCATCAGAGAACTTGGCTTCCAGACGCCGCTGCAGGCAGCTAACCCCGTAAACATGGATGCGTTGGCCTCAAGCGGCATCTCAGGTTTGCTCGACCCTGTTGCAGCGGGAACAGTTCCGGGAAGCGACGCGGCAAACTTGGAGATTCTTGGCTACGACTCCTGTGCGCTTTGCGGTGGAAGAGGGCCGTTCGAGGCGGCTGGCGCCGGGATCAAGCTTGAACCGGGTGATGTGGCGTTCAGGTGTAACCTTGCAAGTGTGAACGATGACTTGGTCTTGGTTGACGCGAGAGCAGGCAGAATCGGAAATGAAGCCCGAGACCTTGCAAAGACGATTGAAGCGATGCGGTTGAGGGATAACTCGGATGTGCAGGTCTTATATCGGCAGACTCTTGGATTTAAAGGTGCTCTGGTGCTTCGAGGCGCGCAGCTCAGCGCCAACGTTTCTGCGACGATGCCGAATGTTGGAGAACAAGTTGGTTCAGTTCAGCCTTTAGACGAGTCCGTCGCGGCTAAACGGACAGCCAGCGTGTTGGAAGAGTTTATGTGCCTTTCACACAAACTTCTTGACTCGCACCCCATTAATGAGGAGCGACGAGCCGCGGGAAAACCTCCGGCAAACATGGTGGTCCCATGGAGCGGAGCCAAACCGCAACTCATCCCGCTTTTCAGTAAGAAGTACGGGCTGAATGCTGCGTGCGTGGCTGCCGTAAGCCTCATCAAGGGCATTGCCACGCTCAGCGGCATGGAAGTTATTGACGTCCCTGGTGCTACGGGTGATTTGGACACGGATACGATTGCAAAGGCTGATGCGGCGTTGGAGGCTGTTCAGCGATGTGACTTTGTGTTGTTACATGTGGAAGGCCCTGACGAGGCAAGCCATGACGGCAATGTACAGGGCAAAATCGCAATCATAAGGAAGATTGATGCTATGGTAGGTAAAATATTGAGCCACGTTGACCTGAATGAGGTGGGTGTCGTGTTGCTTGCGGACCATGCCACCTCTTCGATAAGCAGGGAGCACACGGCTGACCCTGTTCCAGTCGCTATCGCAAGCGCTCATGTGATTAAAGATGGCGTCTCTCAATACAATGAGCGTGCAGCTTGTAGGGGCGGTTTAAACTGCATACAGGGAAAAGATGTGATGCCGTTGCTGCTAAAACTGATAGGCAGGCAAAGAGGATTGGACGGTGATTAAATGAAAATTCTAAAGAAACTTGACCTAAAGCCTTGCGTTCACGGCGGCGAGGTTTGGGAGATTTCAAAGAAGACAGGTCTCAGAAGAGAAGACATAATAGATTTCAGTTCAAGCGTCAACCCACTGGGTCCTTCCCAGAAAGCGCTGGAAGCAATAAAGGACAGTCTATCTCAGATACCGGTTTATCCTGACTCGAATTCTACGCTTTTGCGGAAGGCAATCGCCAGTCGCTATGAAGGCGTTACAGAGGATAACGTGGTTGTGGGCAATGGCTCCACTGAACTCATCTACCTGTTCGCCGAGGCGTTTTTGGAAGATGGCGACGTTGCGGTTGTGCCTGCGCCTACATTCGGCGAGTACGAGCGTGCGGTTAGGAGAATGGGAAAGGCGGTTAATCACGTATATCTGAATGAGGATTTTCATGTTGAAGTGGACGCTTTTCTGCATGAGATGGCCGGCGCGAAGGTTCTGTTTTTCTGCAACCCAAACAACCCGGCAAGCCTTCTAACACCAAAAGACGATTTAATTGCGATAGTTGAAAGAGCGCTGGAGCAAGGCGTTCTGGTTTTCTTAGACGAGGATTTCCTCGAATTCGTTGAAGGAGAAAAACACTTGTCCCTGATTGGCAAAATAGCGGAGTACCCTAATCTGTTTGTTTTGAGGTCGTTCACGAAGATTTACGGGTTAACTGGGCTCAGAGTTGGCTACGGAATTGCCTCAAAAGAGATAATCCAAACGTTAACGAACGCCAAAACCCCGTGGAATGTCAACTGCTTAGCACAGGTCGCAGCAATCGCAGCCTTGGACGATGAAGAACATTTAGAGAAAACACGCGAACTCGTTAGAAATGAAAAAGCATTTTTGATGGATGGTCTCCGGAGAATTGCAGCTTTCAAGGTGTATCCTGCGGACGCTAACTTTATTTTCATGGATGTCAGGAAGTCGGGGTTCACCGCGGCTCAGCTTAAGTCGAAACTGCTAAATTTTGGCTTGCTGATACGGGACTGCAGTTCATTCCATGGATTGGACGAGTACTATGTGCGAGTGGCGGTTAAAACAAGGCGGGAAAACGAGCGGCTACTGGAAGCTTTCAAAAAGACAGTGGAAGACTATGCTTAGCCGCCTTACGTCTTACAATCTGTTCTCTCGCATAAGCAGTTTCAACTCGGAGGCATGGTCCTCATAAATATCTTGTTTCTCATGGATTCCCTGCTGATTCTACTTTTGGCCTTCGTTATTGACTTGATTTTCGGCGAGTTTCCAGATCGCGTCCACCCTACAGTGTGGATGGGCAATGTCATCGCTTATCTTAAACCCAAAACCAGAAGCATCAACCCATTAACTGAGAAGAGGAATGGTGTCTTCCTTTGCGTAGGTGTCATCACGCTTTTCACGGTTCCCGCATTCTTCCTACTGTGGGCGATTCGGCTAATTCCGGTTTGGGGCTGGCTGCTTTACGTTGTCGCATCCGCCGTGCTACTGAAGACCACAATAGCCATCAAATGCATGAAGCATTATACAGCTCCGATAGCTAAAGCACTTAAAAATGGAGATGTTGACGAGGCAAGGCGCTGGCTACATTTCATCGTCAGGCGTGACCCAGCAACCCTCGACGAGCGTCACATAATATCCGCGGCAGTCGAGTCCATAGCAGAAAGCACCACCGACGGCGTAACATCCCCGCTATTCTTCTTTGCCCTGTTCGGCGTTCCAGGCGCCTTCGCCTTCAGGGTAATCAACACTCTGGACTCGATGGTAGGTTACAGGGACACTGAAAACGTGAACATCGGCTGGTTCTCGGCTAAAATGGACACTATAGCCAACTATGCTCCAGCAAGGCTAACCGCGTTTTTGATGGTTGTTTCGGCGATGCTGATGGGTGCGGATTGGAGAAATTCCCTGCGTATCCTGCAGAGAGACAAGAACAAAACCGCCAGCCTCAACGCTGGATGGACGATTTCAGCCATGGCTGGAGCGTTGAACACGCAGCTTGAGAAGCAGGGATATTACGCTTTAGGCGACGGTGAAGACATCTCACCCGAAGATGTTGGAAAAGCTTGGAGAATAATGCTGTTAACCGCCGTCTTATTCAGCGTGGCGGTGGTGGCGCCGGTTTTAGCGTTGAAAGCGCTGTTGCTCTGAATGTGACCCTCTCCCCTCTGCTGTTTCAGCATAGTTTGCGCGTTTTCGGCGTCAATAGCGATAGCCCCTCTATAGTTTTCTGCAACAAACCACCAATAGGCTTCGATTAGGTTGGACTCAATTAAGCAGTAAGTAGTACGTTCGTTTACAAATAGTGTTAAAAACTGGAAGCACCCAAAATGCTTACGTGAAGGCTGAGTCCGTTGAGTTTGAAGCGCGCGGTCACCGTGTTCGTGTTAGCGGCAATCATTTTAGGATCTTTTGCAGCGCTCTTGTATCATCAGAAAAACTTTACGTTCAGCGTCTCCGAACAGTCGCCTTGCCTAGTCCACGTTTACTCGGGCATTCCCAGTTTGCGGTCCATTCAGCCTGACAATTTCTGTTTGCTGGCGGTTCCAGTGCCCGCCACCGCCTTCAGCAATACTGAGCAGCTGCCAGTCAACTCCACCCGCGCAGACATTTACACTTATATCAAGTATAACCCTGGTGTCCAGTTCAGGGGAATCTGCTCTGACTTAGGAATTTCCGTTGGCTTGGCACAGTATCACCTAGGCGTTCTCGTTAAGTCGGGTCTTGTGTCGTTCATTCGGGACGGACGCTACAAAAGGTTCTTTGCATCCAAGAAATTTTCGCAGAAGGAAATGCTGATGATTTCCCTGTTGCGGCATAAAACAGCTCGAAAGATCTTGGAAACGTTATTGAACAAGAAGCGGTTGTCGCATGGCGAGTTGGCAGGTGAGGTTGCGATAACGTCGCAAGCGTTGACGTGGCAGATGCATACGCTTGAGAAGACTGAACTTGTTCAGCAAGTTAATGAAGGAATGAAGACTGTTTACTGGCTTGATGAAGCTGCTCTGCCGATACTGAAACAGTGCTTGACGCTTACTGCGGAGAATTCAACTTAGAGCCGCGCTCGCATCCTTTTAAACCTCGAAGTCTATTTTATCCTTGATGAAGCTGTATTTTCTCGGCGGCGAAAACATAATCAAAAGAAGCTGCAGAAACGTAAATATGCGCGCTTTCCTTGACGCTGGAGGAGCGCCAAGCGTCTTGGTGCTCCCTTGGGCTCGAGCCTCGTTCGACAGGTCGTATCGGCGCAGGAAACAAGTGCTCGACTACTTCAGAAGCCTCGGCGCAAGCAACGTTGAATTCGCTGACTACTCTGCGACAACCGAGGAGATTTCCCGAAAAATCGGTTGCTCCGACCTTCTGTACCTCACGGGCGGTCTTACTACCGCGCTGGTGAAGCGACTTAGAAACAAGGGCGTTGCCCCCATGCTCCGCCGATACGACCGAGTTGTTGTGGGTAGAAGCGCTGGCGCCTTAGCACTTTGCAAGAAGTGCATAACCACAAACAGAAACAGAAAAGCAACCATGGTTATTGATGGGCTTGGGCTGGTGGACATCACCCTTAAAGTCCACTACAAACCCTCGAAAGACACCGAGTTGAAAAGATTATCAGAGGAGGACAGGATATTCGCCCTTCCATCGGGTTCGGCGCTTGTCTACGACGGCGGCGCCCTATCAACCATGGGCGACGTGTACCTGTTCCAAGACGGAGAAAAAGTGACCGCAAAGTTTCCGATAGCGCTAGTTAGGAAGCACTGAGTCAAGGATTCCTTGAAACTGCAAAAGTTATAACCTCAAAAAGCAGCTTGTTCTCTGATGCATATGGTCACGGAGAAAGTTACACTTGAAGACGTGTACGAAGCCCGAAAAGTCGTTAGGCGGTACCTGCCGCGAACGCCTCTGGTTCATTCGCCAGCGCTCTGCCAGAAACTTGGCTTCGACGCGTACGTTAAATGTGATAATACGTTGCCGACGGGCGCGTTTAAGGTCAGAGGCGGAGTGAACCTGATTTCCCGGCTGTCGGAAAAAGAGAAGCGGAGAGGTGTCATTGCCGCGTCCACGGGGAACCACGCGCAGTCAGTAGCTTACGCCGCGTGCCTCTTCGGCGCCGAAGCCATCATCGGCATGCCTGAAGGCGCGAACCCTGCTAAGGTTGAAGCCACCAGATGTTACGGCGCCAAAGTGGAGTTCCACGGCAAGGACTATGACGAAGCCCGAAACTGGGTTGAGGAAGAAGCCCGAAAGAAAGGCTACAGGTACATCCACTCAGCCAACGAGCCCCTGCTCATCGCGGGAGTGGGAACGCTGTATCTGGAGATTATCGAGGAGCTGCCAGATGTTGACGTCATATTTGCACCCATCGGCGGCGGAACCGGAGCCGCAGCCGCATGCATAATCGCCAAAGCCTTAAACCCAAAAATAAAGGTAATCGGTGTCCAAGCGGAAAACGCTCCAGCCGTCTACCTTTCGTGGAAAACTGGGCAACTGATGCAAACTGAGTCCTCTGACACCTTCGCAGAGGGCTTAGCCACCCGGGTCACCTTCACCTTGACGTTCGGCATTCTCTGCAAGATGATAGACCAGATTGTCCTAGTGAGCGAGATGGAAATGAAAAAAGCCATCGTGACGCTCTTGGAGACCACGCACCAGCTTGCGGAAGGCGCGGGCGCCGCCTCAACAGCAGCTGCGTTCCAGTTGCGCAAACAGCTTCAGGGCAAGAAGGTAGCGTTACCTCTGACCGGTGGCAACCTGACTTTGGAAAGCCTAAGCGCCATATTCAAGGAACTCGAGATCTAAACGCTTTCGGATGCTGAGCACAAGTTTATGTTTGCGTGCAGTACTAGTTTATAGTTGGTTTTATGAACAGGAAAGCATTGTTTTTGCAGCGGTTTTTTCGTCTGGGAGGCGCAGCAGTGCAAGGAACCCTTTTATTATTCGATTTAAAATAATATGTCAAAGGAGAATCTTGTTATGGATTTTAAAGGCAGCCGAACAGAGAAAAACCTATTAGCTGCGTTCGCAGGCGAATCCCAAGCCAGAACCCGATACACTTTCTTCGCTAGTCAAGCCAGAAAAGAAGGATACGAACAGATATCAGCCATCTTCCAGGAGACATCAGACAATGAAAAGGAGCACGCTAAGCTGTTTTTCAAGCATCTTCAAGGCGGAACGACGGAAATAACCGCGATGTACCCTGCAGGCGTTATAGGGTCAACACCTGAAAACCTGAAAGCGGCAGCTGAAGGCGAAAAACTGGAATGGGGAACACTATACCCCAACTTCGCAGACGTAGCCGAAGAAGAAGGCTTCCCCGCAGTAGCACAAACGTTCCGCATGGTCGCCAAAGTCGAAGCCTACCATGAACGACGCTACCTGAAGCTAATGGACAACGTAAACCAAGGCAAAGTCTTCAAGAAAGACACGGTAATTAGGTGGAAATGCAGAAACTGTGGGTACGTTCATGAAGGCAGCGAAGCGCCGGTGCAGTGCCCGGTGTGCAGTCACCCGCGTAGTTTTTTTGAAGTTTGGGTTGAAAACTACTAACGCTAACGCAGCAGGTTTAACCTCTTTTCTTTTTTCCTTCAGAGTCACGGAACAGTCTCGTTCCAGAAGTACAGTTTACCATAACGGTTTTGAATTGCGATGAATGTCTCTGGGTCGTCGTAGACGATGTCCAAGCGGGAACCGAACTGCGCTACCAGCGTGTTTGCGTCATTCCAGATTTTTGCGGAGAAGTCATCTGCGTTGAACAGCCCCCAAATCGTGTCAGTGGCACCGCGGAAACCAAATCCGTAATCCTCAGGAAGCACATAAGCTGCCTCCGCCCTGTCAACTCCGCCGCTGCGCGGATTGCCGTGAACGTAATCCCAGAACCGCTTCAACGCGTCAAAATGTTTCTCAGTCAGTACTCCATATTCTTCGATTTTTGGGTAGTTGAAAACAACCGCGTACTTCGCTCCCGCAGCATACGCCAACCGCAAGTCGCTGTAAAGCTCATCCTCGGATTCGATGTAGGGCTTGTCAGTGTATGTCCACGTGATTATGGCGCCCCAGTCTCTATTGAACGCGTTGGCGGCACCTCTGCAAAGCGCCGTCTGTAAACCGCGGCTGTGGTTCCACCCGAACTCGGCGAAAACTGTGGTGTAATCTGCTTTGTAATCAAACCAGTAGAGCCCGTAGTCCGCGGTGAACACCCGATCTGTGTAGTTTAGGTAGTAGTCTAGGATGATTTTCAGCGTGCCCGTGTAGTTCGCAGCCACGTCAGCGTAGCTTGCGCCTTCCTTAATCAGCATGGCAGCGCCCTTATCCAGCTGGTTTCCTCCAGGCTCGTCATAACGGTAGATGCCGAGGAACTTGTCGCCGTACTTCTGTTTCGCCTGTTCCACCCATTCAAAGTGGCAGTAACTGTAAAGTTCGGTGTCTGTAATCAGAACAATCAAGTTAAGCCCGCTACTGATTACGTAGTCGCATGCCTCGTCTAGCGCGGTCTTGTTGAAGGTTATCTCAATCGAGCCTATAACGAACAGGTTGGTGTAGTCCTTCACATTATCCACGAGAGCCTTCAAATCATTTATGCTGTCGCTATAGGCAAACTCGACGCCCACGTAAAAATCTGGGTCTTCGGGGTCGCTGAACAGCTTGATGGTTACGAAGAGGGACGCGGAGATAACTGCCACGAAGAAGATTACCAGAGCAACCGTTCGTCTATTCAACGCTTATCCAACCGCCCCTCAAGTCGAATAGTGGGACCCACTGTTAATAATGCTTATCAATTCTCTGGCAGCAGAGAACGGCATCATATGCAGAGCTGTTTGGGTTCTACATATAACTCGTAATATGTGTCGTTTCCAACTCCAAAGCAACGGCGTCAGCGTGACCTGCGGTAGCGCCCAACAATCTCGCCCTTGGCAAGTATATGTCCCTGCATGGCTTTCTCCACATCATTCTTATCTGCATCTGGCTTCAACTCAAGTTCAGCGTCTAGGGCGTAGACTTTGAAGAAGTACCGGTGTGTGCCCCACGGCGGGCAGGGTCCAGCGTAAGAGTGCTTTCTGGCGCTGTTTCTCCCCTCAATGCCAGGGACGCTGTTTTCCTCGATTTTGTCTGTGGGCGGGATATTCCAGACGACCCAGTGGTCCCATGTGCCCATAGGCGCGTCAGGATCATCGATGATGAGGACGAGGCTTCGCGTCTCCTCTGTGGCGCCTTCGATGGTTAAGGGCGGGTTCACGTTGTCTCCATCGCATGTGTACTTTACTGGGATAAGCTGGTTGTTTTCAAACGCAGAACTCTTCACAACAAGTTCCTTCATAAAATGAAACCTCACAGAAGTGCTGGTAAAAATAGTAGAGTTCGACAGATAAAAAGCTGTCGACCCCGCTTCGCGTTGGAAAGGCGCGACTGCATTAAAGGCTATTAGTGAGCGAACACAGATTATTTCAGAGGAGGCAACGAGAATGTGCGGCATATTTGGTTTTATAACGAAACAGCCTTTATCCATAACTAAAGTTTTCAACGTTCTCCAGAAGCTTGAGGTCAGCAAGTACTCGAACGAAAACAAGCCCGTGGGCGGCTACGGCGCTGGAGTCGCTGTCCTGTTGGATGACGGCAACGTTTTCCTAGAAAAGGTAGGTAAAACATCCGATTCTCCAGCGTCCCAGCTATCGGAGATTGTAAAGCCGTAGCTGGCAGAAGCCAAAGTGCTGCTTGGGCACGTTCGGTTTCCAAGCGGAGAATTTCTTGCCACCGCCAAGTTTAAGGAGGCGGCTCAGCCCTACATCGGAGCATTCGAGCGCGAGTTGACGGTTGTATCGGTTCATAACGGGAGATTGGGAAACTACAAGGAGCTGGCGGAGAGGTTGAAGGGGCATGTCTTCGAAAGCGCCAAAGTTGGAGTGATTGACTCAGAGATTATTCCACACCTCTTCAGCGAGATAATCAACGAAGGACAAGACGCGGGTGAAGCCGCAGACACGCTTCTCTGCAGTTTGAAGGGCAAGACGGTTGGTTCCATTGCGTTACTGCACCTTGACAGCGAAAACGCACTGCTGCACATATTACACAAGGGCTGGAGCCGAGGTTTAACCGTCTGGGCGAACGAGACAGGCGAGGTCATTTTCTGCAGCCGACCCGAACCCGTGCTTGAAGAACTGAAAGAAACCCTTGCTAAGGGCAAATTCAAAGAGAAGGTCGCGATAGCACCGCGCGAGGACGCCGGTGTCCGGCTTTCTGCATCCCTACCTGAATAGATGCGGGCTTGCCAATTGCTACTCTAGTCGGAAAACAACAGCGACCTTCTTTTCGTTTAGGTCCTCAATCACTTGAAACCACGCGCTTGGTATTTCCCTAGCTTCGTCGCCAGTCAGTTTTCGCGCTGTCAAATCAGCGTTGACGTAGAAGGGACGTTTGCACACCTTACAGTTTTGGTACGGAAAGACGCCTGCAATCGGCTGGGTTATTGTCTGTTTTGCGCCGCAGTTGGGGCACTGCTGGACTTTGCGCTTATGCTTATCCGACGCCGCTTGGGATATTACTATCACGTTTGATTCCAGCTGCTCCCAAGAAGAGTATATGCGGCGCAGTGTAGGGTTGCCATCCAGCCACATCTCTCTCAGCATGCTCAAGATTTCTTTTTTCTCCCGTTTTACGCTCGTTGGAAACCACCAGATGCGCCCACGCTGATGCAGCAGGGTTCCGCCGAGAACCATATGGTCAGTTTTGACTAATAATTTTTTGCTGCTCATCTGCAGTGCCTTGGCATAGTTTATAATAGGTTCTTTGAGACTAATACAGTATACGGGGATAGAAGGGTGAAACTGCAACCAGGTGAAGAGATTCTCATAAAAGAGGGAAGAACAGGGTGGGGAAACATCTTGGCCGTGACAAACAAGCGCTTGCTGATTTTAGACAGGGACAAGATAGTGGGCGAGACGCCGATTGAAAACGTCGCTGGAGCCTATGCAGAGACGCATATTCTCACAGGACTGACCCAGTTGAAAATCAAGTTGAAGGACGGCAGGGAAATGCCCGTGATTTTCAGAAGCAGCGCCAACGGTTTCCTGTACGGCGGCTCCGAAAGCGCAGGAGCGGATCTGCTGAACCTGACCAACAGGTATGTCGAAGCAATTAACAGGGCTGTAAGCGAACAACTGCCAGCTAAAGAGGTGTAGCTTAAAGACTGCTCTCACATGCGTTGACGCTGCAGGATTAAGACATGATTCCAACCCTCAACCGTCCTGCATGACCAATTAAATCCTATTTTCTCTTTATAGTAGGAAATATCGCCGCAACAGCCATCAAAACCACGCAAAAATGCTCTCAGACGACCTTTTTAATGTTGCCGTGAAATCTTTAAAACATTTCTGTATTACAAACTTGCACAAGAACTTCATGTAAAAGCAGTTTCACAAGGTTTAGTTTAGTGGACGGGGCGGGATTTGAACCCGCGGCCTCCACGATGCCAACGTGGCGATCATACCAGACTGATCTACCCGCCCGAAGAGTGGCTCGCTCAAACTTAACCCGCAACAATAGCCTATAAGCGTTTTCTTTGCGCTTGAACCGAAAGCTTAGTTTTCTATTTAATTTCTTTCAGATGGGAAGAGGGTAGTCAACTTAGAGTAGCTATTTCTAAGACAGTGAACATTCAGTTGAAGCTGTTTTCAGACGGCTATGGGCAATTTTCAGGCGTTAGTTCAGGCTATTTGTAGTTGTGTTGTTTATGTCTACAAGTTGAATTTTGAATACAGAATGTTTATTTGGGTTCAACCCAGAGATACTGGTTACGTGAATTATGTGTCTAAGAAAGCGAAGCGTCTCTTCAGGCAGCTACTTCTCAGCCATGGCTATTCGGAAAGAGTTGCAGAGGAGCTTTGGAAATGGTACGATTTTTCAGAGAAAAAAGGCGTGGCAAGCTACTGACAGCACCTGCATTCTTGTAAACGTTCTCTGAGAAACGACGTTTTCCGCATAGTTTAAATCTTCAGCAAAATACTATTATGGCTATATAATCGAGGAGACCCTGAAAAGATGCCTTCTCGCTCTGCCGTCACAAAGCTGAAAGCAATCCTCATAATCGACTTGATAATAGTGGCTGCAGCCGCTGGAACCTACTTATATCTTCAAAATCAGGGCTTGATAGCAACTGCAGCCCGAGAAGCTGAATTCGTGGTGACAGACCTAACCATTACTCCTTCTGAGGCGGAAGAAGCCGAGCCTGTTCAGATTACAGCCAACATAACAAACATCGGCGATTTGGAAGGCACCTACGACGCGAACCTTACGATAAACGGCGTACTGACGCAAAACCAAACCCTCGTGGTTCCAGGCAACAACACGTCCGTCATAGCCGAGTTCACGGTCATCGAGGAAACCATCGGAACTTACACTGTGGAGCTAGGCGGATTAACTGGCTCATTCACAATCAAGCCAGCACCCCCAACCTCCAGCAACATACGCCTTTCAAACCCTGTGGTTAAACCCTATGAAAGCTGGGTTGGCGACCCTGTAACCGTTACAGTCACTGCAAACAACCCCAGCGGCGAAACCGACACCCTCACAATTAAATTCTGGGTTGACGAAGAATTCGTAGAAAGCAGAAAAATCGAGTTGGCTGCGGGAGAAACCATAGAAGTGGCATTCACCGTTAACGCCACCTCCGAAGGAAAGCATTTCTTCAAAGTGAATAGCCTAACAGGAACATTCACAGTTGTCAAGACAGGTTATCACACCCTCACCGTCAACAGGTCCGGTGGCGGCTCCACACCTTTACCGTTCACGCTGAACGGAGAAAGCCACAACACTCCGTACACGGCGCTTCTGCCCGTTGGAAAATACACCATTTCGGTGCCCACGCCATTTACAACCGCGACGGCTGTGCTTGAGTTCGCGTATTGGAGCAACGGCGACAGAACTCCGACCATAACCATAGACCTGCAGGACCGCACCATAATCGTTGTCACTTACAATCTTATCAGCGGATATGCATCATGTCCTTCCCTGTTCTACTGGAACGGAACAGACTATGTCTACGTTACTGAAGTCGCAAACGCGGGCTGGCTGGGCTACATGGATTACATCAATGAAAACGGCGACATCGTGTATAGCGGAGGAAACCCATGGGACTACATCAAACTAGACAACACTCAACTAACGCCGAAGAACGGCTATTACGACCTTGTCCTCTTCCAGCAATGGGACGAAATCTTCTACCTGGACGCCGCTTACATGGTGGTCGTTGACCACCCAGCGAACGTCGATGTCTACTCAACCATGAGCAACTACATCAACCAAGCCTTTAACGGTCAAATCTACACCGTAAGCAAAAATACCCTCTTAACACCAGTCTCCGCCATTAACGAAAAAGGAGAAGACGTACGCTCTCAAATCTCCAAATTAGACGGCGTTTTCACACCAGGCAACAACGGACTCGAAAGCCCCGCATGGAACAACATCACATTGAACCAACTGACCTTGGACCTCGGAGACTTATCTAATGCACAACAGATAAAGCTCGTGATCAACGGAATGGTGGACTGGGGAGATCCTGGACCCTACTACACTTGGGTAGACGGCATCCTCACCGCGTTCGAGCAGGGACTGGCGCCAAGCGGCACACAGATTTACCCAGCTCCTTACATGGAAATCAAAGACGCCAACGGGGAATGGGCCCGCGTTCCGCAAAGCAGGCAGATGCCAACACCTTCAGACTACGTTCCAAGAAGCTTCGTCGTTGACTTGACAGGGCTGTTTCCCGATGGCATTACCGACTACCAAATCAGGATTACTAACTTCTTCAATGTAACCTTCGACTACATCGCAGTGGACATAACTCCGCAGGAAGACATAGCTGTCTACAGAATCAACGCCATCGCTACTCTGCAACCAGTAGAATTCGGCATCACGACCTCAACCGCTTCAGGAAGCTTCACAAGGTACGGCGACGTGACACCACTGCTCCTCGAGGGTGATGATATGTACGTCATCGGAAGGCAAGGCGACCAAGTCTCACTCCAATTCCCAACAGCCAACCTGCCACCCCTCGCAGAAGGCATGGAAAGAGACTACTTCCTGTTTGTAGCCTGCTGGTTCAAAGACCCACCGGGAAACTGGGGCTACGGATTTACCTTCACAACTGACCCGTTGCCATTCATCAACATGAGCGGCTTCCCATACCCAGCAACAGAAAGTTACCCCTATGACGCCGTGCACCTACAATACATTCAAGAATACAATACAAGAATAATAAACCCAAAATAAAAACCGCTGCAGCACCAATCCTTTTTTTCCCTTTCTCCAACTTTAACTCTGATGACTCCTTTACCTGTGTAAGTTTTAGATCAAGGAAAAGTTCAATTTCCACGCTTTCTCGCTCGGCTTAAGCAGAGGACTGGTTATATGCCTGCCATTACTGTTTTTCCTCGTCACGTACTCGGCTGCTGGCACAGTGCCGCTTGACAACTTCGCTATAGCGTTGTTGTTCGAGATAGGTACGGCGCTCTCGCCAATACTACTGCTGGGCGGAATAACAGGCTGGCTTCTCACCAAAGCGCCCCGTAGCTTAGCCGTTTAGGCAAAGGTTGAGGGAACAAAAAACAGCTTATTTGCGAGGTTTGCTTGTTGGACTGAAAAATGTGTAAAGCTTAAATGTTCTTTTCCTATATTTGCTGTATCTAAAATTGCCCCATGTGAAGTTAAACATGACGTTAACGCTTAAAATTCAGAATCCACGCATTAAAGTGTTCGCTGTTAGATCGCTATCTAAGCTAGAAGTTTGCTTAACACTTCGTTCCCAAAATTTTGTGAAGGAAGTAGTAAATGGTCATAGAAATTTTAGGTGAAGCACTAAAACTAATGGTGCTTGCGGGGCTAACGATTGCGGGAATACTGGTTATTCTTATATGGAAGAAAGGTCTCGCCACGAGAGTAACTTATCTGCGATTCGTTATTCAAGCAGCAGCTTTGGCCACGTTCTTCTACATATTCACGTACCCCATATGGCTCCTCATCATGCTAATCGTCATCTTAGCCATGTCCATTGTTTTCGGACGGTTTTTCTGCGGCTGGCTCTGTCCATTCGGTTTATACATGGACTTGATAACGGTTGCGCGGAAGGCTCTCAAAATACGGCATAGAGACCTTCCCGACAGGCTGAACAAGTTCCTGCATAATCTCAGGTACGTGTTGCTGCTCGTGTTTCTGCTCCTGCCCGCTGTCCTGCTTCTGATGGATCCGCTTCCATCGGTGCAGTTGGGGATTGTTCTGGCAGAAGTTTTGGGCGGTCCCTTCAAACCCATGAACATCCTGCTTGGTCCAATAATTCCGTTGATTGTGCCGTGGGCTGGACCGCTTGTCATCGGTGATGTGAATTTCAGTTATCCCTATGTTCAGGATATAATCGGCTACACGAACGGAATTTATGCCACAATCTTCCCATTAATTTTCGTTGTGTTAACGGTTGTAGGCTCATTTGCGATAAGGCGCGTTTGGTGCCGGTTCTGCCCGACTGGGGCGTCGCTTGCAGTTGTGAACAGGTTCAAAGGTTTTAAGTGGGCGCCCGCGCTGCACTTGGAGAAGGACGAGGAAAAATGCACCAAGTGTGGAATATGCAAAAGAGTCTGCTCCGTGCAGGTCACTGACGTTTATGAGCAGAAGGGAGGAAAGATAGATACTTCAATGTGCATGCTGTGTCTCCGATGCGTGGAGATGTGTCCGTACGAAGGATGCCTAAAATTGAAGATAGGTGGAAAAACCATTTTCAAATCCCGAAACTGGTTGAAGCCATCAGATAGTGATTGAGGAATCTAAAAATGATAAGCCAACAGAAAAAGTACATGATTGAAATCTCTCAGAAAGAAATCGAAGAGCTTAGAAACTCGGTTAAAGCCACTTCACGGAAAGTGATGGCGGAAAACATCGCGCGCATGAAAAAGACATCAAAGAATCGACCTAAAGCTATGGAGTATTTTGATGAGGTCGCCGACCTTTTTGGAAAACGCGAAAAAGAAATTCAAGCGGCGAAAGAAAGCGGCAAGAAAGTCATCGGTTACATGTGCTTGTTTGCGCCGACAGAGATGATTCTGGCTGCTGACGCCATACCTGTCCGCGTTAACTCAGGCTGGTATGACACGTCGAAACTCGGAGACCGCGTTGTGCCTGTTGAAGTTTGTCCAGTTATTCGGTCAACCATAGGTGCGAAGATGATTGGGTTGTCGCCCTACTTAGAGTTAAGCGATGCGTTGATTAGCGTGTTGACTTGCGACGGCATGACGAAGCTGGGCGAAATCCTGAGCGATTATAAACCTGTTTGGGCGATGCCTATTCCGAGGGTTAAGGATTTGCCGCAGTCTCTGCGGTTCTGGAGAGAGGGACTACTGACTGTGAAGGGGCAGATTGAGGCGTTGACGGGCAACAAGATAACTAGGAAGAAGTTGAAATCAGCGATAGAGAAAACGCAGAAGGCAACGAAGGCTTTTCGTCGACTACAGGAGTTGCGTAAAGGCAACCCAGTCATCATGGGAAGAGACGCTATGCTGGTTAATCAAACTTACATGTGGGACGACATAACGCGTTGGACAGAGAAAACCGAGGCGCTGTGCGACGAGCTTGAAGAAAAGGTTCGCCGAAAAGAGTGGTCGTGCTCCTTGGATGCGCCGCGGGTGATGGTTACGGGCACACCCATGATTTGGCCTGACAACTGGAAGCTACCCACGCTGGTTGAGGAGGGCACACCTCAGGGCGTCCTTGTTGCAGATGAGCTCTGTTCCAGCGAGAGGCTGCTTTATGACCCTGTGGGTGTGGATGAGTGGACGATGGATGACATGCTCAACGCCATCGGCGAACGATACTTGATGGCGTCTACATGCCCGTGCTTCACGTCCAAAGACGGGAACGCAGACCGTATCAACTGGATGCTGAACAAGATTAAGGAGTGGAATGTTCAAGGCGTAATTTACTATGTGGTTCGCGGCTGCATGTCCTACGCCATGGAATACACACGTATCAAGAAGGTTTTGGACGGTATAAACATACCCGTCTACTACTTGGATACTGAGTACACGCGGGAGGATGTTGGCCAGATGAAGACGAGAGTTGAAGCGTTCTTGGAGATGCTGACCGCGCGGATTGACATTTAGAGGCGATACAGAGTGATTACTGCTGGAGTAGATTTGGGAACGCAAAGCGTGAAAGTAATAATACTGAAAGATGGCGCTGTAATAGGACGGGGCAAGGCGTTTTCGGGGTTTGACCCCGCAAAAGCCGCAGAACAAGCCATGGACGAAGCATTAACGAGGGCGAACCTGTCGTTGGGTGATTTGAGCCACGTTACTGCCACTGGCGCAAGCATGGCGTTGGCGCCTAAAGCCGACAGCACCGTAAGCATGATGGGCGCCGACGCAAAGGCAGGGGTTTTCCTGTTTCCCAAAGCCCGAACAATCATCGACGTCGGCGCGGAAGAAGCCAGAGCAGTGAGGTGCGACGACCGGGGTGTCATGGTGGAGTTTGTGGTTAACGAACGGTGCGCTGCAGGTGCCGGTGCTTTTATCGAAGCCATGGCGAGGGCGTTGGAGGTGAAACTGGAGGAGATGGGTCCACTTTCGCTTAAGGCGGAACGCGCAAGCCCAATAAACGCGAGCTGCGTCATATTCGGCGAGTCCGACGTAGTCACGTTGATTCATCGGCAGGAGTCGAAGCCTGAGATTGCACGGGCGGTTTTTGACGCTATGGCTGACCGAATATCATCGATGGTGCATCGATTGGGCGTGAACCCAGATGTGGTTCTACTCGGCGGCGTGGCTAAGGATGCGGGTTTTGTCGCATCGTTAAAAAGGAAGCTTGACATTGATGTACTCATACCGGAGTTTCCCGAGTTTGCTGGCGCGTTGGGCGCGGCGCTTATCGCTGCCAGCAAAGCTGAGAGGTCGCAGAAATGAGTGATGTGGCGCAGAAAGAAGATGTGGACTACTGGCGTTGGCAGGAGTATCATAGGGTCTTTTCCAATAAAAAATGGAAAAGCAAAGATATCATCACCGCAGGCGTGGATGTCGGCTCAGTTGGCTCCAAAGCAGCCATAATGGTAGACGGCGAAGTCTACTCCTGGGGAGTAATGCGGACAGGCTCCAACAGCCCGGAAAGCGCCAAGAAAGCATTGGACTGGGCTATGGAAGGCACCGGGCTCAGGCTGAACGACCTCAAATACATCGTCGGCACCGGCTACGGACGAGTTAACGTGCCAATGGCGAACAAAGCTATCACAGAGATTGCCTGCCACGCGAAAGGCGCAAACTACATCTGGGGTTCAAGCGTCCGAACCGTGCTTGACGTGGGCGGACAAGATATCAAAGCGATTCGCTGCGACGAAACCGGGAGGGTCACATCGTTCCTAATGAATGATAAATGCGCAGCGGGCACCGGCAGAGGCATGGAAGTGTTCGCCGACCTACTCAAAATTCCCATCGAAGACATAGGAAAAGTCTCTTTGAGCGTTGAAGAGGAACCGCCGCCTGTAAGCTGCACCTGTGTGGCGTTTGCAAAAACCGAGGCTGTCGGACTGCTGCGCAAGGGATGGTCGAAAGAAAAGGTGTTGGCGGCGTACACGCGCGCGATGGCGGTCAGGATGAGCAACCTTATCAGCAGAGTAGGTTTGGAACGCGAGTTTGTCATCACAGGCGGCCAATCCAAGAACATTGGCATAGTCACGAGAATAGAAAATATCCTCGGCGTAAAATGTTTACCAACGCCGAACTGGCGGGAGAATGGGTTAGACCCCATGGTGGCTGGGGCCATCGGCGCCGCACTCTTCGCCAAAGCCTTGTACGAGAAAGAGCAGAAACAATAGCACAAGAGGCGGATGAAGTATTATAACACATTACGGCTACAGCGACGGGTCAGGCGACTACTACATCGTCATAGACACCGACAAATGTACCGGTTGCGGCAAATGCGTGAAAGCTTGTCCCCAATCTGCGCTGGAGCTCGTGACCATGATGATTGACTTGGACGACAAGACCGTGGTGGCGGTGACGGAGCAGCAACGCAAAAACATCAAGTACACCTGTTCCTCATGCAGGCCTGAAACAGGCAAAGCACCATGCGTGTTAGCTTGCATGGAAAACGCGATTAAGTGCGTCTGGAACCCACGCTAAAAACGGCTTTTATTTCTATGTCAGCCAATTTCTGAAAAAATAAAGTTGAGATTTGCCCGCAATTCTTACTTTCTCAAAAATCAAAACGGTTGGGTCTTTATCCTACACGCTTCAGGTTTACGTACACATCGTTGTCCCTTTGTCTGAAGGCTTCCTCGGAAATTAGAGGCTGAGCCACTGTCTCAAGCAAATTTTTGGACATAAATCCGTCTTTCGCAAGCTGAAAGCCTGCTTGTTTGGCTGCCTCCAAGATTTCTTTCTTCTTCTCCTCGTTCTTGGCCAAGAGTTGCACATGAGGACGGAGCAATGCTCCCGCAAACTCGATGTTTACATCTCTCGCAAACTCCTCAGCAATGCGGAGAACAGTTAAAAAATTCCCTTTTTCCCACCAACCGCATGCGGAAACCAACGCGATCTTTTTGATTCTGATGGTACCGTGGAATTTGGCTCGTGTGCGACCATTGCGTTTACTCAGGATTGGTTCGATGAGCGGGCAGAGCCTGTTGAGGAAGTTTTGCATCTCACCCGGCAAGGGAATATAGACGGGTGTTGCCAACACGAACACGTCAGCCTCACGCAGTCTAGGATAAACAAGTTGCATGCTATCGCGTATGTAGCACTCGCCTGGCTTCTCGTACCAGCAATAGAATTCGCCAGTGCATGGGTTGACGTTAAGTCGCCTGGCATAGAACAATTCAACCTGTGCTCCTGCTTCCTTCATGCCCTCCAGAAAGGGAGCCAGCAACATCGCAGTGTAGCCATTCTCCATTCTGGCGCTTCCGTTTACCGCTAACACATTCATTAGAATTTGCCTCAAAAATACCATAGATTCCAAGTCTTATTTAACATTTGACAAATATTTTTAATTTAATTTTTTATGACGATCAAAAATCCACAAACTAAGCCGTT
Source organism: Candidatus Bathyarchaeota archaeon A05DMB-2 (assembly GCA_018475625.1). Classification (GTDB taxonomy): domain Archaea; phylum Thermoproteota; class Bathyarchaeia; order Bathyarchaeales; family Bathycorpusculaceae; genus A05DMB-2. The sequence continues at coordinate 101,904 of JAAKEZ010000001.1, forward strand.
AATACTGGAAATCACATGTCAGTTTAGCCCATGACTACCATTAAAACTTGCAGCCCCAAAAAACCGCGTCAACTGCAAAGCTTAACCCACTCCGCAACACCTAAAAACCCCAAACGAAAAATACTCCTAAACGGCGAACCCACATGTACGACAACTCATGCATCTTCTGCAAAATTGCGCAGAAAAAAGCCCCAGCTAGCACAATCTACGAAGACGACGATGTCATGGCTTTCTTGGACATAAATCCCCTCACCAGAGGACACACCCTCATCATCCCCAAAAAACACTACAAAGACATCTTCGACACCCCGCCAGAACTCCTCGCCAAAATTCACAAAACCACCCAACAAACAGCCACCGCCGTCCAAAAAGCCACCAATGCAGACGGAATCAGCATATTCCAGCAAAACGGTGCCGCAGCCGGACAAGAAATATTCCACATACACGTCCACGTTGTACCCCGCCACGAAGGACAAAAACTGGGTCGCTTCGGAAACACACATGCCAACAGACAAGAACTTGACCAAACCGCAGCCGAAATAAAACGCCAACTGACACAGTAAACAAAAGAAAAAAAGAGAAAAAAACCGCTAACTCAAACTTCCTGCTCCTGGTTTCCGACGCTTTCCTCGCTTGTTTCCTCGTCGCCGCACTGCGCGTTCTCCGCTATAGGTTCGGCGATTGCCTCCTGTTGCGCCTCCACGGGCGCTTTCTGAGGGTGGGCTTCTTGGGGTGTCTCCTCCGTTTGCGTTGCCTCTTCCTTGAAGAGTTGCGTTTGCTCTTCAACGATTTCCTCCACGACCGGGGCTGGGTCGCAGATTGGTTCTGTTGGCTCCGGAATGATTGTTGGTGCGGGGTTTTCGAGGGTTTGTTGTGGGTTTTCCAAGATTATTTGTGGTGAGTTTTCAGCGGCTTGCTGGAGTTTCTCGACGACTTGCGGGATTTCATCCGTGGGCTGTGCTGCTTCAGCCTCTTCTGCAAGAGGGGTTTCTGTAATGGGGATTTCTGCTGGTTCTGGTGTTGGTTCCGCTATCTCCGTTGACGCGGTTGCTTCGGCTACTTCGGCTGGTTCAGCGGCTTCTGCGTTTTGCACGTTTTCAACAGCGGGCTGTTCTGGAACTGCCGCAATCTCCTCGATTACTGCTGGTTCTTGAATTACTGTTTCTGGTTCTGCCGTGATTGGTTCAGTTGCTACCGCTACTTCATCGAGGGTGGTGAGGTTTTCCGAGGTGTTCTCTGCGGCGGTTTCGGTGAGTACTCCAGTTGAGACAACAGTTTCTTCTGGTGGGGTTTGGGCGGGTGCGATTTCCTGTTTTGTTTCTGGAACTTCTGGTATTGGTGGCGCTGACGGAGCTTCGGCGACACGTGGACAGAGTTGGTTTATTGCTTCTTTGATTATGTCTAGTTCGTGCTTGGCGGATTCGAGTCCTGTGGTGAGGAGGGTTATTTCGCGTTGGTAAACTTCCTCGTCGATTTCTCCGATTACGTGTTGTATTTCGTAGTTAGCAAGAATGGACTCTAACGTTTTTATTTGCTCTTCAAACTCGTGTGTTTTGTTTCGCATTTTCTCTAGGAGGGCTTGCTGCTGTTTCTCGATTTCAGCGATGGCTGCATTTATGTCACTGCTGAAGGAATCGCGTGTAGCCTGCGAAATCCTGCCTGATTCGTATAAGCTGTCTAAGGCTTGCTTCTTTTTCTTGGCTATCTCGTATTCTTCGTTTAATCGTTTAAAGGAGTATTTCCACGAAATCAAATTATGCACCGTGCCTTTTTCTAAGCGTTAAAGAGGAAATAACCTTTGTTAACATGCACATATATCGCTGGCTAGTAGAAACAACCGCTTTTATCATTAAAATGGAAATAATGAGCTTAAAATTTTAGCTATTTAACGTGGTTTATATCATTAAAAATGTGAAAGTTTCTCCATTCAGAGTCCACAAGGAACATGTATTTGCAAATGTTCATTTGCCTCTGTTTTTCTGTGTATTGTAACTTTTTGCTATTATGCATGTTGAAATTGCAGGTATCTTGGTGGAACGATGTCTTGGAATTAGTCGTATTTTTTTAGTTTTATCATTTTTCTGTAGTTTTTAAGATCTTGTGAGACGCTTTTAAGGAGGTGAAGGTCTTCCATTGTTTTTTCGAATTTGGCTATTTGTTCGTAGGCTTGTTGTTGTAGTGTTTTTTCTTTTTCCATGGAGGGTCAACTGCGTGTTTGGGTGGTTTTTGTGTGGAGGGTTTGTCATTGTTTGTTGGCTATCCAAGTGCCAATCCGTCATCGAGGAGAAAGGAGAAGGCTTCGAAAACGGAAAAATTCAATTGGCTTGTTGGTGTAGCCTTCAACCTCAAGGTTGCCCTCCATCACATCATAAGACTTAAGATATAATACGCTTATAAAAATATTATGCATCACAAATAAACTAAAACCCGCACAGCGTTCAGCCTATAGCCAAAACGCCTTCCAAAATTTTCTTCTCAGGAACCTCTAGTTGCCGAGCCAACCACATCTTCAAAAGCGACGCAACTTTCGGCAGTTCACCACTGTACGTGACAATCTGATTCCCCCTCAGCGCGTCAGCCTGGAACGATTTCTCTGCCTCTTTAACCATAAAAGACAGCGTCTGAGCCTGAAAAGCCAATGTCTGAAAGTCTTCCCACTGCTTGCATCTTAGGATTACGGGTGGACCGAGCATAACGCCGGCTAATACCGGCGGGACTTCTGCTGATTGGGGTTGTGGTTTGGTGATTGGTGCTGGAGTTTCTCCTTTTGGCGATGCAGCTAAGTAGTTGACGAGGTTGTTGATTTCTTTTTGTAGGCTGGTGATTCTATCTTCTACTTTCTCGACTTTGACACTTAGTTCGCCTGTTTCGCCAAGCTGTTCCGTGACGGTGCCGAGTTCGTTGATGAGTTTGTCCAAGTCTTTTTCGTGTTCTTTGAGCACGTTGACGATGAAGTCCAGGGCTTCTAATGCTTCGTCTTTTGACTGCGGCTTCTTCGACATCGGTTCCATCCCTATCTTTTCAGGTTTATTCAATGCGGTCTACCATAAATAAACGTAGCGAATCCTTAAGACATATCCACGTGAAGATACAGCCATACTTATTCGGGATATGCACAACGCTTCTACTACAACAACTGCTGATATTGCTTTTTATAAACTGGGTCTTTTTGGTTGCAATCAGTTACCGCTGGTGCTAGCTGTGGACTGAACTGGTGTTGCGTTTTTTCTTTAGCCCCCTCATTTAAAGGCGCTTCGTGCAGCACTGATCTTTTACAGAGGTAGTCCCTTTCCCTCTCCGGTTTTCTGCAACTAACCACTAATAGGCGCCAAATATGCATTGTAAAAACATAGTGTTAAGTAACTAAGTCACACTTAGCAAATCTGTAAAAAATACGAGAGTGTCTCCTGTGAGCAAACAAAAATAATCCTTGAAATAATATCCGCCTCTATGATAGCTGTAGCAAGCTACCCCTGTTTCCGCAAAGAACCCCCGTGAAGTAGCATGATCCCCCTTATTGTAAACCCCTGTGAGAGCGGAACCTCAATCCTTACATTAATCATATTGGAAGCTGCCGAGGTGGAATGTGTTCCATCTTCGCAGGTGGGTAACTTAGCAAACAGGCTTAGCGGAGCAACTTTTTTATTTGGAAAATAATTTACAATTAAATCTTAGAGTGACCTGCACTTTTTCCTTTAAGACGTTACTAACCCGCAAGAATTTTATGGTTAATATATGACTGATTTATTAAATTTAAGCTCATAACATAGAGGATTCTTCACAGGAACATCAACAAAAATGTTAAAGAACCAATCACCATATAACTGATGAAGGCTAATGCAGAATCGTGATTTAATGTCTGATGACTACGCTTCGTTTCAGAAGAACTATGTTCCACTAATGACGCGCCGCATTGAAGATTGGAAATCAAGACTCATAGACCTTTCTCGCCGAAACAACTTGTTGTATTTTAAGCCCAGCAAAAGAGGAAGCCTTTTCATATCCCGCCCAAACGCGGACACAATTTTCAACAGGCTAGTCGTAAGAAGACGTCGCTTGAGGTTTTGGTACCCCCCAGAGGAACAGAAGAACCTTGATGTGCGATTGCAACCTGACTTGAACGGTTCAGCTGTTGTTGACAAGGATGGTTCCGCGTCAAACAGGCTGGTTTGTGAGGGAGTCAGCCGAGTTGACCTTGAAAGGACGCTTAAGAACCTCAACAGGCGGTCGCTCTCAGACTACAGAGAACGAGGCGTACGCATCCTTCAAGCTCACTTTGGAATGTTAGTTTGGAAGGACAGGGAAACATCCGAGGAAGTCCGCTCGCCACTTGTTCTCGTGCCAATTGAGTTAACTCGTAAGTCGTTCCGTGAACCCTTTGCTATATCGGTTCCACCAGTGGAAGAGGAGGCAGTTCTTAATCCTGCTTTACAGGTGCGGCTAAAGAGCGACTTCAAAATCGACCTTCCGTTACTGCCCGAAGATTGGGAAGCTAAAACCCTAAGCGAATACTTTGATGAAGTGAGGCGAGCCGTCGAAGAACTCGGATGGACTTTAGAAACCACGGTTGGCATAGGACTTTTCTCATTCCACAAACTGGTCATCTACAACGACCTCGACGCCAACGCCAATTTAATCAAGCAGCATCCCATAATCCGTGCAATAGCCGGAATCAAGGAAGAAGAGCAACTCGTCAGGGAATCGTTGCCGGAAGAGAAGGACGTAGATAGGATAGAGCCACCTCAAAAAACGTTCCAAGTCTTGGACGCGGACAGCAGCCAGAGAATTTCCATCGAATATGCTTTGCGTGGACAGAGCTTTGTGATGCAAGGTCCACCAGGCACGGGAAAAAGCCAAACAATCGCCAACATCATAGCCGAATGCATAGCTCAAGGAAAATCTGTGCTCTTCGTCAGCGACAAAATGGCCGCTCTTGAAGTGGTTTACAAAAGACTTCGCGATGTTGGGCTGGCCCATTTCTGTTTAGAACTTCACAGTAGCAAAGCCAACAAGCAAGAAGTTGTCGCAGAGCTTAAACGCTGTCTAGACGAACAGCTTGTTCCACGAAAGCTACCGTCAGAGCACGACTTCGAAAAACTCACAGCGCTCAGAGACAATTTAAGCAATTACGTGGTGTCGCTCCATCAGAAACGGCCCAACCTGCAAAAGAGTGCATTTGAGGTACTGGGGCAAATTTCCAGCCTTGAAAATGTTCCCTTCGTTCCAGTTGAATTGCCAAACCCTGGAAGCCTCACTCCTCAACGAATGACCGAGTTAGAGGGTCTCATGTCTCAGTTGAAGAATGTTTGGAAAGTGGCAGAAGAAAAAGACTTTCCTTGGCGGGGCTACCGAGGCGACAAGTACAATTTAGAAATCCGTTCAGAGTTAACGTTGACGCTGGATTATCTAACTTCGACCGTTGACCAGCTCATAGCCGAATCAGCCAAATTCGCCAACCAACTCGGTTTAGAAGCCCCACCAACATTCGAGAGCGTGAAGTGGCTGATTGAAATCAGCAAGCAGTTGATGGAAAGCCCTCGGCCAGAAGTCAGTTGGGTGACGCAGCCCAGTCTTGGCCAGCTCATGCTCGAAGCTGAGGAGTATAAGGCAACATCTGAATGGTGCAAAGCAACGCGTAGTCGTCTGCTGGAACGCTACGACCCAACGTTTTTCACCTTGGCACTAAGCGAATCTGAAGAGATTGAAGATGCGCTCTCGGCAGCAAACACTTTGATTCTCAACTCTAACATAAAGGAGAGCGAGCTTCTTCAAAAAAGAGAAAAACTCTGGAGTTTCATCAGCGATGCCCAGATTTTCACGAAAGAGTGGGATGAGAACGCAAAGAAGCTTGCCCAAACACTGGACTTAACCGTTGAAAATCTGACACTTGACAGCGTGCGACTGCTGGCGCGCATTGCGCTTTTCTGTTTTTCAGACGACAAGCCGGAACCGCGATGGTTCAACCCAGATTATCTGCAGCAGGTAAAAGAAATTGTGGTGAAATCAAAGAAGGTTTACCAAGAACATAACGCACTGCGGATGAAACTGGAGCAAAAATACGACGCAGATAAATTTGTGCAGCTAGACCTAGACGAACTCTTAAGGCGCTTCAGGGACAAGTACCAAAGTAGCCTCAAGCTGCTTCGTCCCAGCTTCTACCGCGACCAGAGGGAAATAGCTAACCTCACTCATGAAGGCAGAGTCCCAGATACTATCCTGCAGGATTTAGCGGACGCACGCAGACTGAAGGCTTTGAAGACCGAGATTCAAGTTTCAGCCGAGCAGGTCCGCGAGGTGCTTGGCCACTTCTATCGGGGATACGATACAGATTTCAGCCGCGTAGAACAAGCTATCGAGTTCACTTCGGAAATACTCAAGCGGTCGGGCACAGAACCAATAACCAAGTATTTCTCGCAGGGTTCAGAGCCGCCATTCGAAGTCAAGCAAATCGGTAGCCAACTGCAACAATCCTTAGCCAAGTGGGACCAGCATGTCAACGAACTGGGGTCCTTGCTGCCTGCGGATTGCCTGCCTAACTCGGGCTTGTCAATTCACGAGACGCCGCTGATTCTGCTTAGGGATTGGGCAAACGCTGTTGAAAGGCAACTTCGTGTGCTTTGTGAGATAACATCTGAAGCCTTGAAGGCCTGCAAGGGCGAAGAGCCTGAGAACTACAAGCAACTGATTGCCGATTTGAAAGACGCTGAAAGGGTTAGGAAGACAGAGGCGGCGATTCTTGAGGAGAAGCCGCTGCTGCAAAAGAAGTTTGGGCGACGCTTCTCAGACCTTGACACGCGCTGGGAAGAAATATTAGCCGTTCTTGACTGGACCAGTAAATTCCAAACGTTGTTCGGCTCATCCAACGTACCTGCCGCTCTCGCAGAAATAGTCGCAGGTGGAGCTGACTCTGCGCCGTCGGACAGCGAACTTGTCAGAACCTTGGATGCTGCGCTGGGGTCTTTGGCGGCTTTTGAGTCTCGTTTTGAAACCCCGCCGACGTATCAGGGCAAGAAGCTTCTAGAAATGAGCCTCAAAGCCCTCCGCGACAGAATGGTGTGTCTTCGGGAAAAAGTTGACGACCTGCAGGTTTGGATAGACTTCAAAGTCCTCAAAAACCAGTTTTCACTGAGAGGGTTAGAAGCGTTTTTTGAACGCATCACCACGAATCCGCCGCCAGCGGCTGACCTTGTGGATATATTCCGTAAAGGTGCATACCAAGAATGGATTAACAACCTGTACAATGAAGACCCGAACCTGGGCAAGTTTCGAAGAGAAAATCATGAACACCTTATTGAAGAGTTCAAGAAACTTGACCAGGAACTGATTAGCTTGGCGCCGAACCGCGTGATAGAGGCGGCGAACGCCAGAAAACCCCAAGACATACTAATCCAAGCAAACAATTCGGAAGTGAACACGCTGCTAAGAGAGGCGGCGAAAAAAAGGCGGTTAATGCCAATTCGCGTGCTACTGCAGAAAATCCCAAACCTCCTTTTCCGCATTAAGCCATGCCTGCTCATGAGTCCAATATCCGTGAGCCAGTTTCTCCCGCCTAACTTGATGCAGTTCGACCTAATCCTCTTCGACGAGGCATCGCAGATTGTTCCTGAAGACGCCATCGGACCGATTTACCGTGGAAAAACCATAGTCGTCGCTGGAGACAATAAGCAGCTGCCTCCCACGAGTTTCTTCCAGAAATCGATGATTGAGGAAATCGATTGGGACGAAATCAGCGACGAAGACGCAGAGGTTTTCGACAGCATACTGGAAGAGTGTATGGGAATCGGGTTGCCCGTGAAGACCCTCCGCTGGCACTACCGAAGCAAACACGAGGAACTTATCGCATTCTCCAACAACCGCTTCTACAGCGGCACACTGATTACTTTCCCCTCGCCCATGTCGAAAACCGACGCCCTAGGCGTGAAAATGGTCTACGTGCCAGACGGCGTCTACGACAGAGGCGGCAAAAGAAACAACATCCGCGAGGCAGAAGTCGTGGCAGACCTAGTTTTCGAACATTTTAGGCTGTACCCAAAGAAAACTCTTGGAGTGGTGACGTTCAGCATAGCTCAGATGGAGGCTGTGGAAGACGCAATCGACCGGCGCCGCAGATTGCACCCCGAGTTTGAGCATTTTTTCAAGGAGGACAGGTTAGGCGGTTTCTTCGTCAAGAACCTGGAGAATGTTCAGGGCGACGAGCGGGATGTGATGATAATCAGCGTGGGGTATGGCTACGACCATCTAGGCCAGATTACCATGAATTTTGGTCCTGTGAACAAGCCTGGCGGCGAGCGTCGGTTGAATGTGGTGATTACAAGAGCAAGGGAGAAGACGGTGCTTGTCACCTCGATTAAAGCCGAAGACATCAAGGTGGACGCAACCAGCACAGAAGGCGTGATGATTCTGCATGACTATCTTGAATATGCTGAGGGGGGTCCTGAAGCATTAAAGCTATCTCATGTAAGGGCAGGCAAGCTTGAGTCCCCCTTCGAAGAGGACGTGGCGATGGTGATTCAACGTGCAGGCTACAAGGTAATCCCCAAAGTAGGATGGAGCGGCTGCCCAATCGACATCGGAGTGACTGACCCGCAACTTCCAGGATGCTACCTCTTGGGCGTCGAATTCGACGGCTCAACATACCAATCCATTAACAGCGCAAGAGACAGAGACCGACTGCGAGAGCAAGTACTTCGGCAACTCGGATGGAGGATTCACCGCATTTGGGCGCCAGCGTGGGTTGCTAGGCGGGAATCTGAAATTAGACGGTTAACGGAGGCTTTGGAGGCAGCGCACAGGGCTCAACTGGAAAAGGAAGCGCTAATCGAGGAAACCGTTACTCAGGAGCAGTTAGAGAATTCTTCACAGGAGATGGATGTTCAAAAGGTCGATTTTGCAGGTCGGGAAAAAATTGGTGTTCCTTACCGAGTGTATCCGCTTAAGGCAAGGTTCAATCAATTCGACGCAACCGAGTTTCACTCCCCAGAAAATCGGAGAATGCAAAGCATCCTCTTGGAAGAGCTTGTCAACGTAGAGGGCCCAGTTCACTTCGACTATGCAGTTCAGAGGTTAGCGTCTCTGTGGGGGCTGAAACGGACGGGACCGAAAGTCGTCCAAGCTGTGAGAGAAGCGCTTAACACGCTGCTTCAAAACCGAAAGGTGCAGGTTAAAGGCAGCTTTCTCTGGCCTAAAGAACTCAATGATGTTCCCGTGCGCGTTCCAGTTCCAGACGTCCCCGAATCAAAGCGGGTGCCGGAGCATATTCCGGCGGAGGAGATTGAGAAAGCCCTGATATTCATCGCCAAATACGCTTTAGGTATAAGCTCAGAATCGTTGGCAACTGAGACTGCGAGAGTATTCGGGTTTAGCCGCATGGGTGTTAGGGTTAAGGAAAGAATCAACGAAGTGTACAAGAGACTTCTATGGGAGAGGAAGCTCATCTGCGTTAACGATGTTGTCACCGTGCCTCAGTCAAACGTGCAGAATAATCATTAAAAATAGCCCTGCTACCAATGGCCTGGTGTAATTAGAATAGTGTGCCTATGACGTTAACTGGCTTGTTGACAGTGCGTTTAAGGTCAGCCACCTTAGAATCGGGCAGACTTGCGAGAATCACAGTGGCAGGACCTGCTGATTCCGTTACTTTGATTTCATGCTGCTCCGCGAGTTTAAACGTGAGCTTGGAATCATGCGCAAGCGTTTCGATTTCGTGGATTATTCCTGTGGAGCCGACTGGAATCACCTCATGAATGAACGATAAGTTCTGGAGCTTGGGAATGTCTGTTACATCCGTGATTTTGCTTTCTTTTTCTGCCGATACCACTTCGTTTCCAACGCATGGAATCCCCAGAGCCACGACGGTGTCGTTTGGCAGGGAAGTTCCGATTCGCAGTGCACTTCGTTTGCATGTTCCGATGACGGTTACGCCGATTCCTGTCTGTTCCACCTCGAAGTTCTTCTCTGTGCTTCCAGTCACTGCCCATTTCGGGTCTAAACCGGCTTTTTCCGCCTCAGCTCTTATGCCCCTGATGATTTCGCTACCTGTTGGTTCAGGTTCCACGCTGAGGGTGTCAACAACACAGACGGGTTTTGCGCCCACCGCCAAGACTTCCATCAGCGCTGCGCGTGCCGTGAATTTGCCGAGAGTGTACCCGTTGACTTTGATTTTGTCCAGCGGTTTTGGTCCTACGCCGCCTGAAGAGTCGCATCCGACGACCATGATTTCGCTGTTGGCTAATTCAAAAAGGAGGACATCCCGGCGTGTTGCAACGGCAAAAGGAAGAAGCGGTTTCGGGGTCAAACGTGAAGCTTCCCTCTAACGCCGACGTAAGCCGATGCCGCCACTGCCATGTTCAAGATGGAACCAACTAGCAGGAACGGCGCAAACCCGATCGCGATAAGCCATCCCACGCTGGCGTCCGCATCCAGCAGAGGCGCCATTGGGAAAACCATGAGCGTGTTAATCGCCACGCCGACGATTATGGCTGGTATAAAGCCCCATTGCCTGTTGACCTTGTTCACGAGTCCTACTGCGGCACCTGCCAATGCCATACCGAAAGCGATCATAATGTGCAGAAAACCGAGTGGGAACCCGCTTACAGAGGCTGTGGCTAAATGTCCGATTCCGCACACCGCGGCGCCTTCAAGTGGTCCGAAGAACAGCGCTACAAAGAAGCCGGGGCTTGAATCGAATGCCACTGAACCTATTGGGCTTGGAATTTTAATTAGTGAGCCGACAGCGCTTAGCGCAGTGAAGATAGCTAGTCTTGCGCCGCGCCAGCTTGCAGATTTGCTCATTATAGCCCTGTTTATGTTGGTGTTTTTCTGTTCCATGGCTTTCATCCTGTTGACTAAAGCAAAGGTTAAATGATAAAAGCGTTACCATGCGTATTACATATGTAGTGTGTTGTTGAACGGATATGAAGGTCACAAACGTCAGATTAACTGACAAAATCGTCCAAAGCATAGATAAACTCGCCAGAAAACACGACCTCACACGTTCAGAAGTCATCCGCCAAGCACTCATCGTCTACCTGCATTTAGTGGAGAACGTTGGCACCATGCTGAGACCCGTAGCATTCCAGGTTAAGCCCGCCCAAATAATCTACACTCGAAGAGGAGACGTAACGATTCTTGGCGTTCCCACGGGACATTCTATAGTGGTTGGCTCAACCTCGTCAGGCGCGGTAGGTCCGAAACCGATGGATGAAGTAAAAGTGGACGGGCGCGTTCTGGGCAAATTCATGGCTCGAGTCGCGCTAATGGATGTTGCAGCCACAGGCGCGTTTCCTATCCTCCTGTCTGTCACGCTGGGTGTAGAGAAAGAGCCGACTGGCAAGCAGATTCTGGAGGGCATAAGAGGCGAAGCCAGAGTCGTCGGACTTGACCCCAACCAAGTTTTGATGGAGAACACTGAAGACAACTTTGAGACCGTTCAGACAGGCGCAGGATTGACGGTGGTCGGCTTCGTTAACACGGATGAGCTTAGACTGGGAAAAACAAGCCCGGGCGATTTGATAGTTGCTGTCGGCAAACCAAAGGTTGGAGATGAGGTGCTGCCTGCTGAAGCACGGGGCGAGATTGCCGACCTCAGAAACGTGATTTCTTTATCCCAAAAGAAGTACGTGCACGACATCGCGCCCGTGGGAACATTAGGAATTGCCTATGAAGCCCGCATGATGGCGCACGCCGTGGGCAAGCAGCTAAAACTGGAGGAGGTGCAGGGTTTAGATCTTAACAAGTCCGCTGGACCCGCAACAGTCATCCTCGCCACCATCAACCGTGAAAAGCTTGACGAGTTAACCATGCTCCTCAACAAACCAGTCACAGTAATTGGAGAAATACTCTGAAGCACTTGACTATTCGAATTGGGTTTCAATGTACTCCTTCAAAGCTGCAGCGCTGTTGAGCATTTCTTCTTTAGACCCGAAAACAAACGTCACCGTGCCATTTCTGCATTCTCGAGCTAAATCAGCCACCAAACCGCGTTTGGCTTCCAATTCCTTCCAGCAGCGCACCTTAAACTCGTTCCCTTCTCAGAGTCATACTATGCTATTTCCTCAACTCAGCGCTCGGAGCCACATTCTTTAACCACAAGGCTACCTTCGCCTGCTTTTTCCTCAAACTTGTTCTTATTTTCTTTATTGCACGTTAACGGTAGAGGTAGCATCATTTTCTTTCATCCTGCTTAAGCGTTTTATTGCGCTGTACCAATTCCATTTTCCAAGTGCTGACATCACTGCAGGCACAAAGTACGTGCGCACCACCAAGGCGTCTATGAGTATAGAGAACAAGAAGGCGAAACCCATTTCCTTGAGCAACAGGTTGCTTGAAAGCATCAATGCACCTAGTGAACCTGCGAGGATTATAGCTGCGGCAGTGATTATTCCTCCTGTTTGTTCAATTGCGTGGACTATGGCTTCATTGAGTTTCTTGCCTTTAACGGCTTCTTCACGTATTCGTGTCAGGATGAAAATGTTGTAGTCCATGCCTAAGCCCAAGAGAAGTACGAAGAGTATGAGGGGTGTTATGAATAGCAAGCCGTAGTTGAAGGCGGATTGGAACACTATCGCTGTTGCCGCTAAAGTCCAAACAATGCTCATTAAGACTGAGACGACTGCAAATAGTGGTAGGAATAGTGAGCCAAGAACTATGAAAAGTACGATGCCGACGCCCACTGCGACGATGGGTAGGATTATGTTGAATTGGTCCGCAAAGAGGTTTTTAGTGTCTAAGGTTTCGCCGGTTGTTCCGCCAAAGTAGATTCCTGTGATGCCACCAGTGTTGTCATAGTTTTGGTGCAGACTAGTTCTGATGTCTTGAGCATCGTTCATAGCTTGAGTGGAGTATGGATCAACTTTGAATCTTAAGGTAATTAACGCTGATTTGTTGTCCGAGCCTATATTTTGCATTATGGAGTTGAATGTTGCCGCATCAGATGTTGCATTTATGTTTTCATATGCTATGGGTGACGAATAGGGCATGGTTGGTCCTGTGACTTCCTGAACGTCCTCATGACCTACCAGTTGGCTGCAAATCGCTTTTAACGCAGACATTTCTGTCATGTTAAAAACGCCAGCATTTACCAGAGGTTGCGCAAAAGTGACAACAACGTATGAGGGAAAGAGTTTTCCTCCGCCGAAAGAGTCAGTTAACGTTTGCGAAGCGCTGATTGACTCTAAATTCTTTGACGCGCCTCCGAGAAAGTCGTAGGTTGGCGTAGTTGTAGCGTAGACGTAAAATGTTGGTACCGTTATTATTATCGCAACAAGAACCACGACTTTTGCATGTTTAACTGAGAAGCTTCCGCTCCTTGCAAAGTACCCGTTTTTCTTCTGTGACTTTTTGCGTGTTGATTCAGCATATCTTTGAAATCTCTCACCTGTATTTGGCCAGAATATCCTATCGCCTAGTACGGCAGTCAAGGCTGGTGCGAACGTTAAGGACACGATAAGTACCACTATTACGCCTAAGCCGACAACTAATCCTAAGGTTTGAAGTAGAATAATTGATGTTGCCGCAAGTGCGAGGAAAGAGATTATGACTGTTGCTCCGCTGGTGACGATGCTTTCTCCTGCCCAAGTTACTGACTTTATTATCGCCTCACGCAGTGGCAGTCCGTTAACTCTTTCTTCTCTGTGACGTGCGATTATAAAGATGCTGTAATCTGTGCCGACCCCTATTAGCACTGTTAGCAGGATTGTTGGCACCATGAAGTCGACTTCGTTGATGTAGGTTCCGACTAAGTAGGGGAATATTTGTGAGATTCCAAGACCGACACCGATGGTGCCTAAGGTGACAATGGGTGTTACAATTGATTTGAAGAAGAGTCCTGTGGCAACGAGGAGTAGGACGATGGTTACTGGCAGGATTAGTTCTAGGTCTTGCGCGGTTGATCGGCTAAAATCATAGTTCAATGCGTCGGAACCTGTTACGAGAGCGAAGTTTATTCCTTGACTTTCTGCTAATTTGGCATCGATAATGTCTCGGATGGCTATGAGGTTTTCGTAGCTGGATTTAACCAAGTTTACTGAAACTATTGTGACATCTTTTGAGGGTGAAACGAACGACGTTATTAGCGTGTTGAATCCTTGCCCGATATTGTATGCTTGTGGGTTCCAAACGATGCTGCCAGCGAGCCTTCTTAAAGCGTTCAGGTCTGGGTTTTTGCCCATGTTATAGGTAGCATTTACCAGTTCAAGTGAAAGGCCTGATGAATTAGATAGGTAGGAGAGCGCAAAGTCAAGTAGTTCAACGTTGCTTCGTGTCTGGTTGTTGTTTAGAAAATCATTGAGCGTGAAAGTCTTTGACAGCGCAGTGGCGAAGTCTTTGGCGGTATCGTTGTTGCCTAAGAAGCTGTTGATGTATTGTGGGATTGCTTGGTCTGTCACGACTATGGCGCGATAAGTGGGTGTGTACAGATATGTTGCTAGATTTTGGCAGCTTATCGACCAATAAGCATTGAAGGTGTCAAGTAAGTGGCAAGTATAATGATTAAAGGACGATAAGTCAGTTTCTCTAAGCAGTTTGGCGCTTTCATCATAGGCGATCTCATTGAGCAGGGGGATGAATTCTTGCCCCATGTTGTAGGTTTCTGGGTGCCAAATTATGTTTATAGCCAATGTCTTTAACGCGCTTGAACTTGGGTTTCTACCCAAGTCGTATGCAGCTTCAACAAATTCGAGAGATACATCTGATGTTGAATTGGCCACGTATTCAACTGAGAAGTCTCGTAGTTTAGCAGTGTTTTGTGCTTCGCTGTTTGTTAAGAAGTCTTCAAGTTTAAAGGTGCTTGTCAACGCAGTAGCAAAGTTCTTCTCAGTTTCGTTGCCAGCTAAGAAATTGTTGATGTATAGTTGGTTTGTTTGGTCTGCTGCAAATGAAGCTCGTTGGATTGGTGTCCACGTTGCTGTTGTGGGGTCTAGGAAACTTAGCGACCATGTAGCGTTGAATGCGTCAAGTAACGGTGACATATAGAGATTGAATGATGCTGGGTCAGCTAAGTATAGTATCACTGAGGTCTGATTGTAAGCGATTTCATTTGACAAGGACACGTTCAAGGTTAAACTGTAAGCTTCCGACCAAGCGTTTAGGTACGTTGCTGGGACAGCATATAGCATGTTGTAAGTCATGTTTGCATTATCGAAAGTTAAGTAAACTCCGTGGTTGGTTTCGTTAAGTCCCGAAATTAAAGAGGCTTGGGTTTCGTTATAGGCTGCCTCCCAGACATTAAAGTACATTGTTGGAACGCCATATAGCATGTTGTAAGTCATGTTTGCATTATCATAAATTATGTAGGCTGCGTCGTTCGTTTGGTTTAACGCTGGAATCAGAAGTGAGTATACGTCAGAAACATTCTCTACGCCACTTATGCTGGAGTTTGATTTTATTTCTTTGGTTAATTGTTCGATAAACTGTTGAGTTTGAATTGAGGAAGCGTTATTTGTTGAAATAACAATAACAAGCGAGTTGTTAGCTACTGATGACGAAAACTGCTCGCTAATAATGTTGCTTGCTTTAACGGATTCCAAATTTTCGTCGGACGCAGAGCCCATTTGAAGAGAAATTACGCTTGCTGAGCTAAGCGCAAACGGAAGAGTAGTCACTAGCAGAAGTAGCCAAGCAAAAATAATACTGTACTTCCGTTTTATGATTAGCTTTCCTATTTTTCCGAATGAATTTACCTTTTTGGTTTCCATAGAGTATTAGTCTCCTTGTTAATTGGTGTACGTGGTAATTTCAGATTCAGTAAGCAATCACCTGCTTTCGGATTAAGATTATACCGCGTATACTCGGATTTCAAAAAACATATATCCTAAAACAAGTAAGTCCTCCTTTATGCGCCGCGTAATCCTTGAAGTTTCCGAGAAAGAATTAACTAAAATAGGCATTGAAATGCCTCAATTTAAAAAAATAAAGTCACTGGAACTCCTGTATTTCTTAAGGCAGGATCAAGAAGAATTCGCTGCTATTTCACGAGTGGAATTCAAGGACCAAACCACTAAAGTTGAAGACCTGCTCACAAACGGCTTTCTGTTTGAAGCACAGGTTCTTGAGCAACAAGAAAATTGCGCGTACATTGTTTTTATACGTGGAGGCCCAAGTTTATCATCGGTTTTAAATTCTATTGGCGTGAAAAATGGCTACTTGTTTCCTCCAGTCGGAATTAGAGATGGCAAAATTAAAATTTCGTTTCTCGGAAGCGAAAGCCAGGTTCGAGAGTTTTTGGAAAAAGTTGACGCATCTGGAATCCGCTACAGGATTGTCATGCTTACAGACGCAGAGTTCTCGCCAATTTCACCGCTTAACCAATTAACAGAGAAGCAACGGGAAATACTAACTACAGCCTACAAACTGGGATATTATGATATTCCAAGGAAAATAAATTCTGAGCAGCTAGCTAAGAAACTAAACATTGGAGATTCGACATTGGTGGAGCATCTACGCAAAGCAGAGCGCCGTTTACTTGCTAGCATATTAACGTAGAGAAACAATTTCTAATTTGAGGGTCAAACTTATAAGTAATGATTATTGGCGAGATCCATCCTTTATAAAGAGTAAAAAAAGTTTGTGGCTCAATCTCTAAGGCGTTTTGAGCTTCTGTTTGTTACAAGAACAGTTAAAGGAACATATTTGTCGCCTACTAGAATTAACATGCAGAAACCTATAGAGGGCCTATCGCTATTGGCGCCGAAACACGCCAAACCATGTTGAAAACAGGAGAGGGGAGGGGACTATCCACTGGGTAGTCCGCGTATGGGGGTCGAAACGCATAAATTCTCTTTCTCAAGTGGTATTGTAGGAGTGATTGTTTTTGAAGAAAATTGGAGAACTATTTCAGGAAGCCGATTGGAAGATGGAGAAGCATGTGCCGGTCATTGAATGCGCGGACGCGGTGAAGGCTGACGAGTTTTTCGAGGTCAAAGTCACCATTGGCAAGGAGATTGCCCACCCGAACACAACAGAGCACCACATCAGCTGGATAGCACTATTTTTCATGCCTGATGGAGAAAAATTCCCGTATCAGATTGCACGGTGCGAGTTCGCAGCTCACGGCGCTTCGGTTCAGGGACCAAACACGAGCACGGTGTACACGCATCACGCGGTGACGGGCTGGATGAAGACGGGAAAGCCGGGAACTCTCATTGCGTCTTCGTACTGTAACATTCACGGCTTGTGGCAGTCTTCGAAAGAAATTAAGCTTAAGTAAAACCAGTTTTTGGCGAAAATTCTCCTTTTTTCTTTTTTGCGCCTATACGGGCAAGCTACTCTGAAAGGTGCTAAAACAAATTCTCGCGGCCAGAGTAGATAAAAAAAGGAGGTGTCCCCATGTGCAACCTATTTAATTTGGACTTGCCTCTTCTTTTTCGGCACTTTCTTCGGCAGAACCAGTTCGAGTATGCCGTTTTGCAAGTTTGCCTGCGCCTCGTCAACTTTGACTTCTTCGGGCAGCGTTATCTGCCTGTAGAATGATTCAGCTGAGCGTTCTCGGCGCACGTAGCCTCTTCTTTCTTCTCCGCGTTTGGTTTCTTTGGTTCCGCAGATTTCCACCTGACCATCCCACACATTGACTTCTATCTCGTCTTTTTTGAACCCTGGAACATCTGCAGTTAGGAGGTACCTTTCGCCTTGGTCTTCAAGGTCGATAGCGGGCATGCGGGTTTCAAGTTCGCGCATCATCAGAGGAAACTCGCGTTCCATGGCGCCCTCTGAAGGCCAGAGCATGTTTTCGAAGTCTCTTCTGAACCTCTCAAATGCTCTGTCGAATTCCATCCACATATCCGAGGGCTTATAAGGCTCAATCATTGAAGGCGGTCTACGCCGTGGTATTATCGCGACAGGCTCTTTCTTCTCCGGGGCGGCTTCTTTTTTTCGCGGTTTTTCCTGTGTCAAAACAATATCACCGGTGAAAGTGTTATTGGCGGAGACGTTTAAGAATTTGTGACTGCTTCGTGACAACAACAGACTAAGCTCGATGACTAAAAAGACCAAGAACCTGAACCCAGAGTCTTGTATGGGGCTGCCCGGATTTGAACCGGGGTCTATAGAGCCCAAGTCTACAAGCCTAGACCAAGCTAGCCGACAGCCCCGTATGGTTTGCCGCTGACGCAGATGGCAGAGAAAGATAATTTCTTATGCGCCATAAAAACCTTAGCCACACTTCAAGACTTTACATCGTTTGGAGATGGATATCCACTCCATGTCTGTATGGAGCTTTAAGTCTAAAGATTTAAAAGTTAAGGATGAGAAGCATTTTGGGGTTTATTTATGGATGTTTTGGATGCCATCAGGGCAAGGAAAAGCGTGCGCAAATATTTGAGCAAGGCAGTTGAGGAGGAGAAGTTGAGGGCGGTCTTGGAGGCTGGGCGGCTTGCTCCTTCTGCTTCTAACCGTCAAGAATGGCGATTTATTATTGTCAGAGATGGCGAGACGAGGAGAAGACTTGCGGAGGCAGCGAACAATCAGGCTTTTGTCGGCGAGGCTCCCATCGTGATTGTTGCGTGCGCTGAAACAGACGGGCATGTTATGCAGTGTGGGCAAGCGTGTTACCCAATAGATGTGGCAATTGCGCTTGACCATTTGACGTTGGCTGCTGTGGAGTTGGGGTTGGGCACCTGCTGGATTGGCGCGTTTGATGAGAGCAGAGTAAAGCAGATTTTGAGTGTTCCAGCGGAGGTTCGCGTGGTCGCTCTTATGCCTCTGGGTTACCCGTCTGACTCTTCAGTGGCAAAAAAGAAGCGTTTGCCGTTCGATGAGATTGTGAAATACGAGCGTTGGTGACATTTGCCTAAAGCAGGCGCTAGGGTATTAAGCGTGTGACTGGACCACTACCGCAACATTAAAGGCTGAATGGAAATCAGCGAGTTTTTAGGCTTTGCACGTTTGATTATTCAGAATTTTGATTGTGGAGCCTCCGCTGGGATTCGAACCCAGGACCTTCAGCTTACAAGGCTAACGCCCTAGCCAGCTAGGCTACGGAGGCTTAGGTATCAATAGCCGTTTTCTCTGAATTAATTGTTTTCGGATTAACAAAACGTTTTTGATTATTAAGCTACTGGTGGGTGACTTTGCTATTAATTTTTGGTAGTATTGGTTGCGATTGGTTGCGGTTACTCTTCAGGGACTTCGAGTTCTTCCTCGTCTTCTTTGGCTTTCAGGTTTAGTTTGTCTGGGCAGAGCTTGTATTTGCGGGCGTTGGTGTCGACCATTTCGTTCTCGAAAAGTTTGCGCAGGGACCTGAAAACTTTCTTGGGCGGCAACCCTGTTTTCTCCGCGATTTCTTGGAGAGTTAATTCTTTTCCCTCTTTCAACGCTACTATAATTTGCTCGTCAACTTTGTTCAGTTTAACCATGCCTAATCCGTCTCCTCAGTTCAGTTTTAGCTTGTATCTTGTGCAGGTTGGATTTTTCAATTTTGCGGTACGCGCAAGCGGAATGGACATGGCTCATGCGCCGATTACCATTTAAGGTACAAACGCGAACCGTGTAATCATGCCACGAGAGTTCATTCTCTTCTCACGCCAAGGCAGAACAGACCCCGCATTCACCAACTTACACGACGCCGGGCGACTAGACATAGTCCACGAATGCGTGGTTGCAGGGATCTTTCTATCCCACGGCATCCGCAGAAACACTACATTCCACGCCGTCCTCAATGGACCCCCCAACCCGCCGTTGCGCATAGAAATCAGGGGCGAAAGCCTCTACGACGCTCGAACAGACATAGACACCTGGCAAAGCATCCTCAAAAAAGCCATAGCAGGCAAGCAGCACCCTGGCATAGCCGTGGACAAAACAGGCTTTGAAGCACTTGTAAAAGCTAAAGCGCAAAACAGCCGCGTCTACGTGCTTGAAGAAGGCGGAAAAAACGTGGCAGACATTGACCTTGCGGAGCCAGCCGTGTTCATCCTCGGCGACCAAGTCGGCTTGCCCAGAAAAGCTGAAGTTTATGCGCTGCGGTACGGCGAGAAAATCAGCCTCGGAAAACAACCTTACCTCGCCGCCCATTGTATAACCATACTCAACTACCTGCTCGACCGCCAGCCCTAAACCCGACTTTTGAAGTGCTCCCAGCCGCGAGCCTCAACCATCCGCTTCTCTCCGCCCATGTCCAGTAGCACCTGCAGGTCCCGCGTCGCCTTCCCAACAGGCAGCAAGCAGCCTCCTGCGGCTTCCACGGCTGTTTCCGCCTCAACCCATCGTTTAGGCTTAACTGTGACCACAAGTTCATACTCTTCGCCGCCGTAAAGCGCCAGCTCCATCGCGTCCAGTCCGTTAAATTCGGCGAAGCACTTCACTTCATGGGCAATCGGCAGGCTGTTAACCAGAAATCCCACTCCGCTCATTCTCGACAACTCATGCAGGCTCCACGCAAGTCCGTCGCTGCTGTCGATGGAAGCGGAAACCGCGCCAGAACCACCCAAAGCCAAGCCCTCTTTCAACCTTGCTGTGGGCATGCAAACTGCTCTCAACAGCACTTCACGCAGTTCCCTCGAAGCCGCGTAACCATCCAGTAGCAGCCGCAGCCCCGCAGCCGTCTTGCCGAAAAAACCAGTAACCGCCACGATGTCGCCTGGCTTGGCGCCGCTCCGCAGCATCAACGCCTTCTTCTGCGCTGTGCCAAAAAGTGAAATCGAAATGACTAGGTCGGAGGCTTCGCTGGTGTCGCCGCCGATTATGTACGTGCCGTGTTCCCGTGCGCCAGAGTTGAGTCCCCGCGCGATTTCCTCCACATCTCTCCGCATGAAGCCTCTGGGCAACCCAAGCGAGACTAGCGCAGCCACAGGTTTAGCGCCTTTGGCGGCAAAGTCGCTGATGTTCATAACCACGGCTTTCCGCGCAGCTTGCCACAAGCTCATACCGCGAGGCACATCCGTCTTGCCTATAAGCATGTCCGTTTTCAACACGGCAACCTGCCCGCCGCCCAAGTTAACCGCGGAAACGTCATCCCCGAACGGCACAGGTGCGTCGGGCATGGCGTCTAAACGGGCGCGGATGAGCTGGATTATTTTGTGTTCACCCAGTTCTTGGCTTGCGTCTTCTGGGCTGGTTTTTTCAGGCTTTAGTTTTCGCAACGTTGCAATCCTCCAGCGAAAAAACTCGATAAGCAACCTGCTGCTATTTTTAGGCGAGATGCGCCTTTTAAGATTGACGCTACAGGGGCTAATTTGGGTTCCGAGGGTATGGAAATGGATTTTGCGTCATTGATTTGTTGGACATACGCCTCGATATCTCAGCCCCGGTGACTGGCTTATCTATAAAGTTGATTTTTGTGAAGCCCGGTGGGATTCGAACTCAAGACCTTCAGCTTACAAGGCTAACGTCCTATTCAAGCATTCCCTTTTTCTTCCAGTAACAATTAATTTATCTTTTGGATAAGAGACTCGATGAGCTCAGCGCCTTTTGCGGCTCCATCTGTGCGGATGGGTTCCCAGTCGACTTCTTTGCCTATGTTTGCCTTTATTGTTTGGGCAAGAGCTTCAGGTGTTGTTCGGAAGTAAGTCATCTTGATGCCTGCTCCGAGTCGGGTTAGACGCGAAGTCACGTAAAGTTGTTGGTCAAATTGATTTTCTAATGGAAAATAGACGAAGGGGCGGCGTAAAACGGTTAGTTCAATTGTCGTTGTCATTCCTCCGACCACGACTGCCATGTCACACGCTGCGTAATGCTCATAGAGGTTGGGGATTAAGCTCTGAACTTCTACTTCTGGAGGAAGTTCTGGTGGTTTTCTTCCATACAGTTCTCCACAAACGCATAGCATTCGTAAATTGGGGATTTCTTTTTTGAGGAGAATGTATGCTTTTCCACATTTCTCCAGCATTTCCATGCCCGCTGATGTTCCGCCTGTGGCGCAGACAACGAGAGGCTCATTCCCATAGCCCAGTTTGGTCCTAATTCTGGCTTTATCAGCGTACTCAGCGGGGTCAAAGCGGACGATGTAGCCCAAGAAGTGATAGTGCTGCCTAGCGAATTCGCGTTGGTTCGGCAAAAGGAAGCCGAAGTTTTTGTTTGGTATGTCTTCGGCTTTTCCGACGTAGGCGTAGGTTATGCCTGAATCTGATGAGCGGGACATGCGATTGACCTTGCGTCTGTTCAATCGATGTGCCCCTATCTTTTCAAGCGGATTATTGGATAAGCTCGCCATGGCTATGAAGTCTTCAATCATAATCATTGGGCACTTTAGCTTGAAATTCAGGTCTGACAGGGCCATGACGATTTCAAAGGATTCATCGCCTACGACCAAGTCGAAATCGTACTTTGATGCCACTTCTCTAAAGAATAGTCCAGCGTTGTGTTTGAACATTTTGTTAGAGAGCTTTACGAATTTCATCAGGTTTAGTTTAAATCCTATTATTGCTTGTGCAGCAGCCTCGTTGTAGTCGGCGCTTAGTCGGGACTCAGGTAAAAGCGTCTCTCCAGCGTCTTCAATTAGTTTGGATGCTAAGGGATGAGCCAGCCACTGCACTTTGACTTTGGGGTTTTGCTTGCGGAGTTCCTTGACGATGGCTAAGTCTCTTGTAACGTGTCCTAAGCCGCCCTGCCAACTCACGAAAAGAATGTTCTTTCCAGTCAATTTTTGGTTTCCTTCTTTTCAGGTTCTGGAGGAGTAGTTATCATAATGCAGTCAGTGGTTAGGGCTCCGTCGACCGCTGGTCCCGCGTACTTCCATGACGGATTCACAAAGGTTGCGAACGCTTGGCATTCATTGCTTCTAGCAGATGTCCGATAGCCAGATGGCCAATTCACGGTGTATTTGCAAAGTTTTGGGCTGCCGTGTCCTTCAAGCATAATGCTCGACGGCGGCAACGTATATGGAAGCGGAAGAAGCGGTATCGGCACCGTCCAACCAGCGAACAGGTTACTGCCTTGGCTCCAAATTTCGAGTTCATCTTCAGCAACTGTTTTAATGTTTTCGCCTGCAGGGAGCCCTGAAAACACCGCTTTATGAAGCAGCTCAGTTCGGGGGTTGTCTTGGACAATGGCTACGGGAACGAAGATATTGCCTTTTGAAGTTTGAAGCAACAAGTTGACTATCATGTTGTCTCCTTTTTCGGCGAAATTAGATTGCTCAATGCGAAATACTTGAATCAAAATTGGAGGTATGTTGAGGTCAATTGGTGGGTGAATAATTGCCTGTCCCCAGATGGCGCGTGCAATGTTAATACCTTTTTCATACGATTCTGTTTTGTCCTTTTTGGCTCGAATCAGTTCGTCAACATTTGCCTCTTTTGTCAAAGACAAGAGGGGGCCCTCGCTTTCAGTTACGCTGGTGCTAACAAGCAGGTTTTTTTCTCTCAGCATCTTCAAGGCATTCTCAACTGAACTTTGAGAGCCACTCACGGATGTCGACGGCTTGGCTAATGGCGATAGCGGGGCGGCTGATATGGCGGAAGCACCTTTCCATAAGTTGTTTAGCACCCTTTTTGTCTTCTCTACGAAATCTGGGTCACTTGTATAAAAGGCACTTTCAAAATGTGGCGCTTCTTGCTGCTTCTCTGGAGGGGTCTTAAACTGGAAAAGGTGTTGACCGTCAACGATTGTTGTTTCCATGTAAGTAAGCGGGACATGCCTTACCTCGAAGTGTTTTGAGAGTTGGTGGGCTGCTTCCACGTTCTCGCTGGTTATTGGAGCCATTATCTTGATGGATACGCCCCTTTCAGCCCACTCCTTTAGTGATGACAGGGCTTTCCACGATGTTACGAGTCCTCTTGAGGAGGTTACAATCATGATTTCCTCCTTAGCTGAAAGCATAATTCCGTCATAAGTTTTCTTGGCTGTTTCTGCCACATCGATATAGAAGGTTTTCTGCGGTGCTTTGCCTGTTTCGATCTCCGAAATCGTTTGTCTTATGTCCGTTGCGTTACGCCAATAATCTTCGAAGACTTCTGTGAATGCTTGGACGAGGTCTTTGCAGTTCGTCCAGAGACAAACGTCGTCTTGTTCTGTGGCGGATAAATCGGTTCTAGATTTGATGAAGAATAAGATTTCATCTTTGTCGCGTATAACCATACGAGGAAAGAGTCTTAATCCCAAATCGGGGTTTCTTCCTTCAAAATTAAGGTTCGCTTCAGCTATTTCCGTGAGAAGCGTCTTCATCGCAGGCACGCTCTGTTCTGGCAACTCGGTTAGAAACCTGAATTTAATCTTGGATTTTAGAGGATGTCTGGCGCCAACGTCGAAGAGCCCGAACTGGTCGGCGCGAATCAGGCTGGAAACAGTCGTCATTGTCGATATCTGGTTTTTGGTTTCCAACATCATTTGTTGGATTCTTGCGTAGATGTTGTTTCTGCCCTCGATTACCATAAACTTCGCAGACTTGTCGCTATAATCGCCTATGGAGAGAGACTGCCAGTTAGCGAGCAGTTCATTCTTGCTGTCCTGAATTCGCTGCGCTTCTTCCAGCGCCTTTTTCATCTTAGCTTTCGCCAGCAAGTCCAATGCTGTTTCGAAAGGCAATGCCGAAAACTTTGCGGGATGCTCAAGCGTGGCGCTGACTATGCCTCTGCCTTCCAAGCTTTTCAGGCTGCGGTAGAGTTGCGGCTTGCTCATTTTGAGTGCTTTGCCGACTTCTATCGCTCTTAGAGGGCCTCTCTTGGCTAGGAGAATGTAAACGTGAGCGTCCATACGGGTAAGCCCGAAGCTCATGAGTGTGTTGTTCACGCGTTCTTGGCTCAACTAACCCAATCTCCCTTCTCAACTGCCATAATTAGTCAGTGATTACTCAGACTGTGAGTTTAAATTAATTGTGAAGGATTTCTCTATGACTAAGTGGGGTTAGTTAGTAACTTTTTGAGACTAACTAGAGTATATGAAGCTCTTGCTAAATAACATTTTCCACTAGCAAAAAACATGAAAGGAGAAAAATGAAAATGAGAAAGAAGCTAGTTCTCGGAACCATCCTAACGCTGTCTCTGCTAATCGTTTCTGTCGTTGTCGCAGTTGCTCCAGTCATCGCTGGACCTAAGGACAACTCGATCGACCTCTATGGTACTGGCGCACGCGTGGGTCTTGCGCTACCACCCCCAGGAGTGGGACCACCGCCAGCAGGAGTAGCAGCTCATCCTACCGACCTTAACATTGCTGTTTGGGATTATGATAGACGATCTGAAACAGGCGCACATGATTTCATGCAAATCCAAGTATGGGTACCTGCAATTAACGCGTACCTCCCAATCGCTTTGGTTATGGACATACCTGTTCCTGAGTGGCTTAAGAAAGAATGGAACCACACAAGCATGGGTTACTACTACGAAGCAAATGGTGTGGTAAGACACAGCAATATGTTTTCAGTTGCAGACAAAGAGCTTGAAGTTTGGACGGAATCTTCGTATTACGGCGGTGGTAGAAAGTTGTGTGACTACAAAAGTGCCGACACCATATACGCGAACTTGACGAAACCTCTCTTCATAAACTATACTAGTCCTAACCCTTCGATTGGCAACCTTAGCTTCACTTTGCCACCAATGACAATGAGGTTTATAAAAATTGCCGAAGGCTGGTATACAGAAGTAGTCTCGACGCCTAATAACTGGGTATTCGCCATAAAAGAAATTCAAACACCTGCATGGGTGGAAGTCACTATACCTTCCTGGATTAAACTTGCAGGTATTGAGACTACTGGACACCTGAGTCTACACGGATCCGTCAGCAACACGCCCCCGGCGTCATAAGCAAAACTCAATGCAACAATATCTCCCTCTCTTTTTTTCTGTTAAAAGAAACCTGTCACTCCACTGAGCGCGTGTGATGATGAGGTGCCGTCTGTTTGAGTCTAAAGCGAATACTTGAAACGCTTACAAGCTTCGGACTTAAACAATCAGATGCCAAAGTCTACGTTTTCCTCGCAAAAAAAGGACCACACACAGAAGCAGACCTCTCCGACGCATTGAACATGCCAAAAAATCAAACTTACCAATGCCTCAGAAACTTGGAAGACAAAGGAATCGTAACCGCCACGCGCGACCGCCCAGCACTTTTTTCAGCATTACCATTTGAAAAGGTCTTAGACCTGTTGGTGAAAGCCAAGCTGGAGGAAGCGCGGCGCACAGAACAGAACACATATGAAGCGCTTTGCAATTGGAAATCCATGCTCAAGGAAAATCACACACACCAGTAGACGAAAGCATGGAAGGCATTAAAACCTCAAAGCAGCAATAGGAAAATTCAATAACATAACCGGAGAACCAAGCCAAGACAAAACACTTAGCACACGCCAAAAACAGCATTAAAGTTTTTATTTGTTGGGCGTGCTGGTATTGTGCTGTGTGCCTCGATAGCTCAGCCAGGTAGAGCGGCTGCCTCGTAAGCAGCAGGCCGCGGGATCAAGGCCCGCTCGAGGCTTTCCAGTGTTTTTTATGGTTGTTTTGGGGTTGTGTAGTTGTGTTGTTCTTGTAGTCAGAAAAGTTTATTAAATCTCGCTATTACCGATATCGGTGTACTTGAAAGGTTGAGAGGTAGGTGGATAAGGTTGCCTTTGCTTCACGGGCACGGAAGCCGTAACGAGAAGCTTAGATGCCCTTATGAAGGCTGTGAGAAGACCTTTGAGAAGCCCACCATATTGACCGATTCGTCCACAATTCCGCGGCAGTCATACTATGCGTGTCCACATTGCATGTCCAAGTTGGAAATCTCCACGGACGGCAAGAAAATCTTGGGCGTGAAGGCAAGCGAGTACCCGAAAGTTTTTGATTCACCGGCGAAGTGCGCGCATTTCTTCGGGTTCCTGCACGCGCTTCCGGAGGGTGCACCGTTGCCTGACGAATGCCTCATTTGTCCGAAGGTATTGCAGTGCAACCTGCGCAAATAGCGCTAACATCCTTGACGAACGACTTTCTCTTCTTCGGTTTCCGAATTATCCAAAATGCAGATTCCAGATTCATACAATATAAATAAAATAAAACAGCTAACCATGCAACAGCAAAGAAGGTAAAACAAAACATGTCAACCCGAAAGCTCTTCCATCAGAATAAAGCCATATCCCCAATACTAGCCACCCTGCTGCTTATAGTCATAGCCGTTGCAGCCATAGTCGTGACGTACGCGTGGATAACCATGTACATGGGTAGCACAACTCAGAACGCAGGATTCATCCCCTACAAAGCAAACGTCAACTTCTTCCAAGACGGCGAAACAAAAAAGATAACTATTGACATCGGCAACTCAGGAACCGCCAACGGAGAAATAATCCAAGTCTACATCGGAACATCTGACACAACCGCACAAAGCCAAACCACCACCCCACCGACGCCAATAACCGTCGCAGGCGGAGAAATCAAAAGCTTCAACGTCACCTACGCTTGGACACCAGGACAAACATACTACTTCAAAATAGTCCCAAACAGCGGCGCAGCATACCCATTCCAAGAACAAGCCCCCCAAACCCCATAACATCTTTCTCTACACCCACCCGAACCCAAAAGGCAAGTTTTAAAATTCCCCTAACCCACAACCTAAACCCCAGAAGGCACACAAATGCAGACCCTCTTCACCGCAGCCCAAGTCACTCTAACACTCGGCTTTCTCCTCTACGCCTCATGGAGCGACTACAAAACCCGAGAAGTAAGCAACCGCGTCTGGACAATCTTCGCACCCACAGCACTTACGCTGTCGCTGGCTGAACTGCTTCTCTACAACCCACAGAACCTAACATGGTTCGCAATAAGCTTCGGAGTCACAGCAGCCTTCGCCCTGCTTCTGTTCTACGCTGGAGGATTCGGAGGCGCAGACTCAAAAGCATTCATGTGCATCGCGCTTGCGCTACCATCCTTTCCGGAAACACTTGTCCACCCCCTCTTCCCAGACGGAGTTTCGCCGCTGGCGCAGAACATCTTCCCCTTCACAATTCTTAGCAACTCCATCCTCGTCGCAGCCGCAAGCGTAATCGCGATGCTCCTGCTCAATGCCAAGTGGCGCATAACCACGGGCAAGAAAATTTTTGAGGGCACACTTGCCGCGGAGCCTGCGGGGAAAAAAATCCTCGTGTTGATAACCGGCTACAAGATGCCCATCGCCAAGTTAAAGGATAAATGGCACGTTTACCCGCTTGAAGACGTGGTGGAAGAAGACGGAGAGAAACCGCCAAAAAGAAAACTCCTAATCGTACCCCGTGATGAGGGAAGAAGCGACGTAGTTGAGCGCCTATCTCGCGCTGCTGAAGCTGGAAAAATTGCCCCACAGGTGCTGGCTACGCCCGGTTTACCCATGCTCATATTCGTCACTGTCGGATTAGTCTTGGCGCTAGTGTTCGGAGACATCGTCTGGCTGGCAATCCGCTTTTTCCTAGGCTAAAAATGCTTAGAGCTGCTGTTGCACGTAGTCTTTGCTGCGCTTCGAATAGGAGATTGAAGCAGCCGCCATTAAAACTGAACCGAGACCAAGTGATGTAAACGCGTAGCCTCTGTAGGGATTGAAACTTTGGCTAAGCGAGACTTCTTGACTTGCTGGTTGGTAGGAGTAGAAAAAAGCGCTCACGGCAAAAAGCACAATCGCCGTTAACAGTAGGCAGATTTCAGTCTTAAACTTCATTGAATTCCCCTCCCGACTCACGTTCTTCCCAGTTTTGAATAGGGTCTAAGGTTATAATCGGAAACATTATTTTAGCTTTGCGGAAAATAGTTTGTGAAGGCGGGTGCGGTGATGTTGACAAGCTGCAAAAACGAGTTGTTACGGTTTTTGAAAGAGGAACCTGAGAGGCTCGAGGTTGTGGTTCTGCCGGACTTTTTCCTCGACCGAATAGTAAGCCTAGATTGTGATGTGTCGCGTTTTTACTCGATGATTGGGGAAGTGGCTTATCGAAAAGGTGGCAGCATAGATGGCATATCCCAAAAAGACCTTAGGGGTGGAAACGCGGTAAACACGGCTTCAGCTTTAGCCGCGTTGGACGCAAAGGTGACGCCAATAGTCTGCGCTGACAAGCTGGGTCTGCAGCAGATGGAATTTCATCTTGGTCGGTACGGCGTTGATTTTTCTCACGTGAAAATCGTGGAGAAAGCCTCGGTAACGACGGCGCTGGAGCTAAAAACCACGAGTGGAAAAGTCAATGTCATGCTCCGAGATATGGGCAGCCTCGCCGAGTTTGGTCCTTCCAGCCTGACTGACAGCGACTACGCGGTGATTGAAAACGCGGATTACGTTTGCGTTTTTAACTGGGCTGGAACCAAAAAATTCGGGACTGAACTGGCTGAGGACGTGTTTCGAAGGGCAAAAACGAAAGGCAGAGGCAAAACGTACTGCGACACGGCAGACCCCACGCCTAACAGCGCTGGGATTCCTGAACTGATGGAAAAGGTGCTCAAATCAGAGCATCTGGATGCTTTAAGTTTGAACGAAAACGAGGCAGTCACCTACGCGGCGCTGCTTAGCAGTGAGATACGCGAGCAGCGTGGGCAATTGCCGCTTGAAGAATTATCTGATAAATCAGCCCGAGTCTTGGCGCAGCGCTTATCTGCGAGAATTGACTTGCACACAACAAGCTTCTCAGCCACATTCGATGGAAAGCATGAGGTTAAGGTGCCTGCGTTCAAGGTAGAAGCTTTGAGGGCGACAGGTGCAGGTGACGCTTGGAACGCGGGAAACATCTTGGGCGACGCAGGTGGACTGTCGCACGAGTGCAGACTGGCTTTGGCAAACGCTGTTTCCGCCTGTTATCTCTCTGACCCTTCAGGCGTGCATCCGACACGGCAGGAGCTAGCAAGGTTTATTGAGCGGTCGCAGTGAAGCCTCTACCTATATCGTGTACACTTCTTGGATGCTTACGAGTCCGTTGTCTCCGACGATTCGCTTAAGCTCAGGCAGCAAGGGCTCAAGTTTTGACTGTTCATCAATCACTTCTATTATCAAGGGCATATTAACGGCGACTCCTTCAATGTGCAGAGTAGACTTACCACGTTTACCGAATCCATTTATGCCAGTCCACACAGTGGCACCAGCAATACCTGCCGTGATTAGAAAATTCATTATGAGCGAGTGTAGACGTTGACCCCCAACTTCATCGTTCTTCTTGATTCGAATCGTGACATTCCACATTTTAATCTTCATTACAGTATCTTCTCCATTATGGCGTAACCTAATAATCTACCAGAAATTACAGCTATAAAGGATAACCCGACGTTGGCTGTCATATTCAGCAACGCAAGACCCAGCCGGTTATTATCCACCAGATTAATGGTTTCCAGTTCAAATGATGACATGGTTGTGAAAGAACCGCAAAAACCCACAGCAACAAGCAACGTGTATTTTGAATCTAGATTAAATATGAGAGAAACAACAGAGAAAATGCCTAAAGCGAAGCTGCCAACAACGTTAACAATTAAAACATTAATTGGCAATGTTCCAATTGTAATAGGTGATTCGACAATTCTGTAGCGCAGATATGCCCCAACTACCGCGCCGATTGCTAACAGGACGAATTCAATCCATTTCATCTTCTGCGTACCTACGTACCTACCTTTCTTGAAGGTAGGCATTATCAGCATCTCCTAAACGCGGTTTTGACCTTTAAAGCAGTCAGGGCTAATGCCATAGCGCAACTTTTCCTTCAAAAAGAAGCAAGTTGGTTTTAAACTTTATGGCTCGGAATCAGAAAAATCCAAACTTGTTGAAATTGCTCGTGCTGTAATCAATTATTTTAATGGATGTTTTCCTCTAGTTAAATAAAGAAGAATGATGCCTCCAACCGCCGAAAGTATGGCTGCGTACGTAAAGGCTACCAGTGGGGATATGATAGCCCAGAGCGCCCCAACTACGGCGCTGGATGCAAAGTCCCCGATACCATTAACTGTTTGTAGTACACCAAACCCTGTGCCCCTCGACTCTGTGGGCAACAAGTCGGCTGCCGCGGTTCCTTCAATCGTGTCCGTGATTGCGGTGAAGAAACCTGCAAGGAGGAAAATCGGAACTAGCACCAAAAAGTCGGCTGTGAGAAAAGCCGTTCCCAAACACGTTATGGCAGATATAAAGTAGCCGGCTGCAAGAATTCTTCTCCTGCCAACCCTATCGCTCAACGCGCCTATTGGGAACGACGAAGCTGCGTAGGCAACATTTAGTAGGGTATACAAGCCAACTGCGATAACCGATGCTTCTAAAGCGCCTAATCTTGGAGCCAGAACCTCTTGAGCCCTCAAAGTGAATAGGCTGTTGGCGAAATTTCCAAGCCCAAAAACGCCTACACCTACTAGGAAGAGCTTAAATGACCTTGGAAGTGTCCTAATTGATTTAACAAATCCTTTATTCTCAGCTACAATATCGTCGCGCTTAGAAACTATTGGAGCGCTCGGCGACTGCTTTCTTCGGACTTCATGAACAAAGAAAACAACTATGAAAAAGGCTACTAAGCCAGGGATGACGGATACTGCAATAATTTGGTGGTAATTTAGGAATGTTAGGAAAAACAGGGCTAAAGCTGGTCCTATGATAGCGCCTAACGTGTCCATTGTCCTGTGGAAACCAAAAGCTTTTCCAGTGGCTTCTGATGGAACTGAGTCTGCCAGCAAGGCGTCTCGGGGTGGTCCTCTGGCGCCTCTTCCCAACCAAGCCGTAACTCGTAAGCCAAGCACTTGAAACCAGGAGGTAGCTGCCGCGATGAGCGGCGTGAAGATGCCTGTTAAGGCGTAGCCGATGCTGATTATAGGTTTTCTTTTGCCGATTCTGTCGCTCAAGTAACCAGAGAAAGACTTCACGAAGCTTGATGCTCCATCGGAAAAGCCTTCAATTAACCCGAGAGCTTCGGGTCCTGCCCCAATTACGGCAAGGAAGAATGGAAGAACTGCCGTGACCATTTCATGACCTGCATCGCTAAACAAACTCGTGAGTCCCATCGCGGCAACATTTGTGTTTAGCCATTTTCCTTTCTGGGAACTGTCGCCTGTTTTTTCATTCATTTTTAGGGGTCTTCCAGATTTCGAGTGTTCCTCGCTTGCCAACTATTTTCTTAACACTTCTCAACAGAATATTTGTTACTGCCGCACGCTCTTCCTCAGAAAACTCGTAGCTTTGCCTCTTTACGTACTCGGCAAGTTCTGAATGCAAACGAAAT
The DNA here is from genome assembly GCA_018475625.1 of Candidatus Bathyarchaeota archaeon A05DMB-2. Taxonomy (GTDB): domain Archaea; phylum Thermoproteota; class Bathyarchaeia; order Bathyarchaeales; family Bathycorpusculaceae; genus A05DMB-2. The sequence continues at coordinate 133,930 of JAAKEZ010000001.1, forward strand.
AGGTTTTCCTTTTCAACTTCAGATAGAAGTTGGAGAACAGCTTGCCTTCGGTTAGCTTCCACGTTTTCTGCTGTGTAAGCCAGAGCGGCGAAGTGGGGAATGCAAAAGCCCTTCGATTCTTTGAAAAGTTTCGAAATTTCGTCGCTGGATGCAAGCAGTTCGGCAGTTTTTTTGGTGTATATTTCCATGGATTCAGTTATGTGGATGCATGCGGGGCATTTTTTCTCGTTTGCAATTATCTTGGAAAAGGCGTTTTTGTGAAGGTTATTTTGCTCAGAAACGTCTTGGATTAGCTGCTTGGTGATGCTCTGCATAATTAAGGCTATTCCGTGGCCGTCTGAAATTGTTGGCTTGTTAGCTTCTACAAGTATTTTGTATGAGTGATTGTTGCAGAACCCTCTGCTCTGGATGATTTTTTCTCTGGCCTTGTAATCCATGACGAGCTCTTGCAGGTAATTATCAAAATATCTCTGCTCAATCTCAGTTTCTAGTTCGCAGAGGAAGCACTCGCTGTTTTTGTCGATGGCTCTTCTAATGCGGAGATAAGTGATGGTTGTGCTCATGGACTTTTTTCCTCAAAGGGTGAGTTTTTGCAGCGTTGTTATGGCGTAATATGTGTCTACGAAGGTGGATATTCCGAGGTCTGAACGGGCGAACCCTCCATTTTTGTTCTGGCACTTTAATACCCACTCAATTGTCTGAGAAGGATACCGTGTCTTTTCGCCGAACAGGTCCAGCGTCATAATACCATAATACGTGTGTTCCATGTAGGGCATAATACTCTCTGGCAATACTGTGAAGCCGCCGTACGGTTTTTCGCATGACCGCACAAACTCTACGACTCCTCGCGAGGCTTTCAGGTCAAAGTTAAGCAGTCTCAGTGAAGCAGCAGCGTAGAATGTGGAGTTGATGTTAGATTGACCTTGCGTTCCAAATCCACCATCTTTATTTCTGAAACGAAGAAGCCAACGGATAATTTCTCGCGTTTGAACGTCAATTTTAAGCAGATCAGCCAGTTCTAAAGCCATGAACGTTGTTATGAACTCTGAAGGAACTTCGGAGAAAACTTCCACTGAACCAAAATATTTTTCTGAGCTAAGACGCGAAGCAAGTCGTTCTTTAAAGGTTTTTTCAACCTTTACGCCGCAAAGCTGCAAAGCCTTAGCGATATAATAATCAGAGTAGATGCTGTCCAAGTTAAGCGCATTCAAGAATCTAATGGTCTTTTGAAGGTTAGGAAGACACGCTTTTAGAGAGTTTAGAATAGCTAGCCCATAGTACGTGTCTTGAGCGCTTGATTCTGTGCCTTGAGCGAAAGTGTAGCCGCCATCTTCATTCTGCCGATTAACAACGTATCCTATTACTTTGGCAATCAGCGATTGGGCGTTGCCGCGACTTCCTTCAACCAGCCTATTCATCACTCTTCCACCTTGAGCCTAGATAGAAGCTATCAGCCTCTGCCAAATTGATGGCACAGGCGGTTAAAGGCGAGCCTCATCGCCCTTATCTCAGCAAAGGTGCGACCAAGCAATTAAGCATTTCTTCCCCAGTATCCACATTTCGATGGTGCGCAGGGGCGAATTATTAAAAGGCTTAAGAGAAATACCTGAGATAAAGAAGTGTACGTTAAGGATGGGCAAAATATGAAAGCCGTAATCTTAGCCGCTGGCGAAGGTGTGAGGCTTCAGCCAATAACCTCCACACGACCGAAGCACCTAATAAAGGTGGCTGGGAAACCGATTCTTGAACGCTGCTTGGAAGCGGTGAAAGCCGCGGGAATCAGCGAAGCAATCGTAGTCACGCATTACATGGGCGACGCCATCCGCCGGTACTTCGGCGCAGGCGAGACACTGGGGTTAAAGGTGGAGTACGTTGAGCAGAAAGCGGTGCTTGGAACGGGCAACGCGGCGGCAGCGGTTGAGCCCAGCGTGGACGACGATTTTGTTCTGGTTTACGGAGACCTGCTCTTCGATTCAGATGTGGCGAAACACGTAATTGACTTGTTCAGGACGGAGAAGCCGGCGGCGGTTATGACTGTGGTGCCTGTGGAGCATCCTGAAAGCTACGGCATAGTTGAGCTTCAAAACGACAAGACGGTCAAGCGCATCGTAGAGAAACCCGCCGCAGGCGAGGCTCCGTCAAACTTGGCCAATGCGGGACTGTACGCCTTCTCTCCCGAAGTCTTTGACGCATTAAGACAGGTGAAGGCTTCTGTCCGGGGCGAGTGGGAACTCACCGACGCCATCTCACTGCTAGCCAAACGGGGCAGCGCAGTCTTGGCTGCGCAAATCGCCAAGACGGATTGGATGGACATCGGCAGACCCTGGGACCTGCTGGAAGCGAACAGTTGGGCGCTCCGGCGGATGCAGCATGAAGTTTACGGGAACGTGGAGGACGGCGCACACTTGGTGGGTCCAGTGACAGTAGCGGAGACCGCGCGAATCCGCTCTGGCGCGTACATTGAAGGACCAAGCTTCATCGACGAGGGTAGCGATGTAGGACCAAACTGCTACATCCGCGCGTGCACAAGTTTGGGCAGAAACGTACGGGTTGGCAACGCCTGCGAAGTCAAAAACAGCATCATCATGGACGGGACACATATTGGGCACCTATCCTACGTGGGCGACAGCATAATCTGCGAACGCTGCAACTTGGCGGCAGGCACCATTACCGCTAATCTTCGGCTGGATGATGGATCCGTGAAGATGCTTGTGAAAGGCGAAGTTGTGGATACTGGAAGAAGAAAACTTGGGGCGATTCTGGGCGACAACGTCAAGACAGGGATAAACGCGCTCCTAATGCCCGGCGTGAAAGTTGGAGCCAATAGTTGGATAGGAGCAAACTTCACGGTGCACAGAGACCTGCCAGCAAACACTTTCGCACTGCTAAAACAGGAAGAAGACATACACGAAAAAAGCGAGTAACAACGTTTCTCAATGCCTTCATTTAGCAGTTGCTTTTTTATCCGTCCTTTTTTACGCAAGTTCTTTGCCTAGTGCCTTGCGTTTCTTGAGAAGCCAGCCTATTTGGCGCCTAATAGTGGTTTGTTGCAGAAATCTATAGAGGGCCTATCGTTATTGGCGCAGAAACACGCCAAACATGATGAAAACGGTAGGAGGAAGGGTCAACAAGCAGAGCAAAGGGAGAGTGCCTTCAGACAATGCATGGCTCTTTTGAATAAGGACCTATAGACTGCTCCGAGCAAGAGTTTCCAGCCTTCCTTAGCAAAATCCTGTAAGCGCAATTTTTAAATCCTGAAGCATAGAGTCTTTAAGAAAGGAATACCTATTGAGTGCAAAGTTACATCCTTATGTAGTATTTCTTCCCACAGAAAAAAAAGACAAGATACTCAGCGCCATATTCGGCTCCAAAGCAGGCGTTGACATCCTCCGCTTCTCACTCAAACAAGGCATAGCCAGAAACATCTACCAGAAAGACCTCGTCAAACGGTTGAACTACTCGAACAAGACAATCATCGAAAACCTGAAAGCCCTCACCACACTCGGCGTGCTAAACGAACTGATGGAGAAGAACGAGAAAGAAGGACGCATAATCTGGGTCAAAGCCTACCAACTCACGGACCTCGGCAAATGGTTCGCCCTGCTACTCGCAGAAGAAAGCGAGTTGACGGAGCAGGAGAAAGCGGAAATTCTCCAAAGCCTATTCCGCACCTACGTCAAACTCGTCAAAGGCTTAGCTGAAGAACTCAACATAAGCAAGAAGAATCTTGAAGAAATCTTTAGGGAAGAAATGAAAACTTGAAGCCCCCAGTCATCGCAGTCGTCGGCGCCAAAAAAGTCGGCAAAACCACAACCACAGAAAAACTCATAGCCGAACTCACCAAACGCGGTTGCAGGGTCGCCGCGATAAAACACATAAGCGAACCAGACTTCACTATGGACACGCCTGGAAAAGACACGTGGCGCTACCAGCAAGCAGGCGCAAAAACCATAATCGCCATGGCACCAAACGAAACAGCCACCATAGAAAAAGGCACCACCCAAAACACACCGCTAACAGCCCTGCTCAGAAAATGTGAAGGCAACGACGTAATCCTCATCGAAGGCTTCAAGAAAATAGTCGCCAAAAAAACAGGCATCCCAAAAATCGTCGTCGTCACCTCACAAACAGAAGCCGAAGCCGCGCTGGAAACGTACAAGCCCATACTCGCGTTCAGCGGACCATACAACCCCAACAACAAGCGCATTCCATACGCTGACGCTACGAAAAACGTGGAAAAACTCGCGGACATCATCGAAAAAACAATACTCAAAAAATAAGGAATGTTTGTTGGGTTGTGGGGCTTGGAGATTATTTGAGGGGGAGAAGGGAGAGCGTGCAAAAAGGAAGATTCTCCAAACCTTTCCACCCAACCCATTTTTCAGCTTTTCGCGTTTCCCCTCCTTCCTACAAGGCTTTGAAAGCCTCAAACCAACGGTTGTACAGCGACAGCATGTCCAGCGAAACGCTTGGTTTCCGCTCTTCCAATATCTGCCTGAAATCACTCATCGTTATAGACCTCGGCTTTGCCTCCTTGTCCATAGCTTTGCCGGACTCGAAGAACTCGCCGATGAGCTTCAACTGGGCTGACTGGCAAACATCGCGAATGTCGCTTCCCGAAAAGCCCTCCGAAAGTCGCGCCAACTCATGCAAATCCACATCTTGGTCAATCTGAAGATTGCTTGTGTAAAGCTTCAGCATCATCAACCTCGTGTGATGGTCTGGTAGCGGAACCAGAATCCTCTTCTGGAACCTGCGAATAAACGCCCAGTCCAAATCCCACGGCTTGTTGGTGGCGCCGATGACGTAAACGTGAAGGTTCTTGCCTTTGTCCACGATGCCGTCCATTTCCTTCAAGAACTGGTTGCGCACGCGAATTTCGCCGCCCACCTCGTTCGAGTGCTGCCCCATCAACGAGTCCAGCTCGTCAACGAACACTATGGCGGGTTTGCCTTCGTTCGAAGATTTTCTGGCTGAGCCGAAGAGTTTAGCCACGTTCTGCTCTGCTTCACCCAGCCATTTAGACATAATCGAAGCCGCATCAATCGAGTAAAAGTTGGCGTCAATCTCGGTGGCGACGGCCGCCGCAAGCAAAGTCTTACCGCATCCAGGCGGACCAAAAAGCAGAATACCTCTGGGCCAGCCCAGCGGGAATAGGTCAGGCCGCTGAACCGGGTAAACAATCGCTTCTTTAACCGCCTTCTTTGCCATATCCAAGCCCACAACTTCTTCCCAGTTGACCTCAGGCTTTTCAGTGACCACAAGCTCAGCTGGTGTTTTTCCGCCGCCGCCCGTGGCTGTTTCGCCGCCGTCTCCGCCGTTGTTGGATTCCGACTGCATGTCAAGAGGCGAAACCGACCCCTGCAACGCCTTAATCCGTTCCTGATAGGCGATTGCCCTTTGAACGTAAACCTTGTTTAAACCGTACTCAGGATAAAGCTGGACAAGCTGCAACAGGCTTTCGATGGCTTTCTGATAAAGCGTTATCGCTCTGCCCTTTGCCCCCTGCTTGTCTAAGCGCACGGCGTCCAGCGCGTATGCGGTTGCGGCTTTTTCAAGCTCTTGTGAAGCGCTCATTTTTTGTTTGCACCATTTTTTATTCAGGTGATCGTAACTCGATTTTGATTTTTCCCTTGGTTCCTAAATTCTCAAGGGCTCTCTCGATTTCCTCATTCGAGGTTTGCAGTTCGCTTGAACAGCGGCTTAAGTCTATTTCGCCGTTGCTCTTGCGCACGTACTCGAGAAGCACATCTTCGAGTGAAGGCTTCTCAACTTTTAGCGAAATTTCTTTTATCTCAGATTTTTTGTAAGAAAATAGGGTTTTTGAAGACTCCACGCCAGTTTCGTCCACAGACTTGCGTCCAATCGCCTGCGAGCAGCTGGCGGAAAGGGCAACGAGCTCTTTTATGGGCGCTGCTTTTTCAGGCTGGACAGAAGTTGCTGGTGGCTCGGGAAGAGTTTCGGTGAGCTTCTGCTCTATGAAGCTGGTGACTTCTTTCAGTATTTCCTCTCCGCCTTCGGTTTTCCTGCCGACAGGTATGACAGATTCATCAGCCGAAATCTTCGTTGCACTGAGTGTCTCATGGATGGCTGCGTTAACATTGTTCAGTTCAGTGGAAACATCAGGCAGCACCTGGAAGAGTTCCTGCGAAACGTTCTGGAGAAGTTTCAATGCAGGTTTCAAGTCGACGACGATGTCGCTTAGTTCCTTGATGGTCTCAAGTCTAAGAACTACACGTTCAATGGCTAACTGCACATTGTAAAGAAACTTTATCAGCTTTCGCACTTCGGCGATTTCGTTCGCACATATCGCAGCGCGTTCTTTATTGTTCTTCTTCAACGCACCCATGCAGGTTTCGAAAAGTATGCGATCTCTCTCTTTCAGCCTGTAACTTGCCTGCTCCAGCTTGTTCTGTTGAATCTTAAGCGTACAAATCGATTTGGCAGCGACATCCCGAATGGATGGAGGGCTTGAGTTTGTTAGACCCTTCATGCTCTTCCCTCCATCCACTCCATCGCCCTTGTTTAGGCTTATATTCCAGCCTTTCCGACTTCTTTCACGTAGACGACCACTGGTGGCTCTGGCAGCTCCGACTTTTCAGGTGCAGTAGCCGCAGATGGAGCAGCAGGGGCAGGCGGCGCAGGCATGATGATTTTCGGCTCAGGCTTCAATGCGTCACCTAACAGTATGTTCGACAGCTTGTTCTTGGCTTGAACGTTTTCACTTTTCTCCGCGTTAATTCGCTTGAGGCTTTCCTGAAGCATTGCAAAGGCTGACTTGTAGCTTTCTTCGTTTACTTGTCCAATTTCATGTTCAAGTTCAAGGTTGACGATTGCGTAGCTCAATGACTTTATTGCTTCGTCGCAACGTTCGATTTCCAAGGCAAGCTCGTCAATCAGCACCTGCGCATCTTTCTTCAGTTGGCTGAGGATACTGTCGAAACTGCTGTGCAGTTCCTGGTAGATGTCTGGCGAGATCTTCTTTTTTTCAGCTAAGTCTTTAAGAGCTTGATCTTTCCGCCAAATGAGCGGAATCTGGTCGGTTAGGATGCTGGCTTGAGCCTTTAATTTTGAGATGAACGTGACTTCGGCGCCATTGAACTTCAGGTCTTCCATTGGCTGCTTTGAGAAATGTCCGTCGTTAAACTCGATAAATGCAGCTTCAAATTTTCCGTTCGGAGACATTGCGAAAGAAGCAACTTTTCCGATTACTCTGCCGTACTCGTCTTTAACTGGTTTACCGATGGAAAGAAAAAGATTGGAGTTTGTTGACATAGTTTTCTCCCTCAGTTTAGAAGCTCTCTGTTGTTTTTTCTGTTTGCGAGGCTACTGATGGCATTCCCGGCGGCAGCTCTGGGAACTTGTCTTTTATCTTCTGCTCAGCTACGGTGGCGGCTTCGTTGAGAATCTTTGCTGCGTCCTCGTTTACTGTGTCGAAGTTCAGTGTCATCCCTGAGCCTTGTCCTGCTTCAATCATGATTCCGCTCAGCATGTTGCCGATTTCACCAAGTTCGTTCTCTGCTTCGGGGAACACGCTCACTAGCCCTGCTCTGACGGATCGTAGAACTCCCACGGCGGGTCCTAATGTGGACACTACATCTCCTAGTTCGGATACTGTTCGTAACCTTAACACTATTTGTTCTAGGGCAAGTCTGGCGTTTATGATTAGGCGTTCCATCTTGCGAACTTCAGCTAGCTCGTTGGCGAAGACGTTTGCGCGGGCGCTGTCGTGTTTGGTGTAGGCATCAACAATTCTAGCAAAGATTGCCTTGTCGCGCTGCGTAAACCTGTCTGTGGCCTGGTCAAGCTTCTGCACTTGAAGCTCTATGCGTCTGACGGCGAAGTCGAGTCGTGGCTTCAGTGGTCCTGGCGGCTTCACGGCGTCTTTGATGCGGTCTGTGAAAGGCTGGTCATCTCGTCTCGTTTCCCATTTTCTCGCGAATCTTTCTGACAAATTAATACCTCCGTAACTTCAAAGACTGCGTTGAGCAATCTTATACATTGTTAATATGATGACAATATGCACGTATATACGTAGAGATATACACGCTGAAAAAACGGGAATTATGCTTTAATTGGAAAATTAAAAGCCGAGGTGGTCATTCTTCGGATATTAGACAAAAAAGTGTAAGTTAGACTAAAAAGAAGCGTAATCTAATGCTAAAAACAAAAGGTGAATTGAATGGGTGATAGGTTAAGAATATTCGGTTTAGTAGCTCTCTTGGGATTCATGGCCGGAGTAATCGCGCAGGTGACAGCAGACTACATAATTCCGTGGCTGATGATGGTTTTGCCCGCACTGATAAACATCAAATGGATAGTCTCAGGATTTGCAGGTGCCGCGCTAACGCTTGTCTTAGTCAGCGTGTGGGCGTACATGTCCAGAAACAGAGAGGGCACTCCAAGATAAAAACGAAGTTTCTCTCCAGCCTCTTTCTTTCGTCTCACAAATTCCTAATTTATAGTTTTTCAAGCCATCTCAAAACGTCTCTCTGAAGTGTCTACTCCCTCTCTTTATTTAAAGAGAGAAAGCATGTGGACTCAGGAGCGGAAAAAGACTTCATCCGCAAAGCGTCGTCGTACCTCGATTTCCTCATCGTCCAAAGCAATAGAACACAGCACAAGTTTATTTGCATTTTCAGTTAGGGTAAAGGCTGGATAGAACCCTGTCGGAAGGGGGAATTGGGTGAACTGGATCAATAAGCCTTAAATCTGCGTATTGCCAAGGTAGTAGGCTTAGTGTAGGAATATTGAACAGAAAAACAAGGTTTTTGTCTGTTGCATGGCTTCTGCTTTCCTTCACGTTAAATTATGACTTTAAGCCACTCTACTGCACCATAATGGCTGAACATAGGCAAGGAAGCCTAAAGTCCATACTTCACAGACGCAAGTAAGCATCGCAACTTTTGTCAAGAAAATTTGACCGAGGCTTCGTCAAGAAAACTTGACAAAAAACCCTTTATCCGCCGAATTCTCCCAATCTATGTGGGAACTTCATGAGGAAACAAGCGGAAACAATAACACTTGCAAGCCTTCTCTTAACTTCCATTCTCCTTACTGCTGCCTTTTTGTTTGTTAAACCAGCCAAATCAATCGGCGAAGATTACCCGTCATGGGCAAGAATCGCCATCATGCCTGATGGAACCATAATGAATTACATTGACGATTCCCCGGTTCCCATCCAGCGGAATGGAAACGTCTACACGCTAACAGGCGATCTATACGGTTCGCTGGATATTGAGGCAAACAACGTTATCGTGGATGGAGCAATGCACAAAATTCAGTACCCTGGAGGAAACGCGCCTTCATTTGGCGTAACAATCTATGGCGGGTCACATGTCACGTTAAAGAATACCCAGATTATAGGTTTCATGTATCCCTTAACCCTGAACTCCTTTAACGGAGAAGGCGCCGGAAGCAGCAACTGCATTATCTCAAACAATACCATAACCGGTAGTCCTGGCTCTTGGAACGTGGCGATTTGGGTTAACGGGTTCAATAATGTTATTTCAGGAAACACCATAATCGGAAATGCTGCAATAGGGATTTATCTGGACCGCGGAAGCGGTAACGTCATCTCTGACAACTACATTGCAGATAACACGGTCTATGGAATATCGTTCATGAACGGCAGCGCCACTTTACGAAACAATAGGTTAAACAACAATTCATTGGGCGCCTTTGACTTCCTGGAAAGCACTTACACAAGCCCAAGGCAGGATATTGACGCATCAAACATGGTGGACGGCATGCCCGTATACTATGCCGTAAATCAGCAAAACAAAACGGTTCCACCAAATTCAGGATACGTACTCTTGGTGAACTGCGCAAACATGACTGTCCGAGGCTTGACAGTTACAAAGGACACCAGTGGCGAGGCAGCTTATAATTCGAACGGCATATGCCTAGTTAACACAGTTGATTCCGTCATCGAGGATAATACGTTAACAGTGGGAACAGGAATCAGTTGCCTTTGGAGCAAAAACATAAGCATAACAAGAAACACGTTGGCAACAGGCATTAAACTTTACAGTTCAAACGTATCCGTAACCGACAATACTCTCACAACGAAAGGCATACGCATTGGATCAGACACCGTCGTCGCACGGAACCACATAACCTCTTGTGACAAGGGAATCAGCATAGAAGGTTCACGCAATCAAATCTTCGAAAACCACATAGACAACTGCGGCATCGGCATCTCACTTTTCAGCGCAAACAACAACCTGATTTTTCACAACAACTTCATAGAAAACGCACAGCAAGTTTACGTAGAGCACTATAGCCACAGCGGATGGGACCTAATGGTCCACACATACTATCCCTCAAATGACAACGCGTGGGACGCTGGATACCCCGCTGGCGGCAACTACTGGAGCGACTACAACGGATCGGATGCAAACGGAGATGGCATAGGCGACACGTCTTACCTTGTTTTTGAGAACGACACCGACCATTATCCCCTCATCGCCCCATTCGCCTCAGCTGAAATTCAACCCTTACCAACGCCTACACCAAATTCTTCTCCAGCGCCTACGCCCACAGCCACCGCAGAACCCACACCAAAACCAGAGTCCTTCCCAACTGTCCCCGTGGCTGCCGTCTCCACAGCTTCAATAACTACAGTTACAGTTGCTGGCTTGCTGCTCACCCGCAGGAAACGCCACAAAGAGGCAGGCCAAACATGAGAAAAGCAGCCATAGCACGCAGTGGACTGGCACATAGATAGCTTGCTTGTTTTGGTTTGCCGACAGGCTGACGAAAAGTCAATGTTTAAAGCTAGGCTGGAAATTAGTAGAGCAAAAGGTGTCGCGTTGGAGAAATCGAAAGTCGCTATTGTGAAAGGCGAAAGAGGACATGAACCCGTGTACAAAGCGCTGGACCTGATAGACTACAAATCGGTGCTGTCCAGTTGGCAGAGGGTTCTCATTAAAGTCAATTTCATAACCACCGAAACATGGGAAACCGGAGCCACAACAGACCCAATAGTGGTGGAAGCCATAATAAAAAAGTTGAAAGACTTGCCAGTTGAGATTTTCGTGGTCGAGTCAGATGCCACCATGACGAATGCTGACAAGGCGTTTGAAGCGACTGGGATGAAAGAGATGTGCCAACGCAACGGCGTGGAATGTCTGAACCTGCGGCACATAAAAGATCGGGTCAAAATCCATGTGCCCAACGGCGAAACATTGCGGAGCATCACTGTGCCTCGCATCGTCACCGAATCCGCCATAATAAGCGCTGCAAAACTCAAAACTCACTCCTCAACGAAAGTCACGCTGGGCATGAAGAACATGTTCGGGCTTTTGCCTGACAAGTTCAAGGGAAAATACCATGCAAGAGGCATAAGCAAAGTTATTGTGGACATCAACACAGTGCTCAAACCCGCCTTAACGGTAATTGACGGCTTCGTGGGGATGGAAGGAAATGGACCGATCGACGGAACACCAATCAAAACGGATTTGATAATCGCTGGAAAAGACGCAGTTGCCACAGACGCAACCGCAGCCAGAATCATGGGATTTGAACCCATGGAAATTTTCCACATCCGAAAAGCCTACGAGAAAGGACTAGGAAACATTGACAACATAGAAATCTTAAGCTCAAAACTTGACGAAGTGAGACACGCATTCAAACGCGCTTAAAAGCACGCCGCCAAACCTTTTTACGGCACCTCTCAGGGAACGTGAACCACAGCTTCTTCATAAGAGACTGTTTCCGGATCAAACCAGTATGTTCCGATGGTGATTGAGTAGCCTTTTTGAGGTTCCCGTATGCCTTTAATGGTGCAACGTATTTTCTTACTGAAATAGCTACATTGGCAACTTCGCGGGATCTTTCGGGAGTAAGTTTTTGGCTCAATGTTGAGCACCATTTCTATCCAACTGGTGATGCGCCCTTCTTCTCTTTCGAGGTTTTTAATCTCCTGTTCAATGAACTCCTTATCTTCATCAGACAGTTCAGCCACGTTAGCTATGTGACTGTGATACTCGCCGACTATGCTGAATCCCATGGCTTTTATGGTGCCGATGATTCGTTTGTAAGCTGTTGTGTTGGCGGGTTGCCAGAATCCTTTTCCGCTTTTGCAGGTTCGGATAGGATAAGCCGCATCTAATGTTAAGCAATCGATTCTTTCACCACTTACAAAACGTTTGTCTTCTTTTCCAATCAGAAACCCGCCTGTTTCCTTGTGTGGAATTTCAAGGCATGATGCGATGAGTGTTGCAAGACAATTTTCAGTAACGTAAACCGTACATTCCATATGAATCAGCCTATTTTATCTCTCACAGTTTCTCTTAAGTACGATGGTTCCGCAGAAACTACAGTAGTTAGGACGACTGACACCTTTGAACCGCACCGCGGACACTTCAAGCACTGTGCGTAGCCTGAGACGGGAACCATCACAAACGCTGAAATGATGTGAGCCACTCTCGTGTAATATTGGCGTTCTGCTTCTTTTCCTTTTTGCTTCTGCCTGCTTGACAAACTCAGCGATTGGCTTTCCAAAATTCCCGCGTACGCAGAAACTGAATCTTCGCCTTCAACAAGTCTAGGAAAAACTTGTCCTCGTTCTGGTGCATCTTTCCCAGAATCCGCGAAGCTGTCTCAGGTCCAACGCCCTTCACTTCCAGCGCCTGCACTGCTTGTTTCCCGTAGCTGAGAACCAAGTCCGCTTTGCGTCTAGCCTGCGACAGTTCCTTAAGCTCCTCATCCGCCAACTCTTTGCCTTCCCGCCGTTTCCGCAGAAAATCTTCCAAACGATTCACATCCTGACCATGATACAGCAGGGTCAACAGGTTTGAACCACACTTTTCACACGCTGGCTTCTCCGGCAAATCCTTGACTCTAATCTGGGTTGTCCATTCGCCGCAGTTCATGCACAGCAGCGTGGCAGTTCGCGCTTCGATGGAGTTCTTCATCTTGTCGATGTTGCTGAGTATCACGCGTTCAGGCGCCATCAACTCAGGGATGTCTGCGTACTGCGCAAGGATGTGATAAGCCAACGGGGTGGGCTTTTCCTGCCTGACCAGCGTGCTCACAGCCATCTTTCCTTGCTTGACCTCTTGCATTATCTGTTTGACTCTCTTCAGGTCAGCTTTTTCCAGCATGGCTTCCCGCAAGGTCTCATCGTAAATGGGCGTGTCCTCAAACGCGGCTTTCAGTTTGGCTTGACGCTCGTAACTCATGGTTTTCCCACGCGGCAACGCGCCGAACCTTTCCGCCACAAACTTCATCTTGTAGGCAAATGGGAATTTGGCTTTCACGTACTCTCCAAACGCGGCGTCCACATTCTCGTCCGATAAGCCGAAAAGCAACCTGGGTATTTCCGCAACTTCCTGTGCTGTCAGCTTTCTCGGCGTTTCGATTAGGATGCGGTAGCCGTCTGCCCACCAGCCCGTGATGACTTCCCGCTCTGAAAGGACTGAGTCGAAGATTCCAGCCAAGGTCTTGTTCACGATTTCTCCGAAGCACGCGTGAACCACAAGGTATCTGTCAAAGCCCTCAAGGACTATGTGGTTCTTCGTGGGCAAAGGTGTGCCCTCTTTCAGGTGCTCTTCAATCTCCTTCACCGTCTCCAGCAGCGTCACCTTATCCGTGTTGAGCTCAGCCGCCAACTCCTCCGCCACCTGCTCTGCGCTTTTGTTTTCCTTGAGCAACCTGCCGATTCTCTCTCGGGTAACTCCAGTCTGCTGCGCAAGCTCAAACGGCACGGGCAGCATTTCTCCGTCCCAGCCTGGAATCGCTGCGAATGGGTCTTCAGCTGGAACCACGTACACGGTTCCTGTTTCCTCCTCGATTTGGACAATGCGCCAGACTTTGCCTCGCATGATGAAGTGCAAGCCCACTCGCGCGTCAAGCGCCATGAATTCGTCGCCTAAGGTGCCGATGCGCCTGTCGCTGAGCACGTTTATGACTGGGTAGCGTCTTTCGTCGGGAATCATGCTGAGGTTGCCGTAGTAGTATTCGCGTGTTCTGCCTGTTTTCCGCAAAAGCTCTCCTTCTATGCGTAGTTTATTCAGGCTGTCTAAAAAGTCTATTACTTCCAGCAGTTTTCTGCGGCTGAGGTTGCGGTATGGATAAGCCCTGCGCACTATGGCTGTTAGTTCTTTCAGCGTGATGACGGTTCGGTCCATGAGGATTCCCGCAATCTGATGCGCCAACACGTCCAAAGCGTTCTCGTGGAGCAGCACGGGCTCAATGCGATTCGCCATCGCGTTCTTCACCGCCGCAACAGACTCCAACGTGTCGTCTGGGTAAACGGTAACTGTCACGCCTTCCGAAAGCCTTTCCAAACTGTGACCGCTTCTGCCCACACGTTGGATTAGGCTGCTGACCTGACGTGGCGACATGTACTGGATAACCATGTCCACGTTGCCGATGTCGATTCCCAACTCAAGCGTGCTCGTACAGATAATTGCCTTCAACTTTCCAGCTTTGAACCGGTCTTCGACGCTCACACGTTCCTCCTTGCTGAGGGAGCCATGGTGTACAGCAATATCCGCACGGTTGAGCTGACTGAACCTGTGCCCCAGCATCTCGGCGACGGTGCGGCTGTTCACGAAGATAAGCGTTGACTTGTGCCTGTCCACCAACTCAGCTAACCGCCTTATGCGTGCAGCAGCTTCAGGCGAAGTCTCAAGCTTCCCAGCCAACTCAAAATCCGCTTCAGTCGGCACAGGACTCACAACTCGATAACGGTAGCTTTTGGCAAGCACCGCTTGAACGATACTGATGGCCCTGCCTGTTCCTGCAATGAATTTTGCCACTTCCGCTGGATTGCCCACCGTAGCGGACAAGCCAATGCGCTGAAACTCCCGCTGCGTGACTCCAAAAAGGCGTTCAAGCGCCAAGGTTAATTGAATGCCGCGTTTGCTCTCAGCCAACTCATGCACCTCATCAACAATAACGAATTGGACGCTGCCGAGGTGCTTACGCATCTGTGAGCCGGGAAGAATCGCCTGCAACGTTTCAGGCGTAGTTACAAGCATCTGTGGTGGCTGGTGGGCTTGCTTCCGCCGTGTCTTGGCTTCAGTGTCGCCGTGCCGCACCTCCACAGTCACGCCCAGCCGTTGCGACCAATAGATTAAGCGCTTAAGCATGTCGCGGTTCAAAGCCCGCAACGGCGTTATGTAGATGACCCTTATGCCCCTGTTTTCTTCCGTCTGCTGCTCAATTAGCTGGGAAAAGACAGGAAGTAGCACCGCTTCGGTTTTCCCAGTGCCCGTCGGCGCGATGAGCAATACGTTCTTGCCTTCTAAAATCGGAGGAAAAGCCATGGTCTGCGGCAGAGTAGGCTCTGAAAACCCAAGCTCAACTAACGCGTCGCGCACAGGCTTAGCAAGCAAATCGAAAATCGAGCGTGCCTCATCCGACTGCATATCACATATGCCAAAGGAAACTACTGGCGATACAAGCTTTATCCTTTGTCCAAAAACCACACAAAAGACGCGTTCTCGCTAAGCATTATTGTAGCTAATAGTCAATTAATGCAATCATGGGTGCCGTTGCCATCGCTTTTAAGAGAAAGAAGAAGACAAAACCGTAGCGTCTAAGCTTTCTTCAAAAGGTGACCTTCACGGTCAATCTCGCCCCTGCGAATCCTTGTAGTTGAGATTGGCGCGCAGTTTTCCGCGGGCACCATGCTGATTACTATTATCTCAAGCGGCGGCAGTCCATTCTCTGCGCGTTTCCGGTTAATTTTCAACGCGGTGGCTTTAGTTTCTTCGCTTACGACCAACGCTCCTATGCACCTGTTGGTCAGGGTGTTGCCGTAAGGGTCGTTTAACGGAATGATTTCTGCCCTGTCGCTCAAGTTCCGCTCTCTTAAGAAGGCGTTTAACTCCTTCAATCTTTCCTTGTATGGTGCCGTGTTGTGGGGTTTGCCCATCTTTGCCACAAAATCGTCAGAGCATAACCCTATTAGAACGTGTTCGCCGACTTCGAAAGCTTTCAAAAGCAAGGCTTTGTGTCCTTTATGGAGCTCGTCGAAGGTTCCGCCCACCGCCACTTTTCTAAACCGCTTCATGTCCAATCAGCCTGGCGCCTTGGAAATCAATCTTGGCTACGAGGATTTTCTCGTTGGGTACTACATGCTTAAAAGCTTCTGCTATGTTTCCCGCGTTTTCCTCAAGCGTGACGGCGTGGACTGCTTCGCCCACCATGTTTTGCGCCGCTCCCACTGCGCCAGCCTTTTCAGCCAGCTTCACCAACTGCCTTAGGCGCTGTGTCATGAACCCAGTCTTTTCCGCAAACTCGAGGCAGCACGCCAAGAAATTTTCCAAGGAAGGCTCAGCCAGAATCGCCTCCAACGTCTTTGTGCCGCAACGGTTCACTTCACGCCTTTTCTCCGCCGACTCCAGCACCTGCTTCGTAGGCGTGGAGCCAAACACTCCCGCCACAACCAC
This sequence comes from Candidatus Bathyarchaeota archaeon A05DMB-2, assembly GCA_018475625.1. Taxonomy (GTDB): domain Archaea; phylum Thermoproteota; class Bathyarchaeia; order Bathyarchaeales; family Bathycorpusculaceae; genus A05DMB-2. The sequence continues at coordinate 150,336 of JAAKEZ010000001.1, forward strand.
ATAATCACCCTTTATCGGTATGCGGTCGATGACACCTATGCCTGGCGCGCCTGGCTCAACCGTGAGTACGCAGCCACTAAGCATTAAGGGTCCGACTGTGCCCAACCCGGTTTTGCATCGAACTTCGGCGACGTGCGCGATTCTGCCGATTTGATTATAAGTCAAGTGCAAACCCAGCGCATCCGACAGCGCGAGTCCAGTGGTTAATGCGCCCGCTGCACTGGAACCGAAGCCCGCACCAATTGGAACCTCAACCTTGTGATTGATAACGACATCTTGAGTCGTGTTCACTTTGTCTAGCAGCATCTGCGCGACCGTTTTCGTGGTTTCCGTGTTCGGTGCAGGTTCGCCGTTTATGAAAATGCTGACGCGGTTGACTTTTGCTACTGAGACAGAAACCTCTGTTAAAACTCCTTTCTGGATTCCGAAGCCGCCGCCCCTTGCGCCCACCTGCTCCAAATCGGTGATGGTTTTTCCGTCGGGTGTTTTGTCACAGATTTCAAAAAAACTGGAAATTCCAGCAGGCGAAAAAGCCTTTGCCACTCGTCTTGACATCATGTCGCCTTTTTTTCAATTTTCTGTGAAAATGTACGAGACGGAAAAGCCCTGTAGCATGCTTTGATTATGGGTGGACCGAGAACAAGTACAAAGGGGATTTCCGTGGCAACTGTCCACACAAAGACCAGCGGAACAAATGAAGAGGGTATGGGTGATTTAAAGTAACCGTTTGGAGAGAAGAACAGGTTACTGTATATCCACACTGCAATCGCCACTATCGTTGCGCCCACGCCTTGTCCAATTAAGGCACCAACGCTGAAATTCCTCCATTCTTTTTTGAACGCAAAAATTATCACAACTGCAAGGATGCTTGCGATGACAACTAGTGTTAGAAGGGCTATTATTTCTGACGTTGTCAATCCCGTAAAAAGCAGAGATTCAGTTGGCAACAACACTGTAGGCAACAATATGCCAACAACAATGATAATTCCGCCGATGATTACACCAAAACCAAGTTTTTTGCGGCTGAGGTTTGTACGTGAAAAGTAGCCGATCAAGAAACACATAGCAAAGTTGCTTGTGACTCCTGCGGACAGACTAAGTAACGGGTCTCCATGATACATGATATCCCTGATAAATATGCCTATGGCGGCTCCTATTCCGCCCACCCAGGGTCCAAACAAGACGGCAAAAATCGAGGGTATTACTACGGCTGGCCAAAATGCCACGCCACCTAAGCTTAGACCGAAACTGGTTAAGAGCCCTATTACTGCGTACAAAGCAGCGCAGATTCCTGTAATTGCAATTTCTGATGAACGCATTTTATATCTGCTCTCATATTAGTTTGTGACAGGTTTCTCCTCAATGCAGTTTTGTAAATAAAACTTCCCTATGTATTGTTTATACATGTTTAAACTCGGAATGGTCTTTGCTTGCTCTTTGCAGAAAATCTCTTTGACTTTGTTGCTATTTTTTGTGTCGTTTGAGTCTTTCTTGCCTTTGACTTTTCATCCGCCAATCCTTTTTTCTCTGTGTGGGCACGGAAAACTTGTCGTAGTGAGGAGTAGGCTGAATTTTCCTGTGGTGCGCTATGTTCCTGTAGAATGTTTCGCAGTCTATCTTGTTTTCTTTGAGCGCTTCAATGTTCCTGTTCAAATCTGCTTTGGCTTCAGCGTCGGTTGCAGCATCAAACAGTTCTGAGTACACGAGGTAAGCGGCGTGGAACTGAAAGTTTGTTAGTTCATCAATCAAAAGTTTCTCTGGAAGGGGTTTTTCGCTGTTTGGTTCTTCACTCATGTTTTTCCCGCTTTTCGCATTGAAGCAAGTAGTTTTTCCCTCTTTTATACATGTCTCTAACCAACTGGATTTTGAACATGCCCGAAAACCCATCAGCCCTTGTCGTGTGGTTGCGCGGATATAGCTTTAAAAGACCTCGATTGGCAGTATACTGTTATGGACACGTTGATTGACGATATAGGGAGTTTCCCGTTACCGCCAACGGTTGACAGGGAAACATTCAACAAAGCTTACGCTCTTGCAAGAGACGCTATAATAGCCGGAAGAGACGTTAGGCAGAACGAGTTCTTACTTAAGAATTTCTGGAAGGTCACGCTTGACTCGTTCAAGACAAAAGTAAGGTCTGGTTTGGACGTGGTTAATTATCCGCAACAGTATGACGGCATGAAGCAAGTTAGCGATGTCATTCACATGGCGATGAATAAAGGCAGTTTCTTGGTTGAAGAGAAAAACGCTGTTCTGCCAGAAGTGCACGTAATCAGCGAAGAAGCCAAAAATCTCAGCGAAGAGTTTGATAAAAAAATCCTGTTGCGGGTTTCGCTGTTTGGCCCTATGGAGCAGTACTTGAAAGAGGTAGGCACTGTCCCATACAGCGACGTGCTTGACAACTTCGCGGAGACGATAAGGCGTTTCGCCAAAAATTCCGTCCTCAACACCAAACACGTCAAGACCGAGGTGGTTTCGATAGACGAGCCTAGCTTCGGCTTCATGGGCATCGGAACAAGCAACGATGTTTTATGCAGGGTTTTGGAGAAATCCTTTGATTTTCAGGGTGCAGTGCGCCAGATTCATCTTCACTCAGCGGCGCGGCTACCCGACCTGCTTTGCGTAAAGAACATCGATGTTCTGTCTTTCGAGTACGCCGCTTCTCCAAAAAACATCGAAGCAATCTCCAAAAAAATGCTGGATGATGCGGACAAGCAAATTCGCGTTGGCGTTGCAAGAACAGACATAGATAACATCTTGGCGGAACTTAACGATGCTGACGTGGCAAAACCGTCAATCGAGCAACTGGTTGAAAGCGAAGCCGTCATAAGGAAGCGGTATTTGACTGCTAAAGAGAAGTACGGCGACAGGATGACGTTCACGGGTCCTGACTGCGGGCTTGGAAGCTGGCCTTCTCAGGAGGCGGCACAGCTCTTGTTGAAAAGGACGGTAGATGCTGTTAAAAGCGTTTGAGAGAAAAAGCTCGTGAGTGCAAAGTCTGAAGCGCAGAACGTGTCGCTTATGGTTTAGTTTAAGTTCCAGTTTTGATTTATGAAAACGCAAAGAGTAGACCACATCTATAGGTTCGTAGTTGTCCGTGGATTTGGGAAGGGAAAGGGGCAATGCGGGTTAGGTCTTAGCGGTTGAGGCGGTTCAAGCTCTGTCAATGCCTGCTTATTCATAGTTTTCGCCTTCCAGCGTCGCTAGAGTGGATGGTGGTTGCGAGCAGTTTTATCCTCTCAGAATGGTGATTTGTGTCTCTTTTCCAGCCACGTCTTCCGTTAAAAGTCTCGGTAGGTCGTAGAAGTTGGTGACGGTTTTCCCGTTGAATTTCAGGATTATATCGCCCATCATCAAGCTGCTTTTCTCGCGGGGCACCTCGCCCGACGGAGAATATCCTGACTACGCTTTCCTGTTCTATGCCTGCCTGTTCTGCGAACCCCTGCGGTGTGGCAACAGTGTTGGCGAATACGACAAGATAGCCTTTTTGATTGCTTGCCGGTTATAAGTCTGTCGGCATACGAATTTTTTACGGAACCCTCATTTTGGAGCCTAATAGAATTCATTACAGAAACTTGTAGAGGATAGGTCTCTATTGACTCAGAGAGACTCAATAGCATGTTGAAAATCCTAACATTGCATATCTGGAAACCGCCACTATGGAAAGGTAAAGAGGAAGTCTACCGCTAAGCGGTCAGCGCTGTAAAAACTGTACGTCAGTTCAGTCTTGTCATGTCCTAACAGTCATCAGCTGCAGCGCCAGAACCAGCCTAAAATGTCTTTCTGCCAGCTACTCTATCAGTTTCAAAAGTATGGCTTTGGCTGAGTACAGCCTATTTTCCGCCTGCTCGTAAATCACTGAACGCTTATCCTCGATAATGTCACTACTTATCTCGTATCCTCTGTGAATGGGCATATCATGCATCACGTAAGCGTTGCTTCCATTCATCAGCGCCTTGTTGACTTGGTACGGCATCATGAGTTTTAAGCGCTTCTCCTTCTCCTCGGCGAATTTGGGATCAGTAAAGAACTCCATGTCAACCCAGGTGTCCGTGTAAACGAAATCCGCATCCACAACCGCCTTCTTTACATCCACAGCGGTTTCCCACAGCCCTGTTTTCCTCGCGGCATCCATCAACTCGTCATCACGGGACTGTTCATTAACTATCGGCGTAACCGTGGTAAGTTTGATGCCTGTTTTGGTGCAGCCTTCAATCAGCGAGTTACACACGTTATTATGGACACCGACGTAAACCAGCTTTACACCTTTGAGCGTGCCTTTTTTCTCTTTTATGGTGATTAAGTCCGCAATCGCTTGGGTTGGATGGTACTTCTCGTCGCATCCGTTAATCACGGGAACCAGTGAACCCTCAACCATTCTCTGCAAATCCGCGTTCCTAAGCAACCGCGCCATTATGCAGTCCACGTTCCGCGACAAAAACTGCGTCTCATCATAAACGTCCGCCAAAGTAAAATTCGTCGTTCTCCAATCGATGTATAAACCGTGACCGCCGAGCTGGGTCATAGCTACCTCAAAAGCCACACGCGTTCTCGTGCTGGTCTTCTGAAAAATCAACGCCAACGACTTTCCAGCCAAAGACTCTGCATGCTTCTGAGGACTATGCTTAACCTCAACACCTAAATCAACGAGAGCGTTAAGCTGCTTGCCAGACAACTCCTTGAAATTTATCAGATGCATCCTATACAAACCTTCTACAGAAAAGGTTGAACCTTGCTTAACGATTATAAGCTTTATGGAAAACCTTTTACTCCCAAGAACACTCACACATACAGAAGTGTCAAGCCATGATTCTTCTAGTTACCTCAAACAAAGATCCAGCAAGCCAAAACATCGCACGCCAAGTCCTCAGCCACTACCCATTTACCAAAACAACCGAAAACTTCCAAGAAAACCCTACATACGCCGCAACCATAAACGGGAAAAACGTCACCCTCATCACCCTGAACGAGGAAGCAGTTAACGCGCAACATCTACCCGACAACTTTCCTGACTCAAGCATAATCGTCTTCCTCTCAAGACACAGCAGCCAAAACGGCAAACCAACGCTATCCGTCCATACGCCGGGAAACTTGGGACCAGCAGAACTTGGCGGCTTACCCAGAGCAGTCTCGGTTTCGCCAGCCGCAGCCATGCGAGATGCTCTGAAGGCTCTTACCTACCTTAAAGAAGGGATGCAGCTTGACTATGAAGTGTCTTACGAATGCACACATCATGGCCCTTCCCTGAACACGCCAGCAATGTTCGTGGAGCTAGGCAGTTCACCGGAACAATGGAACGATTCCAAAGCTGCGGAAGCCGTCGCGCACGCCGCCATACTGGCGATCAGCAAATTTGGCGCTGCCGAGAGCACGGCGGTTCTGGGTGTAGGCGGAACGCACTACAACAGGAGTTTCACCCGCATGGCACTTAACGGCGAAGCAATTTTCGGGCACATAATTCCCAAATACGCCGTGCACTTAGCCGACAGCAGCATGCTCAAGCAATGCGTGGAGAAAACCGTGGAGAAAGTAGATTGCGCCATTCTCGACTGGAAAGGCATAAAAAGCGAAAACAAACATGGCTTGCTGGCTGCACTGCAAGAGATTGGGTTACCGTACCAGAAAATTTGAACACTGGAACGCCTTGCTGCCGAACCGCAAGAACCTGAAATCCTGAAAAATCACAGTAATGTTTATTATGCCTAAATGAAATTTGTGTCTGCGGATAAAAATGGGCATAAGATCATGGCTGTCACAGGCGGCAAGAACCCTTAAACTTGCGGTTAAGCCGGGAAGAAGTGAGCTTTGGCTATCCATAAAAATAAGCATCTTAGGAATCGGCGTAGTCGGATTGATTGGCTTCGTGATTAGGCTATTGTCTTTTGCGGCTGGCGGAGTTTCAACATCTGCGGGTTAAGAGGACAATTTCATGGGAAAAAAAGAGGAACAGTTCTCAACCAAGATTTTCGCTGTTAAAACCACCACAGGTCAGGAACGCAACGTGGGAAAACTCATCGCCGCCAAGGTTGAGATGACCCATATCCCCATAAAAGCCATTCTTGTCCCCGACACGTTAAAAGGCTACATATTCGTTGAGGCTGATGGTCCACACTTCGTGGAAGAAGCTATTGCAGGCATAAGACACGTGCGCTCCAGAATCCCAGGGCTGGTGGGTTTCTCCGAAATTGAACGGTACATCATCAGGAAACCAGTTCTCGAAGACCTTAACGAGGATGACGTTGTGGAGATTACTGGTGGACCGTTCAAGGGCATGCGCGCCAAAATCACGCGCATCGACAAGTCTAAGGGCGAAGTCACTCTTGAATTGTTGGAAGCCACGTTCACGTTGCCAATTACAGTTCATTCAGACTACGTAAAACTGGTTGAAAAGGGAAAAACAAGGGGTAGTTAAATATGGTTGAAAAGAAAGTTGTAGAGTTGCTCGTGAACGGCGGACAAGCAAACGCTGGTCCACCCTTGGGTCCTGCTTTGGGACCGTTGGGCATAAACATCATGGCTGTTGTGAACAAGATTAACGAGCTTACGAAAGATTATGCTGGCATGAAGGTTCCTGTCAAGATTGCCGTTGATCCTGAAAACAAAACCTTCGAGGTAACAGTGGGTACTCCAACCGCTTCAGCGCTTATCGTGAGCGAGTTGAAGATTGAGAAGGGTTCTGGAACGCCGAACTCTGCGAAGGTCGGCAACCTCAGCATGGAGCAGGTTGTGCGCATAGCCAAGATTAAGAGTCCTCAGCTTTTGGCGCCGAACCTGAAAAAGGCAGCGAAGGAAATCCTGGGCACCTGCGTCAGCATGGGTGTCACGGTCGAGGACAAGGACCCAAGAGAAGTTCAGAAGGAAATCGACGCTGGAAACTACGAGGAATTGTTCGGTAAAGGCGAATAGCTAAGCGAATATTTTTATAATCGGGTTCCAACACCACATTGGCATGAGGCTTAAAAATGTCCTTAGACAAGAAGACGCTGTTGGACGCTGTTAAAGAAGCAAAGTCGAAGTCTGGGCAAAAAAAGTTTAACCAGACCGTAGACTTGATCCTGGACATTAAAGAAGTAGACATGAAAGCGCCAGAAGGCAAAATCCAAGCCGTTGTCGAACTGCCTCACGCCACGGGAAAACCCAACAAAATCTGCGTCATAGGCTCTGGCGAATTAGCGTTAAAGGCAAGAAGCGCTGGTGCTGAACGCGTCATAGAGCGAACTGAACTAGACGCTTTAACAGGCAAAAAGAAAGACCTGCGCAAGTTAGGGAGCGATTACGATGTGTTTATCGCTGAGGCTCCTCTGATGCCGCTTGTAGGCAGAGTTCTTGGTCCTGTTCTGGGTCCGCGAGGAAAGATGCCTGTTCCTGTTCCGCCGAACGCTGACATCGCAAGCGTCATCGCGAGGAATCGCAATACGGTTGTGGTGCGGATGCGCAACCAGCCGATTATCCAGGTTCCTGTTGGAACCGAGAACATGGGCGAGGAAGAACTCGTGGATAACATCCAAACAGTCCTGAGGCTTGTAGAGGGAAAACTTAAACGTGGACTCAAGAACATAAAGTGCGTGTTTATCAAAACATCCATGGGGTCACCAGTAAAAATTAAGCCTTAATGTAAAGGGAAAGTGTGATGCCGTCTCAACTAGTGTTGGAAGAAAAATCCGCCGAAGTCGAAGCCATTAAGGAGCTGCTGCAGGAGTACAAATCCATCGGCGTTGCCAGCCTGCAGAAAGTTCGCGCTTCGCAGCTTCAAGCGTTGAAGAAGAACCTATCTGGCAAGGTTTACATGAAAGTTTTAAAGAACACGCTCATGAAAATAGCCATCGAAGAGTTGGGCAAAGAGGAGTTGAAGAAGCTTGAAGACCACTTGTCGGGATCGAACCTGCTGCTTTTCACAAACCTTAACCCATTCAAGCTGGCACTTCTCCTGGAACGCGGCAAAGTAAAAACTATAGCCAAGTCAGGCGACATCGCAGCCATGGACGTTGTGGTTCCCGCTGGAAACACGGGACAACCACCTGGACCGATAATCAGCCAACTGAACGCGGTTGGCTTGCCCACAAGAATTGAGTCTGGAAGCGTCTGGGTCAGCAAGGACACGCTTGTAGTCAAGAAGGGCGAAGTAATTAACGAGCGACTTGCAGGCGTCTTGTCGAAGCTTGGAATTAAGGCAGTTGAAGCTGGCTTGTCCATGCGCGCCATTCTGGACGAAGGATTAATCATCACAAGCGACCAGCTAAAGATAGACATCGATGCAACCCGGAAAGGCCTTGAGCACGGCAACGCTGAAGCCTTCGCATTGTCGCTGAGCGTGGCTTACCCAACAACCGAAAACATCACCACACTGCTGCAGATAGCTCACCAGAAAGCCATTGCGCTCTCGCTGGGTGCAGTTGTGCCAACCAAAGAAACCATCGGAGACCTAATAAGGAAAGCCTACACGGAAATGCAGAGCTTGAACAGTGCCGTGGAGAAAGCCAAACCCAAAGCATGACGCAAACACTTTTTCCAAGTTTTCTGGGTTCTGTCGGAACTAATGTACAGTTTTTGTCTGTAGCTCTCTTATTTAAATGGATTCTACATGTCGCTGAAGATGCTCTCCTCGCTCTGAGTGACTACCCCTACCTTATTTGAAACACCAGTTTTCAACATGGTTTGGCTGTTTTCTGCGCCAATAACGATAGGCCCTCTATAGATTTCTGCAACAAACCAGCATAGACGCCAAATATGATGTAGTCAAGAAAAATTGACTAAGACTTGGTCAAGAAACCTTGACAAAAACGCTTTTTAGAAATATCCAGAGCAAAATTAGTTGATAACCCATGAACAAGACGGTAGCGATTAAGAGCATTGTCTTTGCGACAATTTTGCTTGCAAGCATTAGGGTAGTAGGCGGCTACACCCTCCAGTGGAAGAGCCAGAGCTTGGAGGTCAGGGAGCCCCTTGAAGTATTACCGAGCAATTCCGTTCTCAGCCTTTTTCCAGGCGAAACCTTACGGTTCAATGTCACCGTCGAGAACCACGCCTCCATCAGCTACAATGTTTGCTTAATATTTAGACTAAACGATACTTACTACCAAGAAAGATACGTTTCTTTCAGCAACTGCGCCTATACGATTGAGCCGGGAGCACAAACCCTTGACGCTTGGCTCTCGGTTTCCAGCGCTGCACCAGCAGCCGAGTTGGAGCTGATCGTTAACATAACTCGCGACATAGAGCCAACGCCCGCGCCTTCGCCTCCAAGCAATTTAGCGCCTTCTTTAACACTGTTTGGCGCTGGGGCAAGATGGGCAGCTGGAAATGGCACTTCAGCGTTGTACATTAACTGGTATGATAACTACGTTGCACACCACTTTTCGGATGGGGCTGATTGGGGTCCTTACTGGAGAGAGAGGCAACTCGGAGAGATTAAGAACGTAACCGTTGATGTGTTGGAGCAGCAAGGCTTCGCAGTCACATGCGTCGGTGACATCCCAAGCGACATTTCAGGCTTTGACTTGGTTGTTTTTGAGGCTTGGTTCGCCATTGAACCCCAACATAGCCAAGTCGTGATGAATTACTTGGCGGGCGGCGGCAACGTTGTCATCATCGGCGGTGCACCCTGCTACTTCGCAACCTATTGCAAAGACATGTGGCCATATGTGTCGGGCGGTGAAAACCTTAGCGCAATAAGTGACTGGTTCGGCAGCGCGCAATTCGTGAACTCGGGCGGAACCGCCAGCTTGGTCGTGGACAAGCCTTTCGGCACCTCGCTGGAAGCCCGAAGCACGGTCTACCACATCGATGCATACGGCTGCTACTCGCTGGCAGCGATGAGCGAGAATGCGCAGGTCATTGCACGCTGGGGCAACGGCACAGGCTCGGTCTACGCCTTCGCCTACGAATACGGCAATGGAAGAGTCTACTATCAAGCAGAGATGGACTGGTAACCATAGAATCCTTCCTGACGCCGTACAGACTTCTAAAGCGTGAATTTTTTTAGCGTGGAAGACTATAGTATAATTGGTTGAGATGGATTTCTTCGTGGGCACTTCAGGCTGGTACTACTGTTGGAACGAGGAGCGTAGCTTAGACTGGTTCGTCTCCAACTCGAGCTTGAATGCGATTAAGTTGAACGCGAGTTTCTACAGGTTTCCCTTCCCCAGCATGGTCAAGTCGTGGGCAAAGAAAGGCGCCGGGCTAAGATGGGCAGTTAAGGTCAACCGTTTCATCACTCACCAATTCAAATTCAGCGAAGAAGCTTTTCCAACGTGGCAGAAGTTCCGCGACCTCTTCACGCCTTTGGACGCGCATGTGGATTTCTACCTGTTCCAACTTCACCCAAGATTAACGCCGGAGTCAGCTGACGCCATCGAAGAATTCGCCGAGAAAACAGGTCTCCGAAAGAGATTCGCCTTCGAACCGCGAAACCAAGAATGGTTCAAGGACGAGTGGGTGCTGTGGGCTTCGAACCTCGGAATCACTTGGGTCAGCGTGGACTCCCCAGAATTTCCTCTAAACGTGTATAACACGGACGGGCTGATTTACGAGCGGATGCATGGCAGGACAGCTTGGTACTCGCATCACTACACCGACGAAGAGTTAAGGGAGGTTGCTGAGAAAATCGTGGAGGCGAAGCCTGAAAAAGCCTACGTTTTCTTCAACAACGACACCGCCATGCTGGTAAACGCCAGAAAAATGCTTGAAATCCTCAGGAAGCGCGGTCACTGAAAGAGTTAGTCAAGAATTCTTGACTAGAAAAAGGATACTGCTGGTTTGTTTTGTCAAGAAATCTTGACGGAAACTTTTTTATCGCGCGAATGAACCAGTGGGAATAAAACTGGGGAACATCTATGAACCGAAAACTTATCATGCTCGCCTCATTGTGCATAGTCTTCATCATCTCCACAGCATCGTCAATCACTTACTACAATTCAATCATAGGCGACAAAGACCGTCAAATCAGCAACCTCCAAGAGGAAGTTGCGTCTCTAAATGCTCAAGTAAACAGCCTAAACACCACTATACAGCAAAAAAACAAGGAGATAGCTCAAAAAAATGAGGCGCTGGACAGCCTCAACAGCGAGATAATCGAATTAAACAGCCAGATAGCAGACTTGAACGGCCAAGTATCCTCGTTAAACAGCCAAATAGACAGTTTGAACAGTCAAGTAGACGCTCAGCCACAACTCGTCATTGACAGCATCGCCGTGACAGACGAAAGAAACAGCACCCCGTACAGTCTTCACATAGCATGCCGCGTAAACAACACTGGGACAAGAACCGCATACAACGCGCTACTACATGTAATGGCGTTTAACGCTGAAGGCTTAGCTATAGACGATTATCATTCATTTACCGGAATAACAGGCGGAATGTCCCTGGGATTAGATTTCAGAATTAACTATACTGGCTCGCCAATCAACAATTGGATGGTTGCTCCCGTCTGGACCAATCAACCATCAATACCCTTGACTGGCACACTACCGTAGAAGAGCAAACACTCAGAAAAAGCTTCCTAACCATTCAAGTCTGTGTCTTCTTGTGGCGGCGGTAAAGAATGAAAACGTGCCCCCTAACCTCCACCAACGCAGCGCCAGCATCCTCCGCCGCCTTAACTGCAATGGCTTGGGCAGTTACCGTTTGCAACGCTGATGGCAGAATTCTAATCTTCACCATTTTACTCTTCGATAACTGCTTTTCAATTTCGCCTGAAAGCTGAGGCGTCAACCCTTCCTTGCCAATCCAGATGGTGGGTTTCTCGTCTTTCAGCACATGCCTAACGTGGCGCTTCATCCGAGTGGTTATCTTGCTCAATTTCTTTCTTCCCCTTCTTTTTCCGCAAAGGTATCCGCGTCTGAAAACCGCAGTTGATACACGTCACCACCACATGAGGCTCCCGTCTCTGCCTAACGCGCACACGGCAGTTCTCGCCCTGCACAAGCAGCGAGTTGCAGTTCTTGCAGATTTGGCGCCTGTACTCCACTGGCAAACGCATCCGCGCCGACATGGCTATCTTCCGCGCCGTCTCCACGTAACGACTAGACAGCTGTGGGTTTGTGGCGTGGACTTTTTTGGCTTGGCGGAAGAGGACTTGGATGCGCTGTCGGGCGATTTGCCTAGTGCTAGATTTCATTTCTGAACGCCTTTGAAGTGCGGTTTTCACCTGCGAACAACGGTTAAATATGAATCTTGACTGATAACGCTTTTGTTTGCCAGTTGAGTAAACGACCATAGGCCACGAGGTTCATACGGCTCTTACTTTTATAATCTGCGGGAGATTTCATGACTGCACACAAGTTTACAGCTTTTTATAGAACCAGCCGAGAAGGCGGTTTCGTAGTTAAGTGCTTAGAGTTGCCAGTCGCTTCTCAAGGTGAAACACGCGAAGAAGCTTTAGCAAATATTAAAGGAGCCATAGAAGGTTATCTGGAAGCTAAAACCAAGCTTCTGTATTGTGGAGTCGAGGGCGAAAAGGTTGATGTTGCGATCGATTTATTCAAAGTTTAATGCAGCAATGGGATTCTGCATTTAGCCTAACCAAATAAGCCCGTGCTTAGGTACTTGAAGCCGTGGTCCCCGAAAACGGTAACAATCAACCCCTCACTCAGCACTTTCGCTTTCTGAATAGCAACCCACATCGCAGAGCCCGAGGAAACACCTACGAAAAGTCCCTCTTTCAGCAGAAGCTCCCGTGCCGTCCTGTAAGCGTCCTCGTCCTCAACTGTCAGAACCTCATCTAGCTCGTCGCCCCTGCATATTTCGGGACAGAATTCCCCGAGGTTAAGCAATCCCTCTTGTCGGCTGTCGGGTCGAGCGGGATGCACCGCTATTATCTTAACGTCAGGTTTAAGCTGCCTCAGCCTCCTAGAGACGCCCATCACGGTTCCTGAAGTGCCGACACCAGCCACCACATGCGTCACCTTCCCCTCGGTCTGCTGCCAAATTTCTTCAGCTGTGGTTTCAAAATGAGCCCGCCAATTCATCTCGTTTGCGAACTGATCCGTCAAAAAGTACCGTGGGTCCTTCGCCATCTCCCGCGCCTTCTTGATTGCCTCTGCCTCCGTGGCGGCGCAAACCAGTTCCGCTCCCAGAGCCTTGAGGATTTTTCTCCGCTCCTCAGAGGCACAGTTGGGCATCACGATTGTGCACTTGTAGCCTTTGAGAGCTGCAACCCATGCAATGCTTATTCCCGTGTTTCCCGAGGTCGCCTCCAAAATCACTTTATCTCGGGCCAGTTTGCCTTCTGCCTCGGCGGCTTCGATCATTCGCAGGGCGATTCTGTCCTTGAGGGAACCCATCGGGTTAAACCCCTCCAGTTTGGCGTAAATCTCCACGCGGGGGTTCGGGTTCATCTTGTTTATCCGGACTATGGGCGTCTGCCCTATCAACTTGAAAACGTGATTAACCTTCTTCATTCCCAGTCTTCACAACCGAGAATCATGCAACTAAGCAATTTAAAGCCTATTCCGCTCCAAGCCAGCTCTGTCAACCAAAAACCAGAAGAGCCCATTCAGTACTTCTTCCCCAGGCTGATTTTCCTCTTTATGTCCTCGATGTCCGCCTTTTTGCCGGCTAGAATCTTAAGCCACAAATCAAACTCGTTCCCAGAAATCTCCTTCAAAATGACCCCGTTCCGGTCCCCTGCAAAATAACGTGGCGGTGACGCGGGCGACTCGAACAGTTTCACGTAGAATACGCGGTTTTCAATAGTCAGCCGGGAGGAACACCCTTTCTTTTCGCCTTCAACGTAATCCACATCGTAAACCATCAGCCATACTTCCGCCAGTGACTCTGCCTCACAAACCACTTAAAGCTTGTTGTAAAAATGCCTAACCGCCAACAACTTCAAAGCATTGAGAAAAATCGTCCGCTATCCTTAACTCTCGGAAAAACGCCATATAATAAACGCTAGAGGCGTTTCTGTTGAAGAAAACCAAAATTGTATGCACCATAGGACCTGTCACCTCTTCAAAACAGATGATCCAAAAAATGTATCAGGCTGGAATGAACGGCGCAAGAATAAACACGGCTTATGGAGACTTAGACACGTACAAATCCATTATAGAAGCGGTGCGGGAAAACACAGACATTCCCGTAATAGTTGACATCAAAGGACCAGAAATCAGGATAAAAGCCTCCCAAGACAAAACCATAGCCAAAGGAGACATTTTGGAAGTAAGCTTCAACGGCGGAGACGTCAGTTTTAACCACGATTTCTATGACAAAATGAACGTTGACGACATCGTGTACATCGACAACGGCAAAATCAGAACCAAAGTTGTAGAAAAAAACAATCGAACCCTGCGCTTGCTAAGCAGGGACAGCGGCACCATAGAAGATGGAAAAGGCGTCAACATCCCTAACAAGCACCTCTCGGTTCCAACATTCTCAGAGAAGGATTTGGAAATCATAGAATTATCAAAAAAGCTCGATGTTGAATACATAGCGCTTTCATTCGCCAGAGACGCTGAAGACGTGGAGAACCTGAGGGCGCGAACAGAAAGTTATGAAGTCGGAATAATCGCCAAAATCGAGAATTTTGAGGGCGTAGAAAACTTTGAAGAAATCTTGAACGCCGCCGACGGCATCATGGTAGCCAGAGGCGACCTAGGAGTGGAGATAAAACCTGAGAAAGTTCCGCTAATACAGAAATCCATAATAAAAAAATGCAATCAGCAAGGCAAACCCGTTATCACGGCAACCGAGATGCTTGAGTCCATGGTTCACCAGTCCTCGCCCACCAGAGCCGAGGTGAGCGACGTGGCGAACGCCATACTTGATGGGTCAGATGCGGTGATGCTTTCAGGTGAGACGGCTGTAGGTCAATATCCAGTAGAGGCTGTGCAGATGATGTCACGAATAGCCAAAGAAACGGAAAACTCGGCGAAGAGCCACGTTGAAGACGTTGGATACATCAACATCTCAGATACGATAAGCAAGGCAATTCAGAGAATTTGCCAGAGCATGCCCATCGACAAAGTAGTTACGGTGACGCGGTCTGGTTACACCGCGCAAGTCATAGCGCGTTTCAGAATCGCCCAACCTATAATCGCCGTTACTGCAACTGAGAAAGTGAGAAAGCAGCTTGAACTCGTGTTCGGTGTGTATCCAGTACAGATAAATTATCATGAGGCGAAAGACCGCATAGCCTTCGTGGCGGACAGGCTGCACGAGATGAAACTCGTGGACAATGAAGATGTGGTCCTGTTTACTGCAGGCGTTAGAACCCAGATGCCTCACGCCAGCAATTCAATCGAGATTCACAAAATCAAAGAGTTGAGAAAATTCACATCTGCAGTGTGAGGGCTTGTGCGGTGTTTCTACGTTTGTATATACGAAAAGTTGAACAGGCTGAGAAATGGCGGGTCACGCTAAGCTTTGGAGAAAGCCTCTTGTCACTTCTTTCGCTGATTGGATAAGCGGATGTTTTATCTCGAACCCTTGCCGGAGGTTTCGGAGCCTGGCGATTCTGAAGTATATGGGTGGGTGCGGGTCCATGCTTAACCATTCTTGGACACGGAAAGAAGGTATGCGCTCGTAGAGCAGCCGCTGGAACCCAATTTTTTCCAGCGCGCCGGCAAGCACGTTCGGTTTGCCTATGACCATGGCGGAGATTAAGTCAGCTCGGGCTTCGAAGAACTTGGCGATGAAGTACGTTAGTGTCGTCAGTCCCCACAGGTAGATGAGCAGCAGAAAGAACGAGCCTGTTGGGAACAGTCCGAAAATCACGTAGAACCAGAAAAGATACTGCACCGCCGACAAACCGTACAGCCAAAGCGGGTCGCGACCACGCAGATGACCGAACTCGTGTCCCAAAACGCTGACGATCTCTTCATCGTTAAGTTGCAGGAAGATTCCCGTCGTTATCAGAACTACGCCTCGGCTGGGGCTTGGACCAGACGCTGCAGCGTTAGGCAGCAACGTGTTAGACACGACGATTTCTGGGACCTTGTAGCCGAACCTGTCAGCAGTTCTCTTCACCACATCGTAAACGTTAACTTTCCTCGCAATCAGATTTTCCCGTTTGCAGTCAATCCCGAACCTCGCGAATATTTCATGCGCTTTGTCGCAATCCAATTCGCCGTGCTCGGCTATAGTCTCCTCGTAAATTGCCTTCTTAAGCCTAACCAAGTCTTCCTTAGGAATTTTCTTAACAGGATTATCGTCCCCTGGAGATAAAGGGTACTGCAGAATATGGATGAAAGGGTTCTTCTCGGTGATGTGCCAATCTGCAGACCGCGCAATTATCTTGTTAGAGTAGAAGACGAAGACGAACTGGATAGCAAGCAGAATAACCGCGACCAACGGTCCTACGAGAAAGAACAGAACCAGACCCAACCCCATGAAGAGCGCTATAAACAAAATCTGCGTTTCCAAAAAAATGCGGCGAAGAGACTTGTTTTCCTTACTCGAAACACTTTCAGGCACCACCGACTCGCCCTCCCGCCAAGCAAAGAACAAACTGTTCTTGCGCACTTGCTGCTCAAACAAGTCCACTGCAACCGCAACATCCTCCTTAGCCTCCAAAATCTCCTCTTCAGAAACTCCCTCGACAAGAGGCTCAATTTCCACGGTGATGAATTCAACGCCAGATACGCTAACCATTAACTTTCTGCTTCCAGAAGAATCTAGGACAGAATAGCGCAGAGAATAAGCTCCCAGCGACACTGACCGCGAAATATCAGCGAACCGCAGTTTCTGAGGAACCAGAAAACTCCTGTAAACAAACTCGTACAGGTTGCCTATGTAACTCCGCGGCACTTCGGGAACAATACTGTAAGAACGAGATTGTAAAGACATAATTCTCATCATACTAATGCAGTTGGGACGTTCTTCCATGAGCACCTAAGCACACTGCTATCTCGCGTGCAGATAAAGGACATTACAGAGAACAAATAAATCCTTGTGACTGCACCTCAACAGTCACAATACCTTAAGACACGCTCAAGACTAAACGGATACACTGACCAGAACAAAACTCAACGAGGAACATAAATTGTCTGAGTCCGCTTTCACAAAGCTGAAACTTATCCGAAGATACAAGTTCAAAGCGGAATTTGACGCAGAAGGCATGCCAGATCCTATAGTCAACGAACTGTTCCATCTTGTGAGTTATCATCAATAATTATTATTTCATGAGGGAAACATAGAAGCACACCTCTTATGGCGGAGACTATATGCTGGATGTTTTTCTCGTCCGTTCCAAGTTGTCGTCACTACCGACACGCCATTTAAGACCATGATGTTTAACCTAAGGAATATTAGGGAAAGGCAGCTGTTTCTCATTGTGTTAGACGTTGCTAAAAATGGTTGGCATAAGAATTATTAGGATCATATTTTGACTAACTTTTAAAGACTGGCGCTTATAAGTTACAAGGAGAGGGGCAAGTAGATCAAATCAGGCAGGATTTCTCTCGGAAAAGTTTCGTTGTTCATGGTTAATGCTGGTATTATTAATGATGGTATTATTAATGATTTTTAAATTTTATTATTGTTAAAAATAACTGAATTTTTGGAATAACTTGGTAGCTCATGATACAGGAGGTGTCCTCAAGTTCAGAGCTTCTGCATAATCTTGCGCTTTCATTTACGCACTTTATTGTAAGATATAGAGATTCAAAGAAAATAAAGCATTAAGGATTTTATTAACGCCCAGAATATTCGCGAGTTGGCCTTTATTGTGCCGCCGATTCGCGGGCGTTTTCTTCTGGGCGGAGGATCATACGTTATCTCGCCTATTCGCAGTCCCTTTTTCTTGGCTATTACTAAGAATTCGGCGCCGAACGTTTCCCCACCTCTTAGATCAAGTTTTGAAACGGTCTCTTTTCTGTAGGCTCTAAAGTTGGACAGGGTGTCGGTTACGCCGACGAGTTTGCCCAGAGTTTTGGAGGCTACAATTTCGGAGATTCTTGGTAACGCGGTGCGGGAGGCGACGACTACGTCGAAAACTGCGGCTTGCTGAAGCAACAGAGGTATGTGTTGGGGATCGTTTTCCAAGTCTGCGTCTATCGTGATTATCACTGGAAACTTGGCTAACCGCATTCCGTACAGGAGCCCTTTTGTTTGGCCTTCTCTTGTTTTTGTTACGGCTACGTCTGCAAGGCGCTTAGCAGCCTGGATGGTTCCATCTTGGGAACTGTCATCGACCACTATTATCTCGTGTGCAACTTGCTGGAGCACGTTTCTTATGGCGGGGATTAGTTTTTTGATGTTTTCCCGCTCGTTCCAAGTAGTCGTTACCACTGACACACAGTCTATTATCATGAATTCATCCCAAACCCGGGTTGCTCTTTTGCTACTGTTAAATATTGTTGCGATTTTGATGTTGAAACTATCAGATCTTTGCTACTTTCATAATTGTGAGGAGCGTTACGGAGTGGCAGTGCATTATTTGTTATGTAAGTCCAGAATTGAGGATAACTAATGATTTTTAACGTGCGCTATGTTAGATATAATGGGCGGGGGCGAACAGTACGGTTGTGTTTTCGATTTTCTCTTGGCACCAAAAGTTTTTTGTTACTATTAATGCTTTTTTAGGTTGATAGGTTTTTAGAAAGCTCCGAAGGCTTCTTGAAATTTTGGGTTTTTGGAATTGTTGGTATTTAGCTTCTATAGGTATTAGCTCGTCGTTCAGTCGAAGGATAAAGTCGACTTCAGCTTTGGCGGTTGTTCTCCAATAGTTGATGGTTTGCCCTGGGAAACTGTTTCTTAGACATAGGAACGTGTGATTTTCTATTATTGCTCCCGCGTCGGTTCTTTTTTCTATTGGATTAAAGTTGCTAATTATGTAATTTCTAAGTCCCATGTCAAAAAAGTATACTTTGGGGTTTTTCTTCAATTCTGTAACCGGGTTTCTGTGAAAGGGTTGAATGAGTTTTATTATGTAAGTTTCTGCGAGTGTTGCAATTGTTTGCTTTGTTTCCTTGTAGTAACTCTGACAGGTGACGCTGACTTCGTTGTAGTTTAATAGCTTTCCAGTAAAAGCTGCTAAGGTTCTGGTTATGCAGCGATATTTTGTTGGGTCGCTGATTTTTAAGAATTGGATGATGTCTTTGGAGATGTATGTGTCATAGATGTTTTTTAATATCATTTTTTTGGTTTCTGGGTCTGCCGCTTTTATTAACGCAGGGTATCCGCCGAAAATTAAGTATTCATTGAGCAGTGGGGCGAACTCTTTTTGGAAGGGGTCTTTTTCAATTGGCAGGATTGTACCGTTTATAATGAATTCTTTGATTTGGTTGTTTTTTTCACTGTAGATGTTTGCGAGCCTGGGATTTTTCGCAATTAGGAATTCGTGAAAGTTAAATTGGAGAAGTTCAAAAAAGAAAACTCTGCCGACTAAAAATTTGGCCATAGCATCGCTTAGTTCTAAAGATGAGCTACCGGTAACTATGAATTTAGCGTTTTCAAATGTGTCGTATAGCAGTTTCAGGGTTTTTCCTGCATTTTTCACGTACTGGTATTCGTCCATTAGAAAATAATATTTGCCAGAAGCTATCATGAAACTTTTGATGTATTGTTTGGGATTGGTTTCGAAGGCTTCTATGATGTCGGGGTCCTCGAAGTTTAGGAAAACCACATTTTTTCCATGGAGTTTTTCTTGGAGAATTTTTAGGATTGTCGTTTTTCCTGATTGCCGCGGTCCTTTGATGGCGTAGGCTTCTTTGCGGTCTAGCCATTTTGTTAAGTCGGTTAGTATGTCTCTTGGAAAAGTTTCGTTGTTCATATTTAACATTATTATTATTAACAATTTTTAAATTTTACTAATGTAAAAATTAAAAAAAGCTCATACACAGTCGCATAGCAAAGGGTAGGGCGCGACCTCTGCCATTCCTTTATGCTCATCGGCGTTATAATTCTTTAACATGCCCTATTGTCATCGCGCATGCCTTGAGCCAAAGAAGGAAAGCGCATCCGATAACCACGCTTGGCTTTTGCTTTTCCTTTAGCACCTGAACGAAAGTTAGCATTGCATGACGTAGCATGGAAGGAAATATCTTTTTGTTGGTTTTTCGCATGAAAGCTGGTACGGTTTCGCCGTATCGGAGATTCTTTAGTACCCATTGTGTAGGCGAAACCGATTCAAGATGGTATAAGATAGACGTGCAATAGCCTTCTTTGACGTTTAAGCGCTTCAACCGTTCATAAAGGTCGTAATCTTCACCCCACAACAGCGACGTGTCAAACATGCCAACCTCTTCCAAAAGTTTTCTGACGAAAAAACGCGGCTCGCCATGCATCAAATCCTTCCATGCTCCATATAAATACTCAACCTCTTCATACTTGTTCTTCCAAACCGCAGAGCAAATGCTCCAAAAATCTTCTCCCACAAAAACTTCAGGGATTCTAACCATTCCGACCTTATCCTTTACGCACTTGACGACGCATTCTTCAACAACCAAAGGCGTCAATACTTGGTCGGAGTCTAGAAAAAGCGTGTATTCACCAGTCGAAGCACTTATTCCAAGGTTCCGAGCTTCAGCTGGACTGCATCTCCGCTGTAATATGCGCGCACCAAGGTTTTTTGCTATTTGAACCGTTTCATCACTGCTGAAAGCATCAACAACTATTATTTCGAAAGGCTTTAAAGTCTGATTCTTAATGCTTTGCAGGCACCGCGACAGAGTTCGGGCTGAGTTGCGGGTTGGAACGACCACCGACACTTTTTGGTTTGGTGCTTCCAAAGGCGAATGTTCATCTCCAGACGCTTTCAAGGAGTGCCAGCGAGTTTTGAGGTTACTGTGATATTGTCGACGTAAGCAACGTTTTGAATTCCGTCAAAATCGTAGTTTACAAGCTGCAAAACAAATCTTTGCGGAAGGGACGAATTAAAAGCCGTCTGCCACATTTTACTCAGGTCATAACTGAACGTACCTTCAGGACTATCTAGCACGGTAACGAAGGAGCCGTTTTGGTAGACCCCGTTTGGAGTAGCAATAAACATGGCCTGAGAATGCTGAACATTAGCGATTACTATAGCGAAAGTGTCCTTGTCTTCAAAGCCTTGAGTCGCGTTCACATAGAAAGAGAGCGTAACTTCCGAGTCATTAGATGGGACAAAAATATCTCTCTCAACACGGTAAGAATACTGCAATTCCCATTGACCAGGCTTAGGTAATGCTTGAGCCGCTATTGCCAATTGTTTAGAGCCACCGTTATCGCTAATGGTAACGTTGCCCAAGCCTTTCTCCCATGTGTAATTTTTCCACCGGTTTTGGTCCCAATTGGCGTACTCAAAATCGTCCACAAAGACAACTGCAGAGCCACGTTCTTCAACTTTGAACAGGTAGGAACTGCCGACGCTCTTTACAAGTTTGAAGCTTGGATTGCCCAAGAAAAGCTCAGGAACCCATCTAGGCGGATTAGTGGTTGTGTAAGCGACGTTACTTCCCACGAACACGTAAGATATGTTCCAGTAACGCATAATCTGGTATGCCTCCTCGCCAAGCGTGCTATTCTGTAGCAGACTCACGAGTGTTTGATACGAACGGCTCAGGGTGCTCCCGCTATACGGGAAGATTATTTTATGGTTCGAAACTGATGGAATAAACAAGCCCGAACTAAAGGGATGAACTAATATAACTGCGTCAGGCGGTAGATTGGTTTTCATCCATGTCATCAAGGCGTAGTCGCTTTGCGTGGTCACCGCATAAACATTATATCCACCTCTTATGAGTTTTGGGTCTTGGGCAAGGCGATAATATAGAAAAGGAGAAACCGCCAACGCCAAAACTATAATTGCTAAGAGCCACGCCGCCCCAGAGGGGTTAGAAAATACTTTGGACAACCATCTAATCTTGCCGTTGCGGAGTTCAGCGAATTTTACTAATGCAGCACCTATGAGCAGGCTAAAAGATATGGAAAGAAGAATGCCCTGATGACCCCAAGAGACGATGCTGAAATCAGGTGGGAGAAGAAAGGATAGGAATGACAAGAAAGTTGTGGCGCCAAAAATACCCAATGCTAATCCAATGATTGGTTGATAAGTCCTGAAGGCTCTCGTTTTCAAGAGCAGAATGGTGAAACAGACCAAAATGAGTACAATGGACACGTCAAGTAAAAGGTAAGAAGACAGATTGTCAAAAGCCCACTGCAATGCTTGACTAAAATAACGCTGTTGCTGACCTGCCCAGCTTGTAAAATCCTGAGCTATTCCGACATTATGCCCTGGATACTGGTAAAACACGGCGAACCTGTAGATGAAAGGACTTAGCGGAAGAAGACTTGCAGCGAAAACCACAACCGATTCACCGATTTTCCGCGTTAGTCTGCTCCGCTGCCGTACGAGATAGTAAAGCAAAATTAGAACTGCGACCACAAGCAGTACCTGAATGTATGTAAGTACTATTGTTCCTGCGTATCCAAACAACAAGCCAACCGTTAAAAGCTCAACAACGCTTGATTTCGCGTTAAAGCGATAAAACGAAAAAAGCAAACCTAAACAAACGAGGAAAAGAGGAAAACCTACAAGGAAAGGGTTTGCTCCCCATGTAACGTTTAAGGGCCAATTGGATATAACGGCAAAAACGAAACTCAGCCCTAAGCCATAAGCCAAGCATCCGCCAAGTTTTCTGCCCAGAAAATAGGCGCCTAAAACGGAGAGAGCTTTGAAAAGAATGGTGACATAGAAAACTGAGGTTGCAGCACCCATACCTAGCAGGATAGATGCATAGGCGAAGATGACGTGGGAAGCTTGCGGATAAATAATCCCTTCCGACAAATAAGGCTGCATAGTCACGGGAATATGATGATTTTCTAGGATAACTTGAACCTCAAGTGCATGAATGGACTCGTCACGAACACTGCCGAGCACCAATCCGGTTAAAGAAGAGAGGTTTATGATGAGGAAAATTATGAACATGAGAAAAACAGCTGAATAAGCTAATAATGCTTTTTTGTTTTCCACCGCATAAGTTTTAAGCCGGGAGAATCTTGCTCCTTTGACGATTGTTCTGGCATGTATGATGACGGGTAGAACTGCAGTTATCGCTGTTAAGCAGACCACGCCAATCCAGCTAAAGAGACCGAGAGGCAATATCGCCACTAAATACAGAATGAAACCACCAATGAAAACATCAAGTATGCAAACCTGCAAAAAATCCAAATTTCCGAAAAAACTGAGGCGACGGAAGAAAACCGCTCTCAGAGGTTCGCCAATGATTATCAAGAAGACGAGGAGAGCCAATAGTTGGAAGAGCAGCAGTAGCAATATGTCACCTTATAGTTCTACCTAACAATGTTTCCTTAAAAAATTATCCATTATCCTTCGCACAGCTTTCGGTAGATGTCTAAAAGGCGTTTCGAATAGCTTTTCCAGTCAAGAAACGCATCGGTGTTACTTGAAATTCTGGTGTACGTTTTCTCTGAGGCCTTCATTAATGCACTCGCAATGTCCTTCGCGGTCAGCGATTTGACTCCTTCCGCGAATCCCCCCGCGACGAGATGCTTTAAAGCACCAAAATCTAGGACAACCACGGGCACTCCCACAAGCAGCGCTTCATAAACGACTCGGCTGAAACTTTCCAGGGGCGAAAGCATCGCGAAAACGCTCGCTTTTGAGTATTCATGCAACAATTCTTGCCGGCGGAGCATATTCTTCCATTCCACAAAACCGCTTATACCCAGAGAATGAGTCAAATTGACCAGCGTATCGCGTTCTGGACCGTCACCTACCACAACGAGCCTGAAGTTCCCAGACTCCTTCTTCAGCAGGTATGCGAAGGCCTCAATAAGTTTGTCAACATTCTTGTATCGCGCTAACACTCCAACGTAGAGAATTCGCTTAGGTTCCTCAGGCTTACGCTTCACAAACCGAACCTCATCAACGTCGATGCCCTCTGGAACCAAAAGCACATTCTTCGCCTCTGGAAAATCCTCAGCAAGTATCCGTTTTTCATACGTTGAATTAGCTATGATGGCATGGGCTCGTGAGAAAATCATGCTAAACGCCGCTTTTTGGTAGAATCTAAGCATAGAATGGCGAAATGGAGACTGCCCGTATCGATGATAATGTGGTTGTAACAGCAGTTTTTGATTGCTATGCCTGCATGAAGCCACGATGAAAGGTGGTAACGTGTGAATGTTATGGACATGAATAATGTCTGCTTTTTCCCTGCGCAAGCTGGCAACAAAGTTCGGTTCAGGAAGATACAGAGGGTCGCCAGCGAGAGGAATGAAACGTTTGACCAAAACGCCATTAATGCTTTGAACCTGTGCCAAATTGGAGTCTCGATCTACAGAATAAACTATCACCCGAATGTCTTTTCTGCTGAGGGTTTCGCTTATTTTTTTGACAACTACCTCAACGCCGCCCATGTTGGGAAAATATCTGGGCGTAACGTGAATTATGCGCATGCATCACCCTCAAACCTGAAAAATACACGTGAACTTATATTGAAATCTTTGTGCTTTTTATCGGCTCCCATATATAGGGAATCTTGCCGTTTCTCGAATCCATTTTAGCTTGAGAATAAGCAGCAACTTCTAAGAATACTCCTAAAAATGCATAGAAAGCTTCATTTGGTTTTAATCTAGTTGCTGCCGTTAGAATATTTTTGAAGCTTGACGTAGAGACGGTGAACCCGGTTGTTCGTTTGAGCTGCAGGTGTCCTATCCATATTCTTTTTCGCTGTTTCAGCAAATCAACAATGTTTGTGGGACAGCGTATATGCACCACTGCCGATGGGAGATAATGAACTGCGTAATCTTGGTTCCGAATAGCAAGCTCAATGTACGGCTCATCCGTAACAACGCTTTCCGGAATTTCAAGAAGACAACTAGTGCGTATTGCGCAAAGCTCTCCTGAAAGTTTAGGACTCCGAATAACTGAGATTAAATGGTGCAAACGCCAGATTACCCTAACGATTCTGTAACAGATTCCGTCAGGTCCATCAAGAGGCACCGGCTGAGCAAAAACAACCCCTGCGTTACTCGCCATGAGTTCATGTACAAGTGTAAGGATGGTTCCCGACTCCGGCAGAGCATCAGCGTTCACCAAAACCAAGACACCCGCCGATTCTTTCACGCTTTTAAAAATTTTGTTGAGAGCGCTGGCTTTCCCTCTTCGAGTCTTCTCAATTATGGGTTCAATACGCTTGTCTCTGGCAGAGTATTCCCTCACAATCTCAAGCGTTCGGTCAGTACATCCAGAACCAACAATTATAATCCTGCAATCCTCAGGTAGCTCTTGTTCTGAAGTAAGATTTTGGAGAAGTGGGCGGATGTTCTTTTCTTCGTTGAAAGCGCATACTCCTACAGCGATTTTGAGCTTGAACATCGAATTCATCGACCAATATAGCATTGCTAACGTTTAAGAGTTTTGAACCCTACCAGCCAAAAACATCACGTTTCCAAGTCAAAATTCAAATTAAGCGCAAAAAAGAATGCAGATGTGGCTTTCGCCTATTCAAAAAGGAGAACTTCCCCCAGGTTTTCGCCAACACTATTACTATTGCTCCAACGGCAAAGAGCACAGCCAAAGCAAAACAGAGCTTTTGCAGCGTTAAGTCAATCTCAGGCAGGCTTGTTTCCGAAAAATTTTCCGAGAAGAACTGCAAATCGCCACTGTAAGGAACGGCGGCGGTTGTGACTGGAGCCCGTAAGTATCCGCCGCCTAAAGCGTCAACCTTGAACATCAAGCTATTATCAATCACTGTTGTCGAGTTTGCCGGAGGTTTCCATGACAGAGGAGTGTAGCTGTTCAGGTATTTATCGGGTTGTTGATCTGTGTAGTCCACGTAGGACACGACGTCATTGCCGATTCTTGCCACGCGGCTTGACAGGCTGTAGTACCATTCAATCTTTTCACCGTTGTATGGAGACGTAAATTCGATTCTGTAAGTTGGTGTCTGCTCGTAATTGGCTTTAAACCAGCGTACCGCATCTTCGAAAGTCCAATACTTGTAGGAGGGTCGCGTGGATAGCAATGTTTGAATCCAATCGAGAACTTGGGCTGTGTCCGCTTTTCGGCAGCACCAGCTCCATTCAAACTGGACCGTAACGTACCCAAACGGGCGGCTCCCAGCAAAAGTTTCATCGATCATGTTCAGGAAGTAGGATTTTGCAGCTGATTTGCCGCCGTCAAACTTTAGGCTCATAAGGTTAACAGGATGAAGTTGGATGTTATGCGATACTGTGAAGCTGGCAACCCAGTCCCAAGTGCTATGAGGGAGTATGACCATGCCGCCAGTTGAAGTGTTAGGACAGAGGACGTTGGAGGCGTTGGCGTAGTAGGGCATTTGAAAGCCGCCGCGCATAGTCATGAGGTCAACGTTGTATTGGTCGAAGCAGTAGCCTTGATAGTATTCAACTCCTCTTGTCAACAAGTACTGTGCGGTGTACGTGTCGGGCATAAAATCCATCACTCCCTTAGGAGTGTAGCCGAGGGCAGCTGTAAACTCGTTTAACGTGAAATTTGCGTTCCATACTCTATTGTCTGGTTCATACGCGAGGCTATACGAAAGCCTCGGGATTACTTTACCATACTGGCTCAATATGCTTATTCTCGTAACATTTTTCAGGATATAGTCATTGGTTGTTCCTTCCACAACTACAAACGTGAAATCCCTGAAATTTAGCGCTTTCAGCCAAGCGGCTAATTGATCAAAATCCCGTGCTTCGTCAATAATAATGGACAAGGAGACGATGTTGATTTGATTAGTCGATTGAGCAAAATCGGTCGGAGACCAACTGTCCTGAGTAGTGGTGAGCGTTGAGACTATTTGGGCATTAGTGAAAGGCACCGTACTTACTGCTGTGCATGGCTGTGGTAAAAGGAGTATTATCGCACAAATGATCGCTCCTTTTAGATATCTTATTTTTATAGAATATTCCTCGCTGTTTTCACGTAAGAAGTCGGATTTCTGTATTGAACGTGAGACAACCACCGCTGATTAACAAGTGCTTTCATAGTTGTCCCTGACTTCTTTAATAACAAGTTAATATTAAGACTTGTGCAGCTATCCTGTTAAAGACTTAGATCTTTTCAAATAGCTAATTCACAACTCTTTTAAAAGTGGTTCCTATTTTTGCAATTTTAGGACATTGTTTTGGGTTGCTTTTTGAAGCAAAGTTACTTAAATCGCTTGCAGGTTCACTCACTTTAACATCTATAAGAGTCAAAGAACGCTGAAAAATGAGAATTCTATATACCGCCAACTCAAAAGTCACAATCAAAACATACTTCAGAAGCATTATGCTGATTCGTAGAAACATAACGGTCAAGGACTGGAATGATTAGACAACGGGATAGTATAGTGTTAAGCGACACTGCAAAGTTTGGGCTGGGCATATTGCGGAGCAGAGCAATGGCAAAAGATAGTAAGCATAAAAACATTCTATAACCAAGCAAATTCGCCATAAAAAACGAGCTATGCTACACGACTAAATTGCGAGAAGTCGACGCGATATAGATAAAATAAGTTCAGTCAATGTATTGCAATTTAAACAAAGTTACTAATCCTAGGATTCAGATCGATAGTTCTGTCGTGTGAAATTATTCCAAGTCTTCGACTGCCAACTTGTATGTTTGATGGATAGTTTTTGCCGCTTCTTTTATTCCTTGTTTTTCATCCTCTGAAAGATTTTTATAAATAGATGAACCTATCGAACGCCCAAGGCGCGTCGGTATCCCAACAAAAATGGGAATACCTTCGAATTTCATAGGTGCAGAGATCGATAGGATTTCATTCGTGTCTTTGGCTATTGCCCAGATAATATCTCTAAAAGATGCTGCTGGACCGTATTCGGTGCCTCCAATGTTATCAACTATTAGTTTTGAAACGGATTTCACGTAGGATTCGATTTCCCCTCTGGGAAGCAATACGCCTTCAGTTCTCGCATACTCTTCAATGCGTAGCTTGTTGATTTTTGTGGTTGACCATAATGGTATTGCTGCATCTCCGTGTTCTCCGCCAACCCAACCCATAACCTGTGATACTGGAACGTCAAATGCTTGGGCGATTTTAGCCCGAAATCTCAGAGACTCCAAATTTGTTCCTGTGCTAATCACGAAATCGGCTTTAGCGTACTTCTTGCAGACCATAGCCATTGCGTCCACAGGATTGGAGATAACAACGTATTTTGCGCTGGGATTTCTATGAGCAGTTGCTTCTGCGATATACTTCACTATTTCCGCGTTTTGGATTGCCAAGTCACGTCTGCTCATCTTAACCCCTGGAGTCCGCGGTTTCCCAGCAGAAATCAAGATGATGTCTGCTCCAGATACCTCCTCGTCTCTTTCACAAGCGTTTATTTCCACATCGAACCCGTTGCTTGCAGTCACATGCTTAAGCTCTTCTGCAAAAGCTTCTGCCAGTCCCGGTTTGACATCACACACCGTCAAGGTATCGGCAACCCCGGCGCACATTATAGTGTAGGCTGTTGGGCGACCGACACGTCCAGTTCCAATTTGGGCTATATGCACGTGATCGACCCTCTATTGTTTTGAGACATGCCCTTTTTCGACGAGATAATCGTACAAGGCTTCCCTCCAGTTCCGCATCTCCAAACCATACTGCGGAAGTTTTACACTTTTCAACGCTGAAAAAACAGGTCTTTTAGCTTTAGTCGGGATTTGATTAGTTTTTATGCCTTCCAGATCTGGAGTTAGGTTTGCAAATTTGAATATTTCTCGCGCGAATTGAAACCATGTACAGCAGCCTGTGTTTGTTAGATGATAGGTTCCATAAGGAAGTTGTAGCTCAAGCACTTTCTTAATTGTTTCAGCCGCGTCCTTCGTGTAGGTTGGGCTCATCCACATATCATCAACTACTCGTATAGGCTCATTTTTTTGGGCTTTCGCAATCATCGTTTCGACGAAATTACCGCCCTTGCCACTTGCGCCCGCTACGCCAAAGAGGCTCGCGACCCTGAAAATATAATGCCGCGAGTTTTGTTTAGTAAAGAGTTCTCCTGCAAGTTTTGAAATTCCATAGGTGTTAATCGGATCCGGAGCATCATCTTCCGTGTAGGGTTCATTCTTCGAGCCGGAGAAAACGTAGTCTGTACTTATAAAAACGGTTGTAGCTTGAATCTCATTCGAGACTGCTGCGACGTTCTTGGGACCTATGGCATTAACAGAAAACGTTTTTAATGGTTCGTCTTCGCACTGGTCCGTCTTGTGGAATGCGGCAGTGTTTATGATGACATCAGGTTTTTGTTCTTTCAGCCTAAGAAGACTGCTGCAGTCTATCACGTCAATATCCTGGTGTGTCAAGCCTACGACTTCATGATGGAGCGGCAACGTCTTCATCAGGTCTTGACCGAGTTGACCTGCTGAGCCTATGATGGCTATTCTCATAATATTACTCCGTTCAATTCAACGCTTTTAACCAGAGAAAATGATTCCACGAGGTTTTTGTACCATTTTACCGTTATTGTCCGCGGATCATCTCCATTCAAAGCACCCGTCTTCAGGGCTTCAAACACTTCCTTGGCGCCATCTCGCGGAGTATAACTGGTTTTGTATCTTAGCCTATCTCTAATCTTGCCGAAGCTCACTCTATAACTTCGGGTGTCAGGGGACCCATACCACTCATATTTGAATGGCAAATTAATCGATTCAGCCACGGCTTGCGCTAAGTCGAAGATTTGTACGTTTTGGTCGTTGCTGCCTACGTTGAATACTTGATTGTTGACGAGGTCTGGGTCCGCCTCCAAGACCTTTATGAAAGCGTTCGAGGTGTCTTTGACGTGAACGAATGGGCGCCATTGTTTTCCGTCCCGCATGATAGGTATCTGACCGTTCTTGAAAAAACCTAAAACCATACCGTTAATTGCAAGGTCAAACCGCATCCTATACGAAAAACCATAAACAGTGGCTTGCCTCAGAACTGTAACGGAAAAAGATTTATCCGCTAAGGGCAAAACTTCTCTTTCCGCGTTCGCGCTAGCCTTTGCGTAGGTGGTTAAAGGGTTCAAGCTGGATTCTTCAGTGAGGATCCCATCTTGGAAACCGTAGACACTGCAGCTACTAGCCAGAACGTATTTGGAGACACGATACTTCTTCGCGAGTGTCGCCACACGGACTCTGCCTTCATAGTTGATTTCCAAAGTCTTCTCAGGGTCCAGCTCACCGCTCGGGTCGTTTGAAAGCGAAGCCAAATCCAGCACAGCATCGATTCCCTTGAGAAGGTCAGGGTTGAACCACCGTACGTCGCCTTTGACTACGGTTACCCTATCCGCTATATCTTTTATCGAGTCGGTTCCGAAGAATAGGCGGTCTAAGAGGGTTACGCTGTAGCCTTTTTCCAAGAGAATGCGAGAGAGAACTGAGCCTATGTAACCGGCGCCGCCTGTCACTAACACCTTCATCGCATTATTCATCTCACTTATGGGGTGGGAGGAACCAGTCCCAAGGTTTACCTACACGAGGGTCATCTGTTTTCCCGTTTATGCTGTTTGGCACTATGGAAGAGTCGTTCCATGGCCTTCTAAGCTCATCAGGTTTTGCGTAGTCGTAAAGTCTGTTTACAAAGTAGACATGCTGAGCTGTTTCGTTGCTAACTACTTTGAAGCCGTGCCAGTAATGCCCTGGAATTTTGACGACCTGGAGGTTTTCTCCTGTGGAGACTATTTCGTCAAGTTCTCCTGTTGCATCGTCGTATGCGCATACTTTGAGAGCGCCCTTGATTACAACAAAGTAGTCTACCTGTCCTCTTTCGTGTTTGTGCCAAGCTCTGACTATGTTCGGATAGGTTATGGAAAGGTTTGCTTGAACGATGTTCTCGTCTTCGAAGATGTCTTTCCAGTCTCGTCGGAATATTTCGGTGAAGAAACCTCTTTCGTCGGGAATACGCTTTAATGGCCTAATTATTATGCCTGCCAACATTTTTTATTCCAACTTTAGTTTTTAGCTTGCATCGTGTTTCTAAATCATATTTAATAATTATCATTTTAAAATTCGGATTCTTGATTCTTAAACTTCAACTTCCGAGTAATCTCCGATATGAAGCTTAGTAGCGCTGTTTTGTTTTTTAGTTACTTTTGCGTTTTTGCCTACGAGACTTTCTTCCAAGCGTTCCACGTTTTTAACAATAACGTTTTCTAGGATTACGCAGTATTCAAGGTTGGAGTTTAAGATTTGGGAGTTATCTCCGACGCTAGTGTATGGTCCTATAAACGAGTCCTCTACCACAGTGTTTTTACCGATGATGCATGGTCCACGGATGGTGCTATTTAATATTCTTGCTTCTCTGTCGACCTTGACTCTTCCTTCAATAGTGCTGTTACTTATACTTCCTTTAACATCTTCTTCTATATACTCGTCTAAGATTTTAGCGTTAGCTGAGAGTATATCATCCTTTTTACCGGTGTCCAGCCACCATGAGTCAAGGATTTCAGCTTTGACCTTAAAACCCCTGTTTACCAGCTCTTGTACAGCGTCAGTTATTTCAAGCTCTCCCCGCCACGAAGGCTTTATTCGCGCTATGGCTTTGTGTATCTTGCTGGAGAAAATGTACGTTCCAATTATGGCGAGGTTGCCCATGGGTGTTTTAGGTTTTTCCACCAATCTAACAATATTCCCATTTTTATCCAGTTGAGCTATCCCGAAGTTTGAGGGATCATCCACTTCCTTGAGAATGATTAGCGCATCAAGCTGTTCTTTCTGGAACTTTTCTACAAAAGTACTCAATGCCTGACCAGTCACGTTATCGCCCAAGCACATCACGAATGAATCTTGAGCGAGAAATGACTGAGCAGTTTTAACCGCATGGGCTAAACCGAGAGGTTCTTGAGGAATATAAGTAACGTCGAGTTTCCATTTTGAGCCATCGCCGACATAGTCTTTAACGTACTGGCCAGTTTCGGGGGCAGTTATTATGCCCGCCTTCTTTATGCCTGTTTCAGCCACTTGATCAAGCACGTAGCCAAGGATAGGCTTGTTTGCCACTGGAATGAGTTGTTTGGCGCACGTGAAAGTTAAAGGTCGCAGTCTAGTGCCTTTGCCTCCGCTAAGCACAAGTGCCTTCATATTGACCCCCTAAATCTATAATTACAAGTTATATTAACACTTGCGTATCGCCCAGATATTGCTCCGACTTTTTGTTCAGCAGCCAATTTAAATGGCAGTCGTTTATTTAATCACTATCGATCTTTAGTAGACTAAGTAACATAAAATTTACTTTGCACATACTTCATAGCGCTCTCTACGCAATTATCCATGTTTAGATACTTAAACTCGGCAAATCTCCCAACTAAGCCTATTCCATTTGAGTTAAAATATTCTTTAACTATTTTCAGATTTTCTTTGTAATCGAGGTTGCTTATGACGTAGGCATATTCCATTCTTTTTGTCTTGAGAAAACAAACGTCTTTCTTTATTATTAGTTTAAGCGTAGCTAAATCATCAATTACACGTTCCTCTATTTCTTCGTCCTTCATTTTCCATATTTTATCTTCGAAGTTGCAAGTTATCTCTGCCAGAACTGCTGATTTCATATCTGGTGCGACGTTTGGACTGTAATTAGAAGGAAAGCTCACTCGATGCGGCATCACTTCTTTTTCTGGAATATAAAGCCATGATAGATCGTTGATTTTATTTTTATTTATGCCTATCATTACCGTTATAAGCGAGTTATATTTTAAATTGCTGACGGTTCTTTTGACCTCTTTTGGGGCATTAATTGCTCTGATCAATCTATGAATTGGAATCGTGGAAATTACATGATCAAATAGCTTTTCTTGTTTCCCATCGGAGACCACCCATTTGTCGTCTTCTTTTCTTATTTTCTTTACGTCATAATTTTTGGTTATTTGGCCTACTGTTTTTCTTTCAAGAGATTTTGTTAACGCTTCAATTCCGCCTGTTTTGGGGTAATAGAAGTATAGTTGATGAAGGTATCCTTCTGTTTCGATTCCTAAAGATGATTTTATTATATCTTCGACGGGAGGGGCGGGGATACGTTCCACCCAGTCTAACCCTATTTTCTCTAAAGGATACTTCCAGATTTTCCTGTTATAAGGAATAAGGTATTTTTCGGATATTCCTTTGCCGAAAGTGTGATAGAACCAATCTTTCAGGTTTGTTGGCTTTGTTTTTACTTTTTCTTTGCTTATTAAGTTCTGAATAAAGGAGTTAAGACATTCAAAGTTGTCTTCTTTAGGCAAGTCGGCAAGTCCATTTTCAAAAGGATATTTTACGTAGTGACTTTTATAGAGAACTTTTGTGTTTCTTCTATTCTTAATTCTGTTGTCATTTAGAAAGCTTAACATGAAATTCAATACTTCTTTGTTCTTTGAAAAAATTACATGCGAACCACCGAAATCAAAAGAAAAACCATCTTCATGCAACGTTCTCATTAAACCACCGCATTCCCGTTCTTTTTCCAAGATTTCAAAATTTGTTCCTTTTTGATTTAATAAGTAGCCTATAGTTAACCCTGTTAATCCACCTCCTAGTATTCCTATTGAAATTTGTTGCCTGTTCGTAATTTGATGTTTATGGCTAAGATTTTTTTCCGAGGACGTAAACGGTATCTCCGATTAAGCGGTCAAAAGTAACTTTTAGGTCAACATATTTGAATAATTCGCGGAGATCTTCCTTAGTCCAAACATGAAAATGTGTGTAAACGTAAGGGTTTATGCGGATATTTCTCAAAAATTGTTCTTTACTGCAACGCCAATCCATATCTTCGTCCCAATTTCTCACAAACTCTTCTGTGTGCGTCATATCGTATTGACTTATTTTAAATTTATAGTCGTTCACTAAATGTCGTAACTGTGTTCTCTTTCTTTTATGGTCAAACGTGAAGCGTTTATCAGGTATTCCACACATGATAACGCCACCACTCTTGACAACTCTTCTCCACTCTATTAGTGCTTTAATGGGATCTGCAATATGTTCAAGAACATGTGTGGAACAGATAAAATCAAACTCATTATCGCGAGCAAAATACAAATTAGTAGCGTCCGTATTGTAGTCCACTTTGGTTGCTTCTCCTAAGTAGGCTTCAACAACATTAACATCTATGAGCTCCGAAGATTGTCTTACCAGATTTTGAAATATCCACCTCAGATCGCCACCTATCCGAATGCCTCTTTTGTTTTGGAAGTAAGGTATCAACTTTTTTTCCTCTTTGTGTGTTGAATGAAATAATTTCCACAATAGAGGGTGACATATTACCCACAGTTTGCGTGGGATATTTCGCCAATTGCTATTAAGAAAAGCACTCGCTATTTTAGGTATCTCATCGATCATGATCTATTGAGCCTTGCTAAATAGTTTTTCAACTTTGTCTGTAGTTTTTTCCCAAGTAAACTGTTTTGCTGTTACCGGTCCTTCTTTTCTAAAAGCCTCTCTTAACTCTTCATCTTCCAGCAATTTCAACGTGGCTTCTGCTAGTCGTTTCGGATCGTATGGCGGAACGACTAAGCAATTCTTTTCATGAACTGCATAGTCTTCTGTTCCATAAGGCGTGGTGACAATGGGTGTTCCGCAAGCCATAGCTTCTAGTGGATATAAGGGGAAACTCTCATACCACGATGGGCACATGATGACATCAACTGACGAATATAATCTTGCCAATTGATCGTCTGATGGTGCTTTGATAAATTCATAAGGCACATCTGACTTGTACGAGGGTTGCTCTAATCCAAACGCGACAAATTTCACATCAGCCCTTTCTTTCGCTATCAATTTCATCGCTTCCAATGCTTCAGGAAAACCCTTCCATTTTGCCTGCTTTGCAAAACACATGACTCTAAATTCATTCGATACCCTTTCAACGTCTCTTGGATAAAAAACATCATGATCTATTGCCGGATTGACTATGGGTAAATCATATCCATATCTATCTTCCATCTGTTTTTTTAACCAAATAGAATTAACAAACTTGTTTAGAGGCAGATGATATGTTTTCTCAGCCATTTTAATCAGGCGTGTGTCGTCAAAAAAATAAGGTTCATAATGCTGCATATGATAAAAAGGTAGACCCTTTCTACTTTCTGAGACTGAAAAAGCGGAAAAACAATAAGTTGCAACATTAATGTCACAATCAGGAATCGCCTTTGCTAAAGCTTTAATTTGATTAGGAAGTCTCGCAACTCGTGCTCTATTGGTGTAGCCACTGGGAAGAAATTTAACCAATCGCCTCAGTGTAGGTTCAACATTTTTTTGCACACGTCCTGCCCCAACGTAATTAGTCTCAGCTTTTAGAGGAAACCAAGCGTGATCTTTTTCGTTTCCCAGACTAGTCACCGTCACATGATGTCCTCTCTGAACCAAGCGATTTACAATCTCAAAGAGAACGCGAGTACCCCCAGTTAGAGATGTGTTAAAAAATGCATAGTTTATTCTTAATTTGGTCATCAAGATTCACTTGTTTTATTGGCTAATATTAATTTAACTGAGAGCATACTAACTTAAACCACGTCTTAAGAGAAAGATAACCATTGAAAAAGAGACAATACATGAAATTGCAATCCCCTCGGGACTCAATTAAATAGGCACCTATGTTTAGCATCATCGGTTTTCATAACCGACCTTGAATTCGCCGCAAAACTTTCAAGAGACCCCAACGCACTCTATCGATTGTCAGCACCAAACACGTCATCACCGCACCAATTGAAAGTATTGAAATTACTGTTCCGATCACGAAATATTTCTCCGGAGAATATTCTATTGTTACAGAGAAAACGCCTGTTCTATTTATCCAAAATCCATTCATCATAGAAGATATTGGAATATTGGAATACCAATTCCCATCAGTGTTCGCACACCAGAGACCGTTGTACGGTTCAGAAAAAACAAGCATGAATGGACTAGTTGCATTAACATGAACTAGATATTTGGTTGGATTTATTTCCGTGTAATTTACTACGAAAGGCAATTTTGCACTGTCTTCAATTACACCACCAGTGTTCTGTCTATCACCAGTCGAGATTAAAACAGTTTTGATGTTAGACGAGGACAAAAGTTCACTGATCTTTGATGTGTAATAATCCATGTCTTGTTGAGGTATTAGAGATACTACGTTAATTGCGTTGAACCCATTATCATTGGTTACAGTAAGAGAGTGCTTTCCTCTAGTCAATGTAATGTTTCCAATATTAACCCATTTGAATCCGTTCAAGGTCTGCGTCTTTGAGTAAGTTGATCCTACTTTTTGGTCATCAACACTTACAGAGATTTTCCCCCCGGAAGGATTTTCCAAAATTCTAACCCAAGTTTCATAAGTTGCCGATTCATTCAATACCAATGGAATGTTAAAAGCTGCATCGTTTGTAGACGTAAAAACTATCCCTTGATTAAGGTCAAAGTCATATTTGAGTCCTCCCTGAAATTGACTCAAGACCACTTGGCTCCAATAGTAATCAGAAGAAGTCTCTTTACGCCACGATGTTAAAGGATAGGTTTCTGTCAGGATATTAAATGGCGCAACGTAATACTTCTGACCAATTGTATCTAGAACAAGGTCAGTGAAATCTTTATCACCATAGAATAATAATATAGTCTTTTCACCAGAGAATTTTAAGAAATTATCAAGGTGTTCAAAGCTAAACGGGAATTGTTCAAGAAAAATCCAAGAATAATTGTTAAGCGCATTCTGCATAATTTCACTCAATGCATTTAACGAATCCAACCCACCAACTACTAGTATTGTGCTGTTTAAAGCATAAACATACTGCAAATCTTTATTGTTTTCAAAAAGGAACAGATTGTTTTCATTAAACACAAGATCTAAATCTTTCTGTGTCAGAAGATTATTATATAAAGATTGATGTTCTGCGAAATCCCAAGTGTCATTATGAAATACAATGTATCGTACATTAGCTAAAGAAAGCAAATTACCTATATTTTGAGAACTATTATCAATCAAATAAGTATGAACTAAATTACCAAAAAAGCCCATATTAGTGGAAGGTACAGTTCCCCAGCCATAAGACAGCACGGGCGTAGATACAGCAAAGTATTCAGGCTTATTCGTGAAATTACTGCCCCATGTAACAGCCGCGCTTTGAGGGAAAAAAATAGTCCTAAAATCCCCAGTTTGATTAACAAGAAAGTTATTCATACTCTTATATTGCAATGGCAATTCGGTTGGTGTAACTGAACCATTCATATTCCCAGTAATAAGCGGATAACTGCTAACCCCAGCTGAAATAACTAACAAGATGCACAAAACTGCACCATATATTTTTTGCCGCAATAATTTATGTACACCAAAATGTGAAAGAATTTTTTTCCATGATTGCAATGCTACAGTTGATGCTGGCTTGTCACCCACAGAGACATAAACTAAACCTTGAACTTTACCAAACACGTCCGCGATTACAAGCCCACATAAGAGAGAATATGCCAAGCTTACAACAATAACAAATAAACTCGGATATTTTAGTATCATATCGAACAATGACTGCAAGCATATTATTTTTGGGAATTGAGAAGATAACCATAAATAGAAACCACCGAATGGTGCAGATGTGCCCTTCCCCAAAAAAACTGAAATTATTGAAAGTACCAACAGAGTCTGGACAATTTTATCCTCTGGTTTCTTTAAGATGCTCAACAAAGCGACCGCAGGTATTATTATGGCTGCTACCCAAATCGATGCAAAAATGCCTGAAGGCACAAAAAATGGTTGCGGATACCAAACATTCACTATTATATTAAATAATGACGGACTATTAGCTACAATAGTGCTAGTTGACGTTATTGCCCAATACGCTGATGGTTTGACCTTAAGATATGTTAAAAGCCAAAAGGCGGAGATTAGCGCTGAGAGAAGAACAACAATAACCGTAGAAACTGTAATTTTCTTAATATATGAAAGAAGTTGAATTTTGTTTCTCTGGTAAGCTAAATTCCAGAGTATAAGAAAAACGAAAACCAACGCCCCAATAAACATTGCACGGGCATCAGCCATAAAAGGAAAAACGAGACTGAGAAGGAAAGTGTTTCTCAAAGTCACCTTCATAGATTTGCTATTAACTATTTCAATTGTAAAATTAAAAACAAGAGGAAGAAGCATATAACCCCACAGAAAAGAGTAATGGAAGAATTGTGGGACTATATTAGAGTTAATTGTATAAATGAGAGATCCTATTGTAGCACCAATATAGGAAGCAAACTCGCCATATTCTCTTCTCTTTATTTGTGAATAAAATACTGCAAAAGAAAAGAAGTTTGTCAAAAAGAAAACAATAAAGTAGGATATTTTCT
Organism: Candidatus Bathyarchaeota archaeon A05DMB-2; assembly: GCA_018475625.1. GTDB lineage: Archaea > Thermoproteota > Bathyarchaeia > Bathyarchaeales > Bathycorpusculaceae > A05DMB-2. The sequence goes on from JAAKEZ010000001.1 coordinate 188,479, forward strand.
GCAAAAACTCAGTACTATTTACTAAATAGGCCAAAGCTGAGTAGCCAAATACGCTTAAGAACATACTGTTATCACCGCTCAGGGCAGGATTAAACGTGTGCAATGAGTTTCTGGTCACCTGTATATAGTAAGTCCAGATGATATCAATCGACTCCATTTGACCAGGTACAAATAAAACGCCTCTCAGGATGAAAACTGAAATTCCAATAGATTGAAAGATAGCCAAGAAAATAATCATAGCACTTATCTTCTTCGTGAAAAATCACCGAAATGCTTCAAATTTTATATTGACGAATTTGTCCATTGCTTGATAAAGTAGTTGGATGCGCAGTCACCATCTTCACGCGATTCGATCAATGGTGAAAAACTGTAAATTACATCAATCCGACACATGGTGCCCCACAAGCTTAGAAATAGTATGTTCTACCTTTTAAAGTCCTTTTTCTTATGATCCGACCAATCTTCACTATCGGTTTCAAAAATTGTGTATCATACACCAGTTTACATGTCAAAGGATTGGAACCAACAATCCGCTCAAAAGTATTTCCTATATCTTTCGTTGGCAAAACAAAATCGCAAGAGACATCGGAAATCTTTTCTCCAGTCAGCGCATATCCCGTCAAAGGCCCTAGATTATTCTCTGCGGCTAGTTTCACATGCTTGACTCTGTTAACATCAATATTCATTATTTGAAGAGCAGTTGCATCACAGGCAACCACATTATCGGAAGTAATAAGCAAGTTCATTTTTTTGGGAAACCCTTTAGCAGGACCGTTCCCTTCAATTGCTGTTATAGCATCCATAACAACAAGCTTAGGCTTCAATATTAAGTTAATATCTACAATAGCCTCCGCTAAACGAGGATGCAATAACACGCGATTATGCTGAGGATAACACCCAAACTGATTTTTCAAAGCGCCAGTATACAGAGTCAACTCGTGAGTCTTCATAACAGGCATTGTCACAAACACATCACAATCGCTAAGTGTTTTAGGCATACGATACTTCTTCACATAAAGGGTCTCCCGAGGTTTTATTAACGAAAAACGATCCCTTGACAAATTGACGAATTCTGCACCAGTTTTTTCAATAAAAGGCAAGAGACCAGTTGCCCTTACTGCATAGTCAGCACTATATTGCAACCCATCTGATTCAACAATCTTCACATCCTGCACAAAATTCCTCAGCAACATAATCATACTTTGAAGCAAGTCTTGAGAAGTTGTGACTCCCGACTTGGGAACGTAATCGCAAAGGTTAATCTTAATCGCAACCTTAGAATTTGGCGGAACAATCTTTCTCCAGTTTACTCTTTCAAGTGCTTCTTCTAAATTTTCAGTAAGCGAACGCTTGCTATCGATGCGGCATATGTTTACCAAGTACATAGTTTTATCATCTTATTATATTGACTCCTGTCGAAACCGAGAATTCTTCATAGAGTCGCTGATTGTATATTAAACTTGCCAGATTTACATTTCTCATAAGCCTTGTAACACTCCTGTCTGGTACTCGACGGATTAGAGTTTGTATAGCTAAACGTTTTATCCAAGTTTGTTTGAAACGAATCAAATTCCATGTAATCGCCTTTAAGATAGCAACTGCCCCTTCGGATCGACCTTTAGACAAATGCGACCAAGCTCTAATCAATTCCAGTATGATCAATAAAGGCAAGTAGTGCAACAAATTTGTTAGACTGTAATTTTTGATCAGGGTCATTATACGGTTTTTGCAATGGTGAAAAATATGTTTGCCTAATTGACGCGAAGTAGTAGTACTTCGTCGATGGTAAACAATAGAGTTGGGTGCTATGACCGTTTTATAACCAGCTAATTTCATACGCCAACATAAATCTACATCTTCGTAAGAAAAGAAATAATCAGGGTCGAAAAGTTCACGGCTTGTTCCGCGCCACATATTTTCAAGAGCGAGTTTCTTTATAGTTACTGCTGCTCCATTCGCATAAAAGACCTCAGCCACATCGCAGTATACCTTGCTGCCCTTAACAAATCCCCGTTCAAACCCATATCCGCATTTATCTATAAAAGCACCTGCGCTCTCAAGTATGTGGCGATTGGACAGAAAAAATAATTTGCTTTGAATAATGCCTATTTCTTCGTTTGATTCAGCAATTCTTATAACTTCTAATAGCCAATCTTTTTCCACTTCTGTATCGTTGTTTAAGAGGGTAATGTAAGAACCTTTTGATTTCTTCAAGCCTATGTTATTGCCTTCAGCGAAGCCCATGTTTTCATCATTCCTGAATACACGAAGTCTATTATCGTTACCAAATTTTTCTATGACCGATTCATAACTTCCATCGGTTGAGGCGTTATCAACAAAAATGATTTCAAAATTGGGATAATTTGTATTTAATACTGAAGTGACGCATTTTTCTACAATATCTTTTCCATTGTAGTTTAGAATTACTATAGAAACCAAAGCGTGTGTGACTGTCAATTTATCCCACATAGTTGCTTCTCATATAGCTTGATTGTCTTCTTACCTGCATTATCCCATGATAAGGTGAGCATCAGTTTCTGAACGTACAAAAGCACTTTCTGCCTTATCTCAGAGTTTTGAATGATAAATTCAAGTTTCCGCGAAAGACTTTTGGGAGAACTTTTTTTGAAGAGGGCTTCTTCAACGTCTATCATTTCTTTGAATGGTGCTATTGCTGATAACAGCACAGGCTTCTGATACCCAATTGCATACGCTAAAGGACCACTTGCAGACATTGCAACATTATGTGGAAAAACTACCAAATCTGCGGCAGAGAAATAAACTGGCAAGTCTTCATCTCGTACGAATCCAGTAAAAATCATTTGATGAGGTGCTAGATTAAATGCTTTCTTTTTAAGTTCCCTGACATAGTTATTGTAGGCAGCGTCTTTTTGCAGGCGGGGATGCTCTCCTCCTCCAATAATTAAGGTCCAATCTTTATGCTCTTTAGCAACCTTTCCAAATCCCTCGACAAGCGTATCAAGCCCCTTATAGGGGCTTATGTAACCAAAAAAGAAAACTATCGTCCTATTAAGCAATCCTAACTTTCTTTTCGCTTCATCGGGGGTCATTTTGTTATTTGCAACCTCTATCCCGTGAGGAATCATTACAATTTTCTTTGCACACTTGTAGTCGTTCTTCAACACTTCAACAAAACATTTCTCATGTACTATTACAGCGTTTGCTAGCAGTAATATTACTTTTATAGAAAAAATAGATCCAAACTTAAGTAGTGTAGATCGCCCATTCAATTTGTTTTCTTTTAAAAATTGCTTATTGACTTCAGATAAAGGTATCACACCATGAAGAGTCACAACAAGAGGTATCTGCAAGAATTTGAGAAAGAGGAGTAAAAATGGGAATAATGCTGCTGAAATAGTGCCTCCGTAAAGGAAAAATTCATGTTGTATATGAACCAAATCTACATTTTTTTCTACAACCCTTTTAAAGATTTGAAAAGGATAAAATAGACCACGACGCCAGCAGACACAGATACTTAAATTTTTAGATTTGCTTAATTCACGCCTTGCAGTTTTTTTCCCGTTGGGACTATTTGAAAAAAGAACAACTTCCACCTTGTGGTTTGTGAGAGCTTGAATTAAGTTTTCTGTGTAATGGGCCACACCACCGTCGGAAAACGGGTGGGTAGATATCATTCCAATCTTCAGATTAGTCCTACAATCCATTGTTTTTCACCACAAACTCACATTGATAAAACTTGCTAAGCCAGTGTTATCTCCCATAAACCTCTGATTGAAAATAAAATTTTTAGGCATTAAGTTATCAGACTTGATTATTATACGTTCGCAGGTTGTTTTGAGGAAAGGCAAATCGTTGATACCAACGAGTTACCTTTAGTCGGTAGGCAACTCCTAACAAATCTACAAACATTCTAAATACTTCCTTAAGCCGGAATGACTCGCGTATTCTAAGCTGAGTTGGCATCTCTACAATTTTCAAATCATAAAGTCGCGCGACAGCTAGCAATTCAACATCAAAAGCGTAGCGTTTGACGCACAATCTTGGAAAAATGTCAGCAAAAACACTTTTCTTCAGTACTTTAAGACCAACTTGAGTATCTTTAAGATTAGCGCCTGTCAGAATTCTTACTAAAACATTAAAGCCGTGACTCATGATTCTGCGTACTATCGGCATCTCTATCCTAGAATCAGGATGCCATTTCGTAGCGACAACAATGTCTCCATGTTTTAAAGCATTAACATAGTTTGAAATCATCCTCAAATCAATATCCATATCGCTATCTGCAAAAACCACAATCTCACCATTCGTCTGCATAAATCCTGATTTTATAGCAAATCCCTTCCCTACATTCTCAGTATAACTTACAACTCGAACATGACCGTTTTTGTTCGCGTATGTTACTGCTTTCAAAAAAGTCTGGTCTTTACTACCGTCGTTAACAACAATAATTTCATAAGGTATACTCCGACTCTTTACAGCATCATCCAACGTACCCAGAACATTTTCTATTGAGCTTTCTTCATTATATGCTGGAATCACAAACGATAATTCAACTTGGCTCATTATCATTGTCTCCAGTTTTTTTGTTAAATTTTAGGTAACGGATAAGTTGGCCAGCAACACCAAGGATTAACGAGAAGTACGCATAAACAGCCGCTTCATTTGACAATGTAGTTAAACTCATCGTCATCAAAGCTGCCGCAATAATTAAAAGCGATACTGACCCGATAATAAAAGGAGCACCCCAATTTTCTGTAATATATCTTTTGATTCTTGAAGTGCTTTTCTCAGCGGGATTATGGGCCATATTTAGACTGCACCTATCGGTTCTTGTTTATTAGTATATTACACTTAAATGTTAGGCGTCATTAACGGGAAGCCTAAAGCTTTGCATAGGTAAAGTTTCACTATTTCTTGCGGCCTCATTATTCTCAATTCTTGCTGTAGCTTAAACCTAACAGTGAGTACATATGATTTACGTATTAAAAATCTTTATGTTGCTTATAGAATGCATAATCTCATTTATGAACATGTCTTCTCTAAACAAAAAGAGCTTCCCGATGAAGCCTAATTCTTGAGCAAAAATTGGTCATCCTACTAAGGCATCCTTAATAAATGTATGTGAAAATGGCTATTTTTCCGCTTTGATAAACCAGTTTAAAGGCGGAAGAAACTGTTGGCTGACCATACCAACCACTGCCATTAATCCACCAAACCAAATACAATGGATACACTGAACCATTTGCTGCAAGTTCTCGCGCAACCGCCTCAGGAGCGTCAAATCCATAGGGGATTAATTGAGTCCCATCAAAAGTTAAAAAAGCCCAGCCATAAAATGCATCGTGAACAAGCAAATGCGCGTTGCTAGGCATGTTTTTTCGCGCCCATTGCAATGCATTAACGGTGTCTTTACAGTCACTAAGTGGCACAGTGTTCTGCAACATTGATTTTGGTATATATGCAGGAAAAATATTGTAATAAGAAAGCGCATTGAGGTTTGGCAAAACCATAAAACTTACAGTCAATATTACCATAATTAATCCCATGCCCAGTTTAAACAGGCGCCATTTGATTATCCAAAAACCTTCTGCTGCGTAAAAAGCCAAGGGAAAAGTTAACAATAAGGTCCAGCGGTAAGGAAAGACAGTAAAAAGAGCATTCGGAATGATAATAACCGACAATTCCAAAATCAAAATCAAGAAAACCCAAGCCTTCAGTTGCAGATTAGCCTTAAGCCTTTTAGTGCCGAATACTACCAAGGGCACTAAGGGCAAAAAACAAAAAGCCAAAAAGCCTAAAGTATTGGCAATCAAATCCACATAAGATCTAAAACCAAGAAGCGCTATAATTCCACTTGTATCTTGCCCGATAAGACTATTCACAACAGAAAAAGGGGAATACACAAAATTGGCATAAACTATTAAAAAAAATAGAAACAAAGCAGGAGCAGCACATAAAACAATCCCACGAATTTTAACTACTTCATTATCCAGGAACAAACGAATAATTGTGGCAATAATCATGGCGAACATAATAACGGTAACAAGTTGATGAGCAAAAACGACCGAAAGCGTAGCCAACGCCAGTATTATTCCATTTTTAAAAGTATTTCCTTCTTTCCTAAGAAAGATAAGTGCAGTAAACAGAAATATAAGCCCAAGTTCGACTCGGAGCATATCCCAAGACGCTCTTAAGGCTACGAAATACAAAGTTGCAAACAAAACCGCGAGCAAGCTCTTCTTGGATGACCACGTCAGCGTCTTATTGGCGTAAAAGTAAACGGCAAGTCCTAGAAAACCAAGAAGCAACGGAGGCATAACTTTCAGCGTTATTACAATGGGAACTCCCGTAGAAGTGACAGCCATAAGCAGGACGTAAAGAAACGGCGCAGTCGCAATAAAGGACCAAAAATTCACACCATCTCTCAACCAAGTAAGAGTGTTTGGAACATAATAAGCGAGAGTATCGAATCCCACAATGTAAGGCCCCATTAGAATCTCCGGTATTGACCGCACAACGAGCGGTATGGCGAACGCCAATAAAGGAAAGAGAAAACTCCTATGCACCTTTAGCCGCAACTTTGCTGAAAATGCAGACAAACCGCCGTTTCCTAGAAACCCCTGTCTAATGGAAGAGGCATTATCAAGATTTATGAGGCATCATCACTTTACGGAACTACTTCGACGATTGAGCTATTGCTCGGATGGTTCTCAAGGCGGTCAACATACGACTTCACTATGACGGCGCTACCATGCAAGCTCCAAAGGTCATAATCTCTCAAAACCTGGCACGCACCCAGCGTTCCGTTGGCTCCTAACCCGTAGACCATGACGATGTAGTGCTGAAACTGATCCTGAAATATCATAATAACACCGTAGTCAGCTACCGGATTACCTTGGGCATCGGACTCCGTCGTATAGATGGATCCGGATGATGGAACATAGAGATAATTGAATCCTCCAGTAGAATCTATGACGAATATGACAGGCACCAACGGTTCCGCAAATTGATTCCTTAAACTATTATAATAATAGCTTAAAGCATTAACTTCGGGACTCCCAACCACTATCATATTTGTTGTGCTATCGAGAAAAGTAACATTTCCTGTACCTGAATCGAACTTTATCAACCAACTATCCAGTGCGGAAGTCAATGTACTTTTTGGGGTTTGTCGAGCAAGCCTTTCCATAATCATCATACCCCCAATGGCATCAATCGTTTGAGCAGCGCCTACTGGACCATGCGGATTGCTGTCGCCTATTACTATGGCTGAATTGTTTGTTACGCCACTTTGAATGAGAACGTGCGGAAAGTTACTTAAATCGCTTTTTTGCATCAGAGGAGTGCTGAAACTACTGTTGTCAACAGCATATCTTGCCGCGGACAGTATTATTCCGTTTGTTCTATCGATAATGACATCCACGACCCTTCCACTCTCGTCAACACCCTCTTGATATCCATTTGAGGGTGCTGGAAGCACGCTCAAGATGTAATCCACTAAGGCGTTAGTATACGGCGTGTTAAAGATGACGTCAAACCCCACAGCAACTTTGAGATAAGCTATTGGCGTTATGGCACCCTGCGTATAGAAGGTGCTTCCATCATAATCAACAATGAACTCATAAACATAGGTCGGGTCGCCTAATCCGGTATTTCCTTCACTGAAGGCGGTGTAGTGTCCTGTGGCGTTGTAGCGTGCTTCTTGAGCCAGATTAACCTGGCTTAATAACCACATGAATTTTGAGTCTCGAGGTTTCACCTCAAAGAAAGTAAGTAACAGAGGTTCGTTGCAAATGTGCGCTGTGGGTAGTTCTACGCCGTATGCAGTAACGTTCGGTTGAGATACGATTGTGTTTATGATTGATGATGGAACGTTGTCCCATCCTTCGAATCCAAAAGCCTTGAAAGCACTAGCCACGTAGTAGCAATAAAAGTCGGTGGCGCTAAGCCATGAATTGGGGTCCGGGAGAAGTGCCGTGTTATTGTTTCTGGTTTTTACTATGTAGTCTATGTCCTGCGTTAAATCGGGTCGGAGAAGTTTAAGGTTGTAAAGTGCCAAGTACAATTTTCCCTCATCAATGCTAAAGGTAGGAGCATCTCCGTATGGCTGCCCAGTCCTTGAGTCATAAGTCAAGTATGGCAAACCATCGCTTGTTAGATTGCGTGTCTTCAGGAAGTAGAGTATCTTTGCAACGCGGTCGTCGAAACCCCACGGACCATCTTTTTGCAGTAGCCCCAGTTCTCTTGCGTCTATTAATGCTTGAATGTACGTACCCAAATCCCACGACGTGAAATAGGGATAGTTTAGGCCTGCGCCGTGAAGCCCGGTCTGTGGGTTCACGCCTTTACCTGGTTGATAGTACTCCCATGCGTTCTCAGCCATTGCCATCCAGTACGTTTTGCTGCCCCGTATTGTTTTAACTTGATTGTTGCCCAATTGGAAGTAGAAGGGTGACGCTATCAATAGGGCTAACAGGATTGCTACCACTATGAAGTATCCTGTCTTCAATTACAAACCTCCAAAATAATAACGGGCAACGCAGACCAGCAAAGGCAGGCGACTACTTTATTTTCTGTGTCACAGGCAGTACCGCCTATGGCTATGACAACATTGCGCAAGGAGCGGTCAATCGCAGATGATTGCAACACGCTCACATTTCCCCTCATTGATAACCATTCACGATGAAGCTAATACGCTAGCTTAATCCAAGAATTGCATTTAAGAGTATATGTTTAAAATCGATATGTGCTAACATGCAACAATGCACTATTTCACGCTCAACGCAGTGTCAGACGCGCCTTTCTTATCCGTCTTTGTCCACTGTCGTGGACGGCGCAGGAAAATCAGCAGTGCAGCATACAAAGCAATAAACGCTTGCAGACTCCAGTAACAGTAAACAAACGGTAGCCACAGGATGTTCTTCACGCTACGAGGTTTTGTTATGTAAACCATGGCGAGCCCGCAAACAAACAGAGACAAAGCTAAAGTCAACGTTGCAAACTGTACAGCGAGAGTCCATATGACGTTGAAAGGTAAGGCTTGGAAGAACGCCCAGAACATGGCGGTGTAAGGCACCAGCGAAGCGATGAGTATGAAAGGTCCCCAGAGCGTTGTTTCAGCGTCGAAGTTTTTCAAGCTGGGTCGCGACATAAGTCTGCCGTATTTGAAAGCAACTTCCATCGTGCCCCTGAACCATCTTGTGCGTTGCTTGAACAGGGTTTTTAGGTCTGAAGGGCTTTCTTGCCAGGCAACAACGTCTGACGCGTATCTGATTTTGAAGTTGTTTTCTGTTAGTTTGGCAGATATCTCCATGTCCTCTGACAGCGCGGTTTCGTTGAAACCTTTCAGTTTGTTTAGAACGTCGCGTCGTATGAATTGGCAGCTTCCTTTTAGGTGAACGAACAGGTTCAGTACGTCCTTGCCTCTGAGGTAAGCTTCGCACCACACGGCCTCTTCGTATGAAATGAACTGGGTCAGCATGTTCTCTTTGGAGTTTATGGACATGGTTCTGCCTTGCACAGCGGCAACTGCTGGGTCTTGAAAGTATTCAAGCACGGTCATTAAGGCGTTGGGATCTGGAACGTTGTCTGCGTCAAAAATGGCGATGAGCTCTCCTTTTGCATGCGCAAGCCCATAGTTCAAGGCTGAAGGCTTACCGTTAGAGAAGGACCGATGCAGAATTTTCACGTTCGGATGTTCCCTGGCGTAATTCATGCAAATCTCGGGAGTTGAGTCTGTGGACCCGTCTTCGATGATGAGTATTTCCTGCTTGTCAGAGGGGTAGGCAAGTTTGGAAAGGGCGGTTAATAGTCTGCCTATTACTTTTTCTTCGTTTTTAACGGGCACGACGATTGAAAAGGTAGGTAAGAATTTATGAGAAAGCGCTTTTCTCTGCGCTTTGTGACGTTTTTTGCAGTAGTCTTTTATGCCCGTGGCTAGGATTGGGACGTTATAAAGACTCCAAAGGCTGATTATTAGGAGCACCGCGATGATTGTAACTCCGACAAAATCCAGTATCATCCATGTGCCCCCAGTTAACAGTTAATTGTAGATTGCATTTTAAAGAGCTTGTGCTGGTTTATATGCATTACACTCAAGAATTTTACGAAGGCAGGGTCAGACGACCAGTTTTTAGCTGAAACATTGCCCCATTTCTGAGCTATCAAGCTGATTTTCTGGGCAAGTTGGAGACCTATTCCTCTCATTACCCGCAGTAGGTTGCTTTCCAAAAAAGTTTCCAGTTTCTCTACTATGGCGCGGATGTTGTTTGCCAATGTAACGCTACGAATGCTGTCTGCGACCATTATTGTTAAATCGAAAAGAACTCTGTCTATTCTGGGCAGATTTTTGAACCATACTCCCGCGCGCATGGCTTTTAGCTTAAGCTTCAATAGCTGTTGCTTGTTAAAGAAGCTGGAAACGCTTTTTTGTAACGCGGTCTTAAGCATACTGTTTGGTCCCACTTAATTCTTGTTTCTCAATTCTTATTTTACATTCACACATTAACAGACCATTATCTCCAGTAAGGTAAATAAAAAATTTTCTTAATTGTCAATTCATATTTGGGATAGCTGTTCAAGATTGTTTTATTGGGTTGATGGATTCTGAGCATTTTTCTGTTCACCTGCTGAGGTTAATGGCGTCAGTTTACTTTATTTCTATGCGTCAGAACACTTTGTTCTAACGTTTGGAACATAGGGTTATGGCTGTCTCATAAAGTTTATGAACTCCGCCAAGGTTCTCGGCTGTAGCGTGTAGTTTGACCGCTTTTCCTCACCAATGGTTGAAGAAGGCTTAGGTCCGTAGTCGTGTCCTGGATAAACCTCCACGTCATCGCTGAGCTTCATGAGTTTGCTGAAGAGGCTGTCGTACATGCTTCTGGCGTTGCCGCCGGGCAGGTCGGTTCTGCCGCATTCACCCACGAAGAGCGTGTCACCCGTCAACAGCTTTCCGTCCGCCAACAGGCATATACTGTCGGGAGTATGCCCAGGAGTGTGGATTATTTTAATTCTGATGGTGCCGAGGGTTAATGTGTCACCGTCGTTTACTGGTATGTCTGGGCGGGTTTTGGAGAGGGCGTGAGCGACTGTTTTGGCTCTGAAAAGGCTGCGTAGTTCTTCGTTGCCTGCGGTGTGGTCGGAGTGGCTGTGAGTGCTTATGATGTACTTCAAGTTGAGACGCTCTGACCGCAGAACCCGCGTGAGTTCGCCGGCGTTGTAGCTTGAGTCAACCACTGCTGCTTCGCGGGTGTTTTCGTCTGCGATGATGTATGAGAAGTTGTCGCTATGCTGCTGGATTTGTCTGAAGAGCATGTGTTTCAGCCCAGAAGATTCCGTGCCCATGGAATAAAAATCTTCCCTGAAGCAGGTGTTATGCGAAGGAAAACGGGAGTGTCTTGCGATTCCTCTGGCTTTTCAAAAAAGCTTTTGTGCTAATCGTAACTGTCTTAGGGATGGAGTGCGGTTGTATGGGTAGTTTGTGGTTGGGAGCCTTCGTGGGCTTTCTCATAACGGTGGTTTTGGGTTTGGCGTTCCCTTTCTTCGGACACTTGGCAGGCGGGTTCATCGGAGGCTTAGTCGCAGGGCTCATAGCCAAGGGTGGTATGATTCGCGGGGCGGTGGCTGGGTTTCTCGCGGGGATTTTCGGCGGCATCCTAATCGCCATATTCGCTTTCATAGGTCTCGCTTTGGTGGGCGGGATTGCTGGAGGAATCGGAGGCGGGCTTTTAGGCGGTCTGACAGGATTAGCCATCGGCATTGTGGCGATTGTGTTGGCTGTTTTTGGAGCTGTAGCGTCAACGATTGGTGGCTTCATAGGCGGATTAATTTCAAGATAAATCACGATGCCTGGCTCGCGTTATTGAAAAAGTGACAGAACCATTTCTGGCGACTATCTTAGATTTTAGTTATCCATAGTGCAAGACGAAGACAACGAGAGGATGCGCTCATAGTTTAGCAAGCGGTTTGAGGTTTTGAAAGCTTCTCCTTTTCTTTTTAGTGTTTTGCAGTGTGGGTTCAGGTGCAGGTAGCCAGCAAAGCGTTATATTTCTTGTATATCCATGGGGGAACATGCCCGAAGTTTTCCTTGTTCCTTATTATGGTGAGGCTCGTCTTTTTAGGGTCAATGCTCCATGCTCGTGAACGCCACTTTTTGACGGCTTTGCTTTTTCTGCTGAAGAGTTTTAACATTCCGCTTACTCCTGAGAAGTGTTATGTCGTGTCTTAATAAAGCGGTTATTCTTAAATTCGCATGCTTGATTTGTATGATATATTACGATACAGAAATACTGCTTTAAAACAATGCCTACATGCTCTACTCCCAGAGAAAGGAGAAGGCACTCATCATGAACATGTGGATAAACCTCTTCAACGTCGGGCTGTACTTTCTAGTATTTTTGCTAATAGCTGTCGTGGTTTTCGGGTTCATCTGGACTAAATACTGCAAATAACCTCCCAACGCAATTGTTGTCGCGCTTTTCGCGAGCCACTGAAAAGCCAAAAAAGAAGGGAGGCTCTACTGTAATGTATTTCGGTGACGCTGGAGGGTGCGGACTAAAATCTTGTACTCGCTTGAGACCGAAAGTGTGATTAGCATCGTTGTAGAGTAAGAAAAGAGAAAGAAACTATGAATAAACAGATGCAGACAGTTCTTGTGGCAGTCGTCATAGCGACCCTGTTCTTTTTGGTGGTTTACTACGGGTTTGCTGTGTTTGTTACAGTGACGACGGTGGGTTTTGTTGTTTTCTTGCTGATTGAAGAAGCATACCGAAGGAAAAAAAGAGAAAGTGGCAAACAGAGTTGAGCTGTCTTATTCTACGCATCTAATTCCATAGACATCGTTACATTGAAAAATCAACGATCCTATGTAGTGACATGGACAAGTTGCTGAGGTAGAGTTTATCCAACCAGTTAGATTTACTACTCCAAGCTAAGAGAAGGCTTGGTTCCGATAAAATGGGTTTGCCCCGTACATAGATAGTATTGAAACATGTAAACATATGAAAAATACGGAGTAAAAAAGAGATAAAAACGATCCTCAGAATTTTTGGGGGTTTGCTGGGGCTCTGGGTTCGCATACTATAGGAGAAAGAGAATGAAAAATCCGCGATGACCGCTACAGCCATCGTGACATTTCAGCCCAGAGCCCACTCAGCCCCTATCCTCTTTCTCTTTTGCGATGATAGCTCACTAAAAAAAGGGGAAGATGTTTGCTGAATGCTTACAGCTTATGGTCGTTTTCTCAGCATCAGCACTATTACGACTGTAGCCACAGCGATTGCGACAATTATACCGATTACCGAGGGCACAAGGTACACGTCTGCTATCGATGCTGGCGTCGGTGTGGGTTCAGAAGTAGGCGCAGGTGCTTCGACTGCAGTTAGATAAGTTGATGCGGTTGAGCTGCCATAGGATTCAGAGCCTTCAAAGGTGGCGATGATTTGGTACAATCCTGGAACTTCAGGAGCCCAAGTGAAACCGTACACGCCGTTTAAGTCGCTTGTAGCTTCGCCGATGTCAATCCAGTTGTTGTTAGGATCAAGAGCTGCCAACTTCACGGTAACACCTTTCGCGTCCGTAGGCTTCGGCTTCTGCATATGCAAGTACTCCATCCATTCACTCATGTACTCGTCAGAGACGGCGGCAGTGCCCGCCTGAGCCGGAGACATATCAAGAACCGTGCCAGTTATAGTAAAGCTTTGACCACACTGAACCTCTGTCAAAGGTACTGTGACAGTAGTTTTGCTTCGACCTTTACCGAAGACGTACGTATACCCGTCATAGGTGTTGGAGGCTACGAGATACCCGTCGGCTACGGCACCAGGACTCATGGATCCTGTTATGTTCCATATTCCATTGCCAGTAGTAGCGTTAATGCAGTGAAGTTTCCAGCCTCTGGTTATGGGCTGGGTTGGTGTATGCTCAGTATTGCAATAGTACACTTTTCCACCTGCAATCCATGGAGAACCTGCAAAGAATGGGTAATTGCCTTCGTAGGAGCTTTCGTACGGGTATGGTGCCGGCGCCTGGTATAGCCAAGACACTTTTCCAGTATCCCAGTCGTAAGCGGCTACACCGTCGTATTGTCCTACAATTATGTTTCCGCCGTATGATGAGATGCCGTAAGCTCCGAAAACACCCCAAGGCCAACTTGAAACCTCACTTGTCCACAATTTCTGCCCTGACCTTAAATCCCAGCAATAGATGCGCCCATCCTCAAAGCGTACAGCTACTTTTCCGTGATCTGCTATGGTTTCGCTGGGCCAAACGTTAAAGGGAACTCCAGCCATGACGCTCCACAGCACGTTTCCTGTGTCTAGTTTGACCGCCGTTATGTTCGCGTCTATGTTCGCGCCTACGCCAGCATTGTAAGGTGACACCACGCTGACAGCTATGCCAGCTTCATAATCTACAGCAGCGCTTAAGCTACTAAAGGGCCAAGTTATGTTATTCATCACACGCAAACCAACGTTAACGACGCTAAACATGGTGCTTACATCTCCTTTCACTGTCCAGTTGATCAGGCGGTATCTGTTTGGGGCTGCCGATGCACCTAGGTCTTGCACGCTCAGGAAATAGGGAAAGTCCAAGTTAGCGTATAAGGTGCCTGTCGTCAACGGAGCAATCGAAACATTGTAGGTTGCAGCACCAGTATAGGGGTCATAGTATATCAGTCGTCCACCGCCTACATATGTTAGATACACTGCTCTTCCGAACTGGGGCGCGCCGCCGGGAGTTTCCGGATAGCCTTCAGTGTAAGTTACTAACGAAGGTACCTGCGTAACGCCTGTCCGTTCCCAGTACACTTCTCCGGTTCGCAGGTCATAGCATTGCCAAACACTAGTAGGCGCTCCGTCCACCACTTTCGTCAAAGTTTGGTAGCATCTTCCAGCATAGATTATCGACGGATTACCGCCACCAGAAGTCCATGACAGATCTTCCAGTGGTCCACCGATTAAGCCGCCTATGGCACCCTGCCGTTTCCATACAACGTGAGCGGAGTTTGGTCCCTGAACGTATGGAATGTATCTATAGTTGCTCATGTACGTGTTTGTCTCCTCTGGCCAGTACGCGCCTTCTTCACCCACAACACCAGTAGATGGAAAGTAGCCTAGAATGGGCCACCATTCCCTGTTTTCCGGTGAGACTGGACGTGTCCAATAGTCTGTGGGAAGGGGCGAAGCAGGCCAAGAAGCTACCGGTTCCTCCTGCACAGTAAGGTTATATGGTCCATCATGACTTGGCGCGTAATAGACTGATTCAGCAAAGCTGACGACTCCTGCGGAAACAGTCGCCGTTGCTCTTGTAACTGTGTAGTTTCCTGCTGGGAAGTAGCCTCCTGGAAATTCAAATTCGATTTTCCACACGCCGGTTTTGTCAGGTGCAAACTGTAGCCATGAAGTTGCGTCTCCGTAGTAGCTTGGTTTCGAGATAACTTTGCGAGTTCCGTCTGGGTCTGTTATTATCGCGGTGAAGTTGCTGAAGTATCTGCTTACGTGAGTTGGAGGCGCCAGCCACATGATAACTGTGACAGTTTGTCCGACGCCCACTGGATTAGGGTTAAAGCTTAGATGTGCTTCGGTTTTGACTGTGTAGTCAGGGGTAACACCTGCTGGCAGTGATGTTGAACCGCCCTCCTGCATATTCGTGTACGTTTGAGCACTAGTAATAGGTAAGGCAACAAGCGAGACAGCCATAGCAAACATCAGAAGCAAAGCAATCGCGATAGCTTTAGTTTTGTTTTTAGCATTGTACATTTTTTACTCTCCTTTTTTGGAGTCTCTAACAGTAGCATAGAGGATTTAAAACCTAGCAAGAAGTACCACTTGTAACTGAACACCGTCGATTAGACCTTAAAAACTGGCGATGACGTGTTTAGGCATAAACCGGCTAAAGGGTTTGCTGGGGTTCTGGGCATGAAATTAAAGGAGAAAAGAACGAAAATGTAAACCACAGCTACTGCGATTATATTATTCATTTGCCCAGAATCCACTCAGCCCCATCTACTCTCTGACCGCATTTCCTTTTTTGGTTTCCATATTAGCTGTTTTAGATACCTATAAGCATGTTTAATAAGTGCCTCTTCTGACAACTTGGCAAAATTGGGGAAAAACTAATAAACACTAACAATAAGGAGTGCACGTTTGGAGGGGTTTCCATGAGTCAGAATGACGAATACACTCAAACGCTCACAGACTTAGGACTCACGCTTTTGCAGGCAAAGATCTACCTAAGTCTTGCTAATCTGGGAAAAGCAAACGTACAGACAATTTCAAAGGCTTCAAAAGTTGCTCGACAAGACATCTACCGAATAATGCCCACACTTCAAAAACTGGGGCTTGCAGAAAAAATCATAACTACACCGACCCTGTATGAAGGCACCCCACTGAAAGAGGGTCTCTCGATTCTACTTCGAAACAGAAAAGAGGAATATGCTAAATTACAAAAGAAAACAACCTCGCTGATTAATAAGTCTCCCGCGAACATCGGCAAAATAGATCTTCAGCACGAAGAAGACTCACAGTTCAAAATTACTTCAGAAAGAACTCTTTTTCTCAAAATGCACAAAAGCCTACATCAGAAGGCTCAAATGAGTATAGATTCTATTATTCCGTTGATCCCTGCTTCACCGAAACTCGTTGATAGCTGTTCAAACTTTAAAAGGGCAATAAAGCGAGACGTAAAAATTCAATTAATTCTACAAAAAACTGAAAAATTAATGCTAAGAGAGCTACAAGCTTTAGAGAAAAATCCCCTTTTTAAACTCAAATACTTAGCCCCTCCTATACCTTTTGGGATGCACATATTTGACAAGAAAGAGGTGACTCTATCCGTATCTGAGAAAAATGGCCTACCCAGCTTATGGTCAAATAACCCCAACCTTGTAAAACTAGCCGCAAATTACTTTGATGAGATGTGGAATAAAGCAGAAGATAATCCCAACTGACTCAAGCCTGCACAAAACTTAAAAGAAGACTTGTTTATAAAAGATCAGAGCTGAAACAACTATAGACTGCCAACCTACAGCAATTTTAATCCACTTCCACGCCTTATAATAAGAGAGGGGCTACAGTCTGTGACAGTTCCGCAGACTATACAACTCTCAGAAACTAAAAATTGATAACAGCGGGAATTGGACAAAACATATAATTACAAAAGCCTCATTCCTTCTCTGCATTTGGTCGCTGGTGCAGAAACCGCATGGAGTCACCGAAGCCGAAAGTAACGTGGAAAACGGTGCTGTTTCCACTAATAGGCTTAGCCGCGTTCTTCCTGTACATCTACCTTTTCCAAGTGGATATTCCAGCCATAATCGCCACCGCCACACGCGCAGATCCGATTCCGTACGCCCTAGCTGTAGCAGTCAGCTTGGTGGAAGTGCTCTTTTTCTCCGCGTCATGGCGGGTTTTGGTGAACTTCCTCAAAATCAAACTCTCGTTGGTGAGATCTTATCTCTTCGTGTGGTACGGAATATTCGTGGATACCATAATCCCAGCGGAATCCATCAGCGGAGAAGCCTTACGCGTTTACTTGATAACGAAGGAGCAGGGCGACCAGACGTGCGGAAGAGCGGTTGCTTCTCTTGTGGCGCACAGGCTCTTGGGCATGGGCATGAACGTTGCGGTCCTGATAACGGGCATGGCGTTGCTTTTCACTGAAACCCAGATTAACCCGATAATTTTCAACCTTATACTGTTCTTGGCGGCAGGCATCACCGTCACGCTCCTCATCATAATGCTCTTCTCATTCAAAGAACAGTGGAGCCTAAAAGTAATCGACTGGCTGGTGCGAGCTGGAAAGTTCATAACGCGAGGCAGATGGCACTTGAAGCTGACAAAAATCAAAGAAGACGCGTGCAGAATAGCCACAAGCTTTCACGATTCGATGAAAGAGTTCAAGCGTAGCCCCAAAGCGCTCGCTTCTTCCCTCTTCTATCTCGCGTTAACATGGGTTTTCAGCTTAAGCATACCCTACTTGGTTTTCATGTCACTGAAGCTTCCAGTTTCATGGAGCGTAATCCTCATAACCTCAGCAATAGTCTTGGCCGTAAAATCCATACCTTTAGGTATCCCGTTTGAAGTGGGCCTTCCAGAAATCACGATGACAACCCTCTACACGTCACTAGGCGTCCCAGCGGGAATAAGCGCTACAGCAACCATCTTGACGAGGCTCATAACGCTCTGGTTTCGCTTCTTCGTGGGGTTCATAGCACAGCAGTGGCTCGAACTGAAGCCCATAATAGCCTCGGCGAACAGCCCCAGCGTGGAAAAAGCCTAAAATCACTCGGCACCCTTCATTTTCCTGCGGAACCACATGGAAATAACCATTGAAGACCTGTCCATCAGGATGTTGGACAAGCTTTACGAGATAGAGAAACAATGCTTTGAGAAAGAAGCGTTCACAAAGCAGCAAATAGCCTACTTGGTGGGTGACTACAACTCCATCGGACTTGCGACACGTGCCGACGGCGAAATTGTGGGGTTCGCGATAGCACGGGTGGACATTAGAAGAAACATGCGGTTCGGGCACATACTAACCGTGGATGTGGTTCCTGCATATCGTCGGAAAGGGATAGCGCGGAAACTGCTCACCCAAATCGAAAACATTCTTAAGCAAAAGGGCGCCAGCGAATGCCGTCTGGAAGTGAGGGAAAACAACACCGCCGCTTTAAGCCTCTACCAGAAACTTGGATACAAGAAGGTTGGCAAGCTTGAACGATACTACGGTGACGCACATGGCTTATACCTGAGAAAAATCCTGCAGTGACCAGCAACCTCCGGGCGGAGACGACAAAGACATGACTGCTAAACGTGGATTTGACATTGAGCGCGAACTCGGTCCATGCGGTAAAATGGCACATTACAGCTTTCGACATAAACGTTTAAAAATCATGATGTAACTAGGTTATGTTGGTGGGGGAGAAATGGGGGCATCCCGACTCAGAAAAAACAGCGAACAGACGCTGGTTCGAACACTTGTTGTCCTCATCCGCAACACCACATGGCGATGTGGCAAACTTGAAAAATCCATCGTCCACCACCTCTATAAACGGCACATGACTCTTGGAAAAATAGGCGTATCCGTCAGAGACATCATGCAAAACCTGAACCTCGGCGGAGAGAAAAAAGACGAGTGCCTAGACGCGCTTAAGAGGCTTGAAAAAAGAAATATTGTGAAGCTGATGCTGCTGTAAGCTCAGTTGTTTTGGTGCATAACCAAGCTTTTATTTTGCAAACTCTTTCGAACCGGCAATCCACTTGTCAACGATTTTCGGCGATATTTTCAGTTTCTTAGCAATGTCTTCCGCGGAAGCTTTGGCTAATTCGTCAACGTTACTTATTCCTATGGCTTTCAATTGTTCAGCTCTCTTTTCGCCAATGCCCTTCACTTCGGTAAGTTCCAACTTTGGAACCGCCACCGTTTCGGAAGGTGTTGGAGTGAGCACTGGCATTGGAGCAATCACAGGCGCTGGAATCGATGTTGACGACTGGGGCAAAATCGGCGTCTGCGCAGCGATTTCAGGGTTCTCCGCCCTGTAAGCCTCTCTTTCATGAACGTCTCCGGTGACTGGATGCTGAGGCGGCGGCATGGTGACTGCAGGTTGAGCTGCCACTGTTTTGGTTTTAGGTCTCACGTAGTAGCCTAAGCCGAGAGAGAATAAGCCTAGGATGACGGTTGACACCACCCAGAGGTCTCTTTCCGTCTCCATAACCATGAGTGCAGAGACTATTGTTATGAAGAAAAATATTACAGCTAACACATAAAGAGCATAGTCTAAACGCATCTTTTTATCCCTAGCATACCTATGCTGTAAAAGACCATTTAAATAATTTTCTCCGCTTTCTGGAAGTCTTACTGTTTTCTGTGGCTCCGCACGGTTTATTTCAAAAGTTGCTCCTCGGTTGGAGGCTGCTTTATTAAATCGTGCTTCATAAGAAGCTCCGTTGATTGTCTGGCATTCTGGATTATTGCTGAAGCGCGCTCATAAAGTTCCTGCCTGCTCGGCTTCACTCTCGCCAATCCCTGTTCTATGGATTTCAGCGCGCAGGCAACTGCTTCTCGAGGATAAACTTCCCACTCCTCCATACGAGGCAAGATGTCTTTCTCATGCATGCCTCTTTCCTCCGCGAACTTCGCCAGCTCCTGTGCCGCTGCGATGCACATGTCATCCGTAACCGTTCGTGCTTTGACGTCGAGGACTCCGCGGAAGATTGCTGGAAACCCCAAGCTGTTGTTGACTTGGTTGGGGAAGTCGCTTCTGCCCGTTGCCACTATTAATGCGCCAGCTTCCTCAGCTTCCCATGGCCAGATTTCAGGTATCGGGTTGGCACACGCGAACACCACAGCCTTGTCCGCCATGGTTCGAACCCACTCAGGTTTTATGGTGCCTGGTCCCGGTTTTGAGGCGGCAACCACGGCGTCTGCGCCCTTGAACGCTTCAGGAATGCCGCCTGTTCTGCCCTCACCGTTGGTTTTCTGGGCTAAATCGTATTTCCACGGGTCTTCCTCACGAGTGATGTCCTCTCTGCCACGGTAGATTACGCCTTTTGTGTCTGCCATTATAATGTTGCCCGGCTTGACGCCCCACCGCATAAGCACGTAAGCAGTGCGCATGTTAGCTGCGCCTGCGCCGACCAGAGTTATCAGCGCTTCATGCGGGTTTTTGCCTGCGATTTTGAACGCGTTTATCAGCCCCGCCAAGATTACAGTGGCGGTTCCCTGCTGGTCGTCATGCCACACTGGGATTTGCAAGCGTGCCCTGGCGTTTTCGAGGACGCTGAAGCACTTGGGCTTCTCTATGTCTTCAAGGTTTATGCCCCCGAACGACGGCTCCAGCAACTCGCAGGCGCGGACGATTTCGTCGGGGTCTTTGGTTTTGAGGCATATGGGGAAAGCGTCTACACCGCCGAGGTACTTGAACAGGAGCGCTTTGCCTTCCATGACGGGCATGGCTGCTTCTGGTCCGATGTCGCCTAAGCCGAGGACTCGGGTGCCGTCCGTGACGACTGCCACGTAGTTCCAGCGGTTGGTAAGCTCAAAGGACTTGTCGGGGTTGCCTTGGATGTCCCTGCATGGCGCGGCGACCCCCGGCGTGTACCATACTGCGAAGTCTCCCGTGTTCCGTATGGCGCATTTGGGCATGACTTGGACTTTTCCCTCGTAGAACCTGTGCATGGCTGGCGAGAGCAATGCGGGTTTTTTAGCTTTAGCCAACAACTCTTCCACGGTGGGCTTTTTTTTCTCGGCAACCAAAACGATTTATCTCCTTTCGATCAAGAGAGGTTACCTGACCTGTTTTTAACCTTTTGGCATATAAAAAGTGCAACAAGCAACCAGCAGCAACAGACAGCAACTAAAAAGACCCAAATTACAAAACCAACAGCTTTAGATTTAGATTGAAAAATAAAAAGCGAAGAAAAAGGCACTTCTAACGCTTGAGGCTAATATGACCTTTGCCTATCCCTGTCTCTGTAACCGCCGCCGCCACGTCGGTCTCTTCCGCCGTAGCTGCCGCCCCCGCCGCGTCTGCCGCCGTATCCACCGCCGCCACGCCTGAATGGTCTGCGCTGCTGCTCGTATGTCTTGCTGGACATGTTGTTTTCAGTGTTAACTTCGCCTTCGAATGGAGTTTCAGCCATTCCCAGTTTGCCGTACTTGCCAATGTTCAGCCGCATGTTGCCCTTGAAAAGCGTTACGTAACCGTTCTCAACGCGTATAGTGTCGTTCTCGTTGACTTTCTCGATGTTGTCGTCCCACAGCGTCAAGTAAATGCTGCCTGTCTCATCACCGACCAAGGCATCACAAACTTTGTGCGGTGACCCATCTCTTCCCAAAGGAATCTCACGAACTTCGCTCTTGCTGACAACTTTAGCAGTGACGTTAACTGCTCGCGATTGAGGAGTTAACGCGCCGACTTTAGCTTCAACTGGTTGCCTTTTGTTTTCGAAAAAACCTTCAACAGCCAATCTGATTCAACACCTATTTTTCATTAATCACACAGAGTAGAAACCCAGCCACACTTAAGGCTTTCGGGTCTAACATAGCCCCTGCTTATCCACTTTTCGGATGAAGTCGTCACGCACAGGATAGAAAATGTCAAGCATAATGAACGGTTCTCCGCCAATACACGTGTCGCTGTGCGGCACGTTGGCAGGGATGCAGTAAAAATCGCCTTTTCCCACGACCCGCTCTTCCTCGCCGATTTTCAAAACCGCCTTCCCACTATAGACCATGCCTACTTGTTCGTGCCGATGGGAATGGACAGGAACGCTGTGACCCGGCAACGTGGCGTTCAGAACCATCATCAGCTGCTCGCCATGCAGCCCTGTTAGAATAGTGGTTTCTAAACCCTCCATTGGCCGTATCTTTACGGCATTTTCTAAGTCGATAAAATGCGACGTTGGCTTCAAACTTTCATCTCCCAACAACTCTTAGGACGCCCACTGCTCTTAAGCTTATACACGTGCCTCATAGTGTTCAGCAACCTAATTTAGTCACGTGTACATTTTAAACTTGTACAAAGCGGATGACTAGAGAAATGGCGGAAAAAGACAGCGACCAAATGCCCAAGATGGTGACATTGCCATGCGGTTGCGTGTACCAAGATAAGGGATGGCTTTTGACTCGAATCAAAGAGTGCGAACACCACCGGCGGAAAAGAACGCAGAAACGACTCTACAAGCCCAAAGCCGAATGCGTAAGACCCTGAAGGCACCTGTCACAGAACTGCTTGAAGTATCAATATGGCAACTATCAGCACCGGCAGGAACTTCAATGCTTTACTTTTCACTCGTGCAGCGTCGTCAACCCTTTTCAAATCAACCAGCCGCATAATGTAAACAGAACATGCCAAATTGTACAGGAAAATTACGTACACAGAAATCATCATTCTATCCGCAAACGTCAAGTAACCAGTCGGCGGAATACCGCTCAGCAGCGACAGGTGAAAAGTCGTAGCAGCCAAAAGAGTAGTGACTCCCAACGTGATTCGCTGCGCAAAATTCTGGGGCGCCATGAAAAACGAAAGCAAAGAAATAACCGTGATAACCGCAATAGGCAAAACGCTTTTTATGAACGCTGAAACCGCAGGTCTCGCCAAGTTGACGCTGAACACAAAACGCGAATATGTCGTATCACCATACGAATGCAAAGTGTTCGAGGTCTGGAAACCTCCAAGGTCCCATCCGGCCACGTTCGCAGTCGGCTCAATAGCTGATTCTTGGTCCTCACTGTAAACTAGGCTGGAAGCGTCAAGGCTCTTGTGCTCTAACTCAACCGAGAGTTCATGGCTCTCAAACGGGTATCGCGTGAAATCGAAAGAAGTGATAAAATCACCTCGCACTCGATACTCCAGATAACCCTGTGTCGCATTCGCATATACCTCATACTTCGTCGGTGCTCCGTTAATGAACTCGAAGTTCCGCACTTCATCGATGCTTATCTCAGAAGGATTAAACCTGAACCATAAGTAAAAATCAAGACGGTAGCTGTTCGCGGATAAATCCACTTTTTCAACATTCACCAGCCACGTTCCAACCTGGACGTTCACAGGCGCAGAAGCACCCTGAGCTTTAACACTCTGTGTAGCCAAAGCCAGAAAGATAACGGCGAAAACCGCTACAACTACTGCGGCTCTTTTAATCATTTTTCGGGCATCTCCTATTGAATGGTCGGGCATTTTATTTACCATTTTGATATTTAAAATTATCTGGGCATACACTTTGAAATCCAACAGGAGAAACTAATCAGCGCATGCTAAACCAAACTTCCCACAGCAAACATCCCTTATCGTTAGTGTCCTTTCAGTCAACAGGTTCCGTCAGAACAGGGTTTTTCCACAAAGGATTTAACTGAAACCGTGAATGTTGAATAACACAAAACCATTCTAGGAAGAAACAGACGTGAAACGGGACTCACGGCGAATCACACGCATCCTGCTGCAGATAATAATAATGGTTGCGATATTTGCCGCTCTGCTATGGTACGTGGGATTAGGCTCGCTCTACACCGCGCTGCTAAACATCAAACTGGAATACTTGCTCCTAGCTTTTTTGGCCTATTTCGGAATCAACCTGTTGTTCACCGTGAGGCTCAGAATAGTCCTGAAAAAAGACGGCGTCAAAACATCATTCGGCAAAACCCTACTCGCTCAATACGCAGGCATGTTAACCAGCGACGTAACCCCTGGGCGCTCAGGATACGTGTTGACCCCGCTTTACCTCAGAGACCAAGAAGTGCCAACCTCAAAAAGCCTGTCAGGAATCCTCGGCATACAGACCATCGAGTTCCTAGCCAAAGTCATCGGCGGAATAGGCGCAGTAATATTTCTCATAAACGTAGTACCGCCACAGAACTGGGAGCAATTCGGAACCTTCGCTGGCATAAACTTGGGCCTTTTCATCGCGGGTTTAGGAATAGCACTGATGCTTACAGGCGCAATCTTGCTGGCAGCGTTCACATGGTCTCACCGGGCAATATCCATCTTCGACCGCATCGCAAACTCCAGATACCTCAAAAGGTTCGCGGGCGGATTAATGGGGCGACTCGAAGAATACAAGGAAAGCGCCCACAAAACCCGCAAAGCAATCCCCGAAATAGTGCTCTTAACGATGGCCTGCTGGGTACTGAAAGGTTTCGAATGGTACTTTCTAGGCTTAGCCTTAGGAATAACTCAGATACCCTGGATAGGATACTTCCTCATTCACCCGCTCGCAACCGCGTTAGGCTTTGTGCCAATAACGCCAGCAGGCGCAGGCTTCCAAGAATTCGGCATAGTCGGCATTTTTGCCCTACTTGGCATAGCCAGCGTTCCCGCAGCAGCATTCGCGCTACTCTCACGGGGCTTGCTAATTCTCGAAGACCTTGCAGGAGTACCGCAAATCGCAAAATCAACCTCAATCTTAATCTTTTCCCGAAAGACACCTAACAAACCAGCCCTCGAATAACCGCAAACGGAAAAACGAAATAACATTTCTAAACTTTATTTCCAAGCTGGTCTCGAGTTTCCAGTCACTCTGGCTAAGCAACGTGAACACTTCGGTTATACCCAACACCAAAACTGCGTATAACGGAATCCAATCGTACGCGTACATCTGCGAAAGAACGTCACCACTTGCATTCGCACGAAGTAACTCAAAGCCTATCCCGTGATAAAAGAAGAACGGCAAATTCATCGCCGACAAGAAAACAGCAGAGCCCGCAACGAAACGCAAAAGGGTTTTCCTGTTGTACCAAGCAATCAGCGGAAGCGCCAACAGCGCGAACCGCGGGTCAAACGCGCTGAGCGCAAACATCAACCCAGACAGCCACGGCTTTTTGACAAACCCAAAATACATCGCTCCCACTAGGAAAACAGGTTGAAGGACATGGGCGTTTCCGCAAACGTAACCCCAGTAGTAGCTCCACGAAAAAGTCTGCGGGTTAATAGACGTGAAGCGGTAATACAGCGTACGCGAAGCGGCTTGAGTTAACGGCAGAGAAGGCAAAGGATTAATCAAGACTACAATACACGCCAAGATTGCAAGCGCCAGGTTTTTGTCCTCGACAAGCTTGTAAACGAAGAAAGCCAACACAGGCATCAGAGCCAACTGCACGAGGTTGAACGCGATAAACGCGTCTTGGTAGCTTAACAGCAGGAACGGTGAGATGAGAAGCAGGAAGGATGGAACGTACTTGAAGGTTTGAGCCCTTAGCTCAAATGGGTAATCTCCAGGCAGGGGACCAGAAACATAAATTTTGGACGGGTTGTTATACAATCGCCATCCAGCGTTGTAGTAGGCTGAAAAGTCCCTTTCCAAAGTAGGATTCGAAGGCTCAAACATACCGGGGTACGCTAAAGCAAATGTGATTGCGTTTAGCGCTAAAGCTACGGCGATGACTACTATAATGATTCTTTTTTCCCTATTGGTTGGCAGTAATTTCTTAACAGTCTCCATGCTGCTCTGTCTAACACCTTCCGAATATAAATCTTGTAAAATAAATCTTGTAAAAAATAACACATTCCCGTTTCGACCAAAAAATATTGGTCGGGCGAGCAGGATTTGAACCTGCGACAGCTCGGTGACTGTGGCCTGGGCAGGCTAGAATGAAGCCCACCATGGGTAGACCTCTACAGCGTCTCCGTCCGCCCCGCTTGGAGCAGGCTCGAGAGCTCTGCCAGGCTGAGCTACCGCCCGACATCCGACAAAAACCATTAGGATAAAACCTAAGAATTTATGTGTTTTGGCACCTCACACGCAGGTTTTGCCGTGGGCGGATTAGGCAAGTTTTTATGTTTGGAAAAAGCTTAAGGCTTGAAACATGTTTTAGGAATCAAAGGGAAGTGTTGACGTTTGAAGACTATAGGTGTTGTCACGTCGGGCGGCGACGCGCCGGGAATGAACGCCGCCATCCGAGCCATCACGCGAATTGCCCACTCAAAAGGACTTGAAGTCTTAGGATTTGAAAGGGGCTGGGATGGCTTGTTAACCAACACTTATAAGCGGTTGACGCCGCGCAACGTGGGCGGCATAATCCAGTTGGGCGGCACCATGCTTCACACCTTGAGGTGCCCCGAGTTCGAGAAGCCCGAAGGCGTGGAGCAGGCTGCTGAAACCTTGGAGCTGAACGATGTGGAGGGGTTGATAGTTATCGGCGGCGACGGCTCGTTCAGGGGCGCCTTAGACCTCAGCAGGAAAAGCGAAACGCTAATGGTGGGTATTCCCGCTACCATAGACAATGATGTTTATGGAACTGACGAAACGGTGGGTTTTGACACGGCGGTTAACACGGCTGTGTCCTCAATCGACAAGATTAGGGATACGGCGGTTTCCCATGAACGAATCTTCATCGTGGAAGTTATGGGTCGGAAACGAGGATTCCTCGCTTTAGAGGTGGGAATAAGCGTCGGCGCCGAGGTGATTCTTGTTCCCGAGAACGAGTGCAAACTAGAAGAAATCATCGCCATCGTCAAAGAAAACACACGCAAAGGAAAAAGAGCAGGAATAATAGTTGCCGCGGAAGGCGTCGGAGACACGGGCGCAATCGGTCAAGAAATCGAGAAACAGACGGGTTCCGAAGTTAGACGCTCCATTCTGGGGTACGCTCAGCGCGGCGGAAGCCCAACTGCACGGAGCCGAATGTTGGCTGGCTTGTTCGCGGAAAAAGCCGTGGACCTACTGTGCCAAGATCAGGGGAACAGGGTTGTCGGACTGTTGCACGGCGCGATCATAAGTACTGACCTGGAGGAAACATGCAAAAAACAGAAGCCGCTTGATATGCGTTTGATGAAGCTTGCAGAAATGTTAGCCATTTAGCAGCGCGTGTTATAGGAGTGACTCATAAATCTTTAGTGTTTCTTCAGCCACTTTCCGCCAGGTGAAGTACTCGAGTACTCTTTTGCGCCCGTTTTCACCCCAGTTGCGGGCTTTTTCAGGGTTCCGCAGCACTTCTTTTATTCCCCACGCTATGTCTGAGGGGTCTTCGCCGTTTATGTGCACGCCGTTCTGGTCGGGTCCTGAGCTTATCACTTGTTCTCTGAAGCCGACTACGCCGCGTGCGCCGACTACGACTGGCTTCTCCATCGCCATGGCTTCCAGGCTTACTATGCCGAAAGGTTCGTAGATTGAGGGGAACACGCAGACGTCTGCAGCAGCATAATGCTGGATTCTTTCGGTTTCCTGGACGAAGTCGAAGCGGTAGATTATTTTGTCTTTGATACCGAGGCGGCTGGCTGTTTCCACGATGTCTGTTTGTTCTTCTCCTTTGCCGAGGATTACGAGTTTGGTGTTTGGATACTCTCTCAGGACGGTGGGCATTGCTTGCAGGAGGTTTCTTACGCTTTTAACCCATGTGAGTCTTCCGATGAAAAGAATCATGTTCCAATCTTTCGGGATGCCGTATTTTTCACGGATTTTCATGATGTCTTCTTTGGGGCACTGATATGGGTCGTAGCGTTTTGGGTCAACGCCGTTCCAGACCACGCTGATTTTTGACTGCGGCCAACCATGCTTTATCAGGTCTTCTTGCATGGCGTAGCTGACGGTTACGATTCTGTCGGCGTTTTGAGCCATAGCTTCTTCAAAGTGCGAGACCACTTCTGAGCCTGTTCCGCCGCTTCTGCCCCATTCGGTGCTGTGGGCGTGGAAAACTACTGGGAGTTTCTGGATTTCGTTCTTGATTACGAGCCCTGCGACGCTGCTTAGCCAGTCGTGGACACAGATCACGTCGAAATTGTATTTTTCTTTTTTTATGAGCCCGTTGATGAATTTGGTGGCGCTGAGGATGTTGTAGATGAAGATGTCGTTGAAGAGTTTGATGTTGGTGCCCCATTTTTTCAGGTTGTCAACGACGAAGAAGGGCCAGACGTTGCTTGCATCCGCAATCAGAGGGCGATGCACTTCTACGCCCTGGAGGATTTCTCGTGTTTTCAGGGTGCCGTCGTTGAGTGTGAAGACTGAAACGTCGTGTCCTATGTCCACGAACTCGTGCGTTATGTACTCAGCGTACGTGCCTAAGCCGCCGACAAGTTTGGGCGGGTATTCCCAGACAAAAAATCCGATTCTCAAAAACTTCACCTCAGCTCTAATGCATAACATGAGGGAAGCGTATTTATAGCTTGTCTCATTGATGTGAACTGCGAATCTGTTGCACGGTTTTCGACTTATATCTCCTCACTCAATAGCGTGAAGTACGCTTTTTTGGTTGGCTACGGAAAAGATTATAATCACATAGAGACCAATAGTGAAGCTAACATCACAGTCACTTTGAACTTAAGGAGACGAGGAATTTGGCGAAAGCGTGGCACGCTGGAAAAACGGACGAGGTAATGAAGGAGCTAAATGTGACTTCCAAAGGTTTAACCACACAGGAAGCACAAGAGAGATTGAAAAAGTATGGTTACAACGAGCTTGTCGAGAAAAAACGGCGAACCGCGCTTCACATGTTCCTCGACGAGTTCAAGGACATCTTCATCCTCCTCTTGATTGCAGCCGTCATATTCTCCGCAATAATCGGCTACTACGAGCTATCCATAGGAGCCGCTGACCAGGTTCTGGAAGCTTATGCTGACGTGATAATTATAGGCGCAATCGTCATCATGGTCGCCATAACGGGCTTCGTTCAAGAATACCGCGCCTCGAAAGCGCTTGAAGCCATGAAGAAGCTCACAGCGCCCAAAGCACGTGTCATCCGCGACGGCATAGAAGTAATCATACCTGCCAGAGAAATCGTACCCGGGGACATACTTGTCTTGGAGTCGGGTGATCATGTTCCCGCTGACGCCCGAGTCATAGAAACCATAGAACTAAAAACAGTTGAATCTGTTTTGACTGGGGAATCCACTCCCGTTAACAAGGATTTGTCCGTCTTAAGTGAGGAGGCGCCTATTTCTGAAAGGAGCAATATGCTGTTCACAGCAACCCATGTGGTTTACGGACGAGGCAAAGCCGTAGTTACGGCGACAGGAATGAACACTGAGTTCGGTAAAATAGCCGAAATGGTTCAAACCACAGAAGAGGAAACTACTCCGCTGCAACGGAAACTGAACAAGTTCGCGAGCAAAATCGCCAAAGTAGTAGTAGCCGTCGTCGTAATCATATTTGCTCTTGAAGCCTTTGAAGCGGTTACTCAAGGTTTTCAAATTCAAGCTTTCATCGACGCGTTCTTGTCTGCCATAGCCTTAGCCATATCCGCGGTTCCAGAAGGATTGCCCGCCATAGTTACTGTGGCTTTGGCTCTGGGCGCCCGAGAATTCGCCAAGCGCAACGCCATCGTCCGCAGGCTTTCATCCGCTGAAAGTTTAGGCGCCGTCACGGTCATATGCTCTGATAAGACTGGAACCATAACCAAAGGCGAAATGACTGTTCGCCAGCTATACGTAAACGACAAGTTTAGCGAAGCCACAGGTGTGGGCTACGAGCCAAAGGGCGAATTTAAATGCAATAACCAAATCATGGACGTTGACAAGGATACTGAATTACTTCTAAGAATTGGCACTTTATGCAACAACGCTCAACTACGAAATAGAGAAGATAAATGTGCTTGGGAAATATTCGGCGACCCGACAGAAGCCGCCCTAATAGTAGCCGCTGCCAAGGCTGGGCTGTTAAAGACGAAGCTAGAAGAAGATTTTCCGCGCGTCCGTGAGATACCGTTCACTTCAGAAAGAAAGCGCATGACTACCGTCCACAAAACTCCGCAAGGTGAAGTTCATGCCTACGTTAAAGGTGCACCCGAAATAATTCTCGAACGGTGCACGCATATCCTTGAAAACGGTAAAGAGGAAAAACTGACACCAGCTAAAAAGAAGAAGGTGTTGCAGGCGAATGAGCAGCTTGCAAGCAACGCCCTCCGCGTTCTCGCTATGGCGTACAAGCGGTTGCCTTCAGACGTGGAGTATGCTGATGAAGCTATAGAAGAAGGCTTGGTGTTTGTTGGTTTGGAGGGAATGATAGATCCGCCGCGGGAGGAAGCCATCGAAGCCAACAAAATCTGCGAAAAAGCAGGAATAAAAACTGTGATGATAACAGGCGACCACAAACTAACCGCGGTGGCTGTGGCAAAGGAAGTTGGGTTATTCAAAGACGGCGACTTGGTTCTGACCGGAGCAGACCTTGAAAAAGTAAGCGACGAAGAGCTTGAGCAAATAGTCGAGAAGGTACGTGTGTATGCTCGAGTTTCGCCTGAGTACAAACTGAAAATTGTTAATGCTTGGAAGAAGAAGGGGCATATCGTAGCCATGACCGGCGACGGCGTCAACGACGCGCCAGCTGTAAAAGCAGCAGACGTAGGCGTTGCGATGGGTATAACTGGCACAGACGTCACCAAAGAATCATCGGACCTAGTGCTCACCGATGACAACTTTGCAACCATAGTGAAAGCCGTTGAGGAAGGAAGAGTCATCTACGACAACATCCGCAAGTACGCGCGTTTCCTAATCGCATGCAACTTTGACGAACTCTTAGTCATAGGCTCATTTGCCCTCCTCGGAGGCGTGTTCGGACCCGAATACTTCCCACTGCCCCTGCTGCCAGCAATGATACTTTGGATAAACCTAGTAACGGATGGAGCGCCAGCCGTGGCGCTTGCAACCGACCCGCCTGACGTGGACGTGATGGATAGACCGCCTCGAAAGCCGAACGAGGGCATATTGCATGGCATGGGCAGATTCATCATAATGTCCTTCTTGCTTCAGGCAATCGGCACCATACTCGTGTTTAGCTTGGAATACTATGTGTTTCCAGGAACATGGATGTCCGATGCAGCCCGCAACTGGCAGACAATTCCTGCGACTGAGACGATGATTGTGAATGGCGCAACTGTATTTGCCCGGGAATACTTCAGGGAGATAGCCTACACCGAAGCAATCACAGTAGCCTTCATCCAAGCCGCAATGTTCGAGCTGTTCGTGGTCTGGAACTGCCGCTCAGAAAAACGCAGCGTCTGGAGAATGGGAAAAGACGCGCTGAAGAACAAGTTCTTCGTCATAGCGGAAATCGTGGCTATAGCCGCAACCCTCGGAATAACCTACATACCCATAACGCAGCAGCTGTTCCACCTGTCAGCCTTGACTCCGATAGACTTGGCGTACGTGTTAGGCGTAGCCGCGCTGGGGCTGGTCGTGCTGCCCGAATTCACGATGAACCGTAAAATATGGAAATGGGAGTAAATCCACAGAAAAGCTAATATGCAAACGCTGGTCAACAAAGCAATTCCCTGACAAAAAGATGTGAAAAAATGACTGAAAAACTGGCGAATCCTGCACCTCTCGGGCTATTGGGTTTCGGATTGACAACAGTCTTGTTAAATTTGCATAACGCTGGCTTTTACGGGCTTAACAGCATGATTCTCGCCATGGGCTTAGCTTACGGCGGACTCGCACAGATAATCGCTGGAATAATGGAGTACAGAAAAGGCAACACTTTCGGCACGACTGCTTTCACGTCGTATGGGCTTTTCTGGTGGTCGCTTGTGGCTTTGCTGGTTCTTCCAAATATGCCGTTTTTTGGAGCAATAAACCTCACTGAAGGCGCCGCAATGGGGGCTTATTTCTTCATGTGGGGGCTATTCACTTTGGCTATGTTCTTTGGAACGCTTAACAAGAACAGGGCACTTCAATTCGTCTTCGCGAGCTTGGCGCTTCTATTCTTCTTACTGGCCATAAGAGACTTGACAGGAAACCCGACGCTGTTCGGCAACGTAACGATAGGCATGATAGCTGGCTTCGAGGGCATCATCTGTGGCTTAAGCGCAGTCTACCTAGCCATCGCAGAAGTGCTGAACGAGTCTCACGGAAGAACTGTACTGCCCATCTGCCCTACAAGCTAAAAACTCTTCAATTCTTTTTCTATTCTTCCAGAAATCGCTGAAAAACTTTATATTCTCTGAATTAAACTGTTCCCAGAGCGAAAATAGGGTAGGAACAAAAAGCATGTCTGAAACAAGCTTGCCGTTCAATGAAAAATATTATCCAAGTAACGAAAAAATCTCCTCAGGAGAAAAAAGGAAACAAGAATGGGAAAAATCGCTCAGCAACCCCGAAGAGTTCTGGGCTGAAAAGGCAAAAGCTATTGACTGGTTCAAAAAATGGGACAAGGTGCTTGACGACTCCGACGCACCGTTCTACAAGTGGTTCCAAGGCGCAGAACTTAACATAAGCTATAACGCGCTGGACAGGCATGTGAAAACTCAACGCAAAAACAAGCTGGCCTACATTTGGGAAGGCGAAATGGGTGAAGTCCGAACCTACACTTATTATCAGCTTTACAGGGAAGTAAACAAACTCGCCAAAGTCTTCAAAGACCTCGGGCTCAAAAAAGGCGACCGCATCGCAGTCTACCTGCCCGTAATCCCTGAATTGCCCATAACGCTTCTCGCATCAGCCCGAATTGGCGCAATCCACGCCGTCGTCTTCTCAGGCTTCAGCGCCGACGCACTAGCAGACCGCATAAACGACAGCGGAGCCAAACTCCTCGTAACCGCCGACGGTTCTTACAGGCGAGGCAAAACAGTAGCCATCAAAGACAACGCAGATCGCGCCTTGGAGAGCACGCCAACCGTTGAAAAAGTCATAGTCGTAAAAAGAACAGGACAACCCATTCAGATGAAGGAAGGACGAGACATCTGGTACCATGACGCCCTCGCCGCAGCAGGAGCCAACGTTTACGTTGAGCCTGAACGCATGCAAGCCACCGACCCCCTGTTCATCCTGTACACTTCAGGCACCACAGGTAAACCCAAAGGCGTCCAACACGGCACAGGCGGCTACCTCGTCTGGGCGTACTGGACACTCAAATGGGCTTTCAACCCGACTGAAGAGGATATTTACTGGTGCACCGCAGACATCGGCTGGATAACCGGGCACACGTACAACGTTTATTCGCCCTTATCCGTGGGCGTGACCTCGCTGCTTTTTGAGGGAACCCCTGACTACCCAGCTCAAGACCGCTGGTGGGACATCATCGAAAGACACGGCGTCACCATACTCTACTCCACGCCGACGGCTGTCCGTATGTTCATGAAGTTCGGTGAAGAATGGTTAAACAAGCACGACCTCAACTCTCTCCGCATTCTGGGCACAGTCGGCGAACCCATAAACCCCGAAGCCTGGAAATGGTACTACCGCGTAATCGGAAAAGAACGCTTAGCCATAATCGATACCTGGTGGCAAACCGAAACAGGCGGGTTCATGATTGCGCCGCTCTCAGGAATTGAGCTTACGCCGCTGAAACCAGGTTCAGCCACGTTCCCCTTGCCCAGCGTCAAAGCCGAAGTCTACGACGAAAAAGGACAACCCACACCAGCAGGAACCAAAGGCTTCCTCGTCATAAAATCGCCGTGGCCAGGCATGCTGCAAACCCTCTGGAAAGACCCCGAAAGATTCAAACAAACCTACTTCGGAAGATGGCAAAACACCTATTACACAGGCGACTACGCGGTCAAAGACCCTGAAGGCTACTTCTGGCTCCTCGGCAGAGCAGATGAAGTGTTGAAAGTCGCGGGACACCGCATCGGCACAGTCGAGCTTGAAAGCGCCCTGGTCTCGCACCCAGCCGTTTCAGAAGCAGCAGTCATGGGCAAAGAGGACGCGGTTAAAGGCGAGGTGCCCGTGGCTTTCGTGACGCTGCGAAGCGGCTTCCAGCCGTCAGACGAACTACGCGCCGAACTCATCAAGCACATACGAAACACCATAGGCCCAATCGCCACCCCAGACGCCATCATCATGGTCAACAAACTGCCGAAGACACGCAGTGGAAAAATCATGCGCAGAGTGCTCAAAGCCGTGATAGTTGGCGCGCCGTTAGGTGACCTGTCCACGATTGAAGACGAAGCTTCGGTGGAAGACATAAAAGCCACGTACGAAGACTTGCGAAAACAGCTTACGAAGTAGCTTCCTTTTTTATTTCCTCTTTGTTTTCCACATTTAGACGTATTTAAGTCGTGGAAAAAGAAAGAGGAGAAATGTTTTTTCTTATGTATTAAATGTAGAGTCCGCCGCCGATTATGGCAAGTCCCAGTATTATCCCGATTATTACAGCTATCACTATCCATATCACTATGGCCACTATGGCTATTGCAAGCGCCTTTAACCAACCTGTGTCGAAGAAGTGCTTTACTAACGCAAGCCATATGAGCAACACTATTATGCTTGCGATGATGCCTGAAAATAGGTATTGGAAGAATGCGCCGATTATGGTTCCAAGAACCACAATCCAGAGTGCATCTGTGAATTTCGCTTTGTTGCTGCCTGCCAGAAGTCTGCCTGAAATCCAAAGAACCGGCGCTAATATGATGATGTTGACGATTATCTGTATTATCAGGTTTATTATCGCCGAATCAAGGTTAATCATCCAATCGTCTCCCCATGTTAGTATATTCGCGTGCTCTTCGGTTTAAAATCTTTCTATGGCTAAAAACTGAGTGCGGGATTCGTACTTGAATTTATCGGTTCTATAAGCCGAATCTGCCTTTTTTAGGCTTAACGTCCTGATTGAACTCTTCTGCCAGCTGCTCCAACAGCGCTCGCTGTCTGGGCGTCAACTTTTCGGGGACAGAGATGGCAACGCGGAGTAGCAGGTCGCCTTTTCCGTAGCCCCTGAACCGTGGCATGCCCCTCCCCTTCAGCCGGATGACTTCGCCTGCTTGTGTTCCTGGCTGAATCTTCACGGTTGTTGGTCCATCCAGCGTGGGCACAGTGACTTCTGCGCCGAGTGCCGCTTGTGGATATCCAAGGACTAGGACGTGCCAGAGGTCGTCGCCTTCCCTCGTGAAAAGCTCGTTGGGATGGATGTGCACGAGAACGTAGAGGTCGCCGGGTTCTCCGCCGTTGGGCGCCGCCTCGCCTTCTCCTCGGAGCCTAAGCTGGTAGCCTTCGTCTATGCCCACTGGGATTTTCACGCTTATCTTCCGCCGCTTCTTCACCATCCCTGTGCCGTGGCAGTTCTTGCAGGGCGAATCTATCAGGACGCCTTTTCCTCCGCATCGTGGACACGGCGTGATTTGCACGAAGGTGGCGAAGCTGCTTCGGCGCATCTGGCGGATTTTGCCTGCTCCGTTGCATCGGGGGCAAGTTGTGGGTGACGTGCCTGGGGCTGCGCCTGAACCGCCGCAGACTTCGCATTTCTCGGTTCTAGGAACCTCGATTTCCTTTTCAGTGCCTGTGGCTGCTTCTTTCAGGGTTATTTCCAGGTCGTAGACGATGTCTTGTCCCCTGTTGATTCTTTCGCCGAAGCCTCCTCCGAAGCCGCCGCCGAAGATGGTTCGGAAAATGTCGCCGAAACCGCCGAAGCCGAAGCCTAAGTCGCGGAATATGGATTCGAAGTCTGCGCCGCGGAAAATATCCTCTGGAGAGTACCGCTGGTCAAAACCTGCATGGCCCAGTGTGTCGTATTGCTGCCGCTTCTCATCGTCTGACAAAACCGCGTAAGCTTCGCTTATTTCCTTGAACTTTTCTTCCGCGTCTGGCGCCTTGTTCCTGTCGGGGTGATACTGCATCGCCAGTTTTCTGTAGGCGTCTTTGATTTCCTCTTTGGAAGCGTTCTTGGATACACCTAGTATTTCGTAGTAATCCCTTTTTTCAGCCATGCACTTTACCGCTAAACCGAAATGCAATCACTTAATCAAAACTGTTTCGGCTGATCACTTTACTTTGTAATCTTCCGAGTCAACTACTTTCTCGCCGCCAGCGCCCGCTTGCCCAGAAGGTGGAGGCTGTTGACTTTGTCCCGCTTGCGCCTGCTGTTTCGCCTGTTCAGCCGCCGCTTGCTGGTAGATGACGGTGCCAACTTCCTGCAGAACCTTCTGCAACTCTTCAGATTTAGTTTTGACCTGTGTCATGTTGCTGCTGGCTAACGCGTCTTTCAACGCCGCGACTGCCGCATCTATTTTGCTGTTCTGCTCCTGAGTCAGCTTGCCCGCTAGATCCTTCTTGGTTCGCTCTGCGGTGTAGATGAGGCTGTCCGCGTTGTTCCGCAGTTCCGCTTCTTCCCGTTTCTTTCTGTCCTGCTCAGCGAATTGTTCGGCTTCTTTGATCATGCGTTCCTTCTCTTCTTTCGACAGTTTCGTGGATGCCGTTATGGTTATTTTTGCCTGTTTTCCGGTGCCGAGGTCTTTGGCGGTTACGTTCAGAATGCCGTTGGCGTCTATGTCGAAAGTGACTTCTATCTGCGGCACGCCTCTCGGCGCAGGCGGCAGGTCCACGAGGTTGAAGGTGCCGAGGGAAACGTTGTCCGCTGCCATGGCGCGTTCGCCCTGAAGCACGTGAATGGTGACGGCTGTTTGGAAGTCCGCTGCGGTTGTGAAAATTTGGCTACGTCTTGTTGGAATGGTCGTGTTCCTCTCAATTATCTTCGTGAACACGCCGCCCAAGGTCTCCACACCTAATGACAGTGGCGTAACATCCAGCAAGAGCAAGTCAGTTACTTCACCGGTGATGACAGCGCCCTGTATCGCTGCACCAACAGCAACACACTCCATGGGGTCAACGCCGCGTTCCACAGATCTGCCCATTATCTGCTCCACAAACCGCTGCACGAGCGGCATCCGCGTCATACCGCCAATTAGAATTATTTTGTCAATGTCTTTCGGCGTTAGCTTGGCGTCTTCCAACGCTTTCATAATTGTGCTACCTGTTTTCTCAATCACCGGCTGCGCCAATGCTTCAAGCTTGGTGCGAGTAAGGGTTAGATGCAAGTGTTTCGGTCCTGTGCTGTCTGAGGTGATGAAGGGCAAATCGATGTCCGTGCTAATCAGCGTGGATAATTCAATTTTTGCTTTTTCCGACGCTTCCTTCAGTCTGGACATGGCCATTTTGTCGCCAGTGACATCCACGCCTGTCTGCCGTTTAAACTCGTCAATAATGTAGTTCATCACCGCGTTGTCCACGTCGGTGCCGCCTAACTGCGTGTCGCCGCTGGTGCTGAGCACTTGAAAGACTCCTTTGCCGAAGTCCATAACGGTGACGTCATGTGTTCCGCCGCCGAAGCTGAACACCAAGATTTTCATTTCTTTCTCCAGCTTGTCGATTCCGTAAGCTAGACACGCAGCTGTGGGCTCATTGATTATGCGCATGACTTCGAAGCCTGCAATTTCACCGGCGTCTTTGGTGGCTTGGCGCTGATTGTCATTGAAGTGTGCTGGAACAGTTATGACCGCCTTGCGTATCGTGGTGCCAAGGTAGGTTTCGGCGTCTTTCTTGATTTTCTGCAGGATGAAAGCGGATATCTGCTGTGGCGTGTAAGTTTTTCCGTACACGTTTACAGTGTAGTTGGTCCCCATTTTCCGTTTTATCTCAAAAATTGTTCCTTCTGGATTCGCAGTTGCTTGACGTTTTGCGGGTTCACCTATCAAGAGCTGACCATCTTTCGTGAAGGCGACGACTGAAGGAAACATTTTCCCAGCCATGGTGGGACCTTCCGCGCTCGGTATGACTGTGGCGCGTCCGCCTTCATAGATGGCGGCTGCTGAGTTGGTGGTTCCCAAGTCTATGCCAAGCACTTTTTCGCCTGTTTTTACGTTACTCATTTTTCTTGCTCTCCTTTTGTAACTTTGAAGGTTTAACGGAGACCTTGACGATGCTGGGTCTAATCACCTTACCCTTCATCATGTAGCCTTTTCTGACCTCTTCCACCACAATGCAGTCGTCAACGTCATCCCGTTCTACTGTAGCAACAGCATTATGGCGTGAGGGGTCAAAAACCTTTCCCTCACTTTCAATCGGAGTGACGCCCTCTTCCTCAAGAACTTTTTTGAGCTTTTTAAGGGTCATCTTCACGCCCTCAACGAGAGATTGAGCTTCTGCGGGCTGGCCGTTCTTAAGAGCCAGCTCCAACTCGTCAACAACATCCAACAGTTTGATGATTAAGCTTTCGGTGCAGTGATTCTTCACCTGCTCAATTTGGCGGTCAAAACGCTTCGTCAAATTCTCAAAGTCTGCCTGCAGGTACTTCAATCGTGTCAAGTACTCTTCTGACCGCTTCTTCTCCGCTTCTAACAACTGTTCAAGACTTGGAGTTTGTTCCTTTTGCTCTTCGCTCATTGAAGTCTCTGCCTCTTGTGGGATTACAGTTTTTGTGCAAGATTAAAATATACATTTCGCCGTTCAAAAGCGCACGGTAATGTTGTTTTAACGCGTGTTACTTGACTTTTTGAAGGCGTAGTGTGTTCAAAAGCAGTAGCATGGTGACGCCGTCGTCGCCTGAAGCCACAGTGAACCATAAAGGAGTTAACCCCATAAGCCCTAATGCACCCAGAATTAACTTAACCACCAGCGACGCAGCAATGTTCTGCTTTGCTATCCCCATCGTTTTCCCGCTCAGCTTCACCAAGTAAGGCACCTGTGCAAGTTCATCCCTAACCAACACCACATCCGCCGATTCCAACGCAACATCCACACCTGCGGAGCCCATGGCAATTCCTACATCAGACGCGGCGAGCGCTGGAGCGTCGTTAACGCCATCTCCCACCATCACCACCAAGCCGTCTTTGCCCTTCATCCCCTCCACAAGCCTCAGCTTATCCTCAGGGAAAAGCTCCGCATGCACCTCATCAATTTTCAATGCCTGCGCGGTCTCTTTCGCTATTTCCACTCTGTCACCAGTCAGCATGGCTGTTTTGACTCCAATTTCCTTAAGAGATTTAACCGCTCTGAGGGCATCCTCTCTGACTTCGTCCACAACGCAGACCGACGCCATTCCCTCTTTGCCAACGGAAACGCAGACCGCGGTGTGAATATCTTTTTCGCTGATTTCGTATGCTTGTTTGCAGTCGCAGCCGAATTCCTCCATCAGTTCAGGGTTGCCCACAGCCACGAAGTCTCCGTTTACGTAGCCTATGATGCCCTTGCCGGGGATTTCTGTTACATCTGTAACTTTGAGCTTGGTGAGGTCTATGCCTTTTTCCGCGGCTCTTCTGACGATGGCTTGAGCCACTGGATGGTTTGAGTATTGGTCCAGCGCGGCGGCGTAAGCTAAAGCTTCTTTCTCGGTTTTCTCCACGGAACGGACTTCGTGGACTATTGGTCTACCCAGCGTTAACGTGCCGGTCTTGTCGAACACCACGGTTTTCACGCGTGCCAGTTTCTCAACGAAGATTCCGCCTTTGATTATTACGCCTCTCCTGGCGGCTATCGTTATGGCTACGAAGACCGTGGCTGGGACAGAGATTATGAAGGCGCTTGGGCAAGAAACCACAAGAAGAATGAGTGAACGGTACAGCCACGTTTGAAAGGGGTCACCCGTTATATGGGGCAAGGCTGCTGCGGTGAAAACCGCAAGCCCTATCACAATTGGCACGTAGACTTTGGCGAACCTGTCAACCAGCTTTTCTATAGATGCCTTTCTCTTTCCAGACTCAATGACGAGCTTCACGATTTTCGACACAAGAGTCTCATCAGCCATTTTTGTCACAGCTATTTTCAGAACACCGCTCGTGTTCACTGTGCCGGCGAAGACACAGTCGTTCACCGTTTTCAGAACTGGTTCTGACTCGCCTGTAACGAGTGCCTGGTCAACGTAAGCGAAACCTTCAACCACGGTGCCGTCCAGCGGGATTCTTTCTCCAGGCTTCACCAGAATGACCGAGTTCACTTCGACTTCATTCACGTTAACGTTTGCTTCGGAACCGTTGATCAAGATTCTGGCTTGGTCGGGCATGAACTTTGAAAGCTTCTCCACTGTGCGGCGTGCCCTGTCTTGAATGTAGCCTTCAAAGTACTCCGCAAGCGAGTAAAGGAAGAGCACGGTGGCGGCTTCGAAAAAGTAATTTAGGTATAGCGCTCCCAGAGCAGCGACAGCCATCAGGAATTCCACAGAAAACCTGCGCTCGATGCAAAGTTCCTTTAATCCGATGACTCCGATGTACGTGGCTGCTGTTACCACAGCGACATAATACATGATTGTGGATATAGTTGCGTCCACGTTAAGGATGGGTATGGCGAAGCCGAGTGGAACTCCATTGGCGAGAAGGCTCAGCAACCCGGCGACGAGTATTATTGCGCCCAGCGAGGCAGCGAGCAAAATCATTATTCGCTTGTTTCTTTCCTCTTCTGCTTCTCTTGGTTGTTCGGGTTTTTCTTCGCAGGTCAAGTTTCTCATATAAGCTTTGGTGTAGTGATGATATTAAGATAGTGCTGAGCTTGCGAGGGTTCGGATAAAAAGTGATGCGGGTTTTTAGCCTTCGGTGCTTGACGGTTTTTACGGTTGCATGAACTGCTTGTAAACAGGGTGTCCTTTGAAGCGCAACATTGTTTCAGACCTTTCCACAGTTCCACTTGGCAACCGCATGCAAATCGAATGTACGACCGCACCGTTTGGGATTAAGCGCACTCCGTCTAGCAGTTCGCCTTTTGTAACGCCTGAGGCGGCGAACACGAGTTCATTGCCCTTTGCCAGTTCGTCTTGGTTGTATGTTTTTTCAACGTCAACACCAGACTGTTTCAGGCGATTGAGGCGGTTTGGGTCGTCTTTTGGGTCTTTCCAGACTTTGACGAGCATGGTTCCGCCGAGGCATTTTACGGCTGTGGCTGCGATGGTGGCTTCTGGTCCTGCTCCTGCGCCGAGGAGGAGGTCAACGCCTGAGTTTGGGATGCAGCTTACGACTGCGGCGGCGATGTCGCCGTCTGGGATGAGTATGATGCGTACTCCGAGTTTTCTTAGTGTTGTGAGCATTTGGGTGTGGCGTTCGCGGTCGAGCATTATGACAGTGAAGTTTGAGAGTGGGACGTTTTTGTTTTTGGCGACTGTGCGGACGATTTGTTCTATGGTCATGTCGGCGCTGATTTTGCCTAAGCTGTGGTTGCTGGTGGCAATTTTGAAGTAGTAGCCGTCATCTGGGAGGACTTGGAAGCATCCTGCGGGTGCGCATGCAAGTGCGCTGATGGCGTCTTTTCTGCCTTTGCTGGCTGCTGTGGTGCCGTCGACTGGGTCGATGACGAATTCGACTTTGGGTCCTTTGCCTGTGCCGACTTTTTCGCGGTATGAGAAGCTGGGTGCGTTGTCTTTGGGTCCTTCGCAGCAGATGACTTCACCTTCGACATCGGTTTGGTGGAGTACTGCACGGCTGAATTCCACGGCTTGATCGTCGATGAGGTTGCAGTTTCCTTGTCCGATGTGGAGTGCTGCGCCGACAGCGGCTGCGACTGTTATGCGAGTGAGCGAGGGTGCTAATGCTCTAAGGGTGACCATATGTTTTGTTTCTCCGTGTTACGGGGTTATTATTGTGGCATTTCGGCTAATTAAAATGTGCGCATGTATTCTTAAGGGA
The DNA here is from genome assembly GCA_018475625.1 of Candidatus Bathyarchaeota archaeon A05DMB-2. GTDB lineage: Archaea > Thermoproteota > Bathyarchaeia > Bathyarchaeales > Bathycorpusculaceae > A05DMB-2. The sequence continues at coordinate 230,197 of JAAKEZ010000001.1, forward strand.
CTGTGCCATTTTTGTCTATAGCCCCTTGTCTATGGCGCTGCTGCTCTACGGGGTAGCCCCCTCCTCTCCATCATTCCTGCAACGAATCACTAACAGGCTCCAAATAGATTTCTGCGCTATCAGGTTTTGCAAGGCTATTTTTGTTGCTGCTGTTTTTCCCATTCAAGTTTGGTCTGCTTAATTATCGCGTCAATGCTTTTTGGCTCCGAAACGTCCGCTATCGCATTCGTCACCTCGTATTTCACCAATTGGATTATCTCAGCGGGTCTTAGTGGTTCGTTCCTTGCGGCTTGATACGTTTTAAGCGCCCGCATGCCGAACCTTACCATCAGGTCTTGCAATTCCGCCCTTAACCTTTGCAGCTCATCACGGCTTTCCTGCATTTTCTTGTCAAAATTTTCTGAATTCCATGTTTTCTTTTCTTCCGACATGCTGTAATCTCACATTAAGTTTGTCTGTATCTGCTCTCAAGCTTCATTATTAGCCTTTTCCATTTTCAGGGCTTCAGCTAATCAATTGGTGGCTTGGTGGCGATTTTGCTTGTTGAGGTCTCGCGCATCCACTTCTCAAACTCTTTTGAAGGCGGGTTGTCACGGTACAGTTGGCGCCGTCTGGACTCCAGAAGAACGTTTTCTACACCCAGGAATTCAGCGGCAGTCAACACGTTGTGCCCCGTCCGAAGCGCGGCGTCGTGGACAGGCTTAATTTTTTCCCGCCAAGCCTCGTCTCTTAAAGCATGATGTTCCAGAACGGTTAAGGGCACGTTTTCAACCACGCCCGCAAGGTTCTCCACCCCTAGCTTTAGCTGAGCGTCGGTGACCTTGAAGCCCCCAAGATAAAACGGTGGTCCACCCACCATAACCGCTTGCGGCTTAACTGCTTTAATCAGGTCAACGGTGTATGTGGACATAGGACCCTGAACGTCAGGTGCAAACATGAACCGTTCATCCTCAAACTCCACGGTTGCCATTATGACCCAACCGAGCATGGAGTCGTCTGGTCCATGGGGAACCGGCTCCGAAAAGCGCAGAGCAGTCGTTCCGAACGTGAATTTTTTGCCGTCTGCGGACTCCAAGGCTTTGGCGTGCTTGCCACCTGTTTTCTGGAAGAGCCACGCACGATGCCTCTGGCTGGGGTTGATTTTTTCTTTAGGGTTCTTCATGAAAACCGTTTTGTCTTGGTAGATCAGCCGTGCGGTCTCGTCTGCCTCTGTCCAGTTAACCATCCAATCCTGGTACGAGGGCGTGTGGTGGTCAAAATGATAATGGCTTATAGTTACCACTTCAGCCCTGTCGGCAGCTTCCGCGATACGCGTGCGGAGCTTAGCAATGGTCTGAAATTCGAATGGATGAGGCGGCAAGCCAAAGCGGTAAGGGCACAGCGAGACACCAGCGTCCAAGAGTAGCGTAACATCAGGTGTCTCAACCAGCGTACACATGGACCTGACCCCCAAGCTTTCCGCCGCCAGCGGCGTCACCTTAATCTTGTTCAGTTTAAACATGCCCTTGCCAACTACCGCTAAAACGCCGTGACAAGTAAAAACGTTCCGCTAAAGGACCCCTCGTATCGACCTTGACATGATAAGTGTCAAGATGCACACTTCAGTAGTTAACTTCGCAGCTCCAAACATTATTAGTCACGACTAAGCATAGTTCACTACAGCAGAGGAAAGGACGGAGTTTTATGAGTAAAGAACCCGCGAAAAACAAAGCAAACGAGGTCGCCACCCTCGCAGGCGGCTGCTTCTGGTGCACCGAAGCAGTTTTCAGCATAGTGAAGGGAGTCGAGAAAGTGGAACCCGGCTACGCTGGCGGTTATGTGCCGAACCCGACTTATGAGCAGGTGTCCACGGGGAAAACTGGGCACGCGGAGACCGCGCAGATAACCTTCGACCCCAACGTAATCTCTTACCGCGAGGTTCTGGAGATATTTTTTGCCACTCACGACCCGACAACGCTGAACCGCCAAGGTCCAGACGTTGGCACGCAGTACCGCTCAGTAATCTTCTACCACAACGAAGAGCAGAAGACAATTGCCAAACAGGTTATTGACGAACTCACCAGAGAAGAAATCTGGGATGCGCCCATAGTCACGCAGGTAGAACCGCTGAAAGCTTTCTATCCCGCGGAAACGTACCATAAGGACTATTACAAGAAGCATCCGAACGAGCCTTACTGCCAAGCCATAATAACCCCGAAAATCGCCAAACTGCAAAAAAGATTCTTCAACAAGCTTAAAACGCCCTAAAGGAGCCAAGCCACTTGAGCAACGCCGACCAAGTCCTGAAAGAAATCGAGGAAAAAGCAGAAACCGAGTTCCTGCCCATCGTTGGACCAGAACGAGGCAAAATCTTAGCCGAAGAAGTCCGAAAAGCCGAACCCAAACGAGTTCTGGAAGTCGGCACGCTGATAGGCTACTCAGCCATCCTCATGGGAAGAAAGCTGAGCAAAAAAGCCCGCATAATCACCATCGAAAACCACGCAGACGAAGCAAAGGCAGCCGAAGAAAACATCCGCAGAGCCAACATATCCCCAAAAATCCAAGTAATCACCGGCGACGCCGTCCAAGTCATACCCGAACTGCGGGAAAACTTCGACTTCGTCTTCATCGACGCTGACAAAACTCAGTACTTCACCTATCTGCGGCTAGCCGAGGACAAACTGAAGAAAGGCACCGTCATAGTCGCCGATAACGCCGGCATGTTCGCCAGACAAATGCAGGACTACTTGGACTACGTCAGAAACTCAGGCAAATACACGAGCAGGTACGTGCAGGTGGGCGACGACGGCTTAGAAATAAGCATCAAACTTTAAACGCCACCGCAAGCCTCAAAGTTTTAATGCCCGACAGAGCTATTTGGCTTGGTGGGCGATGACGACTCTGGCCCCGAAGACCTTGAGGATGATTTGGATCTTGAGTGCGAAGTCTGTACTTGGCTGAAAAATTGCCAAGTACACACAAAAGAGCCCACTACTTCACATTAACTAAGCCTTTGGCTGAACAAAAAGGTTCAAACTATAAATAGAGGGGCTATAGCCTATCTGAAAGGCCAATGGAAGGCGTAAGAATCAACTCAGCCTACAATGTCTTCGGAGAATGGGACTTCGCATTGTGGTTTGAAGCCGACAGCAACGATAACGCTCTGCACTTTGTAGGAGACAAGATACGCCCCATAGAATGCATAATGGAAACCCACACCATGCCCACAACAGTCATCAAAGAATACAGAATGCGATAAAAACGTCCACACCTCTCCTCTTTTTTATCCGCCTAAAAATGTTGTTGCATGCCAACAGTCACAAGTTATTTTATACCAGAAACTCCGTAATTACTAACGCCGAGGCAGCCATCAGGAGATACACCAACACTTGGCGGATCACCAGTCAAACAAGGCGCGAACCACGCCCCTCCAAACCTAAAGGGATAAAAAATTTTTAACCGCGCCTCCTTGATTGGACGGACCCGCCAAGCTGCTGTTTTTGAAAATTTTAACAGAAGCAGCATCCATGCGCTTCAGATTACCTTAAAAACAAAGTTATTAAGGATAAAAGCAACTCTACAGGGAACCGTTGGAGTTGCTTGGATTGAGCTTCAAAAGGCAGATGCACCCGAAAGTCAGCAAAGCTGAAGTAGAAGTCTTCAAGGCATTAAGCGCCGCTGGATTAACCCGCAACATGGTGACGCAGAAAACAATCATCCTGAAATCCACAGTCCCAGATTTCTGCTGGCTGAACAAACGAAAAATCGTCTATCTTGACGGTGTACAAGCGCACCTAAGCGACAAACAGCAGAAACGCGACGAGGAAATCCAAGAACTCCTCACAGAGCAAGGGTGGGAAGTGCTGCGGATTCCATACGAACCGCCGTTAAGCGAGAAGAACTTAAAGGAAATCATAGAGACCATAAAAAAATTCGTAGGCACTTTAGACGAAGAGTAACCTCAAGACTTGCCAACTCTGAGGCGTGCAACTTCATCTTGACTTGGAACAGACACGACCACTTGCTTGTCAAGTTTGTTTCTTCCATACTTCACTGTAACTCTATCGCTTTTTGCGTCCGAGTAAAACGCAGTTAACGCCGCTGCAGCTTCCACCGCTTTCTTGGTTTTTGACCCCTGGAGAATCGTTACAGGACCAACAACATCCGCCACCTCGAAAAAGTAGTCCGATGCCGCTTTCGTCTCTGCTAAAACCTTGTTTTCCGCCTCGTTTCTGCCCACAATAATTTTGTTTTTGCCAAGCCTGAAGTGTCTGCCGACTCTCAGCAGAGCCGCATCCGCCATCGAAATCCGCTTCTTGTGCTGGAACAGGTCGCGTAGTTTGTCCGCGTACTCTTTGCAAGTGAGCAAGCATCCGCCTGCAGGCGTCATGTAACTGGTGATGCCGTATTCTTTAGCCAACTTAATCTGTGGCTTCCTTGACCTGCCGCGAATGGCGAGCAACTTTTCCCTGTCAACTAAGCCTTTTTTTTCAATTTCTGTTTCAGGTAGCAGTTTCGCTGAAAGCGGTCTCAACAGCTTGCCCTTCAAGCCAGATTCCTCTTCAACCAGTTTCATGGCTTTATAGTGCTGCGACATAGGTCTCTCATCGAGAACTTCGCCCGTGAAGATGAAAGAAGCGCCAGCTTTCCGTGCGTATTTTTTGGCTTTTTTAAGCAGGAAAATGCGGCAGTCAACACAGGGGTTCACGTTCTTGCCGTAGCCGTACTTGGGATTCCGAATCACCCTCAGATAATCGTTTCCGACACTTATGTTGGTGAGCGGTATGCCAAGTTGTTTGGCGGTTTCCGCAACAATATCGTCTTTGCCTTTTTCGTGCACGCTGAAGGGGCTGACAAAATGTACGGCTTCCACCTCTATGCCTTGGTCAAGAATCAGTTTGGCAGCGAGTGTGCTGTCTAAGCCGCCTGAAAACATGCAGATAGCCTTTACACGCATCATAACGTCACTAAACAGGTCGCTCTTGAATAAGAATATACTGTTTTTAATCGACAACTTCGGGTTTGACCCGTTCAATAGATTTTTTCAGAAAATTAATAAATAGTTGCCTCCAAATATGGAAAAAGCCGAAAGCCAAATCTAAGATGATCCAGTGTGACAGACATCAGTATCTTTATCCCTGTCTACAAAGAGTCAGACCAGTTACCCAACATGCTAACCAAGCTGGCTTCGCAGTCTGTTTCAAAAGAAATTTTCGTGACAGTTGATGCGCCCACTGAAGAATTTCTGAAGCAAACAAAGCATCTTGCCAAAAACGTGCAGTTCATTGTTAATAAAGAACGCATTGGAAAAGCAAATGCGCTGAACAATTCGGTTAAGCTTTCAACCGGCAAAGTGCTGCTCTTTTTGGACGCTGACATCCAAGTTCCAGATGACTCGGATTTCTTGAAGAAGATAGTCATGGAGATGCAGCACACCGACATTCTCGACATAAAAAAGAGAGTCATAGGCAAGAATTCATTTCTGTCCAAGATGGCTTACTACGAATATTTTACGTTCAATGTGAGCGCTTGGCTGGCTTCAAAATACCTGCGAAAATGCCCAGCTGTGAATGGCGCAGCTTTTGCCATTAAGCGGGAAACGTTTGATTCGGTTGGCGGTTTCAGGAAAGTCGTGGCAGAAGACATCGACATCGCAACGCGAGCTTTTTTAAACAATCACAGTTTCACCTATACCACAAACGTGGAAGTGGAAAACGTGGTTTATTCGAACTGGCGAAGCTGGTTCAGGCAAAGAAAAAGATGGGGCATTGGCCAAGCGTTGTGGCTTAAGGATTGGTACAAAGCCTTAGCCAAAAAATGCCTGCGGAAACCGCAGATTTTCCTTCCAGGCTTGTTCTTCCTTTATCCATCCCTTGCCGTATTCTTCCTAAGCGTGATGGTTCCCAGCACGTGGATGCGTGATTCGCTTCTTGTAGCCTCCCTTTTTCTGTCAGTAAAGTTCAACATAGCTCTGCCAGTCTTCCTCGTGTCCATCTTCACCGCGGACCTACTGAAAACCCTGATAATATCACTCGGCAGTTTTGCCATCACCGCAACCACCTTCTATATTCTCTCCAAAAAACTGGGCTTCGAGATTAAATTGCACGAACTCTTTGTCTACTACTTCTTTTACTCAATCCTATGGATAGCAATTATAATTATAGGCTACATTCAAGTCATAGCCTTCAGAAAAAAAGCAGCACCAGACTGGGTAATATAGCCTCTCAGACTGGAACAACCACAACCGATTCGGCGCCCATTGGTGGTTTGTTGCAGAAACCTATAGAGGGGTAGATCCGTATTGGCGTTTTCAGACGCCAAAACCATGTTAAAAACAGGCGAGGGGAGAGGTCTGTTAGCAAAGCTATCAAGTCTATTTTAGTTTCTTTAAATAAAAGGGCTAAAGACTGTTTCTCACGCATTCGCAGGAAGCTGAATCTCAGTCCCTTAAAGCCGAAAGAGCTTGGTGCGTGGCTGTTTCCTTCGAAAACGTGCTAAACGTTTTTATATGGGAATCTCTGCTTCTGAGGTGTCACATTAACTCATGTAACCTAACGAAGCTCCTGAAGCTTTTGGAAAAGCATGAAAAAGTTTTGTGGCAGGAGAAACAAGAATAAATTGGAAATACAGTCGTTTAAAGACTTGCCGCTAAGTGTGGGAGTCTTAAGAAGCATTAAAGAACTTGGGTTTGAAGCTCTTTTTCCGATTCAAGCTCAAGCCATAACGCCGTTGCTCAAAGGCAAAGACGTCATCGGGCAAGCGCAAACCGGAACAGGCAAAACCGCCGCGTTCGGAGTTCCAATGGTGGAACGCCTCGACCCGCAAGTCAAGAAGATTCAAGGTTTAATCCTTGTGCCGACACGCGAACTCGCCGTGCAAGTTGCACACAACATGAGCCTGTTTGCCAAGTACGCCAAGCTCAAGGTCCTTGCAGTTTACGGTGGGGCCTCAATCGAAAGGCAAATTCGCGAGTTGCAGAGTGGCGTTCAAATCGTGGTCGGCACACCAGGCAGAATAATCGACCTTCTTGAAAGGCATGTCTTGAACCTGGCGTACGTGAAAGTGGTCGTGTTGGACGAGGCAGACCGAATGCTTGACATGGGGTTCATCGACGACATTAACTTCATACTTTCGAAAGCGCCGGCGGACAGGCAGACAAGCCTCTTCAGTGCAACCATCGACCAGACAGTTATGGGCGTCTGCAACCGATATATGCGGAATCCCGTTAAAGTCCTCGTAAGCAAAGACGAAATTGGACTCACGCAGATGAAGCAGTACTACACGGTTGTAAGCCAGCACGGCAAATTCGAAACCCTCTTGGACGTGCTTAAGGAAAAGCGTGTGGAGAAAGCCATTATTTTCTGCAGGACACGCCGCGAAACAAGTAAAGTAGCAGAAAGGCTATACAAGAAAGGCTACAACGCGCAGGCACTTCACGCAGGCTTCACGCAAGCCCAGCGAGACCACGTCATCCACGCGTTCAGGCAGGGCAGACTGAACCTGCTCGTGGCAACAGACGTTGCTGCGCGAGGCTTAGATATTCAGGGCATCACGCACATAATCAACTATGATGTCCCAGCGGAGCCGCAGGTGTACTTCCACAGGGTCGGCAGAACATGCCGCATGGGCGGAGACGGCACAGCTATCACGCTGGTGAGCTACGGGGAAATCAGCGACTTCAACAACATCAAAGCCCTAACCAAAACCACCATAGAAGAGATACGTTCTCCCCAGCAGGACTCAGACTCACCCATACTCAGCTTCTACTAAGCAGCTATACTGAATATCCTCAACCCTTCCCCTATTTTTCAAAAAGCATTCTTGACCGACCGCGCCTCAGCACGGTTATTACGCCTCCTGAAATACAACAGCAAGCCCAAGCCGACAACAGCGACCGAAGCGCCGGAAGCGGTTGCCACGAGTGTTGTCGGAAAAGGCTCAGGGTCAGCTATCGTGAAAATAATAGTTTCTGACGAGCCGATATTTCCAGAACTATCCTGAGCAAAAACCGTTAGACTATGCACGCCGTAAGATAATCCAGAAAGAGTCGTATTTCCACTAATCGTAACGTTTACTCCGTCAAGACAGTATTTCGTCTCCAAAGTCTCTTCATTCACGGCGAAAGCTAATGTGACGTTAGTTGTGTAGTAAGTGGTGTTTTGCGGTGAAAACAAGGTCAATTCCGGCGGTGTATTATCATAGGACGGGTCTGGAGTGCCATACCCAAGGGGCGTGTACTGCTCGTTTACTGGTGTAGGTGCGAAATCGCCGGGAAAAGTGTATGTGTGTCCTCCAATCACGTAGAAAGTGTCGTTCACCGCTGTCACACCGAAACAATAACGGTCGGTTGGGCTGTCGGCGCCGTAAGTCCATTGATTATCAAGCGGATTGTAAACTCGAACAAATCCTGGATTTTCACCTTGCTCAATAGTAGCTTTCTCGCCAAAAACGTAGATTCGCCTAGCAGACATGACACCTGTCGTCGCGCCCGCTTGTCCTCGAGCATGACTGGACGGAGGAGGTGTTCCTACACTCCACATGTCAGTCACACTATTGTAAATGAAGAGCTGTTTGGAGTTCACCGTGAATATCTTGTTGTCGAGGACTGCTGATGCATAACCATCGAACGCTGGGCTGGCACGGGAGCTTTGGTTGTCCACGTATCCGTTGCGGTGTCGTAGACGTAGGTCGTTCCAGAATAGTCCATCACATATATTCTATTTTCTAAGACACTTGCGACTATCCAACTGGCAGAGGCTGGAAGGGGTGCTTTAGTTTCCCAGTTATCGGTTTCTGGATTGTAGACCTCGTTTATTACGGTATAGCCGTCTACGCTCCCTGCAGCATCGGTTCTTCCGCCGATGCAATAGATTTTACTCTGCACCACAGCTATCGCAAAGGACATTCTTGGTGTGGGCATGGATGTCTTGTAAGTCCAAGTGTCCGTTGCGGGATTGTATTCTTCATTTGTCCCTACAAACCCGCGAATGCTTGCCTCGCTATAGGCGACATAGGGCGGTATGCTGGGCGCAAAACCGCTATCAGTAGAGCCTCCGATGGCGTAAATTTTGCCATTCACAGCAGCAACGCCTAAGCCGCTTCTAGCCACATGCATTGGCGCTTTTGTTGTCCAAGAATTCTCGGCAGCATGCGCTGATAATGTTAGTGGAGCTACTACTGGAAACAGAAGGGCTAACATGATTATTATCGCGAACGTTTTGTTTTTCATGTCAGCGTCAATTTATAACTCTTCAAACGCGTATTTAGCTCTCCCAGAAGAACACTCTGTTCCATCAGAAGAACCATAGCCATTCTTATGTAAAACATGGTCTGTTCTATCAAAGAATAACGTGCAGAAACAGGGCTTAGCGGGTAAAAACATATATCTTCTCCCATGCTCTTTAAGCGCCTACACTCTAAGGCGCAAACCATGAACAAAGTCAAGCTAACCGACAAAATCCTCCAACTTAAAAAAGAGAAAAAAGCCCTAATCTTAGCACATAATTATCAGCGTCCAGAAATCCAAGACATAGCCGACTACATCGGCGACAGCATCGAGCTAAGCCGCAAAGCCATGCTGGAGAAAGATGCGGAAACCCTTGTCTTCTGTGCAGTGGATTTTATGGCGGAATCCGCCGCGATTCTGAACCCCGAAAAAAAAGTGCTTCTGCCCACGCTGGGCGCACGTTGCCCAATGGCGCAGATGCTTACGGTTGACGAGATAAAACGCGCCAAAACCCATTACCCAGACGCGCCTGTGGTGCTTTACGTGAACACTTTAGCCACGTCTAAGGCTTACTGCGACATCTGCTGCACCAGCGCCAACGTCGTGGAAGTCATCAACTCATTGGATGCTGACACCATATTGTTCGGTCCCGACCGCAACCTCGCGGAGTACGCTGCGGAAAAGACCGGAAAAACACTCATCCCAATCCCCGAGTGGGGCTTCTGCCCAACTCATGTGCTCTTTCAGCCTGAAGATATAGCCGTGCTCAAACAGCAGTATCCCGACGCAGTCGTGATGGTTCACCCCGAATGCAGCGCCGAAACGCGGAGGGCAGCGGATTTCGTGGGTAGCACATCCAAGATGTGCCATTACGCGCGCGAAAGCACCGCCGAAACAATCATCGTCGGCACTGAAGAAGGGCTTCTGCACCGATTGCGCAAAGAGAATCCTGAGAAACGGTTTATCGTGGCATATGAGGGCGCTGTGTGTCCCAACATGAAGTTGACCACGCTTGAAAGACTATATGCCGCATTGAAAGAGGAAAAACACGTGATCAAGGTTCCAGAAGCCACAGCCAAACACGCCAGAACCGCACTGGAAAAGATGTTTCTCGTGAAGAGCTAAACTGAAACTATCATTGCTTTGAGAATTTTCACGCCTCTTTTAGTGGTTAACTCGTCGCTTAGCTTCCGAATCTCAGAAGCTTTGCCCTTCACCGCAATCGCCTCTAAACAGTCTCGTTCGCTAAGGTGGATGTGCAGGGTGGATGAGACTAAATTGCTGTGGTGATGCTGCGCCTCGGTTAACTCGTGCTCCAAGCCTCTGGCTTCGTGGTCGTACACCATCAGCAAAACGCCTGTCTGGTTGCCTTCTTCTTTCAGCCACTTACGTTCGGAAACGTACATGCGCACAGCGTCTTGGATGGCTTTGCTGCGGCTTTCGTAGCCCATTTCGTGGATGATTTCGTCGAATTCTTTCAGTAGGTCTGGCGGAAACGTTACGCCTACACGGATGATTTTTGACATAAGGCTCACGGGTAAAAATGGATTAATGCACCTAAAAGCTTTTATGTGCTAAGTAGCATTAAAATACACAAAAGTGTTACCAGAAAAGTGGAACTGCATCTCACAATAAACTACAACTTTAGCGAGAGTCCGCGGTATCTATTGTAAGAAGCATACTTCCTGTTCGGTATCCCTCCAAGTCAAGCGTCACATATTTAAAACCTATCCTTTTCAAGTCATCGGCTATCCTGTCCAGAATTTCAACGGTGAAAACGAGTTTTCTCTCATTTTTTCCAACTTCTATTCTGGCCAACCCATTATGGTCTCTAACTCGAAGTTGCTGGGCCCCCGTTATTTTCTTCACTGCTTGCTCTGCTTTCCCAATTCTGTCCAATTTCTCGGCTGTAATCCGTTCATAGTATGGTAACCTTGAGGCTAAACATGCTAAAGGCGGTTTGTTCTGAATAGAAAGCCCCATGCTTCTAGCTATTGCCCGAATCTCCTCTTTTGAGAATCGAGTGTCAACCCACGGGCTATATACGTTTTCCATTTCTTTGACAGCTTTAAAGCCTGGTCTATGATCAGTTAAATCGCTGATGTTTGTGCCCTCAAAAACCACTTTGAACCCAAGTTCCTTTGCTATTTTTTGTAAGCGCTCCAGAAGTTCTTTTTTGCAGTAATAACACCGGTTTTCAGGGTTTTTAATGAAATTTTCATTTGACAGTTCATCAGTCTCTACTACGTATAGTTTGATGCCTATTTCCTTCGCCACCTTTTTTGCTTCCTCCAACTCTTCAGGTGGATACGTCGGAGATGTTGCAGTTACAGCTACCACTCTATCTCCTAAAATATTGTAACTTACAGCCGCTAGTGTTGAACTATCGAGACCGCCGGAAAAGGCAATCACTACGCCGTCTTTTCCTTTTGTCTCGATGTAGCGTTTCAACTTTTCGTATTTTCTTTTTTGGGAGTTCATGAGAATCACTCTCTCAACAAAATCTCTCTAGCTCGCAGTTTAACCAATTCTGTAATTTCCCTCAGAGGCTTGCCTGTTTTATCTGCCAGTCTCTTCATTTCATCATATTCAGGTTTGATATGAACAATCTTGCCTCTCCTGTCTTTAGCAACTTTCACCTTCACAATCTCTTTTGCATTATTGATTTGCACAGTTACCGAAAACAATTCACGACTAAGGATGTATCTTTTGCACGGGTACATCCTAACTCCTAAAGTGCCTGTTTCTTCAATAACGACCCGCAAAAGGCGTTTGGCGTCTTTTTGATCCGCCACTATTTTGATAATTTGACCAGGTCTATTCTTTTTTGTGAACATTGGAATAATGTTCACGTCCTTGGCACCTTCCTGCAAAAGCCTATCAACCAAGTACCCAATGATTTCTCCTGTTACGTCGTCGACGTTTGTTTCTAAAATAACGATTTCATCTGTTAGAAGCCAATTGTCCACAGGCTTACCTACTGTAATACGCAAAACATTAGGCATTTCTTTGAAATCCTTGTTTCCTGCCCCATAACCCACCTTTAGCGGGGTTATCTCTGGATAGAACCGACTAACTTCATCAGCTAAGTTAACCAAAATGGATGCTCCTGTTGGTGTAGTTAGTTCTGATTCGATGGGCCCGCCCATCATTGGAAAATTCTTCGATGCCAGTATCTCTAAGGTTGCTGGTGCTGGGCTACACACTGTGCCATGCGAGAACGTGAATAAGCCGCCGCCAACTGAAACAGGCGTTGCATATATTTTAGCATTGAACATCTGAAGATTGTCCAAAGCAACTGCAGCACCGACAATTTCTGCTATTGTGTCCACAAATCCTACTTCATGTAGATGTGTTTCGGATGAATCACTTGCATGAAGCTTCGCCTCGGAATTAACTAAAGTGCGGATAACCTTGGACGCGAATTGCCTCGCCTTCTCAGAAAGCTCCAAGTGCTTTGCGCTTTTTTCAACGATATCTATGAGTTCGCTACCTGTTTTTCTAGAAGCACTTTCAGCTGTGACATCAATTTTAGTCGCCTTGAACTCTCTTCGCATTACTTGTTTTATGTCGATTTTGATGTTTTTGTAGCCGTAAGCCTGTTTTTCCAAAGATTTTATGGCAGAAGTAATCTTGTTGACATCAGCGCCTAAGTCTATTAGCGCGCCAAGGAACATGTCTCCAGAAATTCCAGCGACTTGGCAATCAATAACAAGTATTTTATCAAATTCCGACATTACATTGCCACCTGATAATTTGGTATGGAAAAGCAAGCACAAATGATATATTGGTTGTGGTCTTCAGAAAATAGAGTAGAAAAATGTACACTTTGAAGGAAATCTTTGAGAAGCTTTTGAAAAGCGAGATAACGGTTGCTGAAGCTGAAAAGTCGGTGAAACTGCTGGCGATAGATGAAGTTCAAAACATGACGAAAATTGACACTAACAGAGAATGTAGAAAGGGCATACCTGAAATCATTCTCGCTGAAGGTAAAACTACCGCAGATCTTGTAAACATATCGCTTCGGATATTGTCAGAGAAAGGCAGGGTAATAATAAGCCGATGTGACGCAAAACAGCTGCGCGCCCTGAAGAAAGCTGCTCCGAAAGAGGCTGTTCTGCAAGTTTACGACAAAGCCAAGATGATTGTTATAAAAACGAAAACTTTTGTCATCAGATCTAATGGTGGAAAGATCGGGCTTTTAACTGCTGGAACATCCGATATTCCTGTGGCTGAAGAGGCAAAGGTACTTGCTGAAGAGATGGGCTGTACAGTTTTCGCTGCATATGATGTGGGTGTAGCGGGAATCCACAGGGTAATGCAGCCCCTGAAAGAATTTATAGAGAAAGATGTTGACGTTATCATAGTGGTTGCAGGCAGAGAAGGCGCATTATCCTCGGTTGTAGCTGGCATGGTTGATGTGCCCGTGATTGCAGTTCCAACTTCGAATAGTTACGGCTTCGGTGAGAAAGGAGTAAGCACGCTAATGGCAATGCTTCAGTCTTGCTCATTGGGCTCGGCTGTTGTTAACATTGATGGTGGAGTTGCAGCAGGTGCAATAGCTACTTTAATTGCCAACCGCGCAGCAAAATTCAGAAACACGGCATAACTCGACGTTTTTAACTTATGCTTTCCGATAAAAAAATTAATCGAGACCTCAACAAGTCAACAAGCTTTCCTGTATCTTCAATGTAGGCGAGTATGATATTCAAATCTTTTTCACTGGTTTTTCGTATTGCGAAATTGAATTTCGCGCTTGCGGTTATTAGTGCAAGCTCTTCTTTAATGTTCTCGAACATCTTCGTTAGTTCTCTTTCTTTTAATTGTGCGCGTTCAAACCAAGCGTTATCCTTTTCTATCATTCAATATCACAGTAACACGATTTTTAATAATAGTATTACTCGACTTATTTAAGCTTTGCAACACACCTCTCACTAACACTATTTTCACCTTTTACTGCCGCTTGATATGCTTAAATCAGATCAACTGCAGCAGCATAATACCAAAAAAGAAGAAAAGAAACTGAAATTAACTTCTAATCGCAACTATGGTCGATTTCGCTTAAATATAATGTGTTTAGGGTCTTTGAGTAACAAAGCACCCTCCCACACTGCAAGTCCAACGACGACCATAATGCCGCTGAGAACTGCTGCTTCAGTTGACACTTCAAAGAATTCTCCGCCACCTTCCATCAAGAAAGGCACTACGTGATCAACAAGCACCATTATTGTTGTTCCCCAGAATATTAGGCTGAGATACTTCAGTAGGTACTTGTCGTTCTCAGCTTGAGTATACCATATTGCAGTAGCGATTGTCGCAGCGAATGCAAGCATTATCAACCACATATGTTTGCCTCCGGCATGCTTATTAGTGAGTGTTACGATATTTAAATTTAGTGATACTCGAAGGAGGTTAGACGAAATGGCTTGTTTCCTGTTACCAATGGCTATAGGAATAGTGACGACAATTTTGCAACTAGCAACTAGACACAGTGGTTTATCTGAAAAACTGAAACTGAACTGGTTAAATGCAATGTTGTGGGGCGGAGTTGCGTTGCTTGCTGCTGAACATGTCTTTCACGGCGAAATAACCGCTTTCCCACCGTACCTGACCGCTATGGCTTCACCTGCTGATACAGCTGTTATGCTGGCTGAGATCGCCAGTATTGGTGGGTCAATGAGTTTGGCTATAGCTGGCACTTGGGTAGGAATGCTTGCAGTGTCCACACTGATGACAAAGAAACTCGCATTCAAAGATCAGTTAAGCCCACTCAGCAAACCACTAACAACAAGAACATAAACCGTCAAAAAATGAAGGACGATTCAAATCGCCCTTTTTTCGCCAATCTGGAAACCTTTAATAATTGTAATACTCACAATCTAAAAAGTATTACTTAGGCATAAACATGCACAATCCAGACGGACTAATAAACCCACAAAACCCAGCAAACATCGCAACCGCCGCAACTATGTGGCTTATATCCATCCCATTCTTCGTCTGGTCTTGGAAAAAGCCAAAGGCACCTATTCCAGCTCCATAACCGCGTTGCTCGCAGTTCCAAGCGCCTTTGTATTTGTTGCACAAATCCTCAATTTCCCCATTGCATTCGGCACAAGTGGGCACTTAGTTGGCGGCACTTTCCTACCCGTGCTTCTGGGACCTTACACAGCTATTCTCAGCATACCATCGTGCTGCTGATGCAGGCGTTTTTCTTTCACTGAAGGCGGTATAGCCGCTTTCGGCATGAACGTCTTCAACACGGCGATAATCGGTGGACTAAGCTTCTTCCTGTAGCTACCTCTTTTTCTGATTTTGCTAAACACCCCTCCGCCTTATTTAAAGGCGGGAAAATGCCGTTTAGGATGCAATAGTATTTTTAGAAGTGGCGCAGTTTACTCTATGAACTGTCATGAGCGACTTGGACATAGCCAAAAACGAGCTTTACGAGGAAAACCTAACCTTAGCCATAGTGAAAAATGGCACGGTCCTTTTTGAAACGCGGTCTCACAGGATTTCAGGTTTTCTGGACGCCGTTGAAACTCTTGGCAGCACGCTTGCAGGCGCCGCGGTAGCTGACCGAGTGGTAGGAAAAGCCGTTGCCTTCTTATGCGTTTACGCTAAGATAAAAGCGGTTTACGCGGCGGTTCTCAGCAGAAGCGCGCATGCGGTTCTTAAAAATAACCGGATAAGTTGCGAGTGGAATGAGCTCGTGGAGAACGTTCTCGACGCGAACAAGACGGGCGTTTGTCCCTTTGAGAAGGCGGCAGCAGACATATCTGACGCTGAGGAAGCTTACCGCGCGTTTAAGCATCTGCGTGAGAACCTGAAGTCGTACAGGTGACTGCTCGCGAACGGTTTATATCAAGGCATGCGGATGAATTAAGATGTTAATTTAAGGAGAACAAACTAAATGGGTAATGAACCTTTTCATGTGACTGACGCGAATTTTGATGAAACCATTAAAAACAATAAGTTGGTTCTGGTGGATTTCTGGGCGGGGTGGTGCGGGCCATGCAGAGCTTTAGCGCCTACAATCGAGGAGTTAGCCAAGGAGTACGCGGGCAGGGTTCTCGTTAGCAAACTTGACGTTGATGAGAATCCTCAAACAGCCGAGCAGTTTCAGGTTTACAGCATCCCAACGCTAGTGCTAATCAAGGACTGTTGTGAAGTTGAGCGGCTTGTGGGACTCTGTCCGAAGAAGAACATCGACGCGTTGATACAGAAGCACTTATAGTGGCTTTTGCTTCATCCCTTCGTTTTCTCGAACATTTTTTCCAGCGTCCAGCGAATGCTCGACTTCAGTTCCTTCAAGCGCTCTTCATCCACGTTTCTGATGACTATTTCACGGATTAGGTCGCCTTCGCGGACGATGTTGTAAGCAAACATCTTGTCAGGTGTCAACTGCCCCATTCGGACGAGTTCGTTGTCTTTCTCCTGCATCTTCGCCAGAACCCTCTCCACCAAGAAGTGGCTGAAGGGCGGCGTGTTCACGTTGAAGTTCTTCCTCTCATCCGGTAGGACATGGATCGACTGTTTGTCAACGTAAATTATCGCCAGCGGCTCGTCATCCAAAGTTTTCAACGGTATGACACTCTCGGGTTCCGCGGCAAGCGGCGGCGCATGCTCTGCTTCTTTAGCCCCTGAAGGTTTCACGACAAGCTCTTCGGGCGCAGGCGCAGGGATTTCCGCTGGTGTTGGCAGCGCCTCCTCTTTGGGCGCGGGCGGTGGCGAAACCTGTTTGATGTCTCCACGTTTGAATCCCTTTTCCAGCAGAATAGAGTTCACCGCGTCTAGCATGGCTTGGAACTCTTTAGTTTCTGCATCCAATTTTTCCAGCCTCTCCTCAAGCCTCTTCTTGAACGCGACAAGAGCTTTCATCTTATCAGAATCTTGAGCCATCTCTCCTCCTCATCCTCTATTTTGGCGCTTAGTGCTTATCAACCTTTGGAACTTGAGCAGCCCGCTTAGGCTTCGCTGATTTTCTTAAGCTGCCCGCGGTACATCTCCACCACTTCCGCCGAGGTGGTTGCGTCCTCTGCCGCCTTGTCTTTCCTGTAATTTCCCGTGAATCGTGGAAAGCGAATCGCCAATCCGCTTCCTTTGCGTATGGAGTCCATGGCACACGTGTGAATCGGGCTCAGCGTGATTTCGGCACCAAGAATCTCCAGCACCACGGCGGGCTCAAACCAGACATCAGCCTCCAGCGTTGACTGCACACGCGAGTGTTTCCGAGGAATCTCGTGCTTTCCCAGCATCTCAGGCAAGCTTTCCAGGTCCTTGTCGGTGAAGCCAGTGCCGCACTTGGTAACCGTTTCAAACGTGTCCGCCTCGGGGTTGTACGTGGCAAGAAGCAAGGCGCCGTATGTTCCCGCGCGTTTTCCCCTGCCGTGGAAAGCGCCCACCACCACGAGGTCCACGGTGTCCGTCATCTCGCTCTTGTAGTCGCGTTTGTACTTTATCCAGAGCCACCCGCGGGCACCAGCCTGATAGACCGAGTCTTTCCCCATAGCTTTGCACATTAAGCCTTCGCAGCCGTTCTCTATAGCTTCCTCGAAAAACGCCTCAAGCTGCTTTACGTTGCGTGCGATTATGTGCTTGGCGGGTCTAACGCGAATGCTTTCCTTGAGGGTGTTCTCCATCGCCTTGCGCCGCACTGGGTAAGGCTCAAGCGTTAAGTCTTTGCCGTCGATGTAGAGCGCGTCAAACATAAAAAGCGACACAGGGTACTCAACCATAGCTGCTTCGACACCGTACTTGCGTCTGCGGTGCATCAACTCTTGGAAGGGTAGCATCTCGTCGGTTTCAAGGTCCATAGCCACGCATTCCGCCTCAACGATGGCTTCTTCCGCTTTCACGTTGTCTCTTACGAGTTCAATCGCGTCCGGGTACTGGTCAGAAATGTTCTCCAACCGCCTGGAGAACAGGACAACCTTGTCGCCTTTTTTGTGAGCTTGGATGCGCTCGCCATCGTACTTGTACTCGGCGATGCATTTCCCTCCGAGTTTCTCCAGGATCTCCTCAGGAGACCCCAACCGCTCCGCCAACATCGGTCTAATCGGTTCAAAAACCACCACCTGGAACTTCTTTATCCCCTCCAAGCCCCTTTCAACCACAACACTCGCGACTCTGCCAAGGTCAGAAGAGATGTTGTAAGCCCGCTCAATCAGTTCACGGTTTTCCTTGCCGCCGCCATACGCAATCGCCAAAGCATCCAGCACCGTCATGTCCGCGATGCCTAACCGCAAGTTGCCAGTCACCGTGCGCATAATGTACTTAGCCTCTTTCGGCGACGCGTCCGACAAAAGCCCAGCCAGAAGCGACATCTTGGAATCGACGGCGCCGGAACCCGTGGTCTTCGCCATCTTATCGAGAACTTCGTAAACGTGCTCTGCCGTGAGGGTTTTCTGGAAGAAAGTAACCTGCTTCTTCTTGGCGAGCAGTTTCTGGGCGGTTTCGCCGATGTCCCCGCTCTTCTTCAGGTCCTCCTCGATTTCGCTTTCCTTTCGCCCAGAAGCCCGAGCCAAAGCCTTGATGGCGAGCTTCTCAGCCACACCTGTCTCAAGCCCGACGAAGTCGGGGTAAATCTTGCCCTGAGTCAAATAAACCACCTTGCCGATGATGTTCTTCGGCGTCTTTTTCAGCAGGTCAACGAGCAGGTCGGTCATTTCAAGCCGTTTCGTGGTGGCTTCGATTTTCTCGTACGCGTCAGCGATTACAGCATAATCCAACAAGCATACCTCAAGGATTATACTGCCGAGACCCGCTATTAAGATTTCATTTTCCTAAAAAATGATATACCACCGCCTCACATACAAGTAAACTCGACGCAAAAATGAGGTGCAAAGCATGAGTATGGAGCTCATAGTCATAGTCAGCAACACTCTGGTCGTGTTCGCCACTTTTCTGGCGACGCTTTATAGGATAAAGATAGAGCGTGACCAGATACGCGCAATAAAGCAGGATGTGAAAGCCAAAGAATGTTTAGAGGCTTTGCGCAAGTACGTAAAAGCGGAACGTAGCTCGCTGAGCAACATGAATAGGGAAGAACTGAAAAGCTTCTTGGAGTATCTGGAGAAACTCGGCGAATGCTAATCAACTTGTCGTTTCCTGCTGATGGGAGCAAAATAAACTCAAAACAGGCGTCGATAGGTTTTTATGTACGGCTTAAATGTCTAAGGTAGCACTTGAAAACGACAAGTAACGGATTGATGGGCTAAAAATGGTAAGAAAAGCGCGAATCCGCTTGACAAGCACCGACTACCAGAAACTCGAAGAGGTATGCAACGAACTGAAAAGCATCGCCCAGAAAACAGGAGTAAAATTCAACGGTCCCGTTCCACTGCCCACAAAACGGCTTAAAGTGCCAGTTTTGAAATCACCTTGCGGTGAAGGCACAGCCACATGGGACAGGTGGGAGATGCGCATCCACAAGCGCCTCATCGAAATCGACTCCGAAGAACGCGTCATGCGGCGCATCATGCGCATCCGCGTGCCAGAAGAAGTCCACGTGACAATCGAGCTTATATAACTTTTAGAGGCAGAATCTCCAAGCGGTTTGGTAAACGCTACATTGTAGCAAAGAAATAGGCTATTGCGGTCAACACCACGCTTGGCACGAAAGCCAAAGCCCAAACCGTTTTGTTCCAACTAAAAATTTTGAAGCCGTCAAGAATCCCCATGGGGATCAGGTTAAAAACTGCAATAAACCCGTTCCAGAGGGCAACATAAAAGAAAATCAGCGCGTAAGGACCAGAAACAACGCCAACCCCTAAAAGGACACCTGAAAAAACAATGTTAGTCAAGGGACCCGCAAGGGATATTTTTGCGATTTCATCCATCCGAGCACTGCCAGAAACCATGACCGCGCCAGGAGCAATTATTTTGAACAGGGGCGAAATTACAGAAACCAGGGTTATAGCCGCGCCCCACAAGGTTAACCGAAACTCCGCCCACAATCCTCTCCTCTGCGCAACTACCTTATGTGCCAACTCATGCACCAAAAAAGACGCCGTTAATATACCCGCGAAAAATGCCAACGCCGCCCAACCTATCTGTACAAAATAGTAGTCGAAGAGCACGATCGACAAGCCAATGCCGATAACAAGCAACGCGGCGACTGCCAAATGCTTAAGCTCTTTGGGACTGAAGTAGACGCGCTTTGCCTGCCTAGGCTGCCCAAACGTGACCCTGTACTCGTAAGAGTTAGGTCCCTGAACAAACACGCCCTCTTCGCTTCTGCGTGCACGGGCAAGATCCATCCGTGGGCAATCATGGCTCTCCGGCAGGCGATGGGCACTACAGAATTGGTCTCCGCAGTATGGACACTGAAAAGGAAGGAACGTTTCCTGCCCGCACTTCTGGCACTTCATGGTCTGCACGCGCTTTCCTTTTAAAAGAAGCCTGAATCGTTTAAACATTATTCCCCAAACATACGAAAAACCATCGCGCCCAGCAGAGTAAACGCTTAAAGCTGGCAAGCCAGAAACATAAGCCAGAACAGCAATCAGCAGACAGGGGGAGAAACGGCGCCGTTTGAAAGCCTTCAGCTTCGTCCACGCCAGCGACCTGCACCTCGGCTATGCGCAGTATGGGTTAGAAGCCAGAAGGCAAGACTTCGACAACGCCTTCGCGGAGCTCGTGGAGAAAACCCTCGAGTTAAAACCCGCCTTCATGATAATCGCGGGCGACCTGTTCCACCAAGCCAGACCATCCAACACCACACTGGAGAACACCGTGCGCGCCTTCAAGCGCCTCCGAGATGCAGAAATCCCAGTTTTGACGGTTGACGGCTCCCATGATTCAGCGCCAAACACGATAACGGGTACGATTCTGTATCCGCTTGACAGCGCCGGCTTAATCATCCACCTGCCGCGGCATGAGGGAGCGTGCTGGCGCAAACCCGACTGCTGCTACGTGTACGGCGTCCCAAACTTTCGCAGCCGACGCAAGACTGAGGAGTCACTTCCCGAGTTCATGGCGCAGAACCCACCCGCACCCGACGCGACGGTGGGCAACGTTTTTGTTTTTCATGGGGCTGTGGATTTGCCAAGCGTCAAGCCGCCCTACATCGAGGCGGAGTTTTCGCCCGGGCTCCTGCCAGATGGCTTCAACTATTACGCTGCGGGCCACGTGCACGAGCGCTTCTTGGGCAAGTTCAAGTCGGGTTTGCTGGCTTACAGCGGCTGCACCGAAACCGTCAGCTACGACGAAGCCAAGTACCAGAAAGGCTTCTACCACGTGAAAGTCAGCGAGAAAGGCGAGTTTTCACCCGAGTTCATCGAGCTCAGTTTGCCGCGCAGGTTTGTGGTTTTGGAACAGGATTTTTCAGGCATGACCTCGGCTAAAATCACCGAGCTAGCGGTTCAGCTTGTGAAAGGCGCAGATGAAGACGGCGCCATAATAATCCCCGTCCTGAAAGGCGTGCTACCAGCCGAGGCAAGCCGCGCCGAAGTGGACGTGGCGCACATTCGAACCGCCGCCGAGAAAGCGTTACTCGTGCATCCGATTGTTCTGCTTAAGGAAAGCGCGGTCTCCGACGAAATAGTGCGGTCGATTTTCGAGAGCGAGTTTAAGGATTTGAAGACGAAGGCTTATGAGTATTTCCTGCAGATTTTCAACGACCGCTACAGCCGCGAGGAAGCCGAGCGGATAGCGCGTTCCGCCATCAGCCTGATTGAACCGTTAACGAAGAAGCAGGAAGACAAAGTCCGCCAAGTCGTGGAGGAGCTGATGCAGTGAAAATCGAGATAGTGCAGTTGGAGAACATCCGCTCGCACATCAAGTCCACAGTGCCCTTCACACGCGGCTTCAACTGCTTGGTCGGCGGTCTGGGATGCGGAAAATCCAGCGTACTGTACGCCATAGACTTTGCCCTGTTCGGCGAACCCATCGGCAGAAGCTTCGAGTACCTGCTCCGTGAAGGCGCGGGTTCTGGACGCGTTACAATTCAATTCACGCAGAACGGTAACACCTATAGGCTTACTCGCGGGCTGAGACGACACGGCAAAGGCATCGGTCAAGACTTTGAGGAGCTTAAACTTTGGCAAAACGAACAGCTCGTAGCCAGCATGAAAGCCGACGCCATAGCCGAGCAACTGAAGGCAGTAACGGGTTTGGACAGCGACCTTTACCGCGCTATAGTGTGGATGCGGCAGGAGCACCTGAAAGAGCTGTTGGACTCGGCGCCCCGAGAACGACAAAAACGCTTGGATGAGCTATTTGGTCTGTCGGATTACGAGACAGCGTGGAGCAACATCGCCGAGTACCAGCGCGGATACGAAACGGAGAAGCGCGTTTATGAGAAAGACCCCGACGTGGCCGGGCTGGAGAAGCTCAGCGCCGAATACAACCGCGTAACCGAAGAATTCGCCCTCTTAGAAGTGGAGCTACAGGGCGCCGTGGAAAAGCTGGCACGAGCCAGAAAAGCCCTAGAAGACGCAGATGCCAAACTAAAGAAACTGGAGGAAAAAAAGCAGTTCATCGAAGAACTCAAACGAAGGGAAGCCCAGGTTCAAACTAGCATAGCCAACGCAGTGGACGCTTCGGCGTCGTTGACTCAGCGGATTGAAGGAAAAAAGACAATCATAGACAACTTGAAGCAACGCCAAAGCTCCATAGACTCACAGGTGAAGTCTTATAACATCAGACTTGCGGAAGCGGGCATACCAGCCAACCAGTCGCCTGAAGTGCTACGCCAGCTCTTGGCACAGTTAGACGACAAAATCTCCAGCCTGAAAGCGGAGCAGGAAGCCACGCTGCGAAACATGCAGACGGACCAGAAACGAACCGTATCTCTGTCCATGGAGAACCGTTGCCCGCTTTGCCTGCAGCCCTTGAATGACGAATACAAGAGTGGCTTGATGCATAGGATTCAGGAAGAGAACGCAGAGAGGCAGAAGATGATTAAGCAGCTGCAGAACGAACTGGAGAAATTGCAGCGGACAAAAGCCGTTGTTGCCGAAGCAGCTTCGAATCTGCAGACGCTGACCTTGAGGGCGGAGGATTTGCGGGTTCGAATAACCGAAGAGGAAAAGAGCTTGAGCGACCTGTTAACCGAGCTAGACGCGAAACACATGTTTGAAGAAGAGCAGCGAAGGCAGCTTGAGGCGTTGCGGTTTGAAATCGGCAGGTTCGAGGTGTCGGACCTTGAAGCCGCACGGGAACAGAGCAGGCAAGCATTCCAGCAATACTCGCATATTGAATCCGACCTGCGGTTCAAGGAAATCCGCAAGAACGACCTTCTAAAACGGCTGGATGAGACCCGGGAGCGGATTGACCACGCGCAGGAGAAGCTGGAGCGCATGCAGAAAATCGCCAAGACAGTCGAAGTGCTCGGAGCCATCCGTGACGCCTACAGAAGCATCCAGCCTAAGCTGCGAAGCGAATTCGTCAAGGTGCTCCGCAACTTTGTGCAGCAAGTCCTCGACAGCCTCGTCGGCGGAGAAGCACCACTGCTGAACGTGATTGTGGACGAGACTTACACACCTTACGTGAAGAGTGAGAGCGGAGTGGACAGAGAAGTTTCGAACCTGTCAGGTGGAGAACGCACGTTGCTGGCTTTCGCCTATCGCTTGGGGCTTGGGCAGCTGATTATGCAGTCGCGGACGGGCCACGGCTTGAGCATGTTGCTGCTTGACGAGCCCACTGAAAGCCTCGGCAGGGAAGACGGCAGCATCGACCGCTTAGCCGAAGCCATCAGCCGATTCAAGGCGATAGAGCAGATAATCGCGGTGACGCACAGCGAAGCCTTCGCGGAAAAAGCCGAACACGTTATAACACTCGAGAAAGAAGCAGGAATCAGCAAAATCTCGATTGAAAGGTAACGGTTCTATCCTTGTTCGTCAACTGTGTTTTCTAAGATGCCGACGCCTTCGATTTCTACCCTGACGACATCACCGTTTTTCAACCAATTCTTGGGTTTCAACGCCATTCCCACACCTGCGGGTGTACCTGTGGCGATTAGGTCGCAGGGTTCCAGCGTCATCACGCGGCTTAGCTGGTGCACGATTTGGCTGACGTTGAAAACCATGTTTCTTGTAGTGCCGTTTTGGCGGAGTTCGCCGTTGACCCATGTGCGGATAGCCAAGTCCTCAGTGTTCCTGAGCTGATTTTCTGTGGTTATGCAAGGTCCAGTGGGCGCGAAGGTGTCGAAGCTTTTTCCCCGAGTCCACTGCCCATCCTTGAACTGGAAGTCCCGCGCTGAAACATCGTTGAACACCGTGTAGCCGAAAACGTGATTTTTCGCCTCTGCCGCTGAGACATTCTTGGCTGTTTTGCCCATCACTATGCACAGTTCGCCTTCATAGTCGAGTTCCTTCACGAACTGAGGTTTGATTATTTTCATGTTTGGACCTGTTATAGCGGTGTGAGGTTTCATGAAGATTACTGGCTCGTCAGGCACGCGAGAGTTGGTTTCGGCGGCGTGGTCGAAATAGTTCAGGCCCAAGCAGATGATTTTTGGCGGGAAAGCGATAGGCGCAAGCAACGTCACCTCGCTTAGCGGCACCGAAACAGCCGCCACGTCTCTGCCACCTGCCTTTTCAATTAGTTTTTCCGCCGTTTTCATTGCCCCTTCCGCTTGCTTGATGAAGACTTCCAGCGTCTGCGGCACCTCTTCCCTGAATCGCTTCGCCAACGCGGGCAAGGATAAAACAGTTTGTTGGTTGAGGACACCGTAGCTTTCTTGGTTTCGGTAACAGTACCGCACAATTCTCAATGCCTAATCCGCCTTTGTGATTAACTCAGGTGTCGGAAAAATAAAAGGATACGCTTAAGCAAAGCCACTCTACGCTTCATGCTGAAAACCAGCCTATTTGGCGCCTATTGCTGGTTTGTTGCAGAAACCTATAGAGGGGAGGCCCGTATTCGCGCTTTCCACAGCCAAACCATGCTGAAAAACAGCGGAAGGGTAGAGTCGCCCGCAGAGCAAGCGAGCTTTCAACACTATTTACAGTACTTATAGAGAAACTAGTCTTTTCCACGCTATTCGCCGAGTATCCGCCTGAACGCCGGGAACATCTCTGCTGCTCGCTCACGCATCAGCAGTTCATAATACTGGTAGATTATGCCCACCGCTAGCAAAATCCCCGTTCCCGAACCGAAAACGCCTAAGAAATCAGCAATGCCTGCAATCAATCCAATAATCACTCCGCCCATAACCGTCACCACTGGAATGTATCGTTTCAAAATCGCCACAATCGGACGCCCAGAACGCCTGTAACCAGGAATCTGCATCCCTGAATCCATCAACTGCTTCGCCACTCTATCCGGACCTAAACCACCAACCTCCAGCCAAATCAGCGAGAAAACAGCGCAGAACGCCACCAAAATCCCCAGATACACCAACGACCGTAAAGGCTCAGCAGCCACCCCCTGAATGCTATGTGGCGGCGTAACAAAATAAGCCAATCCACCAACAGGCTGCAAACTCTGCTGACCACCATCCGACGACACGTACTTGTATGAACCTATAATGTCGATAAACAGGTTCTGCCCAGGCAAAGGCTGTCCCTGCCATGTCCAAATCAGCTGGCTAAAGAAGTACACATTCGCAAACAACGCAGACGCAAAAATAACAGGAAGATTCGAAACGTACAGCAACTTAATCGGATACCGACTGCGGAAACCCTTGTACCCCGCATAAGTCATCGGCAACTCAATCCGGACACCCTCCAAATAAATAATCACCAAAAACGTCCCAATGGTGGCAAAGAACCCAATAAGCGAATTCGAATACTCCAAACCAAAAATCCACGAATTCAAAGACTGCGCACCACTCAAAAGTACCGAAAGCGACCCCGCAAACAAACCTGATGCTGGCGAAAACATCGACCACAAAATATTCTGAGCAACCCCAGCCATAATAAACAAACTGATTCCACTGCCAAGTCCCCAACCCTTCTGAACCAACTCATCAAGCAACATCACGATTACTCCTGCCGCCAACAACTGCAGAAAAATCACAATCGCCGCAGTGCCCAGGCTACCGAACGCGCCGTACATACCGCTTACCAGGTAAGCTGCAGCTTGAACGCCTGTAAGTGCAATTGAAAAAACCTTGCTTGCAACCGTGAACAAACCTCTATCTTCAGGATTCGACATATCACACTCAATAATAGACGAACCAGCCAGCAACTGCAGAATTAAGCCTGCTGTGACTATAGGTCCGATGCCGAGTTCCATGAGGGTGCCGCGGTTTGACGCGAAAATCACTCTCAGTGCGCCGAACTGGTCTTGTATGTTTGAGGATATTCCGAAAAGGGGGATTTCGGACATTACTAGGTAGATGATTAGGACTATGGCGGTCCAGAAGATTTTTTCATTGAAGCTGACTTTGCGTTCAGGAACCTTGATTTCCGGCAGTACTCTTCCGACGGGTTTGAAGAGGCGTAGGAATCTCCCGGCCATTTAGTTATCGTTACTCTCCCTGCTTTTGGGGTGGTGCGGTTACGATTTTTCCGCCTGCTTTTTTGATTTTTTCTTCTGCGGTTTTTGAGCATGCAGCGATGGTGATGGTAAGGGATTTGGTGACCTTGCCTGTGCCGAGAAGTTTTGTGTAGCCTATGTTGGTAAGGTTTATTTCGTTGGTTTGGGTTGCGTTGGATATTTCTTCTAGTTTTTGGAGGTTAAGGGTTTTTTCTTTTTGTTTGAGGCTTTGAGGTGAGGTGAAGCCATGTTTGCCGAAGTAATCGGGTTCGTGAGTGGTTACGTAACTCCAAGTATGTTTGTGACGTCCTACTTTTCGGTAACCTTTGGAGCCTGTGTCGCGGTGTTGTCCTATTCTGCCATATCCTTGTGTGCGTGAGCCGCGTTTTTTTCTGATTTTTCTGAGTTTGTGTGGCATGTTTTTATCCGGCTTTTTTGTTTATGGTTTGTTCTTTTTGGGCTTTTTTTAATTTGATTTCGAGCACGCCATTTTTATAGGTGGTGCTGACGGTGTTGGGTATGACTACCTTGGGGAGATTTAAACTTTTATAGTATCTGCGGTCTTTGGCTTTGGCGGATAGGGTTAATTTTTGGTCTTTTACATCTATTTTGAGGGTTTCTTTGTTGAAGCCTGCGATTTCAGCGACTATGGTTATCCAATTTTTTTCTTGGAAGATGTCGATTAGGGGTTTGGGTGGTTTTAGTTTTCTTTTGTTGAGGTTTTTGGGGAGGTGGTAGTTTTGCGGATGGTTTATTCTTCCGTAGCGCAGAGGTTCGATATGTAAGGTTTTGGAATTGTTTTTAACGCTGTGCTCCTTCAAGTCTGGCAAGTCCAGCCAACGCAAGTGCTTTCTGCTTCTCCGCCATTTCGCGCTCAAGTCTGTTTCTCCTAAATACAATGGCATCTTCACGGTAACTATAAAACGTATCGCAAAGACAGCACCGTTTTTCCTGTAGTTCACATTGGTTTAGGACTTGTTTTTCTGGGCTCGGAGCAGTCTAAAGCTTTCTTATTTGAACTCCTTTGATTAATGCAGCTTTCTGGTGATGATCCTCATTTCTGCAGTGCTACTTTAATTGTGTAAGCAAACACAGTCCTTTCAGGACCCAAGCGATAACCGAT
Organism: Candidatus Bathyarchaeota archaeon A05DMB-2; assembly: GCA_018475625.1. Taxonomy (GTDB): domain Archaea; phylum Thermoproteota; class Bathyarchaeia; order Bathyarchaeales; family Bathycorpusculaceae; genus A05DMB-2. The sequence continues at coordinate 257,949 of JAAKEZ010000001.1, forward strand.
TCCTGCCCAAGCGAACTTGCCCCGTGCTTTCTCCCAGCCCCTGAATAGATCGCTACCGTGTTCAGAAGTCGAAGTAAAACTCAGTGATTCATCGGTAAATGACAAGGAGGCTTCACGCGCCACCACAAGCGTCCACAAGATTGGGCATTCGGGATTTTCTTCTCTAATTCTTTTGGCAAATTCCAGTGCGTAGTAAATCTGGAGTCCGCTCATGCAGCTTATTCCCAAAGACAGAATCACCGATTTTGAAATTTCGATAATCGTCAAGTCGCATATCCAGTATCTTTACCGTGTAGCCTTCTCTGACAAGCGGAGCTACCACATGGAGTAGACCAAGAGGGACTTAAGGGTTAGGCGCCTTGTACTTGCCGGGAAAAACCAGCAGAACATCCTTGCCATCCCCCCTCCCCAGCGAGTGAAGTGTCATCGGAAAAATTGGTTTTGAACAAGAAAATGACCATGTAAATTACTCTTCCGCTGACTTTTATTGTTTACTAAAAGACATGCTTCAATGCAAGCGGCACTGTTTGAGGGGTAAACGATACTTTTAAGTGGTTTGTCACCAGTTTAGAAAGCAATCCGCGGGAGAAAGAAGCATGAAAATGAGAATGATAAAACTGAATCCCAAGCTCCTCATGGAAGCACTGCGGGGCAAAGTAGCGTCTTCTTTGAATTTGCCGGATGATGTGGAGCTTTTGGACATCAAGTGCGACCTGTTCTCTGGGCAGGTGGTTGCCATCGTGCGAAGTGATAGGTTTGAAGATACTGCTGAGTCCTATCCGATTCCAGAACTCACTGTTGCATCGGAGGCGAGCCCCAAACCCGAAGCTCCAGCAGTTGTGGCAAGTGTCTTGCCCAACGTTAAGCCCGTGCAGAAAATTCCCGTTCGGGCAAAGCAAGGCACAGGTGCAAGCGGAATAGAAAAAGAATTCAGCCCTGAACAACGCGAACTCTTGAGTTTCACAGTTGACGGAGACTACGTCATTGTTAAGCCCACTCAGTTTCTTAAGGAGGAGTGGAACGAGATTAATGATGTTGTGAAAAGTTTAGGGGGCAGGTGGGTGAAGGGTGACATCACCAGCTACTGGGAAATCCCTCTGCCCTAAAGCCCCTACCTGAAACACAGTTCTTCTGCAAGAAAAATTAACGCATGTAACGCCGGCTTGCTGAGGTTCTGCAGAACCAAACCATGGAGAATGGCAATCGCGATGACACTGCCTCGTAATTTTATTCAAACTCCTCAGCCCTGTTTTCCAAGTTGACTTAATGTTTGGGGATGCTGAAATGGTAACAGCACATGGACTTTTGGCGACAGCGTATACTTGATGTTCGTAGTTGTTCCAGTAAATCAGGGTTCCATCTGTAATGGCCATAGTCTGAGGGTGAGCCCATCCTGTCAATTCCCATATTACATCGCCTGTGGTAGCGTTTAGGCAGTGAAGTTTAGCGCCTTTGAACAGTGGTATGTCGGGCTGGCTTGGATTCATACTATTGCCAGTGTTGCATAATACATAGCGTAGAACTTCACCATGCGGCCCTATTGCTTCTTTTCCTGAAGTGACGTTAACTATTGTAGGGTTGTTGAATAACCATAGCGCGGATGAATTTGCGTTCCAAAGTTGCTTGAAAATAGCCAGCCAGATGTCATGACGCCATGATCATTCTGAGTATCCCAATCGTAGTAGTACACGAATGACGGACTTGCACTCATAGTTCTGTTACGCCACCGACTGGTTGCTGTTGTGGTTGCACAATCACATAATCTTAAAAACAATCCTCAGCCTATATTATGCCCAAGCTTGTTTCAACTTTTCAGGAGGTGTATTGATATACCCGAAAAAGAAGAAATCAACATAACCGAGAAACTGCAAAGCCTCGGCGAAACAATCTCCAAGTACAAAGACTCCGTGGTTGCACACTTCAAAGACATGGAAGTAGACGTGAAAGACTGGAACTTCGCGGTAGGCAAAACCGAAGCAGAATACACCGTGGAAGTGAAAGTGAAGCTGGGCATAAAGCCAAAAGCCAAGAAATAGCCAAAAACCGCGCATTCGCCCAACACAAACCTTTTTTCTTCACACGCTTTCTAGACCAGCATAGCCCACGCTAAACAGGCTGATTCCAATAGTAAACCTCACGGTACCTGCCAGCAACCGGAAACAAGGGGTCATCGTAAACAATATCCAAGCGCAAACCATAATTCGCAAGCAACGTGCGCGACAAATTCCAAATCCGCTCAGACTTCTCATCTGGTCCCCAATACCAAATTCGGTCATCTGGACTTCGCATGCCCCAGCCATAATTTCGAGGCAAAACCAACGCAGCTTGCGCTTCACTTAGGTCGGGAACCTTCAACCAATTCCGCTTAGCCACCACATCATTCCAGAAATGCTTCAACGCCTCAAAATGCTCATCCGTTATGACTCCATAAGCGTTGCCCTCAAGCTGCGGATAATTAAACACCACCACGTACTCCGCACCAGCCTCATAAGCCATAAGCATCTGTGCATAAACCTCCTTCCCACTGTCCAAGTAAGGTGGCTCAGTGTACTTCCACGTTATAATTGCACCCCAAGGTTTGCCCTGCATCCGCGCTGCGCCACGCACTAACGCGATGTCTTGCGGAATCGTGTCATTCCACCCCAGCTGCGTCAGGATAACATCGTAACCGCTTTTGTAGTCCCACCAGTATAGCGCATAGTCAGAGGTGAAAGTTGTGATGGAATGGTTCTTTAATGTCTTGAGGCCACGGTCTGTTACAATATAGTACTGATAAATATTCGCCGCAATGTCGTGGTTTCGGTATATGGATGAACCGTTCAGGTATGCTTCAATAGCTGCTGAATGTGCTTGATAGTACGAGGTTGAATTCCATCGCTTAATTCCGTCAAAGTAATCAGTCCAGTTGTAGTCCAGCTGAATTCCACCAGGCTCGTCATAATAGTACACTCCTAAGAATTTGTCGCTGTAGCGCTGCTTCGCCGTATCCAGCCATGGCACTTGCCAAGGGCATTCTGGGTCAAGCCAGCCAAAATAGACAATCAGGTTCAGTCCAACTGCAACGGCGTAATCGCATATCTCGTTCGTGGCGGTTTCGTTCTTGCTTATGGGTCCAGACTGGAGAACGAAGAGGTTGGTGTAGTTTTTTACTCTTTCGATTAGGAGTTTAGCTTCGTCGGTGGTGTTGCCGCAGAAGGTGACGCCAACGTAGAAGGGTTTTGTTGTTTGGCTGTCAGTTGCTGGCGGTGAAGCGATGAGAAGGGATGTTGTGAACACTATGAGAAGAACAAATAGGGGCAGGGTTAGGACCTGCTTCATTCCATGTTTTTCTCCTTTTTGCGTCGTGGCTGAACAATGGTGTGTTTAGCCAGTGTTGCCCCATGTGTCTCTACGCGTTGAGTTGATATAGCTCCAATTCTCGGCTATGGATTTACAGTACCGTTTACTAGTATAGGTACATACATTTGCTTTAACTTTTTTGGTGAGTGCTTACTCCTTTTTCCGGAGTTTTCCCTTGAAGCTTCGGATATTCTCTTCGCACATGCTTTTCTTCCACTTACAAATACCGCTGATTATCTCGCTCAAATAGTACTCTAACTCTTCATCAGTCAAGTCGCTGGAGCAGTCAACGCGGTACACGATTTCGTCTTTCTCTCTGCTTGCGGTTATCGAAACCAACACGTCATCATGAGTCATAACATCAACCCTGAAGCATAGTTCTCTCTATGCGGATTTAAGTTTTCACCGAAACCGCAGATGCAGCGGCAATGGGCACCAAAACAGATAAAAACACCTATCACGTCCAACAATCCATCAAGCACGGTGAACAAGGCACATGCCAACTGAAATCAAAGACGTAGAAAAATTCGTGGAGCTAAGCGCCAAAGCCGAATACTGCGCTGTCAAAAGGTTGAAGGAAAACGTGAAGCTGAAGCTTCGCACGCCAAAGCAACTATATACTCTGAAAGTCGAACCGTTGAAGGCGGATGAGATTATCAAGAAACTCAAATGCGCCATCGAAGAAGTATAACCCTTTTAGCGCACTGAATACTCTTGTTATCTATCGCTCGGAGCAGTCTATAGCCACCTATTTAAAGGAAGCAACATGGTTTGGCGGTTTTCTGCACTAATAGCCACCGCTTCTGTATCTATTCCAGAGATGGCTTGTTTTGTTGAGACTCTATGCCTATTTTGACTTTGAGTGTCGCCATGTAAGCAGTCAGGCTTTCAACGCATTGAATTTCATGTCCAAGCAGAGCCTTAAGCTCCCTCCAAAACTTCAAGTTAGGCGCAATTTCCGCATGCTCTAGGTTCTGCTGGAGCTGCTTCGTTCCTTCCTTCCCGCGCCTGTCAAAATCCAGAAGCAGAATTGCCTCTCTCGCGTCTATCCTCTCCACTTCTGAGACGACCTCCAGAAGGGATTTGCCGCCGGTCTTCGCCGTCACCACGGCGCCTTTTATGCCTAAAGCGCGGAGGGCTTCAACGTCTTTCTTCCCCTCGACAACTATGGGGGTTCCCTTGGCTGATTCCGCTGCTAAGGCGTCAAGAATTTTGAGGATTTTTTCTTCTTTCTCTTTAAGCCGCTTGGACAACGGGGTTTACCTTGTCACTTTAAACTCTCGAACAGTCTTCAGGCACTCCCGTGCTTCACTGTTATTCGCGAAGTATCTCCGAACAGGCTCAAGGATGCCAGCGAGTTCTGTGGCAACGCCGTTTTTGAGGTCTTGCGGGTGCAGTTTACCCTGCGCGTAAGCCGTTTCAAGCTCATGGTAACTTTGGAACTCGATGGCGCCGCCGAATTTAACGGGTCGCTCTATCGTGAAAGCTGGTCTTTCTCGGAAGATTATGTGCTTGCAAATGTCCAGAACAGGGTTGAACGCCACAGTTCTCTCGGGGCAAAAGGCTCTCGCCATCTTCTTCTTAATCTCTGCGGGCGTATCGTAGATGAAGATGCATGTTTCAGGCTTGCTTTTGGACATTTTCGCGGATGAAAGCGCCTCCTTCTCCTGCCCCTCAGGAATCGGCCACACTGCAGGCTTCTCCAATCCTTGCAGCAAGTGGTGGTGGACGCAGACGGGTTTCCAGTACCCGATTTTCTCGCCTATTTCGCGAGCGACCACGTTGGCTTTCCGCTGGTCCATGCCTAACTGGCAGATTTTGACTTGCATGTGGAAGATGTCGGCGACCTGCATGGGAGTGTAGAGGAAATCCGACACGTAACGTGCGTCAGTCTCCTTCCTTCCCGCAATCTCCAGCGTCCGCCTAGTCCGCGCAATCGTCAGGTTTTTGGCGACTGCAACCGTCTTCGCCCAGTAGTCTATATCGTCGTAGAGTTTGTCGGAGTAGATGAACTCCACCTTGCTGGCAGGCACGCCGAGCGCTATCCACGAGTGCCTGAAGAGGTCTGCGGCTTGGCGGATAAGCGTCAAGTCTCCGCCGAACTTGTTGTTCAGCCATGCATGCCACGTCGCCAAAAACGCCTTAAACCGCAAACCAGCCTCGGCGAAATCCTTCATTTTGTAAGCGCAAATCACGCCCGTCCCCAAATGCACCAAACCCGACGGTTCCCAACCGTTGTAAGCCACAGGATGCTCCTCGGTCTCCAACAGATGCCTCAAATCGGCGGGGGTCAGAACCTCCTCGGTTGGCGGTCTGCAAATCAACTCAATCTTTTCTTCAATGTCCAAACGGGTATCAGCCTGCGTTTCTAACCTTTAATGCAGACGTTAAACTTAAGAATTTAGCTCCCCCGTTTGTCGCGGGCTGTTGTCTCCCATGTAACCTATCACTCAACCTCACAGTAAAGAGCGGTGCGCTCCTCTCGGCTAAGCTCTCTCGGCATGGGATTTTACGCCCGCGCCCGCCGTGTCCCATGATTGGGTAAAACCCGCCATCACAAGTAAAGCACGCTTTGTAGGTCGTGCAGTCTTCCGTTGGGTCCGTCGTCATGGATGTTGCCGGCGGGATATTAAACTAAAGAGAACAAAGAAGTTAAGCGTTGCTGTCCACTAATCACGGATTTGACTGGGCTCAAAATCCACTGCTGGCGGGACACAGTTACTGTAGGAGGGGCCGAGGCTGTGATTTGAACCCCCTTCCGTCTTTCAAAGTTGTCTTTTTCAGATGGTTTTTCTTTCATTTTGGTCGTCTCCTGTGTTTTCTTCTATGTTATTTTTCCGTATGTGACTTTTAAATTCTGAAACCGCCAAATTACTGTTGGCCTGTGCTCAGCTCTTTCTGGGATTGGTCGTCTCCGAAAACTGGGCTCCAACAGACATGTTTGTTCTCTGCAGCCCATATTCGGAAGTTGTCATAAACCATAAAACTCGCAGGTAGCCTAGACCTTACTTGAGAGTTTGGGCATGCGGAACCCTTTCAAGCGGCTTCTTTCTCGGCTGCGGCACCGCGAGGACTTCTACACATGCAAGCAGTGCGGCCACGTCTTCCCCAGGAAAGGCGCAGCTGTCAGCGGTTGGCAGAATCACCCGTATGGTTTCCACGTGCATTGTCCCCGCTGCGGCGCCACTGTCGACCAGTTCGTGGAGAAGCAGCCTGGGGGAGAGGTCGGTTAAAGTGAAAGGCGCCGTCAGCTGCAGGTAGAACAGCGGCTGCGCCGCTTCAATTTTCATCATGCTTTTGGCGCTGGAAAACTCCAATAGCAGAGGTAGCCCTCTATCGTTTTTTCTGGTGTTCGGCGGAGTCTATAGCCCCTTATATAAAGGAACTATAAATAGTCAAGAAAGCTCTGTCGTTCGGAGTGGGTACCCCCTTCATTCTTTAAAGGGAGGTTAAGTTGGAGTTGTGTCGAGTGCCTGCGTTTCATGAAGTGTAGTATTAGCCCTAATCCGATTGTCACTGAGGATGCTGCAAAAATTATGAAGAGCGCGGTTGGGAAAGGCGCTTGTTCTGTTTGAGATCCCGCTGATTGTGTGGGAATGGGTTCCTGAGAAGGTTGCGGAGAGGGAGGGAATGATGAAGGTGGTTGCAAGGATGGTAAATCAACGGAGATTTCAAGAGGTGACATGAGTGGGTAGTGGTCTACGTTATTTTCGTTAATGAAGTAAAGAGTGTCACCTACACCGGTGTTGCCGACTTCCGAGGAGTTTGGATATCTGATTTTATAGTCGCTCCAGTAGTTCCCTTCCTTGCCGTCATTCCAAACATTAGCAGCGCCAGCCACAAGTCTCGGCGGCTCCACCTGTTCACCGGGACGATGAGGCTTATTGAGTCCGGGATAGACCCAAACTTCAGCGATGCGCACTTGGGTTCCTTGACCACCTGCGTTGTTGATAAAGTTGTTATGGTGAATCACGTTATTCTTGTGGGAACCTTCAAGTTCGATTCCCCAAGCAGTATTCTCGGTTACAGTGTTGAACGTGATTGTGTTTGCTTCCGCGTTGCTGATCCAGATGCCTACCCTGTTCTTTGAGATGTAATTTTGTTTAATCACGCCGTTTGGACCGTATCCAAAACCGATTCCGCATCCCTTATTCAGTGTGACGTTGTTTCCAGTGACTTTGGAATCTTGTATTGTTGAAAAGAAAATTCCGTTCCCACCATTCTCTACGATGAGGTTTGCGGTGACAGCGTTGCCGGTCGAGTGATAACCAAAGTTCACACCATGATTCGCGTTTGCAACTACTTCATTCTTCGAAACGACGTTGTTGTTCGAATAGTCACCTATGCTTATGCCCCAACCATTACTCTCCACACGATTTCCGGAAATAATATTATTACTTGAATATTCGACGGTGATGCCGCCTTCGTTGTTGCTGATGACTTGATTGCCAGAAACAATGTTGTTGGAAGAACATTTCAGAGTTATTCCTTCCCAATTATTCGTCACCACATTTCCGCTGATTGTTGAGTTGTCTGTGTAGCAGAGAAAAATGCCGTGGTAACTGCCTTCAAGATTTAGATTCCGCACCGTTATGCCACTGCAGTTTTTGAGTACGACACAACCAGCATCCGAAGGCACAGTTTTGCCATGCTGGTCAACCCAATAATAAATCGGCTTGCCATTGACAGTGTTTGAGGTATCTATGTCATGGGGATAGTGGCTGTCATCTTTAATCGCGTACTGGTTGCTCTCAAAGGAGTTGTTCCTGAAGACATTGTTTGACGAGCCAGATATGCTCACACCAAAGCAATTGCCTATTATATGGTTTCCCGAAACTTCGTTTCCTACCGAAAAATCGGAAAACAGGACGCCGTATGTATTGTTACTAATCGTGTTCCCAGAGATTTTATTGCTTCTCAGGGTCTTCGCCGAATCATAACTCCCCCACGTGAACAGGACTCCGCATCTAAAATTGCTAATTTTAAGGTTTCTTATTACCACGTTATTTCTTTCCTGAATGAAAACTCCTGACCCGTCTCCACTTCCTCGAAGAGTGTAGCCTGCCCCGTCAAGAACGATTCCATCACAGAGAATAACGATTGTGTTTGAGATGTCGCCTGTAAAAGTGTAGATGTTGCCATCTCTATGAAGCTTATCTGTTCCCTCGACGCTGCCATCGCTCTTTATTTGAATACCCTGAGGAATTTCTGGAGGCATCAGAACGGGATTCGCAGATGCATGCATAACAAACGGCATTCCAGCCAAGAAGCAGAAAACAAGCAACATGATGGTAACTGCGGCTAATAGTTTCATGTAGTCGCCTTCCTGCGTTTCAAAACCAAGTACCCTGATATGGTAACAGCTGAAAACGCGGCGACGGCTATGAGTACATGGCTAGGCTGAATCTGCCAAGCTGAACTTGAAGAATCGGAATTCGGCTCTTGCGGGGTCGAGTTATCCGTTTGTTGGTTCGGCATGGACGGCTCTATTGCTGTGCCTTGAATTAATACCTGACTTAACAGAGGATAACGGTCAATGTTGTTTTCGTTGATGAAAAAGGGAGTATCACCCACGTTGCCCTTGGATGAAGCATTGGGATACCGCGTTCTGTAGTCGCTCCAGTAGTTTCCTTCCTTGCCGTCATCCCAAATGTTGGCGGCGCCGGCTACAAATTTGGGTGGTTCTGGCTCGCTCGTCGGTGGCTTATTGAAATCAGGAAAATCGAAGACCCCTGCAATGCGCACCTGAAGCCCCGTGACGTTGTTGTTGATGAAGTTGTTATGATGAATGAGATTGTTTCTCTGGGAGCCGTTTAGTTCGATGCCCCAGCCGTTGTTTTCTGTTATGGCGTTGAAGGTGATTGTGTTTTCAACTGCGTCGCTGAGCAGAACCCCCAGCCCATTTCCCGCAATATAATTCCCGTTAACGGTGTTGCTGCTTGAACCGTACAGGAAGCTTATCCCAGCGCCTCTGTTCAACGTGATGTTGTTTCCAATAATCTCCCACCCTTGGGCACCATTGACTGAAATCCCATTTCCCAGATTGCCCGATATCTGGTTCTGACCGACCATGTTACCCTTCGTGGAGCCAAGTGCGTAGACGCTGACGCCGTCTTTTCCGTTTGATTCTATCCTGTTGCCAGAAATGGTGTTGGCTTTTGAAGCGCCGTCAAGATAAATACCATACTCGGTGTTGCTGCCAACGTAATTATCGGAGATGACGTTGTTAAAGGAGCATGTCAGCTTTACCCCGTTTATATTTTTCGTTATGACGTTGCTGATTATGGTGGAACCGTTTGTGTAGTAAAGCGAAACGCCGCCGTCTCCATTGCCTTGGAGGCTTAAACCGTGGACAGTTATGCCGCTGCAGTTCCTGAGCACCACCCATCCAGCGTCAGAAGGCACAGTCTTATTGTGCTGTCCCACCCAGTAATAGATTGGTTTGCCGTTCACGGTGTTGGAAGTGTCAATGTCGTTGACGGCGTAGCTGTTTTCCGTGATGGCGCCGCCGTTGTTTCTGAACTGGTTGTTTCTAAAAACTGTGTTTGAACTTGCGGCAACGCCGTAAGTGTTGTCGCTGATGTAGTTTCCTGAAACCTCGTTGCCCGACGAAAAATCATAGAACACGACGCCGTAAGTGTTGTTGGTTATCGTGTTGCCGATGACCTTGTTGCTTCTGGGAGTTGCTGGCGTGCCGTAGTTTAGCCAGGTGAATTTTATGCCGTACTGGAAATTCTTGATTCTCAGGTTTTTTATTGTGACGCCGTTTCTTTCTTGCAGAAAAACGCCAGTGCTGTCCCCGCTTCCTTCGAGGGTGTAACCTGCGCCGTCCAGCACGATGCCGTCGCGCAGGATCACGATGGTTCTGTGGATGTCTCCGGTTAAAGTGTAAACGTTGCCGCTCCGCTGAATCAGATCAGTCCCCTCAACTGCCCCGGTGCTGGTAATTTGAATCCCAGAAGGGAGTTGTTCTGGGAAAAAATTTGCGGATGAGAAATGCACCAGTTGTGTTCCAGCTATTGAGGCTATGGATAGCGCCAAGATGAGCACTAGCGTTAAGGCTGTCTTCGTCATGTGTTCCCACCTCGACTGCGTTTCTTGAAGTAAACCAACAGTCCCGAAGCAATCATAGCTGCAACCACCATAATTAAAGCAGCAACTAACGTGATTGGGAGCGGCTTTTGCTCAACAGGTCTTGGAGGCGTTGTCCCAGATGGAAGGGTTGATGATGGCGATTGATTTGGCCATTCGACGCTGATACTGGCAACATCAAGCGGATTCATGAGCGGAAAATTGTCTCTACCTTCTTCGACGGTAACGTTCTTGTTCTGTTCATAGTCGTGGTAAACGGTTTCTATTATGTATGGTGTGTCGCCTATGCCGTCGCCATTTCTATCAGCACCCGTATAGTCGCTCCAGTAGTTGCCTACTGTGCCGTTATCCCAAAAGTTAACGGGTGGGTTTCTGATGAATGCAACAACTGCGTTTTCGCTGTTATGGTTGAAGTTGTTGCCGTAGATGTAGTTGTTAAACCAGACATCTGGGTTTGTGTTTATGAGAATGCCTTCATAGTTGTCTTGGAAATTGTTGCTCACTACACGGTTGTTGGCTCCAATATTGTAGAGTGCGATTCCTTTGATCCTAGTTAAGGTGTTTTTGGTCATTTCTGAATCTCTGAATCCGCCCCAGATGCCGTATTGTTCAGGCTGCGGAGCTACATTGGGCACTTCCTGGCTGTTTCCTACTATGCGGTTTGCTTCAATCCTGATGTGATGCGGAACACTTTCTTGTGGGCTACCGGGGAGAAACACGATTCCGCTTGCAAAGGAACGATTTATCAATACTATGTCGTTGCCAACTATGCTTACGTATGATGCAGAAGAAACAACTATGCCAGTTAGGGTTTCTCTTATCGTATTGTGGCTGATGGTGATGCCTGACGAGTGCTCAGCTGTTATGCCTGTGACGCAGCCCTTAAACGCTATGTTGGTGATTGTCACATTGCTTATGTCAGCGACATAAATGCCAGGGAGCCAGCCGACTGGCATCATCAGCCCTTCAGTATTAACCGAAGGTTTCGTGAGCGTAAAGCCGTTGCCGTCAAGAACGATGCTTGAGCATTGAACTTCTATAGTATTATTAATGTTGCTGGTAAAGGTGTAGGTGTTTCCGACCCGCTGGAGAGGCGCTGTTGAAGGCTCAATGCTCCCGTCATTTCTTATGTAAATAGGCGTGGGCAATTCAGGAAGAGGCGTAAAGTTTGCATTAACCAAACTGAAGAAGCAGACAGAAGTAGCTAAGATTGAAAACAACAATGATATGGTTAAAATCGCTACTACCACTTTTTTCTTCATAAGATTACCTTCTTTTTAACTTATACCCCCTGAAGTATAGGAATAAACATATGCCGACAGCGGCAACTGACGCTCCAGAGGCAACCATCACGCTACTTGCCGAAACCGGTTCAGGCCCGGTATTGAGCGGCGTAGCTTCAGGCGACGGGGACGATGAGGCTGGAGGCGCGCTTGGGGTAGGTTTCGGATCTGATGAGGGCGTCGGCGAAGGAGACGGAGTAGGTGTGTCGGGTGTTCCGTAGCCGATTGGCGTGTACTGCTCATTTAGCGTGCTAGGGTACATGAATGTCATGTAGCCCCATTGTCCAGTGCGGCCGCCAATCAGGTAAATCACGTCGTCGAGGACGGCGGCTTTTGCGATAAGCCTGTTAGTGGTCGGTGCTGCGGCTCCGGTCGTCCAGGTGCCGGTTGCAGGATTGTAGATGTCTGTTCGGTTTTCATCAAAGAAGTAAATCCGCTTGGGAGCTTTCACGCCGACGGTTGCGGCAGCTGTTGCTGCGTGACCAACTGGTGTGGCGTCACCGATGCTCCAGCTGTCGGTTGCTGGGTCATATATGAGGATGACGTTTCGCCAGTCCGCATTCGGATCTTCTCCTAAAACGTATATCTTGCCGTCGATGACTGCCGAGGCTGGAGATGGAACGTTGTAGGGCGCGGGTGCTTTGGTTGTCCACGTATCAGTCGCGGGGTCATAAACCTCATTCAAATTAAAAGTCCTCCCTAAATCTGTCATTGTGTGCCCGCCTATGACGTAGATTTTTCCGTCAACAATGTTGGTGGCGACGGAAAACCTAGGCGTCGGCAACGAAGCCATGGTCTGCCAAGTGTCCGTGACTGGATCGTAGACCTCGTTCGCGCCCACATCGTAGTATTCAGTCTTCCAATTCCACGATTCTGGACCATAGAACACCGCTGCACCGTTGTACCCTCCAATACAGTAAACCCTGCCTTGAAATACCGCTGTGCCGAAAAGCGCTCGGGCAGTAGGCATCGGAACCTTCGAAACCCACGTATCCAAAACCGGGTCATATTCCTCGGTAGCGTTTACGACAAGATAAGTCATGCTTGTCCCTGTCATACAGTTGCCAATTTCCGACCCCTCGTCGCCTCCGATGGCATAAATCTTCCCGTTGACGACCGCAACTCCGAGATACGCTCTTGCAACATTCATCGACGCCTTTGACACCCAAGTGTTCGGAGAAGATGTAGAAACAGAGCCGTATGCAGCTGCGCATAAAGCCGCCAAGAAGGCGAGAACAATTAGCAGCGTAACACTTTTGCCCATGCCTATTCCCGCTAATACCGGCTTATTCCCATAGTAAAAGTGTTTTTGTCAAGATTTCTTGACTAACCCTTAGTCAAGTTTTCTTGACTTAACATCCCTCAGACATCACCCTTATTATGTAGGGACAGACATATATTCCAATTCTTTCTCTAAATTGCAAATAGTGGTGGATATTGATTTTCGCTCATGTTAAGATTTTGGCGCTTCCTGAAATTAGCATCGCTATACTCTTCTGCGTTCGATTTTTATCGCGGTCGTTTCTGAGAAAGTTGTAGTATGCCGTGTAAAAAGGTAGAGGTATTCTTTGCTGACACCTCGGAAAGTGTCCATCCAGGGTCTGTAAACCGAAAACTTTCCACAGTGTTCGTGTGCACACTGCCTCTCGCGTATTCTTCTATGCTGTGGTTAACTGTTTCGTGAACACCCAGGCTTTTCAGGAAGTTGTAGGGGGATACTCATCGGTGTAGAACGCATCAAGATCGTCGAGGTCAAAGTTTTTGAGGCGCCTAACAAGTGTTGATCTGGTAGCTACGTCTCTCATGGGTATGAGCCTCACCGGCCCCTTCCACTTTACCACTCCTAGGATCAGAGGCTTATTCACCGCGTAGCTGCCTCTTCCGCGACGCTTCAAACCCCTACGCCTAGGCTGTCTTTTTAGATCCAATTTGCCTTTCAGTCCAGCTGAAACGTAAACTTCGTCTAGCTCCACCGTACCGCGAGGCTAACCGGCGAAGTTGACCTGTACAGGTTGTCCCTTAGCTTTTTGACCATTCTGAAAACCGTGGTGTAGGGTCGATACAGAGTTTTGGACAGTTCTTTGACGCTGACGTTAGACTGTAGCTGGTAGGCTGAGTAGAACCAGAATTTTATGGGCAGATGCGAGTAAGCCATTGGTGCGCCTGTTTTATCGTTGAACCATCCACCGCAGTCTTTGCAGTGGTATAGCTGGCAGAGTCATCTCCAACCGCGTTTGACAACGTTTTCGCTCCCACAGTAGACGCATGACACGTCTGCAGGCCATCTTGCTTCTCTTAATGTCTGGGCGCATTCAACATCCGAAGGCATAAAACTCTCGTTAGATAAAACCATCCAGATATTTAATATTTGAGAAGAAACTAATAAGCGCCAAAATCTTAACATGAGCGGAATATTTTATTGAAAAAATGCGGGTTACAACTAATTCACTCTGCAATTGCAAGATTTTATATACAACATCTTCTTTATACTGGCGTTTCGTACACAACGCGTGTACTATACTAAAGGAGAAAAGAAAATGCCGAACAACAAAACAACTGCAGCGATAGCTTTTTTGCTGATACTGACTTTCGCTATATCCATCGTTGCCATACCAACTGCTAACGCGCATGACCCTCCATGGACCATCATTTCCTACGCGTATATAACGGCTGGACCTAACCCTGTTGGTGTCGGTCAACGCACGCTCATTTTGATGTGGATTGACGGACCCATGCCAGGCGCAACCGTGGGAAATGACATCAGACGCATTAACTACACACTAACCATCACAGACCCTAACGGAAAAACAGAGACGATGCATTGGGACACCATCGCTGACCCGACGAGTTGCCAGTTTGTTTCCTACGCGCCCGACACAGTCGGCACATACACTCTCAAGTTCGACTATGGCGGACAAAAATACACTTGGAGCGGCGCATACCAGAACGATGTTTTTACAGCCGCCAGTAAAACAATGACGTTGACCGTGCAGGAAGAACCACTGCCTGAACCAAAAAATAGCTATCCACTTCCGACTGAGTACTGGACACGACCCATCGAAGGACAAAACACTGCTTGGTACACGATCTCATCAAACTGGCTTGGCGAACCATACATCACATCCGGAGCTGCCATAGGCGGAGGCACTTCTGGCAATTATTTTGCTAGAATCCAGCCTGACGGCGCAGGACCTAACAGCGCGCACATTATGTGGTCTAAGCCCATTCAGGATGGAGGAGTTGTCGGAGGAAATAGCACGGGGGTTCCTGGCGAAATGTATTACACGGGAGGATCATACAATACCCGGTTCAGCAACGCTTTGATTATGAACGGGAGGCTCTACTATGACGAGCCATACGGCAATTCTGGTAGCGGCGGCGATTATGTTTGCGTTGATCTGCGCACAGGCGAAGAGATATGGCGAACAAACACTACAGGCATAGGCGCGCCATCATTCGGTTACTTATACGCTTTCGATAACCCTAACCAGCACGGAATCCTGCCGAACGGACTTTTGTTCACGACCAACTTTGCCAGATCATATGACCCCAGAACAGGAAGAGTCACAACAATGAATGTAACCAACGTTCCTTCAGTCGACACTCCCCTTGCGCAAGTTGTCGGTCCAAACGGGGAGATACTAAGATACCGAGTTACTAACATCGGCAACGCGACAAATCCCAACTGGCGTCTAACTCAATGGAACTCCTCTAAAGTGGTCGGCTATGAATCTGGCACGGGTGTCGGCGGCTGGTATTCGGGAACAATAGACGGAGGCTTAGCATCACGATACGACTGGAACATATCAATAACATTGCCAAATTCAGCGTCGTGGAGAGTCGACAGAGTTAGCTACGATAACATAATGCTTCTGGTTCAGGGCTCTTTCGGAGGACATCCAACCGCTTCTTTTGGAACTGTATCCTTTTACGGAGCAAACGTTACAGCCATTAGTCTTAAGCCAGCTTCAAGAGGAACGGTGTTGTGGACAAAGAACTTTCCACCGGCAGAAAACAATATCACCCGTTCGCTTGCAAATTGGGATCCAGAACGCGGCATCTTCATCATAGCTGACAAAGAGACAAGTGCGATGTATGGCTACAGCCTTAGCAACGGCGAAAAATTATGGGGTCCAACTGAACCCACAAACGACTATAGCTATTTCAGAACGTTTCCCGCAGTTGCTTACGGCAAAATCTACTTTGCAGGCTACGGAGGAGTACTCTACTGCTATGACATAACAGACGGAAAACTGCTATGGACTTACGGTAACGGTGGACCTGGCAACAGCACTTTCGGCGGTCTCGAAATATCCTACGGGCACTATCCTATCTTTATAGATGTCATTGCCGACGGAAAAGTCTACCTGGGAACCACTGAACACTCGCCCAACTCACCGCTCTACAAGGATGCGCGATACCGCTGCATTAACGCCACTGACGGAACGGAGATCTGGACTTTGATGGGCTGGGGCACAGGCATGGATGCGACTTACGACCGTGTTGCAGATGGATTCTTTGTGTTCCTCAACTGCTACGACATGCAAATATACTGCGTCGGCAAGGGACCAAGCGCGACCACTGTTGCGGCATCGCCAAAGGTTTCTGTGCAAGGAAGCAGCGTGCTGATAGAGGGCACAGTGATGGATATCGCCGCTGGCACAAAGCAGAAGGAACAAGTTGCTCGGTTCCCGAACGGTGTTCCCGCTGTCTCCGACGAAAGCATGAATGGATGGATGGAGTACGTGTACATGCAGAAGCCACGCCCCGCGGACATCAAAGGCGTAGAAGTCACACTGAGCGTGATTGACTCGAACAACAACTACAGGGAGATTGGCACGACGACGAGCGATGCTGACGGCTTCTTCAGCTACCAGTGGACGCCGGACATTCCAGGCAAGTACAAGGTTATTGCGTCGTTCGCTGGTTCCGAGTCTTATTGGCCTTCGCATGCTGAAACCGCGTTCGCGGTTGATCCTGCGCCAGAAGCTACTCCTGAACCGACTCCCACGCCTGCGTCGATGGCTGATCTCTACTTCATGCCCATGTCCATAGGTTTAATCGTTGCAATCGTTGCAGTCGGCGCTGTGCTGGCCATACTGATGCTCAGGAAACGACCATAACACTGGGTAACATCCCAGCAAAACAACCCCCTTTTTTTAGTGTGCTATCATCGCAAAAGAGAAGGCCTGAGAGGGCTCTGGACTGAAATGTCGCGATGGCTGCAGCTGTCATCGTGTCATTCTCGCTATTCTCCTTTCATCTAGGATTGTGCGTTACTAATTGTAATATAGCTTCAAATGCTAAACAAAACGTGGCTTTGAGAAAACATTATGTCTTGAATCGCGATTAAATCACACCTGAGCGCTTCTACTAGTGGATAAACGTTTGGGAAGGAAGGATAATTCTTAATTATGTCGGTTTAATAGAAGCTATCTGATTTGAGGAATAATCATGGTCGAATTAGACTTTGGCGGCGTGAAAGAAAACGTCGTTACGCGAAAAGAATTCACAGTGGAACAAGCCCGAGAAATCCTGAAAGGCGAAGTTGTCGCCACGCTTGGATACGGCATCCAAGGACGAGCTCAATCTCTGAACATGCGAGACAACGGCATAAAGGTAATCATCGGACAAGAAAACAGCGGTGTCCACAAACGCTACTACGACCTGGCAGTTGAAGACGGCTGGATTCCTGAAGAAAACCTGTTTTCAATGGAGGAAGCAGCACGGCGCGGAACCATAAAGCAGTTTTTGCTCACCGATGCGGGACAGATGGAGACATGGCCAACTGTGAAAGCCAATCTAAAAGAGGGAGATGCACTCTACTTTTCGCACGGGTTCTCAATAGTCTACGGAAAAATGACAGGAGTTATTCCTCCAAAAAACATCGACGTGATTTTGGTTGCGCCGAAGGGTTCAGGCACATCTGTCCGAAGGAATTTTGTGGCGGGAAGCGGGATAAATAGCAGCTTCGCCGTTTACCAAGATTATACTGGCAACGCTATGAACCGCGTGAAAGCCATGGGAATAGCCATCGGTTCAGGTTACCTGTTTCCGACAACCTTCGAGAAAGAAGTTTACAGCGACTTGACGGGCGAACGTGGAGTTTTGATGGGCGCGCTTGCAGGAATAATGGAGGCGCAGTACAACACTTTGCGGGAACGTGGTCACAGCCCAAGCGAAGCCTTCAACGAAACCGTGGAGGAACTCACGCAGAGCCTCATCAGGCTAGTTGACGAGAACGGCATGGACTGGATGTACTGCAACTGCAGCGAAACCGCACGCATCGGTGCACTTAGGTGGCGCGAAAGATTCCGCGACTGCACCAAACCGCTTTTCGATTCACTGTACGAGTTGGTGGTTTCCGGGGAAGAAACCCGGATTGTGCTCGAGAAAAGCAAAGACCCAGATTACAGGCAGAAACTTGCAGATGAGTTGGAAGCTATGGGCAAGTCTGAGATGTGGCGTGCAGGCGCTACAGTGCGGTCACTGAGGCCGGAAAGGCAGAAACCTCAAGAATAAGCGTCTTTAATTTCTTGGCTTTTTTCAATTGTCTCCTCGTTTTACGTTCAGTTGGGCTATTTTCGGATACGTTAGCTTATATACCTGAAACATCGCTTCGCTGATAAAACAGGTGGCGCGGTTTGCAATGAACTACACCCCCATAGCAGCGTTAATTGTTTTCGGCGTTACGCTTTTTCTCATGATTAAGCGTCCTCGAAATTTGAAACTTGGTTACACCGCCGCAATCGGCGCGGTGGCTTCGCTTCTGCTTGGCACCGTAACTTTGGGTGAAGCGGTTCAGTCGTTTTTTGACATCTGGGATGCTGCGCTTGCATTCATCGGCATAATCGCTTTGTCTGTGACATTGGATGCGTTGGGCTTTTTCAAGTGGGCTGCGCTTAAAGTTGTGAGGCTTGCGGGTGGAAGCGGTGTAAGGCTTTACTTCTACGTTTCGCTGCTGACAGTTGTTGTAAGCATTCTTTTCGCCAACGACAGTGCGGTGTTGATTCTGACGCCTATTGTTCTGGAGATTATCAGTCAGTTGAAGATTGATGCCAAGGGAAGACTTGCGTACCTATTTTCGGCTGGGCTTATCGCGGATACCGCTGCTATGCCGCTTATCACAAGCAACCCGATTAACATCTTGAACGCTGACTTTTTCAAGTACAGCTTCATCGAGCATGTGATTTTCATGGGTCCTGTCGCTGTAGCAACAATCTTGAGCAGCCTATTGTTAGTGTACCTGTTTTTCAGGAAGAGAATTCCGAAGATTTATGATGCTGCGCGTGTTGACCTGCTAAGTTCTGGGTCTCAGCTTATGCCACCAGCCATGCTGAATGTAAGCGTTGCCACGTTGGTGGCGATTGATGTTGGCTACGTGTTTGCGTCGCTGATTAGGGTTCCTGTTTCGCTGGTTATCTGTTCTGGCGCCGTTTTTCTCATAGCTGTGTACTGGGCACACTTGAACAGGTGGGTCTATTTTGGCGAGGAGAGGAAGGGGTTGAAGAGTTTGGCGAGGGAGATTAACTGGGACATCGTGCTTTTCATGGTCAGCATCTTCATCGTGGTTCAAGGGTTGAGGGAGGCAGGGGTCGTCGAGTTTTTGGCGTCGGTTCTTGCTCAGTCAAGTTTGCTTCCTTCGGTTTTGAGCGTTTTTGTGCCGAGTTTGGTGGTGACGGTTGGCGCTAGTTTCATGAACAACTGGCCTATGACTATTCTGGGGCTGCTGTCAATCAACCAAGCGGCTTCATTGGCTAGCTTAAGCGGACAAGCGTTGACTGGTCTTGTTTTCTCCAACGTTATCGGGAACAATTTGGGTCCGCATTTTTTTCCGTTGGGGTCTTTGGCGATTCTCATGTGGCTTGAGATGATGCGGCGGAAAGGCGTGAAAATAAGCTTGAAGGAATACCTGAAGATAGGCGCCCTCTTGTCGATTGTTGAAGTTTTGATCGCCTCGTTAATTATATGGGTTGAGTTGAACTTCTTCGGTTTTCGTTTGGGTCTTTAACTAAAGAAGGACAAGATTCTTCCACGCTTTAAAGAACTGACAAATAAAAAAGAGGCTTTTAGTAGGGCATCCCGCCCATACCGCCCCCCATTCCACCCATGCCACCAGGCATTCCAGAAGGCGTTGGCGGTGTTTTTTCGCCACCTTTGACGCTGATGAGGTCATCGATTTTCAGTATCATGTTCGCCGCTTCAGTGGCTGACTTCATCACCTGCATCTTCACTCGCAACGGTTCAAGAACCAGCAGGTCAAGCATGTTCTTGATTTTTCCCGTGGTGACCTCGATGCCGAAATATTTGTTGTCTGGGTCTTCATGTTTGGCTCTCAGTTCCACCATGACGTCGATTGGGTCTAAACCTGCGTTTTCAGCCAGCGTTAACGGAATCGCCTCAACAGCCTCCGCGAAAGCCTCAATAGCCAATTGCTCGCGCCCGCCAACTTTAACCGCAAAGTTCCTCAGGTTCTTGGCGACTTCTTCCTCTGGTGCACCGCCGCCCGCCACGATTTTGCCGTCTTCCACAGCGTTTCTAACCACGCATAAACCGTCGTGCAGTGAACGTTCGGCTTCGTCGATTACGTGGTTCGAGGCGCCTCTGATTACAATTGTCACGGCTTTCGGGTTCTTGCAGTCCCGAATGTAAATTAGTTTGTCGTCGCCTATTTTGACTTCTTCAACCCTCTTAGCTTTTCCAAGCGCGTCAGTAGCCAAGTCCTTGACGCTTGCTAAGATTTTGCCTCCTGTGGCTCTGGACAGCTTCTCCATGTCGCTACTGCTCACGCTTTTAACTGCTAATACGCCTGCTTTCGCGAGGAAGTGCAATGCCATGTCGTCGATGCCTTTCTCGCAGAAAACCACGTTGGCACCTGCCTTGGTGACCGCGTCAACCATTTCCTTGAGCATGCGCTCTTCCTCGTCTAAGAAGAGTTTTATCTGGTCTGGGCTTTCAATGTTAATTTTCGCGTCAAACTCCGTCTTTTCAATCTCCAACTTCTCATTGAGCAACGCGATTTTGGCGCCATCAATGAACTTTGGCATCTGTGAACTCGCAATTTCTTTGTCGATAACCATGCCCTTCACCAGCTCTGTCTCATCCAGGCTTTTACCGTGCTTCTTGACGATTTTTATCAGGTCAATGTCAGCCTTCATCTTGCCGTTAACTTCTTCAGTCACCTGCCTAACCGCGTCTACAATGATTTTGGCGAAGTGTTCCTCAGCCACATTAACGCCCTTGCTGTTTAAAGACGTGATTGCAACGTCCCGCAGAGTCTTGTCGTCAGTAAGACAAACGGGTATGGCGATCTTATTCAAAACCTCCTGAGCTTTCTCACTGGCTTTCTTGTAGCCTTCGATAATGACGGTTGGATGCACATTGCGGTCAAGCAGTCCTTCCGCCTTAGATAGCAGTTCCCCAGTTAAAACAGCCGCAGTTGTAGTTCCATCACCGACTTCATTATCCTGCGCCTTGGCCACTTCCACAAGCATCTTCGCTGCTGGATGCTGCACATCAAGTTCCTTCAGTATGGTTGCGCCATCGTTCGTTATTGAGACATCGCCGAAGCTGGTAACAAGCATCTTGTCCATGCCGCATGGACCAAGCGTTGTCTTGACGGCTTCAGCCACAATCTTGGCAGCCATTATGTTGTTCTTTTGTGCCTCACGTCCCGTTGTTCTTCCCGTGCCTTCTTTTAACACTATAACTGGTACGGTTCCTCCACCTGTAGACATTTTTTCACCAATCTTTAATTAACATTTTGAAGTCTAAACGCAACACTTATCCCGGTAATATAAATTTTTCCCAGCCTAAGATGCCTTGACGATACGGTAGCCAGCAGCCTTGCGAAGCCTGTTCATAACCGCCAAGCCCAAACCCTCGGTTGGCACACCCTCCGCAATTATCGCGTCCACGCCTTCAGCATCGAGTTCGCGCAACAAACGAAACAGGTTTTGGGCGACAACCGCCAAGTTGAAGCGGCTGCCAAGCGACTTAACAACATCAGCATGGTAAGATATCAAAGTCTCGTCGGTTGCCAAAATGCCCACTTTGGCGCCTTTGCGTTTGTGGGTTTCGGCTATCTCGTTTACTTTGGCAACGACAGCGGGAATGTCACCTTCCACCACTGTGACGTCAGCGTTCGGCGCGTAATGCTTATGCTTCATACCAGGTGAACGCGCTTTACCCACAGGCAACTCTTTCTCCGCCGCAACGAACGGGTGAAGCACTACGTCGCTAAGCGCTTCCCTCAATGCCTCAAACGGTGTTCCGCCAGGGCGCAGAACCATCGGAGGATCAACGCTCATGTCCAGCACGGTGGATTCCACGCCGACGCTTGTTGGGCCTGCGTCCAGAATTGCGTCGATTCTTCCGTTGAGGTCAGCCAAGACATGTTTGGCGGATGTTGGGCTGGGTTTGCCAGCTAGGTTTGCACTCGGAGCTGCAATTGAGCAGTTGCTGAGCCTTATCAGCGCTAACGCGACGTTGTGTTTGGGCATTCTGACCGCGATGGTGTCTAAACCAGCAACAGTCACGTCTGGTACCGTTGGTGAACGCTTGAAAATTAGGGTTAATGGTCCAGGCCAAAAAAGCTTCATCAACTGCGTTGCCTTCGGCGGAACCTGTTCGGCTAACGTGTAGACGGTGTTTACGTTTTCCACGTGCACTATGGGCGGATTGTCCAGTGGTCGTTTTTTGGCTTTGAACAGTGCCGAAACAGCCGCTGGGTTCAGCGCGTTTGCGCCTAAACCGTAAACTGTTTCTGTTGGAAACGCGACTAATCCGCCTTGCTTGATGATGTTCGCGGCGATTTGCATTTTTTCGGTTTCTGGTTTATCCGGGTTTACCTTTAACACGAGAGTTTGTTTCATCGTGGATGCCTTGTTCTTAATGCGCAAGCGTGTTCTTAAATGTAGAAGTGAGGTAGGCTCTTCACTGGTTCTTAAACTATGTACATGTCTAAGACTTTTTTCATGCTTTTCGGCGCGTTTTGCACGTTTGCGAAGCTCTTTAGAATTTTCATTATGGCGGGTTGGCAGCGTGCTATGTCTGTGAGGCTGACTAAGCCGATTATCTGTTTCTTTTCGATGACAGGCAGCTTCTTTATTTTCTTCTCGAACATTACTCGCACAGCTTCTTCCAAGCTTGTGTCTGGTGTGATAACTTCTAGGGGTGTTGACATGACTTCGGCGACTTTGGTTTTTTTGGCGTTTTTTGCTTCCACGATTACGCGTTTCAGGAGGTCTCTTTCGGTGATTATTCCTATGGCTCTTCCGTTTCTGGAAGCGATTAAACAGCTTATGTCGTTCTGGTTCATGATTTCTGCAGCTTCTTTAACTGTGGCGTTCTCGTCTATGGTTATGATTTCTCGGGTCATCACATCTTCGACTTTCAGCGTGATTTTGATGTTGCTTGTTTCTTCGTCTTCTGCCATTGCTGCACCACTGTTAAGCTTGTAAATCAGGTATATAAAATGTGACCACAGACGGGAGAGATTAGTTTTCTGTTTTGAGTTTTAACACGACCGAAGTTTCAATTTGCCGTTCCGGTATGCGCCAGTATTTTCTGAGAAGCATGTCTTTTTCCCTATTTGACACCAGCTGGAAACCATGTTTCTCGTAGAAGCGAATAGCCCAGTAAGCTGCTTGCCAGGTTCCCACGAGAACCGTAGTTGTTGGCGCTATGCTTAGCAGGTGCATGAGGAGTTTTGCGCCGATTCCTTTTCGTTGGCGGTGTGGTGCCACATATGCGTGTCTGATAAGGGTGACGTCGTTGACCTGTTGGATTCCCATAACCGCTACGACGGTGTCATTTTCTGTCCATGTGTAGAATTGGATGCCGTTTTGGATTTCTTCTTTCAGCTCTTCTCTGTGCATGTAGGGTTCTTTCCATCTGTCTTCGGGAATTACGCCTTTGTAAGCTTGCGCTGCTTCGTTGATTACGTTTAGAACGGCGTCGAATTGGGATGGTAACACGGCGCGGATCATGAAAATTCCTTGGCGTGGCAGGTTAGATTTTTTCGGCTTCTTTTTCGCCTTCGGCTTTGAGGACTTTTTCGATTAGGTGCATGAAGAAGACTTGTGCCTGCATCTCGCTGAGTCTATCGAGATGGACTGAGACCATGGCGATTTTTCCTTTTTTAGAGGCGACGTATTCGGCGAACATGCGGGCTGAAACCGCGTTTTTGTCGCCTAAGAGCACGGATGAGGTGACTGGCCCAAGAAGGTTTTGGGGTTTGGGGACTGCTATGGCTAAGGTTCCGAGTTTGTCTTGTTTTTCGCTAAGCATGATGAGGCAACTGTTTGTGGCTTCGACGTAGACTGCCAGGAAGCATGTGTCCTGTTCGCATAGTTCTTCTTTTACGACTTTGGCACGTTCCATGTTTTCTGCATCTCTGATTTTCTCTCGGTCTGCGAGCGCTGGTGACTGATTGGTTTTATTGCATCTTCTCGCTTAAAAAGACTTCACAATCTGCATTGTCTTTGAAATTGTTCGGCTGATTATAAATGGAGCTGGTGTGCGATTTTTCATCTATACCCTTGTATATACTATGAGTCGCGTTGGGCGCGTCTGCTCTGCGGGGTAGATCTCTCCCCTCACCCTGTTTTCGATATGCTTTTGGCGCATGAAAGCGGCAATACAGACTTGCCTCCTTTAGGTTTCTGCAATGAATCTCCATCAGGCTTCCAAATAAATGATGGCGGGTACCCGCGACAAACGCATTCACGATACTTCGGCGTAAATCTGTAGGTACTGTGGAAAGCTGTGAAAGAGGATATACCACCTCAAAAGCGCTCGATTAAACAGCTGCTCAAAAAATGGATAGGGAACTCCAGTCATCGTAGAGATTTTAGCCAAGAAGTGGAGCCTCGGGCGGGATTTGGACCCGCGACCATTACCTTACCAAGGTAACGCCCCACCGGGCTAGGCTACCGAGGCGCAAACGGGTTCTGAAAAAGAACCAACTACAGGAAATTTAGAGCTTTCGGTTGCTGGACAGAAAAGTTTAAACCAGCTGCCCTGCAATCGGTTCAGTCTGAAAGGTGAGGTTTTTGAAGAAAACAATCGCATTGGTAGCGCACGACAACAAGAAAGCGGATTTGGTTGAGTGGTGCGACTTCAACAAGGGAACCTTAGCCCGCCACACCCTCTACGCAACCGGAGGAACAGGGAAAAAAATTATTGACAAAACAGGCTTAAACGTCAACCTACTCAAGGACGGCTCTCACGGCGGCGACATGGAAATCGGAGCCCTAATCGTCAACGAGAAACTCGACTACCTGATTTTCTTCTGGGACCCGCTGGAGGCTCTCCCTCATGATGTTGACGTCAAAGCCCTGCTTCGAATAGCCGTCCTCTACAACGTGCCAACCGCATGCAACCGAGCAACAGCCGACCTGATAATCTCCAGTCCACTGTTCCAAAACGGACAGTACAGCCGAAATAAGTGCGCACACGAAAAATAACCAGCGTCCAGCGCAGACGCTTATGCCACGTACCACCTTCCGCGCTTGAGGGTTAAATAAATATTGCAGGGTACCCTACTTTCAACACTTAACGGCAGATGGCGGGGGTCTCCAAGTCTGGTCAAAGGAGCAGGGCTTAGGACCCTGTCGCGCAGGCGTTCGTGGGTTCAAATCCCACCCCCCGCACCTTTATAAGCAAATTGACGGGGGGTCCCGCATGGCGATGTTACCTTGGTTTTCTGCATGTTAAAGCTTCCTTTTCCTGAAGATTTTGGCGCCTTCAAACTCTGTGACATATTCGAATCCTGCCTCGATTAGGCTGCATATTTCTTTTTCTGTTTTGGCTACTTTAGAGAGGTAGTCTTGCTCGCCTTGGAATAGCGCTTCTTCAAGCTGGACGTAGAGCAGCGTGTTTTTGATGTTCTTATGCCCGAGGGCTTGCATTACGTAGTACATGTCTTTGGTTTTGTGGTAGAGCATTGTGCCTTTCCAGTATCGGAGGGTGTGGAAGTGGATTTTCATTATGCGGGGGTTGCGTAGTTTGTGGGCTATGCGTTTGCGTTGGTGCTGGAAGGTTCCTGCGTGATGATCTACTGGCATGTCTGGGCGAGAGAATACTCGTGGTCCATAGTTTCTGGGTAGTTTCTGGAGCATTTCTATGAGCTTGTTGCTGAGGTGCACGACTCTTGGGTTGCTGTTTTTTTCAGGGGTAATGTTGACTACTTTGCTTTCGAAGTCTATGTCTGCCCATTTGAGCATCCAGACTTCTCCGCATCTTGCGCCTGTTTCCTTGAGCATTTGAAGGAATGTTGCCATGCGTTGACTGCAGCCTGCTATGAGCTGGTCTATTTCTGTTTCTTTCGGGATGAACGGCAGCTTTCGGACGGTTTGGTAGAGTGGTGCTTCCCATTTGCCGCCTACCATTTTTAGGAATGAGGTGTAGGCGTCGACTGCGTTGTTTTTTCTTCCGTTGCTCCATGGCTGCTTAGCTATGACTGCTTTCATGCTTTCTGGGTCGTAAAGGTTGGCTCCGCGTTTGGTGAGAATTCGCAGCAGTTTTGTTCTTCCTTGGATGGTGGTGTCGCTTTTGCCGTCTTTTTTGGGCCACCAAGCGTATTCGAGGATTTTTGCTTTGGCATCGCTAGTTTCGTTTCTTCGCAGAACTTCAGTTTTTTGTTCTGCGGCCAAGTTTTTCGTCTCCGTGACGCATATTTGGCTGCTATGTACTATGGTGTCTCCGCTTTTTAATGACTGCCTTTCAATCCTTTCAACGCGTTCCAACGTGCTCCAAGCCTTCTGAACATCATTAGGGTCAGAAAAACGCAGACCGCATTCGCGGCAAAGCCACCTTTGGATTTCGTCGCCGAAAATCGAGTACCTATGTCCATCGCGCCAGAGCTTGTTGCTATCGCAGTGCGGGCATAGGGGGTTGGCGCCGGCGGACTCAGCAGAATCCGACTTACTGTTGTTAGAACCGGCTTTGGTGCCAAATATGCTGTCTCTAGAAATGGTGTGTGTAAGTCCAGCCATTCCCTCCCACCACTAAAAGAACGCGTCTATTCCTTTTTCTTCTCGCTTGCTCTGCTGTCCCTTGCCGTGGAACTTGCCGCCACATCTGCACTTGCATTTTTTCTTGTCTGTTTTCGCCCTGTAGCATCCAGCGCTGCATACTCCTCGCCAAGCTTCAGCTTCAGGAGTCCGCGTCTTCGTTCGAACGGTAGACAGGAACGTGAGATGCAGCGTTCATCGATTTCTTTTGCCTCGCCGACTACTTGAAGAATTCTTCGTCTCGCAATTTCTGGCTGCCTCTGAAGTACCTGTGTTTTCTGCAAAATTCCAGGATTTTAGTCAAGAGCGGATCGTTGCCACTCTCAAACTCCCGTTTGAAACCAATTTTTCCAGTTTGTACGCGGATTTCAAACATGCCGTCGTTGGCAAGAAGCTGGTAGAAGCCCTGTTTCTCGCCCGAGTACTCCTCGAGCACTTCCCAATTATCAACAAGATTAACCAATACGATTTCACCTTGAAGGTCTTGCAAGCTGAGAATAAAAAGTATCCATCGTTGCAAAGACATGATGTCTTTGTGGCGCTCGCAAAGACATGTATCTAAAAACGCACCTATTGGGCTATGAGAGTGCAGCGATTAGCAGGAGCAGTTGCTCTTCTTTGGCGGTTTGAAGGAAAGTGTCTATGTTTTGTTCGTCTAGCGCCAGTGCTGCTTTTCCTCTAAGCGTCAGCTCGTAAAGGTCAGAGTCCCAGCCTGGCTGTGTTGGTCTTGTTCCTTTTTGAACTATCCAACGTTGCTGTTCTAGTGCTTGCATGCGTCTGCAAACAGTTTTGTACACGGTGTGCCTGAAGCCCTTGATTGCTCGAAGTTGAAGCCACACGGCATAGGGGATAAGAGCGCCTTTCTGGTTGAGGATTTTGAGTATGACGCGGTTTAGGCGGGCTTCTCTGCCACTGAAAACCTTAAGCCTTGTGCCCTTGCTCTTCTTCCGCGTCAAAGTTCTCAGCTTCCTCCAACGCTGAAAGCAAAAACTAGGGATTTCCAGAACTATCTTATCACATTAATGCCGCTGTTTTCTGGTGTTTTGTCTGAGGCAAAAATTTTCTACAGGAGAAAAGATTATGGGGAAAAATTTTGGAAGCTCTCTATGTTTACAAAATTGACACGTTCATGTAAAAAAGCGCGGGTGAGTTGCAGTTTCTTGGCGTGTTTTGATGTGGTGATTTCTTCAGGTAGAAACATTTTTCCCATAGGCATTTCTACAGGCGAAAACGTGCAATAGCTGGTTTTGCGGGGGCGTCTATTCAGGCAGCTGACTTGGCGTGCTTGCTTCTGGTCAGGGTTATGTTTATGATTTCTTGTTCTGGCGTTTCTCGGGCTGCGAAGTCTATGCTAAAATTCTCATGCGTGTGCGGCTCAATTTTCGCGTTAAGCCTCGTTGGGAAGTCTATGGAGTAACGTTTGTAACGGTACTCCTGATTTCTCTTGTAACGCTTCTTCATCCAACGGACTTGAAACTTAACCAACTCTACTAATCTCCAAAGTAGCATTTTCGCAGGATGCCCTTTCCTAGGCCTGAAGTCAATGCGTTTATTCTTGGACTTTGAGTAGGAGTTGACCAGTGTTAAAGGTCAAGATGTTAGCGGTAAATTACCGTTTTCTCATGTAATGTGTTTGAGTGTTTTCTTGCTTCTTATTCGATTTATGAGGAGCATAGCTCCAACAACAGTGATTGCGATAAACGCGGCTAAACCTATCCATTGAATTACCCAAAGTATTTGATCTAACAAAGGTTCTGGTTTAGGGATCGGCATAGGGGTTGGTTCTTGCGATGTTTGTTCAGGGAAGAGAATGTAGCTCATTCCTACCAGCAGAAAGGCTAGCGCTACAGCAAGGACTGCTGCTGCCGCCATTGTCATTTTTTGCCCAATCAAAGCTTCACACACTTATCTGCTATTCTTACGTTCGAAGTCTGTTATTTAATACTATATTTTTGTACACAGTGTACAAAAGATTAGTACACTTGTTAAACGCATTTTGTGATAAGTTTTAATTGCCGCCTCCATTTAATTAGATTAGGCGTTGGATTTGAGTGACAGAGAATCCAAAGAGATCCTTAAGGGAACAACGCTTGAAATCTATCGTCTATTATTAAAAACCAATAAACCGCTCGGAATTAGAGAGATTCAAAGAGCTCTGAACTTGAGCAGTCCGTCCCAAGCTCAGTATCATCTTAATAAACTTGAGGAAGCTGGTCTGCTAAAAAGGGAAATGGGCAATTACGTAATAAACAAGGTTCTCTTGGAAAACTGCGTAAGAATCAGCCGTTTCCTTATTCCAAGATACCTCTTTTACTCTATATTCGCCATCGCAATCTTGCTAATTGAGGTTGTCCTTCTCAGGCCAGTTGTTCTCAACCGAGAATTTTTCTTGTTTGTTGCTGCAACGTTAATATTTGTTTTAATTTTCTGCTATGAAACCGCGAGAGTATGGCTTAAACGCAGTTTATAACTCCGTTAATGCGAACACCTATTAACTTCGTTGCTTGCCCAACAGCTGCAACGCTAATTATTATTTGCTTTTTACACTTTGGTTAGAGAAGTGTCCTATAATTCTGTACATGTTGTCCTAAAATTTAGAACAAGTGTCCTAAAGCGTAGAAATAAATTATAAAAAAGAGAGTTTAAGGTAGGAGCGCTGAGTGTGGGGCGCAATGATAAGAAATTTCCCAACTGATAGGAGAATAATGGAAGTAAATATTATGAAAAAATACTTCATTATCCCTACAGCACTGTTTCTAATGATAGGCATCCTTTTGGTGCCACTGGCAAGCGCAGCGACTTACTACATATCAAGCGTCCATTCTTATGGAACATATGGAGCAGGCACTGTTTCTAACCCGAGCAATATAACAGGTAGTTCACCTAATAATGCCTATGCGCGCATAAGAGGCGTTTCATCCTCTGGCGACGGCGGTTACATAATTGGATTAACGAATGCAGCAGTACCTGCGGGTTCAACCGTCAAAATTTACGCCTTCTCAGCTTACGGCTACTACAGCCGTGTCCATGTGTACGTTTCATACTACAGCGATGGCCCTTGGTACGAGGTAGGGTCGGGTCTAACAGTAAGCAGTGGACCTGATTGGTACAACTTCGGTTATACAACACAAAATTACAGATACGTTGCAGTCGCTAGTATTTATGAGGGCGGACAGCCCACAGACGTATACATAGATTGTGTCCAAATAACCACTTAAAATAAATATGCCTTAATTACCCCCTACAACCCCTTTTTATTTACTCTTAAGAGCCACACATCAGCTATAACTCATTATTGATTGTTTTATTATGTTGTTGCTGGTTTAGCGACTTTGTTGCGCTCCCGCATTTTGCGGTTACAAACTTGCCAGACACAAGTTATTTCAGTCCAACAACTCTACCAAATGATAACTCGTTAATCGCATACGTTGATTGTTTCCCAAAGAAGCAAAGTCGCTTGGAGTTTAAGTAGCCTAATAACAAGAGAAAAAGGCTTAAGAAAGCAATGCTATGCTTTTGATTTACTGCTCAAGAAGAACTTCTCTTAGAGCCCTGTTTTTATTTGATTATTTTTCCATCATTTAAGAAGAGCATCCGTTCCGCGTGTGCTGCAATTTGCTCATCATGTGTCACCATTATTATCGTGGCGCCCTGCTTCTGGTTAAGATTTGCTAGTAGCTTCACGATTTCCTGTTTGCTGTTCTTGTCCAAGTTTCCTGTTGGTTCATCCGCTAAGATTATGGCTGGGTCATTAGCCAATGCCCGTGCGATAGCGACTCTTTGCTGTTCGCCTTGACTTAACCGTTGAGGCCTATGCTGTTCGCGTCCTGACAAGCCAACCATAGCAAGTAATTTTAATGCTCTCTGTTTTCTTTGTTCTTTGAATTTGCCCGCGAGCTCCATAGCTAACTCGATGTTTTCTCTGGCGTTAAGGTATGGCAAAAGATTGAAGTTTTGGAATATAAAGCCTATTTTGTCTCTGCGTATCTTGTAGAGTTGCGATTCTGGAAGGCGTGCGACGTCAACTTTGTCAAGAAGCACTGTGCCGCTTGTGGGTTTGTCGAGGCAGCCAATGATGTTTAGGAGTGTGGTTTTGCCGCTGCCTGAGGGGCCCATGATGGCTGTGAATTCTCCTCTTTTGACCTCAAGGTTCAAGTCGGTCAAGGGCTGTACATCTCGTTTGCCAAGCTTGTATGTCTTGGTCAAGTTCTCGATTTTAAGTACCACCTCATTCATAGCGCATTGCCTCCGCTGGTCGTATTCTTGCGGCTCTCCAAGCAGGATACAAACTTCCAAGCGCACCTAACAGTAAGGCAGCGCCTACGCCGAGTAGTATAAGTTGCGGGGTTATGGTTACAGCGGGAGGAACTGATGTTAGAATTCCCTCCTCTGTCAGTATAAGGTCAAATCCAATTTGGTTTAGGTGCGGAAGCAGTAAGTACGCTAGTGGTGATGCGACGACTATGCCTATTGCTATGCCGATTATGCCAGCGATTAGGCTTAGCAGTACGCCTTCAAGCATAAACTGCCCAAGAATTGTCGTGTTGCTGGCGCCAATTGCTTTGAGTATGCCTATTTCTCTGGTTCGTTCACGCACCGTATATAGCATTATAAGTAATATTATTGCACCTTGAGCAGCGACCACCAAACTTATTTCCACTATAGCAGTGCTTTGTATTTGATTCATTGTATTTTGTACTTCTTGCATACGGTTGTTGGCTCTCGATTGCAAGTCCAGAGCCTCATTTATTACAGAAGTAGCTAGTTCAACCCGAAGGCTAGGGTACGCAGCTTTGATGTTGTTTGCGATTGCACCTACGTTATCAATGCTGTTAGCAAAGACGTGGAATGTTGTTGCTTGTCCAGTCGTGTTAGTGATGGTTTGAGCTTCCTCAAGACTCATGTAGGCAGCAGTTACATTATATTGGTTCAATCCCTGATACGAACCTCGTCCCTGAATGCCTACTACCTTAAAGTTTTGTCCTAAAATGTTAACTGTCCCACCTACGTCAACACCGAACTGGTTTGCAACTATTTCTTGCAGAACGACAACGCCTCTGTCTCCAGCCTGCAGATTTCGACCGGCAGTAATATTCGAAGGCAAAATCGACGGAAAGCCATCAACAAAAGAAGCATCCAAAGGTATACCATAGACATCATATAGGTATTCGTCTTGAGCCCATTGGTCTTGCCTAAGTATTGGTATGACCGCAGTGACATCTGGAATTAAGCTAAGTCCTGCGTAATCAGTCACGTTCATAAGGGGATACAAAATAGGTCGCGTGTTACTATCGAAGGACAGGACTATTGGAAGGTAGCAGTCTATTTGGGTTGCCACCATATTTAACTTCAAAGCTTGTTTTTCGACATCAGCTGTTAGGTCATCAATAACTTTTTGGGCGGCTTCTTGGTTTGCAGTGATGCTAGGCGGAAGGATGATTAGCATTGCTAAGGCAAGGCTTAATGCGGCAATTACTAGTAGAGCTCTTGTTTTTCTTCTGGTAATGTTTCTGGTTGCTCTTGTTAGAATACCCATTTTCTATCTTTACTTCATACTTACCAACAACTATTTATTTCTACATTTTAGTACACCTGTCTAACCATAGGATTTAGAATGCTTGCCACCTATCCGCAAATACCTCAAGAGTAAGAAACATTAATGCAGTCACTTCCACGGCTGCTAAAAAGCCTAAGCATATAATTGCCACCGTACTGCTCCTACCGATTCTTATTTCCACCGCTGTGGTAACAGGATACTCAACCGTGCAAGTTCAGACCTTTTCCCAAGAAAAATGTCCTCTTCGCAAGGCTAATAATATCTTAATTTCTAACAAAACAGTTGCCTACAGTACGACCCCTCCAAAAGGTATCATTGTCGCCATTTTTACTGAGTTTGCCTACTTTCACGTAATACGGAAACTCGGACGGATGACAAGGTATTAATTCCACAGTATTAGAACATCGAGAGTAGCACATCTTGGGTAAGTCAAAACATTATTCTTACAACAAAGCGATTGAAAAGGAAGTGTCCTAGAGTTTAGGACACCTGTCCTAAAGTGTAGAAATAAGTAATTCTTGTTTAGTATGGTTAGTAGAAATGGGAGGTGAAATAACGGTTAGTGGGAAAAGTGCTTACTGCTTGGCTTCTGTACTCCTTAGCTTAACGGTGCTTTGCTCAATGATGCTTACGGTAGCAGCCCAGACGAATAACCTAACGTCTGCCATTGGATCATGGCAGCCTCCGAAGAATTTTGTTGATCCGGTTACCTTGAAAATTCAGGAATTCAGGTCGCAAGGGTTGGATGATGAAGAAATAACGGCAAAGCTTGCGAAGCTAGGGATGGGCTGGTACCCTGAGACGGGTGCAACGTGGATGGGAAGAGTGTTGACTCCTGAAGAACTTGCTGAGATGCCAATTAGAGCGCCAGTTAAAGCTCCCTTAGACGAAAATGCAGTTCTATCGACCGGCAGAGCCTCGTGTATGCGGACTAATTATGCTTCTTGGACTGGTGTTGCCTCTGAAGTAGTTTCTGGTTCTATGAGTGTCAGTTCAGGACAAACACGGTACCACTACTTGTGCGTGCAGTTAGGAAACTTGGACAGCGGAACGAACTGGGTAGAAATAATGCTTACGCACAACTATGGTGAAACCTATAAGTGGTATACTTACGATTCGGATGAAGGCGGTGGTCTTGTATATTACATGGATAAAAATACGCCGATAACAGCAGCTGATACTTACGTTATTATGTTGGATGGCACGCAAGACGGTGGCGGTTGGCACTATGATGTTTGGATAAATTATCAGTGGGTCAGGCGTGGACACTTGTCAAATCTTTGGGTTCAAGCAGGTTTCCAGAAAGAAGTTTATAGTTATAGTGACAGCGGGCAATTTACTAATGATGCTTCGCATGCGGTATTCTACCGAAACTGGTTGCACAATGATCAAGGATGGCCCTACTGGACAAGCTCCGCGAGTACATGGTGGTACACAGCGGCGCCAGTGCGAGAAACTCACTCAATGGGTGCTGTTAGCTACCGCTGGGAGACATGGGTGCAGAACTAGCAACGCGAAAGTTGCTTATCTTCATTCCAGACGGTCTCTTGGCTTCAAGTGGCAAATTTAAACGTTCAACTGTCCTAGTGTTTAGTACACTTGTCCTAAAGTGTAGAAATTAATATTCGTATCTATTAAGATAGAGACGCAAGACAAATAGTCTTGACGGAGGCGAGAAGCATGAAACGAAAAACCATAACGGTTGGTGCTCTACTGCTTCTAAGCCTACTATTTGTATCGGCGCCACAGCTATTCGGAGTGAAAACAGCTAAAGCAGCCAATGCTGGCGTCATCTACGGTCCCAACTATCATATAGAATACCTTGATCTTCCCGGGGAAGAACAGCTCACCAGAGATGTCTGTACGTACATGATGAACATGTTTGTATCTTATGGATACAATTACGGCTGGCTATACAAATGTGTTGACAGTGCGGCAACAAGATCGGCGTACGGTAGTAACGCCTACTATGCTGAAACGCACTACAGCGCTGCAACAGTATTCACTAAAGGACACGCCTCAGAGTATAAATGCAATCCGAATGGACCAAAACATCACTATTTAATGGACACTAACGGCTTGCACGTGGAAGATGATTATATATGGCCTAACACGCCGTATGGTCGACATCGATTTGTTTGCACATGGCATTGCGGCACAACAATGGATTACCCTGGCACAATTTGTCCATACTGCGGTGGTCGGACATCGCTTCCTTACGCTTGGACGCACAGCAACACTATGAACCTCGAAGCCTATACGTCATCGACTGGTAACTATGTCTACATAGGACATGAAGGGTACTCGCCACAATTTCTAAATCCAACGGGCTGGGGAAGCTACAATCACGCTCATTACGTCTACTACCTCTACTTGTACCTTCTACAGTATCATATGAACGTGCGCGACGCTGCGAGCTGGGCAGCATATTACACTTTCGGAAACTATTATTTGCCAGCAACTCAGTTGTATACGCTGCATTGGGTTGACCCACCAGACCCACCTCCACCAAACCCGCCATTTCCAGGTTTTTGGAGCAGGATGCACATCTTCGGCAACGGAAACTTGGGATTGCCAGGGTATTAAAGGAGCGAATAACAAATGAGAAAATTTGTAACAAAAGTTCGGGGGCTTTTGATTCTTGCCGCAATTCTAGCGCTATTACTTTCACAGACGTCTACGGTGCAATCAGCTTCTTCTACTGCCCAAGACAGAGCGCTAACTTTCATAACAGACGTATTTGAACTTGACATGACAAAGTACAATGCTAAGATGGCAACCTATTCTGTGGACTATCCTTCGGAGCTAGGCGGCATCCAACAAGAGCACGTAAAGTACGACCTTCAAGCCAGTGAAAGCACCGCGACAGCATTCTTCTCATTCAACAATGGCACGTTGACTGCATGCAGTATAAGCGTAATGACAGGTTCACTTCTTTATGCTCAACCATCTGCTAATACACTTGACAGGGCAAGGGGTATCCTCGATAAATATCAAACTTACACGGGAAAGTCCGACTTAAAAGAAATGATAGATCTACTGAAAATGGTTGAAGGAAACAAGAACGAAACTAAAACGCTCGGCAATATAAAACTAGAGGTTATAAATGACGCTTACCACACGTCGTTTGATTGGAAATATACATTCAACGGCGTCGACTACAACGCAGTATGCATTATTTTTCAGGACAGCGGGATTTTCTTCTCTGATTACCTTAGCCTCTACAAGATTGGTAAGACTGACGTAAACATTTCAAAAGACCAGGCCATAGACATCGCCATGAAATACGTTGAAACTTTCTCGTATACAGGCGTTGTCAGTTCAGGAGGCAAAGAAGCCATTGTTGAGATTAGCGGGTTCAACATAACTAAAGAGCTTACCAAAGCCAACCTAGCCACAAACTTCAGAGAACCTTTGACCTTCTATCCTTGCTGGAACATCGAGCTGTACCTCGACCAGAAACAGCCTTATGCCAACTATACATATCCAAGTGGAGTTTACGCCCTTTACGTTAGAATCTGGGCAGACTCTGGAGAAGTTTTCAGTTGCACTCCATTGGCTGTCGGCGGGCTCATTCCAGATGGCGAATCGGTATCATCTCCCTCACCTCAAGACGAGAATAATACTGCACAACCGTTGGATGCAAGCATGTTAGCCGCCATAGCTGTAGCCGTGATCATCGGAGCAGTAATCATGACGGCAGTAGCGTATAAGAAAAGACGCAAATAGACCTCTCGTTTTCCTCCTTTTTTTATTTTACAGGTTCTATTCAAAGTAGCAGTCAAATTTTGCTCTTCATGCCCTGTAAACACTAAAGCGATTGAAAGGGAAGTGTCCTAGTGTTTAGTACAGGTGTCCTAAAGCGTAGAAATAAGTATTCGTTCTTGCTATACCACAGCCCCCAAAAAAGGAGGAAAGAAAAATGAAAAAAACCGCGGTTATAGGAACAATGTTGCTTCTCATTATGCTTGGGGTTTCAATAATGCAACAGGCAGGAATAGCCGCTATAGCACAAGAACAACCCTCAACAATCGATGTTCGACAAATGCCTTTTCTTGACCAGATGAGAACACGCCTTGACGAATACAATGAAGAAGCTGATTGGACTCTGAAAGTTTTCCCAACAGATGAACCTTACTTAGACGTTGCCGATGAGACAGTGTATGTGGAAGTCTATGTTTCAGATGTAGATGATACAACTCAGCTCTCCGAAGACCTCAAAACTGGAAAGACCGAAAACGTTTTCCAAGTATACAAAGCGAATGAACGAGCAGTTAAACAGTTAGCTGAAATTCCTCATTCATACTTTTACGCAAGTAAATTCAGCCCCTCAATCGGAATAACGATAGAAAAACAGATGTTACAGCAAATAGCAAACATTCCCTCGGTGTACTGCATCAGAATCATACAACCGCTCGAACCATTCTTGACATGGGACCAAGTACGTGACCTAGATGACATAGCATACACAATGGCTAACCATGATTCCACTTTGGATGCAGCAACCGCCATTGCAGTCATCGATTCAGGGTATGACGCTAGCGACTCGCTGTTCTACGGTTGGGCAAGTGATAACATTATGCCTTATACATCGTGGGACTTTACTGACGGCAACACTGATGTAAGTAATGGAGCGAATATGCATGGTTCTAGCGTTGCAGACCTTTTGGCACGAGGTTTTGGTGACAGCGGAGATAACGATGCAATGTACGAGAATCCAAATTTCTGGATTCCCCTAAAAATCTGTGACGACAGTTACAGCACAGCTGAACAGTATGCTCCGCAGGCGATAGAATGGTGTATAGCGCATGACGTTGAGATAGTTTGCATGAGTTGGGGAGCAGATCCATGGTATCCATGGGGAATCAATACATGCAATGGATGGTGGTGTGATAGATTCAGAACAGGCACTCTTGGTGGAACAACGTGGGTTGCAGCAGCAGGCAATGGCGCTCATACTAATGGCGTCGCATATCCAGCCGAAAGTCATTTTGTTGTCGGTATAGGAGCTTATGATCATAATCCTGCTCAGCGTGAAAGCTACAGCAACTATGGGAATACATATTTTGCTACTCTGGACCCCTATGCGATATACTGCTTAACATGTTACAATGCACAAGGCTTCTTGGAATTTAAGCCGAATGCTTACGAATGCGGCTACTTTAATTACTGGGGTTATGGAAGCGGAACCAGCTGGGCAGCGCCACTTGCATGCGCAGATATCGCTATAGGAATGTACAGCCCAACCAACGGCGAATACACTCAGGGCTATGAATATCTTCTTGACGTAATCGCATTGAGCAACGAGTTTCCGGTAAGTCCCAGCGAATCAAGTCAACAAGGCGACGTCATCGATACACACACATTATGGCATAGAAGTCGAGTCTCTCCCTAATGCGAGGTGGAAACAAGGATGATTAAAGGCGAAAACATCTTCCTTCTTTTTTTTGGCTCAATAATGACGCTAATCTCGGGTTTGTTAACTGCCTTCATTCCAAGATTGGCATATGTGACAATTTATACCTTTTCAGAATTTCCATTAGAACTGCCAACTCCTCTAGTCAGATATTCTTCGTTGGAATTCAGCTTTCACCCAGCCACGTTAGGATTGTTGCTAGCAAGCGCTGGCGCTTTGACAACGCTACTTTCCCAAATTACGACTGCCAAGAAGGCAATGTACTTGAGTTCTGCAGGAATTTCATTAGGCAGCATCGGTCTCCTGCTATCTGCATGGCCACGTACGGAACAACATACGTTGTCCATATCGTATCATTATGTCCAAATGCCTTGGGTGGGAACTATCGTCGCAATGATAGGCGTTTCAATGATGTTTATAGGTTTCGCGGCGAAAACCCGAATCTCGCGTATATTTCTTCTAAGTGTGCCAATACTGATGCTGCTTTATTCAGCAACCCCCATTATGATATTGAGCAACAATCTACTGTTGCTAGCTCCAGCGAGCGACAAGGCTATGTTTGTTGGGATTCTCTTACTGGCGGGTCACGTGTTGATGCTAGCGGGAGCTTTGAAGGGTATTGAAGGAATCAAAGCAAAAATGAAAACTCAGAACTGTTCATAACACGAAATCAAACAAGAAAAAGCCAAACTAAAAGTTCTGCTAACCTCAAAAATGGCTTTTTTTGATAACGTCCCATCTGTCCCAGTGTTTAGTACAGGTGTCCTAAAGTGTAGAGCTAAATATTCTCTCTTGGTACACTATAACTGAGTGGTTTTCGGTGGCAAAGGGAGAAATAAATGCAATAACAAGGGTTCTCCTAGCTAAGGCTACAGATAAATTTCTTAGAGTTAAAAATGCGAAAGCGCGAGGTTCAGCTTTTAATCCCTCAGTAAAATGGCACTTTCTGTGTTCAATTGTAGTTTATGGGAGAAGATGAGTATGAGTAGAATAGACAGAATTAGTGAAGAGAGTGATTTCTATTTGTTGCTTAGTCTTTCAAGAGGCGCCAACTCTAGAAAGAAGATTTTGAAAACGCTGCTATCTGGTTCTAAAAGTTGTAATCAAATTGCGATAAACTTGGGATTAAACTGGCGTACCGCATATAGACATCTTCAGATTCTGGAAAAAGAGAATTTAGTTAAGAGCTTCGGTTTTGGGCAACGAAAATTCTACAAACTAACGCAAAAGGGTGAAGAAGTGCTAAAGGGCTCAATCAAAAGCGAAAAAGTTTCGCCAAAAGCAAAAAAATAAAGACATCCTGAATATTGCTTAAATGACAAGAAAGACAATCCAAGATTTGACTAAATGGGAGGCAGCTATAACTTGAATACTATAATAGTAAATACAACGAATCTTGTGAAGTCGTTTGGAAAAGTGGTCGCATTAAATGGGCTGAATATGCAGGCTCCAAAGGGGATTTCGGGTTTTGTAGGAAAAAACGGTTCTGGCAAAACGACAACGATAGGCATTCTTTTGGGATTAATAAAGCCTAATGGAGGCAATGCAACAGTATTTGGTTTGGATTGTTGGCAGGATTCTTTTGAGATAAGACGCAGGCTAGGGGTTATGCATGAAATCAACGCGTACCCAGGAAGTTTTAGCGGGAGGCGCTTTTTGGAGCATGTTGCAAAACTTTACGGCGTATCTCAGGTTAACCAAACGGTTGATGCGTTGCTCAAGGATGTAGGTTTGGCTGAGGCTAAAGACAAGCCGATAAAGGCGTACTCTGCAGGCATGCTCAAACGCCTAGGCCTGGCTCAAGCCCTTATTGGGAACCCTGAACTGGCCATACTTGACGAACCCACTGCAAACATTGATCCACTAGGTCGCTTAACACTGCTAGATAAGATCAAAGAGATGCATAATAACCATGACACAAGTTTTCTCATAGCAACCCATATCCTTAGCGATTTAGAAAAAATCTGCAACTGGCTCATAATTATTGATTCAGGAAAAATTGCCGACCAAGGTAACATACATAACCTAACGGAGAAGTACTCAGCCAGCATTTACAAAGTTGAAGTGTCTAATCCTCAGCTTTTCGTTGCGGCGGTTCAAAAATTAGGCGCTGTCGATAGAGTTTGGGAAGAGAACGATAAGGTATTTTGCAAGGTGAATAATCCCGAGGTATTCTGCGAACAGATACCTAAGATAGTGATTGAATTAAAGCTGCAACTAAAAAGCTTCCAGCAGACGCTAGGCACCCTTGAAGAGATTTATACACAGACCGTTGGGGAAAAGCGGAGATGAGCAGATCACGTCCCAGAACCTTTTCCAGATTAGTCCTTTGGGAAATTGAAGGATGCCTAAGCCTGCCCATACTTTCGTTAATTGTTGCGTCGGCGATTATTGCTGTTCTTGTTCAATCATCCTCGCCTAGGGATTTCGCCAACAGTTACATTAATCTATATGATGGAACAAGCATAATATTTCTTATCCTCGCTCTTGTTGCGAGCACTTTGTTCTCACACAGCTTTGCTGGTAACATCGGAAACGGCGGACTCAAAAGAATGCTATCTTATCCTGTTAGGCGGTGGCAGGTTTTTCTTTCGAAAGTTATCGCTACTACCCTGATAGTCTTCGGTGCATACGCATCAGCTTTTACGTTAAATCTATATCTTAGTTCACTTAGCCCATTAGAACCACTGTTTTACGTGTCGTTATTTACAATGTTTCTGCATTTACTTTTAGTATGTACTGTTTCAATAGGTATTTCGCTGTTGACGGGAAGCGAAATAATATCAACCATGGTTTCCTTTCTCTTGGTTCTGGGGCTCGATAACGCTTTTGACTTCCGCAGCTACTTTTCATCTCAGGGACGGTTCACGTACATTTTTGGGTATTTTGAACAATTAACTCACCTTGATTCTTTCTTCATGCTCACAAATTCGCCTGTTACGGTAGAAGAAGTTGCAATTTCAATTGCGATTCCAATTTTGGTGACAACAGTTGGGCTAACAACAGCTTTTATCTACTTCACCCGCAAAATGGAGATTGACTAAATGAGAAATAAAGCTAGACTGTTTACCAACTTTGGCATAATTCTTTTGGTGATAGGCAGCTCTTTTCTGGCAGGCACCATTTACCGCAGCACCAATACTCCTAGTTTCTCCATAAAAGAGGTATTTGAATTCCCCCAGCCCCAACAAGCTATTTTAGAAGCACATCGATCTGTGCTGACTTATGCGCTGCCACCACGCGACCTTAGTATAGAACTAAAAACAAATGCAACAGTAGACCTTTACCTTCTTGATGATGAAGGCAGAAAACTCTGGCTTTCAGAAGGCACGCTTAAACCCGTTTGGTCTGTAAAAAACACTTCATCACAGACATTTACGCTGCAGCTCCCAAGTAGAGGAAACTATGGCATTAAAGCGTTCAATCCCAACAATTCAACTGTAACGCTCGATTTGAGGGGACAATTGTACGGTTATGAGCGCGATTTGCTGTGGTTTTCGTTGGCAACTACAGCTATGGGGTTAGTAATTACTGCAGCATCTAGAATAGCGCTTTTGGACAGATATAAAAAACTTGATATACCAGCAAGGAAAACCAAACGGGGTTTGTTGCATAAGGACTTGCCAGCCAATTTTAAAGATTTCAAAGTTAAACCAAATGAAGTCAAGCATACAAAGCAATTTCATGAGCTTATTGCTTGGGAACTTGAAGAGTACATGGCGTTTCCCATATTAGAAATTATAATAGTCATTGCCGTCTGCACTGTATTGAGCCCCACTATCATTGAAACGTCACCAGCGCTTAGTTATAGTAATCTTCTTTCAGGAATCCAAACCATTTTTCTATTCCTCATCTTTGTGGCAGGAGCACTGTTTTGCCACAGCTATGCAGGAAGCATTTCTAAGGGCGAAACCAAAATGCTCCTGTCCTATCCCGTGCAGAGAGGCCACTTGTTTTTGTCAAAGTTTATCGTCCTATTCACAGTACTCTTCGCAGTATACGCAGGTGTATTTGCGTTACAAATATATCTTTTAGCCCTTAATCCCTTTGAACCACTATTCTATGCCTCGCTACTGTTTGTAGCCCTTCAGCTTTTGTTAGTCTGCGCAATATCCACCGCCTTATCCGTAATCACCAAAAACGAAATACTCTCGATCCTAGTATCAGCATTGCTACTTTTTGGGCTTGAAAACGTAGCTGCACGCATAAGCCTTGTTTCCTTCACTGGCAGATTTACGACTGGTTTTGCTTTCGTCAGTCAGCAAGTCCACGGCGTTCTGCCTCCAGGAGCAGAGTTTTCAGCGGCACCGACAGCTGGCGATGCGCTCTTAAGTCTTTTTGTGTCAATCGGAATTTCGGTTTTCTTGTTTGTTTTCTCATATGTATACTATACTCGCAAAATGGAAATTGATTAAGGAGGTATGAAGTAGTGAAAAGAAGCTCAAGATTTTTCGTCGCTATTTTCCTGTTAGGGTTTTCGCTTCTCATCGTAACAGGGATGAGAACGAATTCGGCTCCACACATCATGAGTTTTGGGAACGAAGAGGGGGGAGCTACCGCGGGGTGGGTTATGTATCCAGATTTTCTCATGTTTCCTAGAGATTTCAGAGTAGACATTAGAGCAAACAACACTGTAGATGTGTATATTCTTGACGAGGTAGCTGCACGGCAATGGAATGCCAGCGGAACTCTTGATGCTGCATGGACCTACAAAGATATCAAGCAGGGCGTATTTAACGAGCACGCCTACAGTAGGGGTGCATACGCCATCTTGGCCTACCTGCCAGCAAATGCTACCACAGCAATCAAGATAACTTTAACTTTTTTCAGTGTTGAGAAGGACCTGTTGGTGGCTTCTTTGGCGATAATTGCAACCGACAGTATAGCTATGGGCATATCGCTATTAATTGGTCAAAAGAATAAAAACATCCAAAAACCCAAATAGACTTCCAAATAGAAAAATGAAAGCTAGTTTCTTTTTTTCTTACGCTTGATCACAAAAGCCACAACAAGTAAAACAACTGCTGTTGGTAGTATTGCGTACTGTAAGATTATTGTCCAGTTGAGTGAGGTATCTTTAGCACCCAAGTCTATGTTTGTGTCCGAAAACATCTTGAGGCCACTATCGTATATTCCTATGGCCGCCATTATGGGATCCCATTGAAAATAACCACCTACGCCAAGTCCAGTGTCTAAATCGTAAAACATCATAATATTTTGACCTTTTCCGTTATCACTTACTGTGATCGTTCCACTTATCTGAAAGCCGTCCTGTTTGCCTTGTATAGTTTCGAACCAGACGTTATTGACCGCTGCTGGCAGAGTTATGGTCTTAGGCGGCACATCCCAAACAACCATATTTTGGCCTTCACGTGGGTTAGCAGGCAACCATAAGTGGGTTGTACCCAACAACGTTCCATCTGCGGTGTAGACAGCCCTAGTATATAAGTCAACATAGACTTTGCCATTGAGTTGCAATGACGCATTATTTAATGGTATACGACTCAGCTCTGTTCCGACAAAATGAAACAGCTCTTCTCCAACATAATCAAAAGTGACCTGCAGTTGTGC
Source organism: Candidatus Bathyarchaeota archaeon A05DMB-2 (assembly GCA_018475625.1). Taxonomy (GTDB): domain Archaea; phylum Thermoproteota; class Bathyarchaeia; order Bathyarchaeales; family Bathycorpusculaceae; genus A05DMB-2. The sequence continues at coordinate 301,224 of JAAKEZ010000001.1, forward strand.
TGTTGTATCATTAGTGCTAATGCAACGCCACGTTAAACTAGCATTCCAATATTTAATTTGATCGTAGGCTGGGGCAGTCAACCAGTCAAGCCCTCTATATTGCGGATCGGTTATATTAAATATCAATGCAGAATTTTCTTCGTCAGTGACATAGGTTGCGTAGACCCCCTCCTTTAACCATGCGGGTGCAAAGGAGTCTCGTGCAGAAATGGCGGGAATATGGGAGCCTAACATATACAAACATATTATCGATAATGCTGACATTAGTATTTTTCGGCGCGTTTTCTTCATTCTTAAGTCATCCTTAAGTACGTCAAATGACGGTTAAATTATCGCTTGAGTTAATTTAAACTTTAAGTACAAATTGTATACAAAAAAAGCAAAAGCGCATATTAGACATAGAGCACACCTCAATCACAAGTATGTAAACCAATCATAAACCAATAAAAACTACAACAAAACATAAAAACAAAGCATCTGACTTGATATATAAAAAAAGAGCTTAACTGCAAAAAGCAAAATTTACCCTTATAAAAGCAATATGCCCGACAATTTTACGGTTTTTATGTTTTTTATGCATGTACTTGTAGAAAATAACGAACAGTCCAATAAAAGCAATCGTCGGCAAAGTTGCAAGCATAATAATTAGGGGCCAATTGGTTGGATCAGATGTAGGTCCAAGTGCAATATTGGTATCTGAAAGCATAACAATACCGTTAAGTAGAAGAGCATTAATCCCTGCGCTAGTAATTAGCGGGTCCCATCCAAAATTTCCATCTATCATCAGCCCAGTATCTTGGTCGCAAAGAATTAGAAAATTTGTCGATACACCATTAATTTTGCCAGTTCCCTCTAATGAGAACCCATCTTGTCTGCCTTGGATAGTTGTGAACCAAATACCATTACATTTTGCTGGTAAACCCACCTTGTCAGGGGGCACATCCCAAACAACCACTTCTTGACCTTCAGAGGGGTTAGCAGACACCCACATATGAGTTGTACCCAATAAAGATCCATTTAAATCATACACAGCCCTACTAGATAGATCAACATACACCTCACCAGTAAGCTGCAATGTAGCATTATCCAAAGAAACCTTATTCAGCTCCTTACCAGTATAATTCAAAGTAAACGATAATTTCGCTATTGTATCGTTGATGCTAATGCAACGCCAACCAAAAGTTGCGTTCCAAAAACTAAGAGTGTCAGAGCCTAACGGATTTGAGTTGTTGGCCACATAGGCATAACCTACTTGGTTGGTGGTATATTTTACGTATGTGCCTTCTCTTAGCCATGTAGGTGCAAAATTACTAGCATTAGATAGACTGATAAAACATAGACTAATAAAACCGGATGCTAGGATGATACAAACTGGTAACAATCCAAATCTTGTCAAATTAACCCCCTCTCAACATTTATTGATATAAAAAAAAGATGTGTTGTTTAGTACCTATAACTCCACTTTTATGGAAGTTGTGCTATTGAAGTTGTCCAAGTAAAGACTCCTCTACGGCTATCATAGAAACTGCTGGATGCAGATGCGCCTATACTGCTGTAAGGACCACCGCCTGTCCTATCATGAGTATTATCTATAGTACCACCGTATTCTATTAGTCCTCCATTAGCGTAGAACCACCAGTAGAGACCACCATAGTAGCTTTGGCATGACCCCAGCCATCGCCCTGAGTGCCATGCAGGAGAATAATATAGGCCGCCGCTAGGATTGCCTGCAACGCCTGCGCCTACTCCTTCACCATAGTATGAGCCAGCTGTCTTCGTCGAAGTGTCTGCGCTGACTGCAGGGATAACAATTGCAATTGCCATTGCAACTAACATCGCTGAAAGCAATCCTGATTTTATAATTGCTGATTTATTCAGTTTTCTTTCTGCATCCAATTATCGTCAATTATTGGGTTAATTTAAAACAATTTGCACGATTTACATACCATTTGTATACATTTTGCACACAAACACGCCTTGATTTCTCTGGATACCAGTCATCGTTCTGGCTTTTATCAGAGCATTCGTCGGCGACAAAATTGCACGAGCATTTAGAACGAGTAATGTTATCCTCAAGGCTTGCCAAGTTCTCCGTAAAATGATTGGATAGTACTTATGGCGTGACTATCATATACTCGATATAATCTGGGTATTCCGAGCACTGTGAGCTGAGTGCGAAAGAACTTGAGGATGCTATGAAGCAAAGATGTCTTCAAAGCGAACTCAGCTTGCAGACCAGAACAAGTAAACTTTGGTCTGCAAGAGAAAACCGCACAATCTGATTAGATGCGCGAGCTTTTCAACGCCAGCCGTCTTTAGCGCCTCAACATAATCTTTCTTGCGCCCAAACACCTGATGCGGAAACAAGTACTTCATGAAGCGAGTATGGCAATGCTTACTGAAAGCCTCTCTCACCTTTTCTAAATCCTCACCGCTTAAGGCTTGTAGCTTGTTCAAAACGTATTTCTCGCTTCCCAGCAGTTGAATGTTGAATCCGAAATACTCCAGAACCTCCGCAATTCTTAGTGCTTCTTTTGGCGGAGGCTGCTCAGCCACTTTCTTCATTCCAGCTTTCTCAGCGAATGGGTTGTATTTCGCCATAACCGCGGGCATCTCCACATTTTCGGTTCCAGCCAGAGGCAATGTTTCCTTGACAAGTTTTGAGCCTAAGCCTATTGTGCGGTACTTCGGATGCACAACCACGCGACTTATTATGCTCAGCTTCTGGTTCAGTTCTTTCATGCCCATTTTTGGCAAAACAAGCCTGCGTCCGAAGCATGTAGGCGGCGGATAACAATAAACAATCACACCGCACAGTTCTTCTCCGCGTTTGAGGCAGAAGATTTTGCGGAGACCCGCTATCTTGTGGCTGCGGTAGTGAAAGCTGGCAAGTTTTTTCCAGTCTTCAGTTGTGCCTTCTGTCACTCGCATTTCCTTTATGAGACTGCACTCCTTGGCAGGCACGTTTGGATAATAGTTTACGGTTATTTCCTTTCCGAAGCGCTTGTGTATGTGCACTGAAGGGTTCAGGTCTTCCGCTAAATCGGTGTGAGTTGTAGCTGCCAAAACCGCCTTGCCCTGCTGCCTCGCGATTTTCTGCAAGTTAAACGCGATAATCTTGGCTGTATCCCTGTCTAAGCACGCGGCAAACTCGTCCATCAACCACCACTGCCTACCGCTCTCGATAAGTTTAGCAATTCGGTAACGGTACTTCTGCCCATCACTCAGCTGATTGTACGTACGCAGGAAAAGAAAGGCATCATTCAACCCTACCTTGCTCAGCAGCTCCAAGCCTTCTTCCACCGTAGCGCCCACCGTTTCAATCAGAGGCTTGTCCGCGTCCACTGCAACCTCTGAGAGGTCGATGGCTTCTTCACCCAAATCTTGCTTTATCGCTCGGAGCAGGACGCTTTTGCCGCTGCCGCTGTCCCCCGTGATATACACTATGTCTCGTGGTCCAATGTTCAGCTCCGCGTCTAATACCTTGAATCGCTGCGCCTCATCAATGCCTAACCCGAAGGCTTCAGCCACCACAAGACTCCTCGGTGTCGGATTAGTATGCGTCTCATAGCTGATGTTAAACGTGAACTTGCCTGATTCCCGATCGTAGACTCGGCGGAACTGTCGTATGCGGAAAAACTCGTCTCGCCTTCTCGCAATTCGGCATACGCCGCTAACCTTGCGTTCTGCCAGTTTCTTCCGAACACGCGCCAAATCAGATTTGCCGTTACCCATTTTTGTTTCACCTTGGAATAACCGCTAAGAACGGTTCAGGCTCAACCTCCATCGACGCAGCCACAGCCAAACAAATACTCCAAAAACGGTCATCATGCGTACCCGGAGCATGAAAAAACCTGATGTTGCCCTCGCCCTCATCAGATTTGCCAGGCAACTCCTCAAACTGCTCAACCGCCAAATCCGCAATAACCTCTGGATCATAGTAAAAGCGGAAAAGCCTCTTACCCATCAACTGCTTCAGAAAGCTAGCGTACTTCTGCTTAGACTGAAGACTAAACGCTACGCCCTCAACCTCAGCATCCTCAATCTGCGAACGCAAAGCTTCAGCCAAAGCCCGCTCATTAGTCGAATCCACAAAAACACGCACCGTACTCTGCCACCGCTCACTCAGAACCTTAACGTGGCTAGCGATAACGTCGTACCTGGTGCCTAATGGGAAGATGTAGCTGTATCTTAAGAACCGTGTTTCACCAGCCTTCTCCACAACGCTAAGCGCCGCATTGTCAACTTCCTGACCAACGTCTAAGCCCATGTAGAACTCTAAACCCTCAAAGCTGTCCTCGAAACGCCAAGGCTCCACCATACCCGAGTCAACGCATGCGGTTATCAGCTCTTGGCTTAGCCATCGCCCTGTGTCTTCGGTGAACTTGCATTCGTATTCGCGGCTGAAACGGTCAGGATCCAACTGCTGCCTCTGCAAATCAATGAACTCCTGCGTAATCAACCCCACTTCCACAGCTTTCCGCCAATCAGCCACAAAAGGCGTCCAAAACTTCGACACGCTCGGCTCATTCAGCGTCTTATAGTAGAAGCCGCGCCCCCAAGGCGTACTGTTAAGGATAATGGAGGCGCCGCCAGCCCATCGAGTAGCCATCTGAGGCGTCAAAGTCCCCTGCACAAGCTCCTCGCACTCCTTGATGAAAGCCGCCTCTTCCACATCCACGTCGTCACTGGTTTCGCCTCGCAGCTTCTCAAGGCTAAACGGGAAAGCCTTCAGCCTAGAACGATTGCACAGCCGAATAGTGGTTCTGAGAACTTTCTCAACCCACGCCCTGTAAGCCACAGGATCCATCTTGCTCAAGACATCGGACAGCTTCTCTAGAACAAGCTTTGCCTGACGTAAGCCTGGACCTGTGATTGTTGCTTGACTGCTTGGGCGCCGAACTCTACGCTTGAACAGCTTGATGCCTATGGATGTGGTTTTGCCTCCTTGTCGTGTCCACAAAACCGTCTGCTGCCTAGCATAATTCGTCAGAAAACTAAGCGGGTAATCCTTCGGCTTAAAATTCAAGAAAACCTCAGAAAACAGCGGGTCTTCGCCAAGCTCCTCAATGCTGTGATCTTGACTCTTCCGCGCTTAAGCACTGGGCACATTTCGCCTAGAGCAACTGTTTTGACGGCTACGCCTATGGCGTCGTCTCCGCCTGGACTGGGCGAAACCTTGTCGTCAGCGCTTAAGTAGACGGGTGAGCCTTTGGTGACTGCAGCCTCAGCCTCAAAAGATTCTATGACAGCGTTGGGGTCGTCTGTTTCGCCAACAGCCATCCAGCTTTTGCCAGATCTATCAGTCATCCAAAATCAAATCTGTTTTCAGTTTTGAATTTCCCAAAGTTCGTCCTTTGGTACTCTTCCCCACAAAAGTGAGCATGAACAAGGCTTAGCTGCCTCCTGCCTTATGCTGTAGCTGTTGAACTACTCGGCGCAATTCTTGGCACATGCGCTGCGGTCCAAGACTCCAGCTTCTCTGAACCATAGGCGAAGGCAAAACAGACTCAACCATCTTGGCAGCTTCAGAAGCCGGAATCATTTTAGGCGGATTCTTGAGCAAACCGCCACCGGGCAACTGCCTCCGCAAGTCTTCAATGGTTTTCTCCGCTTCCGACAGTTTACTCGAAGTATCCGCAAGCTTGCCTTCGACTTCTGACAGCTTAAGCTGCAGACTGCCAACTTTTTCATCCGTAAGCTTCTCTAAAACCTGCACGTTAGTCTCCGGGATACCTGGAACCGCCACTAAACTACTCGCCTCCTGCCAAATTTTTCTTAACTTGACAGCCGAAATCCCTCATAGATGAAAAAAGAGGGAGAGAAGATGCGAAGAAACGACGTGGCGCAACATCGCCACTGCAACGAGCCGCTGCTGTCGCGTCGAGTTGGGGAGTCCGAATCCCACCCCCGCACCACTATAATTGAGTATTATGTTTTGGCGAGAGAACAAGCGGTTGTCGCGATTTTTGGATGTTGCCGACCCTATTTTGGAATGGTTCTATTACTCATGCCGGTGTATCATTTGGAGCGGAAAACTGAAACCGTGATGGTTAAAAGAAAAGAGAAGAGGATTGTCAAGGTAAAGTCGCCTTGACTGTGAAGGTTTGGAAGCCTTCACCCATCAGTCTTAGCGTGTAGTTGCCGTCAACTATTGGCGTTATGGTGAACAGTGGATTTTGGTTTTGTCTCCAGCCAGTATAAAGTGCAATGACATCGCTGAAATTCAACGTTGCACTTTCACCAGGATTTATGGTCAACGATGAAAATGGTTTACCAAATTCAGACGGTTTCCAGAAAGTTCCGTACAGCGGAACCAGCGTCGTTCCGTTCAGTTTGAAAGGAATTGTCTCAGGATGGATTCTCACTCTGTGCTCTTTATGCCAACCTTGTCCGAATGGCGTGACATCCCACGTCTGTGTTGTGTTAAATTCGCCATGCAACGTGAGTCCAAAGATTCTAAATGCTACTTCGCCCTCATTCTTTATAGTCACCGAAAGCCCCGTATTGTTGCCGTTTACCGTAAGCGTAGCCGAAACAATCGTCAAGTTCTTTGAAAAGTCCTCTTTAACACGTATAAGCCGTACTCTGTTATTTTCGCCAATCGCGATAATAGTCCCTACTCTAACATGCGCTGAAGTTAGGTTCTCAACAATAATAGCGTTCGCACTAGGAACAAGCACATAATAGTATACCGTTGCGTCGTTTTCGTCTGATGCTTGTATCTGAACCAGTGTCGGGTTAAAGTCTATCAACACTCCAGAAAGCGTCTTGTTAACCGCGCCATTCACAACGTTAACAACAAACGTATCAGACAGCGAGGTCACATTGTACGTTTTCTCATTGACAACCGCGGTCACATTGGCTATCGTAAATTGAACTTTATCCACCGTTGAATTAATCGGTATGGTAATAGAGGCAATCGTCTGAGTCATATTAATCAGCGAGAACAAGTTCACAGTACCTTCTGCGCCAACTGGAAGCCATTCATCAGTACCATTTGGATAAATCACATGAAGCATGATGTCATGGTACGTCATATTGAGCTGTGTGGTTCCTGCAGGTACCGTTGGCGGATCAGTCAACAAAATAGCAAAAGTAGCTTTTTCAACTGTTGGGACTGCGGGTTCTGTTGGAACTGTTGGTACAACAGACGTGGTGCTGGTTAAGTTTGCAAATACAGACATTCCGATGATAGCAACTGCAACGATGACTGCAGCCAAACCGTATTTAAAAGGCCATCTTCTATACATTTTTCCTTCCTCTGCATATGGAGGAAACATCAGGAAATTAAAATCTACACATTTTAAAGTTCGTTAAAAGCGTTTGAAGGCTCATTTAAAAAACTTTTAACCATGAAGGCAGGCGAAAAACACTCACACGGCTAGTTTACGCCAAAGCCTAATCGTCTCAAACCAGAACACAGCAAGCATTGCAAAGCTTACTCCAATCAAATATGGAACAAAACCCGCACCGCAACAAATCGCCGCTGAGAAGAAAACTACAAGGATGGTAAAAAGCAAAGAAAAGAAGAACAACTGCGGCACCACAGTAGGCCCCATTTTTGAGTAACCCTCAAGAATCCTATCAGACGCCTCTTTCACCGCAGAATACTTTCCATACTCATCCTGCTTGGCAAAGCCCGTTTCTAAAAGTTTTCCTAAATGATAAGAAGCGAGTGAAGCTGAAGAGAGGTTGAGTGCACGCTGAATATCTCTGAGTTCAGACGGCCCATGCTTAAGCAAGTATAAGTAGACTTTCAGCGTGTTGCCCCTGATTTCCTGATTGCTCGACATAAAAGAACAAAATGGAAAATCGCATTACTTAACTTTACGATAGAACTATGAAACTTGCGTAGTGTGGGTTCAAATCCCACCCCGCCCGTTTACAACACACCCCGAACCCTAACAAGTTTCTTGTAAGGCATATTTCCTTTTTTCCTAACGATGTTATTACTTCTGTAGTCGCAAACGTACCGAAACATGCTTCTATTAGTCGGCAGACTTTTCTTCTCCAGCGTCTCCCGCTTCATCTCATCCAAATCCATCCCAAACCAAACCTCCACAAGATTACAGAACACGAAATAATAACCCTATAGGGAGTAGACTCCAAGCCTATAGCTATAGACTATGCAAACAGAAGCCGATGGTAAGATAACGATGCAAATATATCGGTAGGCTATTTAAGCCTCGGCTGGAACAAGCCAAGCAGGATTGTATCCTCAAGGCGTGCTTTCTTTTAATTCAGTGTGCCAGACCTTCGACATCGTGAGGATAGAGGTGCCTTATCGTGTGGGCGGCGCCACAAATTTCTTCATAGACAACATTATAATTATTACGGCGATAGCAGAATAACCTGTTGACCTTCACATTTGCGACCCCCTGAATATAATAGTTGGACTTACTAATCTGCCGAGTAGCATAGTCGTGATAAAGCGCGCGATGTTTGCGAACTCGATAAACATAATTTGACTTTTTTGCTGATAAAAATTGAGGGGCGCTTCCGCACCACTCGAATTTCGAACATTTAGTTATGGGAAAGATATGAATAGTATGCGGTTTATTTTTAGGATGATGGAGTGTATTGTGAGTTGTATTCTCTTTGCCACCTGGTATAGGAAGCTGCTTATGGCGATGGCGAAGGCTGGAAAGGCTGGCAGTATGTACCATTCAAGTTTTGTTTGGGCAAAAGTGAACACCGCAAGTACAATCGCTATCCATGCAATAATTAAAGTGTCTCCTTTTAAACGCTTAAAAACCGCGTTGAACGCGCAAAGCCCCGCCCCGAAAGGCAGCAGAATTACCCAAAACAGGTTCTCGTTGTTAACTAAGTAGCTGAAATAGTAAAGGTAACCGCCGGCGTGGCTTTCAATGGGGTTGCTAGCTCGCATGATGCCGGAATAAACAAAAAAAGACTGCCAAAAGTCCGGTCCAAAACGCAGAATCATGTAAATCACCCAAGGCGCAATGACCAGAAGTCCCACTCGCCAAAAAAGAGCGAAGCGCTTGGTAAAGAAAAACCTCAAGCCTCTCCCTGTCGCCGTAAAATAAGAAAAGATTATTAGCGGAATCAGTAGGGCTATGAGCTGCTTTGTCATAAACGCCAAACCGAAGAATACGCCGCCTAACGCTGCGTATCGGTTAGTGCCTTCTGTTTTTTCGCTCAATACCAAAAAGTATACGCTCGCCAAAATGAAGAAGACGAAGGGAACATCGGTCATGGCGTGTCTTGCAAACACATAAAAGGTTGTGAAAGTGCCTAAAACTAGCGCTGAAAGAAACCCAACGGGCACGTTATACATTTTTCTTCCCAAATAGAAGACGAAAACTAAGGATAACGTGCCGAATACGGCGCTCCAAATCCTCGAGGCGAAGTTGTTAACGCCGAAGACTTGGTAGGCAAGAGAAATCAACCACATGAAGAGCGGCGGCTTCGCAATGCCTATGTCTAACTCACCATAAGTCCATGGAGTCAGGTAGTCTCCGGTCTTAAACATGTGGAATGCCCATTGAGAATATGTTTGCTCGTCTGTAACCCACAGCGGTCCGCTTCCTATATTTACGAAGAATATTGTTGAGAAAGCAAGAATCGCCAAAATACAAAGAGCACTGGCGTGTTCTAGGAACCAAGGGCGTTTTTGGTCAAACGATGCTTCGGCGTTTTGTTTAGTCGCGTGGAGAAAGCGCACGATTGTAAAGGTAATGGCTGTCGCCACAGCGAACGCAACTGCATCAAAGGCAATTGTGGTCCACGGTAAAGAGTTGTTGGCTTGCGTGGGTACGGATTGAATGGTTGAATCGTCAAGGGCGAAGGCGTAGATGCGATAGTCACTGGAACCAACGTAAAGCTTGCCGTTTACTATTGCTGGGGAAGAATCCACAGAGCTTTCAGTTGCGTAACTCCACCTCTTTGCTCCAGTAAACGCGTCAAAGCAATAGATGCTGTAGTCTTCAGAGCCCACATACACGTTGCCGTCCGCAACTGCAGGAGAAGACCTGACCCAGTACCCAGTTGGGCTCCGCCATATTTTCTTGCCGTTTGAAGCGTTTAGGCAGTAAACGTTGTTGTCGTCGGAGCCTGCGTAGACGCATCCGTAGGCGACAGCGGGGGAAGAGTAAACTGAGCCTTCGGTTTGGTATTCCCAAATCTTGGTACCAGTAGAAGCGTTAAGAGCACATATGTAGCCGTCTATGGAGCCCACGTAAACGCAGCCATTGTGCACGTTGGGAGAGGAGATAAAGCTTCCAGTATGCGTGCGCCATAATTCTTCACCTGTAGAAGCATTAAAAGCGTAAACATGATAGTCATCAGTGGCAACGTAGACCACGCCGTCTGAGACAGCAGGAGACGATTGCACGCGGTGTGAAGTAGAGTAACGCCGAATTTCAGCTCCATCTGAAGCGTTAAGGCAGAGCACATCATGGTCTCCGGAGCCTATGTAGACGCGCCCCTCCACTATTGTGGGGGAAGACCGTACTAAGCCTCCCACTTTCGTTTTCCAAACAGGCTTTCCTGTGGCAATGTCGATGCGGTAAGCGTAGCCGTCGTCTGAGCCCACGTAGACGGAATTGTTGTAGATGGCTGGCGACGAGTTCACTTCGCTGCCTGTTGAGTAGTTCCAGAATGGTTTGCCGTTGGAGGAGTTGAGACAGTAGACGCGCCAATCCCTCGAGCCCACGAGAACGTAGCCGTTAGCCACCGCGGGCGAAGACCACCGCACAGCTTTCCACGTTTTGCAAGTCCACGAGAGTTTGACGGAGTTTGTTGGAATTTTACAGGTGGTGCAGCCGCTGTGGCTTGAGTCATGGCGGAACATCGTCCACTCGTCCGTGCCTGAAATAGCGTTAGCACTTGAGGCTACCGATATGCAGTATGATTTAATAAAGATGAGTGAGATGGGGATGATTAGCAGCCACAGCCGCCTGTGCTTTCCCATCGGTATCCTCAATAATAAGAGTATACTGAACTTTGAAAATAAAACCATTGCTGGTCCGATTCTAGACGGTTTAAACCGCTTAACCAGCAGTGTAGTGATGAATTCTGAACCCTGAGGGCTTGTTGATTCTGTTTAACACGAATACAAAATTGGATACTTAATACTTAGTTTACTTAAACAAGCGCTAAATAGGCTTTTGGAGCAGTCTTTCCTAACGGAAGAGCGCTGGAACGATGCAGAAGACAGGCGAAGAGAAGCGTGAAGTGATAAGCTACTGCTGTTCAAATCCTAATTGTAAGAGCGTTTTTACCAGACCTAAAAAACTGGTTTATTATTTGTGTCCAACTTGTCAAACACTTGTTAATATGGAGACAGTGCTGGGAAATGAGAAAACGAAGAAACAGGGGCCAACAGAAGAGGACATCAAAAGAAAAGAAGCCGAACGCTTAACGGCGGAGCAAAAAGCAGTTGCTTTAGAGGCTGAGCTAAAAGCAGAACGGAAGAAGTCAGAGCGACTGGAAGCAGAGCGGCTAAAAGCAGAGAAAAGGGCAAAGCGGTTGGAGTCAGAGCTTGAGGCTTCGCGATTAGAGGTGAGGCGGAAGGAGGAGCAGTTTGAAGCTCAACGAGAAGCGGAAGTACAAGCGGCAGAACGGGCAGAGGCAGAGCGCTTAGAAGCAGAACAGAAAATGGCGCGATTAGAGGAAGAACGCCGAGGAGAACGCCTTGAGGCAGAACACAGGATAAAGCAGTTAGAAGAGGAACTACGAGCAGAACGCGAAAAGGCAGAGCAAGAAGTCGCGCAGGTAGAGGCAGAACGTCTCGATTTAGAGCACAAGGCGAAGCAAATAGCGTCAGAGCTTTTGGAGTCGGAAAGAAAATCGAAACGGTTCGAGACTGCGCTGAAAGAAGCAGAACAAAAAATAGCGCAGTTAGAGATAAAACGGTTAGAAGCAGAGCAAAAAGCGGAACAGTTAGAAGCGCAGCGAAAGGAAGCGCAAACAGAAATAGAACGGTTAGAGGCGGAGCGGCAGGAAGCTGAGCGGCAGCAGGTAGAACGACTGAAAGCAGAGCGAAAGAAAATGCAACAGCTAGACGCAAAAAGAAAAGCGGAAAACATAGAGGCGAAAAAGAAAACAAAAATGCTCGAAGCGAAACTTCAGGAAACAGAACAAAAATCAAAACAACTGGAGTCAGAACTGCTGGCAGAACGAAAGAAAACAGAGCAGATTGAGACTGAACGGACGGAAGCAGAAAGAAAGTTGGAATTACTGGAGGCGCAACGGGAAGAAATACAAAGAGAATTAGAGCGACTGGCGACAGAGCGAAAGACAGACCAGATGGAAACTGCACGAAAAACAGAACAGCTAGAAACAAAACTTTTAGAAGCCGAGGAAATGGCAAAACGTTTGGAGGCAACACTGGAGGCAGAACGCAAGGAGTCGCAACAAAAAAAACGACAACTCGAGTCAAAACTGTTAGAGGCAGAAAGAAAGACGAACCTTTTGGAGTCTCAACTGGTGGAGGAACAACGAAAATTAGAGTGCTTGGAGGAGGAGCGAAGGGCAGAACGGTTAGAAGCAGAACGACTCGAAGCAGAAAGAAAGGAGGCGGAACGATTGCTATCAGAACGGGTGGAAGCACTGAGGATGGAAGCTGAGCGGAAGGCGGAAAGATTAGAGGCGGAACTGATGGAGGCGAAACGGAACGCGGAAAAGTTAGAAGCGGGGCTCCTGCTAGCAGAGGAAAAAGCAACACAATTAGAATCAGACCTAAAAGCAGAGCAGTTAACTTCAGAACAGATGGCGAGACGATTAGAAGCGCAAAGCAAGGAACTGGAGCGGTTGGAGGCGGAACGATTAAAGGCAGAGCAGAAATCCCAGCGATTAGAGGAGGAATTAAAGGCAGAACGTCTAGAGGCTCAACTAAAAGAAGCGGAACGGTTGGAAGCGGAGCGATTAGAGGAAGAACGAAAAGAAGCGCGGCGATTAGAGGTAAAGCAAAAGGTTGAAAGGCTGGCAGAGCAGTTGGCGAAACGAGTAGAGGCGGAAAGACAGGTAGCAAGTGCAGAAGAGGTAAACAAGCCACCCGATTCTTGGTGCAAGCACTATTTTGGTTATCTTAATCGACGTAAGAAAGGTGAAGGCATACCAGATTCATGCTTGGCATGCCCCAAATCTTTAGACTGCATGCTTTCTGACCACTATAAGTCAAAGGAACCTGTCGAAGAAATCAAGAAATGGTACCCAGTAGAAGCCTAACTCACGGCAGGGCACCTCTCATGAAAACGCAACAAAATCATCTGAATCCCCCTGCTTCAGCCAACCACGATTCTAAGCGACGATTCAATCTATATAAGAGGGGCTATAGTCTTTTCTCACACGCCAGTCCTAACATTTTCCAAAAAGTCCCTGACGTCAGACGGAGAATGCCCTGAATAGTACTTGCTGAAGTATCCGAAAACTTCTGTTTGCTCATCCAAGAAAGGCCTTAGTTTGTCAGCCCACGCTTTGATGCTGTTTGTTTTGTCTGCTTCTCTTCTGCCTAAAGTGCCTTTGACTTTTCTGCGGTCTCCTTCCCACCTCACGTAGATGAAATCTGCGGTTATTTCGCTGGTTTGCGGCATGAGAGGGCTGTCAACCCACGCCAACGCCACGCTGTTATCCCTGAGGACATTGTAGAAGCCGTCGTTCACCATCTTCTGTTTTCTAACCTCAACCACGTAATGGTGCTTTTTGGGCAAGTTCCGAAGGAAATCGCGCAGAAGAGGCAGTTGCCCGGTTCCAAACGTGTAAGGAAACTGAAGCAGCAAAGCGCCAAGCTTCTCCTCCAGAAGCTCAATGCGCTCTAAAAACACCGCCACTTCCTGCTGACAATCTCTCAGCATTTTAACATGGGTTATGACTTGCGGAAACTTTAGCGAAAACAAGAAACCCTTAGGTGTTTGCTCCTTCCAGTCTATCACGCTTTGTTTGCGGGGAATGCGGTAGAAGGTGCTGTCAACCTCCACCGTATCGAACTGACTTGCGTAGTAGGCTAAGTATTCTTTTGACGACAGGTTTTCTGGGTAAAAGTTGCCTTTCCAGAAGTCGTAGCTCCAGCCCATTGTGCCCACATGAAGCGTCATGCTACTCCTTTCCTTTAAGCAGCAGCCAACTCTTTTCTCCGGCTTTCTTCAGCCTCACCAACACGTAACGCCCCTTCAGTCTTCCGCCGTTGAGCGTGACCTCTATTAGTTTTTCGTCCCAAACCTTTGTTTCATATGAGCCTTTGTCCCATATTGTCACGGTGCCAGCACCGTACTGCCCCTTCGGAATTGTCCCCTCAAAATCCGCATACTCAAGTGGATGATCCTCGGTTTCAACTGCCAACCGCTTCTCGTCTGAGCTTTCTGGAATCCCCTTTGGCACAGCCCAGCTTCTCAGTACTCCGTTTTTCTCCAGTCGCAAATCGTAGTGCAGTCTTCGCGCGTGATGTTCCTGAACCACGAAAACCTTTGCTGTCTTCTTTTTTCCGCCGCCTTTGGGTTCTGTTGTGACGTTGAAGTCGCGTTTTGACTGGTACTCCGCAAGTTCGCCTTGAACTATCTGGTCCAGTGTGCATTCCGAAGGAAGCTTGTCTTCCCGCAAGCCGAGGAAACGCGGCATCCGCAGCCTCACGTCTTGCGTAACCACCTGACAGCCCACCTCGCAGACCAGTTTGGGCTTAAGCCACGTTACCTCATCAGGAATGTCCACCGGGAAGGGAGCTGAATCCGTCTCCAACGTTTTGAACGCTTCTAACAGTGTGCGCAGTGTTTCCTGCGAGAAACCGGTTCCAACCTTGCCAACGTAAACGGGTTTGCCTTCGCTGTTGTAAAGCCCAAGCAGCAAAGCGCCGAATGTTTTGGCTCTGGCACCTGCGCCTTTGGTGTAGCCGAATATGACGCAGTCGCAGGAACGGAGTTTTTTTATTTTCAGCCAGTTTCCGCTTCTGACGCCAGGTTCGTATGGGCTGTCTTTTTTCTTCGCCATGACGCCTTCCAAGCCTTTTTGCAAAGCTGCTGCGTAATAGGCTTCGCCGTTCTCCTCCACGACATCTGAGAGCAAGACGTGTTTGCCTTCCTGAACCGAGCTGCGCAGGATTTTCTTTCTCTCTGTCAAGGGCAGATTGAGCAGGGGTTTTCCGTCTTTCTCGAGGATGTCAAATACCACGTACACCGCTGGCATCCGCAGGTTTCCTAGTTGAATTTCGGTCGGCGAAACTGCTTTTCCTCTTTCCAGTAGCGCTTGGAAATCGGCTTTGCCTTCTTTCATGACGACGATTTCGCCGTCAAGAACCACGTTGTGCGTTAGCTTTGTTAGCTCTTCCAGTTCTGGAAAATTGTGTTTCAGTTCTTTCTGGTTGCGGCTTCTCAGGCTCAGTTCTTGGTTGACGTATGCTATGGCTCGGAACCCATCCCACTTGACCTCGAACACCCAATCCTTATCCGAGAACGGCTTGGATGCGAGTTTAGCGAGCATGGGCTTGTAGTTGTGGCTCATTTCTTTTCCAGCTGCTTAAGCGTCTCGCGCAGGGCAATCATGAGCCCTTTGACTTCTTCCTCTGCAGGCTTCTCCACGACTATTTTCTCTCCCTTCAGCTTCTTCGCGATGAGTTCTTCCACTTTCCGTCGGTAAGTGTCCTCGTACTCGGTTATGTCGAATTCGCCTGAAAGGTCTTTAATGATTTTCATGGCCAAGTCAAGCTCAGCTTTTTCAGGCGCCTTAAGCTCTTTCAGCTCTTCAAAGGCTTGCGGGTCCACCACGTCGTAAGCGTATCGCAGCGTGGTTAGCACAAGCGCATCCTTGTACGCGTGCACTAGGACAGGGTACTCTTTGGTGCGTAGAGTTATTCTTCCTGCGCCAGCCTTGCCCATTTTCTTGAGTGCGGCGAGTAGCAAGCTGTAAGCGTCGTTGCTTTTGTCTGGCATCAGGGCGTATGTGGTGTTGAAGTATGTTGGGTCCACGGAGAAGTAGTCGACGAATTTGTCGATGCGGATGCGCTTGTCAGATTCTGGTTTGACGGCGTCAAGCTCTTCTTGGTCGAAGACAACATACTCATTTTTGGCGACTTCATAGCCTTTGGCGACTTCTTCCCAGGGAACGAGTTTGCCGTCCTTGGTGCACACGCGCTCATATTTTAACGGTTGATTGTCAGTTTTGTGCAGGAAATGGAAGTTTATTCCACGGTCGTATATCATGGCGTACAGTTTAACTGGAACGTTAACTAAACCAATGGTTATGCTCCCCGACCAGATGGCTCTTCTTGACGGTTGAGCGGGTTTCGGTTTTTTCGCCACTTATTTAACCTCCAGTTTTTGCTTGTTACCAAAAATGTTTTTCCACGGGTCTTTCCTGAGACTCGCTACGTTTGAAATATTGAACTCGGCTGGCTTTATTCTTTTCTTAACTTCACTCCAGTCTAGCGGGGTTGAAACCGTGGCTGTCGGCACCGCCCTCAAACTGTAAGGACATATCATAGTTCGCCCATGCGAGTTCTGGAGGTAGTCTATGAAGACTTTTCCAGGCTTCTTGGTTTCAGAGAACTCCGAGACAACTATCGCGTGTTCTTTAGATAACTGCTTCCCGACTGTGTGGACGAAGGCTCTTGTTTCCCTGAAAGTGTATTCTCGGGCGATGGGAATTAAGACGTGTAGCCCTTTCTTTCCTGAAGTTTTCACGTACGGTTCAAGCCCAAGCTGGTTTAGTTTTTCCTTGAGTAAAAGTGCCACTTCGGCGGCATCTTCGTATGTGGCTGGTGGTTCTGGATCTACGTCGAAGAAGACGAAGTCGGGCTTGTCTCGGTGGTCAACTGTGGATAAGGGTATGTGGATTTCGATGGCAGCCAAGTTTGCCAGCCAGATGAGCGTGTCAAGGTCGTTGCATAGGATGTAGTGTACGTCGCGTTTGGCGGTTTCCGAGTAGAGCGTGACGGTTTTCACCCATGATGGTGTGCCTTCAGGGGTATCTTTCTCGTAGAAGCCTTCTTTTTCCACGCCGTCTGGAAACCTTGTGAGAACCAGCGGTCGATTGGCGAGGTGGCGGAGCATTTTAGGGGCGATTTTTATGTAGTACTCGATTACCTGCGCCTTTGTGACTTTGATTTGGGGAAAAAGGATTTTGTCAAAGTTGGTGAATTGGACTTTCGTAAGCTTTTCACTCATGTTTCCATTCATCTCCGAACTCAATTTGTTTTATCTTTTAATGAATTTGAACCTTCGTACATTGCGCAGGTCAGGACTGCGGGAAAGGGCAAAAGAGCATGTTCATCCTAAGCGATTGCTGTTAGGTAGCCGTACTGACGCGATCTGAATAGTATTTAGCCTCCTTATATAAAGGAGTCATACGGTGGTGACGTCTCTGCTGGTAGCCCCCTCCCCTGTTTTCAACATGGTTTGGCGCTGGAGAATGCCAAATCTGACGGTAATTTGGTAAAGATTTGAGTCGACGATTAATAGACGCTTCGTCCTCAAGAGGCTGAGAATGCTGCAACTGTAAAGGAAGGGATAAGGATGAAGCAAATCTATGCGTACACATTAGACTTAACTAAAGTAGTTGGGGGCGAAGAATTTTCATGTCCTCGATGCGGCGCTGCCATATCACCGGATGACTGCACTGAAGAGCTTTACTCCATTCTGGAGGCAAAAGTCAATGGCTACGGTTTAGTAGAGGCGGTGATACGCTGCAACAGGTGTAAAAAACCAAATTCACCTGACCTGCTTTTCTCTTCTTCAAAAACTGGAGCTGGAAGGAGCGAATATTGGAGAAAGGAAAGAAGAACGTTTTTGTTACATTATGCACGTATGATAGTATTATCGAAGGAATTGGTGCAATTTTGTTGGATTCGATTTACTTTCAGTTCGTCTATATTGACTTGAATCTGAATATCGTAATCGAGTTTCTCAAAATCATGTCTGTAGAGCCTGAGTCCTGTATAAACTTTAACCAAACCTGTTTATTCTCAAACCATACACGTCGTCATAGTTTATGTTAGGATTCGCGTATGATGGAGAAAACGTTAACGCTCAACTTTTGCGTTCTTAATCGAGTTTGTACTCCTGCGCTTGCTTCCAGAGCCGCTCAAAGTGCGACTGGCACATGGCTATGAAACTGGGGTGATTCGTCCATATAAAATGTGATTCCGCCAGAGACTTTGAGGGATAGAAATTGAAGGTGGCTTCTCTCCTGTCGAAGACCGCCGCGTTAGTATCCAGAGGACGTTGAATTAGCTTCAGTTTGAAGTTAGGCTTTGAAAGCAACGCATGAACTTCTTTCGGAAAGCTTGCATCGGTTTTAGTTTTTTCAATTATTGTCCGGTACTTAACGTGTCGGTTCAGGGCTTTTTCATAATTCTCAAAACATACGTTTATGATTTGCAGCCACCAGTTCAGAGTTGAGAGGACGTCTACGCTGCGCTGAGCGCTGTCATTCTGCCGCCTCATCTTCTGGATTTGTCTCTCTTTTCCATCGATGATGAGGAACTTGTACTCTTGTGCTTGAGCGGCTTCTTCTTCGTTTTCTTGGAATCGCTGGAGGAACTCTTTTGCCTTTTTCTCAATTTTTCTGTGCTCCTCGAGCTTTTGCGTCATCAGGATTTGCAGTCCGGGGCGGATTGGGGTGGCCTGGAACTTGTTTGGGAGTGCTATTTCCTGTTCCACTAAGCCTTTTTGCTGGAGTTCGTGGAGAACCCTGTAGACTGCTGTTCTTGGTATGCCTGAGTGGCTTGCGAGCGTTTTGGCGTCCGCGCTTCCGTTTTTAAGGAGTGACAGGTACAGTTTCGTTTGGGTTTCGGTGAGCCCGAGCTCGTTTAGAAGTTGAGTGCTTTCATCGAGTGCGAGCTGCTCCAACCTCCCTGAATGTCACAACTTATATATTGGATTGTGGAAAAATAAAAGTTTTGTTTCTGTTTTAACGCGTTGTTAAAACAACATTTTATAAGCGTACTCACCGGAATGAAACACGGAAGCGTAAGTGCTTCTTATAACATAGGAGAAAGATGGCAAAAATGCAAATGCCAAAAAACAAAGTGGCTACTGCGATTGCAATGTTTCTGATATTAACTATGAGTGCTTCTGTTGTACTTACGCAAACCGCAACTGCGCACACCCCCCCTTGGAACATCGCTTCATTTGCCTATATTGTTGCAGCGCCCAGTCCTGTGGGCGTCGGTGAATACATCTCCATCTGCATGTGGGTTGACACACCACTTCCTTCTGCAGCTGTAACCAACGACATTAGACGACATGACTATACACTCACCATCACAGATCCTGATGGGAAAGTAGAGACGCAGCATTGGGATGTTGTCAGTGATACAACCGGCATACAGTACTTCCAGTATTCACCTACCAAAGTCGGCACATATACTCTCAAGTTCGACTATGGAGGACAAAATTACACTTGGAGCGGCACATTCCAAAACGACATGTTTCTGCCAGCCAGCAAAACAACAACATTCATCGCTCAAGAAGAGCCGCTACCTCAACCCATAACCAGCTATCCCTTGCCAACTGAGTACTGGACACGACCAATTGAGGGCCAGAACACAGACTGGTATGCGATTTCTTCAAACTGGCTGAATGCTCCTTACATTCGCACTGGTGCTACCTCAACAGGCGGTGCTGGCTTTGGCAGGTTCCAGCCTGACGGCATTGGACCTAACAGTCCGCATATTATGTGGTCGAAGCCTATTCAGGACGGAGGAGTTGTCGGAGGAAACGGCTATCACGCTAATGGCACCACGTACTACATGGGCGGCTCATACAACGTCAGATTCAGTAATGCTATAGTAATGTACGGAAGGCTTTACTACCAAGAGCCATACGGAAATTCAGGTGGCGGCGGAGACTACGTTGCAGTTGACCTGCGAACTGGAAAAGAACTTTGGCGCATTAACGTAACTGCAGGAGGCGTGCCCTCATTCGGCTACCTGTACGACTACGACATGTACAATCAACATGGAGTCATCCCTGAAGGCTGGCTATTCACAAGCAACTTTGCCAGGTCATACGACCCAAGCAGCGGAAGGCTTTCAAACCTTAACATAACCAATGTTCCTACAGGAACAGCGGTTGCCGGTCCAGCAGGAGAAATACTGCGTTACGAGTGGAGCAACTCGGGCAAGTGGTTGGCACAGTGGAACTCATCCAAAGTATTTGTAGTGGAGACGTCAGGGAATATACCTGCTAACTGTCCAATTACTCCGGCGCGGCCAACCAACATGTACTGGAACGGTTCTATGTGGGTGTCTAACGCTGTTAGAACAGCACAGGGGTATGCGTCAGTGACAACGCCAGCCTACGACTGGAACGTAACGATACCAACGGTGGGTTCTGGCTCATGGAGCATCTTTCGAGATGCGGTCTATAATGAGATTCTGCTTCTAACACAAGGAAGTTTCGGAACAGGACCAAGAGCAGAAGGAGAAGGAGCGAACGTAACCGCAATAAGTCTTAAGCCTACGTCTCGAGGTGCAGTGCTGTGGAGCAAGTACTATCCGGAACCTTCAAACGACGTTACGAGAGCACTTATAGCAATTGATGTAGGAGCTGGCGTATTCGTCACAGAAGATAAAGAGACTATGGAGCTTACTGGTTTCAGTCTCGCCGACGGAAACAAAGTATGGAGCGTGGTACCTGACGATGCGCAATGGGACACTATGCGATGTGTTAGTTTAGCAGCTTATGGCAACCTTTACCGGTGCGGCTTTGACGGAATACTTCACTGCTATGACATGAAGAACGGAAACCTGTTATGGACTTACGGCAACGGCGGCGAAGGCAATACCACCTACGCCGGTTTAGCAACTGCGTGGGGGCACTACCCGATCTTCGTGGATGTGATTGCTGATGGCAAAGTCTACGTGGGCACTACTGAGCACTCTCCAGGCTCACCATTCTATAAGGGAACGAAGTACCGCTGCATCAACGCCACTACCGGAACAGAGATCTGGACTTTGATGGGCTGGGGCACAGGCATGTACGTCGGCCAATACGACATTGTTGCAGACGGCTTCTTTGTGTTCCTCAACTGCTACGACATGCAAATATACTGCGTCGGCAAAGGTCCAAGCGCACTGACTGTGGAGGCGCCTATGGCTGCCATCCCTCAAGGTTCCAGTCTGGTGATTCGCGGCACAGTGACTGACATTTCCGCTGGCACGAAGCAGAAGGAGCAGGTTGCTCGGTTCCCGAACGGTGTTCCCGCTGTCTCCGACGAGAGCATGAGCGCGTGGATGGAATACGTGTACATGCAGAAGCCACGCCCAACGAACGTAACCGGTGTCAAGGTCACTCTTAGCGTGATCGACTCGAACAATAACTACAGAGAAATCGGAACAGCGACAAGCGATGCCGACGGATTCTTCTACTACACATGGGTTCCCGACATTCCTGGAGACTTCAAAGTTATTGCAACATTCGCTGGTTCCGAAAGCTATTGGCCTTCACATGCTGAAACTGCATTCACGGTAATGCAGGAAGCAGAGGTCACCCCGCCACCGACGCCGACGCCAGCATCGATAGCTGACATATACCTTGTGCCCTCGGTAATCGGTATAATTGTCGCAATCGCTGTGGCTACAGTCGTAATAGTGCTGATGCTGAGAAAACGACCATAAGCTGTAAGCATTCAGCAAACATCTTCCCCTTTTTTTAGTGAGCTATCATCGCAAAAGAGAAAGAGGATAGGGGCTGAGTGGGCTCTGGGCTGAAATGTCACGATGGCTGCAGTGGTCATCGCGGATTTTTCATTCTCTTTCTCCTATAGTTTGCGAACCCAGAGCCCCAGCAAACCCCCTGATGCCTGTCTAACCTGTTTGACATTTAAAAGCTGAGGGTGGGAGTTGAATCCCAACCAAGCTGCCGATATTGCCAATTCTGTATTCTTCTACGCAGCTGGATGGCAACTTGTTGACTTCCTTAAATCTGAGAGTCAAGGCAAAGGTCAACAAGAGCCCTATGGGAAGCTCAAAGCCCCAAGGTTCGAACCTTAGCCATGCTATGAAGCCAAATAAACATTACTTTGATTTAATGAAGCTTAAAATTGAATTAAAACTCAGATTTTGTGGCTGTTGCTCGTTGATTACCTGCAATGTTATAGTACCGTTCGGGGTTAGTACCATGTCACCTGCTGAGTTTGCGCACTGCAGTGAAGATACAAAACTATGTAAACGCTGGGCGTCGGTAAAAAGGATGCCTTTTTGCATGGTAGAACTGTAGACCGCTGATGCATTATAAATTCGGACACCATTCCCGTTTGCGAAGAGTATGTCTTCATTTTGGGAAAAAGTCTTCTGAATTTGCACTGTTGAGTATCCTGCTATCACCGCTGTGGAAATAAGAATACCCAAAAGCAATACTGTGGCAATCAAGTGCCGAGACTTTTGGATGGACTTAGAAGTCACGACGTTAATGTTCTGTACTCTTTGTGATATTTGCGGGTGTGAGGCAAGTATTCCATGTCTATGCGCAAGAGGCGACACAAGAAATAAACTTGCAGAAAGCCGTTCAGTAAGGTTCGCCTTAGGAAACACCATTGTTACCGACTCAATTTTTGTAAGCACGTGTGCCATCAACTTGGGTTTGTCCAGTAAAGCCGCGCCTTTCTCGTCAGCAAGCAACTCCCGCTGCCTTTGGGCATGGGCTGCAACAAAGTACGAGAGAGGGTTAAAAAAGGAAAGGATATTCAAAGTGTACGATAACGTTCTGAATAGGTAATCTTTTGCTTTAACATGAGCTAATTCATGAGAAACAACAGCCTCCAACTCTTCAGAGTTAAGCATTTTTAGAAGCCCCAAAGAGAAAACCACAATTGCATTCTGTCCATAGCCCACCGTAAAAGCGTTAGGCATCAAATCGTCGATTAGACCAACTTTCGGCTCGGAAATACCTAGTTTATGAGCGGTTTCTTTCACTTTTTCTTGTAGCGGCATGTGCTCGCCCTCAGCCATCATAACAACATGGAACCGCCGCATAGCTATTTTCTTCCCAAAAACCACCATAAGCACAAGAAAGCCTCCCGCTGCAATTATTCCACTTATGCATAACAAACCTGTAAATGAAAAAACGCTGGGACCAACAAACATTATGCCAAAACCTGGTGGAACTGGAATTTGATAGTTTGAAGGCGAAAAACCCCCGGCTGGTATTAAAATTTGGGGATGAAAATACAATAATATGAAAACTGGGACAAACAGCGGTATGAGCCATAGGATGCTTTGATTCTTTCGGGAAAGGTAGGGGTTGAATTTTAGGAAGATTTTGATGCAGACAAAAGCTATTGAAAGGAACACTAAAGAATAGAAGAAGTATGGTTGAAAGATTTGAACCAAAAAATCGGTTAAATCCACCATGTTTCGGTCACTTCTTCTTTTCTTTTAAGGTTTTATCGATTTTTTCTTTCAAGGCCTCTAGCTGTTTATCATCCGTTGCAACTTTTTCAACCAAGCACGTGGTGACAAGTTCCTCAAAGTTGTCTAAGAGGCTGCTGAGCACTTGGCGGACCGCGGCTTCCTTAAAGTTTGCCTCCTCCATTTTTGGCCAGTAAACGTAGTAGAGGTAGGCGCCGCCTTTGCCTTTTTCAATTCGCCGGTCAAGCAAACCTTTCTCGTAGAGTCTATCCATTGTGTTCATAACGGTGGTGTAAGCGACCTGCTTTTTCTTTCTCAGTTCTTCAAGCACTTCGCGCACTGTAATAGGCCTTTTCTTTGAACACCATATGGTTTCGATTATGCTTGCTTCCAGCGGTCCTAGGAATGCTTCGAGTTGTTTTCCTTCAATATTGTACTGAGGTAATGATGTTTTTTTCTTTGATGGCGTGTAGACTTCCTCATGTACCATTAGAGATGGTAGGCTTTTAACTTTTTCCAAAATCAAGTTGCGTAACAAAGGAGAAGCTATTCTTGCTGCTTGCTTGGCTCCTGACTACCTACTATCACTAGTGGTAAATCTTATAAACCCTACCACACACAATAGTAGGTGTTCAAGAGTTGAGAAAATGGGTATTCTAACAAGAGCAACCAGAAACATTGCCAGAAGAAAAACAAGAGCCCTACTAGTAATCGTAGCACTAAGCCTTGCCCTAGCAATGATAGTATCCATTCCGCCAAGCATCACCGCAAGCCAAGAAGCTACCCAAAAAACCATTGACAATCTAACAACCGCCGCCAAAATCGTTGCTTCAACAGTAAACATGGCAGCAACCCAAATGGATTGCAACCTTCCATTGACCCTTCGTACAGATGCAGGTCCTTATCACAACGAAACCACCTTTGAACGACCACTTATGAATATTACAGAGTACTCCAATCTCACTTACGTACAACATGTGACATACGTTGTACCCGTGCTAGAACAAAGGGCATATGATTGGCCATATACAGTCTACGGCGTACCTTTAGATGACGCCACTCTGCTAAGCAGCTATCCGATACTTCTTCCAGCCAACATTACTGCTGGACGAAATTTGCAGGCAGGCGACAGCGGCGTTGTCGTTTTGCATGAGCGCATTGCGAATCATTTTGGTGTCGCCGTAGGTGAAACAGTTAACATTTTTGGACGGGACTTTGAGGTAGTGGGTATTGAAGGCCAAGAAGCCCTCAATACAACTTATGCTACCATGAGTCTATCTGATGCCCAAGCCATCACTAACACAACTGGGCAAGCATCGACATTCATAGTCTTTGCTGACAGCGTGGATAACGTGTACGCCGTCAAAGAACAAATCGTTGGTGCATACCCTAAGCTAACAGTTACAATAGCTCAAACTCTGCTGAACCAAGTTTATCAAATGCAACGTCAAACCAACGAGCAATTACAACAAGCGCACGAGACAATGAACCAAATAGAAAGCACTGGCATAGTAGAAATGGGCATTATCACCATTGCAGACAGCGCAATAATACTGTTCATAATGTTATATACCGTGCGTGAAAGAACCAAAGAAATCGGCACTCTCAAAGCATTAGGCGCTAGTAACACAACAATTCTTGGGCAGTTCATGCTCGAAGGCGTACTATTAAGCCTAATCGCTGGCATAGTTGGCATAGTAATCGGCATATTCGGCGCAACATCGTTAGCCAATATACTGCTTCCACAGCCGATAACCCAAACTGGAATTGGCATTACAACATCAGGAAGTGGAACATGGGGAGGAAGTGGATCCCTAACAGCAGCATCTATCTCTGTAACCATAACGCCGGAACTTATGCTATTTGGATTAGGTTTTTCAGTATTGTTAGGTGCGCTTGGAAGTTTGTATCCTGCTTGGAGAGCGGCAAGAATACGACCAGCGGAGGCAATGCGCTATGAATGAGCTGGTACTTAAAATCGAGAACTTGACCAAGACCTACAAGCTTGGCAAACGAGATGTGCAGCCCTTAATCGACCTGAACCTTGAGGTTAGAAGAGGAGAATTCACAGCCATCATGGGACCGTCTGGTTCAGGCAAAACCACATTGCTTAACCTCATAGGCTGCCTCGACAAACCAACAAGCGGCTCAGTACTAATTGACAACATAGACATTGCACGTTTGCCAGAATCGCAGCTCTACAAGATTCGGCGGGACAAGATAGGCTTCATATTCCAAAACTTCAATCTCTTGCCGTACTTAAACGCTCGAGAAAACGTGGAGTTAGCTATGGAGCTCGCTGGCAAATTCAAAGGACAAAGAAAACAAAGAGCATTGGAACTGCTTGCCACGGTTGGCTTATCAGAAAGAGAACAACATAGACCTCAAAGGTTAAGCCAAGGCGAACAGCAAAGAGTCGCTATCGCCCGAGCATTGGCCAATGACCCAGCCATAATCTTGGCGGATGAACCAACAGGAAACTTGGACAAAAACAGTAAACAGGAAATCGTGAAGCTATTGGCAAACCTTAACCAAAAACAAGGCGCTACAATCATCATGGTAACACATGATGAGCACATTGCAGCATCTGCGGAAAGGATACTTTTTCTAAGCGATGGAAAAATACAAGAAAAACAAGCCTAAAAAGGAGACTATGTTCAGCCGCTAATCAGAAACAAAGCAGTAAGGTGAAAAACATGAAGCGAGGGAAAACGAAGGCTTTGGTCGGCGGCATCCTTCTCGTCTTTTTCCTCTATGCTTTCGCATTATTACTCCAGCCAATTCAAGCAGGGAATACGGCAACAATAACTGTTGGAGGCATGCCTTCAGCTGTGGCCATAACTCCTAACGGAGAATATGCCTATGTTACGAATGGACATAATGTTTCTGTGATAAGCACTGCCACAAATAAGGTGACGGCAGCTGTAACTGCTGGAAGCAGCCCCTCTAATGTGGCTATAACGCCTAATGGGGAATATGTCTATGTTGCGAATGGTGGCGACGGTACAGTTTCAGTGATAAGCACAGCAACGAATAAAGTGACAGCAACGGTAACCGTTGGAGGCACCCCTTCCGCCGTGGCCATAACGCCCAACGGGGCATATGCCTACGTCGCAAAAGGTGATATTGTAAATAATAAGGGGGTTGGCATGGTTTCGGTGATAAACACAGCTTCTAACACAGTAATGACGACGATAACCGTTGGAAGCACTCCTACGTCTGTGG
This sequence comes from Candidatus Bathyarchaeota archaeon A05DMB-2, assembly GCA_018475625.1. Taxonomy (GTDB): domain Archaea; phylum Thermoproteota; class Bathyarchaeia; order Bathyarchaeales; family Bathycorpusculaceae; genus A05DMB-2. The sequence continues at coordinate 327,751 of JAAKEZ010000001.1, forward strand.
CAATAACCCCCAACGGAGAATACGCATATATCACGAATGGCGGCAGCGGTACAGTTTCAGTGATAAACACAGCAACAAATAAAGTGATGGCGACGGTAACAGTTGGAATGAATCCTAGCGGAGTGGTTATAACGTCAAATGGCGCACACGCCTACGTTACCAATCTTGCTAGCAACTCGGTCTCAGTCATAAGCACAGCTACTAACACAGTAACGGCGACGATAACCGATTTGAGTTCTCCTAACGGTATAGCTTTAACACCCAACGATGAATACGCCTATGTTACAAATGGAGGCAATAATTCGGTCTCGGTAATAAGCACAACCACGATGACAGTGAATGCCACGGTAACCGTTGGCATCAACCCTTATGGTGTAGCTATAACGCCCAACGGCGAATACGTCTATGTTACAAATCTTATCAGCGGTACAGTCTCGGTGATAAGCACAGCTACGAACTCGGCGCTAACTGACTCCTCATCTACATCTGGTCAAGAATTTCCTGCCCAGTTGCTAATAATCGCGGTGGTTAGCTTTGCGATAGTCATCTTTTCCGTAATTGTCATTGCAAAGAAGAAATCTGGAAAATCCACTCGACAAGTACTGAACGCAGGCTGTTTCTAAACGACGAAAAAATCCTGTGTAAAGCTCAGTTTGGTAGTAGCCGTGGCTAAAGTAGTCTATTGATTCTCGATTTAGAGATTGAATTATTGAATAGTGGTTGTAGGTGCCGTGGTAAACGAACCTGATTAGCCACTAGTTGTATGTTACATAGTCATGGTGTGCTAATATTTGTTTTAGCGGTATTGATGCATCTTTGAAGTCCTCGCCAAAACCAGCCCCCAAACCATCAAGTAGATACTCAAACAGATAAGCCGATACAAGGGCTTAGAAGAAACCTACTACGCAAGCCTAACCAAAACGCTTACATGCACTGCAGGAAATAGGCTACATTGGAGAAACTAAAACAGAGGAGAGCATCAAAGCTCAGACTAATTATGAGTTGCAAATGAAGGCTTACTTGGTCATGGCCCTCAAAGAACATAGCATACAAGATATTATAGACAAAGCAACAGACACACAGGCAGCCTACATCATGTTATCACTGTTAACCGTGCTGTTACCTGAAAAAGAGAAGACATGATGTTACGCTTTGAGACCATCAAGCCTCTTGCATAGTTCATCAAATATGAGACGCTTCTTCTCTTTGCCTAAGTGGAATAGAACTTTGGAGACCATTTCTTCTGAGATGGTAAAGATGTAGTTCAGTTTTATTACGCTGTCTTTTATGGAGCCCTCACTCGTACGTAACGGGATTCCCTTCATCTTAAGATTGCTAGTTATACCTGCTACCACAACGTTTCCCAACTCTTCAAACAAGACTACCGCAGGCCTGGTCTTCACTTCGGCAGTATCCGTAAATTGTACGCTTGCAAGGATGACGTCTCCGGCTTTAAGCATGTTCCCAGGCCTCATCTTCGGTGTTGTCCCACAGTTCCTTCATTTTGGCTTGTTGAATCATGTGAAGAAACTCATCGTATTGCCTTCGGGTTTTGGATTCTTTTGCCAGTTTTATCAGGTTAGAAATAATTTCGTTGTAAGTTTCTCTGGGGTATCTTCTGATGCTTTTCAACTCCTTGAGTGTGGATTTCTTGAGCTGTATGGTGGTGGTGGCTTCATCTTCACTCATTATACATCACCTATAGCTACTATATAACACCTTATAATAAACTTTTCACCAAAAACAAAGAAGTATGGGTTTGTCGTCAGAAGCTGGGGACTGCACTGAAAGAGCTGGGGATGGGAGTTGAACCCACATAGAGCAGCTCTGCAGGCTGCCGCCTGAACCGTTCGGCCACCCCAGCAAGGTGACATTAGGGTTAAAACTGCCATAAAAATATTGTTGACTACCCTTCATGTTTCACAGCGCCTATATGCTTTTCCGCTCAATTCGCCTGATTCCCCCCATAAAACAAAAAACGGCATATTTGGCGTCTATTGCTGGTTTATTGCAGAAATCTATAGAGGGGAGGGTCGCTATTGGCGCCGAAACACGCCAAACCATGTTGACGAAGTATTCAAGAGGGGAGCTATAACCAAAAAATTATATGTGTTCTTTTCTATTTTTTGAAGCAGACTGCAGCGTAGCCGACGACGTTGGAATGGTCGCCTGTGATGTCCCCGCTTGTCTGGTAGCGCAGCAGTTTGGCTTGTTTCGCCATTAAGCCTTTGGCTGCGGTGATTACTGCGGCTATTGGTCCATAGCCGCATGCAGTGACGTCTTGTGCTTCTATGATGGAGTAGAATCTTTTTGTGTCCATGTCCTCAACCGCTTTGAGCACGTTCAGGTCTTTGGCGGTTGCGGTTTTCTGTGGTTCGTAATGCGTCATGTCTGATGAAGCGATGACAACCGCGTTTCGTGCGTCCATGACTTCCACGAGGGCATTTCCAACTTCTTCGGCGGAAGCCAAATCCTGCATTTGGAAGCAGACAGGCACAAACCTGAAGTCGTTACCGTAAAGGTACTGCAGGAAGGGAAGCTGAACCTCAATGGAATGCTCAAACCTGTGCGCAGTCTCATCCACATCCACTATTCGCGCTTCGTGAACTATCTCGTCAGCGACTTCTCCGTCAACCTCCACGTCGCCGAGTGGAGTGCGCCAGAAACCGTCGTTCATTACCGCTATTCCGCTGCCGTATCCTGTGTGGTTGGGTCCCAGAATCAAAACTGTGTCAGGTTTGCCATCTGCAGCTAACTCGTAATAGGCGTTTGCCGCCACGGGTCCTGAATACATGTAGCCTGCGTGCGGACAAACCAGTCCGATGATTGCTCTTTGCCCTTTCTCGTTGACTTTCGGAAGTTTTCCGGGACCAAGCCTGTGAAGAAAACAGTTGGCTATTTGAGCACGTAGCGCTTCGGCGTCAGCTTCGTAAAAAGCTCCAGCTTGGGTTGGACGCCGAATCTTCGCCATTGCGGCTCAGGTTTCCTCCTCTTCTTCTCGTGAAATCTTGGCTTCAAAATCCTCGATGGTCGCTGTTGGGTCTTTATCGGCTGCGAGTTCGCCTCTTTCGCGCAAAACTTGTCTGGCGAGAAGCCAGTAAATGACTGCTAACGCTCTTCTGCCCTTATTGTTCGTGGGGATGACAAGGTCGACTCCTGCGAACTCGTTGTCTGTGCTGCATAAAGCCACGATTGGTATACCCACTTTTCCGGCTTCTTTCACGGCTTGCGCGTCAGCCTTCGGGTCGGAAACCACGATGACTTCTGGGTCGATACGGTTTGGGTACAGCGGGTTTGACAGGAGTCCTGGAATGAAGCGTCCGATTATTGGTGTTGCACCTGTTAATTCGCAGAATTTTGTGGCTGGTTCGTGCGAGTAGAGCCTGCTTGCGGCTACTGCGACTTTTGCATGTTCAAAACGCGCCAGGAATTTGGCGGCGATTCTTATTCGGTCGTCGGTTTTTTTCACGTCTAGAACGAATAGGCCGTCTGGTCTTACGCGGTAGATGAATGGTTCCATGTCTAGGGTTTTCATTCTGGTTCCTATGTGAATTCCCGCTGACAGCAGGGTGTCCCGCGGCAACAGGAGTTCTTCCTGTGCAACGTTTTCTTGTTCGTTTTCAACTTCGGTTTCTGTTGGGTCCTGTTTTACTTCGTCTTCTGCCATATTCTTCATCTCTACAATATTTTTAATTCTGCCATTTTGGCTCTATTACCTAGAAAATGTTCAATGCGGATTAACTCGTTCAGTTTTGCGACTCGCGCACCTTCAACAACACCTGTTTTTATCATCGGGCACCTGTACGCCACGGTGAGGTGGGCTATGTGCCAGTCGCACGTGTCGCCTGAACGATGGGAAACTATGCAGGTGTATCCGTTTCTTTGTGCGGTTTCGATGGTTTCCGCAGCATCTGTGAGTGTGCCGATTTGGTTGACTTTGATTATGATGGAGTTTGCGGCGCCGATTTTTATGCCTTGGTTCAGCCGTTCGTTGTTGGTGGTGAACAGGTCGTCGCCGCAGATAAGGCATTTTCGGGCTTTTTTGGTGAGTGCTGCGAAGCCGTCGAAGTCTTCTTCATGGAAGGGGTCTTCAATGTAGGCAAGATGGTACTTTTCGATGAGGTCTAAGAGGTATTCAAGTTGTTCGTCGGCGTCGCGTTTTTTGCCTTCGCTTTCGTAACTGTATTTTTCTTCTTTTTCCATCCACAGCGATGAAGCAGCAACGTCAACGCCGAAACCGCATTCGAAGTCTAGTTCGTTGCCGACTTCCTCGCAGGCTTTGGCCATGGTTTCCAGGGCTGTTTCGTTATCTATGCTGGCAATCCATGCGCCTTCGCTGCTTTTTCCGCCGTTGAAGAGCTTGTCCTTCTTTTTGAGGGTTTCTGCAATCTTGCTATGGATTTGGGCGTTAGCGGTTGCGGCTTCCAGAAAAGTTTCTGCGCCATGCGGTAAAGCAAGGAATTCTTGGATGTCGGGTGCCTTGCCGCGTGCGTGTTTTCCGCCGCTTATGCAGTTTCCCAGTGGGTATGGAAGCGTGGTAGCGTTGTTTCCGCCTAGGAACTGGAACAGGAGTAGATTGTGCGAGTTTGCGGCTGCTTCCGCGTTTGCGAGTGAAATGGCGAAGGCGGTGTTTCCGCCTATAAGTTTGAAGTTGTTTGTGCCGTCAATCTCATGAAGCGTGCTGTCGATTTCTTCCTGGAAATCGCTGTTCAAGCCAGCTAGTTCAGGAGCGATTAAGTCGTCGACTTTTTTTATGGCTTGGTCAACTCCACCTTGAGGGTAGTAAACGACTTCTGTTTTGCCTCTGCTTTTTCCGGCTGGTGCTGACGCGCGTCCGAAACCGTTGGCGGTTATGACATCGACTTCTATGGTTTCCTCTCCTCGGCTGTTAAAGACTTTTCTGGCTATTATGTCTTCGATGATTGATGACACGCCTTTTTCCTCAAGTGGCTATAACATCATTCATGCTCTTATTTTAGGTTTCGGAAAGGCTTTACCGCCATTTCATGCCAACTACGGTTTTTACAAAGGATTTTTAGAAATGGTCTGCGTAATACTTTTCTGGCTGTACTGTTATGCGATTTTTCGTCTATACTCTCTTCTGTAAAAAGATTCAACCTGAGCGTTGTCGAGAAATTTTGACTAAGAAAAAGCTCGTTTAGTCAAGGAATCTTGACAAAAACCTTTTTTATCGTCGAATTGTCGGAATATTACATGATGGGAAAACAAATGAGGAGAACCGCGGTAACCATAACGCTCATCCTTGTTCTCTTAGCAGTGCCGTGTTTCGCTGTTGCTATAAGCTCAAGCGTTGAAGCTGAAGCGATTCCGTTGACTGGAGGAATCCGAATAGCGCCCGACGGCACAGTGCAGGGAACTGACATGATAACCAGAGACGGCAACGTCTACACTTTAGTTGGAGACCTAAGCGGCAGCGTGGGCAACGGGCAAATCTTCATCACAATCGAAAAGGACAGTGTTGTTTTTGATGGTTCGGGCAGAACAATTCAGGGAACAGGAACAGGCGTGGCTATATCAGTGCATGGGAGAAAAGACGTAACGGTAAAAAATACGCGAATCATCAATTTCGGAACAGGCATTGAACTTCAAGCCATAGATTTCGAGAGCAATTCAACCGCATCCAACAACCGAATCATCAATAACTACTTGGAAACCGCGTACTTTGGCATGACCCTCGACACAACCAACGCCTTCATCTCCGGCAACCAGATCGTCTCTAAAAACAGCCAATACGGAGTTCTGTTCCGCTGCAACAACACTGTATTCTCCAACAATGTATTCGTTGATGGCGGCCTGATTTTGAACCAACCCTCCTCCCTGAACGTTTTTAGCGGCAACACTATCAACGGTAAACCTCTTGTTTACCTCGAACAGCAAGCAGGCCAAATCATAGATGGCGCTGCCCAAGTAATCCTCATAAACTGTAAGAATATGCAAATCAGAAATGTTGACACAACCGCGGACTTGAGAACAACAATAGAGCTCTCCGGAACAAGCGATTCCAGAATAACAAATTGCAGAGGCAACATTGTACTTAGAAACGCGCACAGCAACATCATCACTGGTAATCAGCTTACAGTAACGGGCTCCATGGCTTCTTACCACAGTTCCGCCATCGAACTTATAGACTCGAACAATAACACTATAACAGCCAATTCTATACAAGCAACCAAAGGGTATGGAGTCAGCCTCATCGCCTCATCTTACAATAAAGTACAGGGAAATGAGATTTCGTCAACCGGACAAGCCGCGGTCATGATTGATGTAGTACAGTATGTCTCCTCATCGGAAACACATGTTATTCCGAGTCACAATTACGTATACGAAAACAACATAACCTGCATAGAGACTGGAGTCTCTCTAAGAGCATCTTTAAGCACGGTTGTTTTCAAGAACTTGATCTCCGGATGCAAGAACGCAATGATGCTGAGCGGTGCTAATCATGGTTCAATTATGGGAAATACATTGTCAGGTTCCAGGGAATACGCTGTTCACCTCTCTGTCTCAAACTACAACACCTTCTACCACAACAACTTCCTGAATAACGCAGGTCAAGTTTACGAGAATCATCAGGTTTACTGGTGGACCGTCCAGAACGACACATACTATTCGGAAGGGAACACCTTTGATAACGGCAAAGAAGGCAATTACTGGGATGATTATACAGGTTCAGACACCAACGGCGACGGAATAGGCGAAACGCCCTACACCGTCTACGAAAACTTCACAGACAGGTATCCCCTCACAACACCCTTCGACATTAGAAACGTCACTGTAGACTTCGAAGAGTGGGTTCCGACATCGCAGCCAGACCAGCCTGCTTCCCCAAGCGGCAGATTACGCATAATAATTATCTCGCCGGAAAATATAACTTACAGCACACCAGATGTTCCACTCAATTTAGTCGTGACCCAGCCAGTCAGTTGGTTAGGCTATAGCCTCGATGGTAACTCTAACGTCACAATTCTCGAAAACACGACGCTGACGAGCTTATCACAGGGCATGCACAGCTTGACGGTGTACGGAAATATAACAGGAGGAGTTGCGTCTTCAGAAACCGTATTCTTCAGCGTAAATGCTCCTGACTCTTTTCCAGTATTGCCCGTGGCGGTAGCCTCCACCGCTTCGATAAGTGCCGTGGTTGCTACTGGCTTGGTATTCAACTTCAAAAAACGCCGCGCAAAATCTAGGGATAAGATATGAGTAAAAGTGTTGCGTTGTTGTTCGTTCTCGTCTTCCTAACGGCACCAAGTATACTTGTAGCCAAGCCTGTTCTTTCCTCCACCGACATACCTGGATCCATAATCATCAGGGAAGACGGAAATATTGAGGGAACTAACAAAATTCAACGTGTTGGAGACGTTTACACTTTTACAGGTGATATTGAAATCTCGTGGATACACTTACTCGGGAATTCAGGTTCTTAAAGACAATATCGTGATAGACGGAGCTCACCATTCTCTTAACACGCAAGATTCTGGAAATATTGGAATAGACTTATCTGAAAGAACTAATGTGATGGTGAAGAATTTGATAATTAGAGGATTTAAACAAGGTATATTTCTCGAAGCATCTTCAGGCAACATCATAATCAGAAACGAAATAATCGGTTTCAAAGGCGATGGTCCATATGGTGTGCCAACAGGAATCTGGGTGAGCCTCTCAAATAATAACAGAATAGAATCAAACAATGTAACTTCAAACATTGATTTTGGCATACTTGTACAAGCTGGCTCAGCTAACAACATCATCGCAGACAATACCATAATGGGTAATGGTGTCGGTCTCGCCCTAGATTATTGCCCTAACAACATCCTTAGAAACAATCGAATCTCTGGAAACGAGCACAATTTTAAACTCGGGTATAATACATTTGAGCAATTCATTCAAGACATTGATAACTCAAACACCGTTGAGGGAAAACCAGTGTGTTATTTGATTGACCATTATAATGTGACTGTTCCATGTGACGCAGGGTTTGTTGCGCTTGGAAATTGCACAAACGTCACCGTTGAAAAATTGACAATTAGTCATGGCTACGACAGCATCACCTTAATCAACACTAACAATTCAATAATAACAAATAACTACATAGCAAATTGTGGCAACGGAATTTTCCTAAAATATTGCCAGAACATCACCGTGACCAAGAACATCGCGAGGGGAAATAGCAATTCAGGTATAGGAACCATCGCTTGTGATAAAATCGTTATTGCCGAAAACAGCATTGACCAATGCAACTTTGGCATCTCGCCCGCAGGACAAACAAGCTACCATTCCGGCGGCAGTGGCTCAACCAATATGATTATTTTCAGAAACAACATAACGAACTGCAACCCTGGCATGTATTTCTCACTTTCCTCTAACAATCTGATTTCTCAGAACCTTTTCAAAGGAAACGCTTATGGTGTCAATCTTGTGGCGAGCTCAGCAAACAATTTCACAGAAAACACTTTCATTGGAAATTCTGGTGGGGCACTGCGAATTTCGGATGCATACAACAATACTTTCTTTCATAACAATTTCGTCGACAATGAACTGGATTCCCAAGTTTTAACTCAATGGTATTGTGTGAGCGCTTATGAAACCAATACATGGGACAATGGCCGTGAAGGCAATTACTGGAGTAACTTTGAAGACAGATACCCAAATGCTTCCGAAATCTCTGGAACAAAAACTTGGAACACAGCTTTTTACATTGATGATGTAAACATAGACCATTATCCCCTTGTTAACCCTCATGAAATCTGCATAGACAAACCCGATTCACCATTACCATTGATCTCTCCTTCGCCTAAGCAATCCAGTTCTAAACCTCCGCCGACAGCGTTAGTGTTAGTAACTGTTTCAGCTACACCAATTGCCATAGCAGGTATTGGCTTGATTGTTTACTTCAGGAGACGCAAACACTAAGCCTAATTTTGTTCACTTCCGATTTTTAAGTGACTGTTTTTCCAGCGGTATCTAACTGATTGTTCCACTCATCAATTGAAGCTACAGAGGGGTATAAGTCGGAAATCGCATGCCAGTTCAGCCCTATGCAGCGATAACGAAAAAAGGCACAAATCATAACCAAAAGTAATCAATTTGCTTTCACAACCTCCCAGACAGCCGCGAAACCTTCCAGCAAATAGAGAAATTTAAAATAACTGTTCCTTTTTTATGTAGAAATCACACGCGGAGAAAAACGGAAGGAACAGCATGAGCGAAGAAGGAGACACATTCTGGGTATCCTTATCAGAGAAGTTCTTAGGACTTCTCCTAACCATAATCGGAGCGTTAACACTTTACTTCACCGTCACAACAACAACCGCTCTAGGAGTCTTCACAGGGCTCTTCGGCTTCTTAAGCATCGTCGTCCTAGGAATTGGTGTGTTCCTCCTCGTCGTCAAACCGCCAGAATAAGCTCATTCTCTTTTTTCCACAACAATCCTGCAGTTTGCAACCAACGCGGCAATAACACCTAATGCCGCAAGCCACGGCGCCAAAACCACGCCGACAACCCCAACAGTGGCAGGAATTTCAAGCAGCGTCTTCCCCTTATCATCCTTCACAATTACCCTTGTCACGTTCCCCTCATGCAGCAACTCTCTGACACGGTCAACCAAGTTGCTGCCCGAAACTGTGTATTCTTCCCGCGTGACTTTCGCCGCAGCCGCGCCACACACAGGACAGAACCTGTCATCCTCCTTCAACGGCGCACCACATTTCGTGCAGTAAGGCAAACCGTTTCCCTCCAATCTTCTGCCAGAGCCTCACCGCCCACTTAAACATATCGCCGAACCGCTTAAACCGAAAACTTCGCTACTAAAACGCTTCCAACATGACTCGGCGACGCATATTTTGAGTTGGGTTTAATAAGCGCCTTTGATAATTGCGATGTATCCTTGAGGGATACGCAACGTTTGCAATAGGGCACTTCGCACTCGGATACCTATCAGGCACAGCATCATCCAGACTATCCAAGGTTAAAACCAACCTGCCCCTCCTGCTCGTCGTGTCAGTTCTTCCCGACATCGACCTGATTTTTCGCTTCCTCCAACATAGAGGTCCCACACACTCCCTAATCACGTTCACCGTTCTTATGGCGCCGTTCTTCCTAATTTACAGGAAACGAGCGGTTCCGTATTACGTGGCGCTGCTTTCGCACTCGTTCATCGGAGACTTCTTCACAGGCGGCGTTGAACTTTTCTGGCCTCTATCTCACAGCTGGTTCGGTGTAGACATAGGCGTGACAAGCTTGACAAACGTCGCCATCGAGCTTGCCCTGTTCGCTGTAACCTTGGCACTTATGGTTGGCACAAGAGATATCCTGTCACTACTGCATTCGGGCAACCATAATCTGGTGCTTTTCATAGCATTCGGCGCCGTTTTAGGTCCCATGCTACAGTTTGGACGAGGATACGAGCAGTTCCTTCCAACGTTGCTTATTGCTCCCAGCCTGTTTTACCTCGGCTTATTCATCTACTCGATGTCTATTGAGCTGTGGAGCAAAATACGATAAAACACCAAGTCTATGGCTGAGTGTTTATTAAGCAATTCTCACTTATTTTTCCGTCAGCCCAGTAACTTGTTTACAGGCAAACACCAGGAGAGATGCAGCCAAATGCCCATTCGTCAACCCATAGTTTGCGTTCTCGGACATGTGGACACAGGCAAAACTCTGCTACTGGACCGAATCCGCAAAACCAGCGTGCAAGCACGGGAAGCAGGCGGAATAACGCAGCACATCGGCGCCAGCTTCTTCCCAGTCGAAACCCTCAAGCAACTCATCGGTCCGCTGCTTTCTTCGCTTGGCGGCAACATTCAGATTCCCGGCTTGCTAATCGTGGATACGCCTGGGCATGAGGCTTTCACGAACCTGCGACGCAGAGGCGGAAGTGTCGCCGACATAGCCATACTCGTCATCGACATCCTGAAAGGTTTCGAAGCCCAAACCTACGAGTGCATAGACATCCTGAAGGCGCGGAAGACGCCTTTTATCGTGGCGGTTAACAAAATCGACCGTGTTCCAGGATGGAAACTGCAAGACTCCACGCCTTTCCTGAAATCCTACGCCGTGCAAGACTCGTATGTCAAAGAGGATTTAGATAACAGACTATACGAAATCATGGGCGTCTTCAGCCGCTTAGGCTTCCGAACCGACCGCTTCGACCACATAAAAGACTTCACCTCAACAGTGGCGCTGGTGCCGACTAGCGCGAAAACAGGCGAAGGCATCGCGGAGCTGCTTATGGTTCTCGTCGGCTTAACGCAGCAGTACCTGAAGCGACGGTTGCAGACCACAGAGGGCGCAGCGAAAGGCTCAGTTCTCGAAGTCAAAGAGGAGCCGGGCTTGGGCTTAACGTTGAACACAATAATCTACGATGGCACGTTGCAGAAGGACGACTTAATAGTTGTGGGCGGCAGGGAAAAACCAATCGTGACCCGCATCCGAGCGATTCTGGTGCCGAAACCGCTGGATGAAATCCGCGACCCCCGCGACCGCTTCAGTTCCGTTGATTCCGTTTACGCAGCGGCTGGAGTGAAGATTGTAGCGTCTGGATTGGAAGGCGCGCTTGCGGGTGCGCCTTTGTACGCGGTGGCTCCTGGAGAGACACCTGAGAAGTACGCATGGATTGTGAAGGAGGAGATTCAGAAGATACGCATAGCCACAGAAGTCGAAGGCGTAGTGCTAAAAGCGGACACGTTGGGGTCGTTGGAGGCAATTGCCGAGATTCTACGCCAGAACAACGTGCAAATCAGAATAGCAGACGTGGGTGACGTCTCGAAGCGCGACGTGATCGAAGCGGCAGTGGTGAAGGCGCGGGAACCATTGTCGGGGGTTATTTTGGCATTCGGCGTTAGGATTCTGCCTGACGCTGAGCAAGAAGCGGCAGCTGCTGGCGTCCAGATTTTCAAGGAACCAATCATCTACAATCTGATTGATAATTACTTGGAGTGGCTGCGTTCCCAGCGGGAAGCCAAGCTTGCACAGGAGTTTGAGAAATTGGTTAAGCCTGGAAAAATCCGTGTCCTGGAGGGCTTCGTTTTCCGCAGGGCTAAACCAGCAATTTTCGGCGTAGAAGTGCTGGGCGGACTGCTTAAGCCACGGAACACGCTTGTCAGGGCTGACAGCGGCGAGGACATTGGCGAAGTGCAGCAGATTCAGGACAGGGGCAAAGCGGTCTCTGAGGCGAAGGCAGGGATGCAGGTGGCGGTTTCGATGGATAAGCCTGTGGTTGGGCGGCATGTTTTTGAACGGGACATCTTGTTCGTGAAGATACCTGAGCCTGACGCGAAACTGTTGCTGTCAACTTACTCGGATAAACTATCTGAGGACGAGTTGGCAGTGCTGCGGGAATACGCTGAGATGATGCAGAAGAAGATACCTTTCTGGGCGGCGTGAAGGTTAATATTGCGTTTGTGATTTTGAAAATGGTTAGTGAGACCGCGTTCTGAGGCGTGGATTAAGAAGGAAAAAGGCGAGGGAGTAGCTTCCGGCTTTATTCGAATTCTATGGTTGATGGTGGCTTGTCAGTTATGTCGTAGAGGCATCTGACCACGCTGGGGATTTCCTGTGTGATTCTCTGCGCGATTTTTCTGAGCATCTCGTGCGAAACCTGCGCGGCTTTGGCTGTTACGGCATCCTGTGATTCTACGATTCGGACGGTTATGATGTTTCCGTAGAGCCGTTTGCCCTGTTTGATGCCTGTGGCTTTGTCATTGTGGAGAACCGCGAAGTTCTGGAAGGTTCCGAGTTGTTTGGTTTCTTCTTCGACGATTTGGGTGGCTTTGCGCACGATGACGATTTTTTCTGGGGTGACTTCGCCGAGAACTCTCAGGGACAAGGCGGGTCCTGGGAAGGGCATCCGTTCGGAGATTTCTGGTGGCAAACCGAGTTCGCGTGCTACCATACGGACTTCTGGCTTGAACAGTTCCCTAAGTGGCTCCACTATTTTGTAGCCGTATTTTTCAGGGTCTATGCCGATTTGTGAGAGGACGTTGTGTTGCGATTTTATTCCTTGCACGGTTTCGATGACGTCGGCTTTGATTGTTCCCTGCACGATGTAGGTGATTTTTTCTTCTTTGGCGGCTTTGCCGAGTGTGCTGTAGAATTTTTCTCGAAAGGCTTTGCGTTTTTCTTCAGCGTCAGTTTTTCCCTTGAGTGCGGCGAAGAATTCGTTTTTGGCGTCGATGAACTTGGTTTTTGCGCCGAAGCCCTTGAGTGTTCGCACCACGAATTCAGGTTCGCCTTCTCTTCTAAGCCCATCGTCTATGAAGACGGCTAAGAGTTTTTCGCCGACTGCCTTGTGGACGAGGTACGTGGCGACTGTGCTGTCTACGCCGCCTGAGCAGGCAGAGATTACGCGGTTTTCGCCGACGGTTTTTCTGATTTCTTCAAGGGAATTTTTGATAAACGCTTTAGCGTCAAACACCAATCTGTTTCCTCCGTGTTCTCAGTTTAGAATGCGTACTCTTTCGGTTTTTGCCCTTTTTAGCTTTGCCATCAGGAACAGCCCTTTTATTGAAGTTGCTTTTTGACTGATAGAGACTTTGAATTATTGCGAATTTTGGAGGTTTTTCAACGATTTTTGGAAATGGTTTTAGTTTAGTTGTTAAGTGAGTTCATTCTCGTAAGTTGAATGGTTTTTGGAAAATGCTCACTTTTCAAAATTTCGTTTTCCATGAGACCAACCAAACATAGCGAAAAGCGAGCCAAGAGGGGTTCTAAACCTCTTTAAGCAAATTCACGATTGTTACCGATGGATATTGTTTCACGTATTTAGTTTTGAGTATTCGTTCCGTATTGCTATCTATCACGAAGAAATATTTGTAGGCCGCATTAGTAAGTGATAGTTTTTCTGTCTTTTGTTATCTCCCGCTTTTGCGCCGCACCAAAATCATGCAATTGGTAAGGAATAGTTGTCTTAATTTCTGCCACTACGTTATCCGATTCAATATCTAAACCAGCACTTCCTGAAGGCTTATTTATGTTCATTGTCACGCCATGTTTCCTTTGCAGAAAATTGTTGGCAAGATGTGCGGTTAGATAATGAATGTCATTTCCAATATTTCCTACGCATTCCTTAAATTTCATCAGCTTAATCACGGCGGTCTTAACGTCTCCCTCTCTAACTTGCATGTCCTCGGTCAAAACAAACTGCTTGATTTTTTCACACTTGTCATTTACTCCAGCCAAACTGTAAGACATGTTTAAATCATCTCCTATGAACACGAAAAGAAGAATAAATATAAAAACTAAATGTATAATGCATCTGTTGCATGTGAGGGCATCATTTCAGCTTTTAGTTTTTGCGACCTTGACTCATGGGGTTAAAATTTAGCCGCCACCAACTGGTGGAAGAATAGCCAAGACATCGCCATCCCGCAGCATGGTTTGTAGCCCGTTTATGGTTGAGGCGCTTTGTCCGTTGACGAGAAACTGCAGAAAACCTTTGACTGCTCTGTTGTCGTCTTCGTAAACGTACTCGACGAAGCGTTTGCCGTACCGTTGCGCTAGCACCTTGAGAACGGTGTCCACGGTGACCTTTTCGCCTTCTGGAAACTCGAGTGTTTCCTCTCGTTTGCCGACTATTTCTCTGAGGCTCGTGAAGAAGCGAACCGAAACCCGCAATCAATCCACCGTCAAATCATTAGAAAGATGGCGGAATTAAACTGTTATGCGCCAAAAATGCCAAATTGCATATAGATGTGACAGCAGGTTTATTGATAATTTTGCATATTAGTGTTGCCGCCAAGGTGAGACTGCTGATAACTTTGCGTTTCACGCAAAGTAAAAATAATGAAGTGTAAAGTGGACTCGTAATTCATAAAATCTAATAAAATAAAACGTCTGCAATAGAAGCTTATGTGCATCCTGCCAAACTTCGCAAAGGGCGACCTCACAACAAAAGCAGACAAGAAACAAGAAATGAAAAAAGCCGATCCTGATACAGTTGAAATTATTGTACCAGATAGACTGTTGTTGAATTCGAGATAGTCCTACGTACATTATAGCGTTCAGTGCTTTGTGCCAAGATTCATGTTTAGACTTCTGCTTCCTTGTTTTGCCCAGAATTATAATAATACTCACGTCCGACTATGCCAATCTTGACAAAAAGTTTAAAAAGATCAGCTCTTTCTGGAGGAAAAGTTACAGAAGCCGAAAAATTGGCAAAGAAACAAAAGGAAGAATAGTTCTACTGCCCAAGTGCCATAGATGCGGTGAATCTGTAAAACTGGTTTATCAAAACGGGTACTGGACCTACAGTTTTTATAGAAGGGGTATAAGTCGGAAATCGCACAAATAGTGCAAAAACACTCGAAAGCAGACATTGTTACATTCAGGATTGTCAAAGCGCAAGATTAATAAACACCACAGAAAGATAAGATGTTGCTACTTCCTAGCGATGGAATCCGCTAAGAATCCAGTTTTAGGGAGACAAACACGATGGCACAGAACAATACAGCTAGCCAATTAGTCCTGAAAGGAACAACGACCATAGGTATCGTCTGCAAAGACGGCGTAATCCTAGCCTCCGACACCCGCGTAACAATGGGCTTCTACGTAGCCCACAAACTCGGAAAAAAAGTCTACAAAATCGACAACCACCTCGGCATGACAATCGCCGGAACAGTCGCCGACGCACAACGCGTAGTCGACATACTTACCGCCAACGCACAACTCTACAAAATCAACCTGAACAGGCCCATGCCGGTCGCCTCTGCCGCACGACTCACCGCCAACTTGCTCTTTTCCGCCCGATACGTGCCGCTGGCAACGCAAGTCCTGATCGGTGGTGTAGACGACACAGGCCCACACGTTTTCAACCTTGACCCGTTCGGAAGCTTAACCGAGGAAAAATCAGTTTCAACAGGCTCCGGCTCACCAATTGCTTATGGCATCTTGGAAGACAAGTACCGCGAAGACATGACAGTTGAGGAACTCTTGCCCATCGTGGTCAAAGCCGTTAACGCCGCCATGAAACGTGATGTCGCAAGCGGCAACAACTACAACGTCACGGTAATAGACAAGAACGGCTATCGCGAGTTAACCGAAGAAGAGAAGCGCAAGCTTCTGGAGACCCGAGGAAGTTAAAAATCGTGGCGAGAACCCAAGAAAAAGAGAAAGTCGAAATAAGTCACTACATTCTCGAACACGTGCCCAGAGAAGCAGAAGTCACCAGAATAGAATACGAAGGACCCATGCTCTCCATCTACACCAAACGCCCAGAAATCCTAGTCGACCAAAGCAGCATCGTAGCAGAAATCGTCGGCGTAATCCGAAAACGAATCGTCATACGCCCAGATCCCTCAGTCAGACTCCCAGAAACAGAAGCCGAAAAAATAACACGCGAACTCATCGCCCCAGAAGCAGAAATAACCGACATAAACTTCGACCCAAGCCTCGGCGAAATCATAATCGAAACCAAAAAGCCAGGCTTAGTCATCGGAAGAAATGGCGAAGTCCTGCAAGAAATCATCAAAAAAACCAAATGGCGCCCACACGTCCTAAGAAGCCCACCCATAAAATCCAAAATAGTCACCCACATGCGGCACTACCTCCACTCTGAAAGCAAAGAACGCGAGAGAATCCTCCGCACTGTCGGCGAAAGAATCTTCAGACCCAAACTCTACGACGTCGGCGACATCAGAATGACCGTGCTCGGCGGAGCACAAGAAGTTGGTCGTTCCGCCTTCTTAATCAAAACCCGCGAAAGCAGCGTTCTACTGGACTGCGGCATCAACCCAGGTTCGCAACGCCCATTCGAGGCGTTCCCACGGTTCGATTCTCCCGAGTTTCAGATAGACTCCTTGGACGCGGTGGTTATCACGCACGCTCACCTTGACCACTGCGGTTTAGCCCCGTTTCTTTACAAGTACGGCTATGACGGTCCCATTTACTGTTCACCACCCACATCAAACCTGATGACTATGCTTCAGTTGGACTACCTCGACGTGGCTAACAAGCAAGGAATTACGGCGCATTACGACCAGAAGGATGTTCGCGAATGCGTTTTGCATACGATTCCTCTGCGGTTTGGCGTCGTCACCGATATCGCACCTGATATTCGTTTGACACTGCATAATTCAGGGCATATTCTCGGTTCTGCTATGGCGCACCTGCATATCGGTGAAGGCTTGCATAACATCGTTTATACAAGTGACTACAAGTTTGCGAGAACTATGCTGTTGGAGGCTGCTGCAACCGAGTTTCCGCGGATAGAAACTGTGATAACTGAAAGTACTTATGGCGGGCAAGATGATTATATGCCTTCGCGTGTTGAAGCGGAAGACATGTTGACGCGTGTTATTAACGAGACTTTGGAGAGGAGGGGTAAAGTGCTTATTCCTGTGCCGGCGGTTGGTAGAGCGCAGGAGATAATGCTTGTTATCGACGGTTACATGAAGCGTGGGTTGATGAAGGAAGCGCCAGTTTTCATCGAAGGCATGATTAGCGAGGCAACGGCGATTCACACGGCTTACCCTGAGTACTTGGGCAGGGAAGTTAGGCACAGCATTCTGCATGAGGAGGTTAATCCGTTTAAGTCGGATTACTTCACGATTGTGGAGCATCCGAGTGTTCGGCAGAGCATAATCGACGGTGAACCATGCATTGTATTGGCGACGTCGGGGATGCTTGAGGGTGGACCGGTGATTGAGTATTTTAAGAGTTGGGCTGAGGACCAGAAGAACACGATAATCTTTGTGAGTTACCAGATTGAGGGTACTTTGGGGAAGAGAGTGCAGAAAGGCGTCAGCGAAGTGACGATGATGGACAACGAGGGTAAGATGGCTGCGTTGCAGGTGAATATGCAGGTGGCGTCGATAGAAGGTTTTTCAGGACACTCTGACAGGCGGCAACTAGTCAATTATTTGAGTCATCTTAACCCTAAGCCTGAAAGGATTTTCGTGTGCCACGGAGAGAAACAGAAAATATCGAACATGGCTAATTTTCTCGACAAGAAAGTTGGCATAAACACGATTGTTCCAGCTGTTCTGGAGACTTTTAGGCTGCTGTAGGTACAGGTTCGCTTGTGACTGGTGTTTTTTCTCGCCAGATTCTTATGTTTTGTGGACAGATGACGATTCGTTCTTCGCCTAGTCGTGCGATGTCTCCGCCGAGGGATTCGGTGAACGCGTAGAGTTCGTTGACTGCTTTTTTTACGTCTTCGATGTTTTTGCTGGCAAGGGGTGTTATTCGCAGGATGAGTATGTTTCCGTTTTTGACTTCGTTTTTTATGTTTTCTAAGTCTGCTAGGTCGCGGAGCGGTATGGCTTTGAGGTAGATTTTTGCCGTGTTTTCTTCTTTGGTTGTGCTTTCGGTGTTTTCTGGGTTTTCGGAGAGTGGCATTTCTGTTTTCTCATTTTCTTGTTTTTTTGGTTTGTGGAATATGCCTAGTGGCGGCAATTTTTCTCCTCTCTAGCTGCTATTTATTAGGTTTCAACAGTTAAGCGTTTCTTAATTTCTATCCTGAATTCTGATGGTTGATATGAATTGAGTTAATAAGTGTCTTATGAATTTGCAGTTAATATTGCAAATCTGCGATTTTTCTGACGTTTGGGGCGGGGCCTGTGGTTTTGTTTTTGTTTGGTGTGTTTCGGCGCCAATAGCGATAGGCCCTCTATAGGTTTCTGCAACAAACCACCAATAGAGGCCAACTACGTCAATGGGATTCTGGAAAATCACTTGGATATGTCTAAAACACTCATGCACCAGAAATTAGAGGCTAAAACTTGTGAGTCCATGGTAAGAGCTGCTGTGCATTCTCGATTTTCTCGGAAAGCGGCAAATCCAAGTAGGCGCCACACTCATTAAAGTAAGGCGCACCCTTCATCGAGAATAGGGTCAGTACTCTGCCGTCATGATTAATCCTGACCCCTTCTTCGCAGGGCTCGTGCCCTCGAATCAAAACCTTAACGTTCAATTTTTCCAAGACCTGCGTCGTGATTTTTTTGCCAAAAAGCTGTCCTGCCCCCCTTGGAGAAAACGCAACATCCTGCACTGCTTCGGATGGGTCACTCCACAACAAATCCTCCAACAAACGCTTTTCAGGATGCACAAGGTGCGCACGAGCCAAGTCTTGGGAGTTGCTGAGGTCGGCTGGCAAGCCACCGTGAACCATCACGCAACGCTCCTCAACAAGCACCGCGTTGTAGAGATAAGCGAACAACTCACGAGTCTTCGCATACGCTTCTGCTCCATCCGTCCCAAAGCGGTGCTTGAACTGCATGGGCAAATCATGCGGAGAAGCCAACAAATCCTCTGGGCCCTCATGGTTTCCGCGCAGGAGAACCACATTGGCGGGGAAAAGGCGCTTAAGCGTCAAAACCACGTAGTAGACCTCTGCTGAATGTGCGCCTCGGTCGCCGTAGTCGCCAAGAAAAACTAGAACCACGTCTTTGCCTTCAGTCACCTTCTCCATAAAGCCGCAACTCTTCAGGATGGTTGTTAGGCTTTGCAGGTCGCCGTGTAAGTCGCCAACCACTATTGCCTCGCCCGACGCGTCAAGCCGAACAAGCCTATCTTCAACTGTTTGGCGCCCGATTCTCCCGCTTTCGCCGCGCAGGATAGCCGCGGCTTTTTCCACCAAGGCAATAAAGGCGTCGCCCTGAACCGCCAACGACTCTTTGATGATTGAGGTTGGGTTTAGGGACAATGCAGGCACCGTTGCGCTACAGAATGTGTATTTTCTGACCTAACGATGTGTAAACGTTTTTCTCGATGGCTCTTTTGGTGCCGGCGATTTTGTCCAGCGTCTCGTTGTATGCGCGTTCCTTGACTGCCTCATGTGCTTCTACGCTTGCCTTTCGCGCTCGAAGCCGTTCGACTTGCGTCTGTAACGTGGAGAGGTCACTTTTTATCTCTTCCATCTTCGTCGAACTCAAAATTTGTCTCTCCCGAAACGCCACTTCCACGCAGCGGGAGTGGATTTTCGCGAGCGAATTCATTTTTACTATGTCGTTGACGACCTGCTCTGCCTTCCGCGCCTTGTCGGACTTCAGCTTAAGCTTGTCTTCAGTCATAAGACGTGCCAGTTTCTCAAGAACCTGTTTCAGCATCGGGTACCCGGTCTCCTCTGTGGATAAGGCTTTGAAGGGCTGCTCCAAATACATGTTAAGCGTGTTCAGTTCATCAGGTGTCAAGCCTGCGCCGCCACCGTGCAGTGCGAGAGCCTGCACTTTTATGAAGGGTTTTTGCAGGTGTCTTAGCTTGTGTTTCAGCTCCTTGTTTAACTGTTCTATCTCTGCTTCCACGGTGAAAAGCTGGTCCACTGGCCCGTCACTCTTCAGCTGCGCGATTTTCCGCTCAAGTTCCTCTATCTCCTGTTCAATCGGGACACGCTCACTCATAAGCCTTTTCTTTTCCTCTTCAAGCCCGACCAACTCGTTCTCCAAATTGTGCAGGCTGTTGATGAGTTGGAACGTCTCCTCTAAAGTCTTGGTTTTAATGTACTCCTTCGACAAGAAATCATTAAGGACCGCCAGCGACTGCTTCGCCTTTTCGTGAACCGAGAGGAACCTGCGCCGGTCCATGATGAAGAACGGTGAGATGCGGGGGAACCAGTTCTTGATGTCGATGTCAGTTACCACAAACACTTTCTGAACATCCTGCGCGTATCTACTCAAGCTGTCATAGGTGACTTCGTCTGGAACGGTAAGCTTTTTCAGTCTATCAAGAAACAAGCGAGCCAGCTTGTTCAATGCGCGGGCGCGGTTATAAACTCGCATGTTGCGCCTTTCAATTTCCTTCGCGCTGTTGTCCAACAGCAACTTGGCGACTTCGGCGACGCTTTGAACCGCCATGTTCAGGTCATCCCGCAACCGCTTAGCCTGAGCTTGAACTGGCGACAGGATGGAGCTGGTTTGTTTTTCAAGCCAGCTTCGTATTTCAGTGGTTGAGTAATGGGCTGTTTCAGACATGCTTTCACTGGGATTACTATTGGTAATCGGTGCTTATCAACTTTAAGCGTATTCCCAGATTAATCCCGAATACTCTTTTTTGAGTAGCTACTCTTAAATAATTACACTCAGCAATAAAAGCCGATCAGTATGAACACCAAAAAACTCGCACTAATCATAATCTTCTCCGCCTTAACCGTAGCCTTAAACCCAGCCGTTTCGGGAATCGGAATCCCTGCACCATACGCGCCATTCCTAATTTACGGTCTGTGGGAAATCCCCATCGTCGTAGCCTTTCTACTCATAAGCCCCCTATCAGGAGTTACCATTTCACTGTTGAATGCAGCCGTTTTGTTTGCCTTCTTTCCAGGACCGCTCCCCACAGGACCTTTCTACAATCTTCTCGCTATATTCTCCATGTTTGCGGGCGTTTATGTCGCAGGCAGGTTAGATAACCGTAACGCAACTCAGGGAGTGCAGGCTATAAAAATCGTTACCGCTGCTACAGTTTTAGGATTGGTAATTCGTGTTGCCGTGATGACTGCAGTGAACTATACAACTCTTCGCTTTGACTACCCTATAGGTTTCTTGATGACTGAACCAACAATACTTGGATTTCTTCCATTGGGAGCCCTATTCAACGCTACAGTTGCCCTCTATACGATTCCTATAGGTGGATTCATAGCAGATGTTGTCAAAAGGCGACTAAAACTAAATAACTAAAACAAAGCAACGCAAAAATTCAAGAGGTTGAGAGGGCATAAAAACCTAAAGAACCTCTCAAAATTCCCGCGTTTATTTCTCCCGCTTTGAAGACTTTGCCCGTTTTCGCGTTGTTCACCATCAGCACGGCGGGCGCGAACAGGTTGTGGTCTATCTTGTAGAAGTCGCGGTCAGCCTCGCGGAAAATCTGCAGAAACGGCTTCCCATAATCCTTCGAAGTGCTGGAAGGCGCTTGTGCAACAATTTTCTGCAATGCCGCATCGTCATCATGCTCCACGACAAGGTAGACGATACCGCCGTACAGTATAGCGTCATTCGTCCGCGCCATCGACACCTCAAACTCGCCGCATTTGGGCGGAATCGGCGCGTACCCCATCGCATAACGAATCAGCTTGGGGCTTAAGCCGAGCGTTCTGAGCTTGTGGATGCCCACCTCGACGATTCTGCCTGTGACCTGTGTCAACCCGGCGATGCTTGCGGTCGGCGCCACGACGCCGATTAGGTTTTCAGGTTTGACGCCGCATGCACTCGTGACTTTTTCAATTAGCGCGTCTGAGGGGAGGCTGTTGCTCTCCAGTGTCAGCACCGCCTTGTCCGAAGAGTCGCGATAGCCGATTTCCTCGTAAACATCTTTAGGCTTCAGCGCCAAAGCCCGCGCGGGACCAGATCCGATGGCGATTGAGCCGTCAGGTTCTTTTATACGCCAGCCCGCAAACTGGGAGCCCAACGCCGCAACCGCAGGATGGTCCGAGGACACGGTTATGGAGGGAAGCGTGAGGTCGTCGTACGTTTTGAAGCTTAGCTGGGCTTTTCCAGCACCGCCCATGCAGAGTTCAGTCAAGATTTTTCCTGCTTGAAATCCGCCCGGCACGTTTACGCCTGCGTCGATGACTGTGGCGCCTGCGCTGGTTTTGGAGGCGTGGACGCCGTAAAACGCTTGCTTGCTCGAGAGTTTCTCTGCGAGTTTCCAAGCGAGCTGGTTTACGCTTAAAACCTCATGCATGGCATGGCACCTAGAGATACTTTTCGTACGTGCTCAGTTGAGGATTATTCGCTTTGGAAACATAGAGTTTTCCGTTGCCGCTCTCAGCCAAGTCCCCTATGAAAACGTAGAATGGACCCGTGGCGGAATCGCCCTCTTCAATCTTGACTTTCGCCTTGACACTGTCAATCGTGAATGTGGGCAAGACTTCTTCTAACACGCCGGACACCACGATTTTGCCGCCTGTCATGCAGGCGCCGACTCTGGTTCCGCAGTTTTTCTCGATGTGAATGGTGCCATCGCACATGCGAAAGCCCATGAACGGTCCCGCATCGCCGATAATCTTGATGGTGCCGCCTTTGAGGAAGACGGCTGCGTCGGTGCCCACGTTTCCGTGGACGACTATTTTTCCTCCGCGCATGCCTGTGCTGCTGCCTCGGTAAGGCGATGCCAAGTATGGGCCTGCGTTGCCCATGATTTCGAGTAAGCCGTTTTTCATGTCGCTGCCTGCCCATCCCTCCGCGTCGCCGTTAACTATGATTTTGCCGCCTGCCATTTTCTCGCCTAGGTGCATGCCCGCATTGCCGTTGATTACGATTTCGCCACTCTTCATGCCTGAGCCTATTCGGCGCACTTCTTCCACGTTACCGTTGATAACTATGCTTGGCGTTTCGGCGGGGGTCTGCTCGATTTTGAAGAGGTCGCCGAGTTTTTTCTGCTTGTTTCCTTCCCAAACCGTCAACTGGACTATTTCATCGACGGATTTGCCTTGGAACACGTCGGGATTGATGCATTCAGCCATCACTGGAAACCTGAATTGCTTGAGAGGAGTGAGGGTTATCATTTTTTACACATCCGCCTTTATCGTTCTTGGATCTGAAATCTTGAGGTAATGGTCGGTTACTGGGTAGTTTTCGTACTCAACCGTCCAGTACTCGCGGAATCTTCTTTTCATCTCTTCGTCCACTTTAACCTGCTCCGCGGTTTGCACATCCAACCAGATGGTTCTGCCATCAACGTGCTGAACTATTTCGCCGTCTTTAACCACGACTTTCCCGTCTTTAATCGTGTACGCAGCGTTGCCAAAGGCTCGGCGCACCGTCTTGTATTTGCGCGCTATGTCGGTCGTTTCAGGGTTCACGTTATAAATGGCAATGTCAGCGTCGGCGCCCACGCTCAAGTGACCCTTGTTCTTGAGTCCCAACGCTTTGGCTTGACCAGCTCGGGTGACTATGGCAATGTCATAAAGACTTAGTTCACGCTTCAGTGTGGGGAGGAGACTTTTCTTTTGGGCTTTCTTGTGGCACTTCTTCAGCGTCGCCATCCGCGCCTTTCTGCTGATGAGCCAACCGATAATTTTTGGGTAAGCCGTGAACGGTCCGCCGTTCGGGTGGTCAGTGGTTAGGTAAATCTTCCACGGGTCCTCAATCATCAGCGCCAACTCTAAGGCTATGGACCACTGAGTGGCGTTCACGGCGTTGTTGCGTTTGTAGTGGAAGGGGATGATGCCGCCGCTTGTCTCGGTCTCCACATCGCTGTTGACCCACTTGTGCCCGCTCAACTGATAAAGCGTGTACTCGAAGGGTCCGTCAGCCGTCATGGTTGTGGTGTCGGTGAAGATGACCTGCCCCATGTCACACGTTATGTGGCTGTGAGCGTTAATGTATTTGGCAACTTCTTCAGCGCCAGACCGCATGCTACCCCAGTCGTCGCCTGCGAAACTGCTGAATTGCAGGTGTGTTATGTGAGCCACAGGTTTGCCGTCTGTCGCCACGCTCTCCAGCGCCCTCATAGTGTCCAGCGTGGTGGCGTAGTTGCCTGGCAAGCCGAGGTTGTTTGTGTGAACGTGAATGGTGTGGGGAAGGTTCAGCATCTTGTTGACTTTGGCGAGACCGCACATAATCTCGCGGGGCGTGATGTCGAAGTTGGGAACCTTGTCGTCTATGGTGTGAACGTTCCTTCCGAAACCCCAAGATTCCAGTCCGCCTGGGTTAACGATTTTTATGGCGTAACCTTTCGTGGTGCCTATCATCCAGGCAACGTATCTTGCGCATTCTGCCAAATCGCCCTTCTGCAAGTATTCCAAAACAAACCACCAGTCACCCAGCAACGGGTAGCTGGCTTTATCCAGCATGGGCGTGTCGTTCAACTCTTCATGCGTGTGCTTCGCTTCCAGAGGCGGCATAGAAGGATTCATCAAACTCGTGTAGCCCATGCGGGAATAGCGGTATCCAGTGGTGAACGTTGAGGGGATAGAGTAGCCCACGCCAGACCGGGTTAACGTGGTTTTGCGTTCAGTATCCTTGATGTGGTCCTCAGGTCGCATAAGCCTGCCTGTGTTCACTTCCGCACCGGCGATGTGGCAGTGGATGTCCACGCCGCCCGGCATCACTGTTAAGCCTGTAGCATCTATCTTCTTGGCTCTGCGGTCATGTACGCTTTCCACAATTTTGCCGTTCTTGACGGCGATGTCCATTTTTTCGCCGTTAATGCCGTTAATAGGGTCGAAGACGAAGCCGTTTTTTATGAGCAGTTCCATTATTACGCTGCCTCCTGCATCCTCTGCGACTTTATCACCCGCACCTCTTCAAGTATCCGGCTTAGGATTTCCTCGTCTGACAGGATTCCTTCAGGCGGCTCAACCACCTTTTTAAGCGGAAGAGGCACATGGTCCATGCGATAAGCGGTTCCAGCTTTTTCTATGCCCACGATTGCCGCGGGGAAAACCACGTCGCCCAGCAGCGCTGTGGCGTTCATGTGGGGGTCGATGACGATTAGCGGGTTCGCCACTAGGTGCTCGACGGCTTTGCGTGGGAAGTTGCTGGCGGGGTCTGAAGCAACTATGAGCGCGGCGTCTGACTCTTTCCGCAACAGAACATCCACAACCGAGGTCTCGCCAGGGTTATAACGTGGATAGCCCAGCGAAAAATCAACCGCGTACGGATAGCCGCTCTGCCAAGTGGAAACTGTGTTTGCGCCTGTGACGTTGAAGTGTCCTCTCATGGGCAGGATGGCAAATTTCGTGCGTCGGTTCAGGTCGCGAATCAGCGAGATGGCGACATCCACGTTTCGGAACTTGCCCGCGCTGTGGGTTAAGCCCATGCCGAAGAAGATGACGCCGAAATCGCAGTTCACCATCGCGTCCACCAGCTCCTCAAGGTACTCTACTGGGACGCCTGCGACTTGGTCGACGTCTAATTCGTGGTCTTTAACCAGCGCCCGGATGGCTAACATCAGCTCGTAGTCTTTACCCTGTTCGACCTGAATGAAGTAGTCAGCCACTTCGGCGGTCATGGTTTTCCTGACGTCAATCACTATCAGCTTGCGCCCTGCTTTGCCCAAGGTTTCAGGCGGCTTATTAACGGTAACTTTTTCAATGATGGGTTCGGGTTTGCGTTTCACGATTTCTCTTCTTTCAAGGCTTAACAGTTTCTTCTTGCCAGCCGAAGCCTTAACTTTGTTCATGTACTCTTTCCATTCGCTTCCTTTGAACCTGCCCTCAGTGAAAGTCGTGTAGCGCTCCAGATGCCGGGGATGCGCGCTCCAGGGGTCGCAGCCCCAGTAAATTACCAGGTCTGCGCGGTGCCGTATCTGCCCCAACGTGCATGTGGGGATTCCCACTTCCTGAACGCTTAGGATTGAGGGTCCGTGGCAGACGACTGCCGTGTTGTCGAGAACTCCGCCGATTTCTTCAGCTAGCTCTACGCCCACGCGTTGGGCTTCGCAGTCGGTGGAGCTCCAACCATATAGAATCGGATAGTTAGCGTTAGCCAAAATCTCAGCAGCTTTGTGTATAGCCTCGTCGTACGAGACTGGAACCAGTTTGCCCTCTTTCCGCATCAGCGGCGTCTTGTTGCGGTGTTCGTTCTTGTAGTTGAAGAATTTTGATTCGCACATGGCACAGCCGTTCTTCACTTTAACAACTACGCCGTTCTCGATGGTTAATTCGATGTCGTCGCACAAGCACCCGCAAACAGGGCAAGTGACCGCGTTAACTGTTGTTGACATTGTTTTTTTACCTCCCAAACTCGCTCCTGAGAAGTTCCTCGAGGGTTAAGATGGGTTTGTCTGGAGTCGGCTCAACCTCAGCTGGAGTGCCCTTAAACGAGGGCGTCCCAATGCCCGTGGTGTCGCTGCTGCAAATCGCGTTAGCCCATGGACCGTAAGGAATGTAAATCAGCCCTGGCATGGCACCTCTCGGATACTTCACGGCTCGGAGCACGACGGAGCCGTTTGAGGTTGTTACTCGAATGTTTGTGTTGTTTTTTATGCCGAGTTTCTTCATGTCGCCCGCATCCATGTAGCACATGGAAGTGCTTTCGAAATACTCTTTTGTGCCTTTTCCCGCTTCTTTGCCTACTCCCTGCTCTATCGTTCGCCCAGTGAGCAAGGTCACTCGCAGTTTTTGCTGAACCATGGTCGCAACCCTTTACCCATATTGATTATTTGGCTAATATTTAAGAGTAAGTTTGGCAAAAGTGTGAAATTTAACATCAAGGGCGGTACCCGCTGAGAGTGCACAAAGCCAACGCAGCCGCGGTTAGGTCAGCCGTTGTTCCCGGGTTCAAGCGATTCCCAGATACTCGAAGCTTCTGGTCAAACTCAGCTAAGCCCCGCCTGCCTTCAGCGGTTTCCAACCCACCTACATCCAGCACCTGCCTCGCCTCGGCAGAGATTTCATGTGCCTTCTCCAAACCAGCTTTTCGGGCGATGAAAGTGTCTGGGTGTTCTGACAGGATTTTCAGGAAAGTGTGAACGACCGCCGTGTTCAAATCCTTGCTTTCCAGCTGCCTCTTCAGGTAAGGATAAGCCGAATCAAACGTTATGGGGTAGTTGCGGACCCATTCTGAGCATATGTCATCGTAACCTGCGGCTATCTGAAAAACCTGCAGGAGCGTCACGTTCTCCCTGCGAATTCGCTCGACGGAATCTGATGCGGTCACGTCGAGGTCTGGAGCCACGTTGAGACCGCTAGGTTTCGCTATGTCTATGGCTTTGTAAACGTTAACAGCGTCTTCCGCGGTGGTGGCTTCAACCGCTAACCCGATGTTTTTCCGTAACTGCTCCAAATTAAATTTGTGACGCTCATCAGTAGGCGTCATGCCCGCGGCGACAGCGATAGGCACAAAAAGCATAGTAGTGCCAAGCAACGTGTTCCCGCCCCTCTGCCACCCGCTGATATCCGCCGCACAGTCGCGTATAAGCTGACCCATGCCGACATGCTCAAGGCGTAGCTTGCCTTCAGACACGTCGACGCCACGGCTTGCAGCCTCCCTGAAAGATGAGCGTGCTGCAACTGCGGAAGCCAGAAAATGCTCCACTCGCGTGCCCGCAAAGCCAACAGTGAAACTCACGTTCCCAGGCTTGTTGGCGCTGATCTCAAGCAGAATCGCCAATTCCAGGCATTGGGATATGTATTCTGCTTTTTCTGGTTTGGGCATTTTGAGAGGCGCACCGGGTCTATGTAGGGTCAAAAAAAGGTTTATTAACGTTATGTAAAAAACTACAAACAATTGAACCATAATACTGCGCCAAATGAAGTAGGTTTTTCACATGCGAGCACGCGAAGGCGACCTAATCAAGACGAGAGGCAACGTGATTTTCGACGTCAAAGGCTTAGTCCACCCGCCCGATAAGATAATCGCTTTTCCAAGATACATCCCATCGCCAAGCGGTACCCGCGGAAAAAAGAGGGACTTGTACGGTAAAGTTTACAACCTCGCCGAACGCTTCAAATACCTCCAACAAAACGCGCCCAACCTCATAGTGCACGACCCCGTGTTTGACGAGAACCTATGCGAAGTCCCGTTCAGCGCAGTCAAGAAACGCTACGACCCAGTCGCCAAGCTCGCATCACTACGTACATCCAAGAAGCTGGAACCGCTCGAGAAGAAGACGGTCACGCTGGCGGAAGACCTGAAGGAAGTCGCAGGCATCCCTTGGAGCGCCATCGGAATCTCGGGTTCCGTGCTCGTCGGGCTGCATACCGCGAAATCCGACCTTGATCCAATCGTCTACGGCGTGGATGCATGCAGGAAGGCTTACGCGGCGCTGAAAAACCTGCTTAAGGATGGTGATTCACGTTTTAAGCCTTACAGCCGCGACGGTTTGCATGCGCTGTTCGATTTCCGTTCGAAAGACACCTTCATGAGCTTCGAAGACTTCGTTCAGGTCGAATCTCGAAAGGCGTTCCAAGGTATGTTTGAAGGCGTTGACTACTTCGTGCGGTTCGTGAAAGACTGGAGCGAAGTCGGCGAGCGGTACGGTGACGTGTGCTACAGAAACTGCGGCTACGCCAAGATAACCGCCACTGTGGCTGACGATTCCGAGGCTCTTTTCACGCCATGCACCTACAAGATAGAAAACGTCACAGTTGTCGAGGGCGCAAGGCTGGAGCCGATTTTGGAAATTGCTTCTTTCCGCGGCAGATTCTGTGAACAAGCCCGAAAAGGCGAAGCTGTGACGGCGCAGGGAAAGGTTGAACGCGTTACCAACATAAAAACGGGCAAAAAGCACTACAGAATGATACTGGGCAATAAGTCCACGGATTATATGGTGTTGTCTTGTTCATGAGCCCCTGAAGCAAGGGCAGAAAATGTTAAATATACCTTACGTAATATATTTCTAACGTTAAATATATATTACATAAAGGCGATCACATATGAGAAAAAACAAGTTAGGATATCTTAGTTTACTAGGCTTTATTGGACTACTTGGCCTATTCACAGGAAATTACGGATTCTACGGCTTCTTTGGCTTTTTCGGCTTTATCAGCATGTTGCACGGAAAAGGCAGCGATGAACGAATCGACAGAAACATCGAACGCGCATGCAGAAACGCCTTTGTCTTCGACACGGTGACAGCCGCATTCTCCATAGCCTACATAGCTTCTTTCAAAGCGGTTGACCTATGGCCACTGGCTTTGACTTTTCCATTTATCGGAATCGCAGTATTTGGATTCTCCTACGGTTATTACGACCAAAAAGAGGATTGAAATCTGCTTGAAAACGAGGATGAAAGAGTTCAGAGAGAAACTTGGCATCACGCAAGAGGCTCTTGCAGAGAAAGTAGACGTGACGAGGCAGACCATACTTTTTTTGGAAAAGGGAAAATATAATCCTTCGTTAAGGTTGGCATACAAGATTGCCCGTTTGTTTAACGCCAAAATTGAAGATGTTTTTTCCTTCGATGACGAAATAGTCGACAAGTAATTCAGCCAATTCAGCCCAGTGGTGAGGCCAATTTCATGACTTGCTCGTAGTAGCGTGGGCAATAAGTCAACGTGATTTGATGAAAACTGCCTTTGGCTGATTGGACTTCTTCCAAGTTGCCTTCCACGACGACGGTTTCGTCTCGCCATGCCTGTTGGCGGAACTCTTCCATGTAGGAAAACACGCGCACTGTATCCGCTGCCTCTCGTGGACCGCTTAGCACTTCTATGGGCTGTATGCCGTAGACTGATGGAATGAACGGTGCATCAGAATCAGCGGTGACGCGGGCTTTGATTTTTGCCCAACCCTTCTGCACGATTCGCGCTTCAGCATCGTATTCCGAGTGGATTTCGCTCCAAGCCTTCACTGGCTCAAACTCAGCTTTGATTATTCTGCCGCTTCCTGCGCGGTCATTGTATAAGCCGTAAATCATCTTGCGGCGCTGGTGCCAAACAAAGTCTTTAACGTTAAAATTCTTGAAGAGCCAACGCTTGCCCTTCATGGCGTCGTCGGATGCAAACTCGTTACTTAAACCCGAATCGCCACGGGCATACAGTTCTTCAAGGGTCTGGCGCACTTTGGCGTTCTCTGCCTTGCCGTAGATGACGAAGTCAATGTCTGAGTACTTTGGATGATGAAAGCCGTGCAACATGGAGCCGAAGACGCCGAAGTTCCGCGATTTCAAGCCTGAATTTTCCAGCGCTATGTTCAGGACGCGCTGCATTGCACGTAGTAACTCGTCTGCTGGTTCAGCCTCAAGCAAAGCCACAAGGCGTTCGTCTGGTTTTCGCGCTTCCATGATGGCGTTTTCGTTGACGCCGACAAGTTTCAGCCCAAGCATCTCATGAAAAACCATGTACTGCGGATACTTTTTAGTAACAAGCTTCATGCCCTCGTCGTTATAAAATTTGTAGAAAAGCTGGTCTTTGCCTGTTCTTGGCGCTCGCGGGTCGTTTGACGCGAAAATCTTGGCGGATGCGTATTCCGCGTCGCAGAGGTAAGCGTTCGGAGGGTGAGAGTAACCGAAAACACGGAAGATTATGCCTTCTTTTGTGAATATGCCGTCGCGGTCTCTTAGCCTTAGATTGGTCAAATGTACTCTTCCTCGATGTAGCTGTGCTCACTACCACTTGATAGAGGGCCGTATCTTATCCTTTTTGCGTTCCCTTTGAAATTGTTATCTCAAATTGATAATGAATTCTGGTAAAAACATATTATCAAGCTGCCTTGCCTTCAATGAAAAGGAGCCCCAGCTTGCATGGTAAAAAGGCAGGAAAAAAATACAGCAATCACAGAAAAATTTGCTGGACAATCATCACGATTTTTTTCGCTGCTTTTATCAGCCACGTACGTGGGGGCTCTAACAATTTTTTGCATAATGTATAGTGTTATTCCTGGACCAGAATTCATATTTCTAATTTTTTTGATATATGCGGCGTATAATAAACGAACTTGGCATTTTTTGAAGGATTGGCTGCCATTCATAACAGTTTTTATTTCCTATCAGTTGATGTATAATTTAGTTGGCACGATAGCTCAGAATAATCTTCATACTGGACCGTATGAACTGGAGCTTCAGTTATTCGGTCAAATTCCAAGCGTTTTTCTTCAGCAAAATTTTAGATTCGATTTTTTGGATTACGCTGGCGCTTTGTTTTATTCCCTTCATTTTTTTGCACCAACCATTTTTGCGTATGTTCTCTGGCGAGTGTACCCTCAAAATTATAAGAAGTACACTATAGCTTTTGCCTTCTGTACTTACAGCTCCTTGATAACTTTTCTTTTCTATCCAGTTGCACCCCCTTGGTTAGAATCTAACTTGCAGTCCTCTGGAATTCTGCGTATTCTAACAGACAGTGTTGACAAAAACCTCGGCATACCTGTTTATAGAACAATTTATGATTTCTTAAGCCCTAACGTATATGCTGCTTTTCCAAGTCTACATTCAGCCTTACCCACGTTAATCTCTTTATTCGCCATAAAAATCTGGAGGAAAAGAGCGTTGCCAATTCTTATTTTTCCATTCGGAGTTTGGTTTAGCGCAGTTTATCTTGGCGAGCACTATATTGTTGACGTTTTGGGTGGAATAGCCTATGCGGTGATTTCGTTTATTGCAGTGGAAACAATCTTGCCTTGGCTGTCTGCACGCTTTAGCTTCTTGAGGAAAAACATGCCTCAGTTGGAAACCAAACCCGAAAGCTAACTGCGGCTGTTAACACCTACAAGGAGAAAAGTTACTGCTTGCCTTTCATAATATCGCGGTCTCTGAGGCTCAGAGGAGCCAAATGTACTCTTCCTCTGAAGTTGCGGTTCCGACCACAACTTGGTAGTGGACAGCGCCTGTTTTGATTTCTTCGACGCGTTCCAGTTGCCCGGCGACTTTGATTTGGTTGCCCTGTCGGGCGACGTTGCGGTAGCAGCCGATGTTGGAGACAACGCGGTCAGGAATCTTGTCCAACGGCAACTCCGACTCGGCATCTAAGGGATGGTAAGCTGTGATTTTGTAGGTGGCGGGGCGGAACATGGTTTCCGAGTCATCGCTGACAGTGCACTGGAACCTGACGGGGGCGATAGAACTGAAGCGATACATGCCGTACCAAGTTTTAACTTCTTCGGGCTTACGTGTGGCGTTGTACATGAATATTTTGCCTCGATAACGTCCCTGAAATTTCCGTGTAGCGTCCAAGCGATTACTTATGATGTAGCTGAGCTTGCCAGCGTTGACAAGCCTGGCGATGGCCTCTTCCACGGCACGGAAGTTCTGCGAACCATAGACCACGAAGTCTATGTCGCTTTCGGGCGCGTGCATATTTAAAGCTATAGAACCGTGAATCCCCAAATCTTCCATACCAACGCCTGACTCGTCAGAAATTAAGTGAATAAGGTCAAGCGCCATCCGCTGCAGTTCGTCAGGGTTTTTCATCTCCATCAAGGCTTTCAGGCGGTCTTTGGGCACAAACACCCGTTCAATATGGTCTAACGGCGCCGTTATCAACTCCTTGTTTCTTAGATAGCAGTAGTAGAGATAATCGGGGAAGTTCTTGCGAAACGTTTGAATGAAAGTTTGATAATTTTTCGCCGTGTAAAGCTTCTCGGCGCGGAACAATTGCTTGTCACCGTACTTCCATGTGCGTTCCAGCATTTCAACGTTGAAGAATGGTTTGAATTCGGCTGGGATGTACTTGAGGAACGCGAAGACACGGTTTTTTGGGTGCTCGTATCCGAAGGTGTTGAAGATGAAGCCTTCCCGAGTTACGAAGGTGTCCCCGTCTGCTGGAATCCAATCTTGTGTCGCCGTTTTGAAACACCGCGAATATGATTAAGCTAAAGACTAAAAAAGCTATTGCAGAAAACGATAAGGAGAGAGGTCTCTTTAGGGCTTAATTATGCTTTAAATAAAGGAGAGGCTATCCTCCGAGATCAAACGGTTTCTACCACCTCAATTCTGCCCTACTTAATCTATAAAAAAGCCAGACATTTAATCCACGCACAGGCAACAATCCACGCTTCACGCAGGTTTCACCAAATATCGCTCAGACACCACCCGAACCCTACACCTCAGGCGGTTGGTGGCCGCAGGCTGAACTGGTCGACCGAAGTCTTCCAGCGTACACCCCGGCTCCATCAAACCCATCTTTTATGGGAGCCCTCGTCCCGATGAACGGGAATGGCTGCCTCTTTTCGGGAGAGGCTTCGAGCTTAGATGCTTTCAGCT
>JAAKEZ010000024.1 GCA_018475625.1 Candidatus Bathyarchaeota archaeon A05DMB-2
TATTCTGCCACAAATTCGCCGGATGAGCCAATCAATTTACCGGAAACTATAGTACTATCATTTCTGGAATTAAAGTGGACATTACAGATACAACCCAAAGCCTTCCCCTGGTGTCGGTCATCATCGCCAACTTCAATGGCGCACCGCACCTGGAACCCTGTTTGAACGCCGTGCTGGCCCAGGATTATCCTCGTTTCGAGGTCATCCTGGCCGACGACGGCTCAACCGATGGATCAGCAGCGTTAGTGCGCGAAAGGTTCCCGTCAGTGCGGGTACTGGAGAACGCTCATAACCGGGGCTTCGCCGCAGTGAACAACCAGGCCATTCAGGCGAGCCGCGGTGACTATATCATCACGCTTAACAACGACACCCGGGTTGAACCGGACTTTCTGGCGGAAATGGTGCGCGTGGCGGAAAGCGACCCTCGCATTGGATCGTGCGCCCCGCTCATTATCTTGCACCATCAGGGCCTTGTGGACTCGGCGGGTATCGAGGTGGATTGGGCCGGCATCGCCTGGCAGCGGTGGCGGGGCAAACCGGTCGGTGAGAGCCATGCTCCCGAAGAAGTGTTTGGGGCGTGTGCCGGTGCGGCCCTATACCGCCGGAAGATGCTCGATGAGATAGGCTTGTTTGACGAGCAGTATTTCGCTTATTATGAGGATGTAGACCTGGCCTGGCGAGCAAAGCTGGCGGGGTGGCGCTGCATCCACGTGCCGACGGCCATTGTATATCATGTCCATTCAGCTTTTTGGAGCAGGCAGCCGGACCGCAAAACCTACCTGCTGGCCAGGAATAAGTTATTCACCATTGTCAAGAATTATCCCTGGCCGGAGCTGCTGCTGGGGTGGCCGTTGATTCTGGGCTACGATTTGCTTTCACTGAGCTATGCCATCCTGCGCGGGCAAGGTATCAGCGCGTTACGCGGACGATGGGATGGACTGACACACGTAAGTTGGGCTCTGCGGCAGCGCCGAAAGGTACAGGCTTTGCGGACGAAAAGACAACCAACGACCTCCATGCTGGCGCGTCCGCGAGTACGGCTGGGCTTGTTAAGGGGGATGTGGTGAATTTAGTGAGTATCGTTATCCCGGTGTATAACGAAGAGGAAGCCATTGGCGATGACTTGGCCCTCATCTTGAAAACAATGAAGGACAGCGGTTACGATTACGAGATAATCGTCGTAGACGATGGCTCGACCGATCGCACGGCAGAGATCGTGCGAGGTTTTGAAGAAGTGCGAATGATCCAGCATCCCTACAATCGGGGCACAGGAGCGGCGCGCACGACCGGGCTGCGGGCCGCGCGTGGCGATGTAGTGGTGATGACCGATGGCGATGGATCGTACCCCAACCAGGACATTCCTCGTTTGTTGAGAGAGATGGAAAGCAATGGCTGGGACATGGTCGTCGGCGCGCGACAAAGGGAAACAGGAACCCTCCGCTGGCTCCGTTCGCCCACCAAGTGGTTCATACGGATGCTGGCGTCTTATCTGACGGCTACCAAGATACCCGACCTCAATTCAGGTTTTAAAGCTTTCCGGCGAGATCTGGCGCTACGCTACTTGAATATTTTGCCCACGACACATTCCTGGGTGAGCACTATCACCATCGCCTTCCTAAGTGACGGCTACATTGTGGGATATTTACCCATTGATTATTACCCGCGCAAAGGCCGCTCGACTTTTCATCCCATTTCGGACACTTACAACTACTTATCGCTAGTAGTACGTGCAGTTATGTATTTTGAGCCCCTTAAAGTGTTTCTGCCAGTTTCATCGGTGTTGATATGCATTGCATTTCTGAAACTAGTTCGTGATATTATTTTCTACCGCTCGTTCTATGTCCCGGGCATCACAGTGGTGCTCATCTTCCTCAGTGTTCAGGTAGCCGCCATAGGTTTGCTAGCCGACCTAGTTGCCAAGCGGGTCCGTTAGAGACTGATGAGCTTTCCTGGCTGCATTCTTGACATGGGCTGCGGATACGGCAAAAACATTGTTGACGCCAATTCTAAATGGACATGTACATTAATCCTAGATGAACTACTGGACGCGTTGAACCCTCCCAACAAAAGATGGACTTACAATCCGGTGCAAATATGGCGAGTGATGAGGCGATTCGCATCTGTTACTTTGGTACTTATGAAAGAACCTATCCTGGCAATCGATCATTAATCCATAGCCTGCGACTTGCCGGAATGGACGTAGTCGAGTGCCACGAACCTCTCTGGGAAGAAACTCAACAGAAAGGCAAAAGCTATTTTGGCTTTTGGTCCCTGATGCGGTTAGGATTACGCTATCTGCGGATTTGTCTATCCCTGTGGCGCAAATTCCGGCGGCTGACCCCGGTAGATATCATCATAGTTGGTTTCAACGGGCACATTGATCTCCTGCTCGCTAAAATCCTTAGTAAACGGTATGGTGCTAGATTGATCTTTAATCCCATGGTCTCAATCTATGATGCAATCGTCGTTGATAAGCAATTCTATGCAGAGGGCAGTTGGCCGGCCAAAGCCATCCTTGCGTTCGAGCAGTTTTTATGCCGCCTGCCAGATGTAGTCTTGCTTGACTCAGAAGAACACTACAAGTTCTGGGAGAGATACTTGAGACTCCCGCGTGAACGATACCGCCCATTGCTATGGGGCGTAGACGAAGTGATCTTTTATCCCCAATCGCCGTCAAGAGCAGCGGACGGAGTATTTCGAGTGCTTTTTTATGGTAAGTTCCAGCCATTACAAGGCGTCATCTATATAATTGAGGCAGCAAAGCTCCTCGAAAGTGATCCCGATATCCAATTTACAGTTATTGGCCGCGGACCGACTTGGGCGGATGTAAGCGCACGCGCTCAGGAACTTGGCTTGAACAACGTTCACTTTATCGAGGGTGTAGATTTCCAGGAACTTCCGAGGTATATAGCCAACGCTGACGTGTGCCTAGGTATTTTCGGCCTCACACCCAAGTACAACCGCTGCATACCTAACAAAGTCCTGCAGGCACTATCTATGCAACGCCCCATCTTAACCGGCTATACGTCAGCGATGCACGAGTTTATGGAAAGCGGACGTCACTTACTATTCTGCCCACCGGGCGATCCGCAAGCCATTGCTGACGGTATCCTGACCCTTCGGCAAGCCCCCTCTCTAAGGCAGCATCTGAGCGAAAACGGGTATCGTGTGTTCCAAGAAAAGTTTTCCTCGAGAGTAATCGCGCAGCAGATTCGCGCTTATTGCAAAGAACTCATCAGAGAAAAGGAGAACCTATGATTCAGGTATTCAAACCAGACATTGAGGAACAGGAGATCGCGGCAGTTACGGAGGTGCTGCGCTCTGGATGGATCGGATTGGGACCGACTACTGGGCACTTTGAGCGAGAGTTTGCGCGCTACATTGGCGTCAAGCATGCTGTCGCTCTAAACTCGGGCACGGCCGCACTTCACCTGGCACTTGAAGTGCTAGGAGTAGGACCAGGTGACGAAGTGATCGTTCCAACTATCACGTTTGTATCCACTGCTCACGCCGTGGTCTACACCGGTGCCAGACCCATTTTTGCCGACGTGGTAGAAGATACCTTGAACATTGACATTGCCGACATTCGTCGCAAAATCACGAAGCGCACCAAGGTTATTCTGCCTGTCCACTATGGAGGCCACCCATGTGACATGGATGAAATCCATGAACTAGCACGTGAACACGGTATAGAGGTTGTGGAAGATGCGGCGCATGCTTGTGGTGCCACGTATAAAGGCCGAAATGTTGGTACGTTAAGCGACCTAACCTGTTTCAGTTTTCATGCTGTCAAGAATCTCACAACCGGGGAGGGCGGCATGCTCACAACAAACAGTGAGGAGCGGGATAAGCAGCTACGCCAACTTCGCTGGCTGGGGATCAACAAGGACACGTGGACTCGCACAGAGACCGAGGAAGGTGAAATCTATGCCTGGCGCTATAGCGTGGAACGCCTGGGATATAAGTACCATATGAACGACATCGCTGCGGCGTTGGGACTTGTTCAGCTAGAACGCCTGCCCGAACTGAACGCCCGTCGGCGCTACATTGCGGAACGGTATAACGAGGGACTGTCCGACTTGAACGAAATCACCCTCCCTGCTGAACGTCCCTATGTTCGGAGTTCCTTCCACATTTATCCTATTCAACTCGACCGTAGAGATGCGCTTATCAGTTTCCTTAAGAGTCACGATATCGCCCCTGGAGTGCATTACTATCCTCTTCATCTGCACCCGTACTATCGCGATGAGAGAATCAGTCTGCCAGTAGCCGAACAAGTCTGGCAACGGGAACTATCGTTGCCCATGCATCCAGGTTTAAGTGATTCCGATATTGACAAGGTCGTAGAAACTATTCGTAAGTTCTGCAAACAATAGTTTTATGGGGGCATCTATGTTAATCGGTGAAAAAGTGCGGCTGCGACCTATCGAAAGAAGCGATCTGGCGAAAATTGTTGAGTGGCGTAACAAACCCCGTGTCCTGCGCAACCTGTTCAGTTTCTTGCCACTCTCCATGGCCCAACAAGAACGATGGTTTGAGCAATATCTGACAAGACAGAATGAACTGATGTTTATTATCGAAAGCGAGGAGGGCATTCCCATAGGAACAATCGGCCTCAACAATATTGACTACAAGAATGCAAGAGCCGAGTATGGCCGAAAGATAATCGGCGAGGATGCATACCTCGGCCGAGGATATGCCACAGATGCTGGACGTACTCTAGTACGCTTCGCCTTTCAGCAAATGAACATGAATCGCCTCTACATGGAAACGCTAGCTGATAATGAGCGCACAATACATGTGTGCCAAAAGATTGGGTTCCGCATAGAGGGCACATTGAGAGAAGCTATATTCTTGGATGGCGCCTATCGTGACATCTTGATAATGGCCTTATTACGGCGCGAGTGGCAGGAAAGGGAAATCAATTGCTCCTGAAGAACACTTATCGCCTTTGGCAAATTTACTTCCACTATCGGCGGCGCAGCATCAGGTTGCCCTATATGCCACTCTACATCGGGATCGAGACCACCGGGCTCTGTAATCTACGTTGTGTAATGTGTCCCCACGGACTGCCAGAGCTGAAAGCCAAACGTGGTCATATGAGATGGGACACCTTCGTCCGTATAGTGGATGAGGCCCAGCACTTTGCACACGAGGCCGATCTGTTCGGAGGTGGAGAGGCACTTCTTCATCCTCGCATCTTTGACATGATTCGGTATACACGCGAGGCAGGCATCCATTCGCGGCTACATACCAACGCAACAGTATTGACTGAGGAGAAGAGTAGAAAACTTATCGAGTCGGGTTTGGACTACCTGTCATTCTCCTTCGATGGGTACTCCAAGGAAGAGTACGAACGTATCCGAGTCAACGCTAGCTATGAGCAGACTCTGGATAACATCCTTACCTTCTTGCATATCAAGCAGGAACTGAACTGTAGC
Organism: Candidatus Bathyarchaeota archaeon A05DMB-2; assembly: GCA_018475625.1. Lineage (GTDB taxonomy): Archaea > Thermoproteota > Bathyarchaeia > Bathyarchaeales > Bathycorpusculaceae > A05DMB-2. Next base: position 5,442 of record JAAKEZ010000024.1, read on the forward strand.
AAGCCATACACAGTCATTCAAGTCATTGAAACAAAGCCTCTGGATGAAAAGCTTAGGCAAAAGCGACGTGACTTACAAGCACACTTTGTGGATTTGCCAGTAGACAAGTTCCGCTTCATACATCGACACAACTATGGTGGCAAAGTAGAAGGCCTACCTCTCCAAGCGCGGGCCCACTTCACTCCTTGCACTTTCCCATGGTATGCCATTTTCATACTGTGGGATGGTACAATTGTCCCTTGCTGTGTGGATTGGTGGGGGGAGTACAGCCTAGGAAACATTGCAAAAACCAGCTTAACCGAGGTTTGGAACAGTGACCGCATGATAAATCTACGCCAGAAACTTACCTCAAAAGAGAGCTACTTAGAAATTGCCATGTGCGCCAATTGTGACCGCCTGTGGCGTCAGGAGCAGTTGGGAGTCCCGCAGCGTAGCTCCGAAGTAGTCAAGGAATTCTTACGACGCAATCTGATAGGATATGGGTGATGAGCAATACGCAGGTCTCGGCCGTTATTCAGTGGGGCAATCAGGAAATCAAAGGGCCAGTTCACCTGTTCAGAGAACGGATGATCATAGACAACCTACGGAAACATCTCCATGAGGGCAGGATTTTAGATGCAGGCTGTGGAACCGGGAGCTTGGCCCTTGAATTAGGACTTCTAGGTTATACTGTGTTGGGAGTGGATAGCTCGCTAGACTGCGTGCGCGCTGTGCGTCAAAAGGCCGCTAAGAGTGGCCTGTCAGATAGGGTTATGGCCTACCAGGGAGATGTAGCGGCTTTGGGACTCGGTCATGCCAGATTTGATGGGATAGTATGCGGTGAGGTTCTTGAGCATCTATGCGACGACAGGCCGGCTGTAAAGGTATTTAATCATATACTCCGAGAAGAAGGCGTCTGTGTAGCAACCGTCCCAGCCAATCCCAAACTGTGGAGTGAGGTTGATGTTTATGCCGGTCATGTCCGCCGCTACACCAGCACACAGCTCTCGCATCTATTCCAATCCCATGGTTTCCAAACGATGTACCTGAGACATTGGGGATTTCCAATAATCAGGCTTTATCAGCGATTTCTCTTCCGGCCCTACATGTTGCGGATGTGTCATAGGGACACAGCATCACAACCCCAGGATGTAATTACCCGGACGGGCAGTAATGGTCTAGTTCCTATTGTATTGGCGCAGATCTTCCGGATCGACAGCCTGTTCGGACGACTGCCTTGGGGAGTAGGACTTGTTCTTGTAGCAAAAAAGTGTACGAATGTGTGAGGGGGTAATCTTGGCCACACTTAAACTCATTATTCGGCTAATCCGCATAAATGGCTTGCGCCAGATGGCGATACGCCTATGGATCGAATTCTTGGGCTTCGCTCGACACACAACATTGAGGAAAATGTTCAATCTTTCCATCATCAGCTTGCAAGCAGTGTTCAGAACTAGCAGGGTTCGGGGCTATCCTTATCGTTATTACATCGAACCTACCAATGTTTGTAACTTGAGATGTCCCTTCTGTTTGGGATGGCAGGGACGGTCTTCACGTCGTAGGGGCATGATGTCATTAGAGAGTTTTAGAAAAATCATAGATGAAATTGCTCCTTATACTTATTGGGTTGATCTATACAATCGCGGTGAGCCATTAGTGAACCCAGCAGCCATCGGGATGATAGCTTATGCACACGCACATAACATTGCCGTTAAAATGAGCACAAACTTACATTTCTTAGACGAACAACGCGCCGAACAGCTAATTCATTCGGGCTTGGACTACCTGGTAGTGCCCCTCGATGGTGGGACGCAGGAAACATATGAGAAATATAGGGTAGGGGGAAGCTTGGAGACCGTGCTTAATAACTTGAATCTCATTGTGAAAAAGAAACGAGAACTAAACAGCCTTACTCCTTATATCACAATTCGCACCCTGGTTATGAAACACAACGAGCATGAGATGTACACTATACGCACTCTGGCACGAGAAATTGGGGTGGATAATCTAATCTTCTCATTAATGATTGCTAATGTAGAGAAAGACTCGGTAGTTGAAGAATGGCTGCCCATAGATGAGAACTATAGTTGGTATGATTATGAACAAAGAACCAACAAGATCACCGGCGGCTTGCACAGTTGCTCCGAGTTATGGCAACGGATGACGATTAACTGGGATGGGAGCGTCTTCCCATGCTGCTTTGTTGACAAAGAGGAGATGAGCTTTGGTAACGTGAGCTCAGAGACCATCAGAGCTGTGTGGAACAACAGAGCATATACCAACTCTCGCAGAGTGTTCGATAAGGACTATAAACCAGACGGCATAGTTACTATCTGTAGTACGTGTCGCGGTGATATGAAAAGAAAATAACTGGCATGAGACAACTAGCGGAACGGTTCAGAAAGTGGCAGAACCTAGTCCAGATTGCATTCTTCGTTGTGAGTGGCGGTCTGGCAGTCCGAGTCATGTATGGCAACTGGAATGCTATTGCACACTACGGCTGGAGGTTGGACTGGATCTCACTCACGGTTTCGTGTTTGCTTCTCAGTACAGCTTTTGCTTGCGGGGTTAGTGGATGGCACTTACTCATGGGCAGCTTGGTTGGATCAAAATCTTTTCGGGATACTGCAGAAGCCTGGTTCGCGTCGCAACTGGCTAAATATCTGCCCGTAGGAACAGTCTGGCAGATTTTGAGCAGAGCTTTACTGCAACAGCAGTATGGCGTTGCCAAATCCAAAACCATGGTCGTAGCGCTTTTAGAAATGGGAATATACACTATTACTGCCCTAATGGTGTATGCGATATCTTTCTCAGTTTCGGGGAATAGCCGATGGTTGTGGCTCCTACCATTCATTCTATTGGTCGTTGCAATCGGGTTGTTCATATTACTGCCCCCCGTGTTTAGCCGATTACTACGTTGGGTGAGCGGTGGACTACACCTAGAAGACATCGTAGTCACATATTCCTTTGGTGATCTGGGAATTTGGCTGCTATCTTACTCTCTTCTTTGGATAGTGACCGGGAGCGGTTTCTTTTTCCTAGTTCGTTCCGTGATACAGATTCCCGCAGACGATTACGTTACATTGGTCGGTATCTTTGCACTTTCCGCAGCAGCAGGTTATTTGGTTATCTTCGTTCCTAGAGGATTGTTGATCCGAGAGGCAGCTATAGCTCTTCTTCTGAGCTCGTACATGCCTCCCTCTGTCGCAGTAGCCATCTCTATCCTCGCGCGACTATGGTATACCACGGTGGAATTGGTCACGGTTGGGTTGGTTGTTTTGAGCCTCCATCTTCTATGTTCCAGGCGACAGTCAGTGGCAGGACACAGAATAGCCCCAAGGTAGTATTGCCTTTGGACAGTTGTCCTGGTATATTGTAAGCAATGATTAACTCCACAATGTCATATTTCAGCAGGGAGCCACATTGAGCCACTTTACCTGTCATTGCGAGCCGCCGAAAGGCGGCGAAGCAATCTCATTATCACTGTTTGGAGATTGCTTCGTGCGCTTCGCGCCCTCGCAATGACAAATGTGACATTGTCGAACTAACTAGTTGCATCGTAATCACAACAGGAGGTAGACAATGAGAAAAATTCTATTTGTAAGCAGTGTAATAATACTAACCCTAATATCTCAGATACTTGTACCAACCGTCACGGCACAAGGACCATTGACATCAGCATTTGCGGTGCAGAATCAAAGCCAAACCGCAACCGCACATGTTACAGTGGAGTTCTACAATCAGAACGGAACGACCGCTGCCTCAGATTCAAAAGATATCCCCCCAGGTGGGTTGGGGAACTTCGCTATTCCTGGAGCCATCACAGGATCCTGGGTCGGATCAGTGGTCATCAGGTCCGATCAGCCAGTCAGTGCAATTGTTAGTGAAACCGATGACTTTGGAAACCCAACTGTTTGGGGCAACTATGAGGGGTTTACTTCAGAGACCACTGGGACAGAGATTTACTTGCCCTTCTTACTCCGCAACCGAAGTGGTCGCAGCACATTCTTCGGCGTGCAGAATGCGAGCACCAGTACAGCACAGATATGGATTCACTACAAAGGACACTCGAGTAGCCCCACGAATAAAGATTTAGGCCCTATCTCCATAGAACCAGGTGCATCTCACATTCGCTTCCAGAGCACGGATGATGCCGATCTGGGCGACGGCTGGATGGGTTCAGTCATTATCACTGGAACTCAGAAACTTGCGGCAAGCGTGACCGACATAGGCGCGAATGTGTTATACAACTACAGTGGAGTCACCGCTCCTTCTACTCACCTGCTAATGCCCTTCATCGTAGGCAATCGCAGCGGACAGGACACGGCTCATGCCATCCTGAATCCCGGTACGATAGATGCGCACATCACAATAACTTACATGGGCAGTTCTGGGACTATTGTAAAGAACTATACATTGGGTGGTGGGCAGATGTGGAACTTAGCCCACAAGGATCATACTGGGCCTGGTTTCCTGGGATCGGCTGAACTAACTTCAGATCAGCCTGTATTGGGCATTGTTAACCACACGTATGGACCATTCTCTGGCGGTGGGAAGAAAATGTCCTACACGGCCATCAATGCCAGCACTGCAACCGATAAGATTTCACTTCCGTACGCACTTCGGAAGCGCAGTAATAAAGAGCAAGGGATTATCATCCAGAATGCAGGAGACACAACGACCACCATCACCCTGCAGTTCATTGCTACGCTTGGGGGTACATCTCAAACTTACACGAACAACGTGAGTCCTGGAGGTTTTTGGAACCTGGGTACGAGCTGGGACCAGTACTCTGGTTTGCAGGATGGGTTCTATGGCACTGCGACCATCACTAGTAATCCACCGACTGATATAGTAGCTATAGTGAACACATGGAACTATGCGGTTTCAAGCTCACAAGATTCGCTAGGAAGCTACATTGGTGTGAATTACTAGTCTAACGTGCGCCTCTTTCAGTAACTTGAAGAGCTACCCAGTCAGTACTGGGTAGCTCTTTAATGTCGCATGGTGTGGTTCGGATAGCCAATCACCATTAATCACTCACAGGAAGGACATCCCAATGAGCTACCATAAGGTCATTTGGTTGTTGGTGTGTCTGGCAGTCGGCCTTGCATCCTTGGGCAGCTGTACCCCCCAGATCTCAGAGCCAATAACTCCGCAGCCATTTACTTCGCTTTTACAATCCCCACTCTCATCACCAACTCTGGCACGCCCCACAAGACTACCGGAGTTGATTGAGCCTCCTACTGAAGTACCATCTGGAATGATATATATTCCCGCCGGGGAATTTCAAATGGGAAGTTCAGAGTATGAAATCGAACAGATCTTCCAGGAATGCGTCTCTTTAATTGATCAATGCCAACGGCAATGGTTCGAGCCAGAGAGCCCGGCTCGCAACTTGAGTATACCCGATTTCTTTATAGATGCAACAGAAGTCACGAATGCCCAATATCGGGAGTGCGTTGTAGCCGGCGTTTGTAACCCGCCCCACGAGAATTATTTCTATAGCAACCCAGACTACGACAATTACCCAGTCGTGTACGTTAGTTGGTCAGATGCTGAAACATACTGTTCTTGGGCCGGCAAGAGGCTACCCTCAGAAACCGAATGGGAAAAAGCATCTCGAGGAATTGACGGCCGGCAATACCCCTGGGGCAACGAGTGGGTCCCCGGCAAAGCAAACTTGTGGGATGGTGGAGCGCACGCCCTTATGCCAGTGAACACATATCTGAACGACAAGAGCCCTTACGGCGTGGTAGGCATGGCAGGCAACGCCATCGAGTGGGTCATGGATTGGTTCAGCCCTTATCCCAGTAGCACGTATACTTCGGATGATTATGGGGAGAGATTCCGCGTGATCCGGGGAGGCTCTTGGCGGAATCGATCTATCAGTGCACGATGTGCCTTCCGCGATCGGTACAGTCCTGCTGGCTGGGGCGATAATCTTAGCTTCCGTTGCGTCCAAGATGTACCATAAGACCTCATTAAATAGGTCCATACGCCAATGACCAATAACCAACCGATGTTCAACTCAAAAATCCGTCAAGCCACCATCCTGATCCT
>JAAKEZ010000074.1 GCA_018475625.1 Candidatus Bathyarchaeota archaeon A05DMB-2
TCAATAAAAATTAATTGCCATGTAGTAAGAGTCATCGCCTATTCCACCAACAAGTAAACCATAGGCAGTGTTTAACCGATACCATGCAGATCCGCTATCTCCACCTTCAGACAGATTAACGCCCGCATTGTGGACACGAATAAATGTGGCTTCATTGGGCGGGGCGTTTGGATCAGGATCATAATCCTTTTGTATGATATAGCCACAGGTATAACCAGTAGTGATGGTAGTATGTCAAGAGTTGTGTAAAAGTTCTGTCACCGGATCCTTGGTGACGGTAATTCTCCTAAGTCTCACACTGCGGATCACCGCATAGAACATTAACAAACAGCTATTCTCGTTGCGGAAGGCAGCAGCCATCTTGTGACTGCGCTTCTTGACTTCGCCAAACAATCGTTCGATGATGTTGGTGGTTCGAATGTACCTCCAATGCTTTTCCGGAAAGCTGTAGAAAGTCAAGCAGGCTTCTAAATCGCGTTTCAAACATTCGACGGCTGACGGATAAACCTGCTGATACTTGGCGATGAATGCAGCCACTTCCTGGTCTGCCTTTTCCCGGTTGGTCTGGTAGAAGATCGCTTTGAGTTCAGGCCGAACCAGCTCATGCTGCTTTTCAGGGATGTAACCGAGCACATTTTCCATCTTGTGTTTGATACATCGCTGGCGTCGAGAAGCAGGGAACTTGTTTTGGATGGCATTCAACATGGCTCGATTGCCATCGGTAATCCACAAGTCCACCGCTTCCACGCCCCGAGACTTGAGGTTCTCCAACAGGTCTTCCCAAGCAGCCTGGTTCTCCCGTTCGCCAACGCTAAATGCCAACACATCTCGTTGGCCGTCTTCATCAATACCAATCACGGCTAAAATCGGCATTTTGCAGCCTTCGTGATCGTAGATCACCGTGAAATAGGTGCCATCCGCAAAGGCATACAGGTAATGCGCCTTGAGTTTCCGCTGCTTCCAGCCTTCAAAATCGGCTTCCAAAGAGTGAAAGACCCGGGAAACAGTGGATGGGCTGGGGCTTGTCCCTGTGAGCGCTTCAACCACCTGGCCAACTTGCACAGTGCTGACGCCTCGTACGAACATCTCGCAGATGGCTTCATCCAGTTCTGCCTGGCGTCGCTGGTAACGCTCGAATAACTCTGTGCGAAATCCGTTCCTGGTCCGCGGCACCGGCAAATCTTCGATCAAGCCTAGCGTGGTGACCAAATCTCGTTCGTAGTGACCATTGCGATGGCCTCGTCGATTGGGTGTACGTTGGTAAAGTGCTGCGTTTAGGAATGCTTCAACTTCTTCTTCAAGAACTGTGATGAAGGTGTACTGAATTGAGAGCTTCAATCTTTCCTGGAGTAACTCCTGAATCAATCCTTGACCTTCGCCGTCAAGCCGTTTATGATTTGCTCTGGGAGCCATGGTATTCTCCTTGGTTTGGTATCGTGACCACCAAGGATACCGGCTCCCAACTTTTTACACAAGACTCGTTATACTACCAGCTCCCCCGTGGTTAGGTGGAACGAAAAAAGGAACTGAAGTATGGTATGCATATTTTGCGCCATCAGAAGTAACAATAACACAAATATTTTTTGATGAAGATCTAA
>JAAKEZ010000075.1 GCA_018475625.1 Candidatus Bathyarchaeota archaeon A05DMB-2
TAGCATACTCCTTAAACTCCGCCTCGACAGCCTCAATCAAATCCTTCTCAATGAAACGCTCAATCTCCTTCCGCCTAAAATTCAAAATACGATAAATCCCAAAATCCAAATCCTGCGCATCAAACTGAAACAGCTCCATCAACAAACGCCTAACTTTCTCGCGACTACTCTCCACCTTATTCACCACAACCATACCTACTTCCTCCACCTACAAATATCCCTCATATCACAATCTCCACAATGCTCTCCACGCTTAGGCTTAAACCGCCTATTCCGTATACTCGCCACAACACTCTCAGCACTCTTTACCGCTTTCTCCACATGAGACACACCAACATCCACAGGCACAACCTTCGACGTCTCACTACTCAAAAAAGCAATAGAACCACCATTCACTTTCCTTCCAACACTCTTCAAACCAGCAGCATACAACCTAACCTGCAACTCCGCCTCTTGCATACTCACCGAACCCTCAGCTTCCCTATAATCCAACGTCTTATAATCTCTAACCTCCCTATCACCCAACACATCAATCCTCCCCGTAACCGTCGCATTATGAATAGGAAACTCAATCCTATACTCAACCTCACTACTCTGCCGAAGATCACCACCAAAACTCTTAGCATAATTCAAAACACTCCGACGAGCACCCTTCTTATAATTCTCAAAAACATCACCACCCGCAAATGGCATGAAAAACTCAGTATCCACCGCCTGCACAGCAGCAGTAATAGGACCAAGCTCCTCATTTCTCTTGAGAAGCTCAACAGCCGCGCGCGCGCGCGGCAATGGCAAAGATTAATCCAGCGAACCAATACGTTCTGAATTTCTCTCTTATTTTCATATTATCCTCACCGAAAATTATCTAAAGGTTAAGTCCTTTTAATATTTTTGAAAGAGCAACTCCGATAATTTAAACCGATATTTGAACCTATCCCGGGCTACCATAAGATTTTCTTAAGACTTTTTCATTGAGAAATGGCGTAACGACTATTGAGGTCCTGGGCTTTCCTTGTATGTGAGATTGTTATGGTGGCTTCTTTGTTTTCTTGGTTGTTTTACATTTGATTGCTGTTAAGACGATTGTTAAGATTGCTGTTAAGGCGATGTAAGGTATGATGGGTTCTGTTTTCGTGGCAACTTGTATTGGGAATGAGTAGCCTCCAACTGGGACTGTTGCGACTGTTATGCGGGCAGTGTCTGACTGTGCAGTGTTGCCTTTAGCGTCTGTGATTTTGAGGTGTACGTAGTAGATTCCACTTGACGTTGGCGTAAATGTCCATGAAGCTGAAGTTGCGCCTGAAACTGGAGCTCCATTAAGGTACCATTGATAGGCGTATGGAGTGTATCCGCCTGAAACTGTTGAAGTGAAAGTTACTGATTGACCTACGAGGATTGAGGCTGAAAGCGGACTTATAGATGCTGAAAGCGGCGGCGGAATGAGTGAGAAAACAGCCTTTAATGTATGGTTCTTATCCATAGTGATTGTGTAGGGGTTGGCTGAACCAACATTGACATCGTCAAGCTCCCAATACTCGAACAGATAGCCCGTATTTGGAATCGCCGTAACCTGAACTGTCGAGTTGACTGTGT
>JAAKEZ010000025.1 GCA_018475625.1 Candidatus Bathyarchaeota archaeon A05DMB-2
GGTCTTCCGCTAAATCGGTGTGAGTTGTAGCTGCCAAAACCGCCTTGCCCTGCTGACGCGCCAATTTCTGAAGGTTGTAAGCGACTATTTTAGCTGTGTCCCTGTCCAGGCACGCGGCAAACTCGTCCATTAGCCACCACTGCTTCCCACTTTCAATGAGCTTGGCGATGCGGTAACGGTACTTCTGCCCATCACTAAGCTGGCTGTATGCACGTAGGAAAAGAAACGCGTCATTCAAGCCAACCTTGCTCAGCAGCTCCAAGCCCTCCTCAACCGAGGCGCCGACAGTCTCAATAAGCGGCTTATCAGGGTCAACTTGAACCTCAGACAAGTCAATCGCCTCGTCGCCCAAGTCCGCCTTAATCGCCCGCAACAAAACGCTTTTACCGCTGCCGCTGTCGCCCGTGATGTAAACTATGTCCCGCGGGCCAATCTTCAACTCCGTGTCCAAAACTTTGAACTTCTGAGCATCATCAATGCCCAGCCCGAAGGCCTCAGCCACAATAAGGCTTCTTGGAGTAGGCTTAGTGTGAGTTTCATAACTTATGTTAAAAGTGAATTTGCCCTCTGCACGGTCATAGACTCGGCGAAACTGCCTGATACGGAAAAACTCTTCTCGCCTCCGCGAAATTCGACAGACACCCGCAACTTTGCGCCGTGCAAGTTTACTACGTACATGCCTAAGCCTACCCATTAACTGTTCACCTCGGCACCACCGTCAAAACAGGTTCAGGCTGCATCTCCACCGTAGCGTAAACCGCCAAAGCCACACTCCAAAACACGTCATCATGCGTCCCATTCGGATGCGAAAAACCTATGGCGCCGTCCTTCCGCAGCTCGTAACGCTCCACGTTAAGCTCAGTGCATATGTCCCCGCGATACGGCTTCTCCCACGTAAGATAAGGATAAAAGAACCGTTTATCCATCATACGCTGCTTCAGTAAACTTGCCATCTCACTCTTCCGCGGAACGCTAAAGTTTACGCCCTCAGCATTCTCGATGCCCGCATTCTCCATGTCCGCGATAATGCTGGGGCCCTCCCGCGTTATGTCCACGCGAATCTTCTGGAAGCCGCCCCACCTGTCCTGAAGCGCCTTCACATAGCCCAGCACTGTGCTGTAAAGCGTCGGCTGACTGAAAATCTTCAGGTGACGCAGCAGAAGCAAATCGTTAACGCGCTCCACAACCGCTAGCACACAGTAATCCCTTGTCTGCGCCAAGTCTAAGCCCGCATACAAGTCGCCGCTATACGAGTCCTCAGGATCCCAAGGCTGCAAGTCCTCCCCGCAGTTTCGCGCCGTGCCAATACAAGCGGCGATAAGCGACTGCGGAAGCCACACGTCCTCGTCCTCAGCCCACTCAGCCTCCATCTCCCTGCGCCACCTCGCCTTGTCTTCGCCGAACTGCCGCTTAATCTTCTCAATCATAGCTGGCGACAGAGGGCCGTTAGGCGCCACAGCCTTATCAACGGGCACGTGAGAAGTCACAAAGTCCGAGTAGTCCCTGTGGTTAAAGATTTTCCAAAAGATGCTGTCCGTGTTCCAGGGCGTGCTGCTGCAAACGAATTTGCCGTTTGTGGTGCCAAGCGTAAAAAGCACCGCGTCATAAAGCTCCGTGTCATTCGCGATGAAATTCATTTCGTCACAGTAAACGCAGTGCAGCGTTGGGCCGCGGATTGTGTCAGGGTTGTTTGGAAAAGCTTCAATTACGCTGCCGTTGGTAAAGTGAATGTAAGTTTTACGCGGCTTAAACATCATGCCGGGCGGAAGCTTCCGTGCAAAATTCGCGATACGCTGGATAATCCGCTTCGTCTGACGCCAGCTCGGACCAACCACAGCAATGTAACTGTCAGGGTGCGTAACCGCATACCACAGCAGCAAAGCGCTGATAATGAAGCTTTTACCGCTTTGACGGCACCAGCGGGCAGCAACAAACTGGTTATCCACAAACTTCCGAATAAAATCCACCTGGTAAGCGAAAGGTTTGAAGCCGACAACCTGCTCAAAAAACACGACAGGATCACTGCTAAGCTGCCGAGCCTTCGCAACCTCAAGCTCACCCAGCAAAGTCTCGCTTCGCTGAACCCTGAACCAGCGAGGCAAAATCTCGTCAGGACGCATTGTCCGCGCTTTTTGCACCTTTTTCCCGCAGCAGCCTTGCATATTTCTCCTCCATCTCCAACAATTTCGCTTCAATCTGACGGTAATTCACGTAGTCCGCCAGCAACTGCTTGTACGTTCTCGCTAAGGTTGCTACAGCCTGCAACCGCATAACATCATCCTTCGACAGGCCAGGCTGAGAGCTTGCCTGCAAAGCTGCAGCAAGAATGCGCAAAGCATCCTCAACACTCGGCAGTTTATCAGGTAGCTTGATAGAAGTTGTTGTTACCTTAGGCTTAGTAACAACAACATCTAATCCAAGCCTCGAAGCCTTCATTGCGACAGACTCGCGGCTTTTACCCAGCTGCGCGGCAATACTGTCAATGCTAACACCTTCACTTAGCAATTTCCGAAGCTTATTTTCTTCCTCGACTGTCCACGGTTTGCCCTTCATAATTCTCCTCCTTTAAACTGAAAACTTTGCGGCGTCCCTGCTTGCTTTTAACCACAAGCCCACGACCAACAAGCTCATTCAAAACCGCACTTTCAGTCGCACGGCTACGCCCCGTTATCTGCGCCACCTCTGAAGCAGAAGCTGCACGAGCAAGCTTGCAGAGAGCATTAACCGTAGGCAGAAACTTGTTTGAAACTTGAACTTGCACTTGAGGCATAGCAGAAACTTTAGCGTCAATAACGTCAAGCTTCCGCAACACTTTCTCGAAATGTATTCGCAGCTCCCAATCCCTCATGACTTCTGCCCCACAAAAATTCCCATAACCGTACCACTCAAACCCGTAATAGCAGCGAATACTTCACTATTCCATGCATGTAGTATCGCCAAATGCGCGACTTGCAATGCCACAAGCCCCGCGGTCATGCCCAAGGCAAACTTTACCACGTACACAAGCATCTGGTTAGGTTCTTCGCTGACAACGCGGCCACGCTGCACACGCTTCCGCGTTAAAGCATGCCTAACCCAATCCGTCATGCAGACTCACCCGCCTCTGCGCTGTACGCACATGATTGTATATTCGCCTACCGCCAAGCAAAAAACTGTTAATTAACCTGCCCGCAAGCTCCCTTGGAACATGCTCTTTCACCAGCACCATGACATCAACAGTCCAGCTTAATGGTATAGCAGTGTAATCCAAATCGAAAAGGCCGTCAGCGTAACGGAAACTGTTCTGTGCCAACACGATGTGTTTCGCCTTTTCGCCGAAGACGCCCACGTAAACGCCCCAGCTTTTGACAGGCACATCAATAGCCACGCCGCTGCCGCTGCTTTTACCCACGCTTGCGTCGCACCAGTTAACGCAGATAAGGTCTCCTGGACTAAGTGACTCTAACGTTTTTTTCAACCCTGCTTTAATCACATTTCATCACCCTTCCTTCAACTCCAAAGTTAACAGGGAAACAGCCAACAGGATGAACCCTAACAGGTAATGGTGCGGCACAGGAAAGCCGAAGACGCTGCTCCAAACTGGGCTTGCAGACGCATCCAAAGCCTGCTCGAAGCTGCCGGCAAGAGCAACAGCGAAACCCAGCCACACGCCAGCACGCGCCAGCCTCCGCAGCCGAGACTGCTGCGCCTTCGCTTCTGCTTTAACAGTTGTAGCCTCGGAAACTTTGCCGTCTTCATGCCAGAACCATAACGCAGCAAACAGCACCCAGAAGCTGAGAAAGTTAACGAAGAACAGAACATCGTACGCTTCGCCAATAGTGGTTTTCCACAGCCAACACTGAAAGTATTGTTCAGCGTACCTCGGCTGAGGCGGAGTCCAACCGTAACCCCACACGGGTCCAACACAGATGAGGTCAAGTTGCCAGAGGCTGAAGATGTGTAGGAAAGCTGCTAAGGCAATGGCGGCAACGTTTGCTGAGTTTTTCATTTTTACTTCTTTTCCCTTCCTGTTGTTTTTTCGTCTTTTTTCTCTAACTCGGCGACTCGGTCAGCGTATGCTTTCAACACATCGCTTATTTCGCGTAGCAAATCGTTGAACGCTAAGTTCACGTTTTGCACGCGCATGTTTAAAACTGCAAGTCGCCTCTGAAATTCCTCGTTGCTCAATTGTTCACCCCCAGTTTTGAGTTAACCAACCTTTCAAGTGCTGATACACGTCGTTCGAGCTTTTTCATTTCAACCAGCAGTGGAATGCCAAGCCACTTGTAGTGTACGCCTTCTGGCTCGCCGTCTTTGTTTCGCCACACAAGCTTAGGCTCAACTTTAGCAACGTCTTCAGCTATAAGCCCCATGCTTCGCCCATTTTCCTTCTGTACTTCTGCATCTTTCCAATCGAAAAGCACGGGTTGCAAGTCGTATATCCAAGAGCAGTCTTCTAGTGGCTCAATGTTTTCTTTGTATTTGAGGGAGGAGCTGTAGGTGCTTAGGGTGTTATAACTGTTAAGATAAAGGTCAATTGTGCCCGTACTTAAGCTTCCAACAGTTAACGTGTAATCCGAAACAAATGACGAGCCACTTCTCAAGTAGCTACCGTCCTCGTACAACTGTCTGCCACCGATATAAAGCGACCCCGTATTAACTTTGAAGGTTGAATCTGACTGCAATTGGTTACCGTAAGAAAAGAGGCATCTGCTACCAATATATAAGTAGCCACCACCAGAAGTAATGTTACCCGTCGTTGTTGAAATATTTCCTGTAACTGACAGTGTGCTTCCCACCTGAAGACTGCTACTAAAAGATGCTGCTCCGCTGACATTCAAGTTGCCTACAAGATAAATTGTTTTTCCAGAGTCAACGGTAAGTTGCATATGGCGGTAATGTGCTGAAATATACGAAATTGTACTATCCCATGCTAAAGTTAAGTAGTCGCCTGCCTTAACTGCTCCGCCGCTGTTTGTGGCTTTAACACTGTTAAATATCGCGTCAGACGAAGTTAACAAGCTTTGATTAGCAAAATTCGTTTTAGAATAAGGTATAGTTGGTATACGGTCAAGCTCAAACGTGCCCGAAGTTACTTGAGAAGCGTATATGCTGATTTCATCAGAGCCGCCAGCAATGTGAGTGTAAGCGTGAGCGCTTGGCGTAAACGTGGACGGTTTGTCAGGGATATTATTCCAAAATGGCGTGCTCCAAAAGTCTGTAATTTCGCTTCTGGTGTGACTATGTGACGGCAAAGAAAAGTTGTCAACAACTAAGTTTGTGCAGTAAACGTAATTCCATTTGTTGCTACTGCTGCCCAAGTTTACTGTGCCAGAAGGAATTAGAGACGTCGCTACACTTACGTATCCTTGGGAGCCAATCTGCTGTATGCTATTAGAAATGTAAATGTTAGCTAAATTCAAGCTTCCACTATATGAATTCTCAGCAGCATTCTGCAACTCAAGAACTGACGTATTCACCCATTTTAATATAGCATCATTGTTAAACTGAATAGCGTTAGCTACCTTAAGCTGTGAGTTAACTAAAATATGCTTTCCTGTGTCAACGCTTATTGATAAGTTTCTGTAATGCGCTGAAATATATGAATAAGTAGTGTCCCATGCAAGAGTTAAGTAGTCGCCTGCTTTCACGGCGCCATTACTATAGGTTCCTTTCACGCTGTTAAAGATGGCGTCAGACGTTGTCAGCAAGTTTTGGTTTGCAAAGTTGGTCATGCCGTAAGTTATGCCGCTGACGTTTTGCAGCACTCTACCAGACGTGATAACTTCAGTGCCGCCTATTTTTAGGCTTGGCAAGTCAGCGTAACTATTGCCTATTATAAATGAGTCGCCAGCTAACGTGTGATTACTCAATTGAACGTCTCCAGAGATTTCAACTGCTTTATCAATGAATAAGTGGAAAGAGCCACCGCTTGTTGTAGCGTAAATTTTACCTGTATCAGAACCAATCTTCCATAACACCGCTGGCTCGCCGCTTGTCGCATTCAACGTTAACAGCGGTGTAGCTTTTTGTATCGTTATGTCGTTCGTAACTGTTCCGCCGTTCCACGATGGGTAAGAACCATCAGTTGTAATGTTGCCTGTAACATGCAGTGAACCGTCAACCTGTACCTTCCGAGAACCATAAGGGTCAATATGCAAATCATTATCCGTGTATCCATAGATAGTATCAATATACATGGCCTGCGTAACTGTAAGTTCGCCAATGTGCGCATAAGATGAGAAAATGTCATGCCACGCTTTATCACTAACGCCTAAGTCGTAAGTATTGTTTGAGGCAGGTTTAACGTGGTGAGATTCTATGTCGCCGCACCATACTCCGCCATCCACAGCTAACTGACTGCACCATAAACTCTGTTCAACCACAAGTGGCACGTCAACTCTCAGGTGTTTACCGCCTGAAAGGCTACCGTAAATTTTACATAAGTTTGCGCCATCACTGAACCATAACTCAGGGTTTCCACTTGTGTTTTTAAGTTGCAAAACTGGCGTGGCTTTTTCGATTACAATGTTGTTTGTAACTGTTCCGCCGTTCCAACCTATTTCGCTCCAGTGGTGCCCATCCAGCATGTCAGCGTTTAGGTTAGAGCATAGCGTTGTGGATGAAACGCTTATTGGAGCTGTGCCTGTGGCGACGGAAGTGGATATTTGCCCAGTTGCGCCAATAATTCCTGTAACTGACAGGCTATTACCGACTTGTAGCGAGCCATCAACGATTAAACCGTTGCCTGAAATTTCTAGGGCAACAGATGGAGACGTCTGCCTGTAAACGTTTATATCCTCAAATTTTATGCCTGCAGTGCCTCCCGTGGAATCCAAAATCAGCCATGGGTCAAACCTTTGGATTGTTATAGACTGGGTAACTGTTCCGCCGTTCCAGCTTGGTAATGTGCCGTCAACCTGCAAGTTACCAGTAATCCAAACATCTCCCTGCACTTTAAACTTGTAGCCCGTATTCGGATTAACAACGATATGCGAATCAGAAAGCAAACCATTAATCTCGGAGACGAAAAGCTGCTGAGTATCCACCCACTTCCAATACTTGTTAACAGTGCCAAGCCCAACCGTTCCACCATCGTGATCCGCATAAATATATTTGTAGGTGTCCTTTCCAGCCTTCAACGCAGCCACATCAGGACCAGACAGCCAGAAATACAGCTCTTGCAACACTGCGCCACCCCAAGGCCTTGCAGGTTCACCTAAACCGCCAGAGCCAGCGTTAACGGGATATAAATTAGCGAAATGTCCATCACAACACTTCAAGTGCCCTAAATCCGTCAGGTTCGACTTTAACACATATAAAGTGTCAAAAAACCCACTGTAATTATCAATATGCCCCTTGTCAACCCAAGAGCTACCGTTCCACTCGAACAGATGGTAGTCGCCTGTACGAATAAACAGTTCCCCAAGCTGCCCCGAAGAAGGCAAGCTACTACCAAAGTAAATGCCACAATCCGTGAATTCCCCAGCATTTTTAATTTTCACCCAGCTTGAACCATTATACTCGTAAAGGTCCCCGTTCGTTTTCGGCTTAATTGCCCGCCAACCAGCTTGAGGACTAGGCGGAAAGCTGTCGCCGAGAAACGTGATTTTCTTGTGGTCGCTGTGAGCAAGCCAAATGGCAGGCGGGTCAAGCTGCCAAACCATGCCACTACCCAAACCCAATTTACCCTGCTGTGCACTGATAAAGCCGCCAACAGCCAAATCCTTCTTCAACACCACGCCTTGATCAGTTACCAGCAGCGGGTCAAGCGACCCACTAGTAATTATCTGCTGAAAATTAAAATAATTATTAGTCACCGTGTCTTTGAATTGCAGGTAACTTTCTGCTTCAGGAAACGTTTTAGTCACAGGCGTCCAGACGCCGCTAACCCATTCCCACATAGTTTTAACAATATCCAACTGCGACATCTGTGGCGCTTCGCCGACTACGCCGACTCTGCCGACAAGTATGTTAGGTGTAACTCCAGCTCCTGAAACGCCTTTCGACGCTAACCCGCCCTTGCCCAGCTTGGTGCGAGCCAGCTTCTCAACCGTCACGGTAGTAGCTCGCAGGCCATACATGTAGTCAGCAAGCCTCGGCGGAACCTTCCCCAACTCAAGCGTTAACTCAAGCGACTGGTTCTCGCCGTTGACACTGTACTCAACGCTGTCCACTCGGAAGTCGCTGTCCACGTTCTCGTTCGGCAAATACACGTAAACCAAATCGCCTGGTAAAATAGGCTTCTCGCCGTAGTCAACCGCTGCGCTGCTGAGAGTAATGTACTCTGCTGGGTCCTTGAAGTGCGCCAACAAAGCTTGAGCACGCAAGTCACAAGCGTTGTCGTCAGTCAACTCCTCATCTACTTCCACAAGCTCCCTTAAGCCATAGCTGTTTTGGCTTGCCGAGTCTTCCCGCATGGCACTGTAGCGGCATCCGCCGAAGTATAAGCCGTCAACCCAGAAGGTTGCGGTGCCTGTGCTGTCAAACTCACAGGTTATCCGCACTTTTTTTATTGCTGTCCAGTTGAAGCCGCTTTCCACTTGCCACTGGTCAATGTTAGCTGCGCCTAAGCCCGTTTGCACTTGGAACCATTTGCCGTATGCGACAGTGCAGTGATGTGAAGCTATCTTGCCTGCTGTGTCATACAGGTCTACCTGCACGTTGCCGCTGAATTGCTGTTGCCGCCACAGGAAAAAGTTTAGCAGCGGATAACGCTCAGCATTTACTTCCTTGCCCTCGTTAAGCGTAAACAGGACAGCGCCATAATAGTTATTCTGCACGTACAGTTTTATGCTGCCTGAACCCTTAATCTTGTGGTCAGTGTCAAAGCTTATTTCCCCGACGCCAATAGTCCAAACGCCATCTGCTGGAGTTAAGCTTTCAGTCCACTCGTCCTTATCCAAAGGCACACTCTTATCCGCAAGACCGTAAACGTAAATTTTGTTACGTACTCTGCTAATGTCCTTGCGGTACTCGCTGACTTCCACTCTCTTAGTCAACGGCGGAGGCCCTAAAAGATAAAGAGCTTTAATTTCGTTAGCGCTTAAAGCACGGTTGTAAATGCGAATCTCGTCAATAATGCCGTTGAAGTCATTGGTGCTACCAGCGATGTTAATAGCGGAGTTTAATGTTAAAGACTCATCTAAAGTCGGCATCTCGGTTCCTTTCTTGCCATTCACATAAATAGTTACTTTGTCATTTCTCTTAAAAGTGCAAACAATGTGGTACCATGTATTAATAGCCGTAAATGCCTCATAGGCGCTTTTCTGCCCAACGGAATCCCTAATTTCAAATACAAATACATCTAAATTCCTGTGTTGAAAAAGTACAAATGCGCCATAATTTTGCCACCCTTTCTCGATAATATGGCGATAATATGTATTATCATGAAATTGATGAGGATATACCCAGCAGGAAATGGTTAGCTCATTGAAATTATCTAAACTTGCAGAATAAGGAATATCAACATAATCCTCCACCCCGTTAAAGTCTAAAGCTTTGCCATATTTTCCATCCACCCAAGTTGCGCCATAAATTGTTCCGTTATTACCGTTGTTACTGTGGTCACGCACAACTGTCCCAGAGCCTTCATCAAAAGGCAAGTGCAAAACTAAACCTTCGTCAGCCCACCACTTGCTGTTTTTGGGGAAAAACTCGAATTTACCGTCAGGAGCCACGCGAAAATCGTATCCGACAGCGCCTGTGCCAGGCTGCACACTTGAACCTGCAACGTACTCCAAAATGTCCCAGACAGGAGTATTCTCAAACTCCAGCTTCGAATACGTAGTATCCGTGGCTTCAACCAGCTCTGTGGAATCGCGTACATGACTAAGCCCAACATAATTATCCAGCAGGTCCTTGATGATTTCCTCGCCTTTCTTGTTCTCGTAGGTCTTTGTCACCACACGGCGGAACAGCTTCTCGCCCCAGCACCGGCCAGAAACAACAAGCCAATTCTCGCCGTAAGGACCGCTACGATACTCCACCTTCTCCACGCGAAGGCTTATGACAGGCACATTCTCTGGGTTAACAGCGCCACGAGCAATGCCAATGCCACCAGTAACACCGACAGAAATCGGCGAAGCCCCACCAGGACTATACTTCTCGTTCCAGTTCTCCAGCGTACACTCGAAGCTGCTGACTTCCCGTGTGCATCCTAAATGCACTCGTAAGTCAACAATGTCCGTTTGCGGCGGATTCACCGTCCCGAAAACCACAGTTACCTTAGGCACGTCAACGCTGCTCAAGCGTACACTCCCCCAGCTAAAGCAATAAACGTTTTAAGCTTTAACCGCCTAAACATTAAGTCATGAAGAGAACAGCTAAAATCCTGTTCATTTTCGGAGTAATCACAGTTATAACAGCCGTTTTCAACTTTGCTGACGCAGTTAACGCACTGCAAAACCTGTCGAACACTCCGCTTGAAAGCTACCTCAGAGGGCAAGCTACAATAGGGCTTATACTCTGGCTCGGCGTAGGCATAACTCAAATTGCAGTCAGTTACACTATTGAAAAAAGCCTGCATTACTCTACACCTCTCCGCAACGCTTGAACCATGTAATCAATGTCGCCTCGGCTTCTGAAAGTTGGATTCTGCACGTACACGTTAACTGTTTTACTTTCAACACGTGAACCGCCAACACTTGTAAAATTGAAGATTTTGCTAAGCGGCACCACCGCTTCAGGTTCACGTTC
>JAAKEZ010000076.1 GCA_018475625.1 Candidatus Bathyarchaeota archaeon A05DMB-2
GACCCGCTCCGCTTCGCTTCGCTCCGCTACGCGGGCGGCTGAAACGCAGGCCGTTAGCCAGCGCCCAAGATGCGGCTCAACCGCATAGCGGGCGCAAGAGAAAACGAGAAAAACGCCGTTCGCCGCTTGCGTTCGGCAAATGTAAGATATACAATTACGAATGACAATGGTTTCCAAAGAGCCGCAACCCGTTCACGCCTTGCGAAATGCAAAAGGGCGCGTCTATTTCAGAAGCACGCGCAAGAGAATGGCGACTGCGGGCAATGGCACGGCAGGGCGGAAACCTACATCACGAGAAACCACCTTGGCGGTGTGGCACTCGGCGTCACTCCTACGACACAGGGGCGCGTGGCTTGCAACGCGACATCGTGCAAGCAAGTTAGCAAACTCAAGGCGCGTGCTTTGCCGTAGCGAGTAAAGCCGACAGCGACTAGCCCAGAGCATTGAGTGAAGTGAAAGGGCGAACGCTGGAAGCAGGCGTGTATTGTCTAAAGCGGCAAGTGTGGGTAAGCGCGTGTAGCCTCGCGCATTCAGGCAGGTGCAAAGAAGGGTGTGCCTGTCTTGAAAAATGGGGCGCTGGCTAACCTGCGCTTCCAGCCGACACGCTCCGCTTCGCTCCGCGTGCGGCTGATGCGCGTGCCGTTGGGCGGCAAAGCCCAGAAAGGAGTCCAATATGAAACAAGAAGGAAATTTTAATTGGGACAAAGAATGGCGGGGAATATATTTTGTGATTGCTCTTTTTAGTGGACTACCTATGTCACTATGGGCTATTTTTGTGCGGGATCCAGTAATGGGAGAGATCGGTCTATTTTGTACAGCTCCAGCGATTTTTGCCTTTGGCTTAATTGGTTTTATTACACGACTGCATTTTCATCGTTGGCACACAAGTTCGATAACAGCCCTTGCTCTTGCCATATGGCTGCTTTCAATAGGCATTATTGGCATGGTATTTCCAAACAACTATCAAAAGTCATGTCAGCAAAGGCTAGTCCCTTATGCCGATTTATCGCATTGTGATTTTAGCGGAAAAGACTTAAGTGGGATGAATCTGCGGGGCGCGATTATCGACAATTCAAAGTTGAATGGAGCAAATCTTAATGGTGCTGCGCTACTAGAAGCAAGTATAAGAAATGCCGATTTATCAAACGCAGATTTAACTCAAGCCAACCTAACTGGCGCGAATCTAAATGGAACCAAGTTACAGAACGCAATTTTTACCGACGCGATTTTGAATAACGCCCACTTAACGAACACCGACATTACTTCAGCGATAGGTTTTACAGGCGAAATGTTGACCCAACTCGCAAGTTATGATGGGCTTATTTCTGAAAAACCAGATGAGCGATTTCAAATACTTGAAAATGTTTGTAATGGTCAAGGATATGAGAAGGCTATATCCTACATTCCATCTAAAACATATCACCTTTTGTTAATAGGAATAGACCTTAATCAAAGAAACCAAGAAAAACTTGCGGTACTTTCTGACAAATTTGGGAATTACCCTATTGTCCTAACTGCGCTTGCTGGCTGTATGTATGAAG
>JAAKEZ010000077.1 GCA_018475625.1 Candidatus Bathyarchaeota archaeon A05DMB-2
GTAACAGAATCCTCAATTTCGCTCATTAGCTAATCAGCCTCCTACAATTAGCCTTGAAATAGGCAGTTTCGCCAGCAAAGCCGAAGGCTTGAATGCCCAGAACCTCGTAGTCCTCGCCTTTTCTGCGGATTTTATCATGCTGTCTCAAAGGAGCGAAAACGTAAATGGTTAAGTAGTCGTTGATTATGTAGCCTGGCTCGATTAAGACTTCTTCAACTCTTGCTGGTGAAACAATGGCTTTGATGTCGACGCCTTCGCCATAGGAAACCTTGTCAGATGCTTCTCGCACCGAGTACAGAATCACGTTTTCGCTTTTTGCCTTCAAAATTTGAGTGAAGCGGGTTATCGGATCTTCGTAGTTTAGGTAGAGTAGTGACAGCCAAGAAACGGTTGCTGTAGCTTGCTTGTTTTCCACATAGCTGTAGTCGGCATGCTTTACGCCCCAGAACATGAACTCGCTTTGGTGCTTATCGATGATTTTCATGCTGAACTCTAAGCTTGACTTGTCATGGTTTTTGCGTATTTTCCAGAGAATCCCAGACGTAACAGCGTCGTAGTAATCGCTTGCGGGAAACCGACTGACAACATCGATATAGCCTGCCCAGCAGATAGTTGGGTTATACGCTGGATACTGTGCGCTTGCTCGAATGGTGTTGATGAAGTTGTAAACTTTCTGAGCGGTTAGGCTCCAGCCCTCATAATCATAAAGTCCAATCAAGGCATAGGCAAAAGGGTCATCATAGATTTCGTTTTCATTCAAACCAACTCTATGCCATGCTCCATCACCGCTTGGAGGCGGTCGATGTTCCAGCCAAAGATTTTCAAAGCCTGAACGCAGAAAGCCAGCTGCCTCTGACATCATAGTTTCATATTTGGTTTTGTTGGTTGGGTCCTCTTCAGCCAGCATTTTCAAGCCGATAAAAGCATAGAGGTTCTCAATATCCATCTGGTAGAGCCAAGCATCGTTAATATCGACTGCACGTAGAAAGCCACCATAATATTTGTCATGTATGCCAACGGGCGGATGCTGCATGCTATAGAGGAAAGTGGCGCCAGCCAACTTTGCAGCGTTCAGATATCCAACTGTTCCGGTGAGTTTGTATGCCTTCAGAAGAGCGGGAATCACTCGAGCTGCATCAACGCTATAAAATTGGTTGCTTGTTTCAGTGCTTTTAAACCCACCATAAGCCTTCTTTGCTGGGTCAGTGTTTTGCTGAGTTAGCACCCAGTCAGCCAGCGAAACAATCTTGTTGTAGATATCCGTTTGCTTAGTCGCAAACTGAGAATCATAGTAGGCTTCATATAGGAAGTCTATGGCGAAGCCTGCAGCGAAAGCAGCTCTTCCCCAAGTAGGGTCTGGACCCGTGCCGGGAATAACGTAAACGTAAGGCGCATAATCCATGATGAACTGGTAATAGGCATCAGGAACTTCCATGCGCCGTTTCCTCCCAAAGTCCGAAAACACCAGAAGTGAAGCCGTTATAACCATCACGACGATTACAAGAAGCAACACTTTGAGAAGTG
>JAAKEZ010000078.1 GCA_018475625.1 Candidatus Bathyarchaeota archaeon A05DMB-2
TGCGGCGAGCCGAGCGCAGCGAGGCGAAGCCGTCAGGTGGATGCGCGTGTTAGCCTGCACTATGTTGGCTTTTCTGTTTTAACAAAATGAAAGTTGCCATCAGTACACCTAATTATCCCAATTGTAGGAAGTACAAGTTCATCTCCTTCTTTCAAAGAATTGAGCGTATCACCGTAAAGTGATAGGATAGCTTCCGCTCGGCGTTTGGTGATTCCGAATTCCTGTGCCATGACGGCAGGATCAGAAAAATCGCCTTTCTTTTCTGCGTGAAGAGGAAGGACAAGCTTCTTTTTGGGGTCAGGATGCTCGTAGTGTTCTGCAACTTCTTTCAGCAACTCATCCCCCTCTACACGCAACAAGCCACGAAATTCTGCTCTTGGTTTGCGTTCAAAGACAGGATAAGGTCGCTTGAAAACGACCAGTTCGCCTCGTATTTCCGCGTGTTCTTGGATGCGAGAATCAAGTTTCGTTAATGTCCCATCCTGGTACTGTTTACGAACCCTTATAAGCGTCTTTCGAAAGAGATCTTCCCCTGCCTTAATTGTGGTTGGGCGCTTTCTGGCTAGTTCTTGCGCAAACGCATCGGTAATGGATGCTGTCAAGGCATCTACTGCATAGATTGCTCCCACTTTCAAGCGTTTGCTACAATAGCGAGGTTCTTCGTGATTGGTTCTTTCCCTTGGAACAGGAATATGACCATTACTAACACCTCCATTTTCTTCATCAGCATCTGGCCAAAGATATTTGTTAGGGTCAACACCTCTGCTAAGCAATTCGTCAATTCGCTCTTCAACCCAATCTTGGATTACATCTTCAAGAACATCTTCAAGAAGGTCCGTCAGTTCTGTATCGAGAGGTTCGTCAGAAGAGGGCCACTGAGGCTTTGTTGTTAACCTCGGTTTGGTTGTAATAGTCCTGCATTTTCGCTTTTTTAATCCCTTTTTCCAGCGTTTATCAAACTCTTCCCTGAGATTGCTCTCAATAAAATCCCGACAAGAGTCGCGAATTTCATCAATCCTTGCCTCTTCTACTTTTTCAAGAACAGCCGATATTATTTCCTGACATACCACTTCGACCCAAGGAATGGATTCTCTGCTGGCGAAAATTTTCTCGTAATCTCTGCTGACGATATGCTCAAAACGCCGTAAGACAAAGTAGCCAAATAGTAAACCTCGATCCACTGAATTTTTGTCTCTGTACATCAAGAATATCCGACTCTTGCAGGGAACAAGCCAGCCAGGCGCTTGCGGAATCTTGCGACAGCAACCACGCATTTCTGCCTCATGAACATAACAGCGACGCTTGCGGTTCTCCTCAATGTAACAATACGAGGAAAAAGCTTCTAGTTCCTGCTCGCAGAGAATCTCCGAATAAGACTGCCCAATCCACAACAGGGCATCAGAGATTACGTTATCTCTCATTTTTGCACTCCTTACCTGAACATGCGTGGTGCAGGCTAACGGCAGGTTTTAGCGGCAGCGGCGGCGCGGGCAAGACACCTTCGCTTAC
>JAAKEZ010000026.1 GCA_018475625.1 Candidatus Bathyarchaeota archaeon A05DMB-2
TCGGTTACTGCAGACCAGATTCGCAAACGCTTAGGCTTAACGCCAGCTGACATAAACGATGAAGATGTTTCAGCCTTCAGAGACGAAGCTGCAGCATTCTTAAGCGAAGAAATAGGAAAAACACTTAATGCTGAAAGCTGCACAGAAGCTGAGGCTAACGCAATTCGGAATCTGGCAGCAATTTATTGTTATTGTAAAGTTACAGGCGGGTCTGCTGTCGGCTTAGATTTTTCAGTTGGAGATATGCGTGTTTCGCCAAACGCTTCCAAGCAGCTTGAGTTTCTGAAAGAGCAAGTTGAGCGGTTCATAGCTCGACAAAAACGGTTTGGAATAAGCCTTCAGGAGGGACCCTAAATAATGGGCACAGTTCCAAATGCCTATTATGATTTTGTTATGCAATACGCTCCGTATTTTTATGTGATAGCCACGAAAATGTCTCAGGACCCGCCTTCTGGACAAAAAGACGTAGTAGTTGAAGACGGTTCCAAATTTCAAGTGGGCTATCCTGTTGAGATTAAAGATGATGCTCATGCTGAATGGAACAAGGTTGCAAGCATAAACGGCAATGTTTTGACAATGGAGAATAATCTGCAATACACTTATTACGTTGCGAAAAATGGGAAAGTGGAAGGTCCAAACCCAGATTTTGGCAGAGGAGCCTTTCCAGCAGCCTTCGCAATTGACTTTCTCTATGAGGCTTATGGTGCTAAACAGTTTGAATCTGCTAAAACAGATATCCTAAACAAAATTGTCGAGCTTGCAAACTTTATTCTTACCCAGCAGTGCACAGACCCGAATAAGAGGGCTTATGGCGGATTCAAAAATAGCGAAACTGGAACTGAGTATTGGAGTATTGACGCTGGAAGATGTATTCCGCCATTGTTGAAAGCTTACAAGCTAACAAACACTGCGGATTATCTTAACGCTGCGGTGCTTGCAGGCGCCACGTTTCTCTATAACATGCAGCATAAGCCTTCGGAGCTTGGCGTCCATGACAAATACTACGGCGGTTTCGCTCGGTATGTCACTATAGCGGATGCTTGGAGTCAACCGATGAACGTTGAGGACCTCTATGATTTCATCGGATTGAAAATGCTTGCGGAAACTTATGACACAGCTAACAAAACTCGATATGAAACAATGATGAGTGATGCTGTTGCCTTTTTGCGTTCC
Source organism: Candidatus Bathyarchaeota archaeon A05DMB-2 (assembly GCA_018475625.1). Lineage (GTDB taxonomy): Archaea > Thermoproteota > Bathyarchaeia > Bathyarchaeales > Bathycorpusculaceae > A05DMB-2. Next base: position 1,174 of record JAAKEZ010000026.1, read on the forward strand.
GGCTTTGAAGACTTGTATCTATGGTTTGACCCTAAACCCTCTGGAGACGGAAAATGGCATCGTGTTGGCATTAACGAAACTGAAGTTTACGATGACCCGATGAGCTTCGCACTTTTAGGCTTATACACTTATGAAGGCTGGAGTTTAACATGTCAGAGAGTTTACAACTTCATTCAAACCATTAGGGCTTCGGCTCAGTATCCAGCTTATCATCCAGCTATCTGCTGGCCAGGCTATATCGATGTAGTTACACGTTTTCCAGCATGCGCTTATTATGATGCTGTAACAAGCGGAATCCTATGGAAGATCAGGGCAGCACATGATAAGTCAAGCCTCGCCTTCTCCATGCAAATCATCAAGAAATATCAAGAGGAATTCATGTTTTGGGGTCCAAAGTTTGAGGATTATTCGCCCATAACTGAGCAGAAAGCCATGGCAAACGTGAGCTGGTTAGCTCAGCTTTTCCTTAACTATGAAGAGCCTGTAACACCCTTTACACGAATTTTGAGGTGTAAAGGCGAGAGTGCGCTGCTTTATCCGATAAGGCAAGCTGCTGACAAGGTTACTTACAGCGAGCCATTAGACATCAAAGTAATCGTCAGCCCCACAAGGGTTGATGAAATTTTGATTGAGCCAGGCTACATGGTTAACGACTACATCACGGTTTACACCTTCGCACCATTAAGACAGCATGACAAGATACGTCGCAAAGGCGAGGACTACGAGGTCTTAGGCGTTCAAGCCTTTGATTTTGCTGGTGAAACAGCCTATTTTAAGGCAAATTGTAGGAGGCTGATGGGACAGTGAGCGAAATAGAGGATGCAGTGACCACAGTGATTAGGCTTCTCAGCAAGAACATGCGAGTTGTCAAAGAAGACGGTGGAATCGCAAGCATTTACGTAAGCAAGGAATGGTATGACCGTGAACTGTTCAAAAACTATGATGGACAAATAACCGTGGGCCTAAGCGAAAGCAGAGACACGAAAATCGAGATGTCTGGAAGAATCCGCCGAAGATTAGGCTCTCTAAGGGTTAACGTGTGGGCTACGGACAGAGCAGCCACAAGCGACCCTGGCAGGCTAATGCGTCAAAAAATGGTTGAAGAGCTCAACCGCATTGTAAGGCAGAACCGCACAATCCCGAATCAAACACGCTATGACTTTGCTGGTTTGGGCTATCCAGAGGGCGATCCACATAAAGCGTTTCAAGCGGGAGCCTCAAGTGAGCTGATTCCGGGAGCTGTTGGCTGGACCGAGTTAACGAATGAGGAGTATCAGAAAATCTGGTATAGCGATGATCAGTGGTATTCTAAAAGCCACAGTGTTAACGGCGAATATGCGCTTATGCTTTTCAGATTCAAAATTGAAAGCCGAGAGCAGACAGTTAAAAAAATTGTTTTAGCGTTTGAGGGTTATGGAACTGCTCCAGCGGGCAATGGTGTAACCATTAAGGTTTGGGATCACGTGGCTCAAGCGTGGCAAAACGCTCAGTCTGGAACGGGTGGAGCTGATGAGACGTTAACTATCACTTTGACTTTGAATATTGTTAACTTCATAGACGCTGATGGTTATGTTTGGCTTCTTGCCAAAACCACAAACCCCGCAAGCACGACAACTCCAGCAGTGCTTTATTGCGATTATGTGAGCTGCACGGTCACAGTTAACGGCATAACCTATTTGGATATAGTCAGTTTTCGAGATGCAGACCGTGTTGACGTTAAACCCTTCATTTTCAGAACCGAGTTCACTCTGAAATCATGGTCTTTTGAGGATATTGGAGGCGTGTTCTAAAATGGTTGAAACATATGGAGCGCATGAAAGTCGCATCTACTACGTTGAGGAATCCACTTACGGACAGACGCCAACAAACCCTGCCATGCTTGGTGTCCCTGCAGAAAACATAGACGCAGCTATAGACCCATCAAACATAAAGGTTCGCGGAGTGGGCAACATAGACTTACAAGCCATCAAAAAAGGACTGCGAAGCGTCAGCCTAAAGGTTTCTTATCCACTGCCAAGTGAAGCACCCATAAACTTCTTGCAGTATGCCAAGGCAGAGCTGAACAAGTCATTAAGCATCCAAGTCTTGTATTACAAGGGAATATTTGCTTCAGCAACTGACATAATATCGCTTCTCTACACAGGCTGCAAATTCCACAAACTAACAGTAGAATGCGGTATAGAAGATGTTGTTAAGGCTACTGCAGAGCTTATTGGACAAGACTTAGCGGTTGGAACATCAAAAATCGCAGGAGCCACATACACAGACTATGCGGGAGCAGTTCCCTTTTACGAAAGCTACGTCAAGAAAGGCATAAGCATGCTTGACCGCGTGACAGACTGGAAATTTGCAATAGAAAATAACCTAAAACAAGTCCCCGTCATACGCACGACAAGCGGATATCTCCTGAAGTATCTGCCTTACAGACACCGCAACCTAACAGGCGAAATAACATTCGAGTTTGAAAGTAAAGAGGAATTTGACGATGTCATTAATGATGCATCTTTTGACTTGGAGTTTGGCTTAGGAGGCACAAACAAAGCCGTCTTTTCTGGCTGCAAATGGGAAAACGTGGCAGCACCAGCACGCATTGAAGATTTAGTTTCATGCAAGGCTGGTTTCGTGGCTAAAGGTCCAGTAAGCATAAGCTGAGATGGTGAAAATGAGCGTTGAAGTTAGTGTTTTAGAAAATTTCGGGCGAGAAGCTGAACTGCGCAAGAAGTGGCTTCAAATGTGGGAAAGGCTCGGCGTTCGCATTCTGAAACTGCCTAAATGGATGCAGGAAATCGTGTTGGAAGACGTGAACACTGCCATAAAGAACCGTTTAGCCATCATGGAGATGATCCAAAATGCGAAAAGAAGCCATTGAGTTGGACGAAAGATTTGGTAAGGAATACGCTGGACGCTACGTTTTCAGTGAGATTACGTGGGCTAAACGCAACAGAATAATCCAGAAATACACGCGATACAGCCAACAAACAGGTCAAGTCCTAACAAGCGACTACGTAGCCATACAAGCAGAAACCATAATGGCTTCACTTAAAGAACAGCCACAAAACAAGCCCATAACTCTCGAGAAGCTCTTAAGCGAAGAAGATGGCGTTCCCATCGAGCTTGGCGAATTGTTCAGCCAAATAGTGAACAAGCTTAACAGCGTAAGCCTTGAAGAAACCGCTTTTTTATCAGAGCCATCCGAAAACAAAAGCCAAACCAAACCCTCACAGAATTCCGCCTCTGCAAAGAGTTCGGGTGGACACCAAACCAGCTCGCTAAACAGCCAGCAAAAACAATCCAGCAATTCATCGTCATCCTCAACGAGTTAGACCGTCAAGCAGAGGAGGAAAAGCGGAAGGCGGAGCGTGAGGCGAAATGGCGGTCGAAATAACATGCGACGTTGAAGGCATAGAGGAGTTTAAGGCTGCCATACAACAGTTTGATTCAGCCATGCAAAGGCATGTGCATACGCTTTTGGCAAGCTGGGCTACAGACGTTAAAGCCTTAGCCAAACAGCTTGCCCCGGTCAGAACTGGACATTTGAAAAGTAGCATTTACGCTAAAATTCAGCAATGGGTTGCTGAGATAGGCGCAGAAGCAACCTACGCCCTTTTCGTAGAGTTTGGCACACGCCACATGCAAGCACAGCCTTACCTTTACCCAGCAATCCAAGAACATCTCCCACAGCTCGAAGCCATCATTTGCGAGGCTATTGACCAAGCTAAAGCGGAGGCTGGCTTAACATGAGCTTCAGAGAAATCGCCGTAATCATAAGGGCGGTTAACCGTGCGAGCCATGAATTTACCCGAATCCAAAGCGACGCTGAAGCGTTAAGCGTGCGTATAAAAAGCCTCGGTTCAGCCATCGCGGGTTTAGGTGCTACTGGTGTAGCCATTGGGCATATAGCTCATCAGTTTGGCTTGTTAAACGATGAGCAGGCTCGTGTTTTCAATTCTGCTATGATGGTTATTAGTGTTATGGGCATGTTTATGCGCACAAGCTGGGGCGTAGCCGTAGCCCAGAAGGTTTATGCTGCAGCTTGCTGGGTTGCCACCGCAGCTCAGAACGCCTTGAATATCAGCTATGCCACGTTTCTGGCTTTAACTGGTGTCGGAATTGCAGTTATCATTTCAGCTGCAGCTGCCATGTGGTATTTTACCAGTCAAATGAACGCAGCCACGGCAAGCGTCAACCAATTCAACGAAGCAACCAGCGCCATGCAAGCACCATCAACCTACTCGGGACGCAACATTCTCAGAAAGGGCGGAGAGGACATCTACGCCAAAGGAGATTAGGCTATGAGTGTAGACATCCCAAAGATGGCGCTCGCCTTCGGCTCAATTGCAATTCCCCAAGGCGACGTTTTAGAAGCGAGAATCACTTTGGCATGCACAGAAGAAGCCAGCAGATTTGAGGTTCTTCTCCAAAACTGGGACAAGAAATACTCTCCAGGCGAGGCAAACGCCATAAACGTGGGTGTTGATGGACACATTGACGTAGGCAGAGGAGCCAACTGTCCGCAGCTGATCACTTGTAAGGTTGAAGAAGTCAGATTCATGTCTGATGCGGTTTCCCATTATGTTAAGATTTCTGGACGTGGCTGGGATGAACGGCTTTTCCGTGCTCTTGTGACTAAAACTTACGCTAATATGAAGGGAGAAGCCATTGTTAAAGACATCTTGGATTCATACGCTGGCTTAAGCCATAACAGAGGCGGAACAGAGCTTGTTGAGGATACTGACACGACTTATCAAATGCTGAAGTATGAAGACACTCCGGTCATAGATATTCTGCAGTTTATTGCTGGAAGCGCAGACAAGAACGGCGTTATCGGTTATGATTTTAGAGTTGCTCCAGATGGCAAGTTTGAGTTTTTCCCGCGTGGCTCAAAGACAAGCCCCGTTAGTCTCAGTGAACTCATAGAGAGCATCGAGTATGACAAAGACATCCACAGTGTTAGAAACAAGATTACTGTTTATGGTGCGCAAGATTACAAGTTGCCAAGCGATTGCGATAGCTGGAGTGATGGTCAAGCTGATTGGCTTATGAACGATGATGCTGAAGATGCGCATACCAACACTGCCTATCAGCTCGTGGGACAAGTAACGTATGACCCCAGTCCAATAGCCAAAATTATCATTGATGTCGTTGAGCTTCAATGTAGAATGAGCGGAGGCTCAGGTAAATACAAAATCACGTATCAGAAGGAAGGTGGAGCTGAAACTGTCATAGTTACTGACCAAGCTTTCAGCAACACTGAGTATCAGCTGAAGCAACATGTGCTCACAGGCTCAAACCGCATAATCGGAGATGTAGGCAAAGACGTGACTATAAGGCACTACACGCTCACAGACAACGCAGCGGACACAGTTTACTCAAAGAATCACAGAGCAGTCGGAGACATCATATACGGAGATTGGCAAGCCACAGAAGGCAAACTCTATTTTGAAACAGCCACGAAAATGGCTGGCAACGGAAGCATCAGATGCTACTGCGACGGCATCTACAACTGGGGAATCCTTCTGCTAAACCTTCCACAAGAAGCTGACTGCACAGGATTCACATTTCTCGATTTCCGCATCTACTTAGATAGCAGCCGAAACGGCAGCCTCAACCTTCTCTTGTATGATTACGCTGGAAAATGGGCTTTCAAATACTTGACATTGGCAGTAGGCGAATGGGTCAGCATGCACGTGCCATGCAACCAAGCAAACGCCAGCGAATGGGCTGTGCAATCAGGTTTTGACTGGTCAAGAGTCGCAGCAGCGAAGTTCTGGACATACGGAAACGGCTTAGGCAGTTTCTACATTGACGGCTTCAATTTTAATGGTGCCTTCTTTAAAGCCACACAAGAAGACGCAACAAGTCAAGCACTATATGGAAGGCGAGAGAAAATCGAGCATGATGAGGAGCTTTACAGCAATAACGAATGTAGCCTGCGTGCAAAGGCGCTATTAGCCTACTTCAAAGACCCAATTGAATACATGACACTCGTCTCTCGAGTCATAGACTATGGGAATACTCCTATTCTGCCAGGAGACAAAATCCACGTAACACTGCCAAACGAGAACATAGACTCCGACTGGGTCGTGCTCAGTGCAGTTTACTACGTCAACGCCAAAGAACAGTATCTTGAAATAACATTGAACATTGGACGCCAAAAACCATTACTCGCAGACTATCTATTTGCAGCACGGAGAAAAACCGACCACCTAAGCCGACACAAACAACCACGCCTAATTTAGCTTACAGAGGTGCAACAACATGAGCGGAAAGAATAGGCTGAAGAAACTGAGGGAAAAGCTCCAGAAACGAAAAGCCACAGGCGTGACAAGATGAGAAAACAAGAGCTTTTCCGCATACACCAATGTGCCCGCAGATACGACCGTGAAACAGGCAAATTCATAATCACCATAAGCTATGAAACCGCTGCTCCAGAGCCAACCGAAAGAGTGGTAGGCGTAGCAGAAGGCTTCGGGCTTGGACTTGACCAATGGCAAAAATTCGTGATCTACGACAATGTGGAGCTAAAAATAGGTCCACAAGACATTGTTTATATCACTGGCGATTCAGGAAGCGGCAAATCAGTTCTCTTAAAGGCTTTAGAAAAAGACATACGACAAGACATGGGACTAACCTGTATTAACATCGCAGAAATCAAACCAGAACCAAACAAGCCACTAATTGAGACAGTAGGCAAATCCCTTGAAGAAGCCTTAGAACTTCTCAGCAGAGTAGGCTTAAACGATGCGTTCCTTTTTCTGCGTACATATGAACAGTTAAGCGACGGACAAAAATACCGATACAAAATCGCAAAAATGATCGAGTCTGGCGCTCAGTTCTGGATCATGGACGAGTTTGCAGCAACCCTCGACCGAGACACAGCCAAAATCGTAGCTTACAACCTTCAGAAGCTGGCACGGCAGCAAAACAAAGCGGTTTTGGCAGCAACAACACACACAGACCTACTTGAAGATCTGAACCCCTCCGTGCATATTCATAAACGCTTCGGCAAAGAAATAACCGTAAACTACTATCCAAACCAGCCAGCCAAAGAGTGCAGTCTCATTAAGGAAATGCGTATTGAAGAAGGCACAACTGAAGATTGGCGTAGGCTTGCTGGATTCCATTACAGAAGCCACAAGATAGCTGCGCCACGAAAAATCTTCTGCATCAAACGAGGTGAGGAGCTGTGCGGAGTAATAGTCTACAACTACCCACCACCCACATGTTTCGGAAGAAGACTTGTCTTGCCAAAAATGACCATGAGAGAGCTGAACGAAAAACTTAGCATAATCACTCGGGTTGTTGTTCATCCAAAATACCGCACAATAGGCTTAGGCGCAAAACTTGTCAAGGAAACGTTGCCTCTGGCTGGAACGCCGTATGTGGAAATGCCAGCAGTCATGGCGAAATACAATCCGTTTGCGGAGAAGGCTGGAATGCAGAAAATAGCTGAACAGCCTCCGCCGAAAGAAGCTGTTAAAATTGCTGAGATTTTGCAGGGCTTAGGCTTTAACATTCAATTGTTAGGAAGCGAAAAATATGTTCTAAACAGGTTGCAAACATTGAGTCATGAAGATATGGCCAAAATTAAAGAAGCTTTCATCAAATATTGCCATGCCAGATACATGAAATATTTCTTCTGCCACATGCCCTTTGGAAAAAAGCAAACCTATGCTGAAGAAATACACAGAGCAAGTTTGGAAAGGCTTGCACGCTTAATTAAAGTGTGTGGTTTTCTCCTGCAAACGAAGGTTTATCTATTTTGGAAAAATTCAAGCTCTATTCAATTTTCGAATAAAATTTAAAAGCTGATTCAGATTATTTTGCTGTGCCGGGGGATGAAAAATGGAAGCAGTAGTTTACCCTATCAATGGCGTTGTCAGGGAGGTTGAAAGGAGGATTCTTAATAACTTCTTGGACTTGCTGATTCTTTTAGCCCTATATTCTCATGGTGGTCAAATCAGCGGATACGACATTATTAAGTATTTGCAGGCGAATTACGGCTTTCTTTCCAGTCCCGGAACAGTGTATTCTTGCCTTTACCATACGGAAAGGAGAGGACTTTTAAGAGGTATTCAAAAGGGAAGAAAAAGAGTTTATGCTTTAATTAAACATGGAGCGGAAACAGCGCAAGCAATTCTTAATGCAAAAGAAAGAATTATCAACTTTGTATCCAGGGTTCTTAACAAAAACGGCAAAACTAATTATTCGTTGCCACCTCAACTTTTACCACATTTTTCATCCAAGGAATCTTCGCTGGATACTTAGACAATTCATCAAATATCTCCCTCTCCAATTCCCTATTACTTTTCCTTATGCTCTCATCGACAAGAGTAATAATAATTATTGCTTTCTTAGGCATTCATCCACACAAAAACTAACAACTTGACCAAACCTTTATGCGTTATGGAAAAGTCTTCTATAACTAAATTTAGTATTCTTTCCAGACATAATCCATGCAATCTTCACGCTGAAAACTAAAAAACAATGTTCCAAATTTTTGAGTTTCACAAGGAAAATCCTCTTTTCTGCACGGAAACGTGAAATCCGTAATTTTTGAGCTTTTATTTTTCACTTAGAAGCGATTCTAACCCAAATTTAGAAAATTAGCCTAAACTTCTTTAACGAGGTAGAACGGAAATGCCCAAAATCAAAGACATTCTTTCAGATAGAGAAGGCTTTACCCTAACAGTCCGTCAAGCCCAATCAAAAATACAAACTCTCCGCAAAGCCAAAGCAAGAGACCCAGAATTGTTCGAGCTAAACGGAGGCAGCCTCGACTTGCTCCAGCTTTACCAATTCATAGAACAAGCCAAAAAGTGGAACGGGCCCAGCAAATGCAAGTAATAAACAAGACAAACCTCCCCATTTTTCTCAACGATTTAACCAGTAAACAAGAATGGAAAGTCGAACACGGAAAAAACTTCAATCTGCCAATAAAACTCGCCCAGCCCTTACACGACTGGAAAGTCATAATCCGCTGGA
>JAAKEZ010000079.1 GCA_018475625.1 Candidatus Bathyarchaeota archaeon A05DMB-2
GTCATAGTTCGGATCGAGGGTTGAAACTCACCCTCGTGAAGGTGGATTCCGTAGTAATCGCGGGTCAACACCCCGCGGTGAATATGCCCCTGCTCCTTGCACACACCGCCCGTCAAGCCATGCGAGTTGGGTCTGAGTGAGGATGTAATTTTTGTTACATTCGAACTTAGGCTTAGCGAGCGGGGCTAAGTCGTAACAAGGTATCCGTAGGGGAACCTGCGGATGGATCACCTCCTACGATAAAAAAAATGGTTGGGTAGTTCAAAAACACTAAAAACATACGTCGACAAAAAATATATTAACCGCTACTGGCTCACCCACTGACACAAAATTATTTGTTAAAGGGTTGGGCCGGTAGATCAGCGGAAGATCGCCTGCTTTGCAAGCAGGAGGCCATGGGTTCAAATCCCATCCGGTCCATCGCGATTTTCCATTCAAATAACTAGCTCATATAAAGAACGCCATCTTATTCTGCAGAGAATAAGATGGTAAGGACATAGACTGGTATCTTCGCAAATATATTTCAGTCGATGATTGTCCCATTGCAAAATGTGCAATGGATTGCATACGCAACCTGGACGTTAATTGGGCCAGTGCTACGCCATTTGGTGGATTGCTCGGTTCGAGTGCTGAAGAAGGTCGTGCCAAGCTGCGATATTACTCCGTGTAGGCGCAAGGAGCCTTTGATACGGAGATCACCTAATGGGACATCCTGCCGTTTCGACGGCATTCACCTTGTGTGAAGAGGAACCTGCCGAACTGAAACATCTTAGTAGGCAGAGGAAAAGAAATCAATTGAGATTGGGTTAGTAAAGGCGATCGAACACCCAATAGGGCAAACCGAATCCTATAGCGAAGAGTTATAGGAGATGTGGAGTTTGGACTCATTTACTTCCAAACTGGCTAACTCGAAGTCCCCTGGAACGGGGCGCCTTAGAGGGTGATAGCCCTGTAGAGGTAAACCAGTGGAAGATTTTTGGGTATCCAGAGTAGCGTGCGTTGGATATCGCGCGTGAATACGGGAGGCATAAACTTCCAACCCTAAATACAACTCGAGACCGATAGCGTAGTAGTAGCGTGAGTGAAAGTTGCAAAGTACCCCTCGCGGGAGGTGCAAAGAGCATGAAATCAAATGGTCACAGACTTATAAGGCATGAAAGCAGCGAAACCAACTCTGTTGGTGGAGTAGTGTCTTATTATCCGTTCTGAAAAACGGGCCAGGGAGTTCCTGGTAATGGCGAGGTTAAGGATGAAGAATCCGTAGCCATAGCGAAAGCAAATGTCCGCAGGTAACGAGGGACAGGGTGTGCTCGCCTGTAGTCATTACCTGGAGACCCGAAGCCAATCGATCTATGCGTGGCTAAGTTGAAGCCTCGTGAAAACGGGGTGGAGGACTGAACCGGTTCTGATGTGCAAATCGTTCGGATGAGCTGCGTATAGGGGCAAAAGAC
>JAAKEZ010000080.1 GCA_018475625.1 Candidatus Bathyarchaeota archaeon A05DMB-2
CTTAAGAATAAAACTTGTAAACTTTAGATCTATTGGGAAAGTGTGGCAACCGGGGTTGTCGGCTAATTCTTTGGTGCTGTGCAGTTGTAGGTTAGAGTTGTGCTGTACGCGTTCTATTAGGTGATGGTATTGTGGATATATGCTTTTTTGAATTCTTCGTAGAGTTGTTTGTTTGTGTATCTTACGAGGACTATGGTGAGGATGTCTTTTAAGCCTTGGGTTGACCAGTGCATCCACTTGTGTTTGCACCGCTTTGAAACTTCTCCCATCAACCGCTCGATTTTGTTAGTGGTGTAGGGTATTTTGATGCCTTCTAATGCGAGTTCAGCAAAGGTTACCATGAACTTGGCGTTCTTCCTGATGAATTCTGCTGCTCTGAGATAGCCGTCTTCGTTGAGTTCTTTAGCGATTTGGCTGAGTCTTCTCAGGGTTCTATGAATTCTTTTTTGCAGTTGCGTTTTATCTTTGTCTTTGTGGTGTTTTTTGGTTGAGTTTACTAGGGTGAAGAGTGCTTGTTTGACGGCTGCTTCAACCTTTACGCGTTCATCTTTGGTCATGCCTTCTCCCCAAAGGGTGAACAGTAAGTATTTGAGTGCGTGGAGTATGCAGATCTGCCGGTTCTTAGCGCTTATGGCGTTTGTCAAGCCGGGTTCGTTGTCTGAAATCAGCGTTTCTGCTTTGCGGCTGGGCCATTCCTCGTTGACGTCTATGTGAAGGAGCTCTCCGCTGTTGGATATGAGGACGTGGACCATGTTCATTTCCCTGCCGCGTAGAGCTCGGACTTCTGTAGTGTCGCCCATTATCGTTTCTGCTTTTGTTTCTTCTGCTGGATGGTTTTGAGCGTTGTTTGCTCTGAGAAGCTTTGGCGCTATTTCCTGTACGAAGCTGTGTATGGTTCTTTTGGGAACGTGTATTCCTGTTGCTGTTTCAAACTCTATGCTTGCGTCTTGGTAGCTCATTTTTGAAGCGTACTCTGCCAGTTTCATTCTGAGGTCTTTTGAGTATTTTCGCCGTTTAATGCTTAAGCATTCAAGGATTGGCGATGAAACAGTGTTGTCCGCGGGGCTTCTGACTTTCTGCGCTTTGAAGCTGACTGTTCCCAACGGCGTGGTTAACTTCTTCGTGTATGAACCTGCTCTCTTAAATTTGAATGAATGTTCCCGCGAGTATTTTGGTCCACACAATTGCATTATGATTTGTTCCTGGCGTTTCTGAATTTGGTTAACCAGTTCAAACCTTGAATGAACATTAACGTCTTGGATGATTTCAGCTAAATCTATAGGGAAAGCCGCTATAGTGCTATTCAGGCTTACTTTCACCTCCGCTATGCTGTTTAGCTTACAGCACAACAGAGGCTGAAGGTAAGCCTATAATTCTAACCTACAAATGAACGGCACGAA
>JAAKEZ010000081.1 GCA_018475625.1 Candidatus Bathyarchaeota archaeon A05DMB-2
GTGACTTCGTCCGAATCAGCGCGGTTTTCGGTTCACGCTTTGACAAGGCTTGGGAAATTCTAACGGAGAACAGGGTTAAACTCTATGTGTTCTGGCTCGGTGGAAAGGTCATGTGGATCGTGGTTGGAAGGGAAAAGGAATACATCATCTACCCTGCTGTGGGCTATTGTAGCTGCGCTGACTTTTACTTCGCCGTTATGGAAGGCAGAGCCCTAGTTTGTCATCACCTAATCGCCCAGAGGCTGGCTGAAAAATTGGGCTGGTACGACCCTGTTGTGGAAGAGGACGGGCTGTACGATTCTCTGATGGAGGAGTGGAAAAAGATTGAGGTTGAATATGAGGAGGTTTCGTTATGAGTGGTGAGGAAAAGTCGCCGCCACTGTGCCCTATTCGCCGTGCCGATTGCATACGCGATGTGTGCGCATGGTGGGTTAAGGATTCGCAGAGCTGTGTGGTTGTTGACTTTGCTATATGTTTGAGGAGTAGGGCTTTGAAGGTGAGGTTGGAATGAGCAGCGCGGTTATTTCGCCAGCAATCATCGAAGGCAACGGAGACCTGGAACTTAATTTACATGACTATATGATTAGTCAACCCTTAGCCATCATTGGAATTCGCTGGATTGGCAAGTCCTACCTTGCGGGTGTGATGTGTGAGAGACTGTGTGAAGCTAAACAACCCTTCATCGTTGTTGACCCGGAAGGCGAGTTTTGGACGCTTAAAGAGCGTTATCCCGTTATTGTTGCTGCTGTCGGTAAGCCTGTGGGATGTCCTAAAGGCTACAAGGCTGATTTGATTGTGACGTCTGAAACTGCTGCAACCTTGGCTAGACGCATCGCAGAGAAGAGCTACTCTGTCGTTCTCGACTCAAGAAACGCAACCATGGCAGATCAGTATGCTGTGCTGGGAAATTTTCTTGAGGCTTTGTACGAGGCTGAGGGACAGTACAATAGGCCTTTAGTGGTTTTCATGGAAGAGGCGCATGTCTTGATTCCTGAAATTGGCAGAGTTAGGCTGCCGGGCATTAAGAAGCTGCAGGATAAGGTGATTTATTGGGCTTGGGAGGTTGCGGCTCGAGGTCGTCACCGTGGTTTAGGCTATGTGTGTATTGCTAGGCGTGCGGCTGAGGTTGCGAAGGCTGTTCTGAGCCAGTGTCCTACTAGGTTCATTTTCAAGCTTGTGGACCCGGCTGATCTGTCTTGGTTGAGGGAAAGTGGCTTCTCCAAGGAAGAGATTGATGAGATTCAGAAGCTGGCTAAGGGAACAGCGTTCGTAAGAGGTCTGACGGCGGAGCACATTAAGGTACGTAGTAAAGAGCGCGTATGCACTCATGGGGGTAAGACGCCTATTGCGAAGGCTGTGGAGACGCCTGAGCTGGAGCATG
>JAAKEZ010000082.1 GCA_018475625.1 Candidatus Bathyarchaeota archaeon A05DMB-2
TTGGTTGTGTCTGCTAATCGGTTAACTTTTTGGACTGATATTGAGTCCTCTCCTATGTTATCAACTTACAAGAAGGAGGTGGAACTCGATCATATCAGTCCAAACAGAACTGGAGATACACGGAGATATAAGGCTTGCAGGTCTGTCTAGGGACCTGGATGAAGCTAACGTGAACAGAGAGATTCTAAAGGCGGTTATCGAAAAGGCTCAAGACCAGCTGGTCACTGAGTTATGCGGCAATAAATACGCCCGGAACAGGGATGCCAGGTTCAAGAGAGCAGGAACAACAGATAGAACGCTGGAGACGAGACACGGCACCATAGAGTTCAAGCTGGTCAAGGTGAAGTCCCTGGAGAACGGATCCATACTGAGACCCTTCCTCCTCTACATTGGACTGGAACCCTGGAAAAGAATCGTTAACGACCTGGACTTCGAATGCGCAGAAACCGCAGCCATCCTCACATACAGAGACTCAAAAACCGTCATTGAAAACCTCACCAAGGCAAAGGTCTCAAAGCATAGGATACACGCATACGTCCAGGAGGTAGGCTCCTTCATAGATGAGAAACGTAGAGAAGCGGGAAACGGGAAGGTAGACCTGTTGTATGCAGATGGAACAAAAGCCCACGGCCACAACGGAGAGAAGAACGAAATAAACGTCATAGTAGGAAAGAACACCGAAACTGGCGAGAAAAACCTGCTGGGACTCACAATAAACAGGAAATGGACGGAGACAGCTGAACAGTTCAACGGCAAGGCTGATGTGCTGATATCAGACGCAGACAGGGCGATGAGAAACGCCCTCATAGAAAAAGCCCTGAACTATCAGCTCTGCGTAAACCACGCGGTCAGAGAGGTGGGCATTCACCTGTGGAAGGCAGGCTTACCGAAAAAGGAGAGGAAAGAGATCCGTAGAAGGTTGAGAGCCATACTGCAAACCCTGAGAAACTCCACAGTCAAACATCTAAAAGACCGAGATATCGAAAGACTGCTGTGGAGAATAAACAAGACGCTAGAGGCCCTTAAACAACTAGCAAAAGAACTCTTAGATGAAGGCTTAACCAGCGCAGCAAGGTTCCTACGAAACTCAGCAAACTACACCGTAACATTCGCAAAACTAGCCCTCAAACAAGTACGCGTACCATACACGAACAACCTCATAGAACGATTAATGGGAGAAATAGCGAAGAGAGTGAAGAACAAGTGGATGCACTGGAGCACACAGGGACTAGAAAACCTACTCAACATACTCCTCACAAGATACTGCAACCAAGAAAACTTCAACAGATTAAAGCAAAAATACTTAAACCAAGAACACACATTCATACACATAAAAATAACATAGGAGAAAAGTTAACCAATTAACAGACGGCACCAAA
>JAAKEZ010000083.1 GCA_018475625.1 Candidatus Bathyarchaeota archaeon A05DMB-2
GGGGTTGTTGCATTATCTTTTGTGGTGGGGGATTTTGTTGTTTTCTCCTCTGGTTGAGGGGGGCTCTCTTGGGTCCGTGTTAATCCTGTAGAGGGTATTCTATGTCCCTGGTTGCTTCTTCAGAGTGGGTGCTGTTTGCCGGCTGGCAGAGTGTCCACTATTCCGTACGCTTTCCCCTAATGGTTTTCGTGTTAAGTGTTAAGTGGTTGATGTTGTGGCAAGGATAGGTTTCCGTTGGCAGCCTAGGGTTGCGGCTGATTCAAGCCGACTGTAGGTTTTCAGGTTCCATGCGATCGCGGCCAGAAGGCCCCACTTCTGCTGGGTTTTTCTAAGCCTGTATCTGGTGTGGAGGCCGTGCATGCTGACTTCGCAGGCTCCGAAGACGCCTTCCACCAAGCCTCTGTATCGGTATATCTGCTGGTTGAACTCCTCAGCTGCCCTCCGCCTGAACCGTTTCCCCCTTCCATGCGTTTCGCGTTGTTTGATGTTTGGTTGGCTGCCTAGCTCGTAGGTGATGCTGCAGTTCTCATCTGCGTCGTAGGCTCTATCTGCGTTTAGGAATCCGCCGAAAACCTCCCAAGCTAATCCTGTCCGCATCATCTGCTTAACCATCCTACGATAGGTCGGGGAATCCCCGGTTCTGCTGGATGTCACCTGAACAGCTGCTACCACCATAAGGTCGAGGATGGCGATTATGTGGAGGGTGACGTATCTCTTCCTCCGCCTCCATCTGCATGCAATCATCGCCTTTTCATACCTGTCCGTCTCGACACCGGAGCTGTCGCAAGCCAGCAAACCCTCCTTCCTGTTCCAACCTGACACGCGGATGCAGAGCCTCACAGTTTCAGCCAAAACCCTCTCCAAATACTCGTTAGGAATGTCCCTCATGGCTCTGTATATTGTTGTGTGGTCGGGAACCGGCTCATGCCACGGCAGCCTCAATGTGTAAGCCAAAGACTCCATAAACCGCAGCGGACAGTCAAGGTAAACCATGAAGGCAACAAGGAAAACCAGTTTACTCCAACTGTGGACAGGAGGCCTCCCCGCCCAAAGGCGGGCCAAGGCGACCCCATCCACCTTATGACGCGAAGCAAGTTTTTCTGGAAGTCAGCTGCCTCCCTAGTGTGGGCTCGATGGTGTATCTGCCAGTACCTATCCTGCCTCTTATGCTTCCCTCTGCCCAACGTTCATCCATAACAGATAGAAAAACCGAAAATCATAGGCTAACACCCAAAACAGCCCTAAAAAACGCTTCATTAAAGACAAATAAACCCAACTAATAACTAAATATTAACTTGTACAACGCACCCTCCAAATAGTCAAAGCATGAAACAACACACAAACAAGTAAAAATAGAAAAATAATGCAACAACCCCA
>JAAKEZ010000084.1 GCA_018475625.1 Candidatus Bathyarchaeota archaeon A05DMB-2
ATTGACTTTCAATTAAGTCTTCTCCGTATAACGCGTTTATCATTTCGCTGCACCACTGTTCTGTTATTCCTACACGTTTGGCTATGTCGCTGTTTTGTAATGGGCCCTTCTCAAGTAGTGTAACCAGAATCTTCTGTTTGACTGTGAGGAACATGCCTGTTCATATTAAATTTGTTTATTTATGAATGATAAACCATTCTGAAACTTTAATTTAAAATAGCGTTGAGGGCGTTAGATAGTGTTGGGTGTTAGTTTGGAAAATGAAGAGGATTCTGCGTTTGAGTTTGAGTTGAGGAGACCGAGGCTTTTGGCGACTTTGCTTTGGGGTTTAGGCATTGCCACATGGGCTTTGACAGTTTATGCCATGTTAACGTGGCATGGTTGGATGGACAATGTTGAAGGTGGGCTTCTTGTGCTTGTGAGTTTTGTTTGTGGCTTAAACGCTATGGCTGTTGGCTTTCTCATAGATATGCATTCGCTGGAGTTCAAAGGAGTTAGAGTTGGTCTTCGAAGGAGAAGACGGGAAAAGAAAGAGGGGAAATGAAGCGTTTAGGCTTGGGTTGGCTATGTTATGCCTGTTATTTCGCATATGGCTGTTGGTCTTTTTATTCTTGTAACTACTGCCTCGTAGACTTTGAAGTGGTGGTTCATGTCGACGGTTTGCATATAGAAGATTTTTAGGTCTTGGGCTACGCATAGGTCTGCGTTTTCTGCTCCGCTCTTGATTAGTATGGCGCTGTCTACTCCGCCGTCTGAGGCTTTAAGCTGGCTGCTTACGTAGATACTGCCCTGAATCAACTCTTTGATTTTCTCTATTTGGCTTATGCCCGTGTTCGCTATAAGCGTGTGAGCATCCATGAAAGCGCTCGGCTGCACAATCAAATCATAAGGCGGCGGATAATACTTATCAAGCAATTTCTTAGCTGCTGCACGAACATCGTTAAGTGCATTAGGGCTTGTCGCCCATGCTCCACCGCTTGCCTGCGTCTGCCTTCCAGTGGCGGTTGTTAATCCTTCTATGCCCAGCATTGGCTCGCCGCTTATTTCGCCGTTTAAGATTAGGCGGTCTTCCTTCTGAGCCACAACGAGAGCTGCTGATTCTGCGTTTGCCGTGTCCAAAGCTGTTCCAAACCGCCTTGAGGCTTCTAAGTCTCGCCAGTGGATGCGAAAGTCTTTGTGGAGTATTGGCACATTGAGGCTTTTGCGTGTGTAGATTATGGTGTCTTCTGCTGGTGTTTCGCCGTACATGCTTATGTGGGCTGCGCTCATTTCTGTAAGCTCGTCCCAGTCCACGGTCATGACGCCCACGCCGGCAAGCTGCTTAACTGGCAAGACACGACGTCCAACTAAGACTGGCTGAGCAGCTCT
>JAAKEZ010000085.1 GCA_018475625.1 Candidatus Bathyarchaeota archaeon A05DMB-2
ATTTGCTTCGAGTTAAGGAAAATGGCGACAAAACGGTTCTCGAGAAGCATTTGAAGCGCGCGCGCGCGCAAATTCGCTGGCAAGCTGAAGCTGTTTTTCGGGCTCATCCTTCAACCTCAAAAGCTGAACGCCGTGTCCAACCCCAAAACTCTTAACGTTAAGAGTTTTCTTGACTTCTTCAGGAAGGTTTTTGGCGATCTCTATGCGTTGCCAAACTGTCTTTTCAGAGGGTTTCTCTCCAGTTTGCTCCTCTATGGTTTTGACTATTGAGCTTACGATGGCTCGGTCATAAACTCCGCCTTTCTCCTCTCTGTGAAGAGCATGGAGCCTTGCGAGAGCGTCGTCCCTCTCAATTTCGGTCAAGTCTCTTCGGTGAGCGTTTTCGGCGAGCTGCCACTCAAGAACCTGCCTTGACGACTCGAAACGGTGAACTCTAGCCAAAATCGACTTGAGCCGAGCGTGTTTAGCTCCTTCATACCTGAGCCTGCCAACCACGCCTTCATACATGCCATTTTCATCAGCAGGCTTCACCACAACAGGCTGGATCTGCTTGTGCAAGCGGAGGCTCATAGCCATGTTTTGGATGTCCTCTTGCTTGACGGCTTTTCGAACAGGCTCCCTCCAATAGATGAGCTCTAGGGGCAACTCTAAATATTGGTCGCCCGCCACATCTTCCACTACAACCTTAGGCTCCTCAAGCCCTTGTCTAGGGCAACGCTTACCAAACACCTTGAACTTGTACTGGTAGATGCGGCACTCCTCGATCTCTGCATCCTTCTTCTTGCAGTTAGCACAAGCAAAATCAGGAGACAACAGCTTACTCATTTCTTCACCGGCTTAGGCTTTCTAGATATAAACTGACTATCCTTCCCCGAGAATCGATACTCGTAGGTTCCCAGCTCCAGTTTGCCTTCACTCTTCTGCATGGCTTTCGCCAATTCTTCAGCACCCTTAGTGCTAGCGAAGATCCAGCCAGCCTCTCCCTCTTTAGCGGGCTCCTTCGTCTTGTACGTGGTCCAAGGCAACCCATCAAGCTCAGCCAAATCAAGCTTCGGAATCTCCGCTTCAGGCTTCGTCTCAACAGAAAGCCACTGGTCCAAAATGCCTTCAAGACTCATCCTGGTTGCCTGAACGTCCTCGCCTTCGGTTGGCACAGCCTCCAACTGATAATACACCTTACTCCATTCACCGTCAGGACCAGCAACTGGCACAGACTTGCCTTTCCCAACAACAATCCGCTCAACTTTCAACCCTTTCACCTCCCAGAATTTTTCACACCCGACCTCAACTCCTCAATAAGCCTGCTCATCTGCTCCGTCACCGCCTGAAGAGACT
>JAAKEZ010000086.1 GCA_018475625.1 Candidatus Bathyarchaeota archaeon A05DMB-2
AACCATGGCTCCATAAGTCGCCACGGCAGACGCAAAATCCCATTCTTCGCTACTCGCCTCTTTGCTTGCAAATAGTCTTTCCTTGGCTTCGAGGAACTTCTCCAAATAAGTTAGATGTGTGAGTAGCTGGCGAGGATTAAACAAATCACAGGCAATGTCCTAATTAGTATTTGTTAATAACTTTGAGTAGTAAAATTCGTGCCATGTCCAAACATGTGTGGAACAATTCTCCATCATTGCTGGCGTTACGCCTCTCCTTATCTCTGAGATGAAGTCCCAATAGAACTGGAACAAAATCACTGCACACCAAAGACGCGACCTCTCTTTAGAGAAACACTTTGTCTTCCTAACCAGCCTGCCCACGCGTTCCCTTAGAATGCTGTTAAAATTCTCCACGTTAACCGTCTCCACATCCTCATGGTCAGGGTCACCATACACCACCCTGACCTCTTTTTTGATTAGCCGTCCATTAGCATCTCTTATTTTCACCAACTGAGCATAGTTCAACTGCCTAACCTTAAAGAAGCAGGGTAAAGCGTACGTGTAATCATCGTTTCCGTCGGTGAACACCTCAATCTTCTCGCCTGTCTTGGAGGGTCTTAGGCTTCTCTTAAAATCGCAAATCATTTCACTGCAGGTCTGCTGTGTCCACTTGCCGAGTGCGAACGCCACAAACAGGTATGAATGCCTCTTTACCGTTGTATAGATGTAGATGTTACCTTCTTGAGTTGCAGTTGGGCTGTTACGCTTAACTTTCTTCTGTTTTTTTTAACGGTTACCCATAGCTCGTCCATTTCATACTGTGTTAAGTTGAGATTGCGGAGAAGGGTTTGGTTGACTTGTTGTGCGTGTTCAGCCATGTCTTCGAGGAGCCTGCCTATGGTGTCACGATGGTGACCAGTGATTCTTTCTATGGAGCGTATGCCATTTTTCTCGACTAGAAGCTTGCTTATCCTTGTGATTTCTTCTTCTGAGAGACGCTTTCGATAAATAGGGGTGAGTTTGGTTTCGGTGAAGAAGTGGTTACAGTGGAGGCATTTGTAGAGTTGGTGGCCGGCACGGTTTTTTCCATACTTGATGATGTCTTTGCCTTTTTCTTTCAGATAGTGTTTGCACTGAATGTTTTGGCATGTTACTGGGATCATACTTCTTGGGCGTGCCATAATATTCTACAAATAAGAAGCCCTATATTAACAAATCTGAAGTAGGACACTGCCAAAAATTTAAATGGCAATAACATCAAATTGTAACAGATAAATCTGAAATACTACTTGTGCCTTTATTTTATCTGGCTTTGTTTAGGCGTTTTGGAGGTGAGGCTAATGGGAGAAGAGA
>JAAKEZ010000002.1 GCA_018475625.1 Candidatus Bathyarchaeota archaeon A05DMB-2
GACTGGAACCTTGAGGAATGGCGGCCATAGGTGCCTCCACAGTCATAGCGCTTGGACCTTTGCCTACAGTGTAGATTTTCATGTCGTAGCAGTTGAGGAACACAAAGAAGCCGTCTGCAACAATGTCGCTTTGGCCGACGTACATGCCTGTACCCCAGCCCATCAAAGTCCAGAGTTCTTTCCCGGTGTAAGCATCAATGCAGCGGTATCGCGCATCCTTGTAGAAGGGCGAGTCTGGAGAGTGTTCAGTAGTGCCTAAGTAGACTTTTCCGTCGGCAATAACATCTACGAAGATGGGGTAATGACCCCACGCTGTCTCAAGACCAGCATAAGTGCTATTGCCAGGGCCACCATTACCGTAAGTCCACACCAAGTCTCCAGTAGTCAGGTTATAGCAGTGAAGTACTCCATCAAAGCCAGAACGGTAGAGATTGCCGTAAGCAGCTAGGGTAGTGCTCCTCATAGTATCCCATGCGGCATCGGCAGGTACTATGCTCCACACTTGCTTCCCATTGGCAAGACTGAAAGCAGTAAGTCGCAGGGTTTCTTTATCCTCCATGACGAATACGCCAGCTTCTTCACTGATTGCCATGATTTTCCTTGTGCAATTGTTTGGTGCTGGTGGATAATAGTCGCTCCACAAGATGGTCCCTATGTTACCTGGCTTCAGACTTATGGCGGTTATGTTCACTCCTGTCCCTTGTTCCCTAGGGCTCCCGAAGGTGCCTTGAGTGAGAAGCAGTATGTTGTTAAAAATAACGTGCCTGTTGATGCTCCATGAGCCAGAACCCACCGTTGGTATCGTTACGTTCCAGTCGTAGGCTGGCGTTGTCACTGACGCATACCCCTGTGCTGTTCTAACAGCGTTAGACACCCACATAGAACCGTTCCAGTACATGTTAGTTGGCCGCGCCGGAGTAATTGGACAGTTAGCAGGTATATTCCCTGACGTCTCCGTTGTAATTACTTTTGATAGGTTCCACTGAGCTAACCACTTGCCTGTCGAGTCCCATACGTACCTCAGAACTTCTCCTTGTGGCCCAGCAACCGCTATGCCAGTAGGAACATTAGTTAGGTTAAGGCCGGATAGTCTTCCCGTCCTCGGATCATATGCTCTCGCATAGTTGATTGTGAATAGCCAGCCGTTTGGAATAACTCCGTGTTGATTCATCATGTCGTAAGAGTAAAGGTAGCCGTACACTGGTTTTCCTGCGTCTGTAACGTTCTGTCGCCATAGTTCTTCTCCAGTGCGTAGGTCAACACAAACGTAGTCGCCGCCAGAACCAGAATTACCCCAAGGTTCTTGATAGTAAAGCCTTCCGTTCATAACCATAGCTTCAGTGAATCGGACATTGTATGAGCCGCCCATGTAGTAAGTTTTGCCTGAAACATCGTATAGACTTCCGCCGACAACACCGCCATCCTGAATAGATTTTGACCACATGATGTGCGCGCTGTTAGGTGCAATACCGTCTGGTTGGAATCTGCCATAACCACCTTGGGTATCACAAGCAGAAACCGCTCCCTGAGTGCCACTGTCGCCAATGCGAATGAATGGGGGATTCAGCCAGTTTGACGAAATCGCATACCAATCCGTGTTCTGGCCCTCTATGGGGCGCGTCCAGTACTCAGTAGGCAACGGATAGCTAAGTACGGGCTGAGGTAATGGCTCTTCCTGTACAGTAAGCGTCTTTGATGCGCTGGCGGGTAGAAACATGTCGTTTTGGTATGTGCCACTCCAAGTGTAATTTTGTCCAGCGTAGTCGAACTTGAGCGTGTACGTGCCAACCTGATTAGGCGTGTAAGAATAATACTGTACACCAGTCGTGTCAGCGATGACCGCCCATTCCTTTACTTCTGTTTTTCCGTCAGGTGCTGTTACGGTAAGCTTGTAGCCAGTGCGTCGAATGTCATTAGTCGCGGCAGCACTTGGCAGAGGTGTGTCAACCCACATGTAAATCTTCACGGGTTGGCCTACTCCCACAGGGTCTGGTTGAGCAACAATGTAGGCAAAGGAAGGGATGTTCCAAGGGGGGGTATGTGCAGTTGCGGTTTGCGTAACAACAGAAATGCTCATAGTTGCTATGAGAAACAACGCAATCAACGAAATTTTATATTTTACTGTCGAAATTTTCATAGATCCCTCTCTCCTTTTAATTTTGTAAAGTTAATTTAAAAAACTGCTAATAAGACTTACTCACCTATCGTGAATACCAAAAAAAAGGCATCTTTTTTGGGGATTGCAAGCAAACTTAAATGTTGGAATTTATCAATGAAGTTTAAGAAAAGACAGATAAAGACAGAGCAGGACAGATAGCGTTATGTCTATGTACCAAGAGATTCGGGTCACATACGAGGTCATTTCGACCATTCTATGTTTTATCCTCGTATGGTTTATGATTAAACCGTATCTTTTTACAAGAGATCGTAGATATGTTGGCTTGCCTCTTGCATTTGGCTTGCTTGGCGCATCATACTTTTTTTCGGCTCTAATTTATACCCAGCTTTCTTTTTTTCGTTGCGATATGTTATGGTTCCAACTGGTTGCAAGAACCTTTGCGTTTGTGTTTCTTGCGGTGACCTATTACTTTTCGAAGAAGCCCTTTAAAACTAGCTACCTTTTGTGGAATGTAACATTTAGTTTAATTGTTGTTGCCATTATAGCATCATTTTTAATGGTAATTTTCTCGCCCCAATTCGATTTCCAAAGCTACCTAAACGCTTCGCCATATGTTCGCATTTTTATAATGATTTGTCTGATTTACATCATAATTCATGTACTAAAGAGTCATATGGAAAATCCAGATTCAACAACATTATTGATTCCACTAGGCTACATACTGCTCGCAATAAGCCAATACTCACTGATAATTTGGGCCATCGATTCAAGTATGTTTGCATTTTGGGGAGCCTTAGCCCTTCGCTGGTGGGGTCTTGCAATTTTTCTTTTCGTTACCTATTTGACGTTTTACAGAAAAGGAAAAAGGCAGAAAAATGAAAATCTCACGCCGAGATAAACTCAAAATTTACGGTGACCTACTTTTAGTGCTTAACGATGAATCTAAAAATGGCAGAATAGTACTAACGCGAGTCCAAGTGAAAATTAATGTGCCTTTTGATCGACTGAAAAAATATATTTCTGAACTAAGAGAGTTAGGCTTAATTGAGGACGAGACTTCACTTAGACTGTCAGAAAAAGGGAAACAATATCTAAGAGATTATGGGAAGGTTCTTGATTTTATGAAGCGTATGGGCCTCGAATACCAATAGAAGAGACGCGGCACCAACCCTGTACATAGACAAAAGAAACATTTAAGGGTATGCTGAGGCTCTGTGTTCGCAAACTATGGGAGAATAGAGAATGACACGATGAAAGCTAAACATCGTGAGTTTTCTTTCCACAGCCCTTTCAGCCCCCTGTTCTCCGTTGCCGATGATAGCCCACTAAAAAAGGGGGAAGTTGTTTTTGTTGGGGGTGTTGACGGGCGTTACGGTCGCTTTCTCAGCAGCAACGCGAGCAAAGCAATAACAACCGCCATAGCGATGATCAAGCCCACCGACATCGGCAAGAAATACATCTCAGACATTAAGGCAGGCGTGGGTGTCGGTCCCGGAGTGGCTTCTGGCGCTGCGTCAACAGCAAAGGCGCTCACTGCATGTGAAGGATAGTAAGATTCGGAGCCAGCGAACGAGGCAATCACTTTATACTTGCCCGGGATGTCAGGTGTCCACTGAAAACTGAAGAAGCCGTCAGCGTCGCTGATGGTTGAGCCTATGTCTCGGTAGTTGCCGTTCGAATCAAGCACACTTAAAGTGATTTGAACCCCGGTTGCGTTTGCTGGGCGTGGGAATTGCATATAGACGTATTGCATCCACTCGTCCATGCTTTCATCAGATACAACAGGGACCCCCTCAGGGAAACGAACTGCCAAAGCGTAATCCGCTGTACCTGGAGACGTGTCAGTTACCGTGCCTTCAATCAGTACGCTGTTGCCATACACCGAAACCTTAGGCGACACCGCGATTTTGATGGAACTTGGACCCCTGCCGATAGCATAAATTCGGTTGTCATATGTGCAGAACATAGCAATTGTGCTGTCTCCGATAATTGGATATCCGCCCCAGTGAGTCCCGCGTACGTTCAGTGACCATATTTCTTCACCAGTTGTCTCATTTAGACAGATGAATGGAGCGCCGCGTGGCATAGGCTGATTGACAGAGTGCTCCGCTACATGCAAGTAGATTTTTCCGTCCGCAACAAACGAAAGATAAAGAGGCCAATTTTCGCTCCACTGCATTTCCGTGTATTTTTGTTTAGCGTCATAGGTCCACAATAATTTGCCTGTTTTAGCATCGTAGCAGTGTATTCTTCCACCCATGCCGCCTGATATGACTCTGCCGTCACCAATGGATTTTGCACCACGCCTGTAGTTTGCAATCGTGAATAAATCAACGGGTGTTTGGGATTCAGTTGGACCCCATAGTTGTTGTCCGTTGTCGAGGCTTAGGGCGACAAGTTGTCTCGTTGACTTCAAGGCTACGATGAAAATGCCATCTTCTGAACTTGCACCGACAAAGGCGCTACCCATTTGTCCTGGCGGTGGATTCCAGGTTACATTAAACAGCAACTGCCCTTCTTGCCCTGGTTTAGTACTCAAGCACCAGAAAGTCTGCGAGTAGTCTCCACGGATTATGGCTAGATGAGTATTCCAAGCGTCATCAGTCCCACCTATTATTCTGTCCTCAAGCGCTGAGAGAATTTGCCCTGGCAAGCCCAATGGAATGGTCTTGTTCCA
Source organism: Candidatus Bathyarchaeota archaeon A05DMB-2 (assembly GCA_018475625.1). GTDB lineage: Archaea > Thermoproteota > Bathyarchaeia > Bathyarchaeales > Bathycorpusculaceae > A05DMB-2. The sequence goes on from JAAKEZ010000002.1 coordinate 4,797, forward strand.
CTGAATTCCTTTGGTGGCGTCCAATGTTTGTCCTTTGCGGCTCCTAATCCAACTTCCTACTTCTTGTCCACTCAGTTGAGATGTCACCACTAGGGTCGAGTTCCACATGGACATCCAGCCACTGGCTGAGTTGACAGTGTATATCAGAAGCTCATTGTTAGGACCGTAGATGGGTGTTGTCCCTGAGGGAACATTAACCATCGCGTACTCGAAGCGTCCAGTTGCAGCGTCAAAAGCCTTCCATGTGCTGCCGGTCACTTGCCACAGATAGGGATAAGCACCTTGAGTGTTAAATGAGTTATATTTCAATACTTGACCAAACGAAATCCTGGTGTTGTTCCAGTTTCTGGTCCAGAGCTCTTCACCTGTCTTCAGATTTATAGCAACAACTTCCTGATCGACACGTGTGCCGCCATCTGCTTGGAACCTGTTGTAATAAAGCACTCCGCCGATTATTACTGCATCTAGGAAATAGCCTTCATATGCATCTCCCGGGAAGTAGCCTTCAACGCCAATATTTCCACCAGCTAATCCGCCGTGTGTTACTGATTTTGCCCATAGTATGTGACCGGACTCTGGTGCAAGAGCGTTATTTGAAACACGCCAATTATAATAAGGATAGTTGTTTAAGGCAGCGCCCCACAGCCAATCTCCTGTAATACTTGCCCATTCTCTGGCCTGTGCATTTATCGGACGAGTCCAATACTCAGTTGGAAGCGGAACTCCCGGATAATACTCACGTGGCTGCTCAGTAACGTTAAGAGCGCATTTTTCGCTGTCACTGGCTTCATACCATACATTAGCTTGTCCAGTCCAGTTGAACCATTGCGCGGGAAAATGCGTCTGCAGATAGTAAGTGCCTACCATAGAAGGCGTATATGTAGTGCCTGTTGACCCAGTCGAGTCAGTTCTGAACGGACCCAGAGTTTCAACGTCGCCATTAGGTTTCGTGACCGTCACTGTTAGACCCACCCAGCCATCAGTGTAGATGTTTAAGTAGTCCGAGATTCCCAGCCAGATTAACGTCTCTTGACCAACGCCCACAGGATTCGGAGTGGCTGTGCAAAAGGCATAGGTTTTCTTAGTGCGTAGAGGTACTTGTGCATTAGTAGCTGGAAAAGCAACCAATGAAATAGCGAAAGTCAGCATCAAAAGCGCAGTTACCGCCATAGAAGCTAGTTTTCTCATCTCCTACTTTTCTCCCTAAATTTCAGTACACGTTCTTGTGTACAGCTTATGCTGTGCAATCATGCTGTATATAAAATTTTCATCTGTAAAACAAGCGAATTAAGCTTCCCCTCAATCCACTTCACCTCTTCATAAGGTTGAGAAGTAGAGGGAAGTGAAGGTGTAGCGTGGAAAATGGCTGAATCAGCAGCAGAAGAAATGATGAAAAGCGTGATTTTCTAAGAAAAGCCACTCAACTATATACATGATTTGTCTAAACCATGCGTTTTATGAGGTCATTTATGGCTTCGCCTCGGTACCCAGCCTCGCCGCCTGCACGAAAGTTCTTCTTTGTCTTACCCTTAAAGCCTTTGCTGGGCGGGTGCAGCCTGAAAATCGGATGGATATCCGGCAGTTTCTGGTGCTCCACCTTGCATGTTGCCACAGCCTCCGCAAGCTCGCTCAGTGACTTGTAGCCGATTTTCTGCGCGTACTCATCTGAAAGTTTCTTGTCGCCTGCAAGCCTTCCACGTTTCTGCAGCATCAACGCCACCGTTTCCTTCGACACCTCGCCCCAAGTGACGTAACTTTGCACACGCATGAGCATGCCCTTGAACGCTGGGCGGTCGTCAATTAGCACTGCATGGTTGGTTCGGGTTAAATGAAGCATCTTGAGGGTTTCGTTGGCTTCACGCTGCGCGCTTATGGCGCCTCGAATCTTGACCGCAGCGATGCATCTGCGCATTTCAGTCTTCTGAGCCATCCTCTTCACCTCACCCAATCCGCTTGAGTAACAAGGCTGTAAGTCTTCTTCAACGCGTCAAAAACCGCGCATGCGTAAGACGGAACAGTCCTCGTGGAGCCGTAGCTGCGCATCCAAAGGTCCTTCACACCCGCCAAGCCCAGAATGACTTTGGAAACTTCGCTCGCCACCAAACCTAAGCCTCTTGGACCTGGAACGATGACCACTCGCACACCGCCGCATTTTCCTTCAATCATAAACGGCACAGAATGCGGCTTTCCACAACCGCACTCCCAGCTTCCGCATCCGCGTTTAACAGGAACAATGTTCAACCGTGCAGCCACCGCGGCTTTCTCGATGGCGTTCCTGACCTGGCTTGCCTTGCCGGAGCCTAAGCCTATGTAGCCGTCCCTGTTGCCGACGGCCACAATTGCTTTGAAACGCGATTTTTCGCCCGCGTCTGTCTGCTTCTGAACTAGGTTAACGTTAATCACTTCCTCTTGGAGGTCGGGAAGTAGCGCGTCCACAATCTGAGATTCAGAAATCTTTAAGCCACTTAAGAAAACCTCGTCCATAGAAGTAATTTTGCCTTCCTGAATCATCTTGCCCAAACGCGTCTTGGGAACCCATCCCTCCAGATTCGCCGTTTCCCTTTCTCTATATTCGCTACTCATGCTTTCTTAGCCCTCTTCTTCACAGCTTTTTTAGCAGTCTTTTTCTCATCCATCTTGGCTCCCTGCTTGAAAGAATCAATGATGCCAGCTTTCACCTTCGCGAAATGCTCAGGAAGCTTTTCAGGAGCCAACTTCTGCTCTAAGTACTTTGAGAACTTCGCGGCATACACCTCCGAGCCGGAACCCAAGCTTTTGGCGTACTTGGCTATATGCTCACCCTTTAGCCGCTCCTTAACAATCTTCTCCTCATCGTGTGGCACCTCAACTCCAGCATCCAGCACCCCGCTTAAGGCAGCGAAAATTCTTGAGCCGCGTGAGGGAGCCGCCAAACCAATATCCAAGTTCGCAGCTTCCACGCCCTTCGCTTTAGCCTTCAGCCCACAAAGAAGACCAGTCAGATATGCCGCTGGCACGTTGCCCAGAGGAGCTTGCCAGCCGAACTTCCTCAGCTCCCGGCTGTGTGCAGAGGCTAAAACCTCGTCGCCAAGCGGCTTCGCTGCGATAATCTGCGCTACAAAGTTCTTGATGGTGCTTCGGGCGACAAGCCGCGGTTTTCCGTAAAGAACCAAGGCTTTCCGTGCTCTATAGTCGGTTTTTCCTTTTCTTCTCCGCCTAGGCGCAACCCGATACCTGGAACCGCGTGCCATTAACGTTTCCTCCATAAATCGTGAGCCTTCAGGTAACGCTCTAAATCCGCAACCGACCCAAACCTTCCGCTACTCGCCATCTTGTAAAGCTGCCTGTAATTCGCTTCCGTAACAACACGATTCGCCTTCAACTCCCGAAGCCTCTTCCTCAAAGAGCGAATCTTCATCATCCACGCTTCTTTCTTGGAAATTTTCGCTTTCCCACTTCCAGTCACGCTGCCCGGACCCTTGCGGAGACCACGGCGCTTCTTCTCCCGAACCGTCTTCGCACGAGACCGGCTTACGCCTTTTTCAGGCAGGGATATGATGACTTTTTCGTGAATAAGCTTCTTTATCTCTTCTCGAGTTATAGCTGATTCAACATCATCCATGCGTTCAGGGTCAATCCAAACCCTGTTCTGCCCCACTTTCAATATCTGAGCGGCTAAACGCCTTTGACTGCTAAGGTTCGTCATTGTTTCTCAGCTCCTACTTCAGTTTTAGTTTTCCGAGATTTCTTCGGCTTCTCCGCCTTTTTCACAGGTTTCTTCTTCTCTTCAGCTGGCTTTTCCTCTGGTGCTTCCGGCTTTTCCTCGGGTTTCGCCTTCTTTTCTTTTTCAGGCGTTTCCTCCATTAGCTTAAAATTCAAAATGTAGACTTTGCGTTTTTTGGCTTCCGCTATTATCTGAGCCCTTTTTCTCATGCCAACCGTGTGCGCGATTCGAGCAGCCTGAGTCTTGGGATCAATCTGCGCTATTTCGCTTGCGTTATGCACTAAGACTTCCCTGTACCCAGATGGGTGAATACCACGTGCGATTTTCGGCCCTTTGTAGCCGACGCTCACCGTGGGCGGCCATCCCTTGATTTTCTGCCGCATCTTGTTGTCCAGTCCACGAGGTCTGCGCCAGCTTTCACTGAACTTGGCATAACGCCAGCTTTCGGATCTGACGAAGGCGGGTTTCTTCTTTTTAACACGTTCTCGTGCCTTCAAAGCCTTTTTCGGAAGAGCTACTTTTCTTTCAGCCATTACGCCATACCCTCGCTTCGTTCATAAACGAAAAGTCCGTCTAAGAAAACACGCGGATCCTTCTTCTTCACTTTGGTGGCTTGCTCAATGTTCGCGGCGGTTTGGCTTACGTCCTCCAAGTTTATACCTTCAACAATTATGTCTTCGCTTTGGATTTTAACCTGAGCATCACCAATTATCTTGGCTTTCCGTGCTCTTCGCTCGCCCGTGAAGTTCTCGATTAGCAAAGTTTTGCCCTGAACCTTTAAGGATATTGGAAAATGTGAAAACACGATTTTAAGCTTGTACGTGAAGCCTTTTCTGACGCCGCTGATCATGTTTTGAATGTGAGAGTATATCGTGCCAACTAAGGCGGCTTCCTTCTTGCGGGGCCACTCAGCCCAGATACGAACTAATTTGCCCTCTATCTTTATGGATATCGGCGCGTAGGAAAAGTCGCGAGTCAAAACTCCTTTTTCGCCTTTAACAGTGATTTTTCGCCCTTCTAAGGACAGTTCTACGTCTTCGGGAACTTGAATCGTCTTGGAGATTTCTGGCAGCCGCATCAAAAACACCCGTGCTTAGTAGACGAAGGCTAACAGCCTACCTCCTATGTTTTTTTCTTCAGCTTCCCGGTGAGCCATAACGCCCTTTGAGGTGGAAACAACCAGAAGCCCCACATCTCTTGACGGCAGGAACTTTTTCTCCCAATCTTCGAACTCGTCGACCTTGACGGCGAAGCGTGGCTTGATGGCGCTGCACTTGTTTATTCTCCCCAGAAGTTGCACCTTAAACTTTCCAGCGCGACCGTCATCGATGAACTCGAATTCTCCGATGTAACCGTTCAACTGCATTATCCTCAACACGCGACCCAAAAGTTTGGAGGCAGGGCTAATTATGCATTCGCGCTTGTTGCGCATCTCGTTGTTTATGATGGTTATCAAGCCATTCGTTAAAGTGTCCATCTTGCTGCCTCATTACTCATATTTTTTGAACCCAAGTTCTGGCGCTACTTCCCTAAAACAGTGCCTACATAAATATAAATCGTAGCGCCGTATGATAGGACCATAAGAGCCGCATCTAACGCATGGTCTTGCGCCTTTGCCGTATTTTCGTTCTTTCTTCATCTGCTGTTTTCCCATCAATAAACCTCCAGTATCATATGATCTCTACACCCAAGCTCTGTCTGGCGAAAGCAACGGACTCCTCAGGCGTCAACACATGCTTGTGGCCGACATGAGATTTCTGTCTTCTTCTGATTTTCACGCGGTTTCCAGGGCGGTTCACGGAAACACAGATATCCATGCCGAAAATGCCTACTTCAGGGTCGTATTTTACGCCTGCAATTTCGATGTGTTCTTTTAATCCGAAAGCAAAGTTTCCTTGCTTGTCAAAGGAAGAGCGCGGAATCTTGTTGTCCACAACCGGCAGAACCTTCTTCAAAAAGTCAATTGCCTTTTGTTTCCTAAGAGTAACTGTGCACGCGATGGGTTCGCCTTTCCTTATACCAAAATCCCTAATCGTTCTATTCGCGTTCCTCTTAATAGGCGTCTGATCCGTCAATTCCTTAAGCACGCGTGTCGCCTTCTCCAGAGGTTCACCTGACTTGCCGACGCTAAGATTGACGACGACCTTCTCGATCCGTGGTTTAAGCATGGGTTGCTCCTCCCACTTCTTAAACATCGCATCCTCAGACAACGCTGGCTACCTCCGGTAAAGATATGAGCGGTTCAGCATCGCCTACTGAAAAGACGAAATCCAAAATTGTTTGGTACCGATTGCCTTTTTCGTCCTCGATTACAACGAGCGCGTTTCGGCGCTTCTTGGCTTCAGTCTTTTCGATTTCAACGATTCTGCCCTGTTTTCCAATGTTCTGCCCACCTGTAATGACGGCTAAATTGCCTTCCTTGATTTTTATGCTGCTAAGCACTTCCTTGTCTGGAAGACTGGCTTTTATTACGTCAAAGGTCGCGTATGGGACTTCTTGCGGGTTTTCAGGGTTCTCTATTTTCACCCGCAGGGTTGAACCATCATGAAGGGATACTTGCACGGTGTCATTGCTCATGACTATTTTGTCTTCCACCCTGAACAGTTTGAACTTTGCTTCTTCTTCGCTTATCGGATTAAGCATCAGACCCTTATGTGAGGGCATAACCCTGTAGAACTTCTTCATGTCAGGCATAGAAATTATATCCATCAAACCGATGGGGAAATCATCTTTCCGCCTGACTTTTCCATCAACGCAAACTTTACCTTGTGAGACTATTAACTTGGCTTCTTTTCTAGTTTTAGCCACCCCAACGATGTCGCGAAGCACAAGAGCCAAAGGTAAACACTTGTCCATAGAATGTGGCCCACATGAAGGTTTAACTATCCACTGGAACTCTTTTCGGTGAATTGGCCAGAATCTTGGTGCTGGCTTTCGTTTCAACCGGTTTGTTTTTCCCTTCTTACCCAAACTCATGTTCCTCCTTCTTTCTTCTTAGGAGCCGCTGCAGACTTCCGTTTCGCTGGTGTTTTCTTCACCGCTTTAGGTTTAGTTTCTTTTTCAGCGGGCTTCTCAGTTGCAGGTGCCGTTTCTTTCTTCTTTCTCGCCGCGAGTTTCTTTTCGGTTAACGGTGCTTCCTCTTTCTTTTTGGCAACGCGTTTTTTAGGCTCTGCTTTAGGTTTAGCTTTCGGCTTCTCTTCTGGAGGTTTTTCTTCTGCCACAGTTGCGATTTTCGGCTCCTCGACTAATTCTTCCTTCTTTGCTTCAGCGGCTTTCTTTGCAGGTTTCGGCGCCGCTTTCTTCGCTTCTTCTTTCTTGGACTGTTCAGTCAACTCCTGCTTTCTTTCAACAATTGCTTTTCGCCATTTGTCATCGAGATTCAGGCTTTTTATCATGACCTTTGAGGGATGCACAGAAACGAATATGTTTGTTCCGTCAACTTTCTCGCGTGTTAAGCCTTCAACAAAGATGCGGTAACGCTTCAGGTCCACCCGTGAAACTTTTCCTTCAAAGCCCGCGTTGTCTCCGCGGACTATGCGTATCGTGTCGCCCTTTCTGACTGGAAGTGTCTTGATGCCCCTCGATGCAGCAAGCTCATTTGAAAGCGGAGCTCCCATGAACTTGTGCCTCAGGTGAGCTGGCGCATTGTAAAGCATTTTACGCTGTTTGCGCGGGTTTTTCACTGGTTTGGTTGCTTGCATTCTTTTGCCACCTACACTATTATGCTTGAGGCACTTGCTATTCGAGGCCATCTTTCAGCAGCCTCTCTTGCCACGGGTCCGCGGATTTCTGAACCCTTCATTTCTCCATCGGGAGTGATAATCACGGCGGCGTTATCTTCAAACTGAACCCAGACGCCGTCGATTCTTCTGTAAGCTTTTTTCTGCCGTACGATCACTGCTTGAAAAATCTTTTTTCTCATGTCCGGTGACCCCTGCCTCACGGAGACCGTGACCTTGTCACCGACTGTGGCTGAGGGATAACGTCTCAGTCTGCCTTTGTAGCCCATGGCTTGAACTAATCGCAGTACGCGGGCGCCAGTGTTGTCTGCGCATCGTAGAGTCGAGCCTGCGAGGAGGCCTCTCGAGATTTTTTGTCCGTGACTGAGCATTCCTTTTGCAACGAGTGCTCTCTGTTTTGCCTTCGCCGCCATATTACTTCGCCTCCAGTTTTTCCACCACAACGAATGCTACGGTTTTGCTGATTGGGCGGCATTCAGCTATCCGCACGCGGTCACCTTCTTTTGCGTCTATGCATGGCGGGTTGTGGGATGGGATGTGGCCGCGTCTGCGCTCGTACCTGACGAATTTTGGTGAGAACTGCAGGTATTCGCGTTCCACCACGACAGTTTTATCCATCTTGGCGGTGACGACGACGCCGTCCAGTACTCGTCCTCTCACGGAGAGTGTACCGTGGAACGGGCAGTTCCTGTCGGAGCAGGATTTTTTGGGTTTCTTAAAAGTTAGAGACATCACCATAACCTCTTCACGGTTTTTTTAAGGCGGTCTTCAGGTCTGCCGACTAAGAGTTTGCCGTCTATTTCAACGATGGTCCCGTCGGAAAACCTAAAGCTAAAAACTGCTTGATCTTTTATGATGCTTTTGGCTTTTCCTCCATGCGTAATCGTGAAGGTGTTTTTTGTTTCGCCGATTACTTCGCCGTATAACCCGACGTAACCGGCGTGTGGGCTTTTGACTATTTTTGCTTCAGTTCCGACGAATTCGCCGCGTACTATGTCTGTTGTTACTTTCATTGGGCTTTTTTCTCCTCCTTCTTCGGTTTTGCCTTCTTCTCAGGCGCCTCTTTTGTCTCTCTGAGTCCCAGTTTGCTTTCGTTTTCGACGGTGAGTATCTTGGCGATTGTTTTGCGCAGTTCCCTGACTCTGGCGGGGTTCTCCACGGCGCCGCCTGCTCGGATCATGGTTTTCAGTCGGGCTAGTTCTGTTCTGAGTTCGGAGAGTTTTTTGGCTCGGTCTTCGGGGGACATTCTGCTGATTTCTTTGAGTCTGAGTATGGGCATTTACTCTTTTGCCTCCTCGCTTTCGCCTGTTTCCGAGGTTTCCTGCTCAACTGGTTGTTCTTCGGTTTCCGGTTCTATAGGCGATTGCTCTGTTTCTGGCTGCTCCGCTGCTTTCTGCTTCTGTGGTGCTTCGGCTGTGGTTTCTTCTGTTTTCTCTTCGGGGGGTAGTTCTGATATGATTTGGATTTTGTCTGGGAATTGGGCGTCTGGAGGCATAATTTTGACCCTGACACCGATGATGCCGGGTTTAAGTTGAACGTGAACCTCGGCTTTTTTCATGTACTTCAACGCGGGTTCGCCGCATCTTGGGAAGTATCCTGCGCGGAACTTTTCGAATCTGGCGCGTTCGGTGCGCAGTTTGCCGCTTATGACTATTTCGGCGCCTAATGCGCCTGCGTCCATGACCTGGTTTAATGCCCAGAATCCTGCGCGTCTGAAGTGTACGCCTCGTTGTAGGGCTGAGGCGATACGGGATGCAACGACGTATGCGTTAAATTCTGGGACTTCGATTTCTGAGACTGAGATTTGAGGGTTTGTGATCTTGAAGTTTTCTTCTAGGGATGTGGCTAGGTCTTTTATGGTTTCTCCGCCGCGTCCGATTACTAAGCCAGGTCGCATGGCGTAGATTACCACATGGGTGCCTAGTGGGGTTTTGGATATGGTTACTCCGCCGTATCCGGCGCGTTCCAATTTCCTCTGCAAAAATTCGTCGATTTCGGTTTTTTTGATGGATTCGGTGATGAAGCGTTTGACTATGGACATTTTATGGGATTTCTCCTGGGGCAGGTTTTTCGTTTAGTACGATTTCGATGTGGGTGGTGGTTTCGTATTTTGGTGAGGCTCTTCCGTGTGCTCTGGGGGTGTAGCGTTTGATTTTCATGCCTGGGTATGCTGCTGCGTGTGTTATCCGGAGGCTGTCTATGTCTAGACCTTTGTTTTCAGCGTTGGACTCGGCTGATTGGAGTGTGTTGAGGATTTGTTTGGCGGCTTTGATTGGGTAGCGTCCTGCGGCGGTTTTTGGTGTGGCGTGGCGGTGTCCGAGTTTTTTCTTGTATCTGCGGTATGGTACGGCTTTTTTCTTGTCGATTACATCTCTGAGGTACTGTTTGGCGTTGCCGAGCATCATGCCTTTGATGGTTCTGCAGATTTCTCTGGCGTGTTTGTGGGATACTCTGACTTCTCTTGCGCTGGCTTTCGCTGTTTTTTCTGGGTCGAGTTCTTCTGTGATTATGGAGTATCCCCATTTTGGCATGTTTGATTTCTCCGACTGCGCTTTTCAACAGCGTAATGGCGATTTATATGGCTTTCCGTATCAAAACTAGTTTGGCTAGTTCGAAGCGTGTAAAGTCCCGTTTTGCGGGACCGTTCGGAACGTGAGGTGCTGAAAATTCTGGGGCGCGAGAGTCTTTTATAGTTTTGCCCAAAAATACTGTGTGTCTTTGCAATTTGGTTATGCGGTTGGTTGCGGGTTGGACTGACGTGTTATTTTTCGTCTATACCACCTTCTATTTTATGGTTTAACTACAGTTGAACAAGAGCAAGACTGATGCTAACGGCTCATAAAGACGGTTTGTTGGGGTTCTGGACGCAACTTAAGAAGAGAAGAAAGAAAAACCAAATCAATATTCGACAATAGCGATTCTCTTCCAGAGCCACTCAGCCCTGTTCCCCCTTGCTACTCGTTTGAACTTAAGGATTCTGAAAAACTAAAAAAAGGGAAGTTGAAGTGCTTCTTGTCCGTAGCACTATGGACGTTTCCTAAGCATCAGTATTATGACGACGCCTACTACAGCGATCGCAACGATGATGCCGATAACTGAAGGCACGAAGTACGCTTCGGCCATCGAAACAGGTGTCGGTGTAGGACCAGGAGTAGCTTCGGGTGCAGGTTCAACAGTAAACGCAGTTACTGCATGTGAGGGCCAGTAGGATTTGGAGCCAGCAAACGAAGCGTATACTGTGTATTTGCCATCGATGTCGGGTTTCCAGTTGAAGCTGAAGAAGCCGTCTGCGTCTGTTGTGGTTGTGCCGATGTTCCTGTAGTTGTTGTTAGCGTCAAGCACATCGATGGAGACGGTGACTCCGGTGGCGTTCATCGGACGCGGGAACTGATTGTAGACGTATAGCATCCAGTCGCTCATGGAATCGTCAGATACGGCGGGAACACCGTTTGGAAAACGAGCCTTCAAAGCGTATTCCTGTGTGCCTGGAGATATGTCGATCACTGTGCCCTTAATCGTCACTGAAGTGCCAAAAGGTACGGCAGTGTCTGGTGCGGTAACACTAGTGGCACTTGGACCTCTGCCTATAGCGACCACTTGGTTGTCGTATGAGCTGAAACCGGCTATTATGCTGTCCCCGATGAGTGGTTGTCCGCCCCAGCGGGTACCGAGTCGCAAACCATTTACTCGCCAAATTTCTTCACCAGTTGTAGCATTGAGGCAGACTGCGGGCGCACCGCGTGGGACAGGGGTGTTGGCAGAGTGCTCCTGGTGGAATAGGTAGATTTTTCCGTCGACGATGAAGTTGATTGGTGCTGGCCAGTTTTCGCTGAACAGCTGCTCGGTGTAGGGGTCTGTGATGTTGTACCTCCATAGGTGCTTGCCGGTTTTGACGTCATAAGCGTTTACCACACCTTGCATGCCTGCCGTGAAAAGTTTGCCGTATTTGATAACTGCTGCTCCCCAAGGATTCATGTATAGGTTGGTGAACACGCTCAGGTATGGTTCTGGTTCGGTTGGTCCCCATAATTGTTCTCCCGTGGCGAGGCTGAAGCCATAGTGGGTTCTCAGCTCTTTTGCTGACACAACGAACACACCGTCTTCCAAGCTTGCAGGTTCAGATCCAGGAATGTCCACGTGCACATCGGCCATCGGTAGCGTCCAAGTTCTATTGAACAATAGCCTTGCTTGTTGACCTGGTCTAACGTCTGCCGGTTTGATGCTTACAGCCCAGAACACAGGGTTAGGTTGTGCGGCTCCGCCAGCCCAGTTGGTGTTGCTGCCCAGTATTATGTCGTTGCCGACCACTGTCTGTATGTTGTTCACCATAGGTAAGTCGGGCATTGTCATGTTCCACTGGATTCCCACGGCACCGTCGAATGTGAGCCCAAAGGGTCTCCAACGACCTGCATAGTAGTCCGCTACAGCTGAGTCATTTGATGTCCCACCAGCTTGACCCCAATCACCAGGTTGACCTGCATAGCCTGTACGAGATCTGTAGAAGTTATAGTAGGTTTTGTAAACGCATTCAGTTGAATTCCACATTGTCAACAAGCGCGTGGCAGGGTTAATTGAGTAGATTAGGATTTCACCGTTTGGACCGCTTGTTCTGTAGCCTGAAGGCACATTTGTAATGGTGTACTCCCAGCGTCCAGTGAAGGGATCATAAGCTTTCCAGGTAGTTCCAACTGTTGTCCATAGGTATGAGAACGCACCGTACATGTTCATTGTCTTCCAGTAGAATATTTGACCATGCGACAGTCTCTCGTTGTTTCCCAAGACTTTGTTCCAGAGTTCTTTACCTGTGTGAAGGTCTACTGCAACTACTCTTTGCTCAGCTTCGTAACCAGTGGAATTAAATAAGGTATAGTTGTAGCTCATTGCATATTGAGGACTGTATTGGTTGTAGAAGAGTATGCCGTTCATTATGACTGGGTTGATGAATTTGCCTTCGTATGCGTCTCCGTGCTCGTAGCTAATGGCGTCTATATTTACAGCGTCAAGATCTACTCCGCCGACAAGACCGCCTTCCGCATATTGCTTTGTCCATAGGATGTGAGCTGTTTCTGGGGCATCGTCGTTGTCGGGTGGGAGTCGGTTATCATATCCACGTATACCCAGCCAGTTTCCTGCGATCGGCGTCCATTCTCTAAACTGTGCATTTATTGGACGTGTCCAGAATTCGGTTGGAAGCGGTACACCTGGATAATATTTTCGTGGCTCCTCTGTTACGACAAGTGCCAGTTTATCGCTGGTGCTCGCTTTCATTATCGTACCTGCGGGGGTACCAGCCGCCGTGTATTGTATCACCTGCTGGGGGAAGTTTGTCTGCAAATAGTATGTGCCAACCTTGTCAGGTGTGTAATCGATGCCTGTCATCCCAGTCGTATCAGTCGTTACGGGTCCCAGCGTCTCTGTGCTGCCGTCTGGCTTCGTAACAGTAACTGTTACGTTATACCAGCCGGGCTGTGGCCACGCCGTCGCGTGTGTAATGCCAGTAAGAATCAGCGTTTCTTGGCCAACTCCCACTGGGTTAGGCAAAGCGCCAATGATAGCAAAGGTGTTCTTTGTAGCTTGCGCGTTGGCTGTTGGCAGAACAACAAGTGAGATGGAAGAAGCCAGTATCAGAAGCATAGCAATTGCTGTAGTCTTTTTTCTCGGAAATTGCATTTTTCTCTTTCTCCTCTAATTTTTCGGTATTCCCTATATTTCTGAGTTTTACTTATAAGCTTTCTGCGATTTCGAGGGTGTCGGCTAATTCTAGTTTAGGCGTTTTGCATCGTACCTTTTGGGATTGGGCTACGGTCTTTTCTTGTTTGCCTGATAACTTTTTTCTCCGGGTATGCTTCTGCGAGGATTGGCCTGCGAGGCCTTCAGGGTTCGACAGTGCATGCTGAGGCTACGTGCTTATCGTGTGCCTTATCTCTTCGGCTGAATCATTGCTCTGTTACTCCAGCGCCTTTATGCTTCCACATCCAGAAGAATCGGCTTTACCTCAATACTGAGCTGCTTGGCGCATCTGAGCCTGTTCAGCACGGCCAAGTTGTGGCTTATAGTACTCGCAAACCCCACCTTCTCTGCATCCATCGCAGCCTGCGCCTTTTTTCGAGACCGTTCTCGGTCTCTTCCGCCCCAGAGATGCCTTCTACAAGGCCCCTGCAACGGTATAGTGCCTCGTTGAACTTTTCGGCAGCCCGTCTCCTATACCTGAGCCCCCTGTTTGTTCCCTCAGTTTTCCGCTGTTTGATGTTAGGCTCCATCCTCTTAGCGTATTGGGTTTTGGGTGCGGTCAGGTGCGGCTGGTTGCGGGCTCAGGATAGTCTCGTGAGTATCCACAAAAAATGACAATTTTGGCTATAGATGCGATGTGTTTATGTTTCTCCCTTAAAGTTACTTATCCCACAAACAAGAAGTGGATCAAATGACTGATAAAAAAGACACAATCACCATGCTACATGGTGCTGGCGGCACCGTCATGCATGACCTCGTCAAAAATTATGTCGTAAAGTACTTCGCCAGATTCACTAATGCGGAGGTCCCATTGGAAGCCATGGATGACGCCGCCGTCGTCGGCGACACCGTGCTCAAGAGCGACTCGCATGCGGTGAAGCCCATTTTCTTCCCGGGCGGCGACATCGGGCGCCTTGCCATCTCTGGCACCGTCAACGACATTGCGTGTTTGGGAGCGGAGCCTTACGCCTTGGCGTGCGGGCTGATTCTGGAGGAGGGGTTGGCGATTTCCGACCTTGAGCGGATTCTGGCGAGCATGCGGCAGACCTGCGCGGAAGCAGGCGTGGGCATTGTCACGGGCGACACCAAAGTCGTTGAGAAGGGCAGTTTGGGCGGCTGCGTTATGAACGTGTCGGGAATCGGCAGAAGAACCACAGCGCTCGAAAACAACCTCGAAATCGTCAGGCAACACTGCAGCGGTTTCGCGGCGCGGTGGGTTCTCGACTCTAACCTCAGCGTCGGCGACAAGATAATACTGTCAGGCACCATAGGCGACCACGGCTTGGCAGTGCTGTCCGCGCAGCAAGGCTTAACGTTCGGCAGCGAAATCAAAAGCGACGTTAAACCCCTGAACCGCTTAATCCAGCGCTTACTAGGCGAAGTCGGCGGAGTCGTCGCCATGAAAGACCCCACCCGAGGCGGCTTAGCTGACGCCCTGAACGAGTTCAGCGAAAAATCTAAAGTCGGCATACTCATCCACGAAGACAAAATCCCCATCCGCGAAGACGTGCGCGCCGCCTCCGAAATGCTGGGGATAGACCCGCTTGAGGTGGGCAACGAAGGCAAAATCATCATCGGCACCGTCCCAGCCAAAGCCGAGCAGGTGCTGAAATGGTTGAAGCAAACGCCTGAGGGCAGGGACGCGGAGATAATCGGTGAAGCCACAAGCGACTTCAAGGACGTTGCCATGCAGACGGCGGTAGGCGGCAAACGCATAATCGCCAGACCAGTGGGCGACCCTGTTCCGAGAATCTGCTGACCGCCGCGCATGCGTCACATGCTCCTTGATTTTTTGAAAGACTTAAATAAACAACAGCATGATGCTTTGGCTATGAACTACCGTAAATCAACCAAACGCAAAATCAAGTCCCACAAAAGCAGGAAGCTTCCGCTTGCGATAGGCTTATTGACTATAATCGCCGTAGCAACAGTGGTGTTTTACGTATTCAGCATGAACAATGTGCCAGCGGGAAAGGTTCTTCTGCACACCAGCATGGGAGACATAACCATCCAGCTTCGAGACGACAAACCCACAACCACCAACAACTTCAAGAACTTGGTTAAGCAAGGCGTGTATGACGGCACGATTTTCCACCGCGTAATCGCTGATTTCATAATCCAAGGCGGAATGAACACAAGCGCGTCAGTCGCCACCATACCTGATGAGATAGGCAACGACAACCACAATGTCATAGGCACCGTAGCCATGGCGAAGACAAGCCAGCCTAACTCGGCTACTAGCCAATTTTTCATCAACGTAGCAGATAACAGCAAAATCACTTATCAAGACGGCACCAAATTCGACGAAACCTACACGGTCTTCGGCACCGTAATCTCGGGTATGGATGTCGCCAACGCAATATCCAAAGTAGCAACAGATTCAAACGATAAACCGTTGACCGATGTGACGTTAATCAAGGCGGAAATAATCAGCTAACCCGCTGAGTCGCAGCGGTTTTCGCCCAAACCCTGCAAGTGCCCTCACTGCTGACCATGCAGGCGCCCACGGGCTTCGCAGGTGTACACGCCTTCATAAACATGGGGCATTCGTCTGGCTTAATTTTGCCGATAATCACCAAGTGGCACTCGCAGCCAAGCAAAATGTCCCTGCCCTGCTCAACGTGCACGCCGAATTTTTCGCGGGCGTCATACTCCTTAAGCTCCTCGCGAAGCTTCAGCGCCGAGTCGGGCAACCTGCCGATTCCCCGCCAGTTTCCACCAGTAACCGCGAACGCTCTGCTCATCACATCCAGCGCCCTCGTGTTGCCTTCCCACTTCACGATGCGGGAGTACTCGTTCTCCAACCGCGCCGCCCCATCGCTAAGCTGCTTCAGAATCATGTAAACCGCCATCAACACGTCAATGGGCTCGAAGCCAGCCACCACAGTCGGCATCCGATAAACCCGCGGAAAAAGCTCATAAGGCTTCATGCCGATGATGGCGCTCACATGCCCCGGTGCAATGAACCCGCTAATGTTCAAGTCACCTAGACCCAGCAACAGCTCCATGGCAGGCGGAATCAAACGATGCGACACCAGAAAGCTAAAGTTTTCAGGTGGCTTCCCAAGCGCTTCCACCGCCGTCGAAGGCGCAGTGGTCTCAAAACCCATCGCGAAAAACACAAACTCTCTGTCCCGCTCACGCCTTGCCATCTCAACCGCATCCGACACGCCGTAAACCACGCGCACGTCCGCGCCTGCCGCCTTCGCCTCCAACAGGCTCATTTCGCTGCCCGGCACTCGGAGAGCATCGCCGAAGCACGTTACAACGACACCTTTATGCGCCAGCTGCACCGCCTCATCAATCTCCGCCGCAGGCACGATGCAGACTGGGCAGCCTGGACCCGCTATGACCTCCACGTTCCGCGGCAACAGGCTACGCAAGCCATAATGCGTAATAGTCCACTCATGCGTGCCGCAGACGTGGCAGAGCTTAACGGTGCCGTCTTTCGGCGCGAATTTCTGAATTTGCTGGGCTATGGTTTTTGCGAGATCAGGGTCTCTGAACCTGAGTTTTTCAGCCATAATCCCTTGCGCTCTATTGTTTTCCAGCTGCAAGAACCTCATTCCAGAGGCTAATAGTCTCAAGCGCTTCCTTCTCATCCACGGTTTCAATCGCGTAGCCCGCATGCACCAAAACGTAGTCGCCCACCTTGGTGTCCACAAGCGTCACGTTAACCTCTCGCAGGACGCCTTCTCCGAAGTCTACTTGGGCTTTGCTGCCGTCTACGCGCACGACCCGCGCTGGAATCGCCAAACACATGACTAATCAACAATAGACGTGAAGGAACCGCGATAAAAAGAGTATGGTCTAAAACCGCCAAAACCCACCAACAACCGCCTGCCCGAAGGAGACGCCGCCGTCGCCCGCAGGAACCGCCCTGTGGACCAAAAAACGCAAGCCAGCCGCCTCTATCGGCTTCCGCATCTCTTCGGCGAGGATCTGGTTGCAGGCTGCGCCGCCCGAAAAACCAATGACCCTGACGCCGTGCTCATGCGCCTTATCGACGGCTAAGGACGCCAAGCCTCGGGCGAGATAGGCGTGGGCGGAATAGGCTAAATCAGCCACTGAAGCCTTACCGATGTTTTCGAATATGGCGTGAACCATGTGGGATGTGTTGAGCACATTTCCATTTATCTCGGGATGCATCTTCAACACGTCTCTGCCCCTTATGGCGGCGGATTCCAGCTTCATGGCTGGTTCGCCCTCGTAAGTGCGTTCGTAGCAGACGCCCAATACTGCGGCGACCGCGTCCAAGACCCTGCCGCAGCTTGTGGTTTCGGCGACGCCGTCGCCTCTTCGGAGTTGGTCGATGACTAGGCGGGCTTCGGTTTCGCCGTGCGGCAGGTGCCCGCTGTTCTGGAAAAGCCAGTTTTCCACGTTAATCGTCTTGCCGAGTATCGCGGCTGCCATGCGCAGAGGAAAACGTGTGGCTGTGTCTCCGCCGACTAGTGGTTGCGGCTCCAAGTGCCCCACCCGCTTGAAATCGCTTGATTCGCGGGTGCAAAACAGTATTTCGCCGCCCCATGCTTTGCCGTCGGTGCCATAACCGTATCCATCGCAAATCACGCCTACTATCTCATCCACAGCGTGTTCCATCATCAGGGCTGCAGCGTGTGCGTGGTGGTGCTGCACCTGAACGAGGCCCCAGCCATTCTGCTCAGCCAGTTCTCTCGCAAGCGCCGTGGTGGTGAATTTGGGGTGCAGGTCGCACGCCATGGCTTCGATGCGGCTGTTGGTTAAGCGAGTCAGGTGTGCAGTGGCTTCTTTGAGGAAGGTTTTGGTTTCGACGTTTTCGACGTCGCCAATGTGCTGGCTGAGGAACGCCTTGTTGCTGAGCAGGATACAGGAGGTGTTGTTGAGTTCGCCGCCTAACCCCACGACGCAGCGACAGGCTTCTGCGTTGAGCATTATGGGCGCAGGCGCGTAGCCTCTGCTTCGCCTGAGAAACACGGTGCGGCTGCCGTGAACGCGAAGAACTGAGTCGTCGCAACGCTGGGCGATTTTGCGGTTGTGAAAAAGGAAGTAGTCAACGGTGCCGCCCAGCGTGCGCAGTGCCTCGTCGTTGTCGTTTATGATGGGCTGGTTGGGCGGGTTCGCAGAAGTCATAACGAACGCCGCGTCACTTACGCGGTCGAAGAGCATGTAGTGCATGGCGGTGTAGGGCAGCATCACGCCGACATTGTGCAGGTCTGGCGCCACTAACGACGAAAGCGAATAGTCATCGCTCTTCTTAAGAAGTACTATTGGACGTGCGGCTGAGGTGAGCAGCGCCTCCTCCTTCAAATTTACTTCGGCGAATGATTTTGCGGCTTCCAAACTTCGCGCCATGATGGCGAAAGGTTTGGCGCTGCGGTGCTTCGTTCTTCGAAGCGCCAGCAACGGCTCATCGCGGGTTGTGGATGCGGCGATGTGAAAGCCGCCGTAGCCTTTCACGGCTAAGACCGCGCCTTCAGAGAGCAGTCGCCCTGCTTCGCGCACCGGGTCCCTGTGCTGAATCTGCTCGCCATCCGCCGTGGTCAAGTAAGCCCTTGGACCGCATTCTGGACACGCCACCGTCTGCGCGTGAAAACGCCTGTTCAGCGGGTCGCTGTACTCTTTTTGGCAGATGCCGCAGAGAGGGAACTCGCGCATGGTAGTGTTTTCGCGGTCGTACGGCAAACGCTCAATTATGGTGAAGCGTGGTCCACAGTTGGTGCACGTGATGAAAAAATACTCGAACCTGTGGTCTTTGGGGTCGCGCAGCTCTCGAAGGCAGTCGTCGCAGATGGCGATGTCTGGCGGTATGACCGAGCCTGAATTTTCAGCTTCTTCGGAGCTTTTGATGATGGTGAATTCCGCGTATTGACTCTTGCCCTTGAACACCTTCGTGGTGACGCTATGGATTTGGGCTAAGGTAGGCTTCTTCTCTTTCAAGTCACGCAGGAAACTCTGAACGCTCGGCTCGCTGCCTTCGAGGAGGATTTCTACGCCTGCGTCGCCACGGTTCCGCACGTAACCTGCCAAGCCGTATTTGACGGCGGTCCTGTAGATGAAGGGACGGAACCCAACGCCCTGAACGATGCCCGTAACGTTTACTTTGACCCGCAAATGACATCCGACAGTAATAGAGTAAAATGTGGACTTTGTTAAGTCTTCGGGTTTTTGACGCTCCTCTGAGAAATTTGTTAATTGGCAGAATTTTTCGCGGAAATATGCAATCAAATTTTCCGTGGGTCAGGTCTGTTTCTATCATTAAAGCTGGTGTCACCTTTTTGCACTTTTTACAGCGTCTTCTCTCTTGCAAGTTTTTCAGCTTCAATTTTTAGCTGTTTCCTTCCTTTGCTGGTAGGCAGCCATTTTTCTGCTTCTTTTTGCTCCGTTTTCTTTTCTTCCTGAAGTAGTCGCCTAAGCACTTTGCCAGCTGAACTTATAGGCAAGTCTTTTCTGAACTCCACCTCTCGAACTGCCTTGTACGGAGCAACCTTGTCTTTGACGAACTGCATAATTTCCTCTGCCGTGGCTCCCACGCCTTCTTTCAATACTATGAAAGCTTTCGGAACCTCGCCAACTATCGGGTCGGGTTTGCCCACCACGGCGCAGAGCTTCACGGCTGGGTGCTCATACAAAACATCTTCGACTTCGCGTGGGTAAACGCTGTAGTCCTTGTACTTGATGAGGTCTTTTTTGCGGTCTGTTATGTAGAAGTAGCCGTCCCGGTCCATGCGTGCGATGTCGCCCGTCAGCAGCCAACCGTCGCGGAGGACAAGCGCGGTTTCGTCTGGGTTCCGCCAGTAGCCTCGCATCACCTGTGGTCCCTTGACAGCAAGCTCGCCCGTTTCTCCCGGCGGAAGCGTTTTCTCGCCCGTTTCCAAGTCCACGATGCGGGCATCTGTGTCGGGCAGCGGCAGCCCGATGGAGCCGACCTTAACGGTTTCCATGCTCCTGTCCACAGGAGTACAGTGCGTGACGGGTGACGCTTCGGTTAAGCCATAACCTTCCGCAAGGAATCCACCGGTGATTTCCATGAATCGCTTCTGAACCTGTGGCGGGAGCGAGGAGGCACCTGAGATACAAACGCGGATGCTGGTTAAGTCGTAGTTGCCCAGCGCGGGGTTGGCAAGCAGTACCGAGTACATGGTGGGGACGCCGCAGAAAATCGTGACCCTGTGCCGTTGGATAGTTTCCAGCACTGTCTGCGGGTCGAAGCGGGGGAGCAGCACCATCTTCGCTGCAAGGTTGACGGGCGCGTTCATGCTTGTGGTCATGCCGTAGATGTGGAACAAGGGTAGCGCGGTCAGGAACGTTTCCTCTGCCGGGATGCCTCGTATCCAAGCAGCGAAGGCGACAGCGTTCGAAACTAGGTTCGTGTGGGTTAGCATGGCACCTTTGGCTGTGCCTGTGGTTCCTCCCGTGTACTGGAGCGCCGCCAAATCCTTCTGAGGATCAATCGTTATTTTTGGAGCGGTTGCCTTCCTGTTTTCGTCGAGCAGCGCTTGGAATGAATGGATGTTGTTTTTAACAGGTGAAGCCGACTCGGGAGCGTACTTTTCGAGGCTGGTGACCACAGCGTGTTTCAACTTGGTTTTCGCCCACACATTTTCCAAGACTGGATAAAGCGAGTCCAACGCTACTATGGTTTCGGCTCCAGAATCGCTTAGTTGATGCTGGACTTCGCGCTCCTTGTGCAGCGGACTTACCGTTGTCAGGACGGCGCCTGCTTTGAGTATTCCGAAGTATGCGATGGGGAACTGGGGGATGTTGGGCAGATAAACAGCGACTCGGTCACCTTTCCTAACACCTAAAGCTGCAAGTGCCGCGGCGAACCTGGTGGCATAATCGTTCAGTTCTCGATAAGTGGTTTCCCTTCCAAAACAGGCTATGGCAATTTTGTCAGGGTGATGTTCTGCGGCTTTCTCCAGAAGCCCATGCAACGGAATAGGCGGATACTCGATGTGTTGTGGCACGTCTTTGGGATATGAGCTTAACCATGGCTTTTTTTGTGCTTGCAAAGGTAACACAGCTTTATCTGTAGGCGCTGAATGGCTAAATAACGTTTCTCCACCGCCGCAACAACTAGAAAAAGGTTATGCTTATCCAGTAAAGCAGTGCCAAATGCAACGGATAGTAAGCGTAGAAGGCGTATTTCCTCACCGAGTACAAACGCGAGTTGTCAGAGATGATGATTTCCATTTTCAGCACGTTTTTTACGTGAAGAAGAATCAGAGGCACCGCAAGCAACGCAAGCACCTGAATATCAGGCAGAAGTACAAGGTTCAGTGCTAAGAGGACGATGACGCCGAGTTCAGGCTTGCTCCTCAGCAATTTCATGGCGCCCACCATAAGTATCACGTAGAAAGTGCCTTCCATGTTAAAGAAGATTGAAGACAGAAACGCCAGAGACAAGATGGGAACGAAAACCTGCATGTTGCCCCTGTTGAAGAAGTAGAGCGAAAGGGCACTTAGGAATAGCGGGAACAGAACGTTGAGCCGTTCAAACGGCTGGATTCCGAAAGCAAGGAAATACGGAACCTGCGAGACCACGGCAAAAGCTAAGAGCGTCGTCAAGTATCTGCTTGGTTTCTTGGTGCTTTCAATCCCCAAGGTTACGAGGTAAGCGAACAAGGGAAACGCAAGTCTTCCCACAGCGTGAAGAACTATCAGGTCAGGATAGAAAATCGCGCCAACATGGTCTGCCGTCATCGTTACGAGGGCGGCTACTTTGAGCAGTTCTCTGCCGAAATCAAACGTCCTCACGGTTGAAGCACGGCTAAACATACCACGTTGCAGATATAGCTTTTACCGTATTCTGGCAGACAACGAGCCAAACGCTTCAGAAACCAGAACCAGCATAATAAATATGGGGCACAGCCAAAAACCACACACTAGTTCCAGTGGAAAAATGGTGCGGTCGCCGGGATTCGAACCCGGGATCGCAAGCTTGGAAGGCTTCCACAGAGTGTATTGCTTTTGTGTCCTAAACCAGCTAGACGACGACCGCTCTGGGTTAAGTCCTTATTCTAAGCTTAATTTAAGGTTATCTGGGTCATCTGGACTCTGCACGCTTTTAAAGGAAGCAAGGCGTGAGGAACAGCCAGCAAAAAAACGGCTCGGTGACCAGCTTCGTTAGGCGCTTTAGCTAACAGGTCAGTTCAGTCGCTTTTTTCAACAGCTCAATAATTTCAGCTTCATTCACGGCGTCTACGGTTTTTATTTCAATATGTCTTCGTTCGAGTCCTTGACCTCTTCCTTTCAGGCGTTCAGAGCTTAGTCTTGTTCCGCACATAAATTCCAAATCCACATGACTCTCAGCGGTGGTAATCCATGCAAAATCCTTTCCTTCTATACTGTAAGCTATTTTTCCCTGTCTCACAGCCTCTATAGCATCCGGCACCGCGATTTTGACTGTGGAACGAAGTTTCTGCGCCACCTGTTTTTGCTCTGGGCTGACTTTGCTGAGTATTTCTTCGATGTTTTTTCTCTTGTATTTCGTCATAAGTAGAAAATTGTTTCCCAGCCTTTTATTGATTTTCTATCCTGAAGTTGCTCAAGCACTAAGACGGTAAAAAATTGCCAGCGTAGAGGTCCCCTAATAAGTCAGTCTGTGCTATTGAGTTGAAGAGAGTTCAAACCATGATCGACATCAAATATGAGTACACAAAAATCCAACTAATCTCCGGTAACCTTGCACTCCTCCTGTGGATTGTCGTGGCATCATTGGCTTTTTGGTTCTACAACCCGCTGGCTTTCTGGTTTTTCCTACTTTTTGCAGCCTTTATGGTTTTCGCCATCTTGCGCAGGCTCGGCTGCAGCACTTGCGCTTACTGCAAATCCTGCACCATGGGATTCGGAAGGTTGTCAGCTTGGTTTTTCGGCAAACGCTCCAATAAGGACCTCCGCAACAAAGACGGATTAGTCATGGTCGCCATAATCTACTGCCTGATAGCTCTGACTCCGACCGCTATTTTAGTCGTTTCCTTATTCCAAGCATTCACGATACTCAAATTTGCAGTGTTCATCGGAGTTTTGGTGTTTTCACTCTACAGCGTAACTACATGGCGTAAAGGGAGGCAAACAGCAACCGCGCAAACTTCAGCTTAACAGACTCAATGTTTCTTCAGCGAAAGCGTTAATCCTGAAATGCGCGTACAAGGCAATCACCACTTCTAAAACGATTACGACAGCCAAGAAGACCGCAAGCCCTCTACACAGATTTGCAAGCATCTGCGCTACCTGCAAGTTCGCATAGCCGTCAACCGTTGCTATCCAAGTCCAACTGCTCGGTTTCTGAGTAGCCGCGAATGTTTCTAGGTCTATGGCAATCCATCCGCACATCGTCGCCACAAACACTGCGAGAACGCTGCCGACTATGGTTAGATTTTTCCAGTCCGAAGCCAGCAAGGAAGAGGCAGTTATCCGCGTCCCAGAATTATGAGGAAGAAGGTGGTAAATCACCTGTTTTTTAGCGGTTCTTGGAGTGATGCCCCACAGAGAACCCTGCACCGCAGAGATAGACATCGATGTTTCGTCCGTAACGATTTTGCAGCCTTTCTTAAGCAGAACCTCTTTCAGCTTGGCATAAGCATCCTCGATTTTCCAGTCCACGATTTTTTCAGTCAAAAACCCCACTCTTCAGTCCCTAAGCAGGTTTGCTACTGTGGTTTTTCGTCAGGTTTGAAAAGCCTTTTCTCGTAACGCGACTTAGGTTTTAAGCCTCTAATGCTTCCACGTGAAGCAGTTCGCTGGCGCTCCAAGTTCTTAATTCTCGCATAAAGCTTCGACACCTTTGTCTTAGAAGGCATTTTAGGCTTAGAAGGGCGAAACCGCACGGGAGTAAACGGCTTAATCTCACTCTTCGTGCGTCCAGATTTTTTGAAAGGCACATCACGCACCTTCTTGAACGTTACGACACCCTCTTTCAAGTTTACCTCCTGCACCTCCCAACCAGCATCCAGCCAGCTTTTGGCGTGAGCACTCGACGAGTTACTCCACCAAGCCTCATCCCTGTACGCGCTCATGGGAAGATTGCTGCCGATTAACCCGTCTATGCGTGCAAAAGAAAGCTTAACAAGGCGGGTAAACGAACCCCGAAACCTCAAATAACTGGTAAGCCCGCTGTACTTCGACTTGGACACAGATGAAACAACGCGTCTAGCGCAGTGCAGGCAAAGCATCGCCGTTGGATCGCCAGTGGCAACATCGGGCACCATGCAATCACGGCAGAACAAGCGCTTGCACCGCTGGCACTTTCGCAGGTAACTGGTGCTGAGAACCCTGCCGCAGATACCGCACTCGTCTTTCATGCTGTCACCTTTTTGGGGGCGCTTTAAGAAAACCGCCATTAAACACTATCGTGCAATACAAACGATATTAACTTTCACTACAAAAAATGGAAAAATCATGGAAAAACGCTATTGCGCTTACCTTCCAATCCTTCGCAGAATCAAGTTAGCAACTACCGCAACAATCAAGTCCGCAACTATCCACTCTATGAAAGACAGGACGCCGGCAAACGCCAGGACAGTGAAAACCAGCAAAAGAGCAATGGCCGCTACGCCGACAGCGTTCTTCTTCCTTCTTGCCGATAAACCGCTGGTTGCAACCATGGTTGTTTAACCCTTAACGACCGCTATTGGCACAAGCCGCGCAACCTTCGTGGCAATCCCAACCTGGTCACTAACATCCGCCACCACATCCACGTTCTTGTACGCAGAATCTGCTTCCTCAGCCAAAACAACCGTGCTCGCAGCACGAACCACAATTCCACGCCTCTCCAAACCAGCCTTTATGTCGCCGCCCCACCATTTGCGCTTCGCCGCGGAACGACTCATCATCCTGCCTGCGCCATGTGCCGTGGAGCCGAAAGTCAACTCCATAGCTTTATGGGAGCCCACCAGCACCCAACTGCTTGTCCCCATGCTGCCTGGAATAAGCACAGGTTGACCTTCAGCACAGTAATCGGCTGGAATCTCGGCGCTTCCGGGTGGGAAAGCTCGCGTGGCACCTTTCCTGTGAACCCACACCTTCTTCTTGCTGCCGTTAATCTGGTGCGTTTCCACTTTGGCGATGTTGTGCGCCACATCATAAACAAGTTTCAACCCGAACTTTTCGGCGTCCTCGTGGTAAACCTGTTGAAAACTCTGCCTCACCCAATGCATAATTGCCTGCCTGTTCGAGAAGGCATAGTTAACTGCACATGCCATCGCCTGAAAATAATCTTCTGCCTCGTTGCTGCTTCCCGGTGCGCACGCCAATTCTCTGTCGGGCAAGTTAATCTTGTACTTTTTCACCGCGTACTCCATGATCCGCAGATAGTCGGAACACACCTGATGGCCATAACCTCGAGAACCGCAATGAATCATCACCGTAACTTGATTCTTTTCTTCGATGCCAAAAGTCTTGGCTTTTCGCTCATCGTAAATCTTGTCCACTTTCTGGATTTCTAGGAAATGGTTTCCGGAACCCAAAGTGCCAATCTGCGGCAAGCCCCGATTTTTTGCAGTTGCTGAAACCTTGTCAGGGTTCGCGTTCTTCATGCATCCGCGCTCTTCGCAGTGCTCAGCATCTTCAGCCCAGCCCAGTCCACGGTCGATGAGCCACTGCACGCCTTCGGTCACCAACCTGTCCAAGTCACCAGAGCTCACGTTGAAGTCCTTTCGGCGGCTTCCCAGCCCAGAAGGAACGTTCTCAAAAATTGCGCCCGCCAGCTGCGCAAGCTTTGGACGTAGCTCTTGCTCTGTTAGATTTGTGGTTAAAAGCCGCACTCCACAGTTGATGTCGTAACCAACACCGCCTGGACTGATAACGCCTTCGTCATAGTCGGTTGCTGCCACGCCTCCGATGGGGAAACCGTAACCCTCGTGTCCATCAGGCAAAGTCACAGCGTACTTGTAAATTCCAGGCAAATGCGCAACGTTCGCGCACTGCCAAAGTGTCCGGTCAGTCTGCATCTTCTCCAGTAAGGCTTGATTTGCGAAAACCATGCCTGGAACGCGCATTCCCTGCTTGTACTTGGGGATGCGCCATGTGCAATCATCTAATTTTTCTAAAGGAACTTTTTCCGGTGGTGGACGACCTTCGCCTTCACCCATAAACTTCTGAACCTCACAAAGAAAATAGAAGCTGAATATAAAACAGTTTTGAGCAGTCATTAAGCTTGTGATTTCTCGGCGTAATCGATGAAGCCCTGCACGCTGTTTTCGATGGCTGTCTTCATTAGAACTGGATGCGGCTTGAAAAAAGACGCGGCTTTTCTCATTACCTCGTCTTCTCGAAGTATCCTTTCAGTAATGATGTATGCGTTTTGCCCCTTCCTTACACCTTCTTCTGCGATTTCGCCCCAACGCTTAATCTGCAACGCATAATCCTGAAGCCGCTTAACGCCATCGCTCGCTTTTCCAAAGTGACTGTAATACAAAACCTGCGGTTTGAAGCTGGCAAGCTTATCCAAAGACTGCAGCGCAACATCAAGGTGGAATGGCGGCGGCGTTGTTGGAACCACCACGTCAAACTCGCTTATGTACATGCCAGCGGCGTCTCCTGGGAAAATGGCTTCGTTTAAGGACTCATGGTAGCTGAGGTTATGTGAAGCGTGACCAAGAGTTTCGATGGCTTCCAAGTGCAGGTTGTTTCCAGCGTTAATGGCGAAGCCGTCTTCCGCTGCGATTATGCGGTTTTCAGGAACTGGTTCAGGTGCACCGTATATATCCGCAACTTGTCCCAAAACCTGTTTTGATTGCAGCCAAAGCTTAGTGGGGTCAACTAGGTGAGCTGTGCCTCTTGGATGAACTATAACTTTGGCGTTCGGCAGAGACTTCAGCAGGGTTCCAACTCCTCCACCGTGGTCGATGTGCACGTGCGATATTGCAACGTAAGCTACCTCATCGAGTGCTACGTTCAGTTCTTTTAAGCCTAAGAGGAGGTTTGGAATTGAGGATGTTGGTCCTGTTTCAACGATTATTATCTTCGTTCCTTTGAGGACATAGCTGGCTATCAGGTTTTTGAATCCGCCTGTTTCCAAGTCTATTAGGAAGATGTGTTCGCCTACTTGCTTCGTGTGCAATAAAACACCTTGCTGAGTAGAAGGTTTTTTCCAGAATAAACATTTCCTTTGCTGAACAGGAATCATCGCATAAAACTTAATTATGCATTCATTTCTTCTTAGAGTAGCACCGTAAGGAAAGTGGAAGTGTATGAACGCGATAATATTTGGAGCGCCAGGTTCTGGAAAAGGCACTTACGCTTCGAGACTTCAGGCTAAGCTCGGCTTAACGGTCATCGCCATGGGCGACATTTTCCGGGAAACAGTGAAGCAGGAAACTGAGTTGGGGAAGAAAGTTAAGGGCTACGTGGAGAAGGGGTTGCTTGTCCCTGACGACATAGTGATAGAAGTATTGAAAGAGCATGTGGCGAAGGTTCCTGAGGGAAAAGGTTTCCTTTTGGACGGGTTCCCACGCACTTTGGATCAGGCGAAGGTTCTGGAGAAAATCGCTAAAATAGACGTGATAATTCTGCTGATGGTTCCCGATTGGATTATTGTCGAGCGTTTGTCAACGCGGCGTATATGCCACAACTGCGGCGCCGTTTACAACACCCGTTTCTTGAAGCCGAAGGTGGATATGGTCTGCGACAAATGCGGTGGACCCTTGTATCAGCGTCCTGATGATACGCCTGAAGTGATAAAGAAGCGAATCGAGGTGTACGAGGCGCAAACCAGACCGATTTTGCAGTTCTTCCGAGAGGGAACTGTGCCTTTCGTCGTGGCGAGTTGTGACGCGTTGGATACGCCACCAGAAAAGGTGGTGGACGCCATCATGAAGGATTTGAGGGAACTGAGTTTGGCTTAGATGTCCAGGATGAACTCTAACGTGGCCTTGTCTAGTTCTTTGATTATTTCCATTCTGTGATAAGTGACTGCCTTGACGGCGACTTTCTGTGTGTGTTTTTTGGGGTTGAATGTTTCTCCGTGTGCGGTGGCTTTGATTCTGAAGCCTTCCGCCGTATCTTCGAGGCTTGTGATGGTGAATTTTGAGTAGAGCCTGTTTTTGGTTTCGAATTTGACCAGTAGGGCTTCGAGCCAGTTGTAGAGGAGCGCGTACTCGTCTTCTGCTTCAACCTCAACCGTGTCTTCTTCGGTTTGGGCGACTTTGTCGGTGTCGGTCATGACCTCGAACATGGCTAAAGCAGCGTTTTCGAATGCTTCTGCCAGTGTTTTGCCATGCGCGGCTATGTAGACGTCTGCGGTGTGTTCGAGAAACTCGAATTTGCCCGTTTTATCCATAGTTCAAGGTCACTTAGGTGTAGAGTTAATGGGCTAAAAACGGTTTCGCCTGCATTGCTGGCTACCGTTTAACAGTTTTGGATATCTCATCTAAGCAATCCGCAAAGTCAGCCTTTTTCGGTTTCACGCCTCGTTTGTTCTTCCGATAAAGCTTTGAGTGCGCCACCTTTCGCGAAAGTGTACGTGCAGAAAAGAATAGCTTTTTGCCTTCGCCGCTTTGCAGTTGCTTCATAAAGGCTGTGGCTTCAGGTGCGGATTTGAGACCAAAAACTGGCGTGCCAATGACTAAGAGGTCATAATTGTCGGCGACTGATAGCTCGGATTTTGTTATGTCAAAAATTGGGGCTTCGGGCAGGTTGGAGATGGCTTCTGCTAATCTTTGGGTGTTTCCGGTGTGCGATACGTACAAAACGCATGGCTTCATGATTGTGATCTCAGAAGAGTTTTGGGATTTTCTGAATTGCAGCTGCCGCGAGTTTAGATGCGTTTTCCATGTCTTCCAAGCTTGCCATCGACACTGGACTGTGGATGTATCTGGTTCCGATGGATATTGTTCCACTTGGGACCCCTTGCCGAGTCAGGGATATGCGTGCGGCGTCCGTGGAGCCCAGTAATCCTGTTTCAAGCTGGTATGGGATTTTTTGCTCTTTCGCCGTGTCAATGAGCAAACGTAAGACTTTGGGATGAGTGATTAAACCTGAGTCTGAAACGGTCAAGGCTGGACCTTTCCCCATCTTAACTGTGGTGTCGAATTCCTTTACACCCGGAACGTCACCTGCGACGGTTACGTCTAATGCAATGCCGATGTCGGGGTCGATGCCAAATGCGGCGGTAGCTGCGCCTCTTAACCCTACTTCTTCTTGGACGGTCCCGACAGCGCAGATGGTGCAGTCAGTTTCTGTTTTTTCCAGTTTTTTGAGGGTTTCAATCATTACGGCGCATCCTGCACGGTCGTCGAAGGCTTTGCCTGTGACTGTGTTTTGGTTTATTTGTTGGTATTTTATGTCGAAGCTGATTGGGTCTCCGATTGCTGCACCCATTTTGGTGGCGTCTTCTCGGTTTTCTGCACCGATGTCGATGAAGAGTTCGTCAAAGGTTATGATTTTCTTGCGTTCTTCTTCTTTTTGTATGTGAGGTGGTTTGGAGCCTACTATTCCTGGGAGTGGGCCTTTTCTGGTGTGGACGATTACTTTTTGGGCTTGGAGGATGCGGTCGTCGATTCCGCCCATTTTTGTAAATTTGATGAAGCCTTCTTTGGTGATGTTTTTCACCATGAGTCCGATTTCATCCATGTGGGCTGCGAGCATGACTTTGGGCGCGGTTTTTCTGCTCTTTTTTATGGCGATGACGTTTTCCAGCTTGTCCACCAAAATTTCGTCCACGTACGGTTTCATAAGGTTAATCATTAGTTTTCTGACTTCTTCTTCGCTGCCTGTTACGCCTTTAGCGTTTGATAATATTTCCAGGTTCTCGTTTAATGTCATGAAATCTACCTTCTGCAATTTACCGTTAGAATTCTGGACGTTTTGCTATTAACGGTTGCGGTTAGCAGACCTGCCCGGTTACGGGTTTGGAAAGAAAAAAGGAGGAAAGCGAAGTGCTTTGAGGCTGCTATGACTTGGTTGGCTGTTGACCTTTGATTTCCATGTATTCAGTGAGCAGTAGCACGCCTTGAATTATGAGAAATATGCCGACCACCAAACCGATGATGTCTGGGAACACGATGACGATTATGCCAAAGATTATGCAGAGCACTGCCAGCGCTGGTTTGGAGATTGTGATACCTATCTTCTTCAATCCTCTGTCAACGACATCTGTCATACGCTTGTTCTCCAGTTTCTGTTGTCTCTGGCAAGATGTATTAAAGAATATTGGCACAAAATGCGCTCTGATGTGCAATTTTTGACTTATAATCTCTTAGATAGCTTTTAACATGGTTTTGGGTTGTTTCGGCGCCAATAGCGATAGCCCCTCTATAGAAGGTAGATCCTACTGGCATTTTCCACGGTCAAAACCATGTTGAAACATGAGGGGGAAGTGTTACCAGCAGAGACATTCGCTTTACAATCAGCGAATAATGGAAAAGCTCATTTCGTAACGAAAAATTGTCAATTTGTTCTCTCAATACTTTAATTCGGATATGGATTTTTGATATGGTTTTTCCGAAACGCTTTTATCCATGCAGCAATGTCTCATTCAACAGGTTCGAAGCTACAATGTCAAATCAAGCCGACACTCAAACAAGCTGGCAAATGCGCTTCTTTAGCTTCGGCTATTACTTTTACTATTATTTTCATTAAGCCCAGAGACTGACAAAAATTTTCAAGTTTCTGGGCGCAAGGGAT
Source organism: Candidatus Bathyarchaeota archaeon A05DMB-2 (assembly GCA_018475625.1). Classification (GTDB taxonomy): domain Archaea; phylum Thermoproteota; class Bathyarchaeia; order Bathyarchaeales; family Bathycorpusculaceae; genus A05DMB-2. Next base: position 35,574 of record JAAKEZ010000002.1, read on the forward strand.
GGTTGAAAAATAATGGAAAATAACAAGTCTTACCGAAAAATTGTGGTCAAATTTGGCGGTTCCTCACTAGCCGACCACGAACGCCTACTGAAAGCCGTAAATGTCGTAATAAACGAAGCCAAAAAAGGCACACGCATCGTCGTAGTCGTCTCCGCCATGGGCAAAACAACTGACACACTTCTGGCAACAGCCAAGAACACCAGCAACGGCAAACTCCAAAAACACGAGTTAGACGACATTCTCAGCATGGGAGAACGCACAAGCGTCCGCATATTCGCAGCAGCACTTCGCAACAACGGCGCACCAAGCCGCTACTTCGACCCGCTTGACGATGATTGGCCGATAATCACGGATGCAGCGTTCCAAAACGCCAACCCACTTCTGTCTGAATGCAAAGCACGCATCCGCAAACATGTCCAGCCCATCGTCGAAAAAGGCACCATACCAGTCATTGCGGGCTTCGTCGGCAGAACCAAAACCGGCAAAATCACTACGCTCGGACGCGGTGGAAGCGACACAACCGCCTTCATCCTCGCAGAGGCGCTTGACGCTGATGAAATCATACTCGTCACGGACGCAGACGGAATCATGTCCGGCGACCCTAAACTCATAGCCAACCCGCAAAAGCTCCCCGAAATCGACGTAGCAACACTGGTTGGCTTAGCGGATTCAGGCGCAAAATTCATCCACACCAAAGCCCTCAAGTACAAGCCAAAAAACATAAACGTCCGCGTAATCAGCAACAAACAAGCCAGCCTCGACCAAGACGGTACAGTAATCACAGGCGCATTAGCCACCGAACTCGACGTGGAGATTGCTCATCCCATGCCAGTGGCAGAAATCACCGTTGTGGGACGACGCCTCAGCGAAAGCCCTCAAACCATCCTCAAAATGGTCGAAGCCGCCAAAGCGCACTCGCTGCTGCTGGGCATGTCTATGAACCAAAACAGCATCATCCTCTATGTCAGTCAGCAGCAGAACACAGACAAGCTCCTCAACCAAATCCACCAGACAACCGTGGAAAAACCAGAAACCATCGCCATGGCAGTCAAAAAAGACTTAGCGTTCCTCAAAATCAGTGGCGTTGGCTTGGAAGAAACCCACGGCATCATCGGAAAAATCACCGAAGAACTCCGCTTAAACGAGCTGAACATAAGTGGCATACTCACTATCACCTCAAGCATACTCCTCTTCGTGGACTGGGACGAACGCGAAAAAGCGCTCAACCTAATCCACAACTCACTAAGGAGACACTAAAATGATAAACACAAAAAGGAATGAAAACCCATGAACCAAGGCAAAACCCGCAGACTAAAACGCATCCTCCAACCCGACAACCGCACAGTCATAACACCAATGGACCACGGCGTAAGTATCGGGCCAGTCAAAGGCATAACCAACATGCAAGAAATCGTTGACAAGCTGCTCAAAGGCAAAGTTGACGCCATACTCGTACACAAAGGCATCGCTAGGCGCATCGACACAGGAAACGCAGGCCTTATCGTCCACCTTTCAGCCATGTCAGTTTTGACTCCAAGCGCCACCAGCAAAGTCCAAGTCTGCACAGTCAAAGAAGCCATCCGACTAGGCGCAGACGCCGTAAGCGTACACGTCAACATAGGCGCACAAGACGAAGACAAAATGCTCACCACACTCGGCAAAGTCTCCGACCAATGCGACCAATACGGCATGCCACTCCTCGCCATGATGTACCCACGAGGACCAAAAATCCAAGACGAACACGCCGCCGAACCAGTTGCACACGCGGCTCGCATCGGCGCAGAACTCGGCGCAGACATCATCAAAACAAACTACACAGGCGACATAGAATCCTTCAAAGCCGTCGTAGAAAGCTGCCCCGCACCCGTAGTAATCGCAGGAGGACCAAAATGCAAAACACCCCAAGAAATCCTGCAAACTGCACATGACTCGGTGAAAGCGGGAAGTGCAGGACTCTCCATCGGACGCAATATATTCCAACACGAAAACCCCACACTGATGGTTAAGGCGCTGTCCGCCATCGTGCACAACGGCGCATCTGTTGAGCAGGCAATGAAGATTCTGGGTGAAAAGCAGTGAAGGAACTCTGGCTCCAGATAGCTCCCTCTGCCTCTTCAGCCGATAAAGAAAGCCTCCTCAAACTCGCAGCCGAAAACTGCGACGCCACCGTCCAAGACTCAACAGCAACCACCCAACAAGGCAAAATTGCAGTGTTAGACAGTTTCAACAAAGCCAAACTAGCCCAGCTCAAACAAGAAGGCAAAACCGCCGCACAAAAAATAACCATAAAAGGCAAAGAAGACGAAAACGCAGCCGTCAAAGCCGCAGAACTCCAAGCCGACTACATAATCCTCAACTGCCAAGACTGGCGAGTAATCCCACTCGAAAACCTCATCGCCCGAACCCGAGGCAAAAGCAAACTAATCGCCGAAGTCTCAACCGCCGAAGAAGCCAAACTGGTCTTGGAAGCACTGGAGTTGGGCACAGACGGCGTGTTGCTCAAAACCGCCGACCCCCACGAACTCGCTAAAGCCATCGCCATCGTCAAGAAACAAACTCCGAAAATCGAGTTGACCCCAGCAAAAATCACGGCAATCCAGCAAATCGGCACCGGCGCACGAGTGTGCGTGGACACTTGCGACCTCATGACACAAGGCGAGGGAATGCTCGTTGGCTGCCAATCTGCAGGTTTCTTCCTCGTCGAAGCCGAAGTTCACGAAAACCCTTACGTGCAGCCCAGACCCTTCCGAGTCAACGCTGGCTCCCTCTCCATGTACACGTTGGCGCCTCAGCAGCGCACGCGATACCTGTCAGAACTGAAAGCAGGCGAAGAAGTCATCGTAGTCGACAGGAAAGGCAACTTGCGACCGACGAATGTTGGCAGAGTGAAAATCGAAAAACGACCCCTAATACTTGTAGAAGCAGAAGTCCAAGGCGCACAAATCAAAGTCATACTCCAAAACGCTGAAACCATCCACCTCGTAACGTCTGACGCTTCAAAACCAGTGACTGAACTGAAAACCGGCGACGAAGTCTTAGCCCACATCGCAATGTCGGGAGGAAGACACTTCGGCGTAGCCGTGCCAGACGAAACGGTGATAGAACGGTGACCCCCAGAATCTGCGTCTCCCTTCTGCCCAAAACCACGCAGGAAGCCCTGTGCTTAATCGAAAAAGCAGAAGCCCAGCACGCAGATTTCATCGAAGTCAGACTGGACTGCCTCAAAAAACCGCAAGAACTGACTGATTTGGCGGGCCACGGGAAAACGCTAAAAATCGCCACAATCATGCCCACCAGCCTTAAAGGAAAATTTTCTGGAACAGAGACAGAACGACAGCACATTCTTCTCAGCGCCGCGAAAAACGGCTTTGCGTACGTAGACTTGGAACTGTCCACTCCAAACCTCAAGGAGTTCGTCAGTAAGGTGAAAGCTGCAGGCGCCAAACCCGTAGTTTCCTTCCACGATTTCCACGGTTCCCAGAGCCTTTCAGGGCTAAACGATATTCTTGAACGAGAAATCAGCAGCGGCGCAGAAGTGTGCAAAATCGTAACAACCGCAAAACAGGTCGAAGATAACCTCACCCTCCTCAATTTCACGTCAGCAGCCAGCAAAAACGCGAAAATCGTATGCTTCGCCATGGGAGAACAAGGCAAAATCTCCAGACTCCTGTCACCAGTGTTCGGCGGCTTCTTTACCTTCGCCTCGCTTGAACGCGGCAGCGAAACCGCTGCTGGACAGATGACCATCCAGGAAATGAGGGCAGCGTACGAACTCTTGAGGCTGAAATGAGAGATGACGATTTCGGGAAAGACGCGCGTGTGCGGCGTTATCGGCGACCCCATAGAGCACACCCTAAGCCCAGCCATACAGAACGCAGCGTTCACACACTTGAAACTGGACTTTGTTTTTCTGGCTTTCAGAGTCAAAGCCGTCGAGCTGGAAGATGCGATGCGTGGCATGCGTGGTTTAGGTATCCACGGGTTAAATGTGACGATGCCTCACAAGAAAGCTGTAACTGCCTTCTTGGACGAGATAGACTCGACTGCTAAATTCCTATGCGCAGTCAACACTGTTCTCAACGATAACGGACGGTTATGCGGCTTCAACACCGACGGCGTTGGCGCCTTGAAGGCTCTGCAAGAAAACGGCGTAGACCCATCTGGGAAAAAGGTGCTTTTGCTCGGAGCAGGAGGCGCAGCTAAAGCCATAGCGTTCCAGCTTGCCAAAGAAGCTGAAGAACTTGTCCTCCTGAACAGGACTCCGGAAAAAGCCACTGAATTGGCAGAATTGTTGAATCAGGCTTTAGGTAAAGAAGTCAAGGGTGCCATGCTTTCGCCGAACACGATACAGAAAAACCTGCGAGACTCCGATCTGTTGGTCAACGCGACTTCCGTGGGCATGCATCCCAACGATAACCAGAGTCCAGTGGCACGCGAATGGTTGAAGCCTGACTTAACCGTGATGGACATAGTTTACAACCCGGTGGAGACGCAACTCGCCAAAGACGCCAAAGCTGCAGGTGCTCGGGTCATCAGCGGCGTCGAAATGTTGGTTCACCAAGGTGCGGCATCGTTTGAAATCTGGACTGGCCGTCCAGCGCCAGTTGAGGTCATGCGGAAAGCTGCCATGTGGAAACTCGTGGAGGACGTGAGCAGATGACTGGAACCGCCTCGGCAATGGCTCATGGCGCGGCAACTATCGTGAACGCAATTGCTTTGGGTAAAGGCGCCGCTTTCGGAGTTGACCTGTGGACGAAGGCTGAAGTCAGTTTGACAGAAGAGCCTCAGGTAATAAAGGGCGAAATCACGTCAGATCCAGCGGAAAGCCCGCTTCTAATCGAGAAATCTGTTTCGCGGGTGCTCCAGCACTTCGGTGTGGAGAAACGCTTCGGCGCTAAAGTGAAGACATGGTCAAACATTCCTGTCGCCAGAGGCTTGAAAAGCAGTAGCGCCGCGGCGAACGCCATTGCCTTAGCCACAGTTGCAGCATTAGGCGAGACGCTTGACGACTTCGAAGTCGTTAAGCTTGGTGTGGCGGCGGCTTTTGACGCGAACGTCACAGTAACAGGCGCTTTCGACGATGCTTGTGCATCCTACTTCGGAGGTGCCGTTGTTACGGATAACCTGAAGAGAAAACTGCTTAAACGCGTCGCTTTGCCTGAAGATTTGACAGTTTTGTTCCATGTTCCATCCCGTAAAGCCTACACGGCTGATTCCGACGTTAACAGGCTGCAGACTGTTAAGCCGCTTGTGAAAATAGCTTACAGAGAAGCGCGGGCAGGAAATTTTTGGGCGGCTCTGACACTTAACGGCTTAATCTACTCGTCAGCTCTGGGCTACGACCCCTCCCCTTCCATAGACGCACTAACCGCCGGGGCAATAGCGGCTGGGCTGTGCGGCAAGGGTCCCGCTGTGACGGCGGTGGTTCCTGATGATAAAATCGATTCGGTGGAGGCAGCCTTAAAGCGCTACCCAGGCGAGGTTTTGCATGCGCGTTTGAATTGTGAAAAAGCGAAGGTGCTCTAACCATGACTGAGGTTACGATCCGAAAAACTGAAAAATTGAAGGGCGAAGTCTGTGCGCCGCCGTCTAAGGCGTACACGCAGCGGATGCTAATAGCCGCCGCGCTTTCGCATGGGATCTCGCGGATTTCTGGTCCTTTGGCGTCGGACGACACTGATGCGACTTTGCGGGCTGTTAAGGGTTTGGGGGTAAAAGTGACGGATGGACGGGACTGCTGGACGGTTGAGGGCGCCTCACCGCTTAAAGGTTCAAAAAAGCCTATTGACTGCGGCGAGTCCGGAGCGACATTGCGGTTCATGGTTCCCGTGGCAGCCTTGGCGTTGGAACCCTCGGTTTTCACCTTTGGAAGCTCTTTAGGGCGGAGACCCATCGAGCCGCTGCTTCACAGTCTCAAGCAGTTAGGTGCAGAAGCGCATTTTCAAAGCCAAGGCGGCAAGGCGTCTATTTATGTCCAAGGCGGCGGCATTTCAGGCGGAAAAGCCACTATTCGCGGCGATGTGAGCTCTCAGTTTATCTCAGGGCTGATGTTCTCTTGCCCGATGGCACGGAAAGACACAGAATTAACCGTAACCACGCCTCTCGAGTCGAAGGGCTACGTCCAAATGACTAAGACGGTTCTAGCCGCGCACGGCATAGAGGTGTCAATCGCAGAAGATTTCAGCCGCCTCAGCATACCGTCACAGCAGACGTATAAGCCGTGTGACCACAGGGTTCCGGGCGATTTTTCGTCAGCCGCGTTTCTGTTGGCTGCTGCCGCGATAACCAATTCGGAAGTTGCTGTCAAAAATCTTGATTACACCACTGTGCAGGGAGACAAGGCTATACTCGAAATCCTCAAGCGGATGGGCGTGAACGGCAGGGTTTGCGCTGATAGCGTTGAGATAAAGGGTGGTGGCAGCTTGCTCAAGGCTGTGGATGTGGATGCGAGGAATGTTCCTGACCTTGTTCCAGTCTGTGCTGCTCTCGCCTGCTTTGCGGAGGGCACTTCTAAAATACATAACGCTGGCAGATTGCGGTTTAAGGAGTCTGACAGGCTCTTGTCGCTTTATCTTGAACTGAAAAAGATGGGCGCCGACATAGCCATGACTGAAAGCAGCTTAACCCTTAAGGGTCCCTGCGTTCTGCATGGTGCCGTCATAGACTCACATAGTGACCACCGTATTGCGATGGCTTGCGCGGTTGCTGCTTTAGGCGCCAGCGGCGAAACCACTATAAGAGATGCTGAGTGTGTTCGAAAGTCTTATCCGCGGTTCTTCACTGATTTACGCTTGTTAGGAGCTGATGTTGTTGGCGGGGAATTCGATAGGTAAAGAATTCACGGTAACCTCCTTCGGAGAGAGCCACGGCAAAATCGTAGGCGCAGTCGTGGACGGTTGCCCAGCTGGGCTCCGGCTTTCGGAGGCGGATGTTCAGGCGGAACTGGACAGAAGAATCCCTCTAAAGCCTGAGATTGTTTCGGGAAGAATTGAAAAAGACAAAGTGCAGATTCTCTCAGGCGTCTTCAACGGATTCACCACGGGCGCGCCAATCAGCATGATGGTGGAAAACAAGGAGGCAGACTCCAGCGACTACGAAGCTATCAGAGACCTGCCCAGACCCGGACACGCTGATTATACGGCACGCGTCAGGTACGGCGGCTTCAACGACTACCGCGGCGGTGGACGGTTTTCAGGAAGGGTTACGGTCGCTTTGATTATGGCTGGTGCTGTAGCCAAGAAGCTGCTCGGCACTGTCGATGTTGACATTCTGGCGTACACCCGTGCTATTGACAGAATAAAAATGGATAAGTCGCTTAGTTTCGAGGAGATTCGAAGGCGCAGGTACGAAGCCGCCGTTCGCTGCCCCGACCTGGCATGCGCGAAAAAGATGGAGGAAGCCATCGTGAACGCTAGAAAAGAAGGCGACAGCCTTGGCGGCGTAATCGAGTGCATCGCACTGAACGTTCCAGCGGGAGTCGGCGAGCCATTGTTTGACTCTTTGGATGCTGACCTCGCGAAGATGCTGCTGTCGGTTCCCGCCGTGAAGGGAGTCGAGTTCGGTGCGGGTTTTAGGGCTACGGAGCTGAAGGGTTCAGAGAACAACGATGCGTTCCGAGTGCAGGGCGGGAAGGTTGCGGCTTCTACGAACAATGCGGGAGGCATTTTAGGCGGGTTATCTTCAGGGATGCCGATTGTGGTTCGGGTGGCTGTGAAGCCCACACCGTCCATTGCGAAAGAGCAGCGCACAGTTAACATCGCAGAAATGAAAGACGCCACCATAAGGGTGACGGGCAGGCATGACCCGTGTGTGGTTCCTAAAGCGGTGCCTGTTGTAGAATCTGCTGTGGCGATTGTTCTTGCGGACCACATGATTCGCGCGGGCTTCATACCGAAAGTCCTGAAGGAGAGGAAATGAATGGAAGACATCACACGATTGCGAAAGAGAATCGACGAAGTGGACGAGCAAATCCTGCATTCTCTAAGCGAGAGAGTGAATATATGCAGGTCCATCGGGGTAGTGAAGAAAAAGCACAAAATCCCCATCAAGGACATTCCAAGGGAAAACGACGTTTACATGCACATAAAGGAAAAAGCCGCCACTCTTGGACTTGACCCTGAACAGGTTGAGGCAATCTACAATCGAATAGTTAAAATGTGCAGCTCCGTACAATAATCAAAACTCCACGGGGTATCTGCAAAAATGCTGTATGAAATAAACGAGAAAGCGCTCAAACTTGAGAGTGAAGGAAAGAAGATAATACGATTGAACATAGGTGACCCTGACCTGGCGACACCTAACGAGATAATTGAAGCTGCTTACGCGGCGATGAAGAAGGGAAAAACCAAGTACTCTTCCAGCTACGGCGAGCTGAGTCTCCGGGAAAAGCTTGCGGAAATCCATGGGGTTTCAGCCGACAATGTTGTGATAACGGCAGGGTCAAAATGGGGTATTTTCGCCACCATGTACCTGATGCTGAGAAACGGCGGAAACGTAATAATCCCCACGCCTTACTGGACGGCGTATGAGTTGACGGCTAAAACTCTCGGTGCCCAGACTAAGCTGTTGAGGACGGAGCTTGACGATAAATGGCGAATCGACTTGGACAAGCTGGAAAACCTCATAGACAAGGAGACTCGAATGATTATCTTGAACAACCCGAACAACCCCACCAGCAAAGTCATGGACCCAGACGTTCTCGACGGCATAGTTGGAATAGCTAACAGGAAAGGAGTCACCATCCTGTCAGACGAGGTTTACGGCACTATAGCCTTTGTTAAAACTAAAAGCATCCTCGAGTACGGTGACAACCACATTCTGTCGAACGGGTTCTCCAAGACGTTTACGATGACGGGCTGGCGCATCGGCTACATCATCGCCAACAAAGAATTCGTCGACCAGTTAACGAGGCTGAACCAGATAACCATCAACAACGTGCCCGTGTTCACCCAAGAAGCCGCGCTGAAAGCGTTGGAACTGCAAGGGCAACTCTCTAATGCAATCAAAGAAGAATATCAAAAGCGGGCGAAGATGGCTAGCGAAATCCTGAAGACAGTCCTAGAATTCACAGAGCCGGAAGCGCCATTCTACGTCTTCCCGAGGAAACGAGGCTTAGACTCAGAGAGGTTCACCTTGGACCTGCTCGACAAGGGCGTGGCGGTGGCGCCTGGCACAGCATTCGGCGATTACCGAGAGCACTTCCGCATCTCTTTAACGGCGCCACGAGCAGAGATTGAGGCGGGCTTGGACAAGATTTGCGAGGCTCTGGAATGAGAACTGCTATTCTCGGCGCGGGAAAAATGGGCGTCTGGTTCGCAAAATTCTGCAAGGAAAACGGCGAACACGTCATTCTCGCAGACAGAAAGAAGGAAAAACTAGCCAAGTTAGCCAAGGAACTCGACGTGGAAACCGCCGACTTCACGGAAGCCGTCAAGAAAGCCGACAACATAATGATCTGTGTTTCCATAAGCGCCTTCGAGGATGTTGTGAAGAAAATCGCGCCCTACGTGCACAAAGGACAGAACGTTCTCGATATCTGTAGCGTCAAGGAACAGCCAGTTCGAATCATGCATAAGTACATTAAGAACGCTTTGGTTCTTGGCACGCATCCAGTGTTCGGCCCAGGTAGCAAAGGCGTCCGCAACAAAGCCTACGTGCTCACACCCACAAACATGGAGGAGCGGGCGTTCGCCGAGAAGTACAAAGGTTGGCTGGAGAAGGTCGGCGCACGCGTCTTTGTCATGTCGCCAGAAAAACACGATCAGCTCATGTCAGTAGTACTTGGAATGCCCCACTTTATCGGTTTAGTCGCCTGCGATACGCTGCTTGAACAGGCTGATTATGCTGAAACGAAAAACTTAGCAGGCACAACCTACAGAATGCTGTTTACGCTGGCTGAGGTCACGGCACTGGAGAATCCAGAGCTATTCTCCAGCCTCCAAATCAACCTTCCAGACATGGACAAAATAGAGAGCCTGTTTATTGAGAAGGCACGTGAGTGGCTGAACCTTATCAAACAGAAGAATCCAGAAGTTGTTGCTGCCAAAATGGAACAGTTAAAGTCAAGGCTTAAGCGAACAAGCCGAGACTACGAAAAATCTTACGAAATCATGTACAAGATGTTAGAGGTAGCGGAAAACTAGCCTTGCGATTCGGCTTTGGGGTACGAACCCAAGATTTTCAGGAATGCTCCACTCTTCGCCAATGCTTCCAGCGCTTCAGCGCATCGTGGCTCACTTCTGTGCCCTTCAAAATCCAAGTAAAAGTTGTATTCCCAAGGCGTTTGCTTCGTGGGTCTTGACTCGATTTTCGTGAGGTTTATGTTACGCTTCGCGAATTCACCCAAGGCATGGTAGAGCGAGCCTGGCGTGTGAGCGGCACCGAAGATTATCGAGGTCTTGTCCCTGCCCGTTCTTGAGGCGTCTTCTTTGGATAGTACGAAGAACCTTGTGTAATTGGAAGGATTATCTTCTATTTCCCGTGCGAGGATTTTCATGCCGTAGATTTCGGCTGCTTTTTCGCTGGCAACCGCCGCGGCGTCCTTCAGCCCTTTCTCTTTCAGCATTTTGACGCTACCCGCCGTGTCATAGGTTGGGATGAGTTCCCGCCCTAAGCGCTCTAGAAAGCGGCGGCACTGCGCCAACGCTTGAGGATGCGAATAAACTGCTTTGACATCATCTAGATTTGTACTTGGATTCGCGATGAGGCAGTGACTGACTCTCAGAATGATTTCTCCACAGACTTTCAAATCATGCGTGAGGAAGAGGTCGTAGGTCTGGTTTACGCTGCCCTCCAAGCTGTTCTCCACGGGCACCACCCCGAATTGCGTTTTCTGCTCTTGCACGCTGTCGAAGACCTCGGTGAGGTCGCGGCATGGCTTAACCTCAGCTTTTGCTCCGAAGAAGGCGTAAACTGCGCTCTCGCTGAAAGCGCCCCTTTCTCCTTGAAAAGCTACCTTCACTTTTTGTTTCCCAGCTTCCTGCTTTTTATCAGACACTTGTTTATGCCGTTTATCATTGCCTCAACGCTTGCCATAACGATGTCCTCTCTGGCAGCGCGTGCCGAGACTATGTGCCCCTTCTCGTCTTCCACTTTTATGACCACTTCAGCCACAGCGTTTGAGCCGCCTGTGATGGCTTCAAGACGGTACTCCTTCAGCCTGATTTTCGCTAGGTTGTGCGTAAGTTTCTGTATGGCTTTCAGCACCGCGTCCACGGGTCCGACACCCGTCTCCGCGGCAATGTACTCTTTCCCGTCAAGGACTAGTCTGACCGACGCAGTTGGAATAACTTTAATCCCCGTCACAACAGCCAAGTCGCACAAGTCCACGACTTTCTCTTCCGCAATCACTTCGCCCATGACCGCGGACGTCAAAGCCAGCAGGTCAGCGTCCGTCACCAACTTGCCCTTGTCGCCCAAGTCTTTGACTCTTTGAACGATTTCTTTCAGCTGCTCTTCACTCGGATGGATTCCTATCTCTTCCAATTCGGCTTTGATGCCGCGTGTTCCCGCCAGCTTTCCAGCCACCAGTTTCCTCGTGCGCCCCACAACTTCAGGCTTTATAGGCTCAAACGTCAGGGGTTTCACTGTGACTCCTCGAGTGTGGATGCCTGACTCGTGGGCGAACGCGTTCTCGCCGACAATCGCCTTGTTCGCCTGCACCGAGATGCCCGTTAACGTGGCGACCATTCTGGAGGTACTGTAGAGTAAACGCGTGTTGACGCCTGTTTTGAGCTTGTAAATCATGTGCAAAGCCATAACGACTTCCTCCAGCGAGGCGTTTCCGGCGCGTTCGCCTAAGCCGTTTATGGTGCAGTGCACTTGAGTGGCGCCTGCTTCGACGGCGGCCAGCGAGTTTGCGACTGCCATGCCGAAGTCATCGTGGCAATGTATGCTGATGGGCACTGTGACTACAGTTTTGATGTCTTCGATGAGCTTGTTCATGGTGCGGGGAATCATTATGCCCACGGTGTCAGGAACGTTCAGCCTATCCATGCCTGCCTTCTCTGCTGCTTGGCACACCTGCTTCAGGAACGGCAGTTCGGACCGTGTGGCGTCCATCGGCGAGAATTCGCAAATCAAGCCATGCTTCTTAACGTACTCGACAGACTCCACAGTGGCGGAAACCACCTGCTCAGGCGTGAGGTTAACGGCGTACTTCATCTGCACAGGCGATGTTGGAATGAAAACGTGAACGGCGTCAACGTCGCATTCGATTGCGGCGTCAATGTCGTTTCGATTGGCGCGTGCCAAACCACAGATTTCCGTGCCCAATCCTGCCTTGGCAATTTCCTTGATTACCTTTCTTTCGCCATCGGATGACGCAGGAAACCCGGCTTCAATCGTGTCCACGCCCAGCAGACTCAGTTGACGCGCAATCTCGATTTTATCTTCAAAAGTCAGTGAAACGCCTGGTGTCTGCTCGCCATCTCTCAATGTGGTGTCGAAGATGCGGATGTACTTCGCGGTTTTCGCTGGCATAACCCATTCAACCTTTCGTTTGCGTTATCGCGTCGGCTATGGCTTCTGCCATGCCCAGAGTCGTCTTTTTTCCGCCCAAGTCCGGTACAGTATTGCCATCACGCAAAGTTTTTACCACGGCCGCCTCTATGGCGGAAGCCGCTTTTATGCACTTAGGGTCGCTGTACTTTTCGCCCAGCCAGTCCAGCATCATCTTCGCGGCAAGTATCTCCGACAACGGGTTCGCGGTTTGCTTGCCCGCCCTGTTGGGCGCCGAACCGTGAATGGGCTCGAACAATGCGAAGGTGTCGCCTACATTTGCGCCCGGCGCCATGCCCAAACCGCCTATTAGCTGTGCTGCTTCGTCGGAGAGGATGTCGCCGAACATGTTGCATGTGCATAGCACATCGAATTCTTGTGGTTCTTTGATGAGGCGCATGGCTGCGGCGTCCACGTACAACTCGTTGAACATGATGTCAGGGTACTGCTTTGCCGTTTCGCGGCAGACGCTTGCGAATAAGCCGTCGGTGACGCGCATAACGTTGGCTTTGTGAATAGCTGTGACCTTTTTCTTGCCGTTTCTGAGCCGTGCGGTTTCGAAGGCTTTTTTGGCTATGCGCTCGCAGTTCCGTCTCGTGATGACTCTTAGGCATATGGTTGTGTCGTTGCCTATCGTGAACTCCTGGCCTTTGTACACGTCTTCGGTGTTTTCTCTCACGAAAATCATGTCGATGTCGGGGCGTGCCACCGAGGCGGCTGGATAAGCCTTTATTGGTCGCAGGTTAGCGTAAAGGTCAAACATCAGCCTCAGCTTCACGATGACGTCGGCGGCGGTTTCTCCGACTGGCCCTTTCAGGCACGCGTGGGAAGCCTTGATTTTTTCCACGCTGTCTTCGGGCAACGCTACGCCTCTTCGCTGGAAGCAGGCGTCTCCAGCCTCCGCCTCGAACATTCTAAGTTTTAAGCCGAACCGGGCTTGAGCTGAAATCAGCACTTTCAGGGTTGCTTCGGTCAATTCGGGTCCTATCCCGTCGCCGGGAACCACGGATATCCTGTACTCGGTCATTTCTTTTTCAGCCTCTTTCGTAAATTCTCTATCAACCCGCCGTCCGCCAAGATTTCCAGGATGAACGGCGGCAGCTTGGGCGCCTCCAGGCTCTTGCCTTTCGTGACGTTCCGCACTTTTCCTGCCTCGAAGTCCACGGCAACTTCGTCGCCGTTATCCACGGCGGTTGAGATGCCTTTGAACTCGATGGCGGGTAAGCCTATGTTTATGGCGTTTCGGAAGAAGATGCGTGCGAACGACTCGGCGAGGACGCATTTTACGCCTGCGTACTTCAGCGCTAGCGGTGCTTGTTCTCTGCTGGAGCCGCAGCCGAAGTTCTTTCCGCCCACCACGATTACGCCTTTCGCTGCTTTTTCTGGGAACGCTGGGTCTAAGCCTTCCATGGCATGTTTCGCTAAGTCGTCTAGGCTAATCAGCACTAGGTATTTTCCTGGCAGGATGACGTCTGTGTCGATGTTGTCGCCGAATTTTATTGCCGTTCCAGTAACCTTCATGCTTTCGAAGCCTCCAGTTCTTGCGGGTCAGTTATTCGTCCAGTCACGGCGGAAGCCGCCACAGTGGCTGGAGACGCCAAGTAAACGTTGGCTTGGGTGCTGCCCATCCTGCCGATGAAGTTGCGGTTGGAAGTGCTGACGCATATTTCGCCAGGCGCTAGTAAACCGATGTGCCCGCCCAAGCAGGGTCCACATGTTGAGCCGCACACCAGAGCGCCAGCGTCGGTGAAGATTTCTATCAAGCCCTCGTTCAGCGCTTGGCGGTACACTTCCTGCGAAGCGGGAATCACCAGTGTTCGCACGCCGTCTTTGACCTGTTTGCCTTTCAGGATTTCCGCTGCCACCCGCAGGTCCTCGATTCTTCCGTTGGTGCATGAGCCGATGAAGGCTTGGTCTAACGTGACGTTGCTTAGTTCGCTGGCGGGTTTCACGTTGTCCACTTGTGATGGGCAAGCAACCTGTGGACCTAAACTGGTTACGTCAATGTGTACGGTTTTCTCGTATGTGGCGTCGGGGTCGCTTATCAGTGATTCGAACGGCGGCAACATTTTGGTGGTTCTTCCTTTCAGGAATTCTCGGGTGGTTTCGTCTGGTTCTACAATGCCGTTTTTAGCGCCCATCTCCACGGTCATGTTGCACAGCGTCATCCTGCCCGCTATGCTCATCGCGCGTATGGTTGGACCCCTGAACTCGACGCATTTGTATATGGCGCCGCCCGCGCCTAGTTTGCCAATTACATGCAGAATCAAGTCTTTGGGCGCGGTGTACTTTCTGAATTTACCTTCAACGTTCACTCTTATGGCGCTGGGGACTTTCAGCCAGATTTTGCCAGTGGCGAACACTGCTGCGGCTTCAGTTGACCCGATACCAGTGGCGAAGGCTCCGAAAGCTCCGTAAGTGCAAGTATGTGAATCAGCACCTACTATGACGGTGCCTGGCAGTACGTGTCCTTTCTCGGGCATGACTTGGTGGCAGATGCCGCCCTTGCCTACGTCGTAGAGGCGGATTCCCTGTTCTTTGGCGAATTGGCGCATCATCTTGTGCAGTTCGGCTGCTTTGACGGATTCGGCTGGCACCTGATGGTCCAAGATTATCACTGCTTTTTGGTTGTCCCAGACTTTTTCGACGCCTATGCGCCTGAACGCTTCGACAGCCAACGGTCCGGTCAGGTCGTGAACCATAATCATGTCAACGTTGGCGTCTACGATTTCTCCAGGGCTTACGCTGGGTTTTCCTGATGCTTTTGCCAGGATTTTTTCAGTTATGTTCATGCGTTTTGCCTCTTTCTAAATTATCCTTAAATGATGAAACGAGGTATGTCTTGGCTCGGGTTTCCGATTTGCCGTCGAGGAAGTTAAGGTTTCCGCCTCGGTTCCGCGTTTTACTCGTCGATTCTGATTGATTTTACTCCGCGGGAGAGCGCTGTTAACCCTGTCCTCGCGAGTTCGATTATCCCGTATGTCCTCATGAGGTTGAGGAACGCGTCCACCTTGTCAGGGGTTCCTGTTATCTCGACCATGAGAGACTCCGGTGAAACATCGACGACGCGTCCGCGGAACACCTCGACGCAGTTGATTATGTCACTGCGGCTTTTGACGTCGGGCACGCTGATTTTCACGAGCGCCAGTTCGCGTGTGACGATGGCGTCAGGTTCTAGCTGGTTGACTTTAATGACATCGATGAGTTTGTTCATTTGCTTAGTGATTTGTTCGAGGGTTTTTTCGTCGCCGCTGACGGTTATGGTCATGCGTGCCACGCCTTTTTGTTCGGTGTGTCCGACGGTGATGCTTTCGATGTTGTAGCCTCTGCGTCGGAACATATTGGATACGCTGTGGAGGACGCCTGGTTTGTTTTCGACGAGGGCTGCGATGACGGTGGTTTTCTTGTTTTGGTTTTCCATTTTAGTAGTCACCTACCTGCTGGTTTAAGCCGCATCCTGGCGGAATCATGGGGACGACGTCTTCTTCCATGCTGATGGGGACGTCGATGACGGTTGTGACTTTGCTTTTGATGGCGATTTGGACGGCTTTCTGGAATTCAGGGATGGTAGTAACGCGAAAGCCTTGGGCGCCGTAGGATTCGGCGAGTTTGACGAAGTCTGGGTAAGTGCCCAGTTTGGTAGCGATGTAGCGTCGCTTGTAGAACATGCGTTGCCACTGGGCAACCATGCCGAGGACGCCGTTGTTGAGGACTATGACGGTGACTGGGATTTCTTCGATGACGCTGCACGCCAACTCCTGCTCGGTCATGATAAAGCTGCCGTCGCCTGCTATGTCCACCACCACGCGGTCTGGGCAGGCGGTTTTGGCGCCGATGGCTGCGGGGAATCCGAAACCCATGGTTCCTAAGCCTCCGCTGCTGATGAACGTGCGCGGTTTTAGGGCTTTAAAGTATAGGGCTGCCCACATCTGGTTCTGTCCGACTTCGGTGGTGACGATGGCGCTGTCTGGTAACAGTTTCCGCAGAGTTTGCAGTAACGATTTGGGCTTAAATTCCTTGTTTTCGTTTGGCGGATTCAACTGTGCCCTAGCTTCCTCCAAGCGCTTCATCCACGGGTTATCAGGCTTCCGCTTGGCTTGCTTGATTAAACGCTCATAGATGGCAGCTAGGGATTTTTTGGCGTCGGCGACTATGGGAATATCAACGTCAATATTTTTGCCGATTTCCGCGGCGTCTATATCGATATGAATCTTTTTAGCTTCGGGACAGAACGTGTCCAAGTTTCCCGTGGCTCGATCGCTGAAGCGCGTGCCCACCGCAAGCATCACGTCCGCCTCCAACAGCAGCTTGTTGGCAAGTGGATTGCCATGCATGCCGATAGTGCCTACGCTCAGTGGATGGATTTCTGGGAAAGCTCCTTTACCCATAAACGTGGTAGCGACCGGAGCCAGCAGCAGCTCCGCCACGGTTAACAGTTCATCTGCAGCGTTGGCGGATATGACCCCGCCGCCTGCCAAGATTATCGGGCGCTCAGCGTCTGCGAGGCACTCGGCGGCTTTGCGTATCTGCAGCGGATGAGGGGTGATGGTTGGGTTGTAGCCGCGAATGTCTATGTGGCTGGTGAATTCGACGTTGGCAGTATCTGTCTGTATGTTTTTTGGGAAGTCAATGAGGACTGGCCCTGGTCTTCCAGTGGTGGCAATGTAGAAGGCGGTGCTTATGGTTTTTGGGATTTCTGCGACTGAACTTAGCTGACAGTTGTACTTGGTGATTGGTGTTGTGATGCCTATGATGTCTGCTTCTTGGAAGGCGTCGCGCCCTATCATGTAACTGGAGTTTTTGGCTACGCTGGGAACCTGCCCTGTTAACGCTATAATGGGCGAAGAGTCCATGTATGCGTTAGCTATGCCCGTTACTAGGTTCGTTGCGCCTGGTCCGCTGGTGGCGAAGCACACGCCAGGTCGTCCAGACGCTCGTGCGTAGCCGTCGGCTGCGTGGGCTGCCCCTTGCTCATGGCGCGCGAGTATATGCCTTATTCCTGAGTGGGTGCATAGTGCATCATAGACTGGCAGTATTGCTCCGCCTAGGATGCCGAAGACATGTTTGACTCCTTGTCGTTCAAGGGATTCTAGTAGCGCGTTTGCGCCGTTCATTTTCGCTGTTGCCATTTTATTCCTTATGCTCCTTTATTGTTGGAAAATGACTTGGCACGTACCGTGAGTGATTAACGCTCGAGAATTTATTTCTAACTGTCACGGCGGCTTCAGAGTTGGGACTAAATAAAACAGTCTGTCGGTACCCGACAATCCCAACTATTGAGGTGACGATCCCTCATTCTTAATTTGCCTCCGTGAAACCTCACGTACCGTAAAGGATACACCCTGTACAAATAAAAACATTACGGTGTCCAAATCTTTGTTTTCAAACTCCGAATTCCCTTCATTCATTCCTTATATAGGGGAAGGGGTATCTGCCTAGGCAGATAGAACTGAACCCGCGTATTTATAGCCTAATGGCGTTTCATTGCCGGAACGACAGAGGAGAGCGAGCACACTCCGAGCAACACGCCTTCGACGCTGTTTATAGCATTTATAGAGGGGCTATGGACTTCCGAGATAGCAGGCACGGCTTGGCACCACGCTAACCCAGGAATCTTTCCAGCTTCGTCAAGCCAATGATTTCGTCAAAACTCAAACCCAACGCATCCAAAACCTGGTCAAACGTGCTGTGGAGATAAGCGATGTATTTGTCCACGTCAACCTCGTTCTTCATGGCTAACTCAACAGGCTTCACATGAGGCTCCCTCATTGTCTTCACGAAGCTTATCAAGTCTCCTGCTCTTATCTCAATCCCGCTTTCTTCCAGCATCTTCGCGGCTTTAACGTGCTGCGGCGTAGTTTTCGTGTAACGGTGCAAATCATCTCCCAAAACCACGTGAAACGCAAGCTCATCCATGTTTTGCCATTCTCTTCTTTTCAGCAGCGTGTAACGTTCGCGAACAATGCTAGCGATATCTTTCTTCGCCGCTTCGAAATCCGCGGGATTCTTCACCCGCGCTAAACGTTCCTTCATCTGGTTAAACGCGTTCTTTATGAAAATGGGCACATGCTTTTTCTTACCCGTTAACCCCTTCACGTCAACGGTGCCATCCTCCAAAACTCCCAGATAATTCTTCTTGCGGCTGCTGAAAACTGCGTAACGGTAAATTTTCTCCATGTCAATGCTCATCTTCAGCTCATGCTCGGTCCAGCGAACCAACTCTTCAACTTGCTCTTTCGACGGGTTCTTGAGGAAAAGGCTGTCCGTGTCTCCGTAAAGAACCTGAATGCCCAGTTGCTCAGCGCGACCAAGTATCTGGGTGATACTGTGCCTTCCAATGGCTGCCGTGGCTTCTGCGACTGGTGGGCAGTACAGGTCAAAGCTGTCGGCGCCGAACACGCCGTAACTCGCATTCAAAATAACCTTCAACGCGCCTTGCGTGATTTTGTACCAGCTTCTGAGTTCAGCGGGCAACGCTTTGTCCTTGGCTTTCAGCTTGTACCACCGCACACGCAAATCCCTCAGCGAACCAATCAGCAAGCTTTCTAACGCGCGTTCGCGGGTGCAGACCCAGTGGGTGGTTCCCGGCACGATGTTGCTTCGGCATTCGGGATGCGGGCAAAGTACGGATTGGTAGCCGAGGTTCCACACTTTTATTATAGATGGGTACAGGCTTGGGAAATCCATGACGGCAACGTTGAAGTGCACGCCAGGTGTGGGTTCGACGACTATTGCGCCTTTGTATTTTTTTCCTTTTATGATGGCTGTAGTTGTGGTTTTTCCCTTTTGCGCAAGTATATCCTCTGGGTTCGGGATGAGCATGTTTTTTTTGCGGTGTTCACGGTGCATGAAGTTGCGTATCCAGCGGCTTACGCCTTGACGGCTTACGTCTTCCATGGGCATGCTGCTGATTCGTGCCAAGACCAAAATCAGCTTCATAGCTAACTCGTCCTCAGCACTGGTGAGTTTGAAGGTGATTTCTGAGTCTCTGAGGCAGTACTTGGCAAGTTCAGTGTAAGTTAGGTCTCCGAAGGCTTTCTCCAGTTTGATTTTTTCCACGCCGATAATAGCGCTACCAACGTCGTCCAGCGTCACGTCGCGGTAGCGGTTGCTGAAGGCGTAAATCTGGATGGAACGGTTGAAGAAGAACTTGTACAGGTCGATATGGACTCCGTATCTTAGCAAGCACACGCGTCTGCCGACTTCTATGGGAATCTCGTTTCTTCGCATACCGAGATTCAATGCGCGGTGCGTCAGGTAGCGCAGGTCAAAGTCATCGCCGTTAAACGTGATGACAAAGGGGTATTCCCAGAGCACTTCGAAGACGGCTTTGAGCAGTTTCTCTTCCGTATCATAATATTCGAGCTTCACGTCTGCTGGCAAGTGTTCGTTTCCTTCGCGGACACCTTCACGTTTGAGGAGCATCACTTTTTTCTGGTTGTCTGAGGTGTACACGGAGATGCAGATGACTGGGTATGCGGCTTCGCGTGGGTCTGGTACTCGTGTGGATATGGGCGCGTAAACTTCGATGTCTATGGCTGCTCGGCGAAATTTGGGTGCTGGATACTCGAGCAGTCTTGCCCATTCTGTGAGATATTCGAGTTCTTTCGGAGTTGCTTCTGAGAAGGTGGTTTTCATTTGCTCAATGGTTTTTTCTGTTTCCGCTAGTATCGTGGGTGTTAGGTTTCCGTTTTTTACTTCGAAAATCATTCCTGGAAGGAATTGTTTGTCGTAGATGTAGCATTGGTAATATTTTATTCTAGCTTCCCAAACCTTAGCTTCTTCAACGCTTGCCATCGACGGCGAGATTTTGGGGAAATCTTCTGGAATGATGTCGCGTATGGTGCCTTGGGGTTTGCCGCCGATGGCTAAAGGGTCATTTGCCACGATTTTTGTGACTTGCATTTTCCTGTCAAGCAGCGGGTTAAATTTCACTGCCGTTTCAAGGTGGTCAAAGCCTGGATGAGTCATGAGTCGCTCAATTTTCTTCAGCTCGTACTCTGACAAGTTGGTGAGGCAGTAGGGCTTATGCCCAGTGTTGTCGTACCAGAAGTAAATGTTGCCGCTTTCCGGCTCATACAGCTTGATTACAGCTTTTCTTTGGCGTCCCTCATAGCCTGCGGAAACAAAGTAAGATGGCGGCAAGTTCTCGGGAGCGACAGGTGGAAAAACGCGGCGTTGCCGTTCTCTTTTCTCCTGCTCGTTAATGGCGGTCGGCGGCGTTTCCGATTTGGCCTCTGCTTTGACAGTTTTTTCAGGCGGTTGAGAGTAAAGGTCTAAGCTTTGCTGCGCCATCCTCGAGTCTTTCCTCGGCTACTTCTATGACGAGGCCAGACTAAAATGTTTGCTGACTCACCAAAAACCTATTTTCATTCACTGCGGTATGGCTGAAGCCATATTTTCAAGAAGTCAAGTATAATGGTACTCGCGGGTGCGATTCTTGATTTATATCCCCTATATAGCTTCAACTGCTTCTCGAAACAGGGATTAGGTAGGAAAGGTTTGAACTCTGCTCTGAGAATTATACCCGCCCTTATTTGAAGGATCACAAGAAATGGGTGATTTTGGATTCGTGTCTTGCTGGCGAAAGGACTTCCGCTGATGACAGGGGTCATTTTTAGGCGTGACTTTTAGTCCGTGAGACTTTAACGGTTTCAGAATGCTTGGGCGGCTGAGTGTTGAAAGCAGCAGGTATCCTATTACTGCTATAGCGACGAAGCTGCTAATGGTTACGCTAACAATCAGCCCTGCCCACGCTGGATAAGCGCCGAGAATTTCCGGCGTCGGAAAGAACAGCCAAAGGTAGCCGCCAACGATCAAGCCTACGGGCAACGCGCCGATCACGCAAGCCAGCAAACGGCGCTTTCTTAAGCGCATTATCAGCTAAGCAGCAACCAAGTTAGCTATAGAACCGAAAATCACGTCTGTGCACCAAGAAAATAGTACGCGTCAGTCACAAAGCAGCCTAAGGTGACTCCGCCGATCCATGCCAGCCGAACCAAGCTGCCAAAGCTATCAAAGCGTCAGCCACACGCAACTGGACTGGATCGGACATGAACACTATACTGCCCACAACAAAGGATTCAACAACGTTTATGACGATGTATAAAGCCGCAAAGACAGTAGTGGAATTTACATCTCGACTATCGAACTTCACACCTCCTACACCGGGGTTTTTATGGCGGAACGGGTGGAGGCCCACCTACCCGCCATCTGCTTATGCACTTGCAAATAGCCCTATTAAACTTAGTCTACAGCGGTTTGCTTAATGGACGCCACATCAAAGTGAAGCAGTATGCGGAAAACGATTAGAAAAGCCCTGTGAGCACGGCCATCATGGTGAACACCACAAAAATTATCGAGATTATAGCAACCACTTGGCGTTCAGTTAAGGGTCGTCGATAAGTTATAAGAGTAACTAAGCTTCGCCGATGGTCGGATACGAGTTTGCCACCTGCCATGGAGAGGCTTGCCCGTTTCTTCACGAAGAATATGGTTAAAAGTATCAAGGCTGAGTTGAAAACATAGGGAAGAATCGAAATCAAAAGGGTTGATTTCAAGTCTGTAATCACCGCGAACGAGGCTATCGTCATTCCTATGGCGAATGACCCGGTGTTCCCAACGAAGATTTTTCCTTGAACATTCAACGCTGCAAGGATAAGCCACATGATTAATGGCCCAATCATAAGAATTTGGGCTGTTTGAGAAGCAATCGACGTCAGTCCAATTAGGACTATTGCGGGGCAGATTGTTTCTAAACCGTTAAGCCCGCCCAGCATGTTTACGGTGTTAGTGACTATCATTATGATTAAAGGAATTATCACAAAATAGTATACGTCTGGGGGAGAAAACTGTAGCACCCCTATAAAAGGCAAGGTGATTGAAGTTCGTAAACCGTTCTCTATCGCCAAGTAGATGAGCGGCAAAGCCGCAATCAACGGCATGAATGCTTTGTAGCGCCATTTTAGGTCCATCCAGTCATCCAGCAGACCCATGAAGCCGCCGAACAGGATGCATACGGCGAAGGTTAGCGGCGATGAAACGCCATTTGGCGCGCTGCCGATGCCCATTAGGTAAACAAAGAAAAGGTAGATTATTGCGAATAGGACGTAAAAAACGCCCAGCCCATTTGGAATTAAAGGATTTCCTGGCTTATGTTGGTCGGGAACTTTGGGAAACAACTTATCGCTTCCTCAGCATCAGCTTGTTCCTGTAGCGTTGTAGTAGGCTTGATAGTCAATTTCGTACAGGGCTACCAGAGGTATAAGACCGCCATATTTGTAGTATGGTACATTCGCACCTGTGATGTATGCCAGTTTGAAGTAGGTAGGCACTACCGCCGTATCGCTTAAAGTTATTCCTGACGGGGAGCCTGAAGTGTCTTCCCATTGTTTCCATGCAGTGCTCATTAGCTTGTATATGGTTGAGTTCATTCCTTTATCATTCCACTGGAACGTGTTAGTCTCGTTGTTGACGGCGCCGAAAGGCGTCTCATCTGTCCACATGTCCTCTGCACTTATGAAACCCTGTTTGATTAGTCTGTCGTGTGCTTGGCCTGAGATTCTGGCCATCCATATCCATTTGCCTTCGTCTCCGAGATTAGCCGGCGTCGCCACGAGCTGCTGACCAGATTGCCCTATGGCTAGGACGGTGAAGACAAGAATGTATTTGGCGTTGTAAAGTCGTAGCATTTTCAGTGCCTGTGTCTCGTTAGACATGAATATGAAACCAATATTTTCTATCTGCGTGCCGTTCACAGTAGCGTTATCGGCCAAAGTTGTGACGTTGCCTAACATGGTTAGCCAGTATCCGTAATCCCACCATGAGCAAACAACAGTTGTCGACTGGAGGGTGCTCTTGGTCCAGCTAAGCATATCCAACCATTCCGGTATCTGGTCGCTAGGCACTATTGGTAGGCTGGATGCAC
This sequence comes from Candidatus Bathyarchaeota archaeon A05DMB-2, assembly GCA_018475625.1. Classification (GTDB taxonomy): domain Archaea; phylum Thermoproteota; class Bathyarchaeia; order Bathyarchaeales; family Bathycorpusculaceae; genus A05DMB-2. The sequence goes on from JAAKEZ010000002.1 coordinate 58,999, forward strand.
TGATTGTTATAGGGGCATAGGCTTGACCGTAAACCCTTGGCACTCCACCAGTTTGAGGTGAAAAAGCAAGGTTGGTGACTAGTATGATAAAAATCAAGAAAACAGCTATTCCACTGTATTCTTTACTTACCCGCTCTAACTTGCGTTTCGATTTAACGGCGAGTTGCGGTGCTTCTCGCAGCAGAGTATAGAACGGTTTCAGTAGGCCAAATACTCCGATGGCCACAATGAGGCTGAAGGCTGGAGCGAAAATAACCAGCAAGCGCACCATAGAGGACGCGAAGTAAAGCGATGTTAAGCCGAAAATCAGTAGGAACACGTTTCTGTTAGTGGGATTCCGAACGGTAAAGTACAAACCTGCAATGAAGAACAGTATGCTTATACCCAAGTCGAAGTAAATGTTTCCCCAAGACGAAATCCTGTGTTCAGCTACTGACTCTATGAGAGGCGACGCGGAGCGAGCAAATGGGTCTATTACGCTGATGAATTTTCCCGCTATATTTGATATGTCGCCGAATATCCACAATAAAGCGAAACCACCTATTATCACTGCAAATGATGCAACTGTCAAAGCGACTTTCGTTCTAGCTGATATGTTGTTACGCAGAATCTCCGCTAGGACAAGCAAGACAAAAACCCCCACGACAGGGATAACCGCTCCTGACGTTAAATAACTAAGGGATATGTAGGGAAACTTGGTGGCGAGAAGAAGCCCCACACCGAAACTTATGCTATAGCTAAGCAACAAGCGTTGGCTGTATCTTTTCAATAGGATTAGAACAAAAACGAAAAGTGCAATCAGGTTAAGTAAGTAGTATGCCGCTCCCCAGCCTAAAATGAAGTATGCTAAGGTGGCTCCGGCTCCTAAAGAGTACATTAAACACGAACGCAACGGCCTAGTTTCTTCAATTGCCCTCAAAAACAAGAAAATGAAAAGTACAAGCGCCAGCACTCCTGGAACCTCAGTGTCAAAGAATCCAAGAGCACTTCTCTGTAAGAACGACGGCGCCAATCCTAAAAAGAGTGCAGCGAGCAAGCCAACTGCTCTGCCTCCCATGTCCTTGCCGACAAAATAAAGCACCAGAACGGCAAGTGTGCCCAGAAATGCTGGCAGGAAAGCGCAGAACGACATTAAGTCAATGTTTACTCCAAAAAAGGATACGATAGTGTACAGTGTTGCAGCTGTCATAGGCAACGCAGGCAGCGAAGAAGACATATCCAGCCCAGCGGGATACCACTGCTGAGTGTTTATCCAAGGTGTAGGCCAATAAGGCGAGAGTAAACCGTACTGAACCATATGCCTTGTGATGCTGTACTGGTAATAGGGGTCGAATTCGTTAAGGCGCACGGTGCCTGAGGGGATTTCCCAGCGTATTGGCAAAATACGGATAGTGAAGGATACGAAAAGTATAAGCAGCAAAGCCGAATAACATATTATTGACGCATGGCTTGTTTGAATGCGCAGTCTCCCCACCGATTTCAGACCATTAACGACCCGTTCCTTCGACAGTGTTTCCTTCCTCCGAGTTAAGCCATCTCTTCACATAGATTGATGACGTCTCTATTTATTTTTGTGGTTAATATTCGTTTATACTCAAAGCTCGTTTATTTATGGCTTTCCAAAATTAGGTCAAGAACACTTAGAAAAGGGTTTGACAGTTTTCATAGCGTGAACTATAACCCAGGGGCTTAAACTCGGGATTCTTCTTAAAGCAAAAAGCTTTTCAATTCTTGCCAGAAAAGGCACCAATCGGCTTTCCGAAGTTCTACCAAGTGGCAACCAGCTGTAGCCCATCTTCTTTCTTACTTCGAACCCTGTTTTGGACAGGCACTGCATGACTTTGCTGTAAGAATGCATGTAAGCTTTTCCACGCAGTTCTCTTAGCTTAGATTTCAAGCTGGATTTGTTTCCAAACGAAAGGAAAAGCGGAGCACCTAGTTTTAAGGCGCGATGACACTCGGCTAAGGCTTCATCTAATTCAGCTATGTAATCCACAACTTCGATCATAAAAATAGCGTCAAATATTTCGTCTTCCAGAGGGATTTTTCTTGCGTCGCATTGAATGACGTTAATTTGTTTGTTTTTGAGTTTTAGCCTCTTTAGACCATAAGAATTGAGGTCTATGCCTATCACAGTTGCGTCGTTGCTTGCTGCCAGCAGCGAAAACCTGCCTGCTTCTGCGCCTACATCCATGATTGTATGCATCTGGAGTGGGTCGATTGATTTGAAAATGAAGTCTACTTCCATCTGCGTCAAGTATTTTCCCATGCGGGTTTTGGCTGCCCTTTCCCAATGTGTCTCAGCAGATATGCTTGCGTTAATGATAGCGTCGGAAGTTTTTTCCAAACTACTTCACTGCAAATCGTTATTTTACGGGTTTCACTTCGACATCCAGAGGCAGCAAGGACAGTTTTCTGCCACATTTCGGGCAATTCCCATCATACTGACGCAGAATCTCATCTGGAGGTTTAAGCTCAGCGCCCTCGTACAGTACATGATGACATTCATGGCAAATGACACGTTGCGGCAACCAGCAACTCACTCCTTGCGATAGTCAACAGTAACCTCTGCGACGTATTTATCGGTTACTAGTTTTCCAAGCGAAAGGCGCTTGCGAATAACTCAGGTGGTGGATGTAGGTGACGTTACCTGTATTGCACCAAAGCTAATGGCAAGGAACAAAGCATACATAAAAAGCAGAATTGCCCCTTCTCGCCGACCTGCTCTCTCGTTTGACAGGAAGTACCACAAGAGAAGATTCGCCATCAACGCGAAAATAGCCACGTTTGAAAACGCACCCACATTGATGCTTAAGGGTGATGATATCAAGGTCACTCCAAGAATACACGTGATATTTACGAACCCACTCCCAACAATGTTCCCCAGCGCCATATCCATGTGTCCTCTGTTAACGGCACCGACACTGGTTGCCAATTCAGGTATGGTTGTTCCGAAAGCGACAATCGTAGCGCCTATTATGACTGTTGGGATTCCGGCGCTACTAGCTATGTAAGACGCTGATTCAACTATTAAAAAAGCGCAAGCAACAATTCCAGCAGCACCAACAAAGGTCAAGATTACGTACTTACGCAACTGCTGTTTCTCTGCTTCTGATGTAGGCTGCTCTTTAGGAGTTTTAGCCTTAGAGAGCTGGTACATGTAAAATACGAAAATAAACAATAAGAAAGCGCCTATAAACCGACTTGCATGACCAAGGTAAATCAGAGCTAGAGGAACAATTGAAGCAATGAAAAGACCGAAATAAAGGCTCTCCATTTCACTTTGCGCCATCTTTGGCAGCACCCGCGATTTAGCTGGGCCTCTGGAAGCCACCAGAACAAAGCAAATTCCAAGTATAAAGCATACATTTACAATGTTTGCGCCCAACACGTTCCCTATAGACACACCCACATCTTCAGGGTTCAGCACCGAGAAAAACGCCACGAAAAGCTCAGGCAGTGAAGTGGAAAAAGCGACGAGAATAAAGCCTACTGTTGTTTTCCCCAAACCCGTTACGCTCGCCACGTTTATTGAATGAGTGATTGTAAGGTCGCTGGCTTTGTAGAGGATAACTAACGCGGCAATGAGAATCAGCGCATTACCTAATAGCCCGAGGTCTTCGAACACTGCTTCACCTTCCGTTATGCTTCGTTCCCATTGTGCGCAAAACCCACCAAAGTTATTATAAAATGCGGTGAAACAATTCCTTAATAAATTAATAAACATTGTGAAGTTTTGATATCAAAAAGACAAGAATTCGAGAACCGGAAAGCTTTTTGAAGAGAGAATAAACCAATGGAGAACCGTGGACGGCAACACTTGCAAAAGTATACGCTAATCATCACTGAAAAACCCGATGCCGCAAAAAGAATAGCGTTTGCGCTGGACTCGTCAGGAAAAGCTGAGAAGAAAGCAAAAAACGGCGTCCCATACTACTCGGCGAAACGGCAGAGCGAGGACATAATTGTAGTTCCCGCGCTTGGTCACTTATACACCGTCACAGGTGCCAAGAAGGGAAGAACTGAATACCCTGTTTTTGACTTTAAGTGGGTTCCACGGCACTTAGCCGAGCGTGGTGCAACACGCATCCGCACCTGGCTTAAAGTTATCTCGGAACTGGCTGAGAACGCAGACGTGTTCATTGACGGCTGCGACTACGACGTTGAAGGAAGCATAATCGGCTACTGCATACTGAAATACGCTTGCGCTGGCAAAGAGAAGATCGCAAAACGGATGAGGTACTCCACTCTGACACCGGAGGAGCTAGAAGAGTCATACATGCAAACCCTGCCCCATCTGGATTTCGCACTCATTGAGGCTGGATTGACAAGGCATGAGGTTGACTGGCTCTACGGCATAAACCTGTCCAGAGCCCTGACGAACGCGGCGAAAAACCACAGCGGGTACTACGCGACTCTCAGCACGGGAAGAGTGCAGGGACCAACGCTCAAGTTTCTGGAAACACGTGAACAAAGAATAAGGTGCTTCGTGCCGACCCAGTACTGGAACATAAAAGCTAAAGTCAGCGCAGACGGTGCAGTTTTCGACGTTGAATACGAAAAGAGCCCTATGGAAACGCGGGCGGAAGCAGACGCGTTAGTGGATAACTGTCGAGGAAAAGAGGGCACGGTGGAGACAATTGCGACGCAAGAGTTTTTGCAGAAGCCACCGTTCCCTTTCGATTTAGGTTCTCTCCAAAGTGAAGCCTACCGCTTTTTCAGGTTCACGCCCATGCAGACCTTGAACATCGCCCAGCGACTGTACCTGGATGCGTTAATCTCGTACCCGCGCACGAGCAGCCAGAAACTTGCCCCAACAATCGGTTACGAAACGATACTGAAGAAGCTGAGCAGGAACACGGAGTACCAAAGACATGCGGCTGAACTGCTCGCCAAGCCAGCGCTAAAGCCAAACGAGGGAAAAATGGATGACCCCGCACACCCCGCAGTTTACCCAACTGGAAACACGCCTGAGAGGAGCCTTAACAGCGTTGAAAAGAAAATCCTAGACCTCATCGTCAGAAGGTTCATGGCGGTTTTCGGCGACCCCGCAACCGTGCAAAGCGTGAAAGTCACCATAAGCATCGGTGGAAACCGGTTCCTGCTAGACGGCAAGCAAACCTTGGAGGAAGGGTGGCTTCGTTTTTACAAACCCTACATCCGGGATGAAGACAAACCTTTGCCGCCGCTGGTGGAAGGGCAGAGGCTTGAGGTCAGAAAAGTTGAGGCAGAGGAGAAATGGACGCAGCCGCCTGCGAGATACAATCCCGGCAGTCTCCTCAGGAAAATGGAGAAGGAGGGAATAGGAACCAAAGCGACGAGGGCGGGAATCATACAAACCCTGTATGACAGGAAGTACATACGCGGAGAAAAAATTGAGGTTACTGACCTCGGCTTGGAAGTTGTTGAGGCTATGAAGAAGTACTGCCCCTCCGTCATATCATCAGAGTTAACTCGGAAACTGGAGGAAAGAATGGATGCGATCCAGCAGGGGAACGAAACACGAGAAAACACTTTGAAAGATACAATTGAAATACTGAAGCCAGTAGTGCTGAAACTTAAGGAAAACGAGAGAACCATAGGCGCAAGCTTGAGTCAAGCCATAAAAAAATTCAGACTCGAAGAAAGAACAGTCGGCGTCTGCCCGAACTGCCAGAACGGAAAACTCGTGATTTTGCGCTCGAAAAAAACGGGCAAACGCTTCCTTGGCTGCACCAACTATTTTGAGGGCGTCTGTAAAACCGCTTTTCCCCTCCCGCAAAGAGGCACCGTTAAACCGTCTGGCAAAACCTGTCGCGGTTGTGGCTGGCCCACCGTGCGCGTCTGGCTGCGAGGGCGACGTTTCTGGAACTTATGTTTCAATCCTGAATGCCCTTTGAAGAAAGAAAGCAAGAGGAGCGTTGAACTGCCAGGGTTGCAGCAGACAAAACAGTTATAGAGTTTGCGCTCATACCCGAAAACATGGTTAAAGTGCATATGCGGAAGGAAACCGCTCAAGTTCTTGTGCAAAGGATACTTAATTTGGGAAAAATTCATTAACTGGAGAAGGTGCTAAAGAAGTAGTAAAGCTCTGAACATGTTGAGGGAAAACATTAGTGTCGAAGAAATTTAAGAAGCGCGAGGCACCGACGTCTTTTTCAGACCGATGGTTCCGCAGGATTTCAACTGCGAAGCCGTCAACCTTCGTTGTTACGATAATCGTAGTGTCGTACACCATATTCTTTTTCAGCGGGGGATTGTTGACCATCATATCGCAGCCGTTGCCCTCAGCCTATTACGGCGGCAAATTCTATTTCCTCTACCCTGAACTTGGTTCACAATTCATTTCGGACACCATCATTGCAATAATGCTTTACGTCATTGGCTTCGCGGGGTTGCTGTCCATTTACCAGAGCACAAAGTACGCCTACAAACCGAGGCAGGCTTACATGATGATGGTTATAGGCGTGACGCTGCTGCTTATCGCGTACATATTCATCGAAGACGCAATCCACATCAAGATAGGCTGAGCACTGCGTTACCAAGGATTGCTCTTCAATTTCAACTTGTACGCCACATAATTGGTGAGCAGGTGGATTGGAGGGGTTATTATGAGGACAGCGACCGCCAACTGCCAATGCACCATCGCTAAAGGCAACGAGAACACAAGTGCACCAACAACGAAGTCAACTTGATCAACAATTGGAAGCAAACCGCCTGGCGCAATATTTAAGCGCCTTTTCAGGAAAGCCCCCGTTAAATCCCCAAATAACGCGCCGAGAGGTGTAAGGAAGCTGAAAAGCACGCTGTAAGACTGGAAACCGAAAACGGCGCCCTCCACCAACCCGACGATTATGCCGATTGCCCACCCGAAGAAGAACCCTCTGAAAGTTTTGTTTTTACCAAAAATTCGTTTTCCGTCAAGGAAGTTTTTTCCAAAATCCATCGGGGGTCCACCGCCTGCTAGTACTGGCGCGGCGTTTGCACAGTAGGCGGGGAAGATGAATTTTAATGCTTCAGCAAGCAATGTGGCGATTTCCATGCTGTTGTCAACCATCAGTAGTCGTGGAATGCGGAATCATGGATTCCTGTTTCGTCTATCGTTAAGTTGCAGGCTACTTCTTGAGGCGTTTCTGGCGTTTTTTCCAGCACTGCCTTGATTTCTTGCGGGTTTTCAGTGGGTTTCATGGCGATTATTGTGTCAGCCCAGAATTTTAAAACTCTGGTCGCCACAGGCTCCACGCTCACCTGCGGCTCATCGAAAACGCTCCGCACTTGGCTAGTTACTATGACTGGGATTTTCTGGATTTTTGCGGTCTGCGCCAGAATAGCCATTTGCCTGTTTAACTCGCGGTTAAGCTCAAACGCTTTTCCAGATGCTTCTGCGACTTTAATCCTGTACAATGACGTGAAGGTGTCAATCACTGCTAAACCAAAGTTTCTCGCGGTGTACTCCGAAAGACGGTCTATGACGGCTGCTTGCTCCCTAAAATCCGCTGGCCGCATCAGGATGATGAGTTCGGCAACTTCATCAAATTTTCCCGCAGCCACCTGCGCGAGCCGTTTGGGTGAAAACGTGCTGTCGCAGTCCACGTAAAGGGTCTTGTAGCCTTGCATGGCGCAGTTCACGGCGCACTGCATCGCAAGTGTAGTTTTTCCAGTTTCGGGTTCGCCGTAGATTAGTGTAAGGCTTTCGGTAGAGATGCCACCGTTCAGGTGATTGTCGATGCAGCCGCAACCAGTTAGGATTTTCTTTATCACGTTAACACACACACGTCAAGGATTATAAACTGCTTAGCTAATAATCTGTTTTGTACTTAAGCGTATAATCGTTAGGAAGTGTATATGAAAGCGAAGGTCGCCGTTGCCACGGTTCAGGGAAAAGCTTACTTCTTGATAGTGGAAAAGTTAAGAGAAAGGAACATTCCCTTTGTAAGCTTAATCCCCGGTGAACCTGTACCTGCGGAAGTCAAAGTGGTGATAACCACTAAGAAAGAGCGGCAGCTGATAAACCATGACAAAGTGCTCGTGTACAACGCGGAAACGGAGCCCGACATGGTAGTGAACGAAGCCTTGAAGGCGCTGGAGGGGAAAGAGTCATACGAAAAGATTGTCATAGGCATAGACCCAGGAGACGTGTTTGGGTTGGCGGTGATAGCTGACGGAAAAGTCAACGAGACGACAAACGCTTTCAGCGTGCAAGAAGTGTTGGCAAAGACCCGAGGCATACTGAAGCATGTCGACGTCTCAGCGACACGCGTCTCAGTTAAAATCGGCAGCGGGGTGCCAATCTACAGGGAGCTTCTGGAGGCTTTGGATGCTGAACTGCCGCTGCATGTGGTGCTGGAAATAGTCAGCGAGGCGGGAACAAACCTCACCGTCAAAGATGACAAGCACCGGAGAGGGTTAAGAGATATAGCTTCAGCCATACGAATAGCAGGGAGGACAGGCCGCATTATTCAGCGGAGGCAAAACAATGAACCGGACAGTTGAAAAGGGCAAAACGCTTTTGGTTGACGGCCCAGCCTCGGTTGCAGTTGTCTCAGGCAGGGTGGAAGTCTTCGGCTCCCACGTGAGGCATGGGCAAAAGATTGTGATTCGGGAGGCAAAGCGCCTGCCATTCTTCGTCGCCGAGAAAGCCGATTTCGACGTTTCTTTAGGAGAAAACGCGGGCGTGGAGGAAGTGGAAGGCGACACTGTACCCGCGTCATGGGCTGAATCCCTCAACCTGCTCGCTGAAGTGAAGAAGAAACCCGCAGTCGCCATGATTGTTGGGAAAGCTGACTCAGGCAAGACCAGTTACTGCACCTACCTGATAAACAGGCTTGTAGGAGCTAAACACAAGATTGCAGTTATAGATGGCGATTTGGGGCAGTCAGACATAGGTCCACCCTGCACTATCGCGTACGCCTTCGTTTCCAGACGCCTCGCTGAACTGTATAGTCTGAAGGCGGAACAGGCATTTTTTGTGGGCGCCACCTCACCCAGCGAGGCACCAGACAAAGCAGTAGAGGGCATGACGCTGATGAAAAAGGAGATTTTAGCCAAAGCACCCGATTTCGTCTTGGTAAACACTGACGGCTGGGTTGAAGGAGAAGACGCCGTCAACTACAAACTGCGGCTCGCCGAGGTTCTTGAACCCGATGTGGTCCTCTGCATCCAACAGCAAAACGAGTTGGAGCCCATGCTGGCAGCGCTGGAAAAATTCGTGAAAACCAAAGTGGAATGGCCCTCGGCGGTGAAGCCGCGAGGTATGGAGAAGCGCAAGCACCTGCGAGAGCTAAACTACGCCAAATACTTGATTGACGCAAAAGTGAAAGCGTGGCCGTTGAGCCACCTGAGAATTGAAGAGGAAAACTTAATTCTCAACAAGCTGGATGAAGGGAAAGGTACGCTAGTGGGATTGTATGATTCCCAGAAGAAGTTCTTAGGCATCGGCGTTCTAAGTGAATTCGACAACGTGAGAAAAACCCTCAAGATTCTCACTTCGGTCTCCGAGAAACCCATCGTCATCTCATTCGGAAAGGTGAAGTTGGACAAGAACCTTAGAGAAATACCAACTTCTCAAAGGGAAGACGTAATCGGAAGTTAAGGGTTGAAGAAACTCCTAACCTCATCAGCCAAAACATTGTCGGCGAAGGGCAAACATTTCATTTCCCGCGTCAGCCATGAGGGCAGGAAACCGCGGCAGTAGTTCGTGGCGAAGCGGTAATCCAAGAAAACTATGGCGCCTCGGTCCTCTAACGTTCTGATGGGGCGCCCAGCGGCTTGAGAAGCCTTTTTCATCGCAGGTAAAACATAACCGTACTCCCGTCCCATCTTGGGGAAGCATTTTTCGTAATACGTGATTTGAGCCTTGACCCTCGGCGTGGGCTCAGCATAAGGAACGCCAACGATTAGCACTGAGTTCATCTGGTTCCCAGGAAAATCCACGCCCTCTGAGGTTCTGCCGCCTTGCACGCCGAGGAAAACGGCGCCGTCTTTTTCGCCGCACTCCTTGAATTCAGCCACTAACTTCTCGTTCACCTTTGAAGTCATACTCCTGCGCTCATGGAACAACGGCTTGCTCAAAGCGCTTTCTAATCCCTCGGCGATTAAGGAGTTTAGCACTTCGAAGGAAGCAGCAAAAACGCCGGTGTTGGCGGGAGTGTTCTCCACCACCTCATTTATGCGCTTTATGATTGTTTGGTACATGTCGGAGGTTCTTTTTTCCATGGCAGTGGTTATGCCGAGGCAGACAAGTGAGAGCACATGCTCTTTGGGAAATGGCGACGGCACGATGCAATGCACCGTATTCTCCGGAAGCCGCGTTATCCGCGCGTAAGCTTCCAAAGGCTGAAGGGTGCCTGACATGACGATGTTGGAGTAGGTGTTTGCGAAAACTGGTGAGGTGATTTTCGAGGGGTCCAGTGCCACAATCTCCAGCTTCGCCGTCTTCGCTCCTTCGCGGTTGTAGTACTTGCTTATGACGTGCACGAAGGATTCGTCGCCAAGCGTTTCCAGCCACCTGAGCAGGAACTCGCTCATTCCATGAATGTACGAGCGCGGGTTTTTTCCCTCCTCCAGCAGGCTCTTCCTCACGGAAACGCCGACCTCGTGGAGGTGCTCGAAGAACTCTCGCGGTTTAGCCACGCTTCCCTGTTTCTGGATGATTTCGATTAGGGTCTCAGGAGAAACAATTTCCTCTTTACCGATGGCTTCTGTCATTTTCTCGATTTCGCTTCTAAAAAAGTTGACAAACTCCTCAATTTCCTTGTTGCCGAACCTCTGCGCCTCCAGCTCAGCCTGCTTCAGGACGAAGAGCGACAGAGTGCTGCTTGAGATGTCTATGGCGGTTTCAGGCAGGTTATGCGCCTCATCCACGATTAAGATTATCTTCTGCAGTTGAGTGTCAAGGTTCTTCAGAAAAGCCGTGCGAATAACAGGGTCAAAAACGTACAAGTAGCTGAGCGCGATGACTTTGATGTCTGACAAAGCAGCCTTCGCAAGCTCGTAAGGACACACCTCTCTTTTTCGACACACGTGCTGGATTTCAGACGCCTTGTAGGGACGAGCGGCTATCTGCTGCTGAAGATGGAGGTACTCATACGTTTGCTCATCCGCACTCTTGTAGTATGGGCACCTACCGCGGGCTTTCAGCAGTTCACACGCTTCCATAAGTGATTTCGCGTCGAAATTACCGCGAGACATCATATTGTTGAGACACATCTCATGGCGTCCACGAAGAGAAATGCCAGAAACAGAATATTTTCTAAAGACTGCTCGCAGTTCTTCTATAACGCGGTCATGCTGCCTGTGAGTTCGAGCAACGTAAAGTATTTTCAGGTCGTTTTCAACCGCGGTTGGGAGACACGCGGAAAGCGCGGATATCGTTTTGCCTAAGCCGTTGCTTCCTTCGATGAGAACGGAGCGCCTGTCTCGGACGGCGGTGAAAACTGTTTTGATGAACTGGTCTTGCTGCGGTCGCACCGTATCGTAAGGGAAATAATGTGTAACTTCCTTGGGTAGCTTCATCATTAATTCCACATCCCTTTGGTTGGGCAGTACATGCTCACGGGGCACTCGTTGCAAAGCGGATGCCTAGCTGCGCAGAATCTTCTGCCGTGCGCAATCAGCAACACGTGAACCGTCAAGTAGTCACTTGGGTCATAGAGCGCTTGGAGGCTCTTGCGGACATCCTCGTAGCTCCCGTTTGCGGGCGCGAAGCCCAGCCGTCTTGCCACTCGATTCACGTGCGTGTCTACGGGTATGGTGGGCTGTTTTGCGGAAAAGAGCAAGACCACATCAGCCGTCTTCGGTCCTATCCCGGGCAACTGAATTAACGCTTTTCTTGCTTCTTCAAGCGGCATCGCCAAGATGGGCTGGAGCGAACCGTGAAACTTTTCAAGGATTATTCGTGAAACCTGCTTTATCGTTCTCGCCTTGTTCTTGTAAAGACCACCCACGCGCAAGCAATCTTCAATCTGGCTCGTTTCCGCGTTTGCCAGCACTTCGGGCGTTATTTCAAACCGCTTCGAAAGGTTTTCGAAAGCTCTCCCAGTGTTCCTGTCCGCCGTGTTCTGTGAAATAATTGTCACGATTAGCGTTTCGAACGGGTCTTTTTGCGATTTGACCCACTTAGGCACAGCTAGTGCTTGCCGAAGTATCTGCAACACTGTTTCTGCTCGCGCGTTTTTCACTTCGCTGCCTTCCCCTTTTTTGAAGTGCTAATTAGGAAGCCGGTAGCTATAAATACCATCGCAGCGAAAACGAAAAAAATAAAACGAAACCCAAGAGCAGGGTAGGTGAACTGCCCAGGATAAATGGCGATTCGTTTTCTTGTCACCCTAGCTCTTATTAAAGGTCAGTTTTTGGGGATTTTTCGCTTATTGTTGTGTTAATTATGTCAAAATAACCATCATGTCGAAGCCTAGAGGATTAAATTTATTAACATGCCCAAACGTAATAGTGAAAAGGGATGAAAATTGGGAGAACCAGAAAAATTCAAAATAGCTGACATCCTCTACGGCATAATCATACCAATAATTCTAGTGATACTGATCTACGTTCTTGCAGTTTACGTTAATGTCAGCGGACAATACCATGTACTCGGAGAGTCTGGTGCAGGTGGCACCATCGCCGTCATCCTAACTCAGGGCTTTGCTCAAATGATTGTTCTCGGTGTTCCACTGGTTCTAGGTTTACTCTGGAATAAATGGGCGGGCGGTGCAGCTGGCTTTATCATGGGCGGCCTCTATTACGTAGCAAGCGCAGGACAATATAACGGACTTTACTCAAGTATGGGAGTGACTACTTACAACTTCTTCGGCGACATAAGCATGCTCTTCTACCTCGTCAATGCCGTTATTATCGGTTACATGGCTGGAGCGCTCAACAAAGGGTCAACGCAATTCAAACGTATGCTAGGTGCAGGTTTAACCGCTGCACTAATTACTGCAGTGATCCAAGCGATTATGAACTACAATGTCTCGCTTGAACCCGCACGACAGATGGCGCAGGGACTGTGGGCAGATATTCCATACGCACTCTTGATAAACTTCGTTCCAAGCATTGCTTTAGGCATAATTGTGCCGATTATAGCAAAAGTCATGACTTGGTACGGAATCCAACCTTTGAGGCATTAAAAATCCCCTTTCTTTCTTTTTGATTTTTAACCCTGAAAAACTCTTATCTAACAATTTATTTGCTGCAAAGTGGATTCAAAGATTAGAAGGCAGGTGGAATAACTTGTCAACCAGTTTGCTTCGGCGCGAACTCCCAAGCGATGTTGCCCTTCCACACTTCGCCCTGCTTTGTTATCCTGATTTCTCTGTCGTCAATCTCAATTAATCCCTTTTCTTTAAGCCTTTTCAGCTGCTGGGGGAAAACGTCTTCGGGAAGTTTCCCGAATCTTTCCATGAACTCCGTTTTGCTCACGGGCAAGCGCAGGTATAACCGCGTCATTTCACGCCGCATCATATCTTCGTCTGTGGATTCCGATAGTCGGCTGATAGGCAGTTTCCCAGAGTTAACGGTTTTCATGTACTGGTTTATATCCTCAATGTTTGAGTAGGAGAACCGTTGCAGGTACCCCATGAAGCAGCCAGCGCCAGTGGTCAGTATGCCGCCCCATGGCCAGCCGTTCAGGCAGTTTTCTCGCATGTGCCATTCCACCCGGCTGAAGCGATCGTGCCCCACAGCCTTGTAGCCAGCCTCGGTCAGCATTCTGTAGGCGGTAAGGTACATTTGCTTCTCATATTCTGCGTCTCCAGGCGGAGGAGACTTGCCCGTCTTTATCATTTTTTCAAGCAACGTGCCCGGATCCACGTGCAGCGAGTAAGTGTCAACCTCTACGTCCAGCTCAATTGCTTTCTTTAGCGTGTTTATCCAACTTTCCATCGTCTGACCTGGTAGGTTATACATAAGGTCCACGCACACGCACAAGCCCAGCTTTCTGGCGTGGCGAATAGCCTTTTCCACATCTGCAGCGCTGTCGGGCAAGCACATCATTTTTCTGAGCTTGTCGTCGAAGGTTTGTGCACCCATATCCATCTGGTAAACGCCGTACTCCGCGAGTTTGTCGATTTTGCTGAGCGCCAGCGTCTTCGATGAACCTGTAACTTTAATGAAGTATTCATCATTAATGTTGAATCTTGCCTTGCAGAAATCTATGAGGTCAATCATCTGCTCCGCAGACAAGACGCTTGGGGTTCCGCCGCCAAGCACTATTTCGTCGAAAACGCTTGTTTTCACGTACCTTGTTCCTGCGTACATTTCAAGCTCTTTCTTCAAGGCTTCGAGATACGGTTCTATCCGGATTTTGGTGGTGGCTGTAGTTGGGAAGTAGCAGAAGGCACATCTTGAGTCACAGATGCTTATCCAAGGCTGCAGTTCCATTAATCTTTTCGACGTGTTCTCAGTTGATAAGAACTTCCTGAAAGATTCGTATGTTTCAGGTTTGATGTCTGGGTAATCCCTGTAAGTGTAGGGTGGCCAGTTCTCCCTCGAAGCGTAAACTTGAGCAGATGTTTTTATCGTGAGCCCCCCTTGTTTGCATGCTTAAAACCGCTTGTTAACATAATAAAGTTTCGGTAAAAACGCTTCTTTTCGAGAAACCTTGCTATCGTGGTGCTTCCTTCTCTCAACAGTGCAGTGGCGGCATTTAATGGCGGAAAATATTGAGGGATGTTATACTTTGGATTTGGCTCGCCAGAGCAAATAATTAATCGCGGTCCGCGCCATTATCTTGCTGTACAAATTGCCTCTAAAGTAGCCTTTCACGGCTTGGCGAAGAACGTACCGTGGAGAATAGAACTTGTCGTAGAAGGTTTTCCTCATCTTGGCTATCTCTTTCGCGGGCAAAGCAGGGTCTTCAAATATAGGATGCATAGTGTTGTACAGTTTCCAGTCCTCAGACATCTTCCAGCCGTTGCTCTCCACTAACGCGCGGAGTTCCGTTCCAGGATAGGGTGTGGCATGACATAGCCAAACATCATCAGGCTCGACTCTGCGGACAAAATCAAGAGTTTCCTGCAAGGTTTCCTTCGTCTCACCTGGGTACCCCAGAATCACGGAAACGGTGACGAATATGCCTGCTTCCTTTGCCCATTTAATCGCGTTCTCGCACTGCTCAGTCGTAACCCTTTTCTTCAGTTTGTCGCGGATTCTTTGACAGCCGGACTCAACGCCGAAACACACCTCGTTGCAATGCGCCTTCGCCATCTTGGCTAAGACTGCTTTCGTGACAGTGTCCGCTCTGGTGCCGCAGCCCCATGGAAGCTGAATATTCCTTTCTATGATTCCGTCACATATGTCGAGTATTCTTTTTCTGTTAAACGTTAACGTGTCGTCCTGGAATGCGATGCCTTCTGCACCGTACTCGTCTCTGAGCCATTCAATCTCGTCAAGCACAAGCTTCGGGTTTCTTCCCCTGAACCCAGCCCCGAACATCTGAGAAGCCACGCAGAATGAACACTGGAACGGGCAGCCTCTGCTGCTCATTATCGGAAGAAGCTTTCGCCCAAGAATCCGGTACTTATCTACCGGGATGTAATGATAAGCAGGACGCGGCAGCGCGTCAAGGTCTTGAATGAACGGTCTAGTAGGCGTCTTGATGATTTGTTTGCCTTTTCGGAAAGTTATGCCCTTGACCTCGTCGAGGCGCGGCATTTCAGGTGCCTGCTGCGCGAGCTCTAGTAGCGTTTCCTCCCCCTCCCCCCTCACCACGATATCAACCGCAGGTTCGTCCGTCAGTATCTGTTCGTCCATGAAGGTGGCGTGGGGTCCGCCCATGAGAACCTTCGCGTTGGGGAGAACCTCTTTTGCTACGCGTGCGGATTTGAGGGCTGACTCTATTGTAGGAGTCATGGAGCCGATGCCGACTATGTCGGGTTCAAAAGATGCGAGTTCGACTTTGAGTTTGTCGTGGTCTATCTGGCACACTGGGCAGTCTACTATTTTCATTTCGAAGTTGTTTTTCTCCAGCACCGCCGCCATGTAGGCTAAGCCAAGCGGTGGAAAAAGCGGGTGGTGAGCGACACCCTCAAGAAGAGGCGTGTTTACTAATGCAACTTTCGTTTTATTCGTCTTGCTCATTCTTTATACCCGCTAACTGGAAGCTCAGATTGCAATTAACAGTCCTGTAACCGTTCGGTTTGGTGTTGGACAACATTGTTGAAGGATTTTAATCTTCTGGACATTAATAAGCTTTGAGCGAATCATACAGGAGCATGAATTTTGAGGCGTTTAAGCTGTTTAGGGGCACGTCACATAGAGCTACAAAAAGGCTACGCTCAGCCACTTCTCCTATAAAGGACAATCGCCAACAGCACAGTCGTCAACACTATTATCACTATCAACGCTGATAGAATGATGCCCCACGGAAACTCCGAAGTGAAGACTATCTGCTGGCTTACACCCGCCGAGTTCACTGTAATCAAACCTACCGAAGGAGACGCCAAGTAGCCAGCAAGTGGAGCCACAGAGAAGTTATACACACCATTTGCTGCCGTGAACACAATGGTGTCTGAGGTGCTGCTTTGGGTCTGCGAGTTGAAGGTGACCTCCCAGCGGGTTCCAGAAGGCAAACCAGATGCGGTGAACGTCACTGAGTAGGTCTGCGCGCTGGGTGGAGAGCCGAAGGCGTAAACCATATGGTCATATGAACCCAAGTAGACGTTGCCTTCTGCCACGGCTGGGGAAGAAACCACCATGCCGCCAGTCGCATAGCTCCACACATAGGCACCTGAAGTGGCGTTCAAAGCGTACAGCTTGCCGTCGTAAGAGCCCACGAAAACCAAGCCATCGGCTACTGCTGGCGAAGAAGCCACTTCACCACCAGTCGTGTAATTCCACACGACGCTACCTGTTAAAGCGTTAAAAGCGTAAACCCTGCCGTCTGCTGAACCCACATAGACCCTGCCGTTTGCTATGGCTGGAGAAGAGGGGATGGCGCCTTCTGTTGCATATTTCCAAACAACGGCGCCTGTTGAAACGTTCAAAGCGTAAAGCGTGTGGTCGTATGAACCAACGTAAACGATGCCGTTTGCCACTGCAGGCGAGGAAACCACAACATCACCCGCCGGATACTTCCATATGAGCGCGCCAGTGGAAGCGTTTAAGGCGTAGATGTTTTGGTCGTTTGAGCCGATGAACACTGCGCCGTCAGCTACGGCGGGGGAAGAAACCACTATTACTCCGCCCGTCGTGTAATTCCACACGAGTCTGCCGTCGGAAGCGTTTAAGGCATAAAGATTATGGTCCTGCGACCCGACGTAGACCAAGCCGTCCACCACTGCGGGAGAAGACACCACGGGATAGCCTGTTGTGTAGTTCCAAACATGCGCGCCTGTAGTAGCGTTTAAGGCATAGACTTTATGGTCGTAGGAACCCACATAGACCAAGCCGCCAGCAACAGCGGGCGAAGAAAACAAGATAACACCGTCCGTTTTGTAGCTCCATATAACATTGTTGTGTAGTTCCCAGTCGAAGCCGACCAGACCCGTGGAGGCGTTCAAAGCGTAGATTTTGCCGTCATGCGAACCTACATAGACGACGCCGCCAGCTACGGCAGGGGAAGAATCTACTTTTCCGCCTGTCGCATAGCTCCACATGTAATCGCCGCTGGAAGCGTCCAAGGCGTAGAACTTGCCGTCCCATGAACCCACATAGACAGCTCCATCAGCGACGGCGGGGCGAGAAATCACTATATCGCCAGTGGCGTAACTCCATAATTTTCCGCCGTTAGAAGCGCCAAGGGCATAAACCCTGTTGTCCATTGAACCAACATAAACTGCGCCATCCGCAACTGTAGGCGAAGAAGCCACGCCACCATTTGTCATAAAATTCCATATATCAGTGCCGTTTGTTGCGTTTAAGGCATAGACTTTGCCGTCCACCGAACCGATGTAGACCACGCCTCCAGAGACGGTTGGAGATGAAAGCACATCGCCGCTTGTTGCATGTTTCCAAACAACGGCGCCTGTTGAAGCGTTCAAAGCGTAGACGTTGTCGTCTGTTGAACCAACGTAGACGACGCCGTTGACAACAGTCGGCGAGGAGACCACTCTGTCGCCTGTGGTGTAGTTCCACATGCTCGCGCCGTCTGAAGCGTTCAAGGCGTAGACTTTGTGGTCTAACGAGCCGATGTAGACTATGCTGTTGTCTTCGCTTACTGCGGGGGAAGAAAGCATGATTTGCCCGTCTGTCGTATAGCTCCAAATGAGTTCGCCTGTTGTGGCGTTCAAAGCGTAAACGTTCCTGTCCTCTGAACCTACGTATACTAAGCCGTTGGCGACAGCGGGGTCGGAGTCCACATAGTACCCTGTCGTGTAATTCCACACGCGACTCCCATCCGTGGCGTTCAATGCATAGAGGTTGTTGTCTTCGGAGCCCACATAAACCAAGCCATATGCCACAGCAGGACGGGAAACCACGACGCCACCTGTCAAATAACTCCACACCAAAGCGCCGTCGGAAGCGGAGAAAGCGTAAACCTTTCGGTCATAGGAACCTACATAAATCAAGCCACCAGCGACAGTAGGAGAACCCATTTGACCACCAGTGTTAAATTTCCACAGCGTCTGGTTCGTCCTTGGCGCCGCTGATTTAGTGCTACCTGTGTGTGCGAGGTCGTGATGGAACATGGACCAATAGTCTGTTCCAAGCTGTGCACTGGATTTGGCAGAAGGAGGAAAAACGCTTGCTGCAAAAACCGTAACCAAAAACACTATTATTAAGGCGGAGCAAGCGATTACCGTTCTTTTCATATTTTGTCTCCCTGTGTCAGCTTTACGTTAAAGCCAAGATTAAGTTGAATTGAATGCAAGCCAATTCATGATTCTTCTATATATTGTTAATCAGTAAACAACAAAATATAGGTTTATTGGGCTTAGACTTCTTTTTCTCATGCCGCTTTCGCATTCAGGCGTTTTGCCGCCTGTTGTCTTAAAAATTGAGAAATCGGGAACGTTGCCCACTTACTCTTTTCTGAGACTCTTCGGAATATAGGCACACGCCGGGTCAGACTCATATATGTCTCCCGTGTAAGCGTAAGCTCGGTTCCTGCAGCCGCCGCAGATCTCGCGGTACTCGCACACGCCGCATTTTCCTTTCAGGTTGCTTCTGTCGCTGAAGCTACTGTAGTAAGGCGATTTCTGCACTTCTTCCCAAGCTTTCGTCAGGCTTTTCTGTCTTATGTTTCCAAGCATCATGGGTTCTGAGGGCGTCAGATCCGTGTAGAAGCAGGGTATCAAGTCTCCGTTTTCCGTTATGCTTATGTATCCGCCAAAGGCGAAATACGTGCATTTTCCGTGGAACTTGTGCTCGTACCACTCTTCAAAGTTCGGCGGGTTTCTCTGCTTGACCACACGTGCAAAGTGGGGACAGTGTACGTGGATTTCAAATTTGTCCTCGTACTTCTGGGTCAGGTCCCATATGTGGTTCAGGACCCATTCGTACTGTTCAGGTGTCGGAGTTAACTCCATTGTCACTTTTGCTCTTCCGCTCGGCACCAAGTGATTGAACCAGACGAAGTTGGCGTGGTACTCCTCAGCCAACTCGGTAACATGGTCGAGATGCTGGTAGTTTATGGCTGTGATGGCTGCTGCTAACCCGTTCAGAATTTTCGCCTTTGACAGTTTCTGAATTGCTGCCAACGCCTTTTTGTACGAGCCTTTCCCCCTTAACTGGTCGTTTATTTCTTCAGGTCCATCTATGCTGACGGATGTCCAGACCTGGTTCTTGACGAGGTTGTCGTAGATTTCTCCGTCAACAAAACAACCGTTGGTTAGGAGGCACACGTTTAATCCTAAGCTTTTTGCGTGACCCACTATCTCAAAAATGTCTTCCCGGAGGAGCGGTTCTCCGCCTTTAATTCCGAACCATTTGACACCGAAGCTACGAACCTCATCAACCATGTGCAAAGCCTCTTTGGTTGTTAATTCCCGTGGAGCGTGAGCGCCGGTGGCGTCAACGTTGCAGTACGCACATCGAGCGTTGCAGGCACCTGTGGCTCTCCAAGAAGTCATAAGCAAAGGACCCTTATTCGCCAAACTAAAATCCCCTCGAACCCTGTCCGTTAATTCATCATTTACTTTAGAGTTTCTTGCGTCCTAAAAAAGATTATGCGGAGAAAACACGTTTTCGCCTTTCAAGCTCTTTAGCAACTTTACGTGATGTCGGATAAGGCTGAATTGAAAAATCGTGTTTTAGGAAAGGTTTATAGTGAAAAAGACTAAACCTAGAAAATGAAGAGCTAGGCTGCATACGCCTGGATAATGACCATTGAGGCTGAACAATGAGAAACCTGAACCGTCTTTGGATTGGCGGAATCTTGGTTCTGATGTTAATAGCAACGGAGTTTGTGGCTGTCTCTACTTTTGCGGCTACCGGCGCAAACGCATCTTCAAATCAAGACATTTTGCTTCAGTATGAGTGGTCTCAGTTCAATGGTGGCTCCTCTTTTTCGCGGTTTTCAGCAGGGCCAGCCCCTGACTCGTCAGCTATCCTTTGGAAAGCGAATGTAACGGGAATCCAAACTTACATTTCAGCATTTGACGGCATGATTTTCGTGGGCACCAACACCTCAGTCGTTGCACTCGACCAAGCAACTGGCGAAAAGCTTTGGGAAACCCCCATCCCAATGACGGCAACCTGGCCGATAGCCTACAAAATCGACGATGCGCACATGATTGTAGAGAGCAGCTGCCTTGACCCTAAGACGGGGAAAATACTCTGGACTAGCTCAAATTTCACGGCGGACACCGGCATCTTCAACGCCAACGTCTACAGCCCAGAAGAGAAAATGTTCTACACCAAAGTCGACTCCTACATTAAGGCTTGGAGCTTTGCTGACCCAGCGAACCCGCCAACCTTGGTATGGACCACTTATATTCCAGGCGGCGGCAAAACAGGCATTGGAACAACATACGGCGACGGCAAGGTGTTTGCGGGTTCTTTCGAGAATCAGCAGTTGGCGCTTGATGCTAAAACTGGCGATGTCCTATGGACTACCCTCACGAAGGGACCGATGATTTTCAGCGGCTCCTACTATGACGGCAGGTTCTTCAGAGGAGGAACCGATGACAACACAATGTACTGCTTCAACGCCACAAACGGCGAAATCCTATGGACGTATACGCCGAACACGGATGGATACTTCACCACAGGCTGCGCGGTAGCTTACGGAATGGTTTATGAAATGAACAAAGACGGACACCTTTACGCTTTCGACATCAAAACAGGCAATCTCGTGTGGAAGTATAAAGGTCCAGACGAAACACTTCTCTGGCCAGGAATGCCCACGGTTGCGGATGGCAAAGTCTACGTGACCACGGGTCAAGTCGCGCAATACGGCGGTCAAGTCGGTACCTCAGAGTTTGCATGTTTGGACGCTTACACTGGGCGACCTATTTGGAAGCTACCCATAGAGGCGTTAGCTCCGAGGGAATCGGTCGCCGTGGCTTATGGCAAATTGTACCTTATTCCTGGCAACGTGACGACATCGGTTGACGCAATCTCAGGCAGCGAGTACACCACGATGAATGAGGTGTGGGCTATAGGGT
This sequence comes from Candidatus Bathyarchaeota archaeon A05DMB-2, assembly GCA_018475625.1. Taxonomy (GTDB): domain Archaea; phylum Thermoproteota; class Bathyarchaeia; order Bathyarchaeales; family Bathycorpusculaceae; genus A05DMB-2. The sequence goes on from JAAKEZ010000002.1 coordinate 80,520, forward strand.
CCAACGCGATTCCCGTAAGCGACTGGCCCATGTGGCGCGCCGATGCAGCACACTCCTCTACCGCCCAAACGGGTCCTTCGAACCTTACTTTGGCGTGGAAGTTCACGACCAACGGCGCTGTTATTTCTTCGCCAAGTGTAGCTGATGGGATAGTCTATGTTGGTTCTCAGGATAGGAACATCTATGCGCTTGGGGCTTGGAGCGGTAACCTCATCTGGAAATTCACTACCCTTGACGCAGTCGAGTCTTCGCCTGCCGTGGCGGGCGGCAAGGTTTTCACGGGAGGCGACGACGGATATGTTTACTGCCTTGACGCTTACACTGGTGCCCGCGTCTGGAGCACCTTTGTCAACGGCAACTTGCCGTACACGTATGGGTCGTTGGTGCTTAAATCCTCACCAGCCGTGGTCGGAGACAAAGTTTACGTCGGGTCATTGGACGGTTTCTTATATGCCCTTAACGTGAATAATGGCAATATCGACTGGAAGTTCAAGACCGAAGGACCGATTCTAAGTTCTCCAGCTGTCAGCGACGGGGCGGTTTACTTCACTTCGGAAGAGCCGACAGCAGGTGCCCTCTACAAGCTGAACGCAGCAACCGGCGCTATGCTGTGGAAACAAGAAATTCCCTATGAGTACCAGTTTACGGGTGGCACGGAAATGATAGGTTCGCCATCGGTCGCAGCAGGCATGGTCTTCGCGTCCTCAGACCTAAGGACTTACTATGGCATAAACGCGGTGACAGGCGACATTGTGTGGACGTTCTCAGACCCAGCAGCCATGGAGTTCATCGTTTCCTCACCAATCTACGTCAACGGCGAACTGTACATAATCGACAAGTTCAGCATAACGAGCCTTAATGCAACGACCGGCAAAACCATCTGGAGCTTCTTCACGGGAGACGAGCTATACGTGTCGCCTGCTTACGCCGACGGCAAAATCTACATCGTAACCAGTCAACGCCACATATACATTCTCGATGCACGAAATAACGGCACAAAACTCGCTGGCTTCACCACTCCATCCAGCAGCTGGTCCTCACCAACCATAAGCAACGGAAGACTTTATGTGGGAAACAATGACTGGAACGTCTACTGCCTGACTAATCTTGTCACTTATGAGGAGCCAACGCCGCCACCAGAACAAAGTACATCAGGGGGATACGTCTTTCTGATAGTTGCAATCGCCATTATAATTTTAGCTGTTGCTATCGTGGTTGTTAACACAATCAAGAAACGGCGTAAAAGTAGCACGTATAAATTTTCTGAGGGGCAATGAATCTTTCCATTAAGAGGACTTACGTAGCATCAGGATTATTGTGGGTGTTTGAGCCGAACCCGTGGCTTCTAACCGCTTAACCTCGCACAACGTGAATTTTCCGCTGAGCATCTGCTCCAAACGTTCCACCGTGAAATAGTGCCTGTGAGAGTCATAGTTCAAGCCCGCTTCACCTTCAGGAGTCTCCACAATCAAGAAGCCGCCAGCCTTGAGAACTCGGTGCGCCTCATCAAGGAAGCTTTGCGGATGCCACAGGTGCTCAACCACCTCGGAAGCTAAGACCACATCGAAACTGTCCGTGACAAAGGCTAACTGCTCGGCGTCGCAAGCCACCACCTGAGGAACCATACATTTTTTGGCGAGAGTAGCGACTGTTGGCAACTCCACGGAAGCCACGTAATTGCCCATTTTCCATATTGGCACACTTAGCACGCCGTCTCCGCAGCCGACATCTAAAACTTTTAAGTCTTTGCCAATGCTGTTAACCATGTCTGAGAAAATTTTTATCCTCGCAGAGTTCAGTTCGCTTGCGCTCAGCTTGTCAGTGTGTGCACGCATCATGGATATGTGCACGTTCGCGTCGTACTTTTGCCATTCAACCCACTGCTGCTTGCTACGCTTTCTGCCTCCGTAGTGGGTTTCTCTTATGATTATCCATCTTAGCTGTTTTGGATGAGACAGTAAGTAGATGACTCCTTGCACCTGTTTTTTGAGAGTTTTTAACATGATTTATTCCGTCGCTCAGTGTTGGGCTAGCCACCGCTGGGAGTGCTGTGCCCTCCTCTACTCTGTTGTTGACGACTCAGCATCTTGGAGCTTGCGAGGAACCATCTGGGCAGTTTAGCTCTTCCCACAAGGTGGTTCAACGCCATGCGCGCCATGGTTTGGCTGTAGAAATCCTTGCGCCGTGATTTCCGAAGGTAGTATGACACGGAAAAATAGTGGTCGTAGAAGGCTTTCTTGGTTTTCTCAATCTGCTGAAGCGATAAAAGCGGGCTTTTGAAAACCTGCGTTTGCTCGTGAAACTGGCTCCAGTCAGTGGACATCTCCCAGCCCAGCGCCTTCACCAAGTCGTAGAGTTCAGTACCGGGGTATGGTACCGCCTCACATATGTAAACGTAGTCGGGTTCTGTTCTTCGGATGAAGTCTATGGTCTGCTTCAGCAATTCAGGTGTCTCACCTGGATAGCCAACGACCACGGATATGGCAACGGATATACCGACTTCCTTCGCCCACTTGATGGCTGTTGCGTTCTGTTCAACCGTGGTTCCCTTCTTCATGGCGTCTAACATTTTTTGGCTACCTGACTCAACGCCGAAGTGTATAAGCTGGCAGTTTGTGTTCCACAGCTTGGTTAGAAGCTCTTTGGAGACTCTGTCAACTCTGGTTCGGCAATCCCATGGTAAGCTCACTTTTCTCTTCTGCATCTCGTCGCAGATGGCGACTGCCCTTTTTACGTCAAACGTGAACGTGTCATCATAGAATGCGACGGCACCTGCTCCAAAAGTGTCCCTGAGCCACTCAAGCTCATCAACAACTTTACTCGGGTTTCTTGCCCTGAAACCTCTTCCGCACATGCGAGACGCCAAGCAGAAAGTGCATTGGTAAGGGCAACCTCTGCTGGTTATGATTGGGAGATACGTTCTTCCGAGGATGCGGTACATGCTCACTTCGAAGTGCTTGTGCGCTGGAAAAGGAAGCTCATCTATGTTTTTGATGAGGGGTCGGTCAGGATTATGGAAAATTTGACCGTTCTTCCTGAACGTTATGCCTGCAACTTCACCAAGGTTTTTCAAGCTACGATCAGAAACCAGCTTCGCCAGTTCCAGCAGGGTTTGTTCACCCTCGCCTCTGACAATAATATCCACTTCAGGGCTTTCGCTGAGGGTCTGCTCATCCATCACCGTGACGTGCGGACCACCCATAAGAGTCAAGCAGTTTGGGAGAGCATGTTTTGCGGCTTTCACTACTTCAAGTGCAGGGAGGTAAGTGACTGTAGCCGAGGTCACGCCCACGATGTCTGGTTGGCGCTTTTTAAACTCTGTTTCCAACTCTTTTTGTGTGAGTCGAGAAATTGGGCAGTCGATTACGTCAACTTCGAACCCGTTTTCCTCTAGCACCGCAGCCAGGTAGCTGATGCCAAGGGGAATAAAGATGGCTTGCGGAGCTTCAACTGGATAGGATGGATTTACAAGAGTCACATGAGCTTTCACGCCTGGTTCCTCGACGATTAATCATGGAAAATCGCTCTTGCCGACTATTATGTGTTTTGCAGATAAGCTCAACATAACACTCCTTTTATGATTTGCAGTCGGCACAAAGCACAAGGCTTTTTATGCAAGATTTTCACTAGCGACATATCGTATAGAATAACTTCAGGAAAAATGCCTGCTTTGTTCGCGGATTTAGCTCTCGTTAACGGAAAAGTTCGGACAATGAATCCTGCTCAGCCCACCGCTGAAGCAATCGCCGTAGGAAAGGACAGAATACTCAAGGTCGGCACCAACGATGAGGTCAATCCGTGGATTGGAGAAAATACAAAGGTAATCGATCTAAAAGGAAAAACTGTAGTTCCAGGCTTTATCGACACTCACATTCACGTTGCGGACTTTGGAAGGTCCCTGATGTGGCTAGACCTAAAACACGTAAAGTCAATCAAGGAACTTCAGAGCTCCCTCAAAGAGCGCGTACAGAAAACTTCTAGCGGAAAGTGGATTATAGGTCGCGGATGGAGCCAAGATCGTTTTGAAGAGAAACGCTTACCAACTCTTTCCGACTTGGATTCAGTTTCGCCAGATAACCCCGTGATTCTCTATCACGAATCCGCGATGATGTGCATAGTGAACAGCAAAGCTTTGGAATTGGCTCATATAACAAGACTGTCTCCTAATTCTATGGATGGTGCGATTGACAGAGACCCAAAAACAGGTGCGCTTACAGGCATTTTTCGGGATAGCGCTACTGACTTATTGTGGAAAATGGTGCCAGAACCAAGCGAAAATGAACTCTTAGACGCCATAGTCTTAGCGTGTAAAAAGATCGCAGCAGCAGGCGTGACCAGCGTGCACTGGATGGTTCTTTCACCAGTTGAGATTCCAATTGTTGAAAAACTTCATGCTCAAAGAAAGCTCTCCATTAGGGTATACTTGATAATTCCAGCAAACCTCTTGGACAGTATGTTAAATTTTAGATCAACCTATAATCTGGCATTGAGGATTGGTGGCGCTGTGATTAATGCTGACGGCTATTTAGCCGCAAAAAGCGCTGCGTTGTTTCAGCCCTATAAGGGGGAAATAGAAACAAGCGGAACCCTGCTCTGCACGCAGGAGGAAATGTATTCAGCGACATCCAAAATACTTAAAGCAGGTCTCCAACCGGTCATTCACGCCATGGGTGACAGGGCTGTGGATGCAGTTTTGACAACGATTGAGCGGCTGACAAGCGAAACGTCCAGCAAAGGTATCAGCTTTCGCATTGAGCAAGCTGCACTTCTTGACAAGATGTTGATTGAACGCATGAAAAAGCTGAAAGTTATTGTTTCCGTTCAACCCTGTGTTGCCGAGTCTGAATTCTCAGTCTGGTCTGCCTTGGAAAACTTGGGTCCTTTCAGGGCTAGATGGCTTTACCCGCTCAAAACGTTATTTGAAGAGGGCGTACGGGTTATCGGTGGCTCCGACTGCCCGATGGAACCTCTGAGTCCTTTACTGGGGATTCAAGCGGCTGTGACAAGAGAGTTCTTTCCTGAGGAACGCATCTCTGTTGATCAGGCTCTCCGCATCTATACGATTGACGCTGCGTATTCTTCCGGAGAGGAAAACATGAAAGGGTCATTTGAAGAAGGAAAACTGGCCGATATTGTGGTTCTTTCGCGTGATCCCTTAACCGTTGCACCGAACAAGATTTGCGACATCCAAGTTGAGATGACCTTTATTGGCGGTCGCATAGTTTTCAAAAGATAAGCTTTAACCACATAATAAAAAGATGCACACCCTGTTGAAGATTTGGGATGAACGATACTCATGTCATTTCAATTTCCGCCATATTTTTACTTGTTTGATCACCTTTTTTTCCTATTTAAGTAATCTTTACATTCGTTTTCCCGCATGCAAAACGTATTAATCACGGCGTGGTTTCTATTTTGCATGAAAAACGTGTTCAAAACTCCACACAATAAATCTAGCGTATCTTCAATGAGCGTATCTCAAGATGCGTGTTTGCCTAATTAATCCACCTCGTATTCAACCGAAACTGTGGGGAAAACCAGGCGTATTTCAACCGTTGGACATAGCATACATAGCAGCATTGCTAGAAAACCAACATACAGTAAGCATTATAGATGCGCCTACAGAAGGTTGGAAAAATCTTGAAGAAATAGATGGAATGAAATACCGACAGGGTTTACCAAACAAAGAGATAGCAAACAGGGTCAAACAGAGTTCGCCAGATGTTGTCGGAATCACCGTTCCATTCTCTGGTTGGTGGAAATCTGCACGCGAAGTAATTTCTGTCGTGAAAAATGTTAACAAAAACATAATTGTTATATTAAGTGGTTTACATCCTTCTGCAAGACCCAGAGAATGCCTTGCGAATCCCGATGTCGATTTCGTTGTGATAGGCGAACCAGAACAAACTATCTCCGAATTAGTAGACGCACTGGAGCAAAGAAAAATTGAAGACCTCGCAAAAGTAAGAGGGATCGGCTTCGTCAACAATGGAAAAGCAGTCATTACTCCCCCAAGACCACCAATCGAGGATTTGAATTCTCTACCATTCCCAGCAAGACACCTGCTTCCGATGAATATCTACTTTGAAGCTGTGAAAGAAAATCCCCTGCGTGGCGAAATCTGCAAACCCTGGGCGATTATGATCACCAGCAGAGGCTGCCCATACGATTGCGTTTTCTGCTCGATTCATAATGTTATGGGCAAAAAATGGCGTGGAAGGAGCCCTCAAAACGTGGTAGAGGAGATAGAGCAGTTAATTCAAACTTATAAAATTGAACAAATCGACTTCTACGACGACAACATGACGCTGAACAAAAAACGGATGGAAGCCATCTGTGACTTAATCTTAGAAAAAAGATTAAAAGTAGAATGGTACACTCCTAACGGCGTTCGAGCGGATACTCTCGACGAAAATCTTCTCCGAAAAATGAAAGCTTCAGGCTGCAAGAAAATCCGAATTGCTCCAGAGTCAGGTTCGCAACAGGTTTTAGACAATATTGTTAAGAAGAACCTAAACCTGAAAGACGTAGAAAAAGCAGTTATTTTATCAAAAAAAGTGGGGCTTAAAGTGGGCTGTTTCTTCGTGATTGGACTTGTCGGGGAGACAAAAAAAGATATAAACGACACCATAAATTTCGCCTACAAGCTTAAAAGCCTCGGCGCTGAAGGGTTCTATTTCAGTTTAGCTATGCCTGTTTATGGAACTGAACTCTACGAACAAGCCAAGAAAGGTGGATTCTTAAAGTCCACATTTAGCGAGGAAGCTTTGGCAGGGGTCGAACCACTGATTGAAACTCCAGAATTCACGGCAGACGATTTGCTCGAACTCTGCACAAGAGCCAACATGATAAACCAAACCTTCACCGTTGGAAAACTCGTAAAGGCAATTCGAGAACCCAAGAAAGCAGTAAAGTTTTTGATAGGTAAAAAATGAGGATAAAGTCAAAACTCAAGCACGATGTTTCGCAATGTGTGGTTTTCTTTATATAGGGAACTATCGTCTCAAAGTGCACGTCGCTTTCGACAGCTCAGTTATAGCAAGCGTAGAATCGTCAATAACTAACAATCAAAAACAGTCTGGGACATAGAAATCTTTAGATACCTCATGCAACTCAAATATTAGAAATGCCATCATCTAAATTCGAACAAAGAAAATTCGTCTCAGTTGACCCAAGCAAGTGCACAGGCTGTGGAATCTGCGAGTACGCCTGCACAATCGAAAAAAACGAAACCATCTCAAACCCCATACATTCACGAATCCGCGTAGTCCGCATGACCCCGCTTTTCAACTTCGCCCTAGCATGCCGATTCTGCGAAGACGCCAAATGCGTCAAAGCTTGCCCAGAAAAAGCCCTTGTGCAATCGGAGAAAACTGGCATTCTCATGGTCAAGGAAAAACAGTGCAAAGGCTGCGACTGGTGCGTTCAAGCCTGTGAACACGGTGCGATCGCCATACACTCCGACACAGGCAAAGCCGTTGCATGCGACCTCTGCGAAGGTGAACCAAAATGCGTCGAGTTCTGCCCCGAAGAAGCGCTGGAAATGGTCGCCACGGACGAAGAAGCAGATGAACGATTCAACAATGCACTGGAGAAGCTTCCTGCGCAAGTGGAACGTTTAACCAACATCGTCAAAAGCAAAGATTGGAAACCGCTCTTGGCGGAAGCAGAAGAAAGATCCCTGAAAGTCAATGAAAAACTCGAAGCCCTGAACAAGAAAGTAGCCGATAAGAAGCAAAAATAGTCTCGCTTGCGCCCTGTTCCTAACCAACACGAAACATTTTTCCAATTTTTAATAAATGGAGATTACGCTTCGCCCTCGTAACCTCTCAAAAACTGGTCAATGTCTTTCCCGTTCTTCTCACCCATATAACCACCTTCCAGAACAAAAAACGTTGGCTTACCCAAAGCGGCAATCTTCTTTCCGATTTCATGATAGGTGTCTTCTGTCAAGCCAAGAGACGCCAAATCCCCTGCGTGTGTGTCAAAGCCAACCGAAACCGCCACAGCCTCAAGCTTGTTCATGTCAACCATTGCCAACGCCTTGTCCAGCGTTTGCAGATAAACAGCGTCGCCGCAGTTAGCGGGCAAGGGAAAATTCAGGCAGTTTCCCTCAGAACGTAAGCCAGTGCCAGGATAATGCGGGTAACGGTGTAGCGAAACGTAAACCACTTTCTTGTTACTCTGAAAAATCTCCTGCGTCCCGTTCCCATGATGCCCATCAACATCCAGAATCAACGCCGCCTTGCCAACTGCTTTCACAGCAACCGCCACATTGTTCAAGTAGCAGAAACCTCGCGTGGGAACCCCCAGCGCCGTGCCACTTCTCCCCGCGTGATGTCCAGGTGGTCGCATAAGCGAAAAACCGTTTATCTCAGCCGCCAACAATGCTCCTCCAGCCGACAGCCGCGCAAACTCGTAGATGTTATCGTACGCTGGTGTATCCGAATCCTCAACCAAGCCCTTTTTGAGGTTCCAGATATACTCGGCATCATGCACTCTAAGCAAGTCCTCTTCAGAAGCCGGGATAGGCTCCACGAATTCATAGCCTCTCTCCTTCAAAAACTCATACGCCAGCTTGACTCTTTGGGGTCCTTCTATATGCCATGTGCCGTAACCCAAACTTTTTTCCGAAAACACAATTTTCGTCTTCATCGTATTTCATCCATGCATATAGATAAACGACGGTTTTCACATTAAAATACAACCTCCTCTTAAAGGTTTACCGCATCCCGCAAGGATGGAGAAAACATGAAACCAGCCACGCCTTCAGAAAACCCGTTTGCACTCTTCCGCAGCGAATGCGAAACCGCCTTAATCCACGCGCTGCAGAAGGTTCTGCCTGAAATAAAAGTTGAGACGCTAACGTTTAGCAAGCCACCGAACATCGAGTTTGGGCAACTTGCCTCTTCACTATGTTTTGAGCTGGGGAAAAAACTCAACCAGAAACCCGGTGACTTGGCTACGCACTTGGTTAAAGCCGTTGGCAGACAAAAATTCACATTGCTCAACAAGGTTACGGCTGCAGGCGGCTACATCAACTTTCACGTAGATTTTCCCAAGTTTTCTTCTTTAACGCTGGAGTCCATCAGGCAGTTGGGACCGGCGTACGGCTTTGTCAAGACGGAAAAACCCCTGAAAATCATTGTGGAACACACCAGCGTCAACCCGCTTCATCCAATTCACATAGGGCAAGCCAGAAATCCCATGCTGGGTGATGCGTTGGCGCGAATTTTGAAGCAGAGAGGCCACACTGTCTCTTGCCACTACTACATCGATGACGTTGGTCGCCAATCCTCCGTAATTGCTTACGGCTACCAAAAGCTTGGTTGCCCCGAACCTGACGAGAAAGCAGACCATTTCGTGGGCAAAATATACACCATAACAAGCTGCTTGGTGGAGATTAACCGTCTGAGAAAGAGTTTGGAGCTTAAAAAAGCTGTTTCGCCCGCTGAGGAGGTGGCTAAGACTACCAAAGAGATTGACGAGTGGATGTCTATTGCCGCTGAGCTTAAAGAAAAGTATCCAACGCTGTTCGAAAAATTGATGGCAAAAATCAGCGCAGACGAGAACCCTGAGGAAGAAATTAACAAGTTAAATCGCGCTTATGAAGACGGAAAGCCTGAGGCGAAGCGGCTTATCCGCGAAGTCAGCGAACTCTGCCTGAAGGGTTTCAGGGAAACGCAGGCGCGCGTGGAGGTTTATTACGACTCGTGGGATTGGGAAAGCGACTTTGTCTGGAGCGCCCAAGTCACCGCGGTTCTCAGGAAACTGAAGAATTCTCCGTTTGTTTACAGTGAAAACGGAGTTCTAGAGTTTGACGCTGAAAAAGTGGTTCGCGTCCTCAACCTGAAAGACAAGCTGGGGTTAAGGGAGGATTATGTTATTCCGCCATTGACCCTTGTCCGGGCTGACGGCACCACGCTCTACACCACACGTGACATAGCTTACTCGCTGTGGAAGTTTTTGCGAGCGGAAAAAGTCATAAACGTGATTGGCATGGAGCAGTCGCTGGCGCAGTTGCAACTAAAAATCGCCCTGTACGCCTTAGGCTACGATAAGTACGCAGACAACTTCGTTCACTTCGCCTACAACTTGGTCACGCTTCCAGGCTACAAGATGAGTAGCCGCAGAGGACGCTACATCACCTTCGACGAGGTCATAGACGAAGCAGTTGAACGAGCCTACGAAGAAGTCTCGAAACGGTCACCCCAGTTGGCTGAGGCTGAAAAACGCGAAATCGCCAACTTCGTGGGCATCGGCGCAGTGCGTTACGCGCTGGTTGACGTTGACGCTTCCAAGCCCGTGGTTTTCACATGGGACAGAGTGCTCAACTTCGAAACCAACAGCGCACCTTACGTGCAGTACACGCACGCCAGAGCATGCAGCATCCTGCGCAAAGCGAAAAAGGAACCGGAAAAACCTGCGTTTGAGCTATTGACGGAGAAGCTGGAACGCGAACTCGTCTTAGCGTTAGCAGGTTTTCCCGACACGTTCATCGAAGCCGCGGAATTCCTCAAACCCAACTTTCTCGCGGACTTCGCCAACTCGCTGGCAGACAAGTTCAACACCTTCTACAACGCACTGCCGGTCATCAAAGCTGAACCGCGGGGACTCAGCGATGCAAGACTAGCCCTGACAGACGCCATTCGTATAGTACTGCATAACGCGCTAAATTCAATAGGGATTCTGGCACCAGAACGAATGTAAAAAACTAAAACCATAATATCGCGCTCTTAGCCCACCAGCCTATTTGGAGCCTATTGGTGGCTCGCTGCAAGAACGATAGAGGGGATCGCTTTAAAGCAGATGCTTTCAACGCTGTTTATAGTATTTATGGAGGGCTATACCCCTGTTCCGAGCGCCAGAGCTCTGGAAAGGTTTATTTTCAACCCTGAAGCTAGCATCTGAACGGTTGGCGGACACCCCTGTCCGCTGGGATGTGGTCCCTGAGAAAGGGACTGAACCGTAAACTTTGAACACAAGAGGTGAAAAAGACAAGATGGCATACAAGTACATCGCTGAAGAATGGGCAAAACCCGAGAAATCTTTCCTCGATGAGCTTATGCGCCAACGCCTAATCGAATGGCGAAAGCAGCCTACCACCATCCGCATCGAACATCCAACACGGCTTGACCGCGCAAGAAAACTCGGCTATAAAGCCAAACAAGGCTTTATCATCGCTCGCACACGCGTCCGCAGAGGTGGACTCCGCAAACAACGCCCCAAAGCAGGACGCAGACCCAAACGTATGGGAGTCAAGAAATTCAAACCCGCTAAAAGCTTACGTCTAATCGCGGAAGAACGCACAGCCCGAAAATATCCCAACATGGAAGTCTTGAACAGCTACTGGGTTGGCGAAGACGGACGCTACAAATGGTTCGAAATAATTCTCGTCGACAAAAACCACCCTGCCATAAAGACCGACAAAGACATAAACTGGATAACCGAGAAACAACACAACCGCCGCGTGTTCCGTACTCTAACAAGCGCTGGGAAAAATGTCAGAAGTCTCCATGGAAAAGGTAGAGGCTCAGAAAAAGTCAGACCCAGCAAACGCAAAGGCGCCAAAGGAGCACAGTAAAATGCACCACATCAAACCCAAAATCCAAAAGACAGACGGAAAACAACGCGACGGAAAAGGCTTCAGCCTGAACGAGCTTAAGGAAGCAGGCTTGAACAAAGCAGACGCCAAACGGCTGAAGATACCTGTAGACCCACGCAGAAAAACCGCACACGCCGAAAACATAGAAACTCTGAAAGCCCACTTAGCACAACAGAAGCTGCAAACCAAACCTAAGTCTAAACCTGAACGGCAAGCAGCCAAGAACAAACCTAAAAAGTAAAAACCGCCCTAACAAAGAGCGGTGCTACACCAGTGCGTTCATCACCCTCAATTGGATACATCTACCTACGAGTTTTCTCTCATGCCACTGAAGACGAAGCCAAAGTGCTCACAGCCACACGCAACACACTCCCGCAATCGCTCGCCGAAGAAGCAGTCTTTCAGAAAACCTGCTTGAAAGGGCACTATGGAAATCCTATCACTCTTTTTCAAACCAAACTCACCGACAAAAAAATACTTCCCTCTGTTTTGGAGAAAATCGCAGCGGGCTTGAGATCCTTAGACAAGGAAATGCTTCAGCGCGACATGAAGCTGCACTTGGAGAAGAGCAACCTTTATTTGCGATTTGACAAGCAAGCCGCGTTCATGGGCGAACTGCACTTTTCAACCATAGACCCAATCCACTTCAAAATCCACTTTAAGAACAAAACACCCCAAGAAATAATCGAGTTTCTCAAAGAAACGGGGCTACTGCCGTGAAAAAAACCTTCTCCGACCTGCACTTGCATGCCAACCCAAAAAAACCCGAAGACGCCAGACAATTGATAGCTAAAGCAGCTAAGCTGGGCTACAGCTTAATCGCTGTGCCAACTTCGCCTGAAACAAGCCAAGGTGATATGGCTTGGTTGCGAGAAGTTTGCGGCGAGGTAGGTGTGGATTTTGTTTCGCGGTTGGATTTACATCCGCGGTCGCAGGGTGAACTTCTGCGTTTGCTGCGAAAGTTTCGTCGGAGATTTGAGTTGGTGTGCGTGGTGTGTGAGAGTAAGGAGATTGCGCGGCAAGCAGCAAAGGATAGGCGTGTGGACTTGCTGAATTTTCCGTCATTGGATTGGCGTAAACGCTTTTTTGACCGTGCCGAAGCCGAGTTAGCCAGCGGCGGTTTGGCGGGGTTGGAGATTGATATGGGGCTTGTTCTTGTTTTGGAAGGGCGTGCCAGAGTGCGGTTGTTGTCGAGTTTACAGCGGGAGATTGCAGTAGCGAGGGAGTTTCATGTGCCTGTTGCGCTTTCGAGTGGGGTTGAGGAGTTGCTGCTTTTGCGGATGCCACGTGAGGTGGCTGCTTTGGCTGGGCTTTTCGGTTTGGACGAAGCAGAAGCGGTGGATTCTGTTTCACGTGTTCCAGTGGCGCTGGTGCAGCGGAACAGGCTAAAGCTGCGTTCTGGGTTCGTGGCGCCTGGAATTCATGTGGTGCGGGAGGGCGATGACTGTTGAGGCGGGTTAAGCGTCGCTACTTGCTGGTACGGTTTGAAATTGAGCATGTGCCTGATGAAAGGGAGTTTCTGGACGCAGTTTGGGCTGCTGTTGGCAAGCTTTACGGCGAGTTTGGCGCAAGCTTGGCGGGGTTGGCGTTGATTAGTTATGACGCTGCAGAGAAGACGGCCATTATCCGCGTTGCACTCAAGGCATTAAGGATGGTCAGAGCGGCTTTGGCTTCAATAACCTGCATCGCAGGTGAAAAAGCGGCTGTGCACGTCATGACAGTTTCAGGCACCCTAAAATCACTTCACAAACGAGAAACACGTGTTTTCTGACGTGTGAATTTGCTCCATAGCCCCTTATTTAAAGGAGCCCTGTACAGCGCTTTTGCTCTGCAGGGCAGTTCCCTTCCCTCTCCTGATTTTCAACATGCCTTTGACGGTTTTCTGCGCCAATAGCGACCCCCCCTCTATAGATTTCTGCATCGAACCACTAATAGGCGCCAAATAGGCTGGTTCCATCATGCCCCTATGCTAAGGGCACTTGTCCTTTTTTGTTTAAAGGGTTAGAATGGTTGTTTGAGGATTTGCTGGATGTTGAAGGCGCGGGCATTTATCCGAAACCTTATAATTACTTGCTGTTTTCTTTGCGTGCCGTAAGGATGTGCAGGTTTGAAGTTCGGCGCGTACATGTATGAGCCAGAGAAAGCTGAAGGCTTCGACCTTCACCTGTTACGCGTTAAGATAGAAACTGGCGCACGGATTCCGCCAGTGGCTGGCATGCATAGCAACATTGCCATTTTCGCGGATAACGCTGCTGTTCACAGGCATCCTGACTGGATTTCGCAGTCGCCTCTTGGTCCAGCGCGGATGGGAAACGGTCGTTTTAACTTTTACTGGGATATTGTGTGCGCGACGCAGCCGGATCATCGGGCTGAGCAGCTGGATTACATTGAGGATGTTGACAGGCACTCTTTGGGTGTGTGGCTGAACAGTCAGTACTTCGCAGATCATGGTCACTGCACTTGTCCGCGATGCAATGAGCTGTGGCGGAAAAGCGGGCTCAGTTGGCTAGAGTGGCGCCGAAAGGAGGTCACGGAGTTTATCTCTCAAGTCAGGGAACGCGTGAAAAAAGAGTTAGTTCTGTCTATTCAACCTGACCCTGTGTGCTCTTATGAGCGTTATGGCGTTGACTTTGATGACTTTGCCAAGTACGCTGACGCGTTTAATGTCGTGATGTTTAGCAAGAGTTATGCGACGCCGTGGTACTGGGAGATGCTGGCGCGAGCTTTCAAGAAGCTGCTTAAAAAGCCAGTGTACGTCAGCTTGTACGTTTTTGGTCCAGGCGATAGCGCGAAAGACGTGCCATCCGCCTCGGAGCTGCTTACTGTTAGCGTTCGCTGTGCACGAACAGGCATCGATGGAATTCTCTACTTGGCAAGTGGCGCAAGCCAAATCAGGGACTTCCAGAAAGCAGCAGTTGACAAAGTGGAGTTCCGAGCGCGTTTGGAAAGCTACGGTGGCAAGCCTGTCCAGGAAGTTTTGGATTTGGTGACGAGTTGGGAAAAAATCGTGGAGTAAGTTTCTCTCTGCGTTACTGCAGTGTTTCTTTGAGAGTTGATAGGTAGGACATGACTTCCTCGATTTTGGGTTCAGAAATGTTCAGGGCTAGCTGGATTGTTGGTCTGGGTTTTGAACGGGGTGAAGTCTGCAGCGTCTCCAAGGCGTTGTCTATGTTCGTGAGGAGAGAATCCCATGTGATTTTGGTTTTTTGTCCTTTCAACGTGTAGAGGGAGAGGATGTGGGCGCTGATTTTGCTTAAGTTGTCTCGGAATGCCCGCAGGGTTCCGATGATTTCCAGGCTGTCGTATTCTTTTCCTGAGAGGTACTCCTTAATCGTGCGGTACTGGTTTTGTAAGGTTTCGATTTCCGCGTATAGCTCAGTTTTTATTATCTCGTCTGTTCCGTCTTGCATAGATTATCAGTCTCCTTTTCTATGTCCAGCACAGAGCTACATAAGAGTTTATTTCCAAATCTGCTCTGAGGCTGCGTTAGCTGAAACTATTTTTCATTAACGCCTTTACATCTGCGTACTCTTCGGCCAAACGTTGCTTAGGCAGGGATGCTTCGCATGATATGCAGTTACCATCTTGACATGTTAAAGCGTAGTTTCGTCCCTTCAACTCTTTAAGGCAAGTCAAGCTCCTCTCTAAGGCATCGAGGTCAGCGTTACTAAAGCTGGGGCACAGGTAAATCAGGATTTCCACAAAAAAATTAGGAGGGTTGGGCGGTATTAGTCGCACGCCCACGCCGATTCGGTAGTTTGGGTTCCTTTCGAGTGTTCGGTACGCTTCTTTGTGCTCTGAGGCTTCTGCTTCTTTAAGCAGTGCTGCGGCGTCTATGGGCGTTTGTGTCTTCATATCTCTATCCTCTTGTGATGTCGCGGTTAGATTTTGTAGTATTTTCCGTACAGGACTATGCCTAGTGCGAGGATGGCGACGCAGACTGCAGGTCTGCTTCTTTTTCCAGGTTTTCCCGTATTTGCTGGAGGGCTTCATGGTGTTGGTCCAGACCATTGCGATGAACGTGTCGGGCAGGTTGCTGAAGCCCCAGTAGAAAACCATGTTCGGCGCGTACTTTCGGAGAATCCTGTTCATCGTGTTTTTGTCGGTTTGGGGTTTGACTCGAAGGTGGATGAGGCTGATTATGTCGTTTGAAACGTCAGGGTACCACTCCATCGAGAGTTCAATGAGGTGGTCTTTCATCATCCGCGAAAGCCTGCGGCGAACCGTTTTCGCTGAGACGCTCAGTTCATCCGCCACTTCTGAGGTGGCTTTGCGCGAGTTATCCCTCAATGACTGTATTATCTGGTAGTCCAAGGGGTAGAGAGTTTTGCTTTTCAGGGCGGGGATGAAGCCGGGCATCACGGGGAACGTGTTTATGCCAACTGTCAGGTCAGGCATCGCCGCTGCGTCCTTCACGAAGTTCACAAGGGCGTTCAGTCCACCGATGCTCTGCAGGTAGGCGCCGATGTACAGGTGGTTTCCGCCGCCCCACTGAGAGCCAGTAAATTCTCCCGTTTTTCTCGAATTTCTGAGGTAGGGTATGCATCGAGTCAAGCTTGGAGTTTCCAAAAATCAAAATGTGAAGTGCGTCGAGTTGGAAGAGGCTGATTTTGGCGGTGAACTTGCGGATGACGCCTGAAACCGTTAAGTCTTGGATGCGCTTGTGGACGGCTGTCACAGACAAGTTCAGCGTGTCCTCCAGTTCCCTGTAAGAGAGCCTTGAGTTGCTCAGCAGGAGTTGCATAGAACGATGTCGGTTTTGTCCATGACTTATTCAAATCAACCTTACTGCCTCATTCAGCTTTAAAGATTTGCACTGCTCAAGGTTCGGCGAGCTACTTTTTTGTTCCTGTTTGTTGTGTTGCGGATTTTTCCATAAATTATAAGTGCGATTACAGCGGAAATATTGCGGATGGTGGCGTATGCACATGGCGGCATCACAGCCGAGCTCGGCATTGCGGTGGAGTTCGCGCATAGTTGTGGCAGCTCTGCTCATCGGGCTAATGCTCATTGCTGTGATTCCTCATTGGAACGTCGTTGCTGAAGTGCCTTCAACGGAATGGAGTAAGACCTTCAGCGGTGTAGCCAATTCAGTCATTCAGACCGCGGACGGCGGATACGCCATAGTAGGCTACAGCGTCACGTATTCAGGTACAGGCTTCGTTAGAGCCAACGCCCTGCTTATAAAAACCGACTCATCAGGTGGGTTCCAATGGGAAAAAACGTATGGAACGGATGTTTTCCTCGGCACAGCCAATGCTGTTGCGGTGGCGCAGACTCCAGATTCGGGGTACGTGCTGTTCGGCGAAAGCGGCGTCCTCGTTAAGACGGACGCTGACGGGAACGTTCAATGGTCGACGCCTTTAGGGATGAGTGGCGCGTATGCAAGCGTCCGAGTCAGTGACGGCAACTATTTTGTGATAGGCAACCAGATAAACACCGACGGCGAACAAGTTGCTTGGCTACTTAAGGTCAATGAACGGGGCAACGTGATTTTGAATAAGACTTGGACTGGCGGCGTCGTTTACCGTGCGGTGGTTGAGACTGATGACCGAGGCTACGCGCTTGCAGGATACTGGAGTAACGATTTCTGGTTTGCCAAGGTTGATTTGAACAACAATCTTCAGTGGGCTCAAACTTATTCTTACGGCGGAGTTACAGACAGACATGCAGTCTATGCCATCACGAAAACCAAGGACGGCGGATACGTGCTCGCTGGGACAGGAGACTGGCAGGTCAGCGGCGGCACAGTGCCATGGATTATAAAAATCGACTCTCAGGGACATGAGAAATGGAGCCTACCCTATGGACAGATACCCCACAACGAGTTCGGCGCTGTCTTGCAGACCGAGGATGAAGGCTACCTGTTGGCTTTAACCAACAGCGCAATGCTGCTGCGGACAGACAGTTCCGGCAGTGAAAAATGGAACATGATTTACGCCGACACAGGCGGGCAAAGCTCGAACTATCGTGCATCCGCCCTGATACAGACCAGTGACCGAGGCTACGCAGTTGTGGGCACATCCTCGGGCAGCGTCATCATGCTCACCAAGATTTCGCCTGAACCCGACGTTACCCCGCCTATCATTTTTGTCTCAAGCCCGAAAAGTAAGACGTATGACCCAGGCGAAATTCCTTTGACTTTAACGGTGAACGAGCCTACCTCATGGATTAAGTACAGCCTCGACGGGCAAGACAACGTAACCATACCGGGAAACATCACCTTGCCAACGCTTCCAAGCGGCAACCACAGCATTACGGTTTACGCTCAGGATCTTGCCGGAAACGTCGGCACTTCAGGACTAATCCAGTTCAGAGTCGCCGCTGGTTTTCCCATAGGCTGGATTGCTGTTGGCGTAGCCATTGCCGTCGGGGTGGTTGCCGGCGTTCTGATTTATGTTAAGAGGGACTCTCTTAGGTCAGGCGGGCGGCGTGGGCTTCAAAGCTACTTCAAGAAGCATCATTTAACTGCCATAGCTAACAACCGCATGATACGGACCTTAACTATGATCGGCCTCTGCATCATGTTTGTTCTTGTTCAGCTTTTCTTCCCGTTCTTTTACTTCTCAGCCTCGAACAGTTCAAACAGTGGGTTTGAGGTGGGCGTAACCTACGTTTATGAGCAGGACACTGTGGACCAGATTTATGATGAAGTGACACGGATCCATAACTTAGGCATCCGAACAATCCGCGTGAATTTAGTATGCGACGCGGTTGACCCTAATAATTACTTGAACGGCATGACAGACGTCTTCTTCTCCGCGGCGCAGCACCTCGGCATGCGCGTGGCGCTTATAATCCAGAACCGCGAGGACCCCGCTCAAATAAGGTACTATCTTGGCAGGTGGGGTCAATACCTCACGTACGTTCAGATTCTTAACGAGCCCGAGTCCGCCTCGTCATGGGATGTAGGCGCATTGTTCACGGATGACGAAGCAATTTCCCTGTTCGAAAAAGTGTACGGGATAGTTGAGCAGTATAATCTTTCCGCGCAACTCTACACGAATTTTGGAGCGGGCTTCGTTGTCAGGTCTAACTTGCCCATCAAATTCAGCGAGAACCTTGATTTCGTGGGGCTAGACGTCTTCATGGACTCCTTCCTTGTTATGTCACCGAATTTTATCCAGCTTCTCCATGAGATAACGAACAAGGATGTGGTCATCACCGAGTTCGGCATGTCCACGAGCGACGACGTTGCCCAGAGCAACTACATCATAAGCGGACTTAACCTCTTCAAGAGCATGGGCCTCCGAGGTTGCTGGATAGTCTACTGGAACAGCCAAGCGGATTATTACGGAATCCGCGGAAGACTCGCAGAACAAAAGGTAGGTGAATGGATTGCAGAGAACGCGTAAACTATTGTCTAAACCAGTCCTGATCCACGGCTTCATAATCGTTCTCACCTTAGCTATCATACAGGTGATACTCGATGCCCTTCAGAAACCTTTTCTGCTCTTCATGCCGCCGCTGGGCTTCGCCTTCTTCATGGTAGCCCAATACCTCATCCAACCTATAATGGTAGGTGCCCTGAACATCGCTCTGCTCCATCGCCTGTACGGTTACGAAGGCTGGCAGACAGGCTTTTGGCTCAACGGTATATTCCTGCTGCTCGCGTTCTCCACCATAACCGTCATATTCCAGACAATCTTCGGCTTAGCCGCTACTCCGTACATCATGATAGCCGAGGTTTTCCTGATGCCCCTTCCCTTCGGTTACCTTGGAAAGTTCAGCAACCGCGGCAACAAACCAGCCACCCACACCCAGCAACAAGCCTAACCAGTTTCAGCTACGTCATCTTAAGAAATGCTCGGATTCTTTCCGCCAAGCGTTCAGGTTCTTCTACCCCTTCGCCATCCCACAGCAAGTAAGGCGCAGCCCACGCGTCAGTGAAGCAGAACTGCTGAATCCCAGGTCTGCTGATGATTCTTAGGTTCACGTCAAAATAATCCGTGTGCTCATCCAGCGGTCCAGAAAGTATAATCGCGTTGAAGCTCGTGTATCCTTGGGCGCTGTAGAACCTGAGGATGCTAGTTATGCCTTCAGCCAGTCCTTGCCACTCATCTGCGCGGGTTCTTTCAGGCTGGGTCTCCCGTTAACTACTGCTTGGACATCGTTTAATCCACGGAGAGGCGCGGAAGGAACCAGCCAGTCGATGCCGTTAACTTCGAAGAGGTATCTTTCTCCGTTCTTCTCTTTCGCGGTCAAACCGCATCAGTAATTGGACCATGCTCTTTCCAGTACGCTTGGCTCTTGTCCATAAGTAGCTTCACGAGGAAGAACGGGCGGTCTCTAACCAAGATTTGCATGTGCGGATGAAATATCGAAGAACCAGCAAGCGTCAAGTAGTTGAAAACGAACACGGGAAACTTGACTGAGGTGTCCACTTCGCTCAGGCATTTCAAATATTCCATGCTGCCGTGGAAGCCGTCAAGCAGCATACGAGGCGTGAAATCCGTCAGTTTCAGGTGGTGCTCCCGCAACAGAATCGCTAAAACGCTCTGCTCCGCATGCCCCAGCAGATTCGGCATCACAACCGCGTCGCCTGATTGGGTTCTGCCGCCTGCAAGGAAGCTTTTGGGGAACATGGGCGTCTTGGTTTCCACGTTTTCGGGGCAGAAGGGACAGTTGGCTCTTGTTTTTTCCATCAAGGCACGGAGCAGTTCCCGTCTGAGGTCAAGAACTGCCAACGTAGTTGAGCATGCCTTTGGTGACTGTCGTGTTCCTTCCCGACACCGGGTCGGTTCGGTACTCGAAGGTTACTGTGTCTTCCTCAAAATTTTTCAAGGGACTGAGAATCTTGGCTTGCTTAACGGTTTTTTCGAACTCTATCATTCAGTTCGTCACATCATGTTCGGTGTTCAGAATTAATTTGTTTTGACCCCTCTCCTGAGCATTTTCGTTCAGGAATCTTAGAAAGATTTAATTCTTCAATCCTATGATGTGCATTGTTAAGGGGCGAATTGCTTTGGCGAACTTGGCACAGTTGAAACTTGCGATGGGAACGAGCATACTGATAGCTGGCTTCATATTCGGCATATTCATATTCGCCATCCTGTTCCTTCTGCAACTGGATTTGGTGACTGGGCTAATCGTCGCTTTAGGCGGGGCTGGACTCTTCATACTTTTCCAGTACCTAATAGGACCCGTCGTTGTGGCTGCCTCCACGCGACTGCACTTCCTTAAGCCTGAAGAAAACCCATGGCTTGAATCCACTGTTAAGGAGCTTGCGGACAAAAGCGGCTTGCCAATGCCAAAACTTGCTATTGTTCCTAACAAGACGCCTAACGCCTTCACGTACGGCAGAACATCCAGCAGCGCCGTTTTGGCTGTTCATGAAGGCCTGTTGACCAGCTTGAACGAGGATGAGATTAAAGGCGTCATAGCACATGAGCTGGGTCACATAAAGCACAAGGATTACATCGTTATGACAGTGCTTTCAGCGTTGCCACTAATCGCGTACATTGTCGCTTGGAGTGCTTTGCGCGCAGGCATGTTCAGCTCATATTCTGGGCGAAGAGGCAAAGAGAACAATGCTGGCATAATCTTGATAGCCATCGGCGTAATAGCGTTCATAGTTTACATCATCACCTTCCTCAGCGTCATGCGGCTCAGCCGACTGCGCGAGCACTTCGCCGACGCGTACTCCGCCTATGTGACAGGCTCCCCTCGAAGCTTGGAAAGTGCCTTGACGAAAATCACTTACGGCTTATCCCTCGCGCCTCAACCGTCCTCGGAAGTCCGAGCGTTCTACATCGAGGATCCAGCTTTGGCGAAGCAGGAAGCCCACGCCATTTTGGAGAAGAAGCAGGACTACGACTTGGACAAGGACGGCGTGCTGGACGAGCGCGAACTTGAACACGCCATGGAAAAGGAAGCCAAGTCCACGTGGAGCAACCTGAATACGCTGTTTGCCACGCACCCGCCGACGTTCAGGCGGATACTGCTTCTGCGCGAGATAGAGAAGGAGATGCAGACTGGAAGGTACACTGGCGACCGCGTTTATACCCACGTTTAGACCATCGCGACCATTTTTTGATCATCAATTAAATTGATTAGCTCGAGTTTACGCTTTATACAGGATTTCCCAGTTGGAATGTTGATCACTAATCCGTTTTGAGAAAGTCTTATAAACTCACCATTCTAAATTGAGCTTATTCATAATCGAGGAGATTGTGTAAAGAATGTCTAAAGTGAAAGAGTATTCTTGGATGACTAAAGATAAACTGATGGCGTACACTTTCGTTGCACTCTTAATACTCGCAGTAATAACGATAGTCATGTGGTGGAATGTCTATGCAATAACATATGACGCAAACGGAGCAACCGTACAAATTGGTATGTCATACGGCTTAACTGTTCTAATCAATTGCCTCATAGCAGTAGGAATCGCAGTCGGAATCGACGCACTGCTATATAAGGTAGCATCTGACAGCCCACTCAACACATTGTCCGCCGCCGTATTCGGCTTAATCGTCGCATTATCCTATACTATTGGCGAACCGGCAATGCGCGTAAGCGAAGTGCTGCCTTTGCTTGGTCCTGAAGCATTCATCTATGTCGCATTAATATCCGTAGTTGGCATGGTTGTATTCAAAAAAGTGCAGGGTATAAAAGGAAGAAAATACGTAAATCCTGCTGCAGCAGCAAAGCTCGTTGTACTAGGTTTCGTAGGACTGTTCACAATTCTGATTCCTGCCGACCATCTTGTCGCAGGCGGACTGCAAGTGCCCTCACTGGCTGGGCCAATTGGCTATGACGTAATCGCAGGCAACGGTGCTGCAGGATTCGGCTTCTACTTAGTAGGCTGCTTCGCAAACCCGGCTACACCCGTCCCTACCACCACACCTACACAAGGTGACATATTTAATCTGTTATTCTTGAGTAAATTCCACAGTTGGGCAGGTGGCGCTTCAAGCCTCGCAGTAATCATTGTCGGCATAGCCCTATTTGTTCTTGCACGCCGATACATAAAATGGAGAATCACAGTAGCCTACTTTGTATCCGTCGCAATAATGTCGGTGATTCTGAACTATGCATATCCAGGAGGCGACTTGCTGCTAAGACTCGGCTTTGAACTATTCGTCGGCAGTTCAATATTCCTAGCGTTCTTCATGGCAACAGACCCAGCAACTACGCCTCTTACGTACATGGGACAAACAATATTCGGTGTAGGCTTAGGAGTGCTAACGGTTCTGATTCAAACATATATGGGTTTCTTCGGCGGCTCAATCTTGGCGCTGGTAATAATGAACTTCACGTCACCGTTCTTAGACAGAGTAGGCAAACTGAAACCCACCACAGAAAAGAAAACACCAAAACTTCCCAAAGCCAAACAATTCATTGAAGTCAAAACTTACGATTGCATAAGATGCGGAGCCTGCATGCGCGTTTGCTGCCACAAACTAAGCCCAATAGTGATTAAAGAAGCCTTCGACAAAATGGACGTGGAGAAACTAGTGAAACTTAACGCGGACTACTGCGACGGTTGTGGACACTGCAGCTTCGTCTGCCCATCAAGAATCGACTTGAAAGGCAGTGTGCTCAGAGCCAAAGCAATGATACGAAAACAGTAAAAAAGCAACTAGTTCTTTCCCACTCTTCTTTCTCTTTTAAGAAAACTCCCACTGTAGCAGTGGATAGCCCCTTGTGAATATCAAATGTAAAACTCTTTCTGAATTATCTCCACGATTTTTTCCGCTGCGTTTCCGTCACCAAAAGGAGATGTTGCAGACAATTCTTTCCGTTGTACCAGAACTTCTTCTATACCTTTTAAGATTTTCTGTTTCTCAGTTCCGACAACTTTGGCGAAACCAGCCTCCACGGCTTCAGGTCTCTCCGTGGATAGGCGAATCACCAACACAGGTTTCCTGATGGACGGCGCCGTGGCTTCCTCTTGGATTCCGCCGGAATCAGTCACTACCAACTCGCAACGTCTCATCAGCACCAGAAAATCCAGGTACCCTACAGGTGGAAGAACCTGAACGTTTCCGCTCTTCAAGAGTTGCGCGTACATCTTGTTCTGGCGCAGCCTCTTCTTGGTGCGTGGATGCATCGGGTAAACAACAGGCACCGGCGACTCGGCGAAGGCACCGATGAAATTTTTTAAAACTTTCAAGTCATCCACGTTCTCCGCCCTGTGAGCCGTGGCTAAAGCGAACCTTTTGAAGTGAATCTTGTCCAGTATTTCGGATTTTTTCTCTGCTATCGGCAGATGCTGAAGCACGGCGTCTATTATTGTGTTGCCAGTCACGAAGATTTTTCCCCAGACATTCTCTTTCTTCAAATTTGCTTCCGCCAACGCAGTTGGGGCGAACAAGTACCCGGATACGTGGTCTGTCAGGCGTCTGTTGTGCTCCTCGGGCATGCGCAAGTCAAAGCTTCTCAATCCCGCCTCCACGTGACCAGCAGGAATCCCCCGCTTGTTAGATGCTAGCGCCGCTGCAAGCACGCTGTTTGTGTCTCCTTCAACCAAAACAAGCGACGGCGCAGTTTTTTTCAGCAGTTCATCCATGTTCATCATTATTCGTGCTGTCTGCACACCAGCCGAGTAGGCTTTAATCTTGAAAGTGTAATCCGGCGGTGGAAGTTCAAGGTCTTCGATGAACTGCTGCGACATGTTATAATCGTAGTGTTGACCGCAATGAACAAAAATCATAGGAACATTGCGTTTCCGTAGCGCTCTTATGATAGGTGCCATCTTAATAATTTCAGGTCTTGTGCCCGCAACAACCGTGACAGCCTTCATCCTTCAACCAGCCAGCTAAGTCTTCTTGAGGTAGCCTTCTTTAGGTTCGTAAATCGTGCCTTCACGCAGCAACTGCCCCAGCATGCGTTCGGTTTCAGCTCTTGGAATCTTATGTTTCGACTCTAATTCGCTCATAAGCGCCGATTTCTCAACTAAGCTTGTCACCTTTTCCATATCAATCAGCACCGAAAGAATAATCTGCAGCCTGTCCCGCATGCTCTTAGGCTTCCCAGTCATTATTATGTCAATGTCCATCTTGAACGAGGATAGGTCGATTCCAACCTCCTCAAGAGACCTTTTCATTATTGCAATGGCTGCTTCCGCGTCTTCACCAGACACCTCCTTCCGCAATGCCACTCGCGCTCTCGCCTCAGCAATACGTACAAGCGACTCAAGCTGACGCGCGGTTATCGCCACGGGTGACCCCTCTGTCTCGCTTGCCGCACGCATTGCCAGATAGAAATCGCTAAGGCGATTCAGCGCTTCATTGCTTAATACAGGTTTGATTCCCTTCGCGTAGCTGATGTACTTGCGCACAAGCTCCGGGTCAATCTGCGCCTCCACAGGACTTGCGCCTCTTCTGTGAATTTCAAGGATATGCCGAGACATCTTCCCATCCGCCTCCCTGTCAGGCACGTCGCGTAGCACAAAAATCAGGTCGAACCTAGACAGAATCGTCACTGGAAGCGAAATGTTCTCCGCCACCGTTCGGTGCGGCTCATACCTGCCCAAAGATGGGTTTGCAGCCGCAAGAATGGCGGTTCGAGCGTTCAACGTGGCAACGATGCCTCCCTTGGCGACCGAAACCGTGTGCTGCTCCATAGCTTCGTGAATGGCAACGCGGTCTTCAGGACGCATCTTATCCATCTCGTCGATGCAGGCTATTCCTTTGTCGGCTAGCACAAGTGCGCCTGCTTCCAGACTCATGGAGCCGCCTTTTTCTCTAATGACGGCAGCGGTTAAGCCGGCGGCGGTGGTTCCGCGTCCTGATGTGTACAAGCCACGTGGCGCTATCCTCGCAACGTACTGCAGCAGCTGCGATTTGGCTGTGCCCGGGTCGCCTATCAGAAGCGCGTTCATCTCGCCTCTCACCGTTATGTCTGGTAGGGCTTTTGACACTCCGCCAAAGAGAAGGTACATGATGGCTTCTTTGATGTGTTCGTAGCCGTAGATTGAGGGCGCTATCGAATTCATTATTTTCCTGTGCACCCACGGGTCTTTTGCGAGTTCAAGGATTTTCTGTTCCTCTTCAGGAGACGGCGGCGAAGTCTCAGGTTCTTTGCCTAAAACCTCAAGGGAATTGGCATCCACATGCAGTATGAAAGTGCGGAGCTTGCCGATTCCAGGGCGGGAGGGCGCGAAAGCGCGGACGATTCCAACTAGCGAAACGTGGTCGCCTGGTCTAGCTAAGTCAACTATCTCGCTCCCCACAAGCTTAACGTTCAACGTGCGGGGAAGCTGACCAGGCGGCAAATCCTCGGGTCTCTCCTGTAGGCGCAGGTCCTGCGAATCTATAAACGTGGATTCCTCTTGAACGAACTCGAATGGTCCCTTTTGCCTACATGAAGGGTCACTGCATTCGAACGGCGCTCTCAGAAACGGACCTGACTGCTCTACCTGCGTCTGCGTTCCGCAGCGTTTACATTTGAAGGAAGCTTTCATAACCATCGGGCGCACTGGTGTGGCTCGCACCACGATGCCTTCAACCATGACGAGTTTTCCCAACTGCTTTGAGCCGAGTTTTCTCAGCTGCTCTTTCCCCAAAAGCTGCACGATGCGAACGGTTACTTTTTCTATTTTCTCCGCGTATTCCGCGTCTTGAATTCCGAGTTGAGCATACGCCGCGTTGCTTGCGTACTGCAAATAGTCATCAGGCTTCTCGAGGAGTCTCTCGGCGAGCCTCTGGTCGAACCCGAAAAGGTCCATGAAGTCCACTGTGACTGATTCTCTTCCTGCTATTGCCATCTGCGAGATTCTCTGGCGGTACTTCTCTCTCTTGAAAAATTCCAGAAATCGTTCCTGCGGATCTATGGTTTGCAGCTCTTTAGCCATTCAGTTCACGTTTCCCCTTCATGTTCAAGTATGTGGGCTTTCCATTCGCTGATTATCTTGCCGAGTTGCTGGTAAATGAATTTCTCCTCGCTTGTAAGCTTTTTCAGAACCTGATCGGTTTGTGCGGGACCTGCGGATAACGCAACTATTTTTTTCAGCCTTGAATCCACAATGTCCCATGCCAAATGCTTCGCCTTCTCATATTCCTGCACTTTCTCAGGTTGCTTTGCTATTTCCTCCTTCATGCTTGCGAGGTACCGGCGGAGTTTAGGATAAAAATCCTCGGGGAGTTCAGATATCTGTCCTGCGATTTGGACGCGTTCTTTCCAAATGACCTTGTAAAGCTTAGCGGCGTCTAGACTGTCTTCTTCACGGAAATGGGCGATTCCCTGCTCCGCGAACATTTGCGCAATCCAAAAGTAAAGCTCATATTCATTACCCTCCTCGAAAGGACCAACTGTTAACCCGGCAAGCTTGATTTCCGGATAGTTCCTGTTGGCGATAACTTTCACGAGTGAGTTTTCGAAGCAAAAATCCAAATTCTTATTGTTTAACTCCATCCAACCCATTTCCCCGCTGACTCTTCCTTACTCTTTATGCGGTGAAACAGGATATAAGAGGAACAGTTTAAAGATTTAGATTAGTCAATTCGAGAATTTAGGGAAACCAAACCTACAGCACCTGTGCATTTTTAGCAATGCAAGAAAGGGCTTGTCCCCGTTTTTGTTAAGGCCAGAGTCCTCGTGTCCGTATAGCATTGGCGACTCTTCCCACTCCAAGCATCAAAGCAGCGGTTCGCATGTCGCTCTCTTCCTCCTGTGACAGCTTATATACGTCGTCGAAGGCTTGAGTCATCTTGCTCTCAAGCTTCCGGTTCACTTCCTCCAGCGACCAGTGCTCCCTCGTCAAGTTTTGAACCCACTCGAAATAGCTGACGGTGACCCCTCCAGAGTTGGCGAGAATGTCAGGGATAAGACATGTTCCCTTCTCGAAGAGAATCCTGTCAGCCTCAGGTGTCGTGGGTCCGTTAGCGGCTTCAGCAATCATGCGTGCTTTGATCTTGTTCGCGTTCTTTCTTTTTATTTGGTTTCCTAACGCCGCAGGGATGAGTATGTCGCATTCTGCTTCTAAGAGCTCTTCGTTAGTGATATTGGTGCAGCCCTTGAAGTTTTGAACTGAGCCTGTTTTCTCCTTGTGCGCCAACACTCGGGCGGGATCAAGCCCCTCTGCACAGTAGATTCCTCCCGTGGAGTCGCTTACAGCGACAACCCTGCAGCCTATGTCATGGATTGCTTGGGCTGCGTGGTATCCGACGTTACCGAATCCCTGTATGGCTACCGTGGCGTTTTTAAGCCTCAAGCCTGTGACTTCGGCTGCCTTTTTTATGCAGTGCACCACGCCTCTGCCGGTCGCTTCGGTTCTTCCTTCTGACCCGCCGATTTCAACTGGTTTTCCCGTGACAGATTCAGGGATGCTGTAGCCCTTGAGCTGGCTATAGGTATCCATTATCCAAGCCATAGTCTGCGCGTCAGTGTACATGTCAGGCGCTGGGATGTCCCGATGCGGTCCAAGGTAATCCGCGATGAGGCTCACGTAGCGACGCGTTAGCCTTTCCAGTTCGCCAAGACTCATTTTCTTGGTGTCGCAGCACACCCCGCCTTTTGCGCCGCCATAAGGGATATCTGCTACTGCGCATTTCCACGTCATGAGCATAGCAAGCGCGGTTACTTCCTCGACTGTGATGTTCGGGTAGTAGCGGATTCCGCCCTTGAACGGTCCTTTCACGTCCCAGTGCTGAACTCGGATGCCTTTAAATACCCCAACCGTGCAGTCGTCCATCCTTATGTCGATGGAGACCATGATGGACCTTTTCGGCTGGCTGAGAATTTTGTGAATTCCATCGTCAAGACGCAACTTTTTAGCTGCAAGGTCAAGTTGTTCTAACGCAACTGTTAAGGGCGCGTGTTCATTCGCCATAAAACATCACTACACGATAGTGTCGCTCAGCTATTAAAAATTGCTTTCTATTTAACGCCTTTGACGCTTTGGTACCAGTCAATTGTTTTCTTCAAGCCGTTTCTGAAGTCAGTTTTTGCTTCAAACCCGAATTCACGCTTGGCTTTACTGGTGTCAAGGCGTCTTCGGGGTTGCCCGTCAGGCTTTGAAGTGTCCCATGTTATTTTTCCTTTGTAACCCGAAAGCTCGGCTATCAGGTCTACAAGTTCGCGTATGGTAATTTCTTGACCTACGCCTATATTCACAGGTTCCGATTTGTTGTATCTCTCGGTTGCCAGAAGAATAGCTTCCGCGGCGTCTTCCACGTACAAGAATTCTCGTGATGCTTTTCCAGTTCCCCAGACCACAACCTCGTTTCTTCCTTCGCGTTTCGCGTCTACAAATTTCTTTATTAGCGCTGGTATCACGTGCGACTGTTCAGGGTTAAAATTGTCTCGCGGCCCGTACAGGTTTACTTGCAATAGATAAATTGAATTGAAACCGTACTGGGCTTTGTAAGCTTGAGCTTGAACCAGAAGCGCTTTTTTGGCGATGCCATAAGGTGCATTTGTTTCCTCCGGATAGCCGTTCCATAAATCCTCCTCTTTGAAAGGAACCGGCGTAAATTTAGGATAAGAGCATACAGTTCCCACAGTAACAAATTTCTCCACTCCCTCCTGTCTGGCGGCTTCCATCAGCTGAATACCCATGATGGCGTTGTCATAGAATAGTTCCGCGGGATATTTCTGGTTGAAACCTATCCCGCCAACTTTCGCCGCGAGATGAATAACTATATCCATGTCCTTAACAGCTGCAACGCAACTCTCCCATTTCCTCAGGTCAGATTCTTTGCTTCTTGGGACTCTAATATTCTCGGGATTAACTTTTTTTTCTTTTGTTAATTTTTCGGTTATGAATGAACCTAAGAAGCCAGCGCCGCCTGTAACGAGTACCTTCTTGTTTTCCCAAAAACTCACCTTAATCAACGCTCCACCAGCGCTTTGGAAACTTTCGCTTCAAAATTTCATATCCTTCGCCGACGGGTTCAAGCCCAATCCTATGCAGGTCAGCATCCACCATTATCTTAACCAAATCCTTGAAACAGATTTTCGGGTACCAATGCAGCGCCTTCTCGGCTTTTCTTGAATCAGCGATTAATTCTCCGGTCTCGGTGGGTCTGAAATATCTCGGGTCAATCTTGATGTACTTTTCGGGATTTAAGCCGGCATACGAAAAGGCGTGGTCAACAAAATCTTTTACGGAGTGGCTTTCTCCTGTGCCGATGACGAAATCTTGGGGTTTCTCCTGTTGAAGCATGTTCCACATTGCTTCCACGTATTCAGGCGCGTACCCCCAGTCCCTTTTCGCGTTGAGGTTGCCTAAATATAGAACTTTCTGAGTCCCTGCTAAGATGTTGGCTATTGCCCGCGTTATCTTTCTGGTGACGAAGGTTTCTCCTCTTCTGGGCGATTCATGATTGAAGAGAACCCCGTTGCACGCAAACAGATTGTAGGCGTCTCTGTAATTCACAGTCATCCAATACGAGTAAACCTTGGCAATCGCGTATGGGCTTCGAGGCCTGAACGGGGTTTCCTCGTTCTGTGGAGGAGGCGACTCTCCGAACATTTCGCTGCTTGACGCTTGATAAAATTTGATGTTGTTTCCGCTGCGTTTTATGGCCTCCAAAATCCTTGTTACGCCCAGAGCTGTAATGTTCCCAGTGTACTCTGGGATGTCAAAGCTCACTCGAACATGGCTCTGAGCGCCCAGATGGTAAACCTCGTCTGGCTTGACATTGTAAATTATGTTTGAAATTTGCTCTGAGTCAGATAAGTCCCCGTAATGAAGGAAGAATTTTGCTTCTGGAGTGTGGGGGTCCACGTATATGTGGTCTATTCTTGAAGTATTAAACGTGCTGGCTCTGCGAATAATCCCGTGCACTTCATACCCTTTCGACAATAGAAGTTCCGCTAAATATGAGCCGTCTTGTCCTGTAATTCCAGTGATAAAGGCTTTTTTAACCAATACTCTCGCCAGGGTTGCCTTTCTTGTTTTATGTACTTTTTCATTCATTTAACTCTTTCACAGAATTATGGTGGAACAAGGAAGCTTGATTACACTGCAGTAGCCTCATCAAATATTGTCTTTAGTTTCGCATTTCTTTTTGTTAGGGAAAATTCTCCACGGTCTGTTTCTTCTCTCGCCTCTCGCCCAATTCTCCGCCTCAACGATGCATCTTCAATCAGAAGCGAAGTCTTCTCCACGATGCGCTTCACAATCCAAGGTCTAAACTGACGAATTCTCGGCAACAGCGTGTTATCTTGGTGATTCGCGGCGCCATTCCAAGTGTAGTAGTTCACGTTTGGCGGCGGTTTTATGAGAACTCCAGTTTTCATGTCTTTAAGTGCTTCCGAAACATCGTAAACGTCAATGGCGATTACTGGTAGCTCGTAACTCATAGCTTCTAGTATTGCCATGCCCAAGTTTAGATGCGAGGGAAACAACAAAATGTCTGAAGAAACGTAAAGGCTCGCGAGGTCTTCTTCACTTAACGGATTATCGATTATGATTATGCCGGCTTTGTCGCCGTATTTCTCTTTTATTTCAGGCGGCACCCACGAACGCAAGACCAACTCTAAACCATCATATTTCTTGCTCAACTCAACAAACGCTTCTGCAGCCTCGAAGCCTCCTTTCCATTCAAAGTTCAGATAGTTGAGTCGATTAGTGCTTCCGACAAAAAGAAAACGCAGTTTTTCTTTGTCTGTTTTTTTGATGAAGTTTTTTGCTGCCACTCCTAAGTGTACGACTTCGATTTTTTCTCTAAAGGAACCGCAGTCCATGCTGCGTAGCAGAGTCCTCTTGGACCATTCGCTCCATGGCATAATCTTCTTGCAATATCTTGAGCGGAGAGCTTTTTGGATAAATCTCCTAGCGAGCCTTATGTCTCCGTAATCCACCAATGCATCAGCATACTCAAAATCAGCCACCCAAGGCATCTCAGCGAACAGCAACTGTTGAGAAGAAAACACCAAATCTATTTTCCTTCCCGCAGGTAGGCGTGGACGCTGCGTTTCTTTAAGACCCATATAGAATAAAGTCCTTGCTTCACGCCACAAACGGTCATAAGTAACTCCTCGAAGTTTACGATTCAAATCATAAAAAAGTTGCTGCTTCTTGCTGAACGGCGTTAGTTGCTTCATTCCTGTGTTTTCAGCGTTCCGCGTGAAGATGCGGTACCCATCAGGCGGGAACCTAAGCAATTCTCTATATAGAGAATGAGGCAATCCACCTTCGGATCGCCCTTTAAGGAACACATACTTCATTAATGGAACTTCTCCGTACCGTATATAAAACAGTTCGTCTTCTTTTAAAGCGGTCGGTTAAAAGCAAGCCGCACATCAGCGCATTGTTCAGATCAAAGGCATCGAGTGGAATTTAGCGAAATAATTATATAACAACGGCAATAGGTATCATTTCTTACAGACGGGGTTGGTTTTGGGAAGACGTACCCGAATACGGAATAGGGCTCTGTTCAGATGGATAACGCCCTTTTTTAATCCTGTGCAGTTGATTCACACTTTTCCAAGGTACATCAGTTTTCTTGAAGATTTAAAGCGGTATTCAAGATTGAAAGGCGCAGAGCATATAAGATTCGCTGATACTTATCCTTGCATCAATGATAAGACACCAAGCACCGTTTTCGACGCACACTATTTCTATCAAGATATTTGGGCTTTCAAAAAAATTTACCGATCTAAAGTCAAGCAGCATGTTGATGTTGGTTCCAGAGTCGACTTGATTGGTTTTTTAACAGCCATAACTGAAGTTACCTTCATTGATATCCGACCGTTGTTGGCAACGCTGGAAAACTTTCATTCAAAGAAAGGCAACATTCTCTCAATGCCTTTTAGGGACAATTCTATCTTGTCTCTTTCTTGTTTGCATGTGGCTGAGCATGTAGGTTTAGGTAGGTACGGCGATTCCCTCGACCCGCTTGGAACAAAAAAGGCATGCAAAGAACTTGCGAGAATACTCGCAAAAGGTGGTTCAATGTATTTCTCTTTGCCTGTAGGAAGACCAAGGCTGTGTTTCAATGCCCATAGAATTCATTCGCCACAGCAAATAATCAAGTACTTCGCCAATCTCGAACTTGTCGAGTTTTCAGGCATAGATGACGAAGGCAATTTTAAAAACAACATTCACCCTTCTGCTTTGGAAAATTCTGATTATGCTTGTGGGCTCTTTCATTTTACGAAACGGTAATTGCGAACAGTGAAGACACCCAATCTTCATTCAACCCGAATATCGGCAAGCAGGTTCAAGAATCTCAGCATATCTCGACTTTTTTCATAATCCTTTTCCGAGACGGAGACGGTGCCGAAACCGCTGGCTGCTTCGCCAAGGATTTGGTCATAAATCGCTGGCAATCTCTGCATCATGTTGTAGAAAACACGCGCGTCCTTTCCAAGGAAGGGTGCTTCTTCCTCGAAACGCAGTTTTATCGTTCGTTTTGAGGGAAAATTCGAATAAAAGCCCATTAAGCCGTTAAAATAAGTGTTCTGCGGGACCTTTAGATAATAACTGTTTATAACGTATTGGACCATTTTCCGCAGATTCTCTGGCGGACATGATCCAAACTTGTAAACTGGCTTTATCCGCGTCTTAAAAATCCTAACCAGCAACCGTTGGATGCTGAGTAAAGGTGGGTTTATTCTTTGTCCAATCTCCAGCACCGTCCTTAAGCATCCATTCACCGTTTCAAATTTTCCCACGTCTGACCGCAGGTAATTTTCACCGTAAACCCTGTACATGTACCACGGCTCAACTTTTTTCAGTCTTAACGTGCTTACTCCATTTTCGTCGAATCTCAGCCAGTAGGGCATATTCCAAGTTATGTAGCTTGAAAACACGTTTCTGAATGCCTCACGTTTCACGAAGAAGAAGTCAGGAATCATGTTTGACCCTGCTCTCAAAAATAGAGTTGCTAGCGAGGAATCATCAAGGCTCTTAACAGTATTTACTTTCCCGTTGACAGCGCCTTCTCTATTCATTGTCAGCAGGTCGGAGAAAACGCCATCACAATCAGTCTGTTCTAAAGCAAGAATGTTTCTTTCAAACGCTTTGGCATCTGACAACATGTCATCCGAATGTAGCATAGTGACGTAGCGCCCCCTGATAAAATCGGCGCCGTAGGCTAGCGCGTTCAGCTGTCCGCTATGAGGCTCGCGCAAATACCTGATTCTGTCGTCGTTTTCAGCGATTTCCTTGACGATTTCTGGCGTGTTGTCTGTGGAGCCGTCAATCACGATTAGTTCAAAGTTCCTCCGGGTTTGATTCCGCAAGCTTTCTATCGCCGCAGCTATGAACTCGGAATCATTGTAAGTAGGCATCAGCACCGTGACTTCGGGGTTTTCAACCAACTTGCATTACTTCTCCAACACTTCGTGGTATATGTTCAAGACTTTTTGAGCGTGGGCTAGATAAGAGTGATTTTGCAGCACGTATTCCCTCGCGTTTCGTGATAACTCGCTCATTAACACTGAGTTGTTCATTATGGCGCTGATGGTCCTAGCTATTTCCTCAGGATCTTTTTCCTTTATGAGTATGCCGTTTTTCATGTGCTGGATAATTTCCCGCATACCGCCGATTTCAGAGCAGATGACTGCTTTGCCGCAGGACATTCCCTCAAGCATCGCAAGTGATGTCGCTTCTTGGATGCCGTGAGTTGTTGCCGAAGGTATCAGAACAGAATCAGCCATCATGTAATAGGAAGCAACTTCGTCGTGAGGGACAGCACCGACGAGTTTGATTCTTTGGTCTGCAGCTGCTTCCACAAGTATTTTTTGCCGTTCAGGGCCGTCGCCAGCTATTATAAGCCTCACGTTTTCACCTGCCACATGCTTCATGGCGCGGACGGCGTAGATTACGCCGTTTTTTTCTACGAGTCTTCTAGGCACAAGGACGATGAAGTTGTCTCGGCTGAACCCTGCATTCGCCTTGATTGCGCTCTGCTCTTCTTTCGTAACGGGTCTGAAAGTGTCAGTGTCAACAGAATTGTATAGGACGGTGACTCTTGTGGAGGGGTACTTGAATTCTTTTAGCACATAGTCTTTGAGGCGTTGGTCAACAGTTATTATGCGCTCAGCATTCTTCATACCCTTCGTCTCCGTCTCGAACAGGAAAGGGTAAACTTCATCGCGTTCTCTCTCATTCTTTATGAACTCCACGTTTTCTCTTGCGAAGTAGCCGTGCAGCGTGAGCACCTTTTTCTGAGGCGCCTTGGCAGTAGCCAGCATCGATAATACGTCGTGAGCGTGGATTATGTCGATGCCGCCGTGGCGAGGGAGATGCGCTACCAAGTAGTTTATTTTCGTGTCAATTTTGCGTTTAAATTGTTGTTTTTCGGAGAAGGGAAGCATCACGCCTTTCTTAGCTAACTCCATGATGCCGCTCGATTTATAGTAAAGCGTGGCGACTTCCACGTTCAGCTTTTTCAATCCTCTCTCCAAAAGCAGCAGGTGAATGTGCTTTCCTCCGATTCGCGTGGTGTACGGGTTGTCCGTGGATGTCAGAAGCACTTTCATTTCGCTCACCGCTCTAGCGAACCGTAAATTTCTAACAGTCGTTCGAGTACGGCTTCTGTTCGATGATTCGCCAACAAGTATTGATACTCCTTCTCCCACAGACTCTCATCAGCGGCTTCCACCGCATCGGCAACCGCGTTTTCAGCAACAGCATCTTTTAAGGGAAAATCGATGTATTCTTCGAATTCTGATGAAACATAAGTTATCACGGGTCTCCCGCAAGCTATGGCTTCAAGAGAGACCATTCCAAGTGAGCCGAGTTTGAACCTGTCAATCACCACGTCCGCATTCCAGAAGTACTCGTTTAGTTTTTCATGTGTTACCTTTGGGAGCACGTTTAGGTTTAGACCAAGCGAGGAGGCTAACGTGCGTGTTTTTTCGAAGTCCACGCCATTCTTGATTATGCTGACTTCGACTTTGTCTTTGATTCTACTTAGCGCTTTGATGGCTATATCTGTGCCTTTCACGTTGAAGTTGCAGTCGCTGGCTATCAGCACCCTCTTTTTCCCATCATATTGAGAGACAGGTTTTGGATAAAACAGTTCAGCATCAACAGGGTTCGGCATGTATTCAGCGTCCTCCCGATACCGTTTTGCCAAGCCGAGGACGTCAGGGGTGCTGACAAGCACCTTGCCGCAGCTTTTCAGGTTGTGCCTCACGACTCTTCCCCATAACGTATGCGCTAGGCTTGTTCTTAAATCGCTGCCGTGAGCATGACCGATCAGAGGCTTCTTGCCTAATCTGGCTGCTATGTAGCAGTCTTGGAGAAGATAATGCGCATGATAAACATCGCCGTGGGTTCTGAGAATCTTTAAAGCCAGCCCGAACGTCTTGTTCCAAAAGCCCCGAGTGCGCTTGATGTGTTGCTTTTCCACGTTGGGCGGCATGTACTTAAGCAGGGTTTCCCCAACGTAGGCGCAATCGTTTATCATGACAACTTTCATTGAAGCACCTTAATCGCCTAAATGTAGTCACGTCCAGAATCTAAATCTTTTCTAAACTGATTTTGCTTTGCTCTTAATTATTCTTATAAATGGATTAGCAAAAATAAAGCTCCTTTTCCCATAAGGTACTCTGACTGTTTAATCATTACTCAAACGATAACATTTTCATCCTGCGGTTCATGAACTTAGCAAGTCTCGCCTTCGCCAAGCTCGCCCATTAACTCCCTTTGGAGTGCTTCGGCTCTTTTCTTGACCTTCTCCGCTTCCACACGAACAGCTTCATCTTTGACCTCAATTTTACGCTTCTCGTTCGACTCCAAAATCAAGCGCAGAAATTCTGAATCATAAACGCTGAGCAACAGTTCTGTGTTTGGCACGAGACAGTGTCCGCCTATTACGCCAGGAAACATGACTGGGCGGTCAAGCCTCACGCGGTGCGTGTCTTCCAAGAAATCCACGACGTCATCAAAGTCAGCCTTGCATTCTCTGGAGATTCGGTGCATCTCTTGGAAGCACGCTATCATCCAGGCGCGGTAGGTTGTTTCGAAAAGCTTAGCCAGCTCTGTTTCTTTGCAACTGTTTAGCTTTTTCACTTTTAGGTTCATTTTTTCAAAATGCCGACAAGCCGCGTTTGCGGATTCTTTGGTTGTTCCGCCGATGTATTTTGTCCAGCGTTTCATTTCCCACTTC
This sequence comes from Candidatus Bathyarchaeota archaeon A05DMB-2, assembly GCA_018475625.1. Classification (GTDB taxonomy): domain Archaea; phylum Thermoproteota; class Bathyarchaeia; order Bathyarchaeales; family Bathycorpusculaceae; genus A05DMB-2. Next base: position 117,138 of record JAAKEZ010000002.1, read on the forward strand.
ATGTGCTCGGGGGTTCGGTGCACTCCGCGGACTGGCGAGTGGGCTACAAGGCATCTGCAGCGTTCTTGGATTTTCATGGTAGTTCCCGGTGGAACAGTGCTGTTTATGATGACGAGTTTCGGTTTGAAACGTTGGACGTAGCCGTAAACTAAGTCTGTGAAAGTTGATTGGGTTTTGCATGGTAGGCAAACGTGCATAGTGGCCACTTCGCTTGGCAGTTTGCTCTCTTCTTGGCCAACCGCACGCATTTTTAATTCGTCCACGTCTAAACCGTAAACGACAAAGCTTTCTTTCTGTTCTTTTAGCAGCGCAAACAGCGTGGCTCCAATTTCTCCCAAGCCCACAACTAAAACTGTCTCTTGAGTTATTTTGGTTGCCTCCGTCAGAGAAAACTCGTAGAGCGTTAAACTATTTAAATCTGGAGCCCAAAAGGAAAGCCTATGCCACAACTGAAAATGGGAAAAGGCGTAATCGTCGGAAAAGACGTTCAACTGGGCGCAGATGTCGTGGTCTGGAACTATGTGGTTATAGGTGACAACACCAAAATCGGCGACGGAACCACCATTGGAAGTTTCTGCGACATTGGCAAAAACGTGGTAATCGGCAAGAAATGCAATATACAAGCGCACGTGACAATCTCGAACGGTTGCGTTCTGGGTGACAACGTGTTCATTGCACCCAACAGTTCTTTGCTGAACGATAAATATCCCAGAACAGACCTCCTCACGCCTCCAACTATAAAAGACAATGTTACCATAGGTGGCGGCGTCACTATCCTGCCTAACGTGGTACTAGGCGCCAACTGCGTCATCGGCGGCGGAAGCGTCGTCGCGAAGAACGTTCGCGCTGGAAAAGTCGCCATGGGCGTGCCTGCAAGAGAAGTGATGACTGTAGAGGAGTACGCGGCTAAGCGTGAAGCGTTCATTCGGGCAAAGCGCAAGGTGAACCCATGAAAATCTGGTATGACGCCTGCACCGGCAAGCACATCCGATACGGCACAGCCATAGCGCAGAGGCTCAGAAAACGCGGTCACGAAGTCGTTTTCACTACGCGAGAGCATCCTGACACGCTGCCGTTGGCGCGGATTCTCGGAGAAAACCCCATCGTTGTCGGCAGGTACAATCCGCAATCGCTTTTTTCACGGCTGGAAGAGAGCGCAGACCGCGTCATCCAATTCTCAAGAATGTTTAAGGATAATGTGCCAGATATGGCGATTTCGCATCAATCCGTCGAGTTATGTCGCACTGCGTTCGGCTTAGGTATTCCGATAATTTTGACTGCTGATACGCCGCACGCCACGGCAGTTAACAGGCTGACCATACCTTTCGCAACCACCGTGGTGGTGTCAAGCTCTATTCCGAAGCGGTTTCTGAAAAACCATTGTGCCAAGAACATCATCCAATTCAAGGGCGTAGACGAAGTTGCATGGATAAAGGGGTTCAAGCCGTCCAAGATAACGGGGCTGAAAAAACCGTTGATAGTAGTCAGACAGATGGAGCACAAAGCCGCTTACGCCGCGAACAAGACTGATTTGACCGCGCAGGTTGCGGAAAAACTCGGCAAGCTGGGAAGCGTGCTGTTCATAAAGAGATACAATGAGAACGGCAAAGAGTTCGGGTTGAAAGAGGAACTTGTTGACTCTGCAAGCCTCGTGGCACACGCCGACTTGGTCGTCAGCGCCGGAGGCACCATTGCTCGGGAAGCGGCACTTCAGGGAGTTCCCAGCTTGGTAGTTTCCGAAATGGGCAAGACCTACGTGAACTGGTACCTCGCAAGGCAGGGCTTCCCCCTGTTCATCGTCAGTCCACAAAGGGTTTTGAGCATGGCAAAGAAGTACATGGGAAAAAGATTCGGCGTCCAAGCGAAGCTTGCACTGCTGGAAAATCCCGTGGACAAAATCGAGGAAGCCGTCACGGAAGCTAAATCCGCCGCTTAAGCAGCCTCCGCATTGAATACTGGGAACGAAAAATTAAAGACTGTCAGGGCAGATTGAATCAGAAGAAGAAACGGGCCGGTCGTCTAGCTTGGTTAGGACATTGGCTTTACGAGCCAAAGGTCGCCGGTTCAAGTCCGGCCCGGCCCACCATCGGGTTCTTAAAACCTGTTTGTTTCAACGACCAGTTTATCTTGAGGAAAACTGCCGAATGATGAGAAAAAGATGTAAGAAAGCTGGAATTGATTGGTTGCTCAAGAAGGACTGCTTTTTGAGCCTTGTTTTTCATCGATTATTTTTCCGTCTTTTAAGAAGAGCATTCGCCTCGTGTGTGCTGCAACCTTTTCGTCATGTGTCACTATCAGAATAGTAGCACCTTGTTTTTGGTTGAGGTCTGCGAGTAGCTTTACGATTTCTTGTTTGTTGGCGGCATCTAAATTGCCTGTTGGTTCATCAGCTAAGATTAGGACGGGGTCGTTTGCTAATGCGCGGGCGATGGCGACTCTTTGTTGTTCTCCTTGACTTAAGTGTTGGGGTCTGTGTTGTTCCCGCCCTGATAAACCAACTGTAGCCAAGAGGTCTTTTGCTCTTTGTTTTCTCTGTTCCTTAAATTTACCCGCAAGCTCCATTGCCAGTTCCACGTTTTCTCGTGCGTTGAGGTATGGTAGCAGGTTGAAGTTTTGGAAGATGAAGCCTATTTTGTCGCGGCGTATTTTGCAGAGCTGCGATTCTGGCAAGCGTGCAATGTCCATGTTGTCTATGACTATTCTGCCATCTGTTGGTTTGTCCATGCAGCCTATGAGGTTTAGCAATGTGGTTTTGCCTGAACCAGACGGTCCCATGATAGCTGTGAATTCGCCTCGTTTAACCTCAAGGTCCAAGTTGCTTAGGGGCTGTATTTTGCGTTTGCCAAGCGTGAATGTTTTGGTTAAGTTTTCAATTTTTAGAACGGGCTCATTCATGACGCATTGCCTCCGCTGGTCGTATTTTTGCTGCTCGCCAAGCTGGATACAAGCTTCCAAGAGCGCCCAGCGCCACTGCAATGCCCAACCCAGCCAAGATAAACTCAGGCATGGTCATAGCAAGGATCGCCACATCTTGCCCACCCACTGATATCTCAAAGCCTACATCAGTAGGGCGGGGAATCAACAAATTCCCGATTGCTGATGCGCCAACTGTACCGATTACTACACCGATTATACCAGCAATTAGGCTCAGAATGATGCCTTCAAGCATAAACTGCCCCAGAATTGTACTGTTGCTGGCACCCATAGCTTTGAGCGTACCAATCTCTCTGGTTCGCTCACGAACAGCATACAACATCACAAACAACATTATAGCGACCTGAGCAACCACTACTAAGCCCATCTCCATTATAGCAGTGTTTTTTAAATTATCAACCGCCGCTTGTGTGTTTTGCAGATTTTTCTCCCACTCCGCTTTATTTTCCAAAGCCTGGTTTATAATCGCTTTATTGGTCGTAACCTCAAGCCGCTCTGGGTATTGTTCTTTAATTTTGTTTTCAACTGTATCTACGTTTTCAACTTTATCAGCAAAGACCAAGAGCTTCGATGCTTGTCCAGTAGTGTTGGTGATTTTTTGGGCGTCCTCAAGATTCATGTATATATCAAAATATTGGGGGTACCTCCCCGTTCCCTGAATGCCTACCACCGTAAAGTTTTGCCCCAAAATGTTAACGGTGTCACCAACGCTGGCGTTAAAGTAGTTAGCAATAAACTCCTGCAAAACGACGACGCCACGGTCACCAGCTTCAAGGTTTCGACCAGCAGTAATATTTTCCTTCGTGCTGAAAGTCCAAGTGTCCGTTGTAGGTATAACCGAGGGAAACTTTTCGAGATAAGAGGCTTCTAAAGGTATTCCCCAAATATACATGAAGCCCCTGTATGTGTATCCGTTGTAAGTGAAGTTGAAGTAAAAGTTCTCCTCATCTGGTTGCCAGTATAAAAGCATAGGTATAACGTCTGCGATTTCTGGGATAGAGGTGAGGTTAGCGTAGTCAGATATGTTCAAAAACGGCGTTACCATCATAGTTACGTTTTTGTAGGGTCCCTGGTTATGAAGAAATTGTAAACCCAGATTGCAGTCTATTTGAGTTGCAGTAAGATTCAGGCGCTCACTAGAGCTTTGAATGGCGCCTAACATTTGGTCGATTAGTCCTTGGTTGCCTTGCTGGTTTGCGATTATGTTTGGCGGCAGAGAAGTTATTACCGCTAAAGCCAAACTCAACACTACAATCAGCAATAGAGCTCTTGCTTTTCTTCGAGCTATGTTTCTGGAGGCTCTTGTCAGGATGCCCATTTTTTATCCCTAAATTGTTGATGTTGAAAGGTGAACTATTAATTTCTACAGGATAGAACGAACTGTACTACTGCATAGAACACGCCACTTAACCAACAGGAGAGCAACCCAACAAAAGATTGCGGTGTGTTGACGCGTTATAGGCTGCCCTTACGCCAAATTTTAATGACCTCATAACCAAAGATTACAATAAATATTATGGCGGCAATGACTGAGAAAACATACGCCTCGCAGAGAACATTTGGCCGAAGAACAGTGAGTTCTAGCACTAAAACCGCAACGGCGAATAAGAGGTAAAAGAAATATCTAGGAATTAGGAAGCGGCTGATCTTTACGCAATTCTCCAGCACCACTCTATTGATGACATAATCGCCCCATTCACGTTTGATAAGCCCCGCGTTTTCCAGCCTAGCGAGATGATGCTGAGCCACTGATGGACTGCTGAGGCTTAGTGCTCTTTGAATTTCCCTAATTCCAATGGGTTTATTGGCTTTCAGCAAGAAGCGGTAAATATCAAGCGTGGTTCCCTTCAGAGTGTCAACGTCTTCTTTTTCAGCCAAGCCGACTTTCCCCCTTAAAAAGAGATAAACAGCATTATCATTTAAGCACTTTTCTTTTTGGGTTCGTACATGTTTTAGTGAACTTCTGGTTGAAGCTATATATAGAGGGGGTATAAGTCAAAAATCGCACAACAAGGCAGCGAAAAACCAGCAAGCCTTAACAAGCACATGCGCTTTCGCATTCCGCCAATAGTTTAATTCTAAATTTTTTAGACTTCTAGAAACTGTCGCAGCCTTTTTGGGTCGAACACGGCGAACTTGGCTTTTTTTAGGCTTCTGCCGATTTTCGGTATCAATCCTGCAGCATCCGTTCCAAGCTTGCATGTCAACGCATGCTCAAGCAACCCCAAAGGTTCCACATCAATAATATCTCTATCTAACGTTGCACGAGCCAATGCCACCTTTACCTCAGCTAAAGATGCGCCTAGAACCAATAGCCTGTCCAGCAGAGATTCCCGCCAAACTTTAAACTTTGACAATTGCGCATTTGAAAGCTCGGCTTCAACACGGTCTTCCTCTTCTATAATGCTGGTAATCTTGATGTTTACAGGTAAATCCTCGCAGAGCCCATAAAGTTCAGCTATTTTTTTCAAGGCGATTTTTCTTCCATCCACCAGTTGAGCCTGCAAAACTCGCAGAGGAACGGCGGCGTAAACGGTTTTCGGCTGGAAAACGCCCACGTCTAATAGCAGTTCTTCTCTGCTTTTTTCCAAGCTTATCAGGCATCCATTAATCGCTGAAAACCGCTTCAATCCCTGAAGGCTGACGGGGCAGATGCCTATCTCCTTTGCCACGTAGTTTGCGGCTATGCCTTCGTCTTCTCCGTCCAGAGCGATTTGCACCCACCTATCAGCTACCATGTCCAGTATCTTCGTTTCTATTTCCAGCCCTTCTAGCGAATCGTGGAGGATTTTGCCGATTTGTTCCAACTGGCTGGAATCGTTGGCTTTAGTCAGCAACGTAAGTGTAGTCATGGGTCATCGCCAAGAAGACGACATATCTCTTCGTGAAGTCTCCGCACGCGCTCTGCAGCCTCTTCTTTATGTTCTTCAACAAGTTTTCTGACGGTTACTTCAACAAGCGCCTGTTTGGCACCTTCAATTAACTTATCAGCGTATGACACTATTTTTTCTTCCAGCGTCATCGGCACATAAACGTCTTTTGGCCACCCGAGTTTCTCCGCTTCGTCTGCGGTTATTCCGCCTCCAACGTGCCGCTTTATTATTGAAATCACGGCGTCGGGTAAGCCTGCTGACTCGGCTATCTCTGCTCCAACCACTGCATGATGGACCGTGTGAGTTTTCGCTCTGCCGATGTCGTGGAGAAGGGCGCCTACCTCTACGAGGTCAGAATCAACTTTAAACCCTTTTTCTTTGAGGGCTTTCGCGGTTTTCAACGCGACCTCTGCCACGGCTTCACAGTGCCTTATGACCGCGTGAGAACATCGAGTTTCACGGAGAAGTTGTAATGCTTGCGCTCTGGACGGAAGAGGGTTACTCACCCAGTTCCTTCCTCAACTGGTCAACTTTTTCAGACAGTTTCTGGACGATTTTTTCGTTCCCACAGTGAACCAGTGGTTTGCCGCAGGTGGAACAGTGGAAAACCAGCTCCACGGCTTCTTCAAACGGAACTCGCTTGCATCCCGGAGTGTTGCAGTAATAGAAGTCGTGGTTCTTTTCGTATTCTAAGCGAACATTGAGTTTCTCAAGAACCCTGCGTTTTTGGCTTAGGATAAAGCCTTCAAGCTGGTCTGGCTGAAGTTTCCAGTGGAAAATGAACCAGCCGGTTTTGGGGTCGCGTGTTCTCCTTAGGCTTACGAGGGAATGGTCATAAAGTTTGTAGAGGATTTTGCGCACTGAGTTTAAGCGAATGCCTGTTTTGTTGGCTATTTCGTCGTCTGTTATTTCATCTGCGTTTTTGATGTATTCAATCAGCGTTACCGCTTCTTCCTCGCCTAACGCTGCCGCCACTTTCATTAATGTTGCATCATCGATGGTTGATAACATGCCTTGGTTCCTTTCAACAGATATAATTAGTAGCAGTGCTTCCATAAAACTCTTCTTCAAAATTTAGCCAGAATCAACATTCAACCCGCGTTTTTTTACCTCTTTTTTGAGGAACAATCGCAATTTTCGCGTTGCCAAACACCTTAGTTAATTCTTTGCCTTCAAAAAAGCGGTCCAAGAAAACCGCCAGAGCCGCGCATTCCGAGTGGGGCTGATTTCCGACTGCCACGTTGAAGTCTGAAACCTCTTCGGAATAGAATTCTTTTGGGACTTTTTGGCTTCCCACAAGGATCAGAATGTCTTTTTTCAGACTTCGGATTCTTTTCAGTGCATCGCTTGCCTGCAGGTTTTCTCCGTAAGCCGTCAAGTGGACAACTATGCCCCCTTGGATTTTCCAGTCTTTCACGGCGGTTTTCCAAGGCTTCCCCATTTCGAACAGGAATTCTCCACCCCAGTTTCGGTTCACCTTCTCAACGGTTTCTTTTATTTTCTGGTCCACCGTGTCTGAGAGTATGAACCCAGAGGCGCCAAGTGCTCTGGCTGTGAGAGCAACATGAGTGGTGAGCCGCACATCTCGTTGAGGTCTGTGTCCCCACCTTAAAACGACGATTTTCCGCGTGCTCGCTATCCCTTTACTGGTTTTTGCGGCTGGTTCTGAATTTTCCATCGAGTTCCTCAACTCTTTTTCTGACTTTTTCGGCGAACCAAGGTGTTGAATCAAAAATCACCTGCACCGAGTTATCGCTGTAGTCTGCTTTCTGCACGTCTGCTCTTTCATGAATCCAAGACATGAACGGCATGGTCTGATTGGTCAGAGGAACTGTGAACGATGCTTGAACGTAATCTTCGAGGTTTTTCAGCACCGCTTGCTTCAACGACTCCAAGTTTGTATGGCGCAGAGCTGACAGGAGAACAGGGTTCTTGATTTTGGTTTTCAGGATTTCAAGTTTTTGTTCCAGTTCTGCGTCGGTTAGAAGGTCAATCTTGTTCAGCGCTGTGACGACGGGGATTCCTGATGCGCCTATGCGTTCTATGGTTTCTAGGCAGATGCTGTTTTTGCGTTCAATCATTTCTAAGGGTTCGCTGACGTCGAGAACTAGGATTATCAGGTCGGAGTATATGGTTTCTTCAAGTGTTGACTGGAAAGCCTCTATCAACGTCAGGGGCAAGCGGTCTATGAAGCCGACGGTGTCGGTTAACAGGAATTTTCTCTTCGAGATTTCTATAAGCCGCGTCGTGGTTGACAGCGTTGTAAATAGTGCGCCACTAACTTGCGATGTTTCAGTCGTTAACGCGTTAAACAGTGAACTTTTTCCAGCGCTTGTGTATCCTGCTAAAGAGACTGCGGAAAACCCCAGTTCTGTTCTTCTTTCGCGGTGCAAAAGCCGTTTTTCCCGTATCTTCGTGAGTTTCTTCTGGATGGTGTGCACTTGCCGTTTGACTGCTTCCTGATAAACATCTGCTTCGTAGGCGCCGAGTCCCATGAATCCAGGCTGTTCTTTCATTTTGGCTAAGCGTACTCTTTCTTTGGCGTGTGCAAGTTCATACTTCATTGTGGCTAGCTGAATCTGGAGTTTGGCTTCGGTGGTTGTGGCTCGTCGGGTGAAGATTTCAAGTATGAGGTGGAAGCGGTCGATAGCTTCTACTCCCGTGGCTTTCGCCAGATTGTAGGATTGGACTGGCTTCAAGGGATTGTCGAAGAGGATTTTTTCAGCGCCCGTCTCCTTTACGAGCGCGGTGAGTTCTTCTACTTTGCCCGCGCCTATTTGGTAGCGTGCGTCGGGTTCTCTGGTTTGCTCCAACTCTGCGACAATGGTGTATCCGGCGGCTTCTGCTAGTCTCCTGAGTTCCGGTAAACTTGATGCTTCCTGGTTTCGGCGTCTTTGCACTATGATTGCTTTCGTTCTGTCGGCTCCTCCCCGCCTTTCTTTTCAAGCTGCATCAGGTCGCCCAGTGTTAACTCGCGGTTCGGTGACTTGGGGATCTCGGTGACTTTTTCTTTTGTTATCGGAACAATAAGCTTGATTTTCAGTGCATGCTCAAGCTTGGCGACGAGTTGGTTGTTTGGCGTCATTTTTCCAGTCTCAAGTTTGCTTAGAACTGACACTTTTTCGTTGATTTTTTTGCCCAGTTCTTCGTGGGAAAGCCCGAGTTTTTCCCGTGCTTGCCTTATTTTGGAGTGGTAGCCCTCCACGACTTCTTGAGTTATTTCCACTTTGGCTGTCATGGGCTTCTTTTTTGGGACAAACGGCGTAGGAGTTAGCTTCGGAGTCTCCCTGCTCGGAGCGGGCTCATCGTAGATGATTTTTCCATGCTTGGAGCATTCAACACATACTGTAAGCTTGGCGCCTTCAATTAATGCTTGGATTGGGCTGCCGTGGATTTTGCGGCCGCAAACTTCGCATCGCAATGCTTCTTCACCTAAATTGTTTTTATTACAAGGGTCAGGTTTATAGTTGTCGAAATCAAAGAACGAAAACAAAGGTGAATGTGTGTGGAAACGGCTCTCCGTAGAATCAGAAGCGTGGCGGACTATCAGTTCGGCAAAGGCGTTGGCGCACTGCTTTTTCCGGAGAACGTGGAAATCTCGTATTCTAAGGCGACGGGCAGAATTCGCTACGTGCTTTTAGACGGCGAAAGGCTCGCTACTCTCCGTCCCACTGATGGCCTGCTTTCTTTAAGTCTAACCGCTGCCAAAACTATGACCGAGAAAGCGGCTTTTGCCCGGTGCTTTGTCACGGTTCAGAACGATGTCGCAGAGTTTATCGCCAAGGGAGGCGACGTGTTCGCCGCACATGTTATCAGGGCGGATGAGGCGATACGCTCGAAAGACGAGGTAATAGTGGTTGATGAGAATAATCAGGTTTTAGCGGTCGGGCGCGCATTGTTGTCAGGTGCAGAGATGACGCAGTTCAAGATTGGCGTCGCCGTCAAGGTCAGGCACGGTTCTACAAGAGAAAGTTAAGTATATGAGGCTCTACTGCAGAATAGTTGGTGGAGCGATTTCCTATGCACAGACGCATAAGTCCCCGAGAACAACGGCGCATGATGCAGCGCATGGGCATGAACATGGACACTGTTCCAGAAGTTGAACAGGTCATCATAAAAACCAGCAGCAAAGACATAGTCGTGGAGCAGCCTGAGGTTGCGATTCTCGAAATGCAGGGACAAAAAATCTTCCAGGTCATCGGCGGACAAGTCACTGAGAAGGCTCCCGAGCGCAAAGCCGCCGCTACCACAGCCGCACCAGTCGCGCCCAAAGTCTCTGAAGAAGACGTGCAGCTCGTGGCGGACCAGACGGGCAAAAGCTTAGATGAAGCTAGGAAAGCCTTAGAAGAGTGTGAAGGGGACTTGGCGAAAGCTATACTGCTTCTTCAGTCGTAGCCCTTGGCAACGGTTATTTCTATATATCAGTGGCTTCATTTAATTTGGCGGAGGCTCGGAGACTGGTGCAGGATTCTGATGTCGCGGTAATCGGCCACTTCGCAATAGATTCAATTCGCCTGCCGAGCCGGTCTAGCCCATTCGTAGTTTTAGGTGGTTCAGTAACCTACGTTTCTTTAGTGACCAAACGCTTGGAAGGTTCAGCCGCCATCATTTCCAAAGTTGGAGGAGATTTCCCGGAAGCTTACATGTGGTGGCTAAGGGAAGAAGGCGTTGACCTTTCCAGCGTTGCCAGGCTCGTGGATGAGCAGACCACGCGTTTTGAGCTTGAGTACAGTAAAGACTTGACTAGCAGAACCCTCAGGTTGAAGAGCAAGGCGTCGCCGATTGAGGTGAACGACCTGCCGCAGGCGCTTCAAGCCAAAGCCATTCATGTCGCGCCCATCGCTGGCGAAGTCTCCTGCGAGGTGGTTGAGCACCTGAAGAAGCATACTGAGGTATTGTCGCTTGACCCTCAGGGTCTGTTGCGGAAGTTCGATGCAGCGGGAAAAGCCACATGCAGCCTCCCAGTTGACAAACACCTGTTGAGCCTCGTCAACATCTACAAATCTTCACAGGACGAAATATGCGCGCTCACGGGGTGCCACGACCTTAACGACGCCATAAAAATGGTTCATGATTTCGGGGTGAAAAACGTGATTGTAACTTTAGGCGTTAAAGGCGCTGTGCTTTCTGTAGAGCGGACTATTTACCAGATTCCCGCATGCAATTCTGCGGTGGTTGTTGATCCGACAGGTGCGGGAGACGTCTTCATAGGCGGCTTCTTAACCGAATACATACGCCAAAAAGACTCCTACTGGTGCGCCTGCGTGGGCTCCGCCGCTGCTTCGCTGGTTGTAGAGGGTATTGGACCGACGTTTTTCGGGAAAAAAGAAGAGATTTATCGCAGAGCACACTCTGTCTATGAAAAGGAAAATTAAGCAATAGCGCATATGTACTTCGAGAAGGCGTAAACCGTTGGGTCGGATAGAAAAAGGGGTCAAATGTAGCGTATCAGGTTGTAGCAGAGAAGCTGCCCGTTCAATCTCATCTGGGAAAGCCAAGTCTGCTGGGCTGAACGTTAACAGTAATGAGAAACGTGCTTACCTCTGCAGAGAGCACTATAAGGAGTTCAAGAAGAAGACTAAGAAAGACAAAACCCTCGAGAAATGGCGTTACGGCGCTTAAAATGGTGAAAAAGCATGCGAATACTACAATTACATTCTAACTACATCGTTTACAAGCCTGTGGAGAAAGAAATAGACATAGCTGAAGAAGCGGAGAAGAAAGAAAACCGCGTTGAAGAAGTCGTGGTCCTCTTCGCAGCCATCGAGGAAGGCGACACCTCAGCATCAGCGCAGAAGGCAATCGATGACACGCGAGCTTTCCTTGGAAAACAGAAAGTTAACCGAATTCTGATTTATCCCTTCGCGCACCTGAGTAGCAACCTGTCAAAGCCAAGCGAAGCGCTGAAACTGATACGGGAGATGGAAGCTTACGCGAAGACGAAGGGCATCGAGACATACCGTGCTCCATTTGGCTGGAACAAACAGTTTACCATCTCCATCAAGGCGCACCCGCTGGCTGAGCAGTCCCGATTTTACGCGCCGATGACAGCTGAAGCAGAAGCCAAGAAGGAAGAAGCGGTTTCGGAGGCTGTAAAAGCCGAGGAGAAATTGAAATCTCTCTGGCACATACTTCAGCCCGACGGAAAACTGGTGCCAATCGACGACTTCAGCTTTAAAGGGCATGGTAACCTTGAGAAATTTGCAAAGTACGAAATAGCGAAGGTGCGGGCGAGCCAGCAGATGCCGCCACATGTGCCTTTGATGAAGCGGCTTGAGATAGCTGACTACGAACAGGGAAGCGACCCAGGAAACATCCGCTGGTACCCGAAAGGTCGGCTGATTAAGTCTCTGCTGGAGCAATACGTGACCGCCCGGATGAATGCGTATGGCGCCATGGAAGTGGAAACCCCGATAATGTATGACTTCAACCACCCGAGCCTCGCGGATTACTTGAACCGTTTCCCAGCGCGCCAGTACCTGTTGAAAAGTGAAGACAAAGAACTCTTCCTCAGGTTCGCCGCGTGTTTCGGGCAGTTCCTTATGATGCATGACGCCCAGTTCTCTTACAGGCAGATGCCGCTTAAACTCTACGAGTTGACACGGTACAGTTTCAGGCGCGAAAAAAGCGGCGAAGTCGTGGGCTTAAGGCGTCTGCGTGCGTTCACGATGCCTGACTGCCACGCCTTCTGCACCGACTTGGAACAGGCGAAAGAAGAATTCAAAACGCGCTTTAGCCTGTGCATAAGCGTCTTGAATGACATCGGCTTATCCAAAGACGACTACGAATTAGCGATACGGTTCTCCAAGGATTTCTATGAAGAAAACAAAGCTTTCATTGCAGATTTGGCGCAAATCTACGGCAAACCCATCCTGTCCGAGGTGTGGACGGAACGGTTCTTCTACTTCATCCTGAAGTGGGAAGCTAACTTCGTGGACAATCAGGACAAAGCAGCGGCGCTTTCAACCGACCAGATAGATGTGGAGAACGCGAAGAGGTATGAGATAACTTACGTTGACGAGAAAGGCGAAAAGCAGTACCCGCTGATTCTGCACTGCTCACCAAGCGGCGCCATCGAACGATGCGTTTACGCGCTTTTGGAGAAGGCATACAAGGAGCAGCAGAAAGGCGAATTGCCCATGCTTCCGCTATGGCTTTCCCCGACTCAGGTGCGGATAATTCCGATGTCCGACCAATTTATGGAAAAAGTTGAAGAAATAGCCAAGCAAATCGCGGAGCATTGCATACGCGTGGACATAGATGACCGCGTGTCCACTCTGCAGAAGCGCGTCAGAGAGGCGGAGACGGAATGGGTGCCCTACGTCGTCGTTGTGGGGCAGAGAGAACTGGAATCGGGAGTCCTCGCGGTTAGAGACAGGGAAAACCACGGCAAAGTGCAAAACATGACGTTAGAGGAGTTGATTGCGAAGATTGCAGGGAAAATCGAAGGTAAGCCTTTCAAACCGTTGCCTTTGCCACTTAACCTTTCCAAAAGACCACAGTTCTACGGCTGATACACGATTCCTATAGTTCACTTCCAAAAAATATATCAAACCATACCGCAATAAGAAGCCTCAACACCGAAGGGAAACCTATGGAAAAAGAACTGCAGGTCTACATAGACGGTGTCTACTACCCCAAATCCCAGGCTAAACTCTCTGTTTACGACCACGGACTCTTATACGGCGACGGAGTGTTCGAGGGAATCCGCGCCTACAACGGCATGGTTTTCAAGCTTAAAGAGCACATTGACAGGCTTTACCGTTCAGCTCATGCTATAACTCTGCCCATACCTTTAACGAAAGAAGCCATGACGGAGGCAGTTCTTGAAACCTTGCGGAAGAACAAACTGAAAGACGCCTACATCCGTCTGGTCGTGACCAGAGGCGTGGGCGACCTTGGACTGGACCCACGGAAATGCCCCAAACCATCCGTAATCATCATAACAGACACCATCGTCCTGCATGACAGCAACGCCAAGGAAACGGGCATCACAACCCTGATTTCTTGGGTCAGAAGAAACCCCGTGGACACGACAACGCATGAGATAAAATCGCTAAACTATCTGAACAGCGTCTTAGCCAAGATAGAAGCAAACGCGAACGGCGCTGACGAAGCCATATGCCTCGACAAGAACGGCTTCATATCCGAGGGCGTAGGCGAAAACCTGTTCATCGTCAAAGATGGTAAACTCTTCACGCCTCCAAGCAGCACAGGCGCGTTGGCGGGAATCACAGCGCAAGTTGTCATAAAACTCGCCGCCGAATTGGGCTACACAGTTGAGGAAGCGAACATAACGCCCTTCCAACTGTTCACCGCCGACGAGGCGTTCTTAACGGGAACAGCCGCGGAAATCGTGCCCATCAGAGAAGTTAACAAGAGGCAAATAGGCAACGGACGCGCGGGTCCGGTGACGAAGAAACTGATGGCTGCTTTTAAGAAAGCAATCGAAGACCCGTCGCAGGGCACGAGAATCTAATCGTGGCTTATCCATAGCCAACGTGCTTAAGAGCTTCTCCCTTTTGTTTATTCTTCATAAACTGCTCTAAAGCGTTGAAGGCTGCATCCAATTCTTCTATAGGCGGCAGAAATACTATTCGGACGTGGCCCTTGCCGTAAACTGGGTCGAAACCGGAACCGTTGACGGTTAGAACGCCGGTTTCTCTGAGCAGTTCTAAGACGAAGGCCATGTCGGTTTTCCATCTTGAGCCTACTGCGTGGATTTTGGGGAAAATGTAGAATGCGCCTTCGGGTTTCGTGGTGCTTATGCCATCTATCTCGTTAAGCCGTTTCCAAGCGAAGTCTCTTCTCTGCTTCATCTTTTCGAGTATGCCGTTGACGAAGTCTTGCGGTCCGTTGAGCGCCGCTGTTGCGGCTATCTGCACGGGAGTATTGGCGCATATGCGTATCCGGCATTCCTTCTCAACCGCCTGTTTCAACTCATCGAGTTGTTTGCCTTCGCCTTTGAAGTACAGGTAGCCTAAACGCCAGCCTGTCATCTGGTAAACTTTTGAGAAGCCGTTTAACCCGACCACGGGCACGTCTTTGGACAGGCAAGCGGTGCTGACGAACTCTTTCTCGTAAGTTAATTGGTCGTAGATTTCGTCTGACAGAACCAGCAGGTCGTGTTCGCCTGCGATGTCAAGTATTTGCTGAATCGTCTTTCTGTCGTAGACTGAGCCTGTGGGGTTGTTGGGATTGATGATCACGATGGCACGAGTTTTATCGGAGATTTTGCTCCGCAAATCATCGATGTTGGGTTGCCAATCTTCTTCTTCGATGGTTTCATAGGAGACGGGGGTGCCGTCAAAGAATCTGGTGTAAGAAATGTACGGCGGGTAAGTTGGTCCTGGGAAAAGAATCTCGTCGCCTTTCTGGACAAGAGCTGCGAGAAGCATCTGTATGCCCTCCGAAATGCCTTCTGTGACTATCACGTCCTCGGCTGCGATGTCCACGTTGTTGACTCTTTTTTCCTTCTTCGCTATGGCTTCCCTCAACTCAGTTCTTCCTTCGGAAGGAGAATAGTAATTATCGTCCTGTTCAACTGCCCTGCACAGGGCGTCTTTGACGTTTTGGGGGGTTTTGAAGTCAAACGCGGCTGGGTCGCCGATGTTTAGGTAGTAGATTTTCTTGCCGTCTTTCACGAGCTGCTCAGTGTGGGTTATCACGTCTCGTATGGCGTACTCGATTGTTTTCGCCCTCGAAGTTACCTTGACTCTCACCATTTTTGAGCAGCCTGCAGAGGCAGATGTGGCTCTTCAAAAACATAAAGCTTCCTAACACCCATCGCGATGGCGCAACGCGTTAGAGGGCAAAAGCAAAAAATCATGTTGCGAGGAAGCTCTTTTTTCATGAGTGTGGAAACAACTTCTTTTTCTCAATTCCCCGATTTTGAACTCATAGGAGTTTAATCTTTCACAGGGCTTTATATTTCACTAAGCTTTTATCATCGTACTACTCAATATATACTCCAAAAGTTAGAATTGGGTGAAAATGTATGTACGGTTGGAACGGAGTTTTTTTGCAAGTCAACCTGAGCAAGAATAAGGCGGTTGCGGAAACATACAACGCAAGTTTGGCACTTAACTTTTTGGGCGGAAGAGGCTTCGCAATCAAAATTCTCTGGGACAAGCTTAAGCCTGGAACCGACCCACTTTCGCCTGATAACAAGCTTATTTTTGCTGCTGGCCCGCTTACAGGATTTGGTGTGCCGAACAGTGGCAAGCTGGTTGTTGCCGCCAAGAGTCCGTTGACAGGGGGTTACGGAGACGGTAACATTGGGACTTATGCTGCCGTGCAGATGCGTAAGGCTGGGTTCGACGCGGTCATCATCGAGGGCAAAGCAGAGGTGCCCGTGGTTCTGCGCATCAAGGATAAAGTCGCCGAGTTCGTGGATGCCAAAGATTTTTGGGGTTTGAACTCGTTCGAGACCGAGGCTCAACTGCACAACCTTTATGGAAGGTCAGCAGGCATCGTCTCCATCGGCCCAGCAGGGGAACACCTTGTCAAGTTCGCCACCGTAGTTTCTCAGGAAGGGCGCGCTGGTGGAAGACCTGGAATGGGAGCCGTTATGGGCTCCAAGAACCTCAAGGCGGTAGTGTTTGAGGGTTCTGGGGACCTGTCTGCAGCGGATCCGAAGGATATGAAGGCTCTTGGCACAGACGGCTATAGGGAAGTCTTGACGAAGCCTAACTATCCTTTTTGGAAGCGGCAGGGAACAATGTCTACGATAGAGTGGAGTCAGGAGAACAGTGCTCTGCCCACATGCAATTTCAGTGAAAGCGTTTTCGACAAGGCTGACAAGTTAGGCGGGTTTGCCATGGAGAAAATCAAGGTTGCGAACCGTGGCTGTCCACAGTGCAACATGACATGCGGAAACGTTGTGAAAGATTCTGAGAAAAAAGATGCAGAACTTGACTATGAAAACGTGGTCATGCTAGGTTCAAACATCGGCGTCGGCAATCTTAAGCAAGCTGCAGCCTTAAACCGCATGGCTGATGAACTTGGCTTGGATACGATTTCGCTTGGAAACGTTATTGGCTTCGCCATAGAAACTTCCCAAAGAAAACGGATACTCGAGAAGTACCATTGGGGAAAATACAGGGAACTTAAGATGTTGGTTGAAGATATAGCTTACAGGCGCGGTTTCGGCGATATCCTAGCTGAAGGTGTACAGGCTGCCGCGGCTAAAATAGGCCACGGTGCAGCCGATTGGGCTATGCACGTCAAAGGTTTGGAGATAAGTGCTTACGACTGCCACGCTGCCCCCGCCATGGCGCTGGCTTACGCCACCAGCTCCATTGGCGCTCATCACAAAGACGCCTGGGTAATTGGCTGGGAAATCCAATTTGGAAGGAGTAGTTACAGCGACGAGAAAGTTGAAAAAGTCATCGATTTTCAACGCCTCCGCGGCGGAGTGTTCGAGTCTTTGGTGCTCTGTCGCTTCCCCCTTGTTGAGCTCGGCTTCGAATTGGAGTGGTACCTGAAGTTCCTGCGCGCGGCGACTGGCACAGAATTAAGCTGGCCAGCCCTGAACTACATCGCTGATAGGATATTAAGCCTGATTCGAGCCTTCTGGATACGCGAGTACGGCAAGAACTGGACGAGCGAGATGGACATGCCGCCCTTGCGGTGGTTTAAAGAGCCGTTGACGCAAGGACCTTTGAAAGGGGCGAAGCTTGACTCAGAGAAATTCTCTGCTATGCTGCAGAATTACTATAAGAAGAGAGGCTGGGATCAGAGAGGAATACCAAAGAAGGCAACATTGACCAAACTCGGGATGTCCACCGTCGCTAAAGAACTTGGCAAATACGTGGAATTATCCTAAGGTAGCGCTGCTGCCGCAACCCTTAGACTAGTAGGAGCGGGCGAAGTAAACCATTTCCACCGCTTTTTCTCCGCAGTAAACGCAGCCAGCTATGGGTTCTTCCTTCTCGAAGGGGCGCAACCTGATAGTGGCCCCTGTTTCTTCCTTTATTTTTTCTTCGCATTTTGCGTTGCCGCACCAAGAAGCTTTGAGGAACCCGCCCTTCTCAGATAGCACTTTTTTGAATTCGTTATAACTCTTTATGGTAGTGGTTTTTTCTTCCAAGGCAATTCGGGCTTTGGCGTAAAGGTTGTGCTGAATCTCCTCCAGCAAAGTCTCCACTGTGCTTACTGCCTCATCTTCTTTGACCACACATTTGGCGCCTGTGTCCCGTCTTGCCAGCGTCACTCGCTTTTGTTTAAGGTCTCTTGGGCCTATCTCTATTCGGACTGGGACACCTTTCAGTTCCCAATGGTTGAATTTCCAGCCTGGCGTGTATTCTTCCCTGTCGTCTAAGACAACGGCGAGATTTTTCTCTTTGAGTCTAGCCTCGATTTCTCTGGCCTTTGCCTTTATCGCTTCTAGGTCAGCGCCCTTGTAGGGTATGGGCACTATGACAACATGCACAGGAGCCACCTTAGGAGGCAGTACTAAGCCTTTGTCGTCGCCGTGGACCATGACGACTGCGCCTATCAGCCTGGTGGTTATGCCCCATGAGGTTTGCCAGACGTAGTGGTCTTGTTTGTCTTCTCCGATAAATTTTATGTCGAAGACTTTGCCGAAGTTTTGTCCTAGGTTATGGCTGGTTCCCATCTGCAGCGCTTTGCCGTCGGGCATTATGGCTTCAAGCGTTGTGGTGTAGAGAGCTCCAGCAAACTTTTCATTCTCGGTTTTCACCCCGATAAGCACTGGAATCGCAAGGTATTTTTCCATGAGATCCTTGTACTCGAGGAGGATGTCCATCACTTCTTTTTCTGCCTCTTCGCTTGTGGCGTGGACGGTGTGTCCTTCCTGCCAGAGGAACTCGCGGGTTCTGAGGAAAAGTTTGGTGGCTTTTGTTTCCCAGCGGACGATGTTGCACCATTGATTAATCTTAATGGGCAGGTCTCTCCAACTTCTGACCCACTTGGCGAAGGCGTCGTACATTATAGTTTCTGACGTGGGTCGGATAGCAAGTTTCTCCTCCAGCGGGGAACTGCCGCCTTCTGTTACCCACGCGACCTCGGGCACGAAGCCTTCGAAATGCTCAGCCTCTTTCTTCAAGAAGCCTTCAGGTATAAACATCGGAAAATACACGTTTTTGTGACCTGTTGCCTTAATTTTCTTGTTGAAAACTTCTTGGATTTTCTCCCATATTGCATAAGCATGCTCTCGGATTATCATGCAACCCTTCACGGGCGCGTAATCTGCCAGCTCCGATTTCAGCACGGTTTCCATGTACCACTCTGAGAAGTCTACACTTTTCTTCGTGGTTATTCCAGTGTCCGACATTGCCGTTCGCTCATTCTGTTTGTACTGGCTACATATAACCATAACGCATAGCATCTTGCCAAGTGTTGCTTCAGAGAGACTCAGAAAACGAATAGAGCTTGTCCCTGTTTGCCCACAAGAGGCTGACGTAAACCAGTATGAAAGCTGAGACTTGGAATAGCCAAAGATAACTCCGTTTCAGGAATGGAGTGAGAGTGACGAAAGAGTAAGTGAATCCGCCTTCTGCTTTGAACATTATCCAATCCATGTTAAACAGCAGGTTCACCATCATCGGGTTTGCTATCATCGATACCAGCAACAAAAATAGACCCACCAACGCAACGCTAGCAACCAAAACTCCATATTTGCCACTGCTTCTCCCTGCAATAATAGAAGAACATTTCTTCGCCAAGGATGCAGCAAGGAAGCAGAAAAACGGCAGCGCCAAATAGTTATACTTAATCGAGTTAGCGTAAGGAACCAGCATGTGGTTGCCAACCACCAAAAACACGCTTAAACCCACGATGCTTACGATGGTCACCACAGAGACTACATCAAAAAACACAACTTTTTTTGAGGCCTCTCTTTGCAAAAATGAGAGCATAACCGAGAGAACGCAGGATGCCAAGAAAAAAGCGCCTAAAATCTCAGCCAAGAAACTCACGCTGAAGAAAGGCGACGGCGTAAACCCCTCTGGCAAAAGGAGCACAAAATCGTCATGCCCCGTCAAGGACAGCAAGCCGCGCCCCGAGATAGGATCATACCACAGATACTGAACAAGAAATGCAAGCAACACAAAGAGCCCAATCTCCGCTGAAAAGCGCTTCCAACTCCTTGGTCTATGATAAGTGTAAACGAGCGCGAGTGGAATCAGCATGAACACCGCGTAAGTCTTTGTCAGCAACGCCAAACCAAAAAGGAAACCTGCCGCAGCCACCAACTTCAACGATTTCCTGCGTATTGCCCAAATCCCCACCAGCAGATAAAGCAAACTGAAGAAAAGATACTGAGCGTCCGCAAGGAAAACCCTTGACATGATAACCTGCCACGGAGCCAAGCCGAAAAAAGCCGCGGCAAACAATCCAGTCCTCGGTCCATACATCACCTCACCGATTTTGTACACGAGAAAAACGCATCCGACGGCGAAAAGGGTTATCACGTTTACACCTGTAGTGTAGTACACGCCAAACACCTTGAAGAAGGCGGCATCTATGTAGAAGCCGAACGGCTGCACATTTATCATGTTGCCGAAAGTCGTGTAAGGAAAGCCCCATTTGATTATGGCTGAAGCCGCGGTGTATTCAATCTGAGAATCCCAGTTAGAATACGGTCCCATGGAGACGAACAGCAAGGCTGAACCAAGCAAAACGCCGAATAGCGGAAGATGCCTCCCCAACAGGTTCTTCAATGCCTCAAACGTGTCTCGGTTAAGCCGCACCACAGACCCAATCCTCAGTTTGACATCTGCATGTTTGCCTTTAAGCCTTTAAACTTAATAAATTCGAAGCAAAAGCAAGCTTTCACGCGGCGACGGTGAACCAAATAGTGGAGGGGTCTGCGCCAGCGGAGACAGTGCAAAACCAGCCTATTTGGCGCCTATTAGTGGTTCGATGCAGAAAACTATAGAGGGGAGGGTCGCTATTGGCGCAGAAACAAGCCAAAACCATGTTAAAAACTATAATGAAGTGGCTATAGACAAAAATCATAAAATAGTTTAGCCAACAACAAGCTGCAAAACTGCGAAGGGCTGTGGGAAAAAGTTATAGAGTAGACAGAACATTAAGCCTTCACCAACAAGAAGGTTAAACCATAATGCCTGAAATCCGCGTAGCACTTGTCGGTGTCGGAAACAGCGCCAGCGCCCTCATACAAGGAACCCAATACTACAAAAACGCTGAAGAAAGCACCACCGTTCCCGGGTTGATGCACGTAAACTTCGGCGGCTACCATATCCGCGACATAAAATTTGTCGCCGCCTTCGAAGTTAACCGCGCCAAAATCGGCAAAGACCTCTCAGAAGCCATCTTCACGCCTCCCAACTGCGTCGTAAAATTCGCGGCCGTCCCACAATTAGGCGTAACGGTTTCCCCGGCGCCAATCATGGACGGCGTTGCACCGCACATGCGCGAAGTATTCAACGTCTACGACGAAAAAACCCAAAGCGCCGCCGACATCGTCCAAGTGCTGAAAAACGCCAAGGCGGAAGTGCTTGTGAACTACCTGCCAGTCGGAAGCCACGAAGCTACACGCTTCTACGCCCAAGCCTCTATGGACGCTGGTTGCGCATTCGTAAATTGTATGCCTGAATTCATCGGCTCCGACCCGGAATGGGCCAAGAAATTTGAAGAAGCTGGATTACCTGTGCTCGGAGACGACATAAAAAGCCAAGTCGGCGCCACCATCCTGCACAGGAATCTTGTGCGCCTCTGCTTGGACAGAGGCGTAATCGTTGACGAGACTTATCAGCTGAATCTCGGCGGCGACACAGACTTCCTGAACATGACCGTTGAAGAGCGCCTCAAAACGAAGCGTGTCAGCAAGACTGAAGCCGTCACAAGCCTCGTCCCATACGAGTTGCCCACCAGAATAGGTCCCTCGGACTACGTGCATTTCCTGAAAAACAAGAAAATCTGTTACATCACGCTGAAAGGCAGAAAATTCGGCGACCGACCCATAACCATGAATGTCAAGCTCGAGGTTGAAGACTCACCGAACAGCGCCGGTGTAGTCATCGACCTGATAAGAGCCGCAAAACTAGCTTTAGACCGCAAAATCAAAGGCACGCTACTGAGCATTTCCGCATACGCATTCAAACATCCGCCCATTCAGGTGCCTGACCCTATGGCGCGCCAGTGGACAGAAGACTGGATTGCGGGCAAAAGAGAACGCTAAACTATAGCACCTCTATATTTCTATCAAAAAGTGTTCATGAAACCTTTTAAAGGTCGAAAATCAAACACTACTCACTATTCAGAGGTGCAAATGCATGGTGAAAGTAGATGGATACGAGGTGCCAGAAGGCCTTTACTACTCAAAAGAATTTGCATGGATAAAAATTGAAGGAGAAAAAGTCCGCATGGGCATAACAGACTACGCCCAAAAACAACTCAGAGAAATAGTCTACGCTGAACTGCCGGAAGCAGGCGCGGAGGTGAAGCAGAACGAGCCATACGGCACCGTGGAATCGGTGAAAGCCGTCTCCGACTTGGTCGCGGCTGTAAGCGGAACCGTGGAGGAAGTCAACTCTGAGGTGCAGTCCCGCCCTGAACTCTTGAACGAGGACCCGTTTGACCGGGGCTGGCTTATTATAGTGAAACCCTCGAACCTGCAAGTGGAACTGCCGAACCTCATGGACTTCAATCAGGCGGTTGAGTGGCACAAGAACCAAGTGCAAACGAAATGAAGGCAGCCATCATGGCTAAACGCATAATAGTAATCGGAGCCAACGCAGCAGGTGTAGAAGCGGCTTCAGCGGCGCGCAAAAAAGACCGCACAGCCGAGATTATACTGATTACACAGGAGAAAACCGCTGGATACTCGCGCTGCGGCTTGCCCTTCGTCATCGGCGGACAAATCTCCAGTTTTAACGACCTAATCGTTTACCCACCTGCTTATTTCCAAATGCTGAAACTGACGTTGAAGAACGAGACAAAAGTCACAGCCATAAACACCAAAGAGAAAACAGTCACAACCGCCGATAAAGCAGGCAGCACAGAGACTCTGCCATACGACAGCCTTGTGATTGCCACAGGCGCTGACGCGTTCATGCCCCCAATCAAAGGAAGAGAGAAACAGGGAATTCTCTCGCTGCGAAGCCTAGAAGACGGAGAGAAAATCCTTCAAGCAGTCCAGAACGGCGCCAAATCAGCAGTCATCATGGGCGCAGGCTTAATTGGACTGGAAACAGGTGTGGCTTTAATTGAACGCGGCTTGAAAGTAACAGTCGTCGAGATGCTGCCGCAGATTCTGCCCCAGATGCTTGACGCTGACATGGCAAAGCTGGTTCAAGAGCACTTACAAGAAAAGGGCATGTGCATCCTCACCTCGAAAACCGTCGAGGAATTCCTCGGTAACGACAAGGTGACGGCGATTATGGCAGGTGGCGAACGGATGGAGGCGGACTTGTTCATCAGCGCTTTCGGCGTGAGAGCGAACACAAAACTGGCAGTTGACGCTGGCATACCACTGGGCGAGACCAGAGCCATAAAGACCAACGCGCGGATGGAAACCGACGTGAAAGACGTTTACGCCATAGGCGACTGCGCTGAATCTTTGAACTTAATTACGCATAAGCCGACGTGCGCGCAGCTTGGCACCATCGCGGTTAGGCAGGGCAAAGTGGCTGGTAAAAACGCTGCCGGAGACTACTCGTTATTCACGGGTGTCCTAGCATCAGCCGTTACCCGCTTGTTCGACGTTGAAGCAGGCGTGACGGGGTTGACTGAAGCCGCCGCGGCAAGAGCCAAAATCGAAGTGGTCACAGGAGTCATCAGCTCAAAGACTAAGGCTGACTATTATCCCACGGCGAAGCCAATAAAAGTCAAACTCGTCGTCGAGAAGGAGTCGCAGCGCATAGTCGGCGCGCAAATAATCGGCGGTGAAGAAGTGACCCAGCGCATAAACGCTCTCAGTTTCGCCATTCAGAAGGAGATGACGGTGCGCGAGTTAGCCAAAGCCGACACGGCGTATGCGCCGCCGCTATGCGAGACGTGGGAGCCCATGGTTTTAGCGGCTGAAATGGTTCTGATGAAGCTTCGCTGAAGCGCCTTTCCTTTTTTTCTCTTCTTGTTTGCTCATTTGTCTTTTAATGGAGTTAACCAGTTTGCTCCTTCCTTACTTGTTTTCGTTCAAGTTTTTCTGTTAGTAGAAGAGCAAGACCACCAGGTACAACTACATCCAACAGGCTGTCGGACTGGTTGAGTTTCGCGTTTTGGTTTGGTACTGCTGTTCCGCCATCTTTTAGCGGTATGATTGTTATGAATTTCGCCCATTTTGATTTAGATCATAATTGCTTCCTTAACCCTTTGGAAATGTGGGTCACCTGTTACGATTTTTGATTTAAATTTTCGCGCAGCGGCCAATATGTAGGCGTCAGCTAAACCAAAGTCTTTTATGGTTTTTCGCATTTCACAGTGAGTAAGCCCCGCTTGAAGCGAAGCACCTCGTCTACAGCAATAACATGAGAATTGCTTACCAAGACATCATAAGCGATTTTTGCATCCATGCCCTTGCGCGCAACCTTTTTCACCAAGAGTTACTGCACAAGTGTAGACTTCATCGTCGTTTTCAATGAATGCTGCCACTTTTTTTGCCCGAATCGCTTCCGTCCAAGTATTCAATCCAAGCGTAAGTATCAATAAAATGCTTAGTCATGGGTTTTCAGCTCATCTTCGGCCTTAAACGGACCTACGCCTTTCAGAATGCCGAAACCTTCCTTGCGTAGCTTCTTAACGCTGATTTCGATGATTTCGCCTTCTTTTATCTTCTCGCTTTCAACTAATTCTTTGGGCAAAGTTACCACTAATGAGCCTCCAACCTTTCTTGTTTTGACTAAACACTCAGTCAATGTATCATCATTATATTTAGTGTTACTTAAGTTACATTTATCTTTCTGTTAACGAGGTATCCAATTTTACAAAACGATAAATGCGCAGAGAAATCCAACCGAGACCGCGGAATTCGCTCAGTTCAGGCTGTTCACTCTTTCGATCAATTAATGTTAAAGCTTCATGTTTTTTATCCAAAAATGTACCAAAAGCTGATAAACCCCTTTTTTCTCTACATCTGCCATCGTCAGAAGGGAATTAAAAATAGGCTGCGGCATCTTCGGGGCAATAAATTTCGAAAAACAACCTGTCTTCCCATACGTTTATTGGGGTCTCCGCGCCCAAAACCACCGAGGGCACCAGTCCCACGGGTTCCTGACCTACAACGAAGGAAAATTCTGCATCTACAAAAACCTTGATTTGGTGCCTAAACTGCGAACAAGCGCCATGCAGGAGTGGTTCGGGCGCCTACCGGGGCACATCGGTATCGGCAACGTTCGTTACACCACATCAGGCAAATGCGACGACACATCGCTGTTGCAGGGCACGCAGCCAGTCACCGGGAAAGCAGATGGAATCGAACTTGCAGTCTCATTCAACGGCAACATCGTCAACACCGCACAACTGAGAAAAGAGATGGAACAGCAGTTCCCTGATTTCATGTACACTTGCGATTCAGACCTGGTCTGCCACAAACTGCTTCTCGAACTGAAAATAGGCAAAGACCTAACATCAGCCGTAAGCGCATGCATCGAAAGCCTCGACGGCGCATTCTCCGTGACAGGCATAACTGGGAACGGCGACTTCTTCGCCTTCAAAGACCAGCACGGCATCAAGCCTTTGTGCGCTGGACACAGCCCAGATGGAAAAACTTGGGCGTTCTCCTCGGAGACCGTGAGCTTAGACATAAACGGGTTGATAAGGGATTTTGAACTGGAACCAGGCGAACTCGTCACGGTTTCAGAAAGCGGTTTTAAACGCACACAAATCATCAAGAACCCGCGCAAGGCGTTTTGCGCGTTCGAATACGCTTATTTCGCCAGACCCGATTCACGGTTTGACGGCAAATACGTTTACGAAATCCGCGAAGAATTCGGAAGAAACATTGTACGCGAGTACCCTGAAATTGTAAAAGACGCAGACATCATACTCTCCGTGCCGGAGACAGGCGACGACCCAGCCATGGGCATCCACGAGGCGTCTGGACTGAGGTGGGAAAGGGCATCCCGCAGACACCGTTACGTAACAGAGAGAGCCTTCATCTTACTCAACAAGGAGCGCTACAACACCATAGACCACAAAGTCAACATTTTAGGTTCCAAGGTTAACGGAAAACGTGTCATAATGACCGAAGACAGCATAGTCCGCGGTGATACCACAAAAATCATAATAAAAAAAGTGCGCGCTGCAGGCGCCAAAAAAGTCTACATGTTCGTCACATTCCCACGAATAATTGGCCCTTGCTTCTACGGAATCGACATGGCCACTTACGGGCAACTCATCGGCTCAAGGCACAGCGCAGAGGAAATCGCGAAAATCATAGGCGCAGACGCCGTCTGCTACCAGTCAATAGACGGGCTTGTACACGCCACAGGTCAGACCAGAGACCAGTTATGCCTCGCCTGCATCACAGGCGAATACCCGACGCCTTTGGCACAGAAAATGGCTGACGAGATGAAGCAGAAGTTCCTTAATGGCTACGAGGAAAAAGGCAGAATCTACGAGCTCGATGAGGCATCCACGTAGCGTCAAGCGGTAAAGCAAATTAAGCGTTCCAATTAATCCTCTAACACGCATGGTGACCTCTGATGGATAAAGTTGGCATACTCGTCGTTTCATACGGCGCCCGCGAAGCAACCATGGTTGACGCCTTCGCAAGAAGCCCTAACTACAAAGTTGAGCTTTACGTCGCGGACAAGCAGCGCAATCCCTTCAACGTGGAAAAAGCCGCCAAACACAAAGTTATTCCTGATTTGAATGTTGAAGAAATCTGCAAGTTCGCCGAAGCCCACAAGGAAAAAATCGACTTCGCCATGGTGGGTCCAGAAAAACCCATCATCGAAGGCGTGCGCAACCAAGTGGAACGGCGAACAGGCATACCAGTTATCTGTCCAAGGCAGGAGTACGCCATAGAAGCCAGCAAGGTGGAGCAGCGCCTACTTTTCCAGGAAATAGCGCCCGAAGCCAACCCGCGCTTCAAGATTTTCAGCCCAGACGACTACAAAAGCGGTGGCGACGTAAGAAGAGATGTTTACAGGTGGCTTGACGAGCTGGAGAATAAGGCTGTAGTGAAACCTGACAAGCCCGCGGCTGGAAAAGGCGTCGGTGTCTGGGGTGACCACTTCGCCACCCGGAAACAGCTCTTCGAGCATTTCATGTCAAACTTCCAGTATAGCTCCGTCATTATAGAAGAGAAGGTGGACGGCGAGGAATCCAGCTTCCAAGCACTATGCGACGGGAAACACTTCGTTCCACTGCCTGACACGCGGGACTACAAGCGAGCGTTTGACGATGATAAGGGACCGAACACGGGCGGAATGGGCTCCTACAAAGACGCAGACGACAAGCTGCCTTTTCTAACCGCCACAGACAGAGAAAACGAGTTAGCTCTCGCCACGAAAATTTTCCAAAAATGGAAGACAAAAATAAGCGATGACACGGCTTTGAGGGGTATCCCCCTGTATCTGGCTTTCATGCACACTGGCTCTGGAATTAAGGTTCTTGAGAACAACAGTCGCCCAGGAGACCCCGAAATCATAAACCTCATCCCCATTTTGAAGGAGGATTTTGTGGACATCTGCTTCAAAATCTTGGACGGCAACCTGACCCGCGTTGACTTGGAGAGGGCGGCTACCGTTCTGACCTACAAGGTTCCACCCAGCTACGGCGGCTACGCAGATGTTTATCCAAGCTTGGTAGACAACGCGGCGATTAACACCGCAGTGGATTTCTCAGGGGTTCATGCGTTAGAGAGCAAGTATGGTGACAGAATCCGCGTTTATCCAGGCGCCATGGAACTAAGAAACGGCAAAGCGTACGCGCTGAAGTCCCGAGCCGTCGGCGTGTTGGGCATCGGAGAAAACATCGAGGAAGCGCGGCAAATTTCTCTGGAGGGCGCCCGAGCGATTAAAGGTGGGGCACTATGGAACAGGACTGATATAGCGTCGAAGCAGCACATAGCCAAAAGCGTAAACCACATGGATAGGTTGAGGCGCAAGCCGTGAAGCGCATCTTCATTTCCGACTGTGAAGGACCCATAAGCAGAAACGACAACGCGTTCGAGATCACTGCCCGATTCGTGCCAGACGGCGACAAACTCTTCACCCTCATAAGCAAGTACGATGATGTGCTCGCTGACGTTCTCAAGAAGCCCGGTTACTCAGCTGGAAGTACGTTAAAGCTGATTTTGCCCTTCCTGAAAGCCTACAACATCACAGACAAACTTATGGAAGAGTTCTCCGCCAAAAACCTAATCCTGATTGCCAGCAGCAAAGAAACCCTGCGGCACGTGAGGACAATCGCCAGCTCCTTCATCGTCAGCACAAGCTACGAGCATTACATCAAGGCTCTCTGCAAAGCACTGGATTTTCCCTTCGAAAACACATACTGCACCAAGCTCAGCATCGACAAGTACACGATAACTTCACAAGAAAAAGCGCAACTACGAGAGTTGGCACGAGAAATCGCACAGATGAAGCTGATTAACATTCCACCTTCAGCCACATCAATTCAGGACTTTTCCGGCAAGGACCAAGAAACAATCAAGCGGCTTGACGAAATTTTCTGGACTGAGATGCCTAAAATGGGCATCGGCAACATCTTTTCTGAAGTGATAACCGTCGGCGGCGAACAAAAAGCTGAAGCCATAGCAGACGCCCTGTCGAGGCTACAAGCGCGCTTGAGCGATGTGATGTACGTGGGAGACAGCATAACCGACGTGGAAGCTTTCAAACTCGTTAAAGAGAACGACGGCTTAACCGTCTCCTTTAACGGCAACAGCTACGCGGTGAAAAACGCAGAAGTAGCGGTGCAATCCGAAAACAGCACAGTAACAGCCTTAATCGCTGACCTCTTCTGCACCCATGGAAGGGAGCGAACCCTGCATGTGCTTGAAAACTGGAACAGAGAAGCACTGCGAAAAAGTCAGGTCAGCCAGCCTCTGCTTGACAAGTTTTTGGCGCTGTACCCTGAGACTTTGCCCAAGGTTCAAATAGTGACACATAGAAATATGGAATTAATCGCAAAAGAAAGCAGCGAGTTTAGAAAAAAAGTCAGGGGAGAAAGCATTGGGAGACTTGGATAAAATGTCTGTAAACTCTAAGGTTGAGGATACATACGCCGAAGCCTTTGCCGGAGTTTTTTGCCGAGTAATAGTCACGGCTGATGATGAGCGAACAGTGCGTAGCGCAGCGGAGGATTCGACTGCCACGCCCTCCGTGGTCATCGGCAGAATAGAAGGCGGCGTTGAGAAGTGGCTTGGCGAAAAGGAGACTCCTGACCACCGCAAAGGCGCGCTTCTGCAGTTCTGGGGCGGATTAGACCCGAAAAAGCGGTTTTCCGATTCATTGAAAAAGTTTGAGGCTGAACTCTCTTACAGAATCCGCCAAGACATTTTAGTCAAGCCTTTCACAGCGGTTTTCGATGCACTCCCTGATGCGGAAGGGAAACTGGACATGATGACACGCGTGGGACACTGCGGCGACGGTTATGAATGGGTTGAGAAACGAAGCGGCAGAGAAGTCATCATCGTGCCGTTGATGGTTCCAGACTTCATCATCGAACGATATCTGGGCTATGCGCGCGGCGTCATGGGCGCGAACTTCTGGGTAATGTGCAAAACAAAAGAGGCACTGCGAAAGGCGGGAAAAAAGGCTTTAGAAGCCATACATACAGTGAACGGCGTTGTCACACCGTTTGACGTTTGCTCGGCGGGTTCAAAGCCTGAGACCCGCTATCCCATAATTGGTCCAACCACGAATCACTCGTACTGCCCAAGCCTGAAGCCGCGTTTGGGCGAAGCCTTAAAGGTGCCTGACGGCGTGCACTACATTCCAGAGATAGTGATAAACGGAGTTTCGATGGAAGCGGTCAAAGCCGCCACCAAAGCCGGAATCGAAGCAGTCCTCAACATCGATGGCGTCTTGCGGGTTTCTGCTGGCAACTACGGCGGCAAGCTGGGCGCTTATAGAATTAACTTGCGTGAGCTGTTCCCATGAGCGGCTTTGACGTCGTCGGTTTCGGCGCCCTCAACGTGGACAAACTCTTCAGAGTAAACCATCTTGCCAAGGCGGAAGAGGAAAGCTTCATCGAGGACACCGCTGAGGCATGTGGCGGTTCAGCCGCAAACACCGCGGTTGGCTTAGCGAGGCTCGGATGCAAAGTGGGCTTCATCGGC
The DNA here is from genome assembly GCA_018475625.1 of Candidatus Bathyarchaeota archaeon A05DMB-2. GTDB lineage: Archaea > Thermoproteota > Bathyarchaeia > Bathyarchaeales > Bathycorpusculaceae > A05DMB-2. The sequence goes on from JAAKEZ010000002.1 coordinate 147,162, forward strand.
AAAGTGGGCTGCGACAGGGAAGGCGACCTGCTAGTCAACGACTTCGTCAAGGAAGGTGTGGACACAGCAGGCATAATCCGCGTTGCACAGGGCAAAAGCGGTTCGGTTCTGGGTTTCGTGGACAAGAAAGGCGCACGAGCGTTGTATATTGACCCCGGCGTCAACAGCACCATTACGCCAGATGAGGTAAACAACAGATACGTTGCACGAGCGCAGTTCTTGCATTTAACCTCGTTCGTCGGAGACACATCATTTCAAACACAGAAAAAACTCTTGGACACCATCCCCAACAGCGTCAAGGTCAGCTTCGACCCCGGCGCCTTGTACGCAAGGAAAGGATATGCGGCTCTGGAACCAATTCTGAATAGGACATACCTTTTGATGCCTAACGCCATCGAACTTCAACTCTTGACGGGAAAATTGGATTATTGCCAAGGCGCCGACTTAATGGTTGGACGCGGCTGCAAACTTGTGGCTGTCAAGCTAGGCAGGGATGGCTGTTACGTTACAGACGGTCGTGAACGGCACCTGATAGAGCCGTTCAAGGTAAAAGTGGCGGACACTACCGGGGCGGGGGACGCGTTCTGCGCGGGCTTCCTCTATGGCTTGCTAAATGCCAAGAGCCTTTACGAGTGTGGGAGACTGGGCAACTTTGTGGCTTCAAGGTGCATCATGAAAATGGGCGCCAGAGCGGGACTGCCTTTCGCTGAGGATTTAGAATCTCTTGGTTAAGTGGTCGATTAGGCTTTCGAAAATGAGTTTTCCGTCGCCATACTGCGGCACTTGCTCCCGCCGTGTCCAGTCAGGCTGCTGCCACCAGTAAAGTGCACGTTCAGGATGCGGCATCAAGCCGAAAATTGTTCCTTCACGGTTGCAGATGCCAGCGATGTCGTGGAATGAGCCATTCGGGTTCGTTGGGTAGCTGCCTTCCGCGTATTCGCCGCTCTCGTTGCAGTACCGCAGAACCAGCATGTCGTTCTCGTACAGTTTATCAAGCAGCTGCTGCTCCTTCTCTTTGGGGAACAGGAACCTGCCTTCTGAGTGTGCGACGGGTATGTGGAGCACTTTTCCCGTCGGGATTTTGTTTGTGAATATGCATTTGCCCTTGTTCTCATGCTTGAGGTGAATCCAGCGGCAGTTGTAGCCCTGCGGAATGTTCGTTGCAAGCGTCGCCTCAGGATAGGCGCTTACGCCCTCGAATCCGGGTAGCAAACCGTACTCGACGAGCACCTGAAAGCCATTGCAAATGCCCAGAATCGGTCTGTTCTCTTCGATGAAAGTTTTCAGCTCTTTGTCCAGCTCAGCGGACAGCCATCTTGCGAGTATGACGCCTGCGCGCACGTAATCGCCGAAGGAGAAGCCGCCTGGAAAAACGAGAACCTGATAGTCCAAGAGGTTTCGTCGTTTGATTAGCTCGTTCAGGTGCAGCGTCTCAGCTTGCACGCCCAACTCTTGGAAGGCACGCTGGGTTTCGGCGTCGCAGTTTGTTCCGCCCACGCGCATGACGCAGACTTTTATCTCTTCCCGCTTCACGTGCTACACCCCGCTGCTCAGAGTTCGTTTCCAACTTGCCCGCAAATCAGCAATCGGCACATCCACGACTGCAGGGCGCTTCAACCCTTGAATTATGAGCCGCGGGTTCTTGGTGACCCTGCCTATTTCCGCGTGAACCCTGCCCTTCATCAACTTTTCAAATTCTTCTCGGTCTTTCTCCGTGACTTCTACTAGGATACGGCTGTTTGACTCAGAAAATAACAAGAAGTCATCTCGCGTTATCAACTTTCTCGGCACCGCTCGCAAATCCATCTCCAAACCATAGCCACCTGCAAACGCCATCTCTGCGGCAGCCACAGCCAATCCACCTTCCGAGAGGTCATGACAAGCTTTTACAACTCCCTCGCCTACGGCTTTCGTTAAGGCGTAATAGGTTTTGCGTGCTTGCGTCGCGCGCGTTTTAGGCACTGACTTACCCAAGAATCCTTTTAGCTTATAGTATTCTGAGCCGCCCAGCTCAGGATAAGTGTTGCCCACAAGGTAGAGCAGGTTGCCCGGCGTTTTCAAGTCCATCGAAACGGCTGAACGTATGTCGGGAACAATGCCCACCGCCGTGATTAGCAGTGTCGGTGTGACCGCCCCAATGGGCGACTCGTTGTACAGGCTGTCTTTGCCCGAGATGAACGGCGTCCTGTACGCAGTGGCAATGTCGTAGCAAGCTTCACATGCACGCACGAGAGATCCTAACCTTTCGGGTTTTTCGGGGTTCCCCCAGACGAAATTATCCAGCAACGCGATTCGGCGTCCGCCAACTGCCACGTTATTTCGCACAGCTTCGTCTATGGCGGCGGCTGCCATCCAGTAAGCGTCGATCTTTCCGTAGTTCGGGTTCATGCCGCACGAGATTGCGACGCCCTTCCATGAGTTGTCGAGTGGTTTGATTATTGAGGCGTCGTTGGGTCCAGCGTACTTGCCGTGCAGCGGCTTTAGCGCCGTGTTCCCCTTCACTTCGTGATCGTAAGTGCGCACTACGCTTTCTTTGCTGGCTATGTTCGGCGCCGACAACAACTGCAACAACGCTTCAGTGAGGTTTTCAGGTTCAGGGAACTCGGGCTCTTCAAAGCTGACGACGGGGTAGGTTGCGGTTTTCATGCTTTCTGGAGGCTTGAATAGGAACTGCATGTCGATGTCCGCAACTGTGACGCCTTCAAAGCTAAGTTGGAGCCGTTTTTCTCGGGTGAGCTTTCCCACCGCGGTGGCTTCAACGCCTTCTTTCTCGAAGACCGCCAAAGCCTGTTCAAGGTTTTCCGGCGGAACCGTTAGTAACATGCGTTCTTGTGATTCGGAAACGAAGATTTCCCACGGAGCCAAACCCGCGTATTTCAGCGGTACCTTGCTCAGGTCTACTGTGGCGCCGCAACCGAATCGTTCTGCTGTTTCGCCGACGGCGCTTGACATTCCTCCACCGCCCAAGTCGGTAGTGGCTGAGGCGAACTCGCGGTCTCGGATTTCCATCAAGGCACGTTTCAGTTTTTCCTCCTCAATCGGGTCGGCGATTTGCACGGCGGGTCGGCTGACTTCTTCAGATTTCTCGGTAAGTTCGGCGCTGGCGAAGGTGACGCCGTGTATGCCATCGCGTCCTGTTTTTCCGCCCGCCACAACGATTACGTGGCCTGCTTGTGCGTTTTTTCTGAACTTGCGGAGCGGAAGCAAGCCGATGCAACCGCAGTAAACGACCACGTTTCCAGTGTAGCTTTCATCGAAATAGATGGCGCCGTTGACGGTGGGAATGCCCATGTTGTTGCCGTACGCGCCGATGCCTGCGGTGACACCCATGTAAACGTACTTTGGGTGCTTCACGCCAGCTGGAAGCTTGGTGTAATCGTAATCGAGGGGTCCAAAGCCCAGCACGTCGGTGCAAGCAATCGGATCAGCCCAGACACCGAGTACATCACGTATTACGCCGCCCACGCCCGTGGCTGCCCCGCCAAACGGCTCCACTGCGGATGGGTGGTTGTGAGTTTCGACTTTGGCTGCGATGGCGTAGCCGCGGTCGAAGCTTATGATGCCTGCGTTGTCTTCGAAGACGCTGACGCACCAGCGGGGGTTGATTTCGCGTGTGGCTTTGGCGATGTAGGTTTTGAAGAGGCTGTTGATTTCTTTGCCGTCGATGCGGATTTTTCCTTTGAAGGTTTTATGGTAGCAGTGCTCGCTCCATGTTTGTGCTATAGTTTGGAGTTCCACGTCGGTGGGGTTTCGCTTTTGGGCTTGGAAATAGGCTTGGACTTGTTTCATCTCCTGCAGGCTTAAGCCTAAGCCGAGTTCGCTGCTGATTTCGAGAAGCTGCTGGTCGGATGCGTTCTGCGTGTTAATTTCGTGCAGGCTAAACGGGGTATCTCTGCTGCTGTAGAGGCTGCTCTGCGTCATTTTTGCTCCTCAACACTGATTGTGTAGTTATCCTTGGTCGGGTTTGCGAGAAGCCGTTTCGCCATCTCTTCTGCTTTCGATCTGGCTTCCCTGAGCGTTTGTGCATCGATAAGGACGTTGTAAACTTTGCTCACGTTAACCGCATCGACCATGTAGCCGAGTTCTTTCAGTAAGCGTGCTACGGTCTCGCCTTCAGGGTCGCTGTGACCTGGTTTGAGGCTGACTTCGATTTTCGCGCGGTATTTCATGGGCTAAAATGCTAAGCGTACGGATTTAAACGCTTTCATCACTAAAACTGCAAAGCACTATGCCAAAACTAAGCTCTTGTTTCCGTAGTGAACCTCTATTCGTTGCTTGTCGGTAACTTTGCCTATCAGCTCAGGTTGCACACCAGCCTTCTCCAGCGCGGTGATTGCTTTTTCTTGGTCTGTTTTGCTCACGATTATGGCGAAGCCCCATCCCATGTTGAACGTTCGGAACATCTCCTCGTCGGTTATGGTGTAGCCGAGCTCCAGCGCCGTTCGCTGAATCAGACTGAAAACAGGTTGGGGCCTGAAGTTGCTGAATTCGAAGCCTATGCCCGACGAGAAAGCTGTGAGGTTGTTAAATTTTAAGTAGCCGTCGCCCGTGATGTGCACGGCGGCTTTGATTCTGGCTGTTTCCGCGGCTTTGAGGAGCGGCTTCACGTAGATTCGCGTGGGCTCCAGCATCTCAGTGATGATTTCTCTGTCGAGCGGTTCGGGTTTATCGTGGGGTTCATGTTTTCCGCCCCATTGTTTGAGGAGAATTTTGCGCGCAAGAGTTATCCCATTGCTGTGCAAACCTGAACTGGGCAAGCCGATTATCGGGTCGTCTGGTTTGATGCTTGCGCCAGTGATTATCTGATGTTTGGCGACTTGCCCTATGGCGGCGACTATCATGTCGAAGCCTGCGCCCTCCGCGATGCCGTTTATGATTTCGGCTACGTCGCCGATTTCGCCGCTGACAACTGGGCACTCCGCCATTTCGGCGCCGCGGGCCACGCCTTCGAGCCATTCCTTGACTAGTTTGGGGTTGCTGGCTTGTGCATGGATGTTGTCTGAGATGGCGAGCGGTGTGGCTCCTGAACGTATGACGTCGTTCACCGCCATGGCGACGGCGTCGATGCCTATGGTGTCGTATTTGCCGGCGAGTTGGGCGAGGAGGACTTTGGTGCCAACGCCCTCAATTGTTAAGTCGAGATACGTGTCTTTGGACAGCGGAAAAACATTGCTGAATGGCAGGTGCATGATGGGTCCGAAGCGGCTGAACTTGTAGGTTTTCTGCAGGGTTTGCAGTGCTTTTTTGGATTCGTGACGTTGCTCTCGGTTTACGCCGGCGTCGGTGTAGGTGTAGTTTTTGGGCATCGCGTGTTTTCTCCTATCTATGTGTTCTGTTGGTGTTGGGTGTTGATAACGATTTTGCTCCATCTTTGCGAATGGCAGAGGCTGGTTAAGCTGGGAAACCTATCTGCTCTGAGGCTCTACCCCTCCCTTATATAAACCAGAATAGGCTCGTCTTCGACCAAAAGACTAAAAATACAGAAGTCGCCATTGACCTAAAACAGCCACAACGAAAACAAGAGCGGTCTTAGTCTAGTTTGGCTAGGACATCAGCCTCCCACGCTGACGACCCGGGTTCAAATCCCGGAGACCGCACCACGCCACCAGCATACCCCAGTCTCCCAAATCGAAGACAAAGAAAATCTGACACTTTTCTGCGGCACAAAATTTTCCAACAGCACAGGTGACTGATTAAAAAAGTTTAAGGTGCCACGTTGAGTCTAAACCCCACATCAAACACCATACCGACGTCAGTGCTTACCTAAAACACCGAAGTGCCATAGGCAGCTACTTAACAACAGTTGACGCCGCCGTAAGGCATATTCCTCAACCTTGGCAATAATTAATTGCTCAATTAGGGAGTTTAAACCTGTGTTGGCTCACCACGTTACAACATTAAAATTGGTAGTGCTTGAAGAGAGGGACAAGGAAAAATCAAATTCAACTTGTCCGAGTAGCTAGATTGCGTTGGTTTACGCTTCGGGTGAAGCTCTATAAATAGAAGGGGTATAAGTTTTTCCACACACCAGAGAAAACAAACAATGGCACCCAGCATTTCCTGAGGGCATCTGGCATGTGTCCTTTGATAAATTTTAATAATCATTTCAGCATCAGTGTGTATGCGTGAAACGAGATGAAAAAGAAATTAATGGACATCCTCGCTTGCCCAATAGACAAGTATCACCCGCTTGAACTCCACGTTTTCGAAGAGAAAGACGAAATCGTCGAAGGACTAATCGTCTGCCCCAAATGCTTGAGATGGTACCCCATACGCGACGAAATCCCAGAGATGTTGCCCGACGGACTGCGGAAAGAAGCAGAAGACCTGCCATTCCTGAAGAAATGGCAAGCCAGCATACCGGAGAAAATTGTTAAGGAAGGCAAACCGTTCCATCTAAAGCAGTAAATTACGGCTTCAGTTTCACAGCCCTGTTTTTCGCCGAAGACTGCAACGCAGCCTCAGCAATTTTCAGCGCTCTCAAGCCATCAGCGCCAGTTATCACCGGCTTCTCCTTTTTTGTAATGCAATCAGCGAAATGTTGCAGCTCAAGCTTCAAAGGCTCCTGAAATGGATATCTCGGCTGCAGGTTTTTCTCCGCGCTCTCAACCCACAACTCTTGCGTGATGTAATCAAGCCTCATTATCGCGTCGCTACCAGTAACCGTCAAAGTTCGTGTCTTATACGGCGTCAACCAGTTCGACTCGATAAAAGCGCTCTTCCCATCCTCGAAAGTGAGCATTATCTGCGCGTAATCCTCAAACTTCCTGTGTCTCATGCTTCCAGCCTTCGCGTAAACGCTGCAGGGTTCTTCACCAGAAATGTACCGCATGATGTCGATGTCGTGAATCGCCGTGTCCTTCACCACTCCGACGTCGCCGATTCTTTCAGGCCACTGCGAAACCCTCTTCGCTGTAGCGCACACGAGTTCCCCGATTTTCTTGCTCGCAACTGCCTCTCGAATCTGTTGCAGTCCTGGAATGAACCTCATCAGAAAACCAACTGTCAAGTGCAGACCATTTTTATCAGCGGTTTCCAGAAGCTTCTCCGCCTGCCGCGTATTGGTAGCCATTGGTTTCTCCACCAAAACGTGCTTTCCAGCCTTCAAGGCTTTGAGGGCTTCCTTAGCAAGCATGGTTGACCACGTGCACACACTTACCGCTTCGATTTCAGTGTTCTTCAGCATCCGCGTGCTACTTGTGTATGCTTTCGCGCTGAATTGGTTAGCAACGCTTTTCGCTCTTTCAGCATTCGCGTCGCAGACAGCTATGAGTTCCGTGGATTCGAGTTCTTGATAAATTCTGGCGTGATTTTTCCCCCAGAAACCTGTTCCGATAACTGCCACGCCAAGTTTCTTCATTTCTTCACGTCACCTCTTCCCAAGCAACGATATATGAAACCTTCTTTTTCAACTTTCTGCGGTTCAACAAGCCCTACCAAATCCACGATTGCCGCAGGTATCCTCATCACAGCTCTAAGTTTCTGGAAGTTTAAACGTTTAAACTGATCATAACTATTAAGTATAATCAAGCAGTCTGCGCTTTCCACTGCCTCATTCAGGCTTCGCTTAAGCGCACGTGTGGTGCTTAAGGTTTCGTTTTTTCCGAGTAGCGGATCATAAACACTCATTTTTGCACCTTTCTTTTCTAACATTTTGACCAAGCGGTCAGCGGCTGTTCCCTGTTTAACAGTTCCAAGCGCTGCAACTCGTGCTCTTCTCATCGTCTTCCCGCAGCTTCTCAGTGCATTCTGCACTATGTTAACCGTGTGCTTCACCATCTCCTCGTTGATTTGCCTAGCCAGCTTCGAAAGCCTAAGCTTGGTGTTGAGGTTCTCCGCGTTTTCAAGCAGAAAATAGGCTTCCTTTCGGTTTCTTTCCTCCGCGATGGTTGGAGAGAGGTTTGAGTCTTGCAGATCCACGAGTTTTACCACCGCAGAATAGTCAACTCCAGCGCTTTCACAGAAAATAGCCAACTCGTTAGCTAAAGCGGTTTCCGCGTCCTTTTTGGCCGCTGTGAACAAAACGGCTAATTCCGCTGTTTTAAAGTCCATTATCTTCCTAACGCATTTGCTGAGTGTCGCCAAAATCATTGAAGCGGCTTCCAAGCTTTTCTTGTCCAAAGCAGCCACCCAAAACTCTTGGCTACTGATTGGGATTACTGGCTGCTCGCCTGAACACAGCAAGGGGTTGTAGGCTAAACCGAAATCTTCGCCGACCCTGAGTCCTGACGTGTTTTCTAAAGTTTCTTTTATAACGCTTTCATTGAAGCCGAGACCTGCTGTGCCCACGTAGATGAACAGTGCGCCGTGGCGAAGTGCGGCTCCAACCTGCTTGCAACTGTTTTCCACCTCCGCGTAATTCAGGCTTTTTTTGTCGTCAATCTTCGCCGCAACAGTCATGACTATTATATCGCTTTGCGAGACAGCACTTTTCAATTCGCTTGTGACGCTGAGCTGTTTAACTCCAATAAGGCGTTTCAACTTGGCTTCTGTTGCTCTCTCCGAGAAATCCATTTTTCCCTTTGCCACTCGTTTAACGATGCTTTGGTCAGCGTCTACACAGATGACTTTGAAGCCTGCTTCAGCAAAGGCAACTGCGTAAAGAATGCTTTTTTGCCCGCATCCTATAACACTCACCGTGTATTTTCCGCGTTTCTCCGCTGTGTCTATTTCTTCTGGTTTAAGGTTTAAAACTGCAGACATGGATGAGCGTTCTCCGCTTACTCTGCTAAATGGCTGTGAGGATTTTTCTAAGCATTGCGCTATAGTCTTTAACTAGTTTTAATGCTTTTTCATGACTCTTGGCTTCCGCGTATAACCTGTAAACGTTCTCGGTGCCGCTGGGTCTGATGAGTATGGCGCTTCCGTCCTCAAACCAGATTTTCACTCCGTCAACGGTGCTGACGTTTGCGCCTTTCACCTGCTCGTGCAGTTTTTCCAGCAGCTTCTCTTTCTTATCTTCTGGGCATTCCACGCTTCCTTTCTCTATGAAGTATTGCGGTTGCTCCGCGATGAGTTTCGAAAGCTTCTTTCCAGTCTTTGCCATTATTTCTAGGATTAACGCTGTTGTCATGGCTCCGTCGCGGACTGCTTGATGTGGACCATAAAAAACTCCTCCGTTTTCTTCTCCGCCTAGTTTGGCGTTAATTTCTTTCATTTTCTGTGAGACTGTGACGCTTCCAACTTTGGTCCACACAATTTCGCCCCTATAAGTTTCTGCGGTTTCTTTAATTAACGTCGAAGAACTTACGGGAGTGACGATTTGTGCACCGGGGTTTTCGATGAGGAAGTACTTTTCAACCACCGCGAAAGTTTTGTCTCCCATGTAAACCTGCCCTTTTTCATCAACAAAGATGGAACGGTCAGCGTCGCCGTCGAAAGCCACGCCTAAATCTGCGCCTACAGCTTTCACTGTTGCAGCCAACACGGTCAGGTTTTCTGGTCGCGGTTCCGGTAGTCGTCCTGAGAAGGTTCCGTCGATGTTAGCGTTTATGCTTGTGACTCTGCAGCCTAGTTCTCGCAGAAGCTGTGGTGCGGTTAACCCGCCGACGCTGTTCGCCGCGTCAATCACCACGTGGTAATGTTTTTCTGCGATTTGGCTGGTGTTGACGTGTTTTTTGACGGCTTGCACGTACTCGCCGTTTACCACTGGCATTTCATAAGTTGTGCCTAGCTTGTTCCACTCGGCGAGAACTATCTTGTTTTCGTAGTAGATTTTCTCTATGTCGGCTTCCTGTTCGTGGGAAATTTCGATTCCGTCCTTCCAGATGACCTTTATGCCGTTATATTCAGGCGGATTATGCGAAGCGGTAATTATCACACCACCAGCCATGCAGTGGTTCTTGACCGCAAACTGCAGCGCGGGTGTTGGAGCCATTCCGGCGAAGAACACGTTGCATCCTGTGGCTGTTAAGCCTGCGATTACTGCCTTGGCGAGCATAGGACCGCTGGTTCTGGCGTCGTGTCCTACGAGTAGGTTTTTTTTGTTGAAGAATGTTCCAATTGCTGTGGCAATTTTCGCGGTTGTTTCAGGTGTTAATTCTTTGTTGGCGAGCCCGCGGATGCCGTTTGTTCCGAAAAGTTTTTTTGAGTCCATTTTTCAGGTCTCCGCAGTCAATAGATGATTTTGGATTTTAATATGTTTTCAGAGACTTCTTTGGCTGGGCAGACTGCTGCTTCTTCTGGGAGTGTGATGTTGTCTCTGATTTTTGCTTGGTCTGCCACGATGCAGCCTTTGCTGATCTGTACTTTTTTTCCAATTACGGCGCCTTCGCCGACTATAGCGCCGTTTATGATGGCATAATCGTCTATTTGTGCGTCTGGGAAGATTACTGTGTCGCTTATATGGACGTTTTTTCCGATGGTGACATTTTTTCCGAGGATGGCGTATGGTCCTATGACGGATTTTTCGCCGATGGAGACCCCTTTGTCGAGTGCTACGGGTTTTTTGATTTCTAATTTGCCTGTTTTTCTGATTTTATGTGTTTTGGTTAGTGTGTCGAGGATAATTTTGTTTGTTTGCAGGTATTCTTCTGGCTTGCCAATGTCAATCCATAAGCCGTGGATTACGTGTCCGAAGAGTTTTCCTTGCTGGGCTAGTTTCGGGAAGATTTCGCGTTCCATTGAAATTTTTTTCCCTTTTGGTATGAGGGGGAAGATTTCGGGACTTAGGACGTATATTCCAGCGTTTATGAGGTTGGTTGGTGCTGTGCCTTTTGTTGGTTTCTCTATGAATCGTGTTATGCGGTTGTCGTCTGCCAGTTCCGCCACGCCGTATCTGCTTGGGTCTTCGACTTTGCAGAGGGCGATTGTGGCTAATGCTTGGTTTTTTTTGTGTTCTTCTATGATTTCGTTGTAGTTGGCGTTTTCGAATATGTCGCCGTTCAAAACCAAGAAGGATTCCGAGTTTCCTAGGAGTTTTTGGGCTTTTTTTACTGGTCCTGCGGTTCCGAGTGGCGTTTTGGGCGGGTCAATGGAGTATTTTATGCGTAGTCCGTTTTTTGGGATTTTCTGCCTTTTTATGTAGAACTCGGTTTGCAGGTTAACGGCTAATATTGCTTCTTTGATGTTGTTTTTGACGAGGCGTTCGAAAATCCATTGGAGTAGCGGCTTGTTGACTATGGGGAAGAGGGTTTTGGGTCTCGTGCAACTCAACGGTCTTAGTCTGGTGCCGAATCCGCCTGCAAGGATTAGGGCTTTCAGTTAGCGTCACCTTGGAGCTTAATACTATCTGCGTGTTTTAATATAAACAGTTATGGTGAGAAGCCGTTTACTGGGCTACTTGTAATTTGGGTCTTCGAGGATGTGGCTAGCTGGAGTTGGTTTCTGTTAGGCGCTGCTGGTTGCTGCTGACTGCGGTTTTGTTGTGCGATTTTTGTCTATACCCCCTCTGTATATAGATTGAATTGATGGTTGAATGGCTTCTGGAATAGCGGTCCGGAATAGATTCCACTGCGTCAGAAACTATGTGCTCTGAGGTGACTACCCCTCCCCTTATTTAAAGGGACCATACAGCGGTGATGTCTCTGAAGGATACCCTTCTCTATTGTTTTCTGCAACGATTAGCTATTAGGCTCCAAATGTGCTGGTTTTTTCTTTGCTGACATGCGTGTGTACTTATTAACGTGTGCCACGTTTCTTATGGTTTAAAGGAAAGACGAAAGCAGGATCAGGTAAATGGCGCCAATCATCGAGTTGCTAGTAGTCTGGTTAATTTCGTTCGGGTTTAATCTTATACCCTTCGCTGGGCCCTCAAACCTTTTCATAGCTTCCACCGCTGCGTTAAGCTTACATTCTGCTGACCCGGAAACGTTGATCGCTGTCGGATTTCTGGTCGCTCTGGGCGCTACAATGGCAAAAAGCATACATTACTTGGTCACCTTCTTCGCCAGCAAGCACCTGAACGAAAAAAGACGCCAGCTACTCGATGCCGACGCAGCAAAAATAAAACGCTGGGCTTTCCTGATCCTCTATGCCGCAGCCGCCACGCCAATTCCCGACGAGCCAGTTGTCATACCGCTTGGTCTTATGAAGTACAGTCCCACCAAGTTCTTCACAGCCTTCTTCCTGGGGAAAATCTCTATAACCATAATCGGCGCGTACCTTGGCGCTTGGAGCGAAAACGCCTTCACCCCATGGCTAAGCCAAGAAGCCATGATAATCCTCTCCATAACCCTCACCGTCGCCGTAACCATTATCCTGCTCAAAGTGAATGTGGCCAAGGTCATTGAAAGAATATTTAAACGGAAAATCAGCCTCCCAAAAAACCAGTGAGGAGAAGACTTAATATTCGCTCATGCTGAGAGAATTCGTAATGCCCCAAAAACAGCTAAGACACTCGCTAAAGGCAAAAGAAGCCAAACAAATCCTAAATCAAGCCTCAGAAAACCTGAAATTAGACATGGAAAACCTCGTAGGAACCAGAGTAAACGTTGAAGTCGCAGAAGCCGACTTCGGCAGTATCTACCTCGTAAACCAAAAACCCATACTCTACAAAGCCAGCGATGGCATTCTGCCGACGCTCCTCTTCACTGAGCTCCATGCACGTATGCCCAAAGTCGTGGTGGACATGGGCGCTGTCCCATACGTTTGCAAAGGCGCAGACACAATGGCACCTGGAATTGTGCGCGTTGAGGGCGAATTCAGCAAAGGCGACCTTGTCTTGGTCGTGGACGTGAAGCACGGCAAAGCACTCGCGCTGGGCGAAGCGCTCTACGACGCCGAAACCGTACGTCAGGCCAAGCAGGGCGCGGTCGTCAAAAACCTCCATTATGTCAGCGACAAAATCTGGAACTTCGCCAAAACCCTAACCGAATAACCCGTGGCACGTCATATATTAGCTTGGTACAGTCTTTCCATGTACGCTTTAAAGTTTATATAGGAATAAACCTCTGTTTCAACACGTTTACCTTAACAATCCATATGGAGGATTCTACGTGAGCGAGATTCAATTACGCGTCGGAGACGCACGGCAAAGAGATGTCGGCAGAGGCATCGCGCGCATCGACCAGCGAACCATGCAAAAACTAGGCATAAGCGCCGGTGACGTCATCGAAATCGTCAACAAACGCACCACCAGCGCCATCGCTTGGCCAGCGTACAGCGAAGACCAGAACCGCGACATCATACGCATAGACGGCTTCACACGCAAAAACTGCGGAGTAGCTATAAACGAATACGTCATCGTCCGCCCCGCAAAAGTCAAAACCGCGCTCGCCATAACGCTTGCACCGGTGGACATGCGCCTGAATGTGGATGATGATTTCACAAACTTCGTCCGTAACCGCCTCATGGAACGCACACTCGTCGAAGGTGACACCACCCTCGTCATGATGCTCGGGCACGCCATACCCTTCACGGTCAGCAAGACTCGTCCACACGGCATAGTTAAAGTTACAGCCGAAACTAGGCTCACCATTCTGAACGAACCCGCACCCGAAGCAAAAGGGCTGCCTAGAACCACGTACGAGGACATAGGTGGCTTGCACGAAGAAATTCAGCGCGTCCGCGAAATGGTCGAGCTCCCTCTGAGGCACCCTGAACTTTTCCAGCGCCTCGGCATCGAACCTCCAAAGGGTGTTCTGCTTCACGGTCCACCAGGCTGCGGCAAAACTCTCTTGGCAAGAGCGGTAGCGAACGAGTCGGAGGCGAACTTTTACAGCATAAACGGTCCAGAAATCATGAGCAAGTTCTACGGCGAGTCCGAGGCAAGGCTGCGCGAAATCTTCCAGCAAGCCCAACAGAACTCGCCCAGCATCATATTCATAGATGAACTGGACGCCATCGCACCCAAACGAGAAGAAGTCACAGGCGAAGTGGAAAGACGCGTAGTCGCACAGCTTCTCGCGTTGATGGACGGCTTGTCAGGAAGAGGAAACGTCATAGTCATAGGCGCCACCAACAGACCCGGCGCACTCGACCCTGCGCTCCGCAGACCAGGCAGGTTTGACAGGGAAATCGAGATTGGCGTTCCAGACAAGCAGGGCAGATACGAGGTGCTACAGATCCACACTCGCGGAATGCCCTTAGCCGAAGACGTTGACCTCAAGAAGTTGGCGGAGATGACGCACGGCTATACGGGCGCTGACTTGGCAGCGCTTGGCAGGGAAACAGCCATGAAAGCGCTCCGGAGGTACCTGCCTCAGATAAACCTTGAAGAGGAACGCATACCTCCCGAGGTGCTGGAAAAGATGGAAGTTAACATGGATGACTTCGTCAACGCCTACAAGGAAGTTACTCCCACAGCCATGCGAGAAGTTTACATTGAAGTGTCAACTGTTCACTGGGATGACGTAGGTGGACTGGACGAAGTGAAACAACACCTGAAAGAAGCGGTGGAGTGGCCTTTGAAAAACCCTGAAATGTTCAGCAGGCTCGGCATAAAACCGCCTAAAGGCATACTGCTCTATGGACCGCCAGGCTGCGGCAAAACTCTCTTGGCAAGAGCAGTGGCGACGGAAAGCGAAGCCAACTTCATATCCATCAAAGGGCCAGAAGTCTTCAGCAAATGGGTGGGCGAGTCGGAAAAAGCCATACGCGAGGTCTTTCGCAAAGCCCGCATGGCAGCGCCAGCCGTAATATTCCTCGACGAAATGGATTCACTTACTCCACGACGTGGCTTAGGCTTCTCCGACAGCGGCGTGACAGAACGCGTCATAAGCCAGTTGCTCACTGAGATGGACGGAATCGTTACGTTAGAAGACATAGTGGTCATTGCAGCCACGAACAGACCCGACATGGTGGACTCGGCGGTCCTAAGACCGGGAAGATTCGACAGGCTGATTTACGTTCCTGAACCAGATGAGAAGAGCAGGCTTCAGGTGTTCAAAATCTACACGAAAGGCATGCCGCTAAGCAAGGATGTGGACTTGAATCAGCTAGCCGCCCAAACCAAGTATTACTCAGGCGCAGACATCGAATCCTTATGCAGAGAAGCCGCCATGCACGCTCTTCGAAGAGACGTAAGCAGCAAAGAAGTCACCATGAAAGACTTCCAAGACGCCATAAAGGAAGTGGGACCTTCAATAACGCCTGACATGGAGAAATGGTACAAGAGTTTCCATCAGCAGTTCCGGCAAGTGCAGAAGCCGGCAACGCCGGTGGCTTAAGGAGCAAAAATGATGCCTGCGGTTAAGATTTGGAAAACTCGTCCCACTTACGTTGCTTTACTGGAAATCTTGACCAAAAAAGGCGACATGGTTGAGGACGACCTTTATGACGCGTTAAAAGGCGAGTTCGATGATTTAGGGTACAAAGACTTTAACGACCTTCTGCTGACGCTGGAGGTCAGCGGCAAAATCCGCACTTCCTCCCTTTCACGCGGAAAGAGACGCGTCGAGCTTGTCCAATAAGTCCTTCATGATGACGCACAACGCGCAAGATGTCATAGTCGTCGGAGGCGGACCCGTCGGCTCATTCGCCGCATGGAACTTAGCCAAACGCGGAATCGAAGCCACGGTTTTTGAGGAGCATGCAGCCATCGGCGTGCCTTCGCATTGCGCTGGGCACCTGAGCATCCGTAGCCTAAAAAACTTGGGTTTGTACCCGCTTCCTGGGAAGATAGTTGAAAACACTTTTTCTGCTGCAAACTTTTACTCCTCTATGGGCACCAGATTCTCGGTTCGGCTTGCCCAGTCCGTGACCGCTGCCGTTAATCGAACACTCTTTGACCAGTACTTGGCGGAGAAGGCGGAAACTGCTGGAGCCCATTACCGCCTGAACACGCGAGTTCAATCGTTGCTGATAGACGACGGGTTCGTTAAAGGCGTGAACCTCGCCGAGGGGGATGGGGCGGAAGAGAAAGCCTACGCAAAATTGGTCGTTGACGCCGAAGGCATATCCTCCAGACTTCTGAAGCAGGCGGGCTTGTCAGCACTTAACCTTGGAGGACTGGTTTACGCCGTGGAGACGGAAGTGGAAAACGTTCAAGACGTGGAGCCAGACGCGGTTGAGGTGTACGTGGGAAAAACGTTCGCGCCGGGTTTTTACGCGTGGCTTATTCCCCGGTTGGACGGAACGGCGAAGGTTGGACTCGCCGCCAAAAACAGGAACCCGCGAGAGTGTCTGCAGAGGCTCATGCGGAAGCATCCGGTAGCTTCAAAGCAGCTTGCCAAGGCGAAAATCACTCAGACCGCGTTTCACTCCATCTCGCTCGGCGGACCCATCCCCAAAACTTATTCGAACGGTTTCCTTGCTGTTGGTGACGCGGCGTCACAGGTTAAGCCCACCACGGGTGGCGGCGTAGTCTTCGGGTTAACATGTGCAGAAATCGCGGCGGAAGTTGCCACCGAAGCCATACAGAGAAATGATGTGTCCTCGGATTTTCTGCGGTTTTACCAGCAGCGTTGCGTGGACGCGTTGAGTTTCGACTCCAGCGTGATGCTGAGAACAAGACGGTTTCTGGATTCGCTTTCAGACGAGAAGTTGGATGAGGCCTTGCGTTTCTGTGCACGCTTGGGTTTGGGCAAAACGTTGGGAAGCGTGGATGAGATTGATTTTCAGGGACAGGCGTTTCTGAAGCTTTTGACGAAGCCTGCCATGTTTGCAGCTTTGGGTTATTTCTTGCTGCTGTACTTTTCTGCAAACCCTTAAAATCTTAAGTTAACAACTTGATAGGAGATGCTGGGGAAAAACGAATGGGCGAATTCGAATACAAGCAAGTTCTCGTGTTCCGCGCCGACCTCAAGCTTAGCAAAGGAAAAATGGCGGCACAGGCTGGGCACGCGGCGGTTTCCGCGGCGGAGGAAGCCCGCAAACGCCATAGGGGCTGGTGGGAAGCTTGGCTGTTCGAGGGACAGCGTAAAATAGCCGTCAAAGTGAAGAGTGAGAAGGAGCTTTTGGAGCTTGAAGAGGCAGTGAAAGACTTGGGGTTGCCAAACGCCTTGATTGTTGACCGAGGCTTAACAGAGATTCCTCCCGACACGGTTACGTGTTTGGGGATTGGACCTGCGCCCGCAGAGCAGGTAGACAGGTTGACGGGCAAACTCCCGCTGTTGTAAACGCTGGGCGGTAAAACATTTGCCTGTTCCAGAAATTGATGAACAGCTCGGCATCGGCACATATCTTACCGATACTCTGGGAATAGGCGGTGTCATCAAGCAGTCGGTTGACGACTTCACGGTTGAGGAGATACTAGTCGATGGCTCCAAAGCCACAATCGAAGCTGCAGAAAGCCGGGCGTTAGGCGCTTCATCTGACAGACAGCGGTATCTGCTGTGCGTGTTGGTTAAGCGCAACTGGGACACGTTCATAGCCCTCAAGAACATCGCCAAGCAACTATGCATAAGTCAACGGCAGATTTACATCGCAGGCATAAAAGACGCCAAAGCGGTCACCGCGCAGCACCTCACGATTGAGCACGGCTCAGTGAAGGACACCGCCCGAATCAAAGCTAAAGACATTGAGCTTCGCTCAGTTGGGTATGTCCGCGAGGCGTTGTCACTATTTTACCTGTTGGGCAACAGCTTCACCGTAAAAATCACGGCTATCCATCATCCCACTGAAGCCATCAGAGAGCAGGTCTCGGAAACGATGAAGCAACTGGAGGCTGCTGGCGGGTTGCCCAACTTTTTTGGGCACCAACGTTTCGGAACAACACGCCCCATAACACATCTGGTGGGCAAAGCCATGGTTAAGGGCGACTTGGAAGAAGCTGTCATGCTGTTTCTGGCCAAACCCAGCGCCAACGAGCACCCAGACTCCAGACAGGCACGCCAAGAACTGCAGTCAACTGGGAATTTCAAGGCAGCTCTGAAGAACTTTCCCAGACAGCTTCGATTTGAAAGGCTGATGCTTGCACGTTTGGCTGAGAATTCCGGCGATTTTGCTGGTGCTTTCAGGCGGTTACCGCTGAGGCTTCTGGTGCTTTTTGTTCAGGCGTTCCAGTCGTACCTGTTTAACCGCTTCTTAACTGAGCGCATCCGCAACGGTTTCTGTTTGAACAGGGCGCAGGTTGGTGATTGGGTGGTGAGCGTGGAGCGTTCAGGGTTGCCCATGATTAACGTGGCTAAAATGGTCGAGGAGAACAATCTCAATGATATTAACGAGTCTGTCCAAGCGAGGCGGTTGCGTGTTGCCCTTCCAATCGTGGGAGCCAAACAACGGTTTTCACAAGGCATTATGGGACAGATTGAGCGTCAGGTTCTTGAGGAAGAAGGCGTTGAAACAGAGAATTTCAAAGCGAGCGCTCTGCCTGAATTAGGAAGAAGAGGCGGGTTGAGGGCTGTCGTGGCGCCAGTCAAGGGCTTCCAGCTGCTTGATGTTTCACCCCGCACCGACGACGATAGATGGTGCGACGCCACGCTTGAATTCACTCTGCTACGGGGCTGCTACGCCACGGTGCTGCTTAGGGAGATAATGAAGCCTGCTGACCCTGTAGGCGCCGGATTTTAGCGCAAGGAATAGCCGTGGCAACACTGATAAGTAAGTGTAGAGACGATATACATGCGGAAGGCTTTTACGGTGCAGAACGACCAAAAAATTGTAGTACACGTTCACAGACCTGACTTGAAGGAGAAACTCTTCTTCTTCGCCTCCGGGCTGCTGGTTGGCGTTCCCTTCACCGTGGTTTTCCTCCAGATAGTCGATGTCGTCTATTTGGCGGTTCCAGCTTTGTTGGCGCAACTCGGCTCTGTGGGAATCACTACGCCGTTTATAAAGGAGTTCGCCAAGGTTTTCCCGCTGTTTTATCGCCATGGCGAAAACGAAAGGTCCATCACGACTTTGGGCGTTTTGGCTGGCTTAGGGTTTGGTTTGACGACGTTCGCTATAGGAGCCGCCGCTGTAGGTTTATCGTACGTGGCATTTTTGCCGTGGATATTTTTTGATGGCGCTAGCGCTGGAATAACCGCTTTTGGCATAGCGAAAAAAAGAACAGTGCCGTTTTTCCTTCTAGCGGTGGCGCTTCATGCGGCGAGCAATTTCTCGTTCTTCATAGGGGACGCGTTCTTCTATGGGGTGGGGCTCGCCTTGGTGGGCGTCACTATTTTGCTAGCGTGGCACCTCTATCGGGGAACCTCAGAGAGAAAAATCGTAGAGACGGCGACCTGAGGCTTTTAGATTTTATCGGTCCTGTTCAAGTCGCGCAGCCTGTTCACGCCATCTATCTCATTTATAAAGTCCGCCACGCTCTTGGGTACGAGCAACATCCAGTTGTCGCCCTTAAGCATTCGTTCGCGCACCTGAGTTGAGGTGTAGAGTTTCCGCTGGAAGAAGCGTATGCTCTTGACATTGTAGCCTTTTTCCATGAAAAGCCTGCGTGTCAACGGCTCATTAGAATAAACAACGTTGAAGCGGGGCGTATAACCCTCCAGCGCGGAAACCCACAACATGTGCAGGTGAACGTCCGCGACTGGAACAATCCAGAGCCTAGCATAATCCACGCCTGATTCCTGGAGGGCGCGGCGAATCATGACAAGCCTTTCGCCAGCCGTGAATGGGTTGTTGATGTTGTGGCTGTACTGGGCGCTACCGATCACGATGACGAGCTCGTCAACTTCCTTTAAAACCTCTTTTATGGCTTCGAGGTGCCCCATGTGGAAAGGCTGGAATCTTCCGACGTAAAGACCGCGATTAACCATTTGTGCTGTGCCTGCATTTTGAGGTTGACGGCACGGGCTTTTATGATTTGCGATTCCAGAACCAAAACAGCATCCAGCTTAAAGGTAGCCCAACAGGTGTTTGTTTGTGGTGCCGGGGGCGGGATTCGAGCCCGCGACCTCTGGCGTTGAGCGTTTAGCCCCATTCGTCTCCAGATTATGAGTCTGGCGCCCTAGCCAGGCTAGGCTACCCCGGCTGTTTTTTATGGAGTTTTTCTTGACCTCGACTGTTTTAGTAAAGTTTGCGGTTGTTTATTTACATTTTCGGAAGAGTTTGCCGCCGTCGTTGTATTCGCCTGTGATGTATTCGAAGCCTGTTTCGATGAGTTCTATTGCTTCGCCGATGTTATGAGCGACTCTGCAAGTGAAGTTGTCGTCAATGTCTTTGAATAGCTTTTGGTCAAGCTGTACGTAGATCAGGATGTTCTCGAGTTTTTTGTATTCTAAGAGGGCTGCAACGTGCAATGGGTCTTTGGTTCTATGGTATTCTATTGTGGCTTTCCAGTGCCTGAAAGTGTGGAAGTGTATTTGGAGTAGGCGTGGGTTTTGAAGGTTTTCTGCGAGTCTTCGTCTTGCCAGTTGAAGTGATGATTTGAGAGAGCTTATTGGGCCTTCACCGAAGATTTTTGGGCTTGTTTTCGGTAGTGCGTTTAGCATGGCTGTTAGTTTGTGGCTTGTGTTCCAGATGCGTGGGTTGCTGTTTTTCTCTGGTTCGTTTAGGATGATGATTCGTCTTTCAAGGTCTACGTCTGTCCATTTTAGTCTTTTTGCTTCGCCGCATCGCATGGCTGTTTCTTTTAGTAGTTGTAGGAATGTTGCCAGTTTTTTGTTGCAGCTTGCGATTAACGCGTCGATTTCTTGTTCGGTTGGGATGAAGGGGATTTTACGTGTTATTTTGCATTTTGGTTTTTCCCAGTGCATTCCGTTGACTTTGAGGAAGAGGTTGTATGAGTTGATGACGTTTTTGCGTCGGTTGTCGCTCCATTTCTGTTTCATGATTACTTCTTTGACTGAGTCGGTGTCCAGTAGGTTGGCGCCTCGTTGTTGTAGAATTCTTAGGGCGCCGTTGGTTGTGCGTATTGTCTCTTTAGCGTAGCCTTGTTTTTCCATGTACCAGATGCATGAGACGATTTTTCCTTTGATGTCTGGTGTTTGCTCTGTGGCCCCCGCAGCCTGTTTTTCTATTCGGGTTTCCACTTTGACCAAGGTTTGCACCGCCTTTGTGGCGATGGGCGCTCGCTTGTCTGGGTCATGGCACCCTTGGCAGTTAGAAAGTATGGCTTAAGAGCTATTTATTGATCCGTTCAGAATTTTTTGTAGAGGGTTTTATGTGTGTGCGTGTGCGCAGAGTCATGGTACTTTTGTCTTTGCGAGTTTCTCTGAGTCTGAATGTAGTTTTCCGCCTGTTGCCCAGTTTGTTTTAGGCGCTTCGTAGATGATTATTTCCACAGCTTCTTTTGGGATTCCTATATCCTCGAATACCTTGGTGATCCCTTCAACGATTTTCCGTTTACTTTCTTTGCTAATGCCCGCCCAAACGGAAACCTGAACCACTGGCAATACAATTCACCAATAAAATAAGAGCACTGCTAAATATATTTAACACCTGCGTGTTTTTCATCAAATTTGGCATAAAATTTGCGAAGCTTTCTTCTATAAGGGTTGTCTACGTTATTTTTCAGTTTGTGTGTGTGCGTGCACTCTCTTTTAGTCTCTCTGTTTCTTTATAGAAATATGCTTCTTCTTTGTGATGAAATAATAGTCTCTCCGCTAACTACCTTTGCCTTATTCATCTTCGTTTATTCCTACTCTAAGCGTGTTTAGTCTCTGTTAGAGTCTCTGCACACGCACACACTAAACTTTTTCAGCGTTTGTCTTCTTTTCCTGTTTTGCTATTGTGTCTGTTTTTTTGTTGGCTGGCTGTTCATGTTTGTTGATGTTTCTTCATTGTTTCTTTTCGGGAGTAGGCTTTGAGGAGCGGTAGGTTTTCCTCAAGCTTTTGGTGTTTCGGTTTGTGTTTATAAAGGGTTTTGTGATTCGACATTTCTGGTCTGGGGAGAGAAGAGTGAAAGTGAAAAACGTAGGAAAAATTGCAGGAGAAAGGCTGGAGATTCGTTTCTGCCGACAATTTGGAACGTGAAAGTCTTGAAGAGCCTCTGCTTACTCCTGTGCTGATTAGAGCCTTGAAACGTTTAAATGCTGACATAGGCATAGGCGACGAAGAAATAAAACAAGTCGTGAACGAGTTAAAACTTAAAACAAGCGGAGCAGAATACTGCAAACAAATCCTCAACAACATGAAAGACGGCATCCTAATAAAATTCGAAAAAGAACGCGAAGTCAAACGGGTTAAACTCTTCGACTACGACAACATTAACAACAACGAGTTTATCGTAAGCCGCCAAGTCATCCACCAAAGCGGCGACAAACAAATCCGCAACGACATAATCCTATACATAAACGGCATCCCAACAGTCAACATAGAATGCAAAAACCCCACAAGCCTAACAGAAAACTGGTACACAACCTATAAGCAAATACAGGAATACCAACAAACAGTTCCAGAACCATACAAATACATCCAAATAGGCGTAGCAGCCGAACAAACAGCCCGCTATTTTTCCACAGCCCCATGGCAAAAAGAAGACGTAAAAATCCACCAGTGGCGCACCCCAGACAAACCCGACCCGTTAGACGCCCAAACAGAAATGCTAACCCCACAAACCCTACTCAACATAATACGCAACTACACTTTCTTCCGCATAGAACACGGAGCCACAACCAAAGTCATAACCCGCTACATGCAATACCAAGCAGCAGAAAAAATCTACAACCGTGTAACCGCCCACTTACAAGGAAAAACAGACAAAAACAAAGGCTTAATCTGGCACTGGCAAGGCTCAGGCAAAACGCTAACCATGATATTCGCCGCCAACAAACTCTACAAAGACCCGCAACTTGAAAACCCAACCATATTCTTCATAGTAGACCGCGAAGAACTCCAAGAACAACTCTACCAAGAATTCACCGCCCTTTACATAACAAAACCCGAAACCGTAGACACCATAAACACCCTAAGACAAATCCTAAGGCATGACGAAAACAGAGGAAAACGCGGCATCTTCATAACCCTAATCCACAAATTCCGCCCAGAAGAACTCACCCAACTCCAAAACGAACTCAACGCCATAAGCCAAACACAAACAACAATACAAAACCGCAAAAACGTCATCCTCTTCATAGACGAAGCCCACCGCACCCAATACGGCATCCTCGCCTCCCAAATGAAACAAACCCTAAAAAACGCCCTCGCCTTCGCCCTAACAGGCACACCCATAGCTAAACCAGCCAGAGACACATACCAAGAATTCAGCTACCCACCAGAAGAAACATACTTAGACAAATACTTCATAACCGACAGCATCCAAGACGGCTTCACACTTCCAATCGCCTATCAACCCCGCCTCGAAAAAGACGTCCACCTCAAAAAAGAACTCCTCGACACCTTCATACAAGTAGAATTCGAAGAAATCCCAGAAGAATACCGAGAAAAAACCGAAGAACGCATAAAACAAAAACTCAACGCCATAAAAGTCTTCCTCGAAAACCCAGAACGCATAAAACTCGTAACCCAAGACATAGCCCAACACTTCAAAGAAAACCTCGACGGCAAATTCAAAGCATTAGTTGTAGCCGTCAACCGACTCGCATGCGTCCGCTACAAACGCGAACTCGACAAACACCTACCAAAAGAATACTCAGAAGTCGTCATGACCTTCACAAGAACCGACCCCCAAGAAATCCAAGACTACCAAAAAGAATTAACAACCCGATACCACGGCAAAGACATCGAAGACACAAGAAAACAAATAATCGACAACTACAAAGAACAAGACTATCCCAAAATCCTCATAGTAACAGACATGCTCCTCACAGGCTTCGATGTCCCAATCCTCCAAACCATATACCTCGACAAACCACTAAAAGAACACAGACTCCTACAAGCTATAGCCCGAACAAACCGACCATACAAAGACATCAAAGAAGCAGGTCTCATAATCGACTACGTAGGCATACTAAAAGAATTCACCAAAGCCTTCGAAAACTACACCAAAGAAGACATCCAAGGCGTACTCCTCGACCTAAACACACTAACCCAAGAATTCACCCAACTCATCGACCAAACCACTGCACTCTTCCAAGACATCCCCAAAGACCAGGACGACAGACAAACCATGCTCAAAGCCTTCGAAACCATAACAACAAACGAACAAAACGCCAAAAAATTCCAACAAAACTACCGCCACCTAAGAAAACTCTTCGAACTCCTCGGAACTCAGCCAATAAAACTCCAAAAACTCAAAGAATACACATGGCTCACACAAGTCTACGACTACTACATCCACTGGCTCAGACAAGAACGATACGAAGAATACCGATACGTCCCAAAATACTTCCCAAAAACCCTCAAATACGTCTACAAAACCACACAACTCGCAGACATAGAAAAACAATACCCAACCATCCAATTCGACGCAGACTACCTCAAAAACCTCCAAGAAAAAATAAAAACCAAACAAGAAAAAGCCGCAAACATCCTCTTCACCCTAAACCGCTTCATCATCATAGACAAACACAGAAACCCCATATACGAAACCCTCACCCAAAAAGTCGAACGCATACTAAAACTCTGGAAAGAAAAAACCAAAGACTACGAAAAAATCTACAACCAAGCCGCCCAAATCGTAAACGAAATCCAACAACTCCAAACCCGCCAAAAACAATTAGCTTTCACAGACCTACAATATGCAATACTCCTGACCCTCGAGCAAAAACTCCCCCAAAGCAAAGACCTCACCACAGATGTCCAAGAACTCACCAAACAGCTCCAACCACAACTATTCAAAGGATGGCAAACCCAACAAACCACAAGAAAGACCATAGAACGCGAAACCCGCAAATACCTAAGAAAATACATCAAACAACACGGCTTAAGCTTAGCAAACCTCGACGAACTCCACCAAAAAATAATGGAAAGCGTGAAAACTTATGGATGAACTTGTTGAATACACGGTAGCCTACCGCAACGTAAAACACCCACGCCTCGAATACAAAACAGGCACCCTATTGTTAATATTGCCTAAGGGCTCCAAAAACGAAAAACAAACACTCGAAAAATACCAAAAATGGATACACAAGAAAGAACTCACCATCAAAAAAGCCTTAGAACAAGCCAAAACCAAAAAACTCGTCAGCAGAACAGACAAAGAACTAAGAAGCCTCATCCACACACTCGCCCAAAACTACCAAACACAACTCAACACAAAAATCAACAAAATCTACTTCAAGAAAATGAAGACAAAGTGGGCAAGCCACAGCAAAAACGGAAACCTAACCGTCAACACCCTCCTAAAATACCTGCCCCCAGACCTAATTGAATACATAATTTATCACGAAACAACACACTCCGTAGAAAGAAAACACAATGAAAAATTCTGGAGCATCATAAATAAAAAATTCCCAGACTACCAAACCAAAGAAAAAGACCTACTAACCTACTGGTTCACAATCCAAAAGAATTTGGTCAACCTAACGTCGTCGAAAATAAGGAGTAATGTTTGACACGGCAACTTGTCAAGAGCTAACAAGAAGCTTCTGACAGCCAACACCAGTTAAGAGAGTAGCATGAAAAGTGGTGCTGGAATCGCTACAAAATCTTCACTCAGACGAGTTTCCTTGCCTCTATAGACCAATATTCCTCTAACTCCTAACTGTGTACTCATCCTTACTACCTTCTTTACATGATCACTATCAACTTCCTCACCAGAATAAACCTCTACAGGAACAAGCCTCCCCTTGATGTCTACCAAAAAATCTATTTCCCTACCAGACTGCGGCTTATAATAGAACATCTTTCTCTTCAACAGCCTCAAATCCTGAATCACTTCTAAAGAGAACACCATATGAGCGACATTACTGGCCACAACCATTTCCGTCATAACCCCTCTCCAACGATCTGACATATTCAAAACCATAGAATAAGCATCCCTATTCCCGGCGCTCATCGCCTTAAAAGCATAAAACATCAACGGATCCCAGAAATAGAATTTCCTTGGAGTTTTCACCGGCGACCTACGCCTACCGAACTCCTTCAGCTTTGCAACTTCAAGAAGCACAAACGCATCCACAAGATAGTCCAGATATTGTTTAACCGTATTATGCGAAATACCAAGCTTAAGCGCTAAGCTATTGGCACTCGTTTCCTTTATAGGAACAGTCTCATATAACCCACCAGGAGCCTCAAGCAATTCCCACAAAATATTGTAAAGCGTGTCTTCGTTCAGACGCCATTTCATGGCATCTTTGACCGCAAGATCGATAAACTCTGAATAAACACTCGGATCAATTCTTCCCAAAGCAAGTTGTTGCCGAATCGCCAGCGGAAAACCACCCGTTAGAAGATAGTTCTCAAAATAGGCATACAACTCATCCAGATAAGCCTCAGCCATCTCCAACGCTACTGGCATTTTGCCAGCGGGTTTAGCAAGCTCCATAAAGGCTTCAAGTCTTTTCTGAACCTCCAAAAACCTCTCATTAGTAAAGAAGTCCCTTAGAGCACGTCTTCCAGCCAACTGCTCCTTATAGTATGCATATTCAGCAAACTTCATCGGAAAGAGCAACTTATCGTTGCCACCTTCCAACATTACTCCCTTTCTCAACCCAAGAACCTCAGCCCCTTTCTTAACATCCAAACTGTGACTACCTGTAATCAACAACTTTACCCTGTTCTTTGTTAGAAGACCAGCATCAAAAAGATCCTTCACAGCCACCTGCCAATTCCGCAAACTACTAACTTCATCCAGAAAAACGTAAGCGCTTCCAGGATAGTCTCTCCTTCTGGCAAGAAAATCGCGAATTATGTTTGCTAAGCCTTCAACACCGCCCAAGCCAGCTCTATCGCACCGAATATAAACCACCTTGAGCGGATTGGCCTCCTTTGGGTGAGAAAGAGAATAAAGAAGAAGCTCTCTTAACAAAAGCTTGACAAGTGTAGTCTTTCCAACCCGCCTTGGCCCCCTTATGCTTACAAGAACATAACCTTCTGCAGTATCAAACAGGATATTCTTTCTCAAGAGAAAAAGAAGCCTCGGCATCCATATCTCATCAATCCTCAACGCAGCACCCGCTCTTCTCTGTTGACCAAGCTCTGGATCTCGCTCCCCCATCTCCTCAGTCAAAGGTACCCTAAGCAACTTTTCCATTTCTTCAGGCGACGTTTTCTCCACAGTTTTCACTAAACCCTCCAGGAAACTCAGGAAATCAGGTCTCCACCACCAATTATCCTCAACAACAGTTGATATTGACAAGTTTATCATCCAATCTTGTCAGTGAGTTGACAAGATATAAGCTTTTCCCACAATAACCATTATAAGAAGAAAAAGGATAAATCAACCAGAAAAAAGGGATTTGCGGGGAACGCTTATTCTGAGTGAAAATAGGCTACCCCGGCACAAGCTGTTTTCCAGTTTGGAGATAGCAGCTACTACCTGAGTTTCCCTTCTGCTTGATAAAGATTTTCGGTTGACGCATTACTTTGCGCGGCATGGTCAAAAAATGTTTAGGTTTCGGCTGGTTCTTGCATTATGCAGGGTTCTTTCTTATTTGCTCTCCTGCAACTGGCTTTTAAACTGTTGAACTCGGGGCAGTCGAAACAACTTACGGCTTTTTGGTTCGCCGCTGTATCTGGTTTTGCTCTTTTTTGCGCCAATTTTCTCACGAGGTGATCCAAGAATAGTTTGCTTGACACTGTTAATTTGTTTTGCGTCTTCAACCAGAAAGGGCGACGGCTCCCCTGTAAAGCGTTTAGTCATCTATTATTTCAAGCATGGGTTTTCCGCAGCAGACTGGATTATTCTGCGCATGACAATCATGCGAGCGCGTGCAGTTGCAAGCTTCGTAGGCAGCTTCAACTTTTTTACCGCAGACTTTGCATTGAAACGTGGGCACTCTTGTTCGCCGCCCAAACATGAGAGGCGAGACCCTAAAAAGCGTTGTTCTAAAGGAAGGCTACAGATACTCTTAAATCGCATAAGCTTACTTCAATTATAATTGCGCAGTCTCTTACCCATGCTTATCCCCAAGACTGTGCAGGTTGGGGCAGTCGCTGCTTAGGCAGTTTTCTGCTGCCTCATCCTTCTGCTTACTTTTTGAAGATAATTGTGGAGAGCGTGTTTTGTGACGAAAAAGAGGGAGAGGGAAAGAGTCGTTTCGAAATTTTATGCACAGAGGCTGTGCGGATGTGTTTGACAGTGATAGCAAAGTACTCAATGCTATTCGCGTAAGTTTGAACCCTAGCACGTAGCTTCGTGGTTGAGCGGTTTCCCGCGCGTTGAAGCTCTGAGGTTTCCGGGATAGACTTTGACTCTTTCCCTCATATAATAATAGACATGAAAATTATTTAAGAATTGTGCACTGAGAAGCCATTGAGGCTAACAGGCAATCCTGAATTACCCAAAAAATAAAAGCGTTTATTTTCTGTTTTAACCTCTGTTTTACAAGAGGTTGGAATGGCGTAAAGAGCCCATTTTTCAATTTAAAAGACGCAGTCGTTGAAGCGTTAACATCTCTTGGGGTTCCGGCGCAGTCTCCGAGGCAAGGGAATACGTAGAGAGTATGTGAGAAAGGCTTTCGCAGAGCGCTATTTTCTTTTTCTCTCAATCTTCTCCACACCAGAAGCCGTTCCAATATACGCAGCGTCTGCCAAGCCTATGAAAAGTCCAGTTTCAACCACTCCTGGAATCATCTTCAGCTTCCGTTCAAGCGCCTCAGCGTCATCTATAACTCCGAAAACAGCGTCGATGACTGCGTTGCCGTTGTCCGTTATCACAGGTCCCAGTTTGCCCTTTCCCTCTCGCAGAACAGCTTTCCCGCCAACCGCTTCTATCCCGCGCTGCACCACGGCTATGGCAAACGGCAACACTTCAACTGGCACTGGATGACTGTTTTCACCGAGCGTCGCCACTTTCTTGTGCTCGTCTGCGATGATGATGTTCTGTTTTGACGCTGAAGCCACGATTTTCTCTCGCGCCAACGCTGCGCCCATGCCCTTAATCAGGTTCAGTTTCGGGTCTATCTGGTCAGCACCGTCAATAGTTAAGTCAACCACTGGATGCTCTTCAAGCGTGGTCGCTGGGATTCCATGCTTAACTGCCAACAGAAACGCTTGATAAGATGTTGGCACGCCAAGCACGCTTAAGTGCTCTCGCTTTGCTCTTTCGCCGAGTGCTTCTATGGCGTAAGCGGCTGTGCTGCCACTGCCCAAGCCGACGATGAAGCCGTCTTTAACGTGCTGGACCGCCGCGTAAGCTGCTTTTTTCTTCGCCGCCTCCACCAGTTCCCGTTCAGGTTTCAATTTCCATCTGCCCCAGTTTGTCCAAGACTTTCTCCACTTCGCTCCTGATTTCGTCTATTCGCTTTTCGGCTTCGGTCTTCTGGCTTGACTTTTCCGAAGGCTCTTTCTTTTTCCGCTTCTGTTTTGGCTTGCCCTCTTCCTCTTCTTCCTCCTCAACTTCCTCAGTCTCCTCCGGTTCAGGAGCTTGCGCAGGCATTTTGATGGGTATCTCTTTTAAGGGTTTGATGTCGATTTTTGAGCGAAGTTCTTCTACTTTCAAGTTTAACTCGCCGAAGCGTTCGCTGAAAAGCTTCATGAGGTCTTCCTGCATGCTCTCAAGCTCATGTAAAGCCACTATTGTTTCATCTTTAGCCATGGACTCTTTGATAACCATCATGCGAGTCTTATACGAAGCTGCAAGCCTTTCACGTTCTTGCTCGCTGATTTTCCCTTCCGCATGAGCCTCATATAATCGGCGGATAGCGTCGCTTAAAATTTCCCGCTCCAACTCCAAAATCCGCAGCTCATCCTTAGCCTGAACAGCGTCAGTTGCCTGCACACTCTTAGAAATTTTAAAAGGCAAACCTGCAAACGCTGGCTCCACCGCCGTCTGCTGCGGCTTTTTTCCTGGTTTGCTCCCGCGTCTGCGCATGGCGTAGATGATGATGACGCAGGCGATAATCACCGCTACCACTATTGCTATGAGAGTTGTAGGGTCATCGAGAGCCATGCTATCCACTGTACTTCATTGCTTTTGGTGTATATATAAATTAATATAACCGATTCTAACCGCGCTGCGCATGTTTTCTGGCGGAAATACTGTCGTGCGAAAGATGTACCTCCTCCCTTATTTAAAGAAATAAACAGCGACATCCAGTTGGCGCGGTTTGGGGAAATCTTTAACATGCTCAGACTTCCAATCTATTAATATAGGTTCACGCGTCAAGGGAACACTGATGAGTCTACTGAGCCACGACAGCTTCTGGAACGCCATAATCAGCATGCCTACCACAAAAAAAATGTTAGACCTATCCCTGAAAAAATGCAGCGCCTGCGGCAGAACCGTACTTGAAGTGGCACTGGACGATTACGTGGGCAAAACGGACAAGAAATGCCAGAAATGCGGCGGCTTCTACTCACAAGTGATACGGTTCTGGATTGAATTCCTCCGCAAAAGCCTGTCCCTGAAGAGGGATAAAGTAGAGAAACTCTTAGGTGACCCATACGCGAGAAGAGCAATCACCAACATAGCACGCTCCTTCAGATACTACGGCATAAAAAAGCCGCTTTCCCTTTACGCACCGTTTCTGGTAGTGTGGGATTTCACGCACCAATGCAACCTAAACTGCAAACACTGCTACTCAAACTCAGGCGCAGTTTCGCAGGCAGAACTCAGCACTGCTGAAGCGCTGGATGTAGTCGACCAGTTGGCGGATTTCGGCGTAACCGCCCTCGCCTTCTCAGGCGGCGAACCCCTCTCCCGAAAAGACTTCTTCGAAGTCGCAAGCCACGCCGTCGAACGTGGACTGTACGTTTCGGTCGCCACAAATGGAACCCTACTCACCAAGGAGAACGTGAAGAAGTTGAAGCAGGCACGAATAAACTACGTGGAAGTCAGCATCGACGGCGCCACCGCACAGACTCATGACGCTTTCAGAGGAGTCCCCGGCGCGTTCGACAAGGCAGTGGCTGGGCTTAAAAACTGCGTGGAAGCAGACTTGTGCGCCTGCATCGCCACCACGGCAACCAAGAGCAACTTGGCGGAGATGCCTGGAATCCTGGATTTAGCGGAGGAAATCGGCGCGGAAAGGTTCACCTACTTTAACTTCATCCCGACTGGGCGCGGAAAAGAGCATTTCGACCAGGACCTGACGGCTGAGGAACGGGAGAAGCTCATGCTGTACCTGCTGAATAGGATGTCGAAGGGGTGCAAAACCACGATCCTAACGACGGCACCGCAGCTGGCAAGAGTCGCGCTACAATGTCAAGGATCAAAAGGAACAGGAGAAATAACCATGTCTATGGCGCACATGCAGACCGCCCGCGTAAGCAAGAAAGCCGTGCCGCTGGCTGACTTCATCGGCGGATGCGGCGCCGGACGCTTGTACTGCTCAATCAGTCCGCAGGGCGATGTGCACCCGTGCGTTTTTTTCCCCGTAAACGTGGGCAACCTTAAAACCGAGAGGTTCGGGGACATCTGGCTGAACAGCAGAATCTTTAACGCCTTGAGAGACAGGAGCAACCTGCGAGGAGCGTGCGGCACATGCAAGTACAAGTACATCTGCGGCGGATGCCGAGCCCGAGCGAGCGCTTATCATGATGATTTCTTGTCTTCCGACCCGGGTTGCGTGTTAGCGAAGGGATTGAACAGTGCCTAGTATGCAGCCGAAAACCGTCAAAATCACCCGAGTCCATGAAGATGTAGGTGAGGTTCTGAAGGAAGCAGTTAGAGACGCGGGGTTGCGTGGGAAACGGATGGTTTTCGTGAAACCCAACCTGAGCCATCCTGAATACGTGCCCGGCGTGGTGACAAGTCCTGCACTGATGCGGGAACTGGTCGGCTTCCTCCGCGACGGCGCCGAGGAAGTGGTGGTTGGCGAGTCCAACGGCTTCAACTATCCATGCTGGTCAGCGTTCGAGAAAACAGGATTAGAAAAAGCCGTGAAGCAAGCAGGCGGCACAGTGATTAACCTGTCAGAGGACAAAGTTGTGAAAGTAAAATTATCGGGCAATGGTACTTTGGAGAACCTGTTTCTGCCCAAAACCGTGTTGGACGCGGATGCGGTGGTGGATGCGGCGCTTATGAAAACCCACGAGTTCGCCGTGTACAGCGGCGCCATAAAAAACCTCTTTGGCTGCGTGTCCAGCAACAGGCGCATCTACCTGCATCCGTACCTGCCAGAGGTTTTCTACTGGTTATACGCAATCTTTAAGCCTCATCTAACAGTTATGGATGCAAGAACAGGAATCGAAGGCAACGGTCCCACCAAAGGCAAACCCGTCAAAATGGATTTAATGCTAACAGGCAACGATGCATTAGCTCTCGACATTATCGCCACACGAATCATGGGGTTAAACTGGAGACAGACTTATCTCAGCTACATCGCTACCAAAACAGGTTTACGCGAGGAAGCCATCAAGGTGGAGGGCTTGCAGGTTAATGAGGTAAAGCGGCGGTTCGAGCTTCCGAGAATCGATTTACCCGTGAAGGCGCAGATGGAGATTTACAAGCACGAATTCTTGACCAAACTGCTTTTCTGCTCGCTGGATGTGGTTAAGCTCTTTCAGAAAATAACCGTGGCGTACAGGGGAGAGCCGATAGAAGTCGGTTAACCCAGCGCTTCATCATAGACCCTGAGCACCTTTTTGACTATGAGACGCCAGTCAAACCGTTCCTCGATGACCTTCCTCGCCAGAAACGCCATCTCCGACGCGGCACTGGGATGTTCCAGAAAATACAGAATCCTATCCGACAGCTCCCGCGCATTGAAAGGCTGCACCAGAAAACCGTTTCTGCCATCCTCAATCATCTCAGGGATGCCGCCGACGCGTGTGGTCACCACGGGCAGTCCAGTTGACAGTGCTTCCAGCACAGCGAAGGGAAGGTTCTCGTAGAACGTGGAGAACGCGAAAACGTCAGCCGCTTGATAAAGCCGAGGCAACTTCCTGTCGGGATAGTACCCCGTGAAGACTATTTTGTCGTTTACGCCGAGTTTCTGGGCGTGCGCCACCAGCTTCTTCATTTCGTCGCTCTGTCCTTTGCCGCTGATTATGAACCTGGCACGCGGGAACCTGCGAACCACTGCAGGCATACTCTCTATGAGCGTGAATAAGCCTTTTCTGGCGTACAACCTGCCGACGGAGAGTATCGCAATGCCATCGGGATTAAATCCGAGCCCCTGTTTGGCTTTGCGTTTGTCGCTCGCGGGCTGGAACTTGTTGGTGTCAACGCCGTTGTGGATAACGCGAATCTTGTCCTCTCTCACCTTATAGTACTGAAGTAACTCGCGCCTAGTGAAGTCGCTCACAGCGATAATTTTGTTGGAACGCTTTAGCATGCTTTCCTCGAAGATGCGCAGGAACCAGTTGAAGCTCACCATGAATTTCTCGTTCGAGTTAAGCCTACTGTACGGCTCTCCTCGAATCGCCTCCGCTTCGCCCTTCCAAGTGGAGTGAACCGTGGAAATCAACGTTTTTCCGAAGTTTGAGGGAACGGCGAAGCTGGGAACCAGAGGAAGGTTGGCATGCACGATGTCCACGTGTACGCCGTCGCGGACGCTGTTCAGCTTTCTGAAAGAAGACCCGGCAAACAGGAACGATTTCACAATCGGAGTTTTAGATGTTCTGAGGAATAAGACGGAAAGCTTCTCGTTAACTTGGACATCGCCGGCTTGACTGTAACCCGTCACTACGCAGATGGAGTACCCATGTTTCATGAGCTCGTTGGATAGATAGTAAACGTAGGCTCCCGTGCCTCCAGACAACGGCACATACTCCGGAGAGATAAAGCACACCTTCGGCATCTTTTGCTACCGCCTGTCCCCTGCTATGTATCTGAACGAGGTAATAACTGCCCCAGCAAACCACGCGAAAGACCTAACAAAATACAGCACCAAAAGCCGCATGGCGGTTTTATCCTTGAACTTGACCGCAGCCCTGACCGCGGAGAATAAGTAGTAAACAAACATAATCAACAGGAGCGCGCCGGCAACGTACCACAAAAACCGCAGCAACGCAAAAATGCCCAAGATAGCGAAGACCACGACTGCAAGAATCAGGATGGGCTGAACGTTCATGGCGAAATCGGTTATCTCGTCACCCTTAGCTAAATTCGCGTGTTTAAAGTAGAGTTTGAGGGTGTTTTTCCCGTACTGAAGCTGCTGCTTAAAATACGCACGCACCGTAGACCTGTTGAAGTGGTAGCACTTGACGCTCGGCTCATAAGCTATCTTGTAGCCCATAGCCGATATTCGGAAACCCAAATCCGTGTCGTACTGCGAGGGCAGTTTCTCGTCGAACCCGCCAGCCGCTTCGATAACGCTTTTCTTCAACAGGAGGTTCATGGTGGCAACACGCCCAACATATTTTCCTATGCGCGCATAGCGGTTCTTGAGGTCGTACCCGATGCACCGCGCCCAAGCATTCTCCACGTTCCAAGTTTCGATGCTGCCGCTGGCGCCTGCCACATGCGGGTCTGACAAATGACCGACCAGTTTGCTCAGCCATTCTTTCTCCACCTTCGCGTCGGCGTCTATGAAACCCACTACTTCGTTGGTTATGGTTTTCATGGCGTAGTTGTACGCTGCCGGAGCGTTAAGAGGTGCAGATACAACTTTGGCGGGGTATTTCTCAGCTATTTTCACGGTAGCGTCTCTGGAGCCGCCGTCCATAACAATGACCTCCAGCAAGTCTTGAGGGTAGTCTATCTCGAAAATCGACTTAAGACATTCGCCGATGGTCTGTTCACTGTTAAGCGCCGCCACGATTATGGAAACTTTGGGCAGAGGCACATCAGCCGCCATTCCTCACAGACCTCCCAGATACGCTGTAACTATCGACAAGAGAATCTTGACGCCGTCAACCAAAGGGTCCACACTTGACCTACCATAAGTCCGCTGCTCAAACGTTATCGGCACCTCCACGACTCTGAAGCCTTGCCGTGCGGTCTTTACGAGCATCTCCGATTCTATCTCGTACTCCCCCGATTTTAAACGCATACGCGTTAAAACCTCGGATTTCATCGCGCGATAGCCTGACTGAGAATCGGAAACCGCGGTTTTTGTGAAAATTCTTATCAGGAAATTGAAGAGGCGCACTCCGAACGCGTTAAGTTTCCGGGCTGTGGCTGGATTTTGATTTAAGTACCGGGAGCCGATGACGAGGTCAGCTTGGTTTTGCAGCACTGGAGCCAGCAACAGCGGAAGCTCCTCGGGACGGTGCGACCCGTCGGAGTCTATGGTCACGGCTATTTCGCCCTTGGCCTTCGCCAAACCAGCCCTTAACGCGTAGCCTTTTCCCATGTGCTCCTTCAACTGGTAAACCTTGGCGCCTTTTCTTTTAGCCATTTCCAGCGACCGGTCTCTCGAAAAGTCATCAATCACTATCACCTCGTACCTGAAGCCAAGTTTTTCCATGACCGCTTTTACCCGCTGGATAATGTAGCCTACTGTCTGTTCCTCATTAAACACGGGAATTATAACGGAAAGCAGCATTTCACGGTTGACCATTTTATTAAGATGCTGAATGAAAGAATTTATAAAGTTTGGCTGTAAACTCTATCAGGCGCTTAACAGAACAAGACTGATGCAGAGAATGGAAACGAAAATGCAGGGCAGAACCGAAAAAGAACGACCAGTTTGGTTTTCCATGTGGTTTTTGGCGTCAATCGCCACTTTCGGCGTCGCGTTTTTCCCCATGTTTTACCGTCTTATCGAGAACAGGAACAGGCATTTTCGCCACGAGACACTATTGGAAAAGCAGATTATAGCTTTCCTGAAAAAGCAAGGCAAAGAGCAACCTGCGACAGTGGATGACTTCCGTGAAATGAACGCGAAAGCATGGGCTACTGCCGTCATCCTCATAGTCCCAGCGTTTGCGATAACTTACATCCTCTCCAGAGACCTGCTTGTTCACGAGAGACGTCAAGACATGTTTCTCGCCGCTGTTTTCCCAGAGAGAATGTTCATGCCGCAGACGATACCAATAAAAAAATATGTCTTGATAACCATAGTTACTCTGGGCGTTGGAATAGTTTACTGGCTCTACAAGGTCATCAATCAGTATAACGCCCACTTTAAAGCACAGCAGGAGATAGAAAAAGAGATAATCAAGCTGATGGAGGACACGAAAGTTGGCGAGAAACGCATGTAAAAAACGCAGGTTCGTTAGCCACGGCGGAGACGTCTGGGGTTTCAGCAGAAAATACAACATTCCCGTCGAGGAAGTGCTTGACTTCAGCGGACCCATAAATTTCCTCGGACCTTCACCTAAGGCACTGGACGCTGTGAAACAAAACGCCAAGCTGATCAGGTTCTATCCTGACCCTAACCCTGTAGAGCTACGGACAGAAATTGCCAAGTATGTAGGGCAGGGCGTTGACGCCGACAACATCATTCTGGGAAACGGCTCGATAGAACTCATCTACATGATAACGGAAGTGTTCCACCCCGGCTTCAAAGCAGTCATTCCCGTGCCGTCGTTCACGGAGTACGAGAAAGCCGCGTTAAGAGTCGGTGGCAAGCCAGTCTTCGTGCAGCTGCCAGAAAACTTCGCTTTAGAAACGGAAAGCGTTAAGAAGGCAATCACGGATGACACACGGATAGTGTGCATATGCAACCCGCACAGCCCTTCAGGAACACGCTACAGCAGAGAAACAGTCTTAGACCTCCTAGAATTCTGCCACAGAAAAGACATCATCCTCAGCGTTGACGAGAACTACATTGAGTTCACAGAAAAAGCCCAAGACACCACCATGGCGGGCCACGTGAAAAAATACGAGAATCTCTTCGTGATAAGGTCAGTTACAAAGTTCTACGGCATGCCCGGCATACGCTTCGGTTACGGCATAGCGGCCGAAACCCTAATCGACGCGCTGCAGACAGTGAGGCAACCGTGGAGCATCAACAGCCTAGCAGGCTTCGCCACACTGGCGGCGTTCAAAGACACCGAATTCATCAAAAACACTAAACGCACCATCGCAAAGGAAAGAGAGCAGTTTGCCAAAATGCTCAGCGAAACAGGCGACTTGCACGTATTTCCGTCTGAAACGAATTTTCTGCTGGTGAAAATCCTGAACGGGAAAATCACTTCAACCGCCTTGCGGGAAGAGATGTCTAAAGAAGGAATCTTGATACGGGATTGCAGCACTTTTGTGGGGCTGGACGACAGCTACTTCCGCGTGACAGTCAGGTCAGCCGCAGACAACTTAAAGTTCATAGAAATTTTGAGAAAAGTCCTCAAGAAAATCTAACTAGAAAGAATTAGCCAGAAAAGTAGGCTGGGCTCTTTTTTAAGACTGCGAAAAAACCTTCACGCCTAATTTTTCTAAGAATCCGCTTCGGCGACCTGTTGAAGTTCCTGTGGAAACGCCTCTGGATAGCGAGCAACGAGTCATAGTCGAAGTCTTCGGTTTTGACGTAGGCGACAAAATCCTCAAGCCGACTGTAGAGATTCTTCTGTATCACTTCTTGGTACAAGCTGCTGCCTGGAACCGCCACGAATATGTTGAACCTGCACCAGTCAGGGTCAAGTTTCCGCGCGAACCTAAACGTAGTTTCCATGTCTGCGGCTGTCTCACCAGGGATTCCCATCATGAATGAGCAGGCGGTTTGGATTCCTTCTGCCCTAGCAATCTTGAACGCGTGCTCGGTCTGCTCAAGGGTGACGCCTTTGTTTAGCTTTTCAAGGATGCGAGGTGATCCTGATTCTCCTCCGAACCATATTGTTTTGCATCCCGCGGCTTTCATTTCTCTGAGCATTTCTCTCGAGACCAAGTCGACACGAGTGTCACAAACCCATTCAATGTCCAGCTTACTCTCCTTCATCAACTTGCATAATTCGAGGGTTAGGTTTTTTCGAACCGTAAAATTGTCATTGATGAAATAGATTCCTCGTGTGCCAAAATTCGCTTTCAAATGCTCGATTTCCCGCACCACTCGGCTCGGGCTGAAGGAGCGGCACGTTTTTCCCCACAACTGGCTGATTTCGCAGAAGGCGCAGTTGAAGGGACAGCCTCGCATTATGCTCATATTATCCACAGGCTGGACATCCAGATACTCAATTTTTCTCTCGTAGAGGTGCATAGGCAGCAGGTGCCGCGCTGGAAAAGGAATCTCATCCAAGTTGTTGATGAATTTGGGAGGCGTTTTCACCATTTTTCCTTCGCGTCGGAAAGCAACGCCGGCAATCGCCGCAGCACCTTGGTCGCCTTCGCCTTTGGAGAGACTGGTGGCAAGCTCAACCATGGCGCGTTCTCCCTCGCCCATCACAACGTAGTCTATCTCGGGATGCTGCAGCATGCTTTCCGGCTCGTAAGAGGGGTGCCAGCCGCCGACAATCACCTTGCAGGAGGGAAGCACCTCCTTGACAGCCTTAGCGGTTTCAACGCACTGCCTGTAGGTTGCTGAACCGCAAGTTACGCCAACGATTTCCGGGTTAAGCTGCTTAACTTTGAGTTTCACCTCGTCGATTGGCTTCTCGAGCAGGTAGTTATCGAAGATTTCCACTTGGAAACCTGCATTTTCGAGGGCACCTGCAATGTAGGCTAGTCCTAGCGGCAGAAAATGCCTGCCGTGAATCCATGGCCCATGACTGGGCGGAGCCGTCGTCATTAACAAAATCACTTGTTGCTATCCCCCTCAACATCTTGAACTGCACGTACGTACACTGCTGATGAATCCCTTAAATAATGATTTCTAAAATAAGAACCTTTAGCCAAAAAAAACCGAGTAGCTGCAGAGATTAGTGTACTTTGAATGACCACATACAAGCGTTATGTATTAGTCTGCTTTGCTGCACGTTGGAGCTTTGTCAGGGCGATATGCAAAATATATTAATTATGCATTGTGTGCTGTGTTGGATAACTTAAATAGTAGTTCTGTGCAGAACGCTTGATTTATTGGCTTATTGAGAGATTGGAACAGCTAAATGAAGCGTTAGTGAAACGGGGATTAATTCTGCTTGATTTAGACTTAGTCGCAAGCTGGTCAAGAGAGCTAAAGGCAATAAACGCAGGCAAGGAAGAAGCAAGATACCGCTATCTAAAATCATTCATCAAACTCTTAGCCGTCGTACATGCCTACATTCTACTATATCGGCATATGGAAAGCTTCATGCGCGGGCTAAACCAGCACGTTGACGGACTCAAAACACCTGACTACACAACTATCTGGTGGCGAATCGCAAACATGAAGGTTGATTTGGCATCCACCGTTAACCTATACAAGAATGTAACCATCGCTGTGGACTCAAGCGGCATAAAGTTCTCTAACCAAGGCGAATGGATACATAGAAAGTGGAGAGTTCAATGGGGCTTCATCAAGGTGCATATTGTTGTTGACATGAAAACCAAGCAGGTCCTTGCAATCGAAGTTACCAAGGAGGATGTTGGCGACGGCAAAATGTTTGGTTGACTGCTGAAGAATTCAGCTAACGTAGCGAATGTTAAACGTGTTATCGGCGACGGCGCGTACGATTCTAACAGTAACTTTCTTAGAGCTAGCAGAATGGGTGTTGATGCGTTGATTAGGGTTCGTAAGAACTCTTCTTTGAAGTCGCGTAAATGTAATCCTCGCAGGCTTGCAGTTTTGGAGCAGCTTGGCAAATGATGGTTGGAGGAAAGAGAGCGGTTATGGTTACCGTTGGATGGTTAAGTCAGCGTTTTCATGTCTTAAGCAGACGTTTGGAGAGTTTATCTGCGCAGTGAAGTGGCCATACATCGTTAAGGAGCTATTGCTAAAGGCTTCGATTTACAATCTTTTCATGAAAATTAACCTAAACTGACCGCTAAATTAGAAAGCAGAAGAGAACCTGCTCAAAATCTACTCAAAGATAAGCGCAGTTATGCCTAGAAAACTATATAATGGAATCATTGGTTATAGACCTTCAGTCAAGATGGGGAGAGCAGCATCAATGAAGATTACCTTGGTTAATCCTCCATACCCAAGTAACGCGCACTCACACCCGCCCTTCATTCCCTTAGGAATCGCCTATTTGGGAGCGGTCTGTGAAAAAGCTGGCCACGAAGTCACAGTTATAGATTGCCAGGCGGAGAGGCTCAGTTTTGACGCTTTCCGCAAGCGAGTAGCCCAAACAAACGCGGAAGTTGTCGGCATGACTTCCACAACCCTCACGTACAAGTCAGCTTTGGAGAACGCTCGCATAGCCAAAGAGGAACTCCCAAACTGCACCACTGTTCTGGGCGGGTGCCACGCCACTTTCTGGGATGAAAACGCCCTCAACGAGTGCCCCAGCCTAGATATCATCGTGAGGAGAGAAGGCGAAATAACCTTCATCGAGCTGTTGGAAAAACTGAAAAGCAAGAGCAGCCTCAACGGCGTCTTAGGAGTGACCTTCCGAAACAGGGACGGCGGAATAACCCGAAACGAGGATCGCCCGTTCATCGAGAATCTGGATGACCTGCCCTTTCCGGCGCATCACCTGTTGCCTTTAAGCTCTTTTCACGTTGTGGGGAAAACGATTTTCCCGTTAACAACCAGCCGCGGCTGCGTCTACTGGTGCGAGTTCTGTACTGCCGTCAGGATGTTCGGCAGAAGATACCGTATGCGAAGCGCCAAAAACGTGGTTGACGAGATTGAAATGATATACAAGAAGTACGGGCAGGACCAGTTCACTTTCTACGACGACGCGTTCACGGTTGACCGACAGCGAGTCGTGGACATATGCAATGAGATTCATCGACGGAACCTGCCGATACATTGGGACTGCGAAACCCGCGTGGACATGGTCGACAGGGACCTGCTACAGAAAATGCATGACGCCGGCTGCATAGCCGTCTGGTTCGGCGTGGAATCCGGCTCACAGAACGTGCTGGAAAAGATGCAGAAGAAGATTAAGCTTGACCAAACAAAACTCGCGTTTAAAACAGCACGCGAAATAGGCTTAATGACGGTGGCAAGCGTGGTCTTGGGCTTTCCAGGAGAGACTGAGGAGACAGCTTGGGAAACCATAAACTTCGTCAAGGAGTTGGATCCTGACGACATCGGCTTCTACATCGCCACACCTTACCCGGGAACACCTATGTACGATTTGGTTAAGTCAAAGGGCTGGCTGAAAGTCACGGATTTCAACAGGTACGACACGGCAACGCCTACTTTTGAAACACCCCAATTAAGCGGTGCGAAACTGAAAGAAATTCGCTACAAGGCACATCAGCAGTTCTATCTGCGACCAGGCTACATAATCAGAATGTTTGGAAGAGGCGGCACATACGGCGTTTCAGCTTTGAAGACTTCCGCTGCCTACATGCTCCGTGCCCTGCACCTGCGGCTCTCTTAACTCTCTTATTTTTACCACGAAGGCGATAAAAGACAAAACGAGCACGATGAGTGTTAACGAGTAAGTAATCGAAGTGAACTCGATACCGATGGGTGACAGTCCTAAGAATAAGCCAAGAAGCCCTGCAATGCCGAAACTTAGAGCAACCGACAGCACTGATTTCTCAACAATGTCAAGCTTGTTTTTCTTTGAGAACAATATGGTGACGAGGCAGTAGCCAGGCAAGAATGCTATGAAAACGAAGCTGAACACGTAGCGGATTATGAATAATGGCGAATCTTTTGGAACTAAGTAGACAATTAACAGCGTTAAAGCCGTGAACAAAACAATTATTTCAAACCAACGAGCCGGCTTCACTTCCAGCCCTTCAACAAAATCACTTTAAACTAAAAAATAAAGAATGGAGGATTTAGAGGAAGACCTTGAATATCGGATGCGTTTCTTCCAGTGGTCGGATATCTAAGTCAGCCATTGCAGATGCAACGTAAGTGTCAACTATAGCTACTGCGGGGAAAACCCATTCTGCTTGTTCTGCCGGTCCGAACATTAGCCAGTTTGCGCCCACAGTCTGCATTATCGCGTTGGTTGCGGTGACAGGCCCCTTTCTGTACTCTTTGGCGATGTTTGCCTTAACCCAGCCCATCGTGGTGACGACGTTTCCGGTTCCCAAGCCCGTGGGGTGACCGAACTTCTCCTTAATCTTTGGAATCGCTCTGACTGCTGTGCCCATATCTGGAGCGAACGCTGGAATCGCTGTGTCTATCAATGGTTTAGTGATCCCGGCTTTGTCCGCTAGCGCCAAGGCTTCTTGTAGTACAGCCATTTTTCCGTCTAAACTGTTGTCTCTTGGATTGTCAGCGAGTACGATGGACATTTTGATTCCGCTCTCTTTCAGCTTTGTCAACTCCATGTCTGTTACGCCCTTGTAGACTGAGTTGTATAAGCATCTGTCCTGTAGTCCTGCGTTCTTGACCATCTCTGCAGCTGCCATGCGAACTTTCGGGCTCATCGCATCCAGCATCAATGGAGCTTCGCTGTGTTTGGCAACGAAATCAACGTATTTCGCGAACGCTTCTTCGGTAGTGCCAACAATGTCAAAAGCAAATGGAACACCTGTTATGTCGCTTTGGATTTGCATCCTGTTGATTATATCTTCAGCTTGTTGTGCGTCAAAAATTCCTTTGTTTGCGTCCTGCACCATTTTCTGGCCAAGCCAAAAAATAGAGCCTATCAGAAAGGTTGGAAGTTCCCCTGGCTGACCGCCTACTTTTACTTTCCCTATTTCGTAGATGTTTTGTTTCGTATTGAATTTTATCATCTTGCCTCATCTGAAGTGTAAGTTTATTTCAAACCCATTGCTCTCTTCGCTAATTCAGGCGCTTCTTCTTTGTTTTTGCCGAAGAGCGCGCCGATTGCATCTGCGTCTTCCTTTTTGACAGCTGCGCCGCCCATGATTAGTCCAATTTTGCCTTTTAATCCGGCTGCTTTCAATGCTTCATCTAGTTTTGGCAAGTTGTTTTTTGCAGGTACGGTGTTTACTGAAATAGCAATTATATTTGCATTGGTTTCCTTTGCTTTGTCTACAAAGACTTGCGGAGCAACGCTCTTGCCTACGTCAATAGTTTTGAATCCGGCTCTCTTAAGTGCTCGTCTAACGGCTTCTTTAGCTGTGTCGTGCATGTCAGGTTCGATGTTGCCGATGACTACTGTGCCGAGTGGTTTCTCTGGTTCAGGAGGTTCTTTTTCCATCATAGATTTAAGCCATGACATTTACACACCAACTTTTATTTTTGGTTTTTATACCCTCGGTTTTTATATTCGAACTCGATATTTAAACTTTAACTCTATCACTCCTCTATTAATTCAAGAACAAAAATGATGATTAGGGGAACGCAGCACATGTTCAGAACATCGCGAAAATATCTCTTGCTACTCTTAATTTTCGTGTTCGCGTTCACCTATCGTATGCTGCTGATGCATCGGGCAACTTATCCTCCTGGAGCTGACATCGGGCTGCATCAGAGCGTCATCTACTCCATAACAGGATCAGGCACAACGAATTTCCTGTGGAATTACTATCAGATGGGAGGAGGACTCTCGCTAACCTTCCCTGGCTATCACATCTTTGTTTCGTACATAATCATGATGACGGGCATGCCCGCTTACATGGCACATTCCGTGGTTGTCTCATTGTTCTCTTCGCTGATAGTCCTGTGCGCCTACTTGATAGTTCGGACGTTACAGGGAGAATCAGCCGCTTTAATCGTGGCTTTTCTGGTGGCAATCTCGCGTTTTGACGTAGAAATGCTTCTCTGGGGCGGCTACCCCAACACGGTAACGCTTATGCTGATTCCCTTAGTCTTCTATCTATTCTTTCAAAGAGAACGTTTCTCTCTCGTTCCGTTTCTTGCTACGACAGCCATTTTGTCTGGTTCCATTTTCTTGACGCATTCCCTCAGCGCCGTCATCTTCATCTTGGTCACATTTCTCACCGCGATGTTGGTGATGGCGTTTTCTAAAAGAATTGGTGTGCCGAGAGCACACGCGCTCGTTTGGTTTGTACCCCTTTTCCTCGGCGCTCTCCTTGTTTCGCCGTTTCTCATAGATTCCGCGCCTGCATACTTGAGTGCGAACGTGGACACGTTCACTGGCGGCATGGCTGACATTAGGCAAGCGCTTCTCTCGACGCGGGTGCTTCCTCTGGAGCTTGTGTTGCCGCCGCTGATTTGTGTTCCCTTCTTCTTTTTTTTCTCGAAGAAGTATAGAAAACGCTTTTTCACCGTTCCAAGTCTGTTCCTCGCCATGTGGATTCTGGTTCCATTGCTCTTCACCCAAACGTTTTTAGTGGGGCTGTACACGGATTATAATCGTTTTCTGTACTACACGGTTTTGCCAGTCATCATAATTATCGCTTTGGGAATTGACCACGGCTCCGGGTTCTTCGCGCGTATAGCGGACAC
Source organism: Candidatus Bathyarchaeota archaeon A05DMB-2 (assembly GCA_018475625.1). Lineage (GTDB taxonomy): Archaea > Thermoproteota > Bathyarchaeia > Bathyarchaeales > Bathycorpusculaceae > A05DMB-2. Next base: position 191,123 of record JAAKEZ010000002.1, read on the forward strand.
GTACCTGTCATTCACAAAGCAACTGTCACAATCCGCTAAAAACAGCAAAATCGCAACATGGCTAATGCCCCACCTTACCCGAAAGAACCTCTACTCTTCCTTCGTCATCGGATTACTGCTTGTGGCTTTTTTCGCCGTGCCAATCTTCCTAACACCATCTCAGGGCGTGACGGCGCAAAGTTTCTACCAAGTTATGAACGACCCAGAATACGAGGCTATACAATGGGCAAGGCAAAACACGCCAGCTGGCTCAGTCTTCGTTTCCGACGCCCTTTACGGCTGGTGGTTCTCAGGCTTCGCGCAGCGCCCAACCCTGAGCGCGGTTGACCCACAGTACCTGACACTTGCCCGCGAGTTTGAACCAGCAAAGACTGCGAAGCTGTTGCTTGACACGGACTACATGATAGATAACGGTTTAATTCAAATCCGAGAAGACGGCGGATACATCGCACGGCACAACCCAGTTATCGTGGCGAAGCTCAACTGGACTTACTTCCCCTACTCTTTCCTGAACTTCAATAACAGCGAAACACAGGTCAAATACCGCATTAGTGACAGCCCAATGTCGATAACTCTAGACAAGCTTACGGTGAAAGAGATGCATATGGAAAACGACTCTGACCACGCTACCATCACCGTCACAAAAGGAAATAACTACTTCAACTACACTGAGTTAACTACAGTCTACAGAGGATCACGGTTCGTGAACATATCAATCACGTTAAACGCAGCTAACGGTGTTTCTCTAGACTGGCTTGACTTCACCGTGCACAGCAATGGCAAGGTGCTTGCCCAGCAGAACAACACAATTGCACTACTAGACGGGGGAGTGAAAGCTTTCAGCCAACTAATCTTCGCCAAGGAACAGCCGAATGTGGACGTGGTTAATCCTGAAAACCCCTGCATCTTTGAATTAGATTACAACTTGCAAGGCAAAACCCGCGGAGAAATCCAATTTTCTGCAACCGCCTACTCAGTCACCGATAGCTTGGAGTATTATCAGAGCCCAGAAGTAACAGCAGACTATTTTAACAAAATTATCGTCGACAACCTCAATACATACCAAACGAAAGCTCCCAATTCCCCCGTTCTTGACGTTTTCGACTACCAGAAAGCCGTCGTTGACTGGAACGTTTCATACATCGCTTGCCGAGATTCTGAAATAATCCCGAAATTTGCAGGCGACCCCGCTTTTAGTTTGGTGTTTATTAACGATGCCGTTGCAGTATTCATGGTGAAAAGAGGCTTCGAATAGAATGGGGAGTAGCATAGTCTCGTTAACACTTAACAGCAAAAAGAGAAAACTTCTCGAGGTCACGTTTGCAGCAGTTTTCTCAGCACTAATTCTTGTTCTCTTCTACGCCGTCATATCCATGAACGGTCTGGTCTTGGGAAATGACCCCGCTGTCCACCTGGAAAAAGCCCAGATTTTCCTTGAGACAGGAAAAATACCGTTGGAAAACCTTGGATGGACTCCGCCTCTGTTCCAGATTCTGCTTGCCATGCTCATCTCCTTCACAGGCGCAAACAGTTTTACGCAGTTGATATTACTTGAGAAGACGCTGGCTGTGCTCATCGACTGGCTACTGTTCTTCTCGGTTTATCTATTGGGTTCCAGGTTTTTCGGCATGAAAATCGGGGGCATCGCGGCGGTTTTGTTGCTGTTCTGTGTTCCAATGTACGAACTTAACCTGTGGGGTGGCTATACCACGGTTCTCGGTTTGGCGTTCCTGTTTTTGCTGCTCCTGTACCTGCCGCTGGCAGCGACGAACTTAGGATACGTCGTGGTGGCTTTCTTTGCAGCGTTTTCTCTGGTTTTATCTCATCAACTAACCACGTTTCTAACAGTCTTGATTCTGCCGCCGATTATCTTGTACATGCTCATAAAGTCCCGAGGCACCCATCTTAAGGCGCTCATAGCTGTGATTATAGGCGGAGGAATAGCGTTCTTCTTCTACTATTTCAAGGCGATGCTGCCTTACCTCGGCGTGCTCATCGAACACGTTTTTCTCACGCAAAAGGCAACGTTATATCAGGTTCCAGCCACCACTCTCAGCGCTTTCATGATTAACTTCGGCTTCATGTTCATAGTCGCCCTTGCCGGCGTCTTTCTTGCCTTCTTTGACCTGAGAGCGAAAAAGGAACCTCTCCTTTTCCTTATCCTGTTCCTGAGTTTTCTTGTCCCGTTAATCCTGGCTGAATCGCACCTGTTCGGGCTGTACTTGCCTTTCCAATGGTTCATTTACTACCTGACGCCGCCCCTGGTGATTCTCGCCGCTGTTACACTTAGCTTCGCAGGGGACCAGGTCTCAGCCTTCTACCTTAAGCACAGGAAAAGCTGGAAAAAGCTCCGGTTGAGAGCAGTCACCGTTACCGTGATTGCTCTGGTGTGCTTGCTGTTTGTGTTTCGCTTTGGAACAGTTTACGGAAAAATCATGGAAGGAAGCGTGTACTATTCAACCTCCGACTTGAAAGCGTACGATGCGGGCGTCTGGCTCAGCACTCATTATCCAAGCGACACAACAGTAGTTGTTACAGACATCCCTGGATTCTGGTTCACGATGTTTTCAGGCAAGAATGTCATAGCGGCAACTGACCCTGTCATACAGCGGAACCAGATTGCAGAGTCTGTTTTAGATTTATCTTACGAGATGGAGCATCCTTTAACTCTGGTGAAGGCTTATGAGGCGAAAGGCACCATCTCGGACGAAAACTACGTATCCATAAACGATGTCTGGAAGCGAGTTTCGCACTCAGCAGCCGACGGAGACACTGTGTCGTATCAAAAAAACGGCGTCGCTTACAACGAATTGAAGCTGTCAACCTTCAGCCGAGAGATAACTTTTGAAGACGATGGCATGCCGAAGAAGATGGTAATTAGTTACTCCAACGGCGAAGTAGCTGTGTCTCAAACGCTGCTTATGCACAATGACAGCTACCCGCTGAGCGTTACTTGGACAGTGGCCGCTCTCAGAGGTGACATCACCAATGTATCCCTGTACGTGAGCACATTCTTTGATCTTCAATTCTCATTCCTGAAAGCATATGTACCGGGTGCGCTGAACTGGGAGAACCCTTGGAGCAATCCTTCAAACTCTCAAGGGAATGAGTGGGCGGTCGTAAACTTTACTCGCTCAACTTTAAAAGACAATTACGTTGGATTCTACGACGATAAGAACTCGGTTGTTTTCGGGCTTAAGTTCGAAGAGTTGCCCGACTGGGGTAATGTGGGCGCCTTAGCTAACATGCAGATTGACGCGGTGCGGTTCCAGTATGATTTCGACAAGATAAGCGCCAACCAAACGGTATCTTTCTCTTATCAGATTCTAACTTTCTCGAAGAACAGTTATTCGGTCATGCAGCAACCTAGCGAGTTGAAGAGCGTCTTCGACGCTAAGCCCGCGATAACATTTGAGGTCAGCAGTCGAGATTATCATGACTATATCAACGCGAACGACATAAAATTCATAGTGTACGACAAAAACCAGCTTGACACCAAAATAGTCAACTGCAAGCTGCTAGAGCTAATCTACGCGAATGACCGATACGTCATCTTCCGAATAAAAGCCACTTCTTAGCAAATTGTATCCTAAAAGCAGTTCCAGAAAGAGGACGGATACTATTATCGTTTAAAGTTCAAAAGAAAGAAGGAATTTTTACTGTTCGCGCAGCACTTTCGGCACGTACGCGCACGCTGGGTCGGATTCAAACAGGTCACCCGTGTAGTATTCTGCGCGTGTTCTGCAGCCGCCGCAGATCTCGCGGTACTCGCACACGCCGCACTTGCCCTTCAGGTTGCTCTTGTCACGCAACTTAAGGTGAAGTTCACTGTGTTGAAGATCATCCCAAACTTGTGTGAGCTTCTTGTCTTTCAGGTTTCCAAGTCTGTAGCCTTCGTGGAAGCCGCATGACCTGTAATCTCCGTTCTCAGTTACGCTTACATAGTTTCCGCCGATGGTGCATTTTCCTAGAAAGCCTTCTTGGAACCAGTCCCAGAAGTATGTTGGGTTCTTCTGGCGCACGATTCTCGCGTAGAAAGGTGCGTAAACGTTGATTTTGACTTTTCCCGCCAGCTTCACCTGCAGGTCGTAGATTTCGTTGAAAGCTGCTTCATACTCGTCTGGTGTAGGCGCTAAATCGGGCATGTTGGAGCCTGCCCTGCCCACTGGAACCAGGTTGTGGTAGACGACCATGCGGGCTTTGTATTCTTCTCCGAGTGCTGCTGGGTGAGCCATATCCTTGATATTGTATTTTGTCATCGTGGTGACTATGCAGTCGAGGATGCCGTTTTCGGAGAGCTTTTTCATTGCGTAAATAGCCTTATCGTAGCTGCCTTTGCGCCTGATTATGTCGTTTGATTCCCTGTTGCCGTCCACGCTGACTGCCGTATGCACCTCGTACTTCACAAGCTTGTCGAGGCGTTCCTGGTCGAAGGCAAACCCGCTGGTTATCAGGCTGACTTCCATTCCGTACTCTTTTTCGGCGTACGCTATGATGTCAAAAATGTCTTTCCTTACAAGTGGTTCTCCACCGCTTATACCGAACCATGGCGAGCCGAAATCGTGAATTTCGTCAACCATCTTGTAGGCGGTCTTGGTGTCTATCTCGGTGTCTTTGGCGTATTCAGGAGTGTAACTGCAATATAGGCAGCTGCCAACACATCTTCTGGTACACCGCCAAGTCACCATGTATAATGGTGCCTTTTTCGAAGCCATCAAGGTCACAGACAAAGCTAAATAAACATATGCGATATAAAACTTCCTCCTAAAACTCGAATTTCCGCGTATAATTGGATGGTGCAGACTATCCATTTTTTAGCACTTTTCAGCTCAGAAAAAAGCAACAGCATGACGCTATCAAAAAAGAGCAATTTTAAACCATCACCTGTATGTATTGACGTTTGACATAGGATGGGAACGGCCTTATTTGAAGGCGAAAAGTCTAAAGAAACCAGATGTTCCTCAGAACGCGAGTAAAACGCACAGTTAATTTTAAATACGCCTGCGTTGTTATTCGCCTTTTGTTACCTGGTGTCCCATGAGTGTTGGTCGTTTCAAGCATCGACCTAACAAAAGACTTACACGCGATAAAGCCTTCCACGTTTCTGGAATCTTCAATTAAAAGCGCAGTTCTCAATATAAACACTGATTACCGCTACCTCAAAACAGGCTACTACGTGTCCCTGCACGCGGAAGTCCTCGGCAACAAGGTAATCCCCACAACCGAGAACATTATAGATGCCAACCGAACCCCAATCCTCCTGCTAAGAGCCCAAAAAGCTGGGATTCCCACATTGCCAGCTATCGTGACTGGTTCGGTGAATAAAATAATTTCTGAACTTGGCTTTCCAGTGGTCATTTTCGCCGTTAACCCCTTCATCTATTATGGATACAAGACAGCTCACAATCGAAGCGCGCTTTACCGCGCAGTGAAAAGCTTGGGCATGAATTACAAGTTCGCCGTGTGCGCTCAACCGCTCATGGGCGAAATGGTCTCCTTCAAATCGTTCTTCGGTAAATGCGAACAGGACGAGGAAACCAAGAGAATCTCTGAGCAAGTTTACTCGCTTTTCAAAATCCCAGTCTGCAAACTACACGTCCAAAAAGCCGAAGACAAAACGTATCTCTGCGGTCTTCAGCCCTTGAGAACGACTGAGTTTTCCCCATTAGACATGAAAACGATTCAAAGAGAGGTTATGCTGCTTATGAGGCAAGGTGACAACTTCGGTGCCTAAAATCGCTTGTTTCGTCGAGAAATACAATTTCTCTGACCCCAGGGAAGAAGCTGCACTCCAAAACTTTAAGCATGCTGCAGAAGAGTCAGGACGGGAATTCCATTTCCTTTTCAGGGAGGATATCTCGGAAATTCCACGGTACGACGCAGTTTTCATACGGGCAACCACGGACCCGCTTAACACTGCATACATCGTCTCAAAAACCGCCTGGGAACTCGGGTTAAGAGTCATCGACGACCCTGAATCGATACAGATATGCGCCAACAAAATCCATCAGTACGCGCTGTTCGAGAAGTTCAACGTGCCCCGAATCCCAACTGTCTTCCTGAACAAGGACGAACTGCACCACAAAAAAATTGCACAAATATTCCGCACGTTGGGGAAGCCAGTCGTGATAAAGGCGCCCTACACCAGCTTCTCCCGCTTCGTAGAGAAAGCCGCCTGCGAAACCAGCTTCAGAGAAGTCGCCAAAAGATACTTCAGAAAATCCGATGTTCTGGCAGTGCAGAAGTTCGTGCCCACAGCCTTCGACTGGCGAGTCGGCGTCCTCAACAACGAAGTCCTATACGTGTGTAAGTACATGATTCCAAAAGGCAAATGGAAGCACGGCGCCAAACTCAGAGGCAAGCCCACGGTCGTCTGGGGCAGAACAGTATCACTCAAAAAGCAGAACGCACCTCAACAGATCAAGGAAGCAGCGTTAAAGGCATGCAGCGTGGTCGGCAAAGGGCTGTACGGAGTGGACATAAAAGAGTCCGACGGCGAGTTCGTAGTGGTGGAAGTCAACGATAATCCAAGCATCTACGCAGGCTACGAAGACCTCCGTGACAGAGACCTCTACAGAAAAATCATCGACTACTTATCCGCGTAACCCCGCTTCTTTCGACACATATTTATTCTAACCAAACCATTGTCGATCCGTAAAAAGAGAGGCTTAGCAGCATGCTGAAAGAACCAGTCAAAGACTACGAGTTCAAAAAAACAATGTCCGTGGACGAGCTTGTCACCCAGATGGAAGAAGCATGGGGTTTCACCGCGGGAAAACTCGCCGTCGGCGTGAACATCTTGGAACGCATGATTCAAACACCCAACTGCATCAAGTTCCTCTCATTCACCGGAAATCTGGTGGCGACCGGCACAAGAGGCGTCTTCAAGGAGCTTGTTAAGAAAAAGCTTGTTGACGTCGTCATCACCACCTGCGGCACACTGGACCACGACATAGCGCGTTGCTGGCGGAACTATTACAAGGGCTCCTTCGTCATGAACGACGCCAAACTCCACCGTGAAGGCGTAAACCGCCTTGGCAACGTGCTGGTTCCAAACGACAGCTACGGTACCATAATAGAGGAGAAGATGCAAGCGCTGCTTCAGAACCTGTGGAAAGAGGGCAAAAAAGAGGTCTCGGGCAGGGAGCTATGCCGCGAGATAGGCTTACGCTGCTGCAACGAAAACTCAATTCTCTACTGGGCAGCACGAAACAACGTTTCGGTCTACGTGCCTGGCATCACGGACGGCGCCGTCGGCTACCAGACATGGCTTTTCAGCCAAGACCACGATTTCAAACTTAACCTACTCAAAGATGAAGGCGAACTCAGCGACCTCGTCTTCACGGCGAAGAAAACGGGCGCGTTAATCGTGGGCGGAGGCATCAGCAAGCACCACACGATTTGGTGGAACCAGTTCAAAGAAGGCTTAGACTACGTTGTGTACGTCAGCACGGCGGACGAGTGGGACGGCAGCCTCAGTGGCGCCCGGCCAAGAGAAGCGGTTTCATGGGGGAAAATTAGCGAGAAGGCAAAGCGCATTATGGTTGAGGGCGACGCCTCGGTTATCCTTCCATTGATGACGAGTGCTTTGTTGAGCCGGCTGCGTTAGGCTTAAGTTATGTTCTTAAAGAGCCAAGACATGTCTGGTGCGATGCGCTTAGTTTTAACTCTTTCGCAGAGCGCGTGTGCAATCAGTGGCAACGCGATGGTGGCGTCGCAGTAGCATACGGCACGTGTTCCTGCTTGGCTGTTAATTTTGCCCCAGCTAATCGCCTCTTCCAGCGTGCAGCCCGACAGGCCACCCCATTGCGGCGAGTCAGTGGTTATCTGTATAGCATACTTGTGCGGGTAATAGTATTCTTGCAGGCTTTTGCGTAAGCCGCCTTTTCTACCTTCTACGCCTTTGTCTTGGGTCATGGGTGAAACTGAGATGGCAATGAGTTGCGTTAGGTCTTTCGGCACTCCTCCGCCGATGTAGACTACGCCGATGTCTTTGGTTTTGGTGCCGATGGTGACGAACTGGTCGAATTCTTTGACGCTGTCAAGGATTACGTTGTGTCCTCGATTTTTAGCCATCAGGAACGTCTCGCCGTACGCACTGTCAACCATGGCTGGGCTGAAGATTGGGACGCCATTCTCATAGGCGACTGCGGCGATGGCGGGGATTTTTTTCTCGCTGAGGTATTTGCCGAGCAGGTGGAAGAATTCTGCGGATGAGTACGGGTAATCGGTTTTCAGGGTCATGACGAAGTCGGTGATTAGTTCTTCCATTTTGCGGTAGTCGGTTTCTTTGCCGAAGACATCGTAGTACCTGTTAATATCTGCTTTCAACAGTTCCTCGTCGTTTACGAGGTGACTGCCCTGCCAGTAGCCAAAGCCCATGGCGTCCACGATGTCCTCGGACACGTTAGCACCCGTGGAGACCAGCACGTCGATGAAGCGTTTCTCCATAAACCAGTTTACTATCGTCCATTGCCCAGCGGTGCTCATGGAGCCCGCCAAGCCCATGACAATAGTCAAATCTTTTTCTTTGAGCATGTTTTCCCAGACATCAACCGCCTCGCCTAGTTTCCTGCCTTGGTAGGCGGTTCGACTCATCTCAGCCAGGAGTTGTGAGATGGTTTTCTCTTTGACTTTGATTGGTTCAAGTTTTTTAGTGAAGTATGGCTCGCTCATTAATTTGCACCTCGTTGTAGATTAGTTGTCTCGTATTTGAAATTTGCCATCGCAGCTTGGAGTTGCATCCGAAAACATTTAAAAAAGTAGCAGCACAGTATAATATTGGTTTTTTAAGGAGTAAGTTGGATGTCTTCAAAAAAAGTTGCTAAACCACCAGCTAAAAAGCAGAAACCCACTTTGGCGCCTACCACGTACATGGACCACGACGATAAAAACTACTACATTCAGGTTGAAATGCCAGGCGTGAAGAAAGAAAACGTAGAACTTTCGGTCTCTGACCAGAGTTTCTGCGTCAGAGGCGCAAGGGAAGACGTTGAGCTTTTGGGATGTTTCGTTCTGGCGCATCCTGCAGATGCCGAGAATGTCAAGGCTAAATTCGAGGACGGCTTGCTAAACATCGAAATTCCTATAAAAAAGATTCTCAAAGGAAAGAAAGTGAAGATAGAGTAAACTTTACCTTCCAAACTTTTTTCTATTATCAACCTGTTTTTCCATACAAGTTGAGAATCGGCTTCACAAGGGACAAGAAATGAGGGTGAAAAAATTTTAGATGGGGTAAGCTCCGCATATCTTGCAGAACTGAATCTTTGTTTTCACGTAGCCTTTGCAGTAGGGGCACTGGATTCCGCCGTTGTCAGGGTAAACCTCTGAGGGTTTTCCGAAGATTTTTCTGAAGTGTTCGTAGTAAAGCAGTTGCTCTTTGTCCTGTATCTTCACGTCGTCGTTGGCTAGTATCTTTTTCTTCTTTTCCTCAAACTCCTTGTCAGAGAACATGTCGTTGAAGAAGGTTCGCAGCACTTCGGTGCCTGTTCCCTGTTCCAAAGGAGCTTTAGGTCGCCAGATGAGTTCTTTCGGGATTATGTCTTCGTAGGCTTTCCTCATTATCCACTTGCCGTATTTCACGCCGTCGTGCATGTTTATCTTAAACTTAATCGGCAGCTTTTTCGCCCAGTCCATGAATTCCGGGTCCATGTAAGGCGCTTTGATTGTCATTCCAAGCGATTCAGCCATGGGTATCGAAGAGAAACCCATCTCCGCCCACATCTCCTGCTGTTTCTGGGCGAATTCTTCCTCGGACAGGTGGAATTGCCATGGGTATCCGAAAAGCTCGTCTAAGGCGTCACCCGTGAAAACACTCTTTAAGCCTTTTTGCTTGAATATTGTTAAGCCTATGTAAACGGGCATGCTGTTTCTGATTTCCATGGGATCAAACTTCTTCAATGTTTTTACCACTTTCGGGGCGTTGCTGAGAACATCGTCGCGGTCGAACACATGTGTTTCATGGTTAAGCTTCAGGAAAGCCACCATTTTCTTCACGTATTCCGTGTCCTGTGGGTTTCCATGCTTAAAATGCATCGTCAAGCACGGGATGTTCGGTTTGTACTTCACTACTTCGTAAGCTATGATTTGAGTGTCTGTTCCAGCCGAGAAGAGCATAGCGTCAGCCATATTTTTCTTTACAACCTTGTTCACTAAGGCACGGACTTGGGTCAGAAGGCTTGCGTATTCTTGTTTTTCAAGCGTCACGTATTTTTCCCTTCGTGATACCACAATTTGTGGCCCCACGGGTATATAAGTTTATCCGTCTGAGTACAAAAGGCAAAAAATTGTAAACATGTGTAAGAAAAAGTAAGAAAAAACTGAACACTCAACCGCAGAAACTAATTTTTCCCTCAACACAGTTAACTTTAAAAGTTTTAGCAGCCCGTTCATATTAAAGGTACGATGCCAGTGACTCAGCAAAACGTTCCGAAACAGGAAACACGATTGAGGGTTAGCCTAATTCATATGAAAGTTCGCACCTCCTTAAAAGCCAATCTTGAAGCAGCCTCAGCAACTGTCCGCAAGGCCGCTGAAAAAAAACCTGCATTCATCGCGCTCCCAGAATACTTCTCCGTTCCAAACAACATGGAACATTTTGATTCAGCAGAAAAAATTAGCAAAGAAACATACGAAGAAACCATGAAGTTCCTCGCGGACATCAGCAAAGAGTTTCCAAGCATCTACATTTTAGGCGGCACCGTGCTCGAAGAAGACCACGGCGTATTCTACAACACTAGCACCCTGTGGAGAAACGGCTCGCTCATTAAAAAGTACCGCAAAAGAAACCCGATAGCCGTCGAGTTGAAGGCAGGCGTGAGCCGCGGTGACAAGCCAGCAGTCTTAACCACCGACCACTGCACAGTAGGCTTGCTCGTCTGTGCCGACATGTTTGACCAGCCTACCATAAAAGCGGTTGTTGACCTAGGCGCGGAACTCGTGTTCCTACCCGTCGCAGCCATGGGCACACATCCGCACGTGGCGGGACACCCGCTGACGGAGAAACTTGCCTCGGAAAACGGCATCTACGTTGTTAAAGTGGGCAACGTCAGCAGCAACGCCAGAGGCGGAAGAAGCGCTTTCATCACGCCATGGGGCATAGAGCAAGAAGTCTCGGATGCAGTTGAAGACTCGGTAATGACCATAGATTTTGACATGCACAGGCTCAGAGAATACCGAAAATCATTAAAGAAAAAGAAGGAAAAATCTGCTGCTTAAGCAGAGCTCACATTTTTAGTTGCCAAATGGCAACGCAGCCAATTCTAAACGCTAGGACGAGGATGGCAACTGCAGATGTTCCAAGCATCATAGCTCAGCCTGTCGGATTCTTACCCCATAACAACTGTGACTTTGCGGAATGCACGCTGCTTAGGTGTATTCTCTGAATGTGTAGCTGCATTTAGTGCAGCGGAAAAACTGCGTTGAGGATTCGTCGCCTCCGCGTGTCTGCACTTGCCAAAAGTACACGAGGTTGTTGCCGCATTTGGGGCATTCCACTTTGAGCGTTGGCATCGTGTTGATTTTTTGCTCCTCTTTTCCTATAACCGTCACCTGTTGCTTGATGTCGTGTTTGATTACTTTGCTCATTTTAGGCTTGAATTCTTTGCTTGCTGTTGACTTCTTGTAACCGCATTTGGAACATACGAGCATTACTGCTGTTCCAGACTTTTTAGGCTCAAAAATGGAACCGCATTCTGGGCAAAACTCCATAACAGAACCTCGTTTCTTCTTTTGCTTGCCCTATGCAGCACCCAAATCAAAATATAAGTATTTCCAAAGGCAACCAGCATTCTGCCGCGAAAAAGATTCAGTCTATCCCACGTACATGACAAGGTTAAATAGAGTTTACCACTTAAAACCTAAACAACCACACCTAAGAGGGAAAACATGAAGATCATTCTAGGTCCTGCTTCGACAGCACTCGGCGAAAAAATCGCTGACTTAACAGGATTCGGAAAAGTATCTACCGCGCACAAGACGTTTCCAGACGGCGAAAGCTACGTTCGCTTAGAAGACAACGTGCAAAACGAACATGTTGTCATCGTGCAAACCACCAGTATGCCACAGGACACGCGGCTCATGCAGCTCGCGTTCATGGCAAACGCCGCAAAAAGGAACGGCGCACAAAAAGTCACTGCTGCAGTGCCATACCTCGCGTATGCACGCCAAGACAAAATGTTCCTGCAGGGCGAAAACATAAGCATCGAAACAGTCGCAGCAATGCTCAAAGCAGCAGGAGTTGACGCCTTGGTCACGGTGAACATACACGCCGAAGACGCACTTAACAAGTTTCCGTTCCCATCGAAAAACCTCAGCGCCATCCCGCTATTAGCTGATTACTTCGTCAAGGAAGGCTACGGAAAAGCGTTCGCGTTGGCACCAGACAAAGGTGCAATGTACATCGCAAGGCAAGCACAAGCCGTTTTACGCGGCGAAGCAGGATACTTGGAGAAGCAGCGTGACCGCTACACTGGAAAGACCAGCCACACTGGTAAAGACTTTAACGTGAAGGGGCAAACCGCCATAATCTTCGACGACATCATCAGCACAGGCGGCACAATCGTGGGCGCCGCAAAAATCCTCCGGGAACTCGGCGCAACCCATGTTTTCGCTGCATGCGTGCACCCGCTGTTGATTGGCGACGCTGAAACGCGTATCTTGGATGCTGGTGTCGAGGAAATCGTGGGAACTGACAGCGTTCCAAGCCACACCAGCAAAGTCACTCTCGCACCGCTGTTCGCTGAATGGTTAAGGGCGCAGAAAAGTGGCTAAACTCTTTTTCCTGCTCTCAGGCGAAAACGAGACGTTGCCTGCTGCAGAGTTAACCGCCATACTCGAAGCTGAAAACATAGACTTCCAAGTCAAGGAGAAACTTGACCAAGTTGTAAGACTTGAAGCAGACTTGCACAGCGTGCAAGCAGTTCACCGCAGGTCAGCGTACACCATGATGAGCGCCATCGAACTCTTTACTTGCCCAGCTGAGGAAGCAGCCATCACGGAAACGGCTGAACAAACGGACTTCACAGATGTTCTAAACGCAGGGGAAAGCTTCGAGGTTCGCGTAAGACGTATAAAAGAACACGCAGAAATGCTAAGAACAATTCCTCTTGAAGCGAAACTAGGCAAACTCATCCTACGCAGCACGCCAAACGCCAAGGTTAACCTGAAAAACCCCAACAAAACCTTCATCGGAGTCATAACCAGCAACAAACTGGTCTTCGGTGTGAAACAGGCGGAAATCCAGCCTAAAACCTTCTCTGAGCGGCGCCCCAGAAAAAAACCCTTCTTCCACCCGTCCGCCATGCCATCCAAACTAGCGCGCTGCATGGTAAACTTGGCACGTGCAAGAACAGGCGAGTTGCTACTGGATCCGTTTTGCGGAACTGGAAGCGTGATGATTGAAGCCGCTTTTATTGGTTGCCGCGTTCTCGGCTTAGACATCCAACGGCACATGATTGTAGGATGCCGCATCAACCTCAAACACTTCGGCGTTGACGCAGAGGGCTTGGTGATTGCTGATTCCAGAAAGCTTCCTTTTCGGGGTTTGAGTTGTTTGGTGACTGATCCGCCTTACGGCAGGTCAGCTTCCACGATGAAGTCAACTACCAAGCAAATAGTTGAAGGCGTGTTAAATTCAGCGTTCACTTTGCTGGGTGAAGGACAACGGATTTGTATTGCTTCGCCGAAAACATTAAACATCGTGCAGTTAGGTGCTGATCTGGGGTACAGGCATTTGGAGTCTCATTTCGCTTATGTCCACAGGACCTTAACACGAGAGATTGCCGTATTCCAGAAAACATGAGGTGCGATGGCGTGAGCATGCGTGTGTTGTTTCTGGGAACTGCTGGAAGCGTTCCAACGCTGGAGCGGAGTTTGCCCGCTGTGCTTGTTCAACGCGGGAACGAGCAGTTCATGTTTGACTGTGGTGAAGGTGTGCAACGGCAGATGCTGCGGGCGAAAACGGGGTTTCACAAAAAAATGAAGATATTCATCTCCCACATGCACGGCGACCATGTGCTGGGTTTGCCAGGGCTACTGCAGACCATGGCGTTGATGGATAGGCAGAGGAAACTTGAAGTGTATGGCCCAGAAGGGATAGCCAATTTTCTGCAGTGTGTTAAGGAGACGTTGCAGTTTGGTTTGACGTTTCCTGTTGAAATCCGCGAAATATACAGTGCTGGCATCGTCTGTGAAGAGGAGGAATACACGGTTTCGGCTGTGAAGTCGAATCATGTGGTGCCGAGTTTAGCTTACGCACTTGTGGAGAAGCCGAGACCGGGAAAATTTTACCCTGAAAAAGCGCGAGCGCTCGGTGTTCCTGAAGGCGAGTTATGGTCAAGGCTTCAACGCGGCTGCGAAGTCAAGCTGAGTGATGGCAGAACCGTGCGTGCTGAGGATGTGTTGGGTTTGCCGCGAAAAGGACGGAAAATTGTTTACACGGGTGACACCAGACCCTTTGAGGGCTTCACCAGTTTCGCGACTGGTGCAGACTTGGTTATTCATGATGCCACGTTGGATGACGCGCTTGCTGAGAAGGCGGTTATGGATGGGCATTCAACGCCGAGTGAAGCGGCTTTGCAGGCTTTGTGTGCTAAGGCTGAGCGTCTGGTTTTGACACATATTAGCGCAAGATATCCTAATGCGAAGTTGCTTTTGGATCAAGCGCGGAAAATTTTTGGGAACGTAGTTGTGGCGGAGGATTTTTTGGAGTTGGAGTTGCCGCTTTCTGAGGGTTAAGCGAGTAGTTGTTTGAGGTTTTTGAGACTTTCTTTGACGTGTTCCACAGATTCTATCATCAACGTTTTGTCGTATGCTATGCCCTTGAGGTTTTCTGCGAAACGTTGCCAGTCTATTTTGCCGTACCCAACTCCGAGGTGCTGGTCGTTCATGCCCATGTTGTCGCTGAGGTGCATATGCACGATTTTGTCAGGCAGTTTTCTGAGGAAATTTTCTGTAGTGTCTTCTAGGTTTGCGTGTCCTACATCGAGTGCCATGCCTATGTCGTTTAGGCTTGTTTCCCTGTAGAACTTGATGAAATCTTCTGCGTTTTTCATTATGAAACCGTATTTTTTGGGCAGATTTTCCACGGCTATGTTTACGCCCAAGTTTTCTGCGGTTTTATGCAGTGTGTGTATGCTTTCGATGTTTTGTTTCCACTCTTCACCTGGATAGAAGCTACTGATGCCTGTTTGGCTTCCAGGATGAAAAACCCAAAGTTTAGCGTCTAACGCACTTGCGTAGCTGAGTGACTCTTCTAGCCGTTTGAGTGTGGCTTTGAGTATGGGTTTGGAGGGCGAAGCAATATTCATGTCAGCGAACGGCGCGTGCACAGTGTACTTTATGCCCTTGGACTTTGCTATTTCTCTGAGCGTTGCCACCCTTTTCTCAGTTAAGGCGTGCAAACCCTCGTCAACAACCTCTATGTACGGGGTTTCCACGTTGGCAAGGTATTGAACCATCTTGCTGAACGGCTTGCTTAGGCAGTAGAGCATAGATAAGCCGATTTTTGGTTGAGTCATGCGTCTGATTCCCCTAATTAGTAAGTTTTTAGGCGGTTTTATTCTCAAGTTCGCGCTTAATAACCTAGCTATGTACTCGGTGCTTTCCAGTGAAGCGGGAACTTTCATTACCTTACGCGACTTATTTGGCTCGCTTCTTACCTCTGTATGCTTAAACCTCTTCCAAAATCTCTTTTTCGCTGGGTTTCTTCTTTCCTTTATACTGTTCGTTGATTTCTCTGAACAAATCTTTTGGCTCTTTGCCTTCGTTGCGTAGAAGGCGTTCTACTTCACTTTTTGTCATGCCCTCCAACAACAGGCGTTTTTGTCTTGAAGTGGCACCTGATACCAGTTCGACATTTGTGTGGAAGAATTTTGAGAGGACTTTCAATAGTTCCCTGTTGACTTTGCCCTTGACTGGTTCTTCGGTGCATCGAACAACCACTTCGTCTCCTTCGAGGCGCACTTCGAACCGTTCGGATTTGGGTTTCACGAAAACCTCGATGACTGCGCCGTCTTTGTTTTCGGTGATTTTCATGCTGTTGCGCACTCAGTCTCGTCTTCAAGGCCTAAAGCCCAGCTGAACTTCTTCCGCAATGTTTTCGGATAGAACTTTTTCAGGTCAAAATCCACTTTTTTCGCCCATTTCACGTACGCCATCGGGTCGATATACGACTTGAGCGATGTGCCCAGGTTGTATTCTCGAGTGAGCTTCGTCAATTCGAGGTCAAGCCGTGCTTTCTCGATTCGTTTGGTCAACGCGTCGGTTTTCTTGCCTTCCGCCTTCTTCTGCTCCAGCTGAGCCTCCATTTCCTTAAGTTTGGCTTCCTTTCTGGCTAAACGTTCGTCGAAGTTGGGTGGGATTTTTCGTTTGTGGTTTGCCACTTCCGCCACTTTCAGGTTCGCCATTTTCGCCGTGTACGTCTTAACGTAGACAGGGTCTTCTTTTGTCACGGCGCTTTTGGCGAGTTCTTCTTTCACGGTTTTTGTGCATCTCCAAGTGCGGAACACTTTGGCGGTCAATCCAGGCATTTTTTCAGATAGGAAGCGTGAAACCTTCTTAGAGTCTATGCCTTCGAACAGGTATTCCTTCTTCGTGTCATTCATGTATTCCTTGATGTTCCTGATGACTGATGCTGGCGCCTTCACGCTCTTTTCCCATCTGACGGAGTCCTTGCCCAGGAAGTCGAAGTGCAAGGTGTCGCCTTCAATTTTGATGTGCTCCGGTCTCAGCGTGATTGCGCCGACTGTATCGGCTTCGCCTGGGTCTTTTTCGTCGCCAACTCTCATGTTAGGGTTCAGGATAAGCCAACAGACCGTGGCAACTTTCCTTCTGCTTTCATTTTCTGCGTCGAGGTTTTTGATGATGTGGTTTTCGATGGCGGCGATTTGCTTGCCCAGTTTCTCGGCTTTTTGGAACTTCTCTTTTTCACGGTTTTGCTTGAGGAACGCGGTGTCGCTGAACCAGACGTACTTGATTTTTCCAGTGAGCTTGTCTTCCCATTTTGCTACGTACATCTTGTCGGGTTCCCAAACGATTTCCTTCCAGTTTCCCGGAGGTCTTGGGCTGTCAGGCGATAGGTTGAGAATGATGTCTTCTTCTCGCGGCCCTTCCTTCCATTTTCCCCTTCTCGGGTGGTCGCCGCGACCAGCGAAGAGGCAGGAGGGTTCCGCGGTCCAGTTGGCGATTTCCAGTTTTTGCCCGTCCACTTCGGCGACTGCGTACTTGACTTTGAGCTCTTCACGTTTAGCTTTGCGTTCCGCGGCTAGCCGCTTTTTTTCTTCGGAAGTCATGTTTTGCTTCTTTTGTTTTTCCTGATCCACAAAGTTGGCGATTTCTGAAAAATCAAGATCTGCGTGAATTGCAGCATTAGGATCAGCTATGTCGTTTGCAGCATAGTTTTCTATCTTCTTAAGATATTCCACGGCGAAGGAGCCGAGGAACTGCAAGGTTGGGTTCTCCAGCTTCAACTGCTCCAAGAAGTCATGCATGAAGTTCTTCATGAAAACCTTGTCCGGCGGCGACGCTGTGGACTGTCGTTTCCTTATCCACGCTGTCGCCATCTGCTCACTTTTCGGAAACAGCTTTATCGAGGCTCCCCTGATTTTGATGCTGAAACCCTTGTAATCATATGTCGGGACATAGACGCCGTTGTGTCTCAGGCTTTTCATATCGTGCTTCATTCAGCAACCTTCCCCTGAAAGGCTTGATTCATGTCTTGCTTCAACGTTTGAAACCTCTTGACTGCGCTTCCTCGTTTCCATGCTTTTTGTTTTCTGCGTTTATAAGCGAAACTTTCTGTTCTCTGTCCCTTTTCTGCCTTAAAAACGTTCACCATAAATATGCTCATCAACTTATAAATCGAGGAGAGTTCTTTTGGAGGCTCTTGTCTGCTGAAGTTTCCTGTAGAGTTGCTCCACGATTTTGCGTTCAACGTAGCCCTTGTGTGGGCGGAAGCCGCCTGAGAATCCGCCTGGAATATGCAGGAGTTCGTGGATTAGGGTTTTCTCTTTTTCTTCTTTGGACATTTTGTCGTAGATTTCCGAGATGACCTCAATCGTGTAGGACGGGGGGAGGTTAAGCACGCCTTGCCAGATTTTGCCTAAGCCGTGGATGCGGGCGATGGTGCGTCTTGCTTTGGAGCCTCTGCTTCGGACGCAGAAAACAAATTGGGGCACAACATGATAAAGCTCCAAGTCAGCGGCGATTTGGTCTATTTGCTGTTTGATTTCGGGCGCGTCGTAATATTTTATTGGCATAGGTGTCTCACGCAGACTTGATAAGTGATTAAACTTTTAGAGTTAAAAAGGTTACAATCAAATTGAAATTGACACGTGAAGAAAACCTAAAGCCCTTAAATATGTTGTAAATAGCTTCTGAGGATGGCCCGTCGCCTCTACTTTCAACATGGTTTGGCGCTTAAAAGCGTCAATAGCGACTACCCCTCTATAGGTTTCTGCAATGAACCTCTATTAGGCTCCAAATAGGCTAGTTTCTCTCTGTCTGCGCGGGGCGTCAACCCCTCCACTGAAGTGATGGTCAATTTGTTGGGTTGTTCGCGTGGAGCTTTCCGGCGAGTTATCTGAGCTTCAGCCTGATTGAGCCTTTCAGATGCGACAGAATCGTCAGCGCTGTTGCGAGGGTCCAGAACTTGCGTTTGCGGTAGTTGTGGAAGAAGTATCCGGGGCGCAGGTAGAAGTGGTGGAACGCGGCTTCGCGCAGTTTCCCGAGGTCTTTCATGCTCAGCCACGGCGTCTCAAAAATCGGCGTCGTAGTGTCGTATTTGTCGAAGTCAGTTACTCTCAGCCAGCCCTTCTCCTTAACTTGGTCGTACAGGGGTGTGCCGGGGAAAGGCGTAGCCACGTTATAGAAGCCTACGTCGTCAGGACTTATCTTCTCCACGAACTTTATGGTCTTCCAAGCAGATTTTTTGGTTTCTCCGGGAAAACCGAGAATTACGTTGGGAACAGGTTTTAGCCCGAGCTCCCTCACCCAGCCAAGTGCTTTTACGGTTTGTTCGGTGGAGATTCCTTTTTTCATGCAGTCTAAGACTTCTTGTGACCCAGATTCCACGCCGAACCAAACGGATATGCAGCCTGCCTCTTTCATTTTCATAAGCAGGCCCTTGGTAATCATGTCCACGCGGGTGCCGCAGTTCCACGTTATCTTTAAGCCTCGGCTTAGGATTTCGCGACATAATTCTTCAGTCCGGGGCTGGTCGACGGTGAAAGCGTCATCGCAGAACGTGAATTTGTCCACGTTGAAGGTCTTGTAGAGATACTCAAGCTCGTCTACCACGTTTTTTGGGCTGCGCATTCGATATTTTCGTCCATGCATTCTAACGGTGGTGCAGAACTCGCACCAGTAGACGCATCCTCTGCTCGTCGCCAAGTAGAGAACATCCTCGTATTCTCTTAGTCGCTCCATCGGCCAGAGGTGCCTTGCGGGAAAGGGAAGCGCGTCCAAATCCTCTATGTAGGGTCTGTCTGGGTTCCTCACGATTTTCCCATCTTTTCTGCATGTTGTGCCTATAACGTCGTTGATGCTTTTGCCCGCTTCTATTCTCTGCACCATCTCCAAGAAAGTGTTTTCACCTTCTTTTCGCACCACGACGTCTAGTTCTGGGCATTCTTCCAGTGCTTTATCGTCCCAGAATGTGACGTGAGGTCCTCCCATTATGGTTAGGCAGTTCGGGTTGACTTCTTTAGCTATCTTTACTAACTTGAGTCCTGTCTTGTATGTTAGTGTGGATGAGGTTACTCCGACAACGTCTGGTTGCCGTTTACCGATTTCAGTTCGAAATTCTTCAAATGAAAGCTTTAGCACTTGGCAATCGATAACGTCAACCGGATATTGGTTCTTCTCTAAAACAGCAGCTAAATATCCTAAACCCAGCAAGGCGAAGGGCAAATGCATGGCGGCGCCAGCCGGAGCAGCTGGGTTCACAAGCGTTACGTGCGGCTTCATTCTTCTTCACTAATGCTAATTATTCCACAAATAAAAGATGTTGAATGCTTAAACGTTTCGCATAAGACCAGTGAAAATGAATATGAGAGATATTTGGCAGATTTATTCTCAGTTTATGTTTGTTTTGGATGTTTCCCCACAATCAGGTTGAATTTTCAAGCTGTTCTGGAATCTTTGATCGGTGTGCGAGACTTATCGAAAAGTAACATGCTTTATTTATGCTAACCCAGCGTGACAGTAAGAACCCTGCAAAAATGTGATTAATACTATAAGCCAGTGTTTCCTTAGTTGCATTGTAATTAACTGAAGCGACGGCGTGTTTGAGTGAAGGTAACAGAATTATCAGTGCCCGAGTCAGTAAAGGATATCCTGCTTCGTTCAGGAATTGCCGAACTGTATCCTCCTCAGGAAGAAGCCATAAACGCCGGAGTTTTAGAGGGCAAGAACTTGGTTCTGGCGAGTCCCACCGCTTCGGGAAAAACGCTGGTTGCAGAACTCTGCGGGCTCAAGCATGTCTTGGAGAAGAACGGCAAGGTGATTTACTTGTCACCGTTGAGGGCTCTGGCGAACGAGAAGTTTGACGAGTTCAAGAAGTATGCGGGCATCAGAAAGCAGAACGGTCGGCGGGTAAGCGTGGGCATCAGCACTGGAGACTTTGATAGCAGCGACCCGTGGCTGGAACGCTACGACATCATAATCACCACGAATGAGAAAGCAGACTCGCTCCTGCGGCACCGAGCCAAATGGATGGACGAGATATCACTGGTCGTGGCGGACGAGGTGCACCTGCTGAACGAGGCGGAACGCGGTCCCACGCTGGAGGTGGTGTTAGCGAGGCTCATGCAAGTCAACTCTGACCTGCAGGTTTTAGCGCTGAGCGCGACCATACACAACGTTGACGAAATCGCGGATTGGCTGAAATCGGCTTACGTCGTAACCGAATGGCGTCCAGTTACCCTGAAAGAAGGCGTCCTTCTGCAAGAGGAAATCCAGTACAAGGACGGCGACGCGAAAAAAATCGAAAAGAAGACGCGTGACGCGACTATCAACATAGTTTTGAACACCGTGAAGAACGGCGGTCAAGCACTGGTTTTCGCTTCGACCAGAAAAAACAGCGTGACCGCGGCGAAAAAAATCGCGAACTACACCTGCGAAGTTCTGTCTAAGCCTGCTAAGCGGTCGCTGGAACAGGAAGCAGAAAAGATTCTGTCTGCAGGCGAACGCACGCGAATCAGCGAGTCCCTTGCTGAACTCGTCAAGTGCGGCACCGCCTTCCACCACGCTGGCTTAGCAGGCGCACACCGCCGCTTAATCGAAGACCTATTTCGCCAAGGAAAAATCAAAGTACTCACAGCCACGCCAACGCTGGCTTTCGGCGTAAACCTCCCTGCCCGCACGGTGGTCGTTCAAGATTACCGCCGCTGGGAGCCAGGTTACGGTTATTACCCGATTAGCGTGTTGGAGTACAAGCAGATGGCGGGCAGGGCGGGCAGACCCAAGTACGACAAGGTGGGTGAGGCAGTGCTCGTGGCGAAGACCGCAGACGAGGCGGATTACCTGATGGATAACTACGTGCTGGCGCGTCCCGAACGAATTTGGTCAAGGCTGGCAGTTGAAAGGATAATCCGCGGTCACGTGTTAGCAACTGTCGCATCGGACTTTGCGCACACGGAGAACGGCATCTACGAGTTCTTCGGCAAAACCTTCTACGCGCACCAGTACGACGTGAAAGCCATCAAAAGCATAATCGCCAAGATTCTGAAGTTCCTTTACGACGAAGGAATGATTAATCTGTCTGGCGAAGACGTCTACGCCACCAAGTTCGGCAAGCGAGTCAGCGAGCTTTATATAGACCCCTTGTCAGCCATAGTCATCCGCGATGCCTTGAGGAAAAAGCCGGCTAACCTGACCGATCTCAGCATGCTGCACCTGATTGTGCACACGCCAGACATGGGTCCTGTGATGAGACCATACGCCAGTGAAATGGATGCGCTGGCAGTCCAGGTGGAGGAGCATAAGGACGAATTTTTCGTGGAGGTTCCGAACGAGTGGGACGACCACATTGCTTATGAGGAGTTTCTGGGCGAAATGAAAACAACCTTGGTTCTTTACAGTTGGATTGATGAGGTGAGCGAAGAGAAGCTGCTGGAGCAGTTCAGGGTTCAGCCCGGTGACCTTTACAGGATTATTGAGAACGCGAAGTGGCTGTTGCACGCGACACATGAGCTGGGTGCGCTACTCGGAAACAGGGAGATTCTGCCTTTAGCCTTTGAACTCGTGGAGCGTGTGTCCAAGGGGATCCGGAAGGAGCTGCTGCCGATTGTCAAGCTGGAAGGGGTTGGTCGCGTGCGCGGACGCATAATCTACAACGCGGGTTTCAAGACAATTGACGACATAAAACGCGCCTCGATTGAGGATTTGACGAACTTGCCGCTGGTGGGTCCGCGGTTGGCTAAGAAAATCAAGGAGCAGGTGGGCGGCTTCGTCAAGAAGGAGACTTGGGAGAGACTTGAGAAAGGCGAGGAGTGGAAACAGAAGGCGTTAACAGAGTACTAAGGCAGAGTACTAAGGTTCTTTGGCGAACTCTTCTGCCTGCTTAACGGCTGTGCCCAGATAATTCTTCGGGTTTAACGCCTCGTCTATTTCCTTCTCGTTCAGCTTGCCACTTACGAGCCTGTCTTGCATCAGCGCTTTTTTGAAGGGCTGTTTCTCAACGGCGCTCTGTATTGTCAGCTTCCTGAGGAGCTCATGGGCTTCCTGCCTGTCTACACCCTTCCTTGTCAAAGCCATCATGACAGCCTCAGACATGGCGCGTCCCTGTGTCAGTTCCATGTTCTGTAGCATTCGCTTTTCGTCAACCCGCAGGTTCGCCACGATGTCGTTCATAAGCGCCAGAAGATAGTCAACCAAAATGCAGGATTCTGGAAGAATAAAACGTTCAGCCGAGGACTGGGTCAAATCGCGTTCATGCCACGTGACCATATCCTCCAAAGCCGGAGTCACCAAGCTTCGCGCGATTCGGGCTAAACCGCAGACTCGCTCGCATATCTCAGGATTTTGCTTGTGAGGCATCGTCGAGCTGCCAACTTGTTTCTCCGCCTCAAAAGACTCAAAGAGCTCACCAATCTCGGGGCGCTGCAGCTCGCGGATTTCGGTGGCAAAATTCTCCAACGAAGAAGCAATCATGGCGAGGACACAGACTAATTCGGCATAGCGGTCTCTCTGCACAATCTGCGTGGAAATCTCCGCCGCATGAATACCTAACCGTTTCATGACAAGGGCTTGTATCTGCTCAGCGTGTTCGCCTAAACCTGCTTGGGTTCCAACCGCCCCGCTCATCTTGCCAACGACAACTCGTTTTTTGCATTCGTCCAACCGCTGCATGTGTCGTGAGATTTCGTGTCCCCAAACGGCGAACTTGAAGCCAAGCGTGATTGGCAAGGCATGTTGACCATGAGTTCTGCCCATCATCACCGTTTCCTTGTAGCGTGCCGCTTGCTTTTGCAAGATATTTTTCAGCGTGACAAGTTTTTTCTCGATTATGTCTATGGCATCCTTCAGCTGTAGGGCGTTGGCTGTGTCGACTATGTCGTAGCTTGTGGCGCCGAGGTGAACGTAAGCGCCGCTGGAACCGCAAACCTCTGATAACGCGCGCACCAACGAGGCAAGGTCATGTTTTATCTCTTTCTCGATGGCTTTCACCCGGTCAAGCTTGACATATTTCAGGGAAGCCATGGCGACTATTTTTTCCGCATCTTTCCGCGGGATGTCGCCGACTTCCGCGTGCGCCCAAGCCAGTGCGGCTTCAACGTCTAGGAGCTTTTGAACGCGGGTCTCCTCTTCGAATACTCGGCGCATCTCGGCGGTTCCGTAACGACCTGTGTCTATGGGTAGAATCGGCAATTTGTTTTCCCTCGACAGAAGATACACGGATTAAAGATTAATGTTTTACCAAATCATTATGAAGGTGTATCGAAGAGGCGTGTCTTCCGAACATGAAAACCACGATGGCAGTGTTAGACAAGACGGGCGGCGACGCGGCAGCAGCGGTGGTCAGCGTGCTCAAATCACTGCACACTGGACAGCGTGTTAACTTTGGGATAGCTTCATCCACCATTGTCAGAACGTACAAGGACGCCGATGCCTTCCAGAGCCACGGATTGAAATCGCCAGTCGTGATGGGTTATGCCTTTTCAAACGCCCATCCCAATGCCGCGCATCAGCGTGTCAGGTTGGAAGATGCAGCGGTAGTTTTTGATGGACGGATATACTCACCAGCCGGAACCTCAGTCATTGAAATGCTCACCAAAAAACCGCTGCAGAGAGACAGCGGCAAAGCTTTATTCGGTGAGGTCGAAGGTGACTTTTCGTTCCTGATAGCAGAACCAAAGAGAATCATCGTGGGAAGAGATGTCGTGGGCGTTCAGCCTCTCTATTATGGAGAAAACAAAAGAGTTGCCGCCCTCGCTTCCAGCCGAAAGGCTTTGTGGAAACTGGGAATAGAAAAAACCAGTTCGTTTCCGCCTGGAAACTTGGCGGTCGTCACCAGTGAAGGCTTCAAATTTGAGCCTGTTAAGACGTTGACTTACGCAGAACCCGAACCGATAACAATGCAAACGGCAGCGAAAACGCTTAATAAACTGCTGGAACAATCAGTCCGCAAGCGTTTAGCGGGAACGACGGAGGTAGCCGTGGCGTTCTCGGGAGGCTTGGACAGCAGCGTAGTCGCCTTTCTTGCAAAAAAATGCGGCGCGAACGTGCGCTTAATCCATGTGAGCTTGGAGAACCGTCCTGAAACGGAAGAGGCGAAGAAGGCAGCCGATGCGTTGCGGCTTCCCATACAGGTGCACCTGTTCAAGGAATCGGATGTCGAAGAAGTGATTTCTAAGGTTGTAGAACTCATTGAGGAACCAGACCCAGTGAAAGCGAGCATCGGGGTGCCGTTCTACTGGACAGCAGAGAAGGCAACTGAGGCAGGGCTATATGTGCTGTTGGCGGGGCAGGGCGCTGACGAGCTTTTCGGAGGCTATCAACGGTACGTTAACGATTACTTGGCGCATGGCGAGGAAAAGGTGCGAAGGACAATATTTGAGGATGTTTTGAGGCTTCATGAAAGTAACATCGAGAGAGACGTGAAAATCTGCAGCTTCCATGACGTGGAACTGCGTTTGCCTTTCGCATCTTACCAAATCGCCCAGTTTGCGTTAAGCCTTCCCTTAGAGTTGAAGTTTGAAAAGAAGCAGGATTCTCTGAGAAAAATGGTGTTGCGAAAAGTTGCCGAAAACATCGGCTTGCCCGGATCTATTGTGGAGAAGCCTAAGAAGGCTGTGCAATATGCCACAGGTGTAAGTGATGTTCTAAAAAAGCTAGGACGGAAACAAAACAGAACAGTGAAGGAATACGTGAACGCGCTTTTCCTTACTCAACGTGAACAAACGGAAAGAAACGACCCGAGTAGAGCCTTCGGAACTACATAGTTTAGGTTACAGGCTGGAGCGCTGCATGGTATAGTTTTGTGTTTTCCTCCGTTAGTTCAGAAAACTTCTGAAGTTAGTCAAGTAACCTTCGAGAATCCTTTTAATCACGAAAACAGCCTTATCTATCGTAGGGCACAAGTGGGTAAACGTGCGGCTCTGTTGCTCATTGCCATGTTAACGGTATCACCCCTGCTGATGATTAAGCTTGCATTAGACCAGTCAACACCTAAGCCTTCTGTCCAAAAAATCATGAAGAGTTTACTCAAGCGTAAGAAACTCAACAGCAAAGTCGAAGCATCAAAGAGATCATACACACATAGGCCATGAACTCCGAACAAGTCCTCGACAGAAACGCACCAGTTGAAGGTACAACCACTTACGAGAGCCAAGCAGATTTGGAAACGTATCAACTAACCGTCCTCGCCGAAGGTTGAAACAGCTCATCCAGCAATCGGCAAGAACCCAGAAACGGTTCAAATCCACCGTCAGAGAGAGAAAACAGCTACGTTCCACCACGGTACTTATGGAAAAGGCTGAACAATTTGGGCGAGTTCTTTTGCCCAGCCGCTAATGGCGTTCAGGTCTCTTGTGTCGTAGAGTCCGGGTTCTGTTTGTGGCACGCCGGCTTCTTCTAGTTGAGGTTTAATCGCCTCCATGAATTTTCCAAACAGCCAAGGTACTTTGTTGTAGTTGTAAACGCCTCCGAACAAGCCCAAAGCTATCGGTTGCAGATGGTATTTGGCGGCTTTTTCTTCCAGATACTTTGTTTTTGCGTTTTTGATTGCTTCTGCTTTGTCTGTTTTATTGTCTAATGGTTGTGTGCTGCCGCAGCATACGAACAGCGCCACTTTCTTTTTTGCCAATTCTTTCTGGAACTTTTGGAGGAATTTTTCAGGTTCTTTGGTCCATCTGTGTATTTGGATTCCACTGCCCACGATGACGAGATCGTATTCTGTGATGCCTTTGACTTTTTCCTGTTTGGCGTTGACCACCCGAACTTCGAGTTCTTCTTGGCGGAGAATTTTGGCGATTTCTTCTGAAGTGCTTGCGGCTGCTCCGTATCGGGTCCCATAAACAATCAATGCTTTAGTCACAACTCAATGCCCCATTTTATTGTATGCGTCATAGCTGATAGAGCTTTCGGTTAATACGCTTCAGGTGGGGCCACTGCTCTGCATAGGCAAATGTTTTGTGAAACAGTTTTCGGTATAGCTTATTGTTTTGGCGTTCACTAAAACCTGCTAAAATCGCTTCGGTTCCGATCTGGTGTAGATTTCAATCACATAGTTGTCAGGGTCACAGAATGACACGGCATAGTATCCTGGCTCAAATTGAGGATGCTCTTCGCATGGAAAAAGAGGGTCAAACCCTCTCTTCTTCATTTCCCTCTCGATGTTGTTGACGGATTCTTTGTCCCGAACAAGAACGGCTAAGTGGTCTGCCACGATAAATTCCTCTCCGGTTGGTGCCTTGCGCTTAATTCTTGGTTCCTGTGGCGGGCTCAGCCAAATCTGAAAGTTCCCATTAGAAAGACCGAACGCCTCTTCGGTTTCCATTACGACCGCAAAACCAAGACTATTAAGCAAAACTCTGTAGAACTCCTTCGATTTGCTCAGGTTTGACACTTCGATTCCTACATGACCAATAACCGCATCGATCTGTTTTTCAGAAATCATACATTCACACCGCCGTTCGTTTCAGTTTTTTAGCTTAAATACTTTTATCAAGATGAGGGAGAAAAAGGGGAAAAGTGTATAGTAATTCGCGTGGAGAAACTGCTAAGAAGTTGGAGGTGCCCGGAGTGAGAAATTGGCGGCGGAGACAACGGCATGGAAAAGAAAAGTAGCGCTCATTAGAGAAATCCTTATCTGAAAACAGCGTTTTGTACAAGCAGGTGAGCAGAAAATGAGTATCTTTAGGGCTTACGACATCCGAGGAATCTACGGCAAAGACCTGACCGAGGAAGTTATGAAGAAAATCGGGATGGCTGTCGGCACCTACCAGCCCGGCAACTTCACCGTTGGAAGAGACTTCCGAGAACACAGCGACCAACTGGAAGAAGCGTTCATTTCTGGACTGGTGACCACAGGTTCTAACGTGCACCTTGTCGGAACCTGCCCAGCCAGCCTCTGCGTTTTCTCAAACTGGAAACTAAAGAATAACGTGGCAGCCTACATCACCGCTTCTCATCTGCCGGCGGAGTGGAACGGCGTCAAGTTCTTCCATCAAGACGGCGTTGGATTCTTTGAAGACGAGAACAAAAAGCTGGAGCAAATCCACAAGACGGGACCCTTCAGAAAAGGTGCGGGTACCGTAACAGAAGTGGGGGGCATGGAAGAAGAATACATAAGCTTCATCCAAGAAAGAATAAAACCCAAAAAGCTGAAAGTGGTTGTTGACTTCGGAAACGGCGCCGCCTGCCTGCTGGTGCCGAAAATCCTGAAAAGACTGACGACGGTTGAAGCCCGGTACCTGTATGATTGGCCTGACCCAACTTTTCCAAATCGAGACCCCGAACCCAAACCCGAGTCGCTGACGGCTTTAAGCAAGAAAGTGGTGGAAGAAAACGCTGATTTGGGCGTGGCGTTCGACGCTGACGGCGACCGAGCACTCTTCGTGGACGAGAAGGGTGAGGTTATGATGGCGGAACAGAGCGCCGTCCTCTTCATACGGGATCTGATGAAAACCCGCCGAGGACCCGTGGTTGCGAATATTGAATGCTCAAGCCTGATAGACGAAGAAGCCCAGAAGTACGGTCAAAACGTTTTTCGCATACCAGTGGGTCACACTTTTCTGGTGCAACAGACCCAAGCGTACAACGCCATCTTGGGTGTTGAAAAGTCTGGGCACATCTGCGTACCCAAATTCTACTGGTTTGACGATGCGATAATAAACAGCATCTATTTGATTGAGATAGTGTCGAACCTTGGAAGACCCGTGTCAGAAATCATCCGTGAGATGCCTGTCGAATTCTTCGAAAGAGTCGAGATAGACAGCACTGATGAAGCAAAATTCAAAATCGTTGACGCTGTAATGCAAGAAGCCGCTGAGAAATATGAGAAAATTACTGCCATAGACGGCGTTCGAATAGATTTTCCAGACTCGTGGGCTCTTATCCGGGCGTCGAACACTTCCCCGAAACTCCGGTTGACGGTGGAGGCAAAAACCGAAAGGAGATTGCACGAGTTGAAGAAAGAGATTATGGCGCTGATAAGTGACGCTGCGCGAAAACAGGACTAATCCGCTTCACGTTTCTTTTCTTTTTGGCCGCGTCAATTCTTATAAGCAGCAATGTACACTCAAATATTAACGCTTGTCGCTAACGCATGGATTTCGTTCAGATGTAATTTAGGCTGTTTAAGCTTCTTAAAAAAGGAGAACCTGTAGATTGACCAAACCTGTTCAATGCGAGTTGATACGCGTGTGAAAATCAAAGAGTTTATGTCACTAATTAAAGAGGCGTTCAGGCATTGGCAAGCGCATAAGCCAACACAACGTGCCTCAGCGTTGGCGTTTCTCGGCATTTTTCCCCTTCCTTCATTGCTTATGATTACGGCGACGATGCTTAGCCAAATTTATGGTGAAGCAACCGCTCTTGACCACGTGCTTCAGGATATAGCGACTGTTGCGGGGCCAGTGATAGCTGACTTGTTCCGGCAGGTCCTCGAGAACGTGAGGAACCCCTTCGCCACCGCGTTAATCTCTGCTGGCAGCTTGACATTTTTCATGTTAGGTTCCATCGTCGCCTTCGGCGAGCTGCAGGACACATTGAACATGATTTGGGACGTAGCGCCGCCTAAGCACAGGAAATTAAAAGAAAAGATAAGGTCAAGGATTACGTCGTTTTTGCTTATCTCTGGGCTCGGCATTTTAGTAGTGATTTGGACAGGCGTTACCGCTGTCGTGTTCAGCTTTATCCGTCTCACCGCCGGGTCATCAGCGGGAGTGTCAATTCTTCTAGGGGTTGCGGACGTGGTGCTTTCCTTCTTTTTAGTGACATTGCTTTTTGCGGTGATTTATAAGATGCTGCCTGACACTCAGATTGCTTGGAGAGATGTTACATTGGCTGCCGTTTTGACGGCTGTACTCTTCACGGTAAGCAAGTACCTGTTTGAGATATACATCCAAGCCTTCTTCGCCACATCAGTTTATGGAGTTGCAGGAGCGATTATGCTTCTTCTACTTTGGCTTTTTCTGGTAGCTCAGTTTCTGCTGTTCGGAGCGGAATTTTCGAACGTGTATGCTGAGAGGCTGGGTTCGCGTTCAGACCGGTGGAAATCGGTAAGGAAATAGCGGTGCTGTAATGTTCAGGCGTGGTCGTTTTTCTATTTTATGTATGGGTATTAGTGTTGGATTTTTGGACAATTTTTTAGTATAGGTTGGTTTTGGAGAGTACTTGTGCATATATGTTTGGTTAATTGTGCTCTCTCTTGGATATACGTTCAGAAAATATATAAATTTATATTTCAAACGGATAGTTTTAAATACTTGTATGTGATAAATGCACAGAAAAGAACAAGTAATCAATACAAACGTCAAAAGAACGAGAGGAACATCAAACATGAGTGCAGTCATACCAACAAACTCGGGCGACACAGCTTGGCTAATAGTTGCAACCGCCCTCGTCATGCTAATGACCCCCGCACTAGGCTTCTTCTACGGCGGCCTAGTCCGCAAAAAAAACCTATTGTCCACGATAGTGCAGTGCTTCGCCATATTCGCAATCATAAGCCTAGTCTGGGCTCTATGGGGCTACAGCCTCGTGTTCGGTACCAGCTACGGCGGCGTCATAGGTTTTGCCCCCGGCTTGCTCGCCCTCAACAATGTCGGCATAAACAATGTCACCGTAGCCTTGGCGCCTACCATCTCAACGCTACTATTCTTTGCGTTTCAGCTCAAGTTCGCCGCCATAACCCCCGCATTGATAATCGGCGCATGCGCAGAAAGAATCAAGTTCCGGTCGCTACTAATCTTCATGGTACTCTGGTCCACTTTCATATACGTGCCAATCGCTCATTGGGTCTGGAACCCTGACGGCTGGCTGAAAGGAATAGGCGCCATAGACTTCGCAGGCGGCATCGTCGTCCACATCTCCGCCGGTTTATCCGCCCTCGCCGCCGCACTCGTTATCGGCAGACGCAAAGGCTGCGCCATCCCATGGAAGCAACACATGCAAGCTCTGGACAAGAAGGACAGCGCAACTGAATTCAAGCCCACCAACATCCCATACGTACTGCTCGGCGCAGCGCTACTGTGGTTCGGTTGGTTCGGATTTAACGCGGGCAGCGCCTTGGCAGCTAACAACTTGGCGGTTTCAGCATTGGTTACCACAAACTTGGCAGCGGCAGCCGCAGGAGTAAGCTGGATGATCATGGACTGGATATTCAAAGGCAAGCCATCAGCAGTCGGTTTAGCCATAGGCGTCGTCGTCGGCCTAGTCGCCATCACACCAGCAGCAGGCTTCGTCAGCGTTGGTTCAGCCATAATCATAGGATTGGCAGCAGGCATAATCTCAAACCGCGTCGCTAACTGGAGAGCGGGCAGATCAAGAATCGACGACTCACTGGACGTGTTCGCATGCCACGGCGTCGGTGGACTCTGGGGCTCAATCGCCACAGGACTATTCGCCTCAGCTGCCATAGGTGGCGCTAGCGGTCTGCTATTCGGCAACCTGCACCAGTTCTTGGCTCAGCTTGCAGCCGTCGCGGTTGTGGTGCCGTTCGCGTTCTTCGGCTCATACGTGCTGCTCAAAGTGGTCAACGTCTTCAGTCCCCTGCGAGTCAGCCCTGAAGCAGAAGATGCAGGCTTAGACCTCAGCGAGCACGGTGAAGAAGCCTACCAACTTGACTAAACGCTCAGTCGCGGCTATCACCGCTCCGCTCCCTTCATTTTTTCTAAAAAATGCTCTGGTCGTTATTTTGAAAACTAAAGGGCTGCGAGAAGGACTGCGATTATGCCGCTGAGGAAAACACCGTCAAAGGTGCCTGCGCCGCCTATGCTGGCAACTGGCGCGCCGAGTTTAGGAATAATCTTTAGGTTTGACAGATCTGCACCTGTGAGGGTGCCTAGAACGCCTGCGACGTAAGCGACTATCGAAGGAGCACTTGTAGGAAGAATGAGAGCCATCAGGGCTGCGGTTAAGGGCGGAATAAAGACAGGGGTGACTATGCCCACTCCTTTTACGGGTCTCGCAACTGCGTGTGTTACAAGCGCGACCACGGCTACGCTTATGAAGCTGTACAGAACAACGGCGGCCGTGGTCTTGTACAAAAGATAAATGGAGACGGCGATGGGTACCAAGGCGCCCCCAACATTGACAGCTATGACGGTGATAGCTTCGCCATACTCGACTTTTGGGATTCGGTATAGTACCCCGAAGAAGGTGACGAATTCGTCCGTGATAACTGGCACTTTAGTTTTGATTTTCAGGAGTGGAATGTTAATGTAGCTCCCCACAAAAGTGCCGACCAGGATCAGTGTGGTTGCTATTGGATTGAAACCGACTTCCGCAAAGGCTAAGCCGATGACGCTTATGAATATCAGTCCTACTGCGAAGGCTAAAATTATCAGCAATATCGCGAACACTAGGAGACTATGTGGAAAATAGATAGTTTTCCTACTCATTCTAACCTCGCAACCTGACTATCGGAAACACCACTTCGTCTGCTTTACCAATGCGCTCTTATCTGTTTTGACCTTTTTGGTTTTCCCGCGAACCCTTGTCTCTTCCGCCAGCTGGTTCTTTAAATCCCTTTATATACGGTGTCCATAGTTTCGCTGAGCGTCAGTTTTGAATGCAGATTCATACGGTTGATTCATAACCATTTTAATCTTCGCCATGGCTTAACTTGGCTAGTTGAATATTGACGTTGATTCGGATGTTGGATGCTACCGTAGACTCTGTAAACGAGTTATGCGCATACGTTGGCGAAGAGAAGATACGTATTCTGCATGTAGATGATGACGCCAAGTTTCTAGCTGTTGCCAAACAATGCTTGGAAGAGCAAGGTCTGATAAAGGTTGACATTGCGCTCTCGGCAGAAAGCGCCTTGGAAAAATTGAGCAACGCCAGATACGACGCGATTGTGGCTGACTATCAGATGACGGGAAAAAACGGTTTGGAACTACTCGAGGAGCTGCGGCAACGAGAAATCGATATTCCCTTCATCTTGTTCACGTGCAAGGGTAAAGGAGAAATCGCCATCGAAGCTTTAAACGCAGGCGTGGAACGATTCATCGACAAGCAAGGCGAAGCAGAAGCAACCTACCAAGAACTAAGGCACAGCATCATCAGTGCGGTGAAAAGGCGAAGGACGGAAACGCTTCTGAAAGAGGCGGAAAACCGCCTTCGGCAAATAACCGAAAACATCCAAGACATCCTTCTGTTAACCGACACAAACTTCATAGTTACGTACGCCAGCACCTCATGCAAATCTATTCTGGGGTACGATCCAAACGACATTGTAGGAAAATCCCTCGAACATCTGATTCACCCGGACGATCTGCCAAACGTGATCAAAACTGTTGAGAAGGCGATGGATAACCGATCTGGAGACAGAATGGAAGCCCGTGTTAAACACGCTGATGGGCACTTCTTACTTTTGGAGGGCATTGGAAGAATCTTAATTGACGGCAAGGGTCAGTTTGCGGGAGCAGTTCTGACTTGCCGCGATATCACGGAACGCAGGAGAATGGAGCAAGCCATTAAAGAATCGGAGGAAAAATATCGGAAACTGTTCGAAGAGGCTATAGACGCCATTTTCGTAGCCGATGCTGAAACAGGAATCATTGTCGACTGTAACCGTGCAGCGACAGCGCTAGTTGGGAGACCGAAATCAGAATTGATCGGTATGCATCAGCGTTTTTTGCACCCCGAAGAAAATGCTGGTAAGTTTAGCAAGAGTTTTGAGCAACACCTGCGAGAAAACGAAGGAAATGTAATTGAAGCCCAAATCGTCACGAAGAACGGTGAAATCAGAGACATCGCAATAAAAGGCAATCTGATCGAGATTCACGGCAAAAAAATGCTTCAGGGAATATTTCGAGACATCACAGAGAACAAGAAGAGCACAGAAAGAGTCAATTTTCAAGCACGCATGCTGAACGCCGTTGGACAAGCTATCATAGCTACAGACATGAACGGAACAATCACGTACTGGAACCTTGCAGCTGAACGCATCTACGGCTGGTCTGAAGCCGAAGTACTTGGTCGCAACATCATTGACATCACACCTGCCGAAACTTCAAGAGAGCAAGCAACGAAAATACTTAATCGGTTGATTGCCGGGGAAAGCTGGTCAGGAGAAACCCTTGCTAAACGTCGCGACGGCACGATTTTCCCAGCGATTATGACAGATACGCCGATTGCAAACGACAAAGGAGAGTTAATTGGAATCGTTGGCATTTCAACCGACATAACCGAGCAGAAATGGATGCAAGAAGTTCTTGAACAAGCAATCGCACAAGTGGCAGAGCTTAATGAGAAACTGCGCGTGGTTGGAGGCTTGACAAGGCATGATGTCCGGAACAAACTTTCCGCGTTAAACGGTCGGCTTTACCTTTTGAAGAAGCGGTGCGGCGGCAATGTGGAGGCTCAGCAACATATAATCGAGATGGAGTCAATCTCCAAACAGATTCTGCGGATTCTGGAATTTGAGAAGGTGTATGTGCAGGTTGGGGCAGAAGAACTTGAGTATGTTGATGTGGAAAGACAGTTATATGAGGCTGCTACCCTTTTCTCGGATTTGAAGGGTATCCAACTTATCAATGACTGCGGTGGCTTGATGGTGCTTGCGGATTCCCTGTTAAGGCAGTTGTTCTATAACCTTATTGATAACACGTTGAAGTATGGTGAGAAAACCAGCGTCATCAGAGTATACTATGAAGAGGAAAAAGACCAGCTTAGGCTGGTTTATGAGGATGATGGCGTGGGAATACCTGATGATGTGAGAGTTAATCTTTTCCGGGAAGGCTATGGGAAAGGTACTGGGTATGGGCTTTACCTTATTCAGAGGATATGTGAAGCTTATGGTTGGTCGATACAGGAAACGGGCAGTCAGGGTCAAGGCGCAAGGTTCACGATGACTGTGCCGAAAAAAAGCAAAGATGGCAGGGAATGCTACAAAGTTGGCTGACAGCAGTTCTGCTGAAACTGGCGCTCGGAAGACTATAGCTCCTCTATATCTAGCATGAACTTTAGGTTGAATTTTAGAGCAGGGTTCCTTGTTGCGAAGCACGTGTTCGCGTTACTTATTTATTTTCCATCTTCATATTTTTGGCTGGCGATTGCATGAAGGTTGTTGCTTTCAACGGAAGCGCGAGGAAAGACGGAAACACTGCCATACTTCTAAACCGCGTTTTGCAGGTTCTTGAAGCGGAAGGTATCGAAACTGATCTGGTTCAGCTTGCTGGGAAGCAAGTGTATGGCTGCAACGCTTGCCGGACCTGCTTCACGACTAAGAATAAGCGTTGCGTCATCGAGGGCGATAAAGTAAATGAGTATATACAGAAGATGCTAGATGCAGACGGCATAATCCTGGGTTCACCTGTTTATTTTTCGATGATGACGCCTGAGATGAAGGCGCTAATTGACAGGGCAGGCTACGTGGCGCGCGCCAACGAAGACATGTTTAAGCGCAAGGTGGGCGCAGCAGTGGTGGCCGTCAGGAGGGCAGGTGCGATGCCGACCTTCGACGCGATCAACCACTTCTTCCTGATAAGCCAGATGATTGTGCCCGGCTCATCGTACTGGAACATTGGAATCGGAAATAAGAAAGGAGAAGTGGAAAGCGACGAGGAAGGCATGCGTACCATGGAAGACTTGGGAAAGAATATGGCATGGTTGATAAAGAAACTGAAAACCTAATTCTGTAAAGCAATGCCCTGTTCACGCTTGAGTCTTTTTTATTTTGCATATGGCTTATCTGACGCAGTTTTTCCACAAGCGTTAAGGATAGTGATACCTGCATGGAGCAACGAGTTCTGCTCCCTGACGAAAAGCACCGCTGCACTCAGTTTGATAGGAATTAAAGACTTGACAGCCGTCGGCGCCACGATTGTTGGTCAATTGTACGTGGTGCTTCCAACATGGATGCTTATAGCGTTAATCTATCTTGTTTGGGTTACAGCAATCGCAAAAATATCAGACGTTATCTACGAGAAAAAGAAAAGCCCAACGCTGGAAATCTCTGCAATAACATGATTCGTGTGCTCTTTTTTAATCTGCTTTGGCATCTGTTTTTAAGTCATCCAGCCATCCCGCTTGCTCGTCCACCTGACGCTTGAACATGACGCCGAGGTTTTTCCTGTCCTTAGCCTGGTGATATTTGAAGTATATTTCTCCGTTCATTATGCCGAGCACTTCTATCTTGCCGGTTTTGTGCGCCATGATGTACTTGAAGCGTTTGCTGTGCCCGTTACAGTTTACCTTTGCTTTTTCCACGATTCTTACGCCCTCACAGATTGGAACCTGAAAGTGATGCTTGACTCTCTTGACGGGACGGCATTGGAAAACATAATAAGGTGCCACGCCTATGCTCACCAGTCTGTTCATTAAAGTTGCAAGCGTGCAGGGGTCGTCATTAACACCTCTTAGCAAAACCGTCTGATTGCTCAATAGAACGCCTGCTTTAAGCAAATTGCTTACTGCCTTTATGGACTGAGGAGTAATTTCTCGTGGATGATTGAACTGGGTGACCACGTATAGTCTCTTGTCCTTTTTTGAGTATTTCTTTAAGAGGGCAAGAAGATTCGGCCCATTCAATCTGGCTGGAAGTGTAACGGGCACCCTGCTTCCGAATCTTATGAAACTAAGGTGGTCTATCTTCGCTAATGCCCTTAGGAATCGTTCGATAATTTCAGTTTTAAGTACAAGTGGGTCTCCGCCGCTGATTAAGACGTTGTTTATTTCTTTGTGTTCTGCTATGTACTCTGCTGCTTCTTCAAAGCGCTTCACGATTTCCTCGCTTGGCAAGCCAACAAGACGTTTCCTAAAGCAGTGTCTGCAGTACACGGCACACCTGTTTGTAGCTAGTATTAGCGCGGTTTCGGAGTACTTGTGCTGAAGCCCGGGCATTTTCGTGTTTTCGGTTTCGCCGCTCGTGTCATAGAAGCCTTCAAGGTTTAATTCCTCAACAGACGGCAAAGCCATTTTCCTTATCGGATCATCTGGGTCGTTCCAGTCTATAAGCGACAGGTAGTAGGGGCTAACGCGCATAGGGTGAATCTGGATTACCTGCCCTAACTGCGCTTCTTCCTCAGGAGAAAAGTATGTAAATTTTTTGAGCTGTTCTATTGTGAAGATGCTCGCCTCTAATTCTTTGTGTTCTGGCATACAGTTTGAAATCCCCTTTATTCCTATGCTTACAGAGCCAGTTACATCGACTAAAATGTGAAGTACACGTTTCCGTCTTTACCGGCTCAGACTATAACAGGGATTTATCGTTTAAAAAAGTTTTGTCAAATCATCCTTGAAAATCTGACTTTCAGCGCAAAAAATTAACAGTACTCTCCAGAAAAGTTTTAAAGATTAACTTCTCTATATTTTCTCTGCATCTGCAGGTCCTAAGCAAGCAGATACCTACCTGAGACAATTAAGCATCTATAGCCATGTCCGCATGCTTGCAGGGGCATTCAGTTGTTCTTGCTCCAAACACGTGAACAGGCCTAGAAACCAAAGGATGATGAAGTAAAATGAACGAAAATCATGATAGTGATAAAGTGGTCGTTCGTGGCTTAAGAGATGTTGCCGCTGCCGAAACCAAAATCAGCTTTGTAGACCCCAACGGTGCCCTCTACTATTTAGGATACAGCATTGACGACCTTGTGGAGCGAGTCTGCTATGAAGAAGTGGCCTACCTTCTACTGAACGGTAAACTCCCCAACAAAAACGAGTTAGATGATTTCAGAGCGCAACTAATTTCTGAAATGAATCTGCCTGAGGCAGTTATTAACAGCATCAAATCTGCCCCTCTCTGCAGTCACCCGATGGAAGTCTTGCGAACCGAGGTGTCTCATCTTGGCATGTACGACCCAGACCGTGATGACAATTCTGAAAAGGTTTATCGGAAAAGGGCCATACGTTTAGTGGCAAAAGTTCCCACCATAGTCGCCGCCCATCATCGGTTACGCATTAATCAGAAACTTGTTACTCCAAAAGAAGAATTTGGCTTCGCCGAAAACTTTCTCTACATGTTCCGAGGGATCCCTGCTGATAGTGAAGAAAAAATAGCTATCGACCGTTTTATGACGCTGCACGCCGACCACGGCTTTAACGCATCCACTTTCGCCGCGCGCGTGACAGCAAGCACCAACTCAGGCATGTACTCGGCTGTAACCTCAGCCATTGGGACGCTGAAAGGCCCACTTCATGGAGGCGCTAGTGAAAAGGTGATGCTTATGCTCGATAACATAAACACCGAGGAAGAAGTGGAAGAATACATACAAGGAATGCTGGACGACCAAAAAAAGATAATGGGCTTCGGTCACCGAGTCTACAAAACAGAAGACCCGCGAACTAAACACCTTCGGGTCATAGCTGAAAACCTCTGTCACCGCGCCAACAGTTTGAGTTTATACAGTCTGTGCCTTAAGATTGAGAACGTTGTTCACGAAAAGAAAAAGATTTTCCCCAATGTGGACTTTTATGCAGCAGTAGTTTTGAACGCTTTAAGGGTTCCCAAGGAATATTTCACTCCTTTCTTCGCGTCAAGCAGGATAGCCGGCTGGACCGCCCACATAATCGAACAGTACCAAGACGCAGTTCTCCTTCGTCCTTCCTCAAAGTACGTGGGAGAATTCGGAAGAACTTTCGTCCCGATTGAAAACAGATAAACATGCAAGCAATAAAGTTGAGAGGAAAAAATTGGGACTCCCAAAAAAACTGAGCACTGTAGCTACTTCATGATTGCCTTCAAGTCTTCTTCAGCCGTCGTTATCGGCATGATGTTGAACTTTTCAACCAGCACCTTCAGTATATTCGGCGTTATGAACGCGGGGAGGCTTGGTCCGATGCGGATGTTCTTCACGCCCAAGTACAGTAGCGACAAAAGTATGGCAACAGCTTTCTGCTCGTACCATGAAAGCACCAGTGACAGCGGCAAGTCGTTTATCGGAACTTTGAAGGCTTCCGAAAGCGCTTGAGCCACCTTGACGGCGGAGTAGGCGTCGTTGCATTGTCCCATGTCCAGCAGTCTTGGAATCTCGTCTATGGTTCCTAAGTCCTTGTCGAAGAACCTGAATTTCCCGCACGCAAGCGTTAGCACAACCGTGTCACGTGGCGCTTTCTCAACAAACTCCGTGTAATAGCTTCTTCCAGGTTTGGCGCCGTCGCATCCGCCGACCAGCAGGAACCGCCGGATGTGACCGTTTTTCACGGCCGCGATGACTTTGTCTGCCACGCTTAACACGGCGTTTCTTCCGAAGCCCACGGTGACGTATTTGCCTTCTCTGTCAGCTTGGAAGCCGGGCAGTTCCAGCGCCTTTTTAATCACCTCGCTGAAGTCATGTCCTTTCACATGTGGTGTGTTCGGCCATGCGACTGGTCCTGACGTGAAAATGTTGCCTTTGTAGGTTTCCATCGGTCGTTGGAGGCAGTTGGTCGTCATCAGTATAGCTCCTGGAAACTCGGCGAACTCTCTCTGCTGGTTTTGCCACGCTGTGCCGTAGTGACCGTAGAAGTGCGGATACGCTTTCAGCTTGGGGTATCCGTGTGCTGGCAGCATTTCTCCGTGCGTGTAAACGTAGATGCCTTTTCCTCGGCTCTGCTTGAGAACCTCTTCGAGGTCTTTGAGGTCATGTCCCGAAACCAAGATTGCCTTGCCTTTTTTGACGCCGAGAGGTACCTTCATCGGGACTGGGTGACCGTAAGTTTCCGTGTTTCCAGCATCCAGAAGCTCCATGGCTCGTATGTTGACTTCACCGCACTTTAAAGCTAAGCCTACGAAGTCGTTGACGCTGAGAGACTTGTCCAATGGCGCCACGAGTCCTCTGTGTATGAAATCAAAGACTGAGTCGTCCTTTTTCCCGAGAATGTACGCGTGGTAAGTGTAAGCTGCGACGCCTTTTAAGCCGTAAGTTAACAGCCAATGCAGCGAACGCAAGTCCTCATTTGCGGCTGGATCTGATTTTATCCCAACCAGTTTCCCCTGTGCTATAAGTCCTTCCTTAGTTTTCTCTAGAACCAAATTTGCGGGCCCACTGCTTGCACTGATTTGCGCCCCAGCAGCTTGCGTTTTCTTCTTTAGCTGTTCCCGTAGTTCAACCGTCTTTTTTATGTAGTTGATGATGCTGTCAGGGTCGAAATTCACGTTCGTTAATGTGGTGAAAAGCGCTTCGCAAGTAAAAACGCTGACTTGCTCGTCCTTAACGCCGACCTTTTCTGCTTCAATTACTACCTGCGAAAGTCCCCTTAGCGCGTATATAAGCAAGTCTTGGAGAGTGGCAACTTCGGGGGTTTTTCCGCAGACGCCTACAATGGTGCATCCTTGTCCTTTGGCGGTTTGTTCGCATTGGTAACAGAACATTTGTTCTTGACTCATTTCAATCACTGCCTAATGATTTATTCTTGGGTTCAGATAGATGTTTCCCCTGAAATGTTAGGGATTAACGGGCGACGTGGTTCACGTGGGTTCTTTTTCAAAGTAGTTCTCCAGTAGCCTACGCGTTCCTCTCCGTATTATCTCTGAGAGCGTGGCTGGACTTACGCCCAGCTTGGTGGAGAACTCGCGCATCCCGACTTTCCTCGGATAGTCAAAGAAGCCACCTTTCAGGGCTAACCAGAATATGCGCTCCTGCTTACGCGTCAGAACCCCGGTTTTCGGTTCGAATCCCCCCATTTTCACGACTGTGACCCTGTTACCTGAGTTTTCCAGCGCCTTTATGATGTCCGTGTACGCTTCGAACGTGGGTACAATAAAGCTGTACATTATCGTGTATTCTTCCATGCTTTTTCCCGAAATCAAAAACGCGTCCCGAGACAGTATGGTGTTGCAGACCTCGCAACCTTCGCTTTCAAACCATATGGACGCCTTTCCTTCGGTTTTTACTCTGGGCGCTCCATGCCTGAGTTCTCTGGGAATTTTCTTAATCTGATCTCGGTCAAGCTCGATTAAATGCTTCACTACGCGGTTGCTGGAGCCTCGGATGTCATTTACCTTCAGTTGTTTCAGCCCGAGAGAAGCAAACTTTTTCAGAACCCTACATTGCCTGTTCTCCACTTCGAGAATTACGTGGTACGGTTTGCGCCAAACATCAGCCATTCTAAATCAAACTCCAATACTTTGGTCAGAGCCGCCTTTTAAAGAGGAGAGTTGCCTTCAAGCTTACGTTTGTGGAGGGGGTCTTGTCCCCAAGACAACATCCACGTACGTGTTCACGCCGCCTCTTACCACTGTAATGGTTAAGGTTTGTCCGGGCATGGTTTTCTCTTCAAGATAGCTTGCCAAGTCATCATTGTTCTTTATCACGGTTGCGTTCAAGGCGATTATGATGTCATTTACTCTGAGTTTCCCGTCTGAAGGTCCACCTGAGGTGACTTTGACGATTCTCCAGCCGTAAGTGACGCTGGCGTCTATTTGCTGCGCCATGTCGTAGCTCATGTCTTGCCCAGAAACGCCCAAATAAGAATGTCCTTCGTAGGCTCCTTTAGTTACCAAGGAAGATATCTCCCTAAGAATCGTGTTCGACGGGATGGCAAAGCCTAAACCTTGGGAGTCAGAAACAATTGCCGTCGTTATGCCCACCACGTTCCCAACCGCGTTCAGCAGTGGACCGCCAGAGTTTCCAGGATTTATCGGCGCGCTTGTCTGTATGATGTTAGCTATAGAGAAGCCGCCTGTATAATCTTCGGTGATGGTTCTTCCCAAAGCGCTTACCACGCCCGTGGTTAAAGAGCCAACCAAGCCGTATGGGTTTCCTATGGCGATGACGGGGTCACCCACGCGCAGAGTGCTGGAGCTCACGATTTCGACAGGCTTAAACTCGCTTGCTGGAGCGTCATTGACTGAAAGAATGGCTAAATCAGCATACGCGTCTGTTCCAAGGACAATCGCTGCGTAACCATGGCCGTTGGAGAAAGTAACGCTTAGGTCAGTTGCTCCATGGACAACGTGATAGTTGGTTATGACCACGTTCCTGTTTGCATAGTTATAGACGAAGCCTGAGCCTTGAACTCCGGTTCCGTCACTTTCGGTGCCCTGAACCAGCACGATGGAGTCGCGGACGTTACTGTAAATATCCGCCAGCGAAGTGCCGTTCTGGTAAATCGTGATGTTCTGGTAAGTCACGTTCTGAAGCCCTGTTAAAGCGGACACCTGGTTCTGCAAATCCGAAACCTGGTTACTAAGGCTGTTCGTTTTCTCAAAGGTTATGAAGAAAACCGCGAGTCCGCCAATAAGCAAGCCCGCTGCAAACAGCAGCACCATGAAGGTAACTGAAGCCTTTTTGCAGGCACCGAAGCTAAGCATATTCATCTGCACCTCTTTAGAAGATATTTAGCAACTTTCAGATATAACTGTTCTATCATCTTCGGTCGATGATGTCTAAGGCTTCAGGACCAGTGCCCACCAGAACCACAGGTACACCTGTTTGGTTTTCAACTTCCGCAATGAAATCTTTCGCTTCTTTCGGAAGGTCACTGAATTTTCTGGCGCCTTGGCACTTAGGGAACAGGCAGTCCAGCTTCGTCAACGCAGACTGAGTGGCACCGTTAATCTTGGCAACTTTCTTTGCCAACTCAAAATTAAACGGAGCAGAACGTCTGTCGCGACCCGTTCCCGCGGCGGTTTCAAACCAGCCCCTCGCAACAGCTTCCTCCTTCGTCATCTCACCCGGCAAAGGTCCAGCGCCAACACGGGTTATGAACGACTTGTAGACTATGAGGACGTCGTCAACTCTTGTTGGTCCCACGCCTGCTTCAGACGCGATAGCCGCGGCGCCCGTGTCTCTGCCCGTCACGTAAGGATAGGTTCCATGAAAGAGGGAAAGCATGAAACCTTGCGTTCCTTCCAGCAGCACTTTCTTGCCAGCGTCCAAGCCGTCGTTTACTTCGGCGACGCCGTCTGTCAGGAACGGCTTCAGTTCAGGGATGTCTTTGGCGAGTTTGGCGGTTCTTCTCACTCGTTCTTCAAGTGCGGGTCCGACACCCCAGCCCGTGGTGCCCAAGCCCTTCAGATGAGCGCTGGTTTTGTCCTGGACAGAGTGTTTTTCTTCGATTATGGAGGCATTCTGGTCTACGCCCATTCGACCGTTAACTTTTGTCAACTCGACTTCTTCGAGGAGTCTGCCGACGTGGATGTTGGCGCCTGCCGCTACCAGCAATCGGCACTTGTCATAGACGAATGCGGCTGGAACCATATGCAACGCGTATTTTTTTCCGTTTATCCACACGGTGTGAGCTGCGTTGACTGAGCCGGTTCTCACACAGAAGTCCAGTTTATCTTTGAGGGCGAGGTAACTGATTATTTTTCCTTTGCCTTCGTCTCCCCAGAAGGCGCCAACTATAACTGTGCATGGCAACGCGTTTCACCGCTGAAAGTTTCCCTTGAGAAATTATTTAATTTTGTGGACGTTTTCATGCCTATTGCTTAGCGTCTCAGCGCCCGTTGATTTCTGGAAGTAGCTTGAGTGTTCGCAGTATCTTCTTGAATTCTTCATCTTTCAGCGATGCGCGTCTTCCGTTTGCGTAGACTTCCTTCACCTTCTCCACGACCGCCATAAGCGCTTGCTCATCTGGAGCGTTGCCTGTGAGTTGAGTGATTTTGTGTTTGATTATGCCTTTTCCTGACTGTTTTCCAATGGTCAAGCGTCGCGTGTTGCCCACAAGCTCAGGTGGATACGGCTCGTAAGTCCGTGGGTCGCTTAGTACGCCGTGGGTGTGGATGCCTGACTCATGTGCGAAGCCGTAGTCGCCCACTATCGCCTTGTTGGGTGGAACCACGTATCCTGTGGCTTTGCCGATGAAGTCCGCAGTCTGCTTGAGCTTCTCTGTTTTGCCCTTGAACTTGTTGACGCCGTAATGCATGTAAAGGTTCAGAATAACCTTTTCAGTCTCGGCGTTTCCTGCTCTCTCGCCAATGCCGAGGAACGTGGTACTCGCGTAAATCTTGTCCCAGACACCTGACGCTGCCTTGATGGCGGCCATAGTGTTTTCAACAGCGTTTCCGAAATCGTCGTGTGCGTGAATTTCGATGGCGTTTATTCGCGTTTCTTTGCGTATAGCGTGGACCTTAGCTGGGATTCCGTTTGGAAGTGGGGCTCTTGGGTCGGAGAGTCCGATGCCTACGGTGTCGCATACGCGGTAGCATTCTGCGCCTGCCTGCGCCACGGCGTTGATAAAGTCCCGCTCAAAGGCCCAGTCTGCGC
Organism: Candidatus Bathyarchaeota archaeon A05DMB-2; assembly: GCA_018475625.1. Taxonomy (GTDB): domain Archaea; phylum Thermoproteota; class Bathyarchaeia; order Bathyarchaeales; family Bathycorpusculaceae; genus A05DMB-2. The sequence goes on from JAAKEZ010000002.1 coordinate 234,925, forward strand.
GAGTGCTGTCTTCGCCGTGGACGAAAACTCGGAGCCCATGTGTCTTGGCGGCGTACTCGACCACATCAACCATGTTGGCGAGGATTTGCTCTCTGGTTTTCGTTGGCCATTTTGCGCGGAAGTGAATGTCTGATACGGGGTGGGATATGCCTACTTCGTTGAAACCGCATTGGAGGGCGCTGTCGATGTCTTCTTTGACGGCGCGGCACCATCCAGCCACACGCATGTTGAGGTTTAGGTCTTGAATAAGTTTTGCGGCTTTCTTATCTGGTTCTTGGTAGTGGAACACTTCGATTCTCTCCACGCCAATCTGGCTGAGAAATTGAGCTATTTTAGCGGCGTCTTTGGGTGCCGCGGCTAAGCCGGGCATTTGGATGCCGTCTCGGAGTGTGGTGTCGTCGATTATGGGTTCAGTGTTTAATCCCAGTTTAAAGTAGAAAGTGTCTATTTCCATTTTTCACGACTCTGCTTGTTTTTCCTTCTCCCTGTGGAGGTGCAATGCTTAGAAATTGCAGTCTGGTCATTGATAAATGTTTCTGCATGTTTTTTGAAAGTTTGTTCAGCAATTAATGAGACATTGTTGCAGTTTCATCAGAGATTTGTCAAGCTAAAGGTTTACTTTAGTCAAAAGCAATATTAAGACCAACTTCTAATTTCCGCCAATCTCCATGTTTAAGCCCTTTAAATAAGGGGATGGGTAGTTAAAAGTTATTTATAAGGAGGCATAGACGAAAAAATCACACGCCAGCTCATTTAAGTGCTACTTTTTCCAGTTGGCACAGCATCTCGAACACTACTTTAGCCGCAGCAACCGCTGAGATACCCATGTCATAAACAGGTGCAATTTCTAAAACGTCGAACCCGACCACACGATTGTCGCACAGCGCGCACACCACGTCTATAAGTATGTGAGTGTCGATTCCATCAGCTTCTGGATTCTGCACCGCAGGAGCAAATGCAGGGTCAAGCACGTCCATGTCAACCGACAAGTAAACGTTCTCGTATGGCTCAAGTTTCTCCTTAAGCTTCTGTGCCACCTGCTCTGCGCCTTCATTACTGACCTGCTGAGACGTGAAAAACGTTATCCCGGTCTTCTTTGCATAGTCCAGTTCTTCTCGGCAAACGGCTCGTGTGCCCACTTCCATTATTTTCGCGGGCTTCACTTCTTCGTTGATTACCCGCATGAAAGTGGTGTGAGAAAGCGTCAGTCCCTGATATTCTCTGCGCAAATCCAGATGCGCATCGAAACTGACGACAGCGGTTTCCCGTGCTTTATCTCCTAAACCTTTCAACATGCCCAACGTTATGGTGTGCTCTCCGCCAATCGCCACCGGCATCTTCCCCGCTGCTAAAACGTCCGCGACCACCAGTTTCAGCATGTCCACGGTTTTCCGTGGGCTCGTGGAAACATGCAAATCACCAGCGTCGTGCAAGGGCAAATCTTCAACGTCTATTCCAGAACGGAAACTGTACGTTTCAATGTTCAGCGAAGCTTGCCGTATGGCGTTTGGTCCGAACCGCGCTCCAGTCCTGTACGTACTGGTAACATCGAACGGAACGCCGAAAACCACGTATCTAGCGTTTTCAAAGGGTTTTTGAGTACCGCTAAAAACGTTCGATTGTGAAATAAACAAGTCCAAGTGGCTCATTATTAATCCTTCTTTCTACCTGTTTTCTCGTGGGTTGCTCTAAACTCTTTCGCTTGCTTAGACGTGAAAGGACAAGCACCGCACGCCATGCGAACATTAAATTTATTAGCAAAGCTCTAATGCATAAAGGGGTAAGGCGACCAGAAATGTCATTCGCATCTAAACTCAGAAGCATCGAACTATGCTATGTTGCGCCCATCGGATTTTACAGCATTGCTGGAATCATACTTCTCGCAACGCTACCCTTCGCCAATTTCCCGCCCCACATCGGATTAACAGGAATCCTGAGCATAGTTACCGCTTATGGCCTGTTCAAGAAAAGGTTCTGGGCAATATGGCTGGTTGCCGCCCTGTTCGCCGCCGCCACAGCAATCGCTCTAATCACCCTGTACTTCGTCGCCTTCAGCAATCTCGTAACAAGCTTAAGCATGATCGCTTACGCTGTCCTCACATGGGTCTTCACGCTGTACTTGGCAGTGAAAAGCAGACCCACAGAAGCATAAAGCGCTAAGCACTCTTTAAAAGCAACACCGCAACTTCTTCGCCTGCATCGATAAACTGCTCGTTCTCAGGCACCTCGATAAAACCGTCAGCCTTAGCAAGCGTGGTTATAGCTCCAGAAGCCCCTGTTTCCACAGGCTCAGCCACCAACCTGCCTGACTTCTCCCGGTTCAGCTTGACCATGACAAATGTTCGCCTGCCTTTAGCCGAAAACATCCTTGCGCCAGCAACAGCCTTGACCACGCTGGTTCCCGTGACTGGTCTGCCTGCAAAGCCCTGAATTAGAGGGCGAACAAGCAGTTGAAACAGCAGCAACGCGGAAGTTGGATGCCCAGGCATCGAAAAAACCGTTTTCCGCCCCACAAGCGCCACCGTCGTGGGTTTTCCCGGCTTCACAGCTATTCCGCACACGATTAAGCCTGGTTCGCCGAGAGAACCTACTGTTTGCGGCATAAGGTCATGTGGACCCACGGAAACTCCGCCAGAAGTTACCACCATATCCGCGGAAGCCAACGCGTACTCCAAAGCTCGCCGTAGCTGCGCTTTGTCGTCGGGAACAACGCCCATGCATACTGGTTTTCCACCTGCTTCAAGCACTGCGGCGCTCAGGCTGTAAGCGTTTATGTCGTAGATTTTTCCAGGCGGCAACTTTTTGCCGGGTTCAGTGACTTCTCCGCCTGTAGAGAGAACCGCGACCACGGGGACCTTAAAGACCTTGGCTTTTGCGTAGCCTAATGCGGCCAAGACGCCTATTTCCGAGGAACCCAGAACGGTTCCAGCTTTGAGGACGGTTTCGCCTTTTTTGATGTCTGAGCCTTTCTTCATCACGTTCTCGCTCTTAGTTACAGCTCGGTAAACGAGAAGGACATCGCCGAGTTTTTCGGTGTTTTCAATCATAACGCATGCGTCTGCGCCTTCTGGGATTGGTGCACCAGTGACGATTTCTGCGGCTTCGCCTTTTGCGAGGCTGATATGTGGCGGTTCGCCCACGTTCACGGTGCCGCAAACCTTCAGTTTTGCAGGCGTGTTCTCTTCTGCGCCGTAGGTATCTTCGGCTTTCACGGCGTAACCGTCAACTGTTGATCTGTTAAAAGGCGGAATATCCAAGCTGGAGGTTACGTCCTGCGTGAGTACGCGATTGTGTGCTTCCAGCAACGGGACTTCTTCTTCGCCCAACGGTTCTGGCTTAATCTTCTGGTGGATGGCGTTTTTCGCCTCGTCAAACGACATGAGTCGCCTAAACATCCACTTTCACCGTCTCCACGGTTCCGAACAAACGGACAGCGACAAGTTCGCCTTGCGCCAAGCCTTCTCTGTTTTCTGAAACGATAACAAAGCCGTTGCTGCGCGTCATGGTTGAAATGGTGCCTGACCCTCTTGTGCTTACGGGTTCCGCGGTGAATTCGCCGTTTTTCTGCGTGACCAGAACGCGGACGAAGGTTCTTCTTCCGAGCGCTGTGGCTACTTTCCGCGTCATAACCGCCCTTACAATGGGTCTCGTTTCTTCTTGGCTCATGCCAAGCATTTTGCAGATGAGTGGCCGCGCGAAAGCTTCGAAGCCGATTACAGCGGCAACTGGGTTTCCTGAGAGAATCAGCACTGGCTTGCCGTCTATGGCTGCGAGTGCGGTTGGCATGGCGGGTCGCATGGCTATGCCGTGGACTATCACGCCAGGTTTTCCTGTATTGTTTACTGCGTCTGGGACCAGGTCGAGCCCGCCAACGCTGGTTCCGCCAGTGGTTACTACGGCGTCGCATTGGTGGAGTCCTGTCTTGATTTTCTCGGCTATTTCGTCTATGTCGTCTTTTGCTATGCCGAGGTCGACTGGTTCGGCGCCTAGTTCGCGGCACATTGCTGAGAGCATGACGCGGTTGGACTCGAAAATCTGGTTTGCTGTGGGTGTGGTGCCTGTTTTGGCGAGTTCGTTTCCTGTGGCGATTATAGCGATTCGGGGTTTGCCCGCTACTTTGACGCTGGTGTTGCCCAACGCGGCGAACAAGCCGAGGTGGTATGGGTTTAGACGTGTTCCTTTTTTGGTGGCTGTTTCGCCTTTCTGGATGTCTTCGCCTTTTCGTGAGACGTTGGCGTTGGGCGCTAACGGTACCCAAACGTCCAGCTTGCCATCGTCGCGTTTCCGCGTGTTTTCTATCATCACTACTGCATCTGCGCCTTTAGGGATCGGGTTTCCAGTCCACAACTGCTTCGCCTGCTTTGCGCCGATTTCAGCAGAGTCGGTTATGGTGAGGGTTGCGGGTTTGAACTGTGTTGCGCCTGTGGTGTCTTCGGCTTTGAGCGCATAACCGTCCACGGCTGACTTATCGAACCTCGGCAAATCCTCTTGCGCTATTACGTCTTCGGCTGAAACGCGGTTCAAGGCTTCCTGCAGTGGAACGGTAACGGTGCGGACGTTAATTTGGAGCGCGCGGAGCCAGGTTTCCAGCGCTTCGTCTACACAGGTGAGTTTTTGGAACCCTTTCAGTCTCGCCAAGATGCATCCCAACATAGAGTTGATTGCTTACCGTAAAAACGTATCGTGAACGGCCGAGAAAATAAATTTGGAGAAACGATCCTTCATCAATTCCAAGTTGCTAATTTTTGTCAGCGCCATTTAAATCCGTACTATTTTTTAGTTTCTGATTCTCGGAGCACATAATGGCTACTGGAACGATGTGCATAGCGGCACAACTATGAATGCGGATAGCATTCCGTATTGAAGAGCAGGGTTCATTGAACCTTGTTTAAAAATAATCTGAAATGTCACCCTTGTAATCCGCAAAATACTTGCCGCAGGAAGCCATCACAATTATTGAATAACTATTCAATTTATCTCCATAAAATAAGCAGTATTACTACCCCAAATAATACCAAATATAAAGAAAAACACGTCGAACAGCCACCATTAACTCTGTCGCATTGGGCTCAATATATGAATAGGCACCAAAAAATGCCAAATTCCAAAACCAACAGAGCCAGCGCCACCAATTATCACCAAAATCTTGCCAATTAAACCAGATGTGTCGTCCAGCCTCTGGTTTTCAAATATTCTGTTAAGTATAAAAGCTCTGAGATTTTGAGAAATATATTTTGCAGTCTGTTTTTTAACAAAAAGGCTCTCGTACTCGCGCCCTAGGTGTTGGTAGTGGTGGGGCCGCTGGGATTTGTTCCCGCCCCTCAGGGTGACATGCAAGGCCGCCAAGCCAGTGGCGATGACTCAGTTTCTCGTTTCTTCGCGCTCTTCCCTTTTTTCTTTTTTGGGAAACTTGGTTGTGTCGGCGCAAGTTTGGCTGGGGGTGAAATTAATGACAAAGAATTGTCCTGTTTGCGGAGCGTTCATTTCAGACGAGGTGTGGTCAGGTGTGCCCAAGCCAAGGGTCAACTGTCCAAGATGTGGCAGTTCAAGAAATTGGAAAGATGGAAAGTACGAAGGTCCTTTGGGAAGTATTCAGCGGTATCTTTGCAGAGATTGCAACTATCGTTTTTCGAAACAATAATGTCTTTTGTGGTTCAACCTCTTTCTTCTCTTTTTTTCCTCTCGCTAGTTAAGCCTTTGAAAGTTTTAGTCAGGGAGGCCCTTCCCTAGTGGACGCTGCTATCTGTGTTGATTGTGCAGAATGGTTTGGCTGCTGTCATAGTGGCAAGAGGGAGCGGCGGCTTAGGTATAGTCGTGTGGCTTCCAGTGATGCTTGCAGCGATTTTAAGCCTAGACGACTGAAGGAGCAAACTTAGGAGGATTTGTTTTTGGCGAAATCAAGTGGAAGTAAAAAAGTTTGTTCTCCAAAGTCTAGAGTAAAATTTGACACCAAGACTGTGCGCACTTGGGTTATTCCGTTGCTAATGCGTATTGATGTTGGTGATTATCCGACTAAGGCTGGGCGCATCATTGGATTAAGCCGTCAGCATACCTGGTACTATGTTAGGAAGCTTGCGGAATGCAATCTTATCCAGCGTGAGAAGCGGAGCAACGTGGTTTTTTACGAGCTTACGCCTGAAAGTAAAAGACTTCTCACGTTATGTGAGGGAACGGTTTTTCCCGCACGGCTGTACCGGTTTGACAAGTGCCAAGTGGCTTATGAGATTTTGGCGGATGGGCTTACTCCTGAGAATTTTAAGAAAGTGGAGATGGTGAATTGGACGGCTTTGCTGGGGACAGAGTTAGGCGTTCGGGTGCGTAAGACTACGCGGAGCTGGATTGTGCACGTTGAGGTTATTCGTGGAAGGAATCCGATTGAGGTTACGAATTTGGCTATGAATTTGGCTAACAGGGTTCGGAATGCACTCTGTAGCAAGTATGGGTGTGTTCTGGGTGAAGGCAAAATTGTTGGCGGAGAGATGGCCAATGAGGATCCTGTGGCTTCGCTGTTTGGTCGCTATTTTACGGTTCGGACGGATAAGCGTAAGATTGATCACAGTTGGGGTCCAGGCGAACTGGAGCATACGCAGCGGGACGCGGTTATTGAGTATTTGCAGATGCCGGAGAAAGTGAGGAACATTGAAGGGGAAGTTGCGGCAATGCGCAGCGACATAAGCCAGTTAACCAGTACGTTGAGGCAGCTTTTTGACGCTGAAGGCAATGGTCAGCCAAGTTCACCTAAGAATGCAGGAGGCAAAGATGGCTACGTCGCTTAGAATTTACTACGAGCATTCAAGGAATTGCCATGTACGCAGTATCGCGTTAATGGCAGTGAAAACCTGTTCAAAAGCCATTTTAGCCCTATGTGCTGGGTATGGGAAAAGTCCATGCTTTTTGGGACTCAGCGTTTTGAGGGTGGTTGGTGTAGATGGCGCAGTGTTAGATTTTGCTTTCGTTAATGGAGCAAATTTACTGGAGTGAGCGCTTTAGAATGGAAACGACTGAAAACCCTGTTCAAAACACCAAAAAGAAGCGCAGCCAAAGCGATAAGATAGGGCGTTTAAAGTATAATCAGCAACTTCTCAAGCAGACTTTGTTTGAGGTTGAAGAGGTAAAGCTTATGTTACGAACAATCTTTGCAGGCCTGAAAAGCTCATTCAATTTTGAGCAGCCCTTAATCGAACGTGTAGTCTGTAAAGATGAGGTTGACAAGGCTATTTTGCAGTTACTTTTTGAAGCAGGTAGCAGTGGTTTACTGCCTAAAGATTTGCAAACGCGGCTTGTGCATTTCAAAGTTACACGGCATCAAATAAGCAGAAGAATACTTAGAATGAACAAAAGATTGGAAAAAGAATTTGGTGAATGTATAGCGGAAAAGCGCGGCTGGCACTGGGCTTTAACAAGTTTTGCGATAGAAATCTGGGGAGAAAGTGAAAATAGACCAAATTAAGGGATAACTTACGGTATTAAGGTCTATGAAAGTAAACTTGTGTCCCTCTCAATTGACTGCTTCAGGTTGTTTTTAAGCTTTTTAGTAAACAATTATAGTTAAAAGCGATAAAGTTCAGACTTAAACTAAACGATTAATCGAGTTTGGGTATTGGAAAAAGGCATTAAATATTAAAACAGAGAATATAGCCCTAATGGCGATAAAAATGACTTCAAATCAAACGACAGATAAAAATCGTGTTGAAATTCACGACGCTTTAAGCCATAAGACGCGCATAAAAATTTTAAAAGTTCTTCGAGATCATGGACCTTTGGGATTTGCAGAGTTAAAGGTAAAAAGTAACACTGAAAACAACAGTACTCTTCAGTTTCACTTGTTAAAACTAGGCAGTTTGATAGAAAAGCAACTGGGAAATTACGCAATCACTGAAGAAGGTAGGGCTGCCTTGCTTGCTTTTCAGCCAATTGAAAAATATAACGAAGATGCACGATTCAGAGAACAAGTTGGGTTACTTATTCGGGCTTTAAGAAGCGATATAGAAAGTGTACAAGAGATATCTATTGTCCAGTTATCATTCCTTGGTCAGCGAGTTATTCCATACTTAACTTCAGCTTTATCGACAGCCATAAAAGAGGCTGAAAATCAAGAAAAAAACAACTATTATTATGACAGTTCTAGGAAAAGAGGACCCGAAAATGCGATAAGGAGTATTGTTAAAGCATTAGGGATTATCAGTGTTCCTTCAACTGTTGATGACGTTAGTAAGGCATTACCTCGCACTGAAGCATTCGACGCATTAGCGAAAATTGGTAACAAACAAGCTCTTGATGCTATCGTTCAATCAATCTCTAAATGGTATTTCAAAAATATCGACACTTATTATAGTGACCCATATGGTCATCCATTGACACACGAGGATGACGAGAAAGCCACACAAGTGGATGAATTCGCTCGGAACATAGTTAATCATTTTGAAGAAGAAGCCCAACGGTCGCTAGAAACAGCAATGGTGACTGACAATTTCCTGGGCAAACAAGTAATTGCAAGAATGCTGGGTGTTATTGGTGACGACAGATCAGTCGGGTCTCTTTTAACAGCTCTGGAGAAAGAAAATTTTGCTGTAAAAGCAGAAACAGCGAAAGCGCTAAGACGGCTTAAGGCAAATACTGCTGTAGACAAATTGGTAGAAGAATTGCTCAAAACACAGGAGTTATTCACACAATCGGAACAAGGAAACTTTACTTTTGAAGAAAACGAACGAGAAAATGCAAGAGAAGCATGTAAAGCAATGGTGCAAGCATTACTTGATTTAGGCTCAATAAATGACTGGATAAAAATTGCTTTTCATCGCCCAAGAGATGATCACTATGCAGAGCCTTTTGATAAAGCGTTGATAGAAAGCAAAGAACAAGCAGTACCTGCATTAACCAAACTACTTAGTGATCCTGATGCGAGCATTCAGACCGCTGCAGCTGAGATGATCGCTAGAATCAAACGTGGCAAAGAAAACTCGGATTACTATTCCAGATACAGGTATTAAATGGAGGTGAGAGAAGTGGGAAAAGGTAGAGGTGGTTGGCCAAGCAAGAATCCAGGCAAACCTTCTGGTGGTGGGCGCGATAACAACCCACCTACGTAATTTTTTAAGGGTAAGTTTGCTCTTTTAACATCCCTTTTTTAAGTAAATAATTAGAAATTATTTGCTATAATTATTGATGAGATTTTAATTGTTTTTAGGCAAAATACAGTGTCATTTGCTAAAAAACAATAAATAACTATTGGTTTGGGAACGATTTGGATTGTTGAGCATTGAAAAATATGTTTTCAAAATGAACTTCTATCCATTCACTTCTTGACCTTTTTTCTTTTATGGCTTCTTGGTCTATTTTTTGCAGTATGCGGTTCGACAGAGCTATGCTTACCGGGTGTTTTCGCATTCGCTGACTCCTACGATAGTTTTCAGTCTGTTAATATTTAATAATTGTTGTTAAGGTCTAATAAAGCTTAACAACAGCCTTTTTCAGCAAAACAAGCCTAAATCTGTCTTATGACTATTCTGAGGGAGGTTTGAAACAGGCATGTCTCAAGAGAACTGCACTAACTGTAAGCGGGTAAAAGAGCACGTGGGAACGGTTCTTCCTTTTCAGGTTCTTGAGAAAATAACTGATAAGCCCTTGCGCATTCGGGGAGTGGCCATGTGCACGGGCATAAGCCGAAATCTTAACATTTACACCTCTGAGGAACTACAAGCCTTCTCAGGTAAGCTGGCTAATGCTCCAATCTACATTGAGCACGTTGCTGTGCCCAACGCTGTTGGCAAAGTAACCAAGACCGACTGGGACGGGCATAACCTCTGGTACGAAGCTGAAATCTACGATGACCAGACCGCTGAGAAAATCCGCAAAGGACTAATCCAACACGTAAGCGTGGGGGCAGACTACGAAGCCATTGACGTTGTGGACGGCAAGGTCCCGCATGGATTGCATAATGCGGAGTTAAGTCTTGTAGCAGTGCCAGGTATTCCCGAAACTAACGTGCAGGTTTTGGAGAAGTTCGTGGACACCAAGGTCACGGAAGCTCTAAGAAAAGCGGGTGTTCAGGAGGCAGAGTGGGATACTGAGTACATCAACAACCTGCCCGACGACTGCTTTGCCTACATTGAGGCTGGCGGGCAAAAAGACGACCAAGGCAAAACCACACCCAGAAGCCTTCGGCACTTGCCATACAAGAGCGCTCAGGGCAACTTGGACGCGGCCCATGTCCGAAACGCTTTGGCACGGTTGGATCAGACAGAGATTTCTGCTGAGGCGAAAGCTCAAGCCCTAAAAAAGCTGTGCGCAGCAACTGGAGAACTCCAAATCGAAAGTGCCGTGTGCAACTTGCAAGGGAAAACTGAAGCACTCCAAGCGCAGCTGACCGAAGCGCAGAAAGCACTCGAAGACTTGCGGAAGCAGTTGCCCAATGGCGGCTTGCTCAAGAACCCGCTTAAACTGATTCCAGCTTCTGAAGCTGCCAAGATGGTTGAGTCTGTTTTGCCTTCTCCAATGGTTCAGAGAAGCTGGAGTCTTGGACCGCAGCGCATGTGCCAAGAACTGCGAAGAGTAGTTGTGCAGTTAGAGCAGAAGTCAGGGGGCAGCTGAAGCGTGTTTATGCTCACTTTTGTGGGGGAGAGTACCAAAGGACGAACTTTGGGAAATTCAAAACCGAGAATCGATTTGATTTTGAATGGCTGATAGATCTGGCAAAAGCTGGATGGCAGTTGGCGAAACCGACGACCCCAACGCGTTAATCGAGTCGTTTGAGGCTGAGGCTGCAGTCACCAAAGGCTCACCCGTCTACCTAAGCGCGGACAACAAGGTTTCGGAAAGCCCCGGCGGAGACAACGCTATAGGCGTAGCCGTCAAAACTGTGGCTTTAGGCGAAATGTGTCCTGTGCTGAAGCGTGGCAGAGTCAAAGTTACCGCTAACGGTCCAATAACCCGAGGCACGGCAGTCTGCAGTGCAGCAAACGGCAAAATCACTCAGCTTGTAGATCAACCCGTGAACGAGGGCGGCTCAGCGACGTACACGATTTTCTATAACCGCAAGCTCGGCACAGCCCTTCAATCTGCAACGGCGGACGGCGACCTGATTTTCATAGATGTGGAGAAGTGACATCGATGAAACCACGACTTTTTGAATCGCTGATGGCTAAGCCGAACGACCAGCGTGAAGTCTACGAGAAGCTCAAGCTGAAAACTGAGCATCCGTTCCTGAAGCGCTATGCTGCTATGGGCATAAAGGAAGGCTTGTTCAGCGACATGACAGGCGCCCTTGGCAGAATGCACGACACACTTGTGCAAGCCGCCTTTCCCGAACTCATTGGCAGAAACATAATCACCGTTATGCCTACATCCGAGCCGATGGAGCGTTTTCCGCTGGACGTGGACGCTGTTGCTTACCGCTATTCTGAAGGTGCAGTCACAAGGCTGAGCGGTAAGAAAAACACGACAGTCGACATCTACACTAACCAGTTGGTTGATGCTTCCGAGGAGTGGACACGCGAGTTTCTCGAAGATGCCACTTGGAACGTCATGGACAACATGGTGCAGAAGGTCGGCAGAGCCATAGGACTTGAGGAAACCGAGGCGATCATCGCATTATATGGTGCAATTGCGGATGCAGATTTGGCTGGCGGAGCACCAATCAACGGAAACAACGCTGTGCTTAGCTGGAGTGGACTGCTTTCGTTGCATAATGCTGTTCGAGGCGAGAACTGGCGCCCTACAGTGTTGGCGGTTAGCGAGACACAGCTGCATCAGTTGCTCAACGATGACAAGTTCATTCATGCGCAGTATTTCCCAAGCAGTGAAACCGACATTGAGCAGGGCAGCATCGGAAGCGTCTTAGGCATGCGTGTTCAGGCGAGCACTCTGGTTCCTAACGGCACAGCCTACGCCATAGACACCCGAGTAGCGTCAGCTATGCTTCTGCGCAGGGACATAACAGTTGAGGACTGGGAAGACGTCAAAACAGGCAAGTACGGCGTTCGTGCAACCACACGGTTTGGCTTAGGCATCCTGCGTTCAGCTGCAATTGCCAAAATGACCAACATCAAAACTACGCTGACCTAAACACTCGTCAACGTATCAACCACTTTTCCTCCTTTTTTGGGGCTATCAAATTCACGAGGTCTAACCCATGAGTAAAGTCTTCAGGAAAATCCGTGAGGTCCTCTCCTATGCGCCTGCTTCGGGCGTGGCATCTCCAAAGCAGAGAGTGTTCTTTGACACTTCCTGCATACCTTTAACGGATGTTATGAAGCTTTACGACCGAGACCCAACATGCAAAAGCAGCGTAGATCTACTGGCAGCATCCACGGTTGGCATGGGCTTCTACACCACAGCCGATGAAAAATACGAGAAAGCCTCCGAAGCGAAAGCTGCTGTGGACAAGTTCTGTGAAGACGTCAACGTGGATGGCATGCTCAATGAAATGGCTAAGCCGCTGATTGGTTGTGGCAATGATTTTTGGCTAAAACTCACACCTGAACAGCTAACCGATATCGTACGCACACCAATTGATGCGATACAGCGTATTGGGCTTAGCTCCGTTCCCGACTTGAAGCTTCCAAACAAAGTTACGGGCTATCAGCTCAAGAGTACCTATGCTGGTAGTGCAGGAAATGAGCTTAAGCCTGAAGCTGTGATTCACTGGCGCCTTAGCGGTGATGTCCCCTCCGGTTTTGGAGTCGGTTTGTTGCAGGTGCTTTTGCACACGTTAACGCTTGATACTGATAAGCGCCCATCGTATGCATGGATGAAGGCGAAAATCGAGAAGATACTGCCGAACATCTTCACAAAGTACGCTGGACCCGATGTTGTTGTGCAGTTGGAAGGACAGAAAGAGGACACCATCAAGAAGTACGAGAGCGCCATTAAGAATCGACCGGAAGAGGGGCAGTGGCTTTTCAGCGGAGCCAAGAATGTTGGAGTCTATCCCGTCACAATCGACCCGCGAGCTCGCTTCGAGTACTATATCGACCATATGGTTAACCAGTTCTATCTTGGATGCGAAACACCGCTACCACGGCTTTTCAGCACTCCAGGCTTCACCGAAGCCTCGGCGAGAGCAGCCTTAGACCTTCAGGACATGCTCATCAAGCCCGTGCAGCGGTACATCAAGCGTCAAGTAGAAAGGGAGATTTTCGCGGTTGTCGTCGCTCAAGCGGGTCTTGATGCGGTTAAGGCGAAGGTTCGGTTGAATTTTGGCAGTCCCGAAACACCTGAGCTTGTGCCCTCAGACCTGATTAAGGCTGCTGAGTTGGGGCTGGTTAGAGCGGAAGAGTTCCGAAAGAACGCTGTCAAGTTTGGCTGGGAGCTTTGGGATGCCCAACCCGAAGGGGAAGTTCAAAGTAAGGAGGTAAATGAGAAATGAAGTTGTCAGATAAACAGCAAGCGCTTTTGATGTTTGCCGCTTTCGTTCTGCCTCCACTAGCTACTTGGATGGGGCTTGGCTTTCCAACTGGAAACGTCGAGCTTGGCATTCTTGGCAGCTCAATGGTTGGCGGAATAATTGCTGGCATCAAAGAACTGATGGGCGGCAAACCGCAAGAAAGCGCTGCTGCAAGTGCAGGAGCCGCATAAAAATGGGTAGTGTGTCAGCGGAAGATGTCAGAGATGCCCTCAACGTAAAAGACTCGGATATTTCTGACGCTAAAGTTCTAAAGATGATTAAGCGAGCAGAGGTCACTTTAGAGCTTGAACTCTCCGCTGGTATCGACTACCAGAACTGCAGCGAAGCCCAAAAAGAAGCAATAACGCTCCTGGCTGCCATTTACGCAGTATGTTACTTGACTGGCGGCTCAGCAATCGGCTTAAACTTCAGCGTAGGCGACCTAACTAATTCCACAGCATCTTTACCTAGTTTAGCGGTTCTGCAGGCGGAATTCGAGCGGGTTCTATCTAGCCTCAAAGAGCCTTATGTGGGGAGCGTGTAGACATGGGAACCGTTCCTGAAGTTTATTTCCAATTTGTCATGGAATATGCGCCTTATGTCTACGTGATTCCGCCTGATACACCGGATCCAGCGTTTGGACAAGGCGTCTTAGCAGCCAGTTTTGCCATCGACTTTCTCTGTGAGGCGTACTCTGCCAAGCAGTTTGAGGACAGAAAAGCAGAAGTCTATGACAAAATCGTTAGCTTAGCTGATTGGGTTCTAACCCAGCAGTGCACCGACCCAGCAAGGAAAGCGTATGGCGGATTCAAAAGCAGCGAAACCAGCACATACTATTACAGTGTAGACGCCTGCAGAGTCATTCCGTCACTTCTAAGAGCATATGAACTCACGAATGATTCCAGCTACCTGGATGCTGCCAAGCTAGCTGGCGGAACATTTCTCAAGACTATGCAGGACCAGCAAGCCTATGGTGGCTTTGCACGGGCGGTAACAATCGGGGACGCATGGCTCCTGCAGATGGATATTGAATGCCTCTACGGACTAGTAGGACTGAAGCTATTGGCAGAAAAACACGACACATCCAATGCAGCCGTTTACCAAAGCATAATGGGCAAGGCAGTTGGCTTTCTCAGGGAAGGCTTAGAAAACTTATGGCTGCACTTCGACCCTTCAGATGGCAAATGGCACAGAGTCGGCTTAGCTGAGAATGAGGTTTACGATGACCCGTTCGCCTATGCCTTAGTGGGTTTGTATGAGGTGGAAGGTTGGAGTCTCACTTGCCAGAGAGTCTACAACTTCCTAAACAACATTCGTGCCAGCGCCACCTATCCAGCCTATGACCCTGCCGTGTGCTGGGCTGGCTACATAGACGTCGTCAGCAGGTTCGTTGCTTGTGACTATTATGATGCGGTTACAAGTGGAATCCTCTGGCGAATCCGCAGAAACCACGACCAACCCAGCCTAAAGTTCAGTGTAGAAGTCATCGGCAAACACAGTGAGGAGTTCATGTTCTGGGGCGTCAAGCATGCCGAATACAGCTTTGTGGAAAACAAGTGGGCTATGGCGACGGTCTGCTGGATAGCACAGCTATTCCTAAACTACGAGGAACCCACAACCCAGTTTACCAAGATTCTGAGAAGCAAAGGCGAAGCCGTTACGCTTTATCCTGTTCGTCAAGCTGCCGTCACGGTGAGCTATGGCGAGCCATTGGATTTGTTGGCTGTGGTTTCTCCGCTTAAGGCTGAGCAGGTCATGCTGGAAGCAGGCTATTACCTCAGCGACTACTTGGCATTCTACACGTTCCTTCCCGTTCGAGTGCACGACAAGATACGGCGTCAAGGCGAAGACTACGAAATCCAGACAGTGACGCCGTTCACGTTTGCGAATCAGCGGTTTTACTTCAAAAGCATCGCAAGGAGGCTAATCGCAAGTTGAGCGTAGTCGAGTTTGAGAACCCGGTTGTCACTGTTCTGCGCCTAATCGAGTCACGTCTAAGAGTGGTAAAAGATGATGGTGGCTTAGCCCGTGTCCTGTGTTCGCAGGCGAATTATGACCGGGAACTGCTAAAAGACATCGACGCCCAGATCACCGTCTCCAAAACTGCTGACCCATGCCAACAGCAAAAACACACCTTGGATGGCAAGCTGAGACGGCGCATCTACTCACTTCGAGCAACCATAATTGCAGTTGACAAGCCCGTTCCAAGCTCAGACGTCGGCAGAGTCATGCGTGACAAAGTGCTTGAGCAGCTTCTTTTGATTGTTCCTGAAAACCGCAACTTGCCATACAGGACCTTCTACAACTTTTACCCGTTGGACGCTACTTCGGCAACCCACAAAGCCTATGATGCAGCAGCCACAAGCGAACCTGAACCATCAAATCCCGTATGGACAGAACTGTCAAATCCTGAATACGCGAACCTTTGGGGAAGCGACGACCTTAGACACTCTAAGAGCACAAGTGGTAATGGCGAGTTTGCGCTCATGCTTTTCCGTTTCAAAATCGGCATCAAAGCGGGAGAAGCCCGAAACGAACCCAGAAAGCAATGCCTAAAACGCCTTATCTTAGCGTTCGAAGGCTTTGGAGTGTCACCTGTTGGCAGCGGCGTGACTCTGAAAGTTTGGAACCAAGCAACAAGTTCTTGGGGAGACATCCAAGTTGGCACTGCAGGAACAGACGAGACCATAACAGTCACGCTCACAGCGAACCTCCCGAACTACGTGGACGCTGACGGCTTCCTCTATCTCTTAGCAAGGACAACTAGCCCAAGCGACGGCAGCACACCAGCGGTTCTGCACTGCGACTTTGTCCAAGCAACCGTAGACGTGCGTGGCATAACGTTCTGCGATGTTCACAGTTACCGCGACGTCGATGTAATCGACGTTAAGCCCTTCCTGTACAAGGAAGAAATCATCATCGTGGCATGGCTGTTTGAGTCCATTGCCATTTCATAGTCACAGGTGAAAAACAATATGGTAGACACCTATCACTCCGACCAAGAGAAGTTCTTCTACGTGACCGAAGGCACCTTCGGCGTAGTCCCAACAAACCCAGCGATGCTTGGCCATTCGTGCAGTTTAGTGGAGCCCGACATAAACCCTAACAACATCCGTGTAGCTGGCACTGGTTCAGTGGACATAGCAGCGCTAAAGCGGGGTTTACGGCAGCCGATACTACGAGTAAAGTACCCTTTGCCTTCAGACGCACCCATAAATCTTCTGCAGTACGTTAAGCAAGAGCTAAACGTTAGCCTTACCCTGCAAGTGCTCTATTACAAGGACATCTTCGTCTCTGCCACGGACATAATCAGCCTGCTCTACAAGGGCGTACGGTTCAACAAGGCAGTTTTGACATGCGACATCGACGGCATTTTGGAGTGCGAAGCAGAGTTTCCAGCTCAAGACATCGAGGTCGGCACAGCAAAAATCACAGGCGCCACATACACCGAGTATGCTGGAGCCGTTTCAGGGAGCGAGAGCTATGTCAAAATTGGTGGTATGACTTGCGAGCGGGTTACTTCTTGGAAGTTGCAGATTGATAATTCCTGCAAACCTGTCCCGGTCATCAGATCAACAAACGGTCACTTAGCGAAGTACATTCCTTGGGGTAAGCGGTTCTTGTCAGGTGAACTCAATTTTGAGTTCGAGAGCAAGCAGGAAGCCGATGACGTTTTGGCTGATACTGAGCAGTCCAGTTTAGAGTTCGGTCTTGGCGGAGTCAACAAAGTCAGTGTAGAGCACACCAAATGGGACGACTTCAGCTTGAGCGGAAAAGCCGAGGACCTGATCTACGCTAAGGTGCCGTTCACGGCTAGAGGACCGCTCAGCATTTCATAGTCATGGAGAGAACAGAAATGGAAGTGAAAGTTTTAGAGAATTTCGGTCGTGAAGCTGCTTTGCGCAAGAAATGGCTCAAAACTTGGGAGACACTGGGCGTTCGAATCCTCAAGCTGCCAAAGTGGATGCAGGACATTGTGCTTGAGGATGTCAACACAGCCGTCAGAAACCGAATCGCAACGATGGAGATGATTGAAAATGCGAACAGAAAAAATCGAGCTTGATGAGCGCTTCGGCGAAGAATACAAGGGCACTTACACGTTTGCTGAGATAACGTGGGCTAAGCGGAACCGCATAATCCAAAAGCACACCAAATACAACAGACTGAGCGGAGACGTGGAGAGCAGCGACTTTGTCGCCATACAAGCAGAAACCATCATGGCCAGCTTGCATGGGCAACCTACGTCTAAGCCGATAACGCTTGAGAAGCTTTTGGGCGAAGAAGACGGCGTTCCGATTGAGGTTGGAGAGGTTTTCTCGAAAGTAGTCAACAAGCTAAATGGACTTTCGTGTGAGGATTTGCGTTTTTTACTAGAGCAGTTAGACGAGGAAAGCCGCATCCGTCTCTTTCAGAGTTTCGGCTATGCCAAACCTTCGGATGGACTCCAACAGAGCTCGCACGGCAGCCAGCAAGGACCGTGCAGGAGTTCTGTCACATCTTGAATGTGATGGATGAGATGGCGGATGAAGAGCGCAAGAAGGCGGAGCGTGAGGCGAAACGGCGGTAGAAATAACCTGTGACGTCGAAGGCGTAGAAGAATTCAAAGCTGCTATGAAGCGGTTTGATTCGGGCATGCAGCGACAAGTCCACAGGTTTTTGGCTAGTTGGGCTGCCGACGTCAAAGCTCAAGCAGTCAAAAACGCGCCCATGGTCACGGGTTATCTGCGCAGCACAATCTACGCACGAGTTAAGGAGTGGGTTGCTGAAATCGGAGCAGACGCCGCTTATGCACTATTTGTTGAGTTGGGCACTCGGTACATGCAGGCGCATCCCTATCTTTACCCAGCAGTCCAGCAGTATTTGCCTGAACTCGAAGCCGTCATAGCCTCAGCCATTGAACAGGCTAAAACGGAGGCTGGCTTATGAGTTTCAGGGAAATTGCCTTAACTGTTCGTGCTGTGAATCGTGCGAGCGCTGAGTTTAACAGGATTCAATCGGACGCTGAGAGCTTGGCGGCGCGTGTTAAGAGTTTAGGGTCTGCTCTTGCAGGGCTTGGCGCTTCAGGTGTCGCTATCGGTTATGTTGCTAACCAGTTTGGCTTGTTGAGTGATTCGGAGATGAAGGTTTTCAACTCTGCCATGTCCGTTGTCACGGTGATGGGCTTGTTCCTACGTACAAGCACTGGAGTGGCTGTGGCTCAGAAAGTGTATTCTGCGGCTTGCTGGGTGGCGACTGCAGCACAGAACGCCCTAAACATCAGTTATGGGACATTTCTGGCTTTAACGGGTGTTGGCATAGCGGTGATTGTTGCGGCTGCCGCTGCCATGTGGAGCTTCGCCAACAGCATGAATCAAGCTACCGCAAGCGTGCAACACTTTAACTCTGCAGCAGCTGAGACGCCCACGCATACTCGTAGTATTCAGAGGGCAGGTGAATCGGCGCTGACGTCGGGTTCTCGCGGCGGCGGTTCGGATGCGGCGTTCTATCGGAGGGGCGTTGAGTAGTGAGTGTTAATCCGCCTGCGTTAGCTATTGCGTTGGGTTCTGTCGGTGTTCCCCAAACCGACGTGGTTGACGCATTGGTGCATTTGGGCGCTACGAGAGAGGTGAGCAGCTGGGAGCTTCGGTTGCAGAACTGGAACGGCAAATACAGCCCAAACGGGCTTTATCCGCTCAACGTTGGGCAGGATGGCTACATATGCATCGGCAGAGGCGCCACTGTACCGCAACTCATCACGACTCGAACAGAGAGCATACGCTTTGAGTCTACGCCTTTGGAGCATTATGTGCGTGTGGCTGGCAGGTGCTGGGGCGAGAAGCTGTTTCGGCAAACCGTAACCAAAGATTACAGTGGCTACAAGGGTGAAGCCATAGTCAAGGACCTCTTGGATTACTATTCGGGGATAAGTCATGTACGTGGCAGCGTCGAGCTGGTTGAGGATACGGATACGACTTTCACTGACCTTAAAGTGCAGGATGCGCAAGTGTGGGATTTGCTGCAGAAAATCGCCTCAGAAAGCGACAAAGCGGGCGTCATCGGCTTTGACTTTCGCACTATGCCTGATGGGAAATTCGAGTTTTTCCCCAGAGGCAGCAAAACCAGCCCCGTGAGCTTAACCGACAAGATAGAATCCTACGAGTATTGGAAAGAAATCATCGCTGTCCGCAACAAAGTCACCATCTACGGTGCGCAGGATAAGAGTGTGCCCTTGAACAAGGTGGCTTGGACGCAGAGCCTAACGCCTGCGGATGGTTCTTGGATGGCGACGGCTGGGCAGGTCAGCTTGGAAACCGCCTTCGGCAGCCCCTATAGTATCAAGCTGTATGTGCAAAACAACTATTTCGGCGGCGCCCTCTTTCAGCTCAGCGGCGTGGTAAACGCTAACTTGTATCCTGAGCTGCATTTTGTCATCCAAAAAGAAACCTACTTCGAGGCGGGCTCCGCGCTTGTCCTTTGGGATAGTTCCAGCCGCTTTGCTAGCCGACAGTTCACTTTCCAGTCTGTAACCGCGGCTGGTAGCGACCAGTGGACCAGTGAAACCTTCAAAGTGGGCTCTGTTAACGCGGTTGAGTGGAGTGTGCAGTCGGGGTTTGATTGGTCACAGATTAAGGCAGTGGCTTTTTGCTGTTATCCTGTGCAGGTGTCTGGTTCAGGCTCTTTTTGGATTGACAAGTTCTACTTTGGCGGCTTACGCTACAGCAGCGTCCAGCAGGACACGGCAAGCCAAGCAGCCTACGGACTAAGGGAGCTTGTGGATGTTGATGAGGAGCTCTGGAGCGATAACGAATGTTTGCTGCGGGCTAAGGCGATTTTGGCACAGATGAAAGACCCCTTCGAGTACATCACTCTGAAAAGCCGCGTCATCGATTACGGGAACACTCCGCTCTACCCAGCCGACACGATAGCGGTGGCGCTGCCAAACGAGAACGTCAGCGGTAGTTTTCGCATCTTAAGCGCCGAATACCGCGTCAAAGCTGAGACGGGCGAGTTAGAAGTCACGCTGGAGCTTGGACGCGAGAAAGCGTTGCTGGCGGATTATGTGTACGCGTTGCGCTCCAAAGTGGATCACGTTAACAGGTACAAAACATCGAGGTATTAGCAAAATGAAGGCAAGTTTGAGAAAAACCGTTGAGGGTTTGAGTCCGGGTGATTTGATTTGCGTTAGCTGGTGCGACGCCAGTGTGGGCAAGAGCAGTGGCAGCGGCATGGCCATAGACGTGCCCGTCAAAAGCTGGGGCATCTATGTGGGGTTAATCGGCGACAAAGTCAAACATATCGTGCTAGCGCAGAACAGTTTTCGCTACTCTGACGGGCTGTTTGATTTGGATTATACGGCGGTTCCGCTTAGCTGGGCTGTTGATGTGGCGGTGCTGGTTAAAGAGCACATTCCCAAAGATGCTGCGTCAAGGTTGGTGAACAGTTTCATTGTGGGTGGGCATCGGATGTTTAGTCGTGTTCGGACGTTTCAGCGGAGGATGTTTCAGCAGAGGCTGAGTGTAGATGGCAGACCCGATTAAGAAGGCACTTACCCGTAGGCGGATGATGCGGGGACGCTGGATAGAAGAAGAACCCAACGAGCGGCTGGTTTTGGGCGTGAAATTCGCCATAGGCATGACCGCCTTCATGTGGGCTTTGGAGCTGGCGCATATTGCGTTTTTGCATTCGTGGAACGCTGAGATTTTCGCATCCATCACCGGGCTGAGCGGCACTGTGATTGGGGTGTTTGTGGGGCAGAAGGCATGACGAAGGGTAAACCGTGGGACATAAACGAGATTCAGCAGCTTCAGCGGCTGGTGGAAGAGGGCAGAAGCGTTGATGACATCTGCAAAGTTATGGTTAAGTCGCGTGATGCGGTAGTGCAGAAAATGTTTGATTTGAAGCTCAAAGCGGTGAAAGAAGAAAAAAGGCGTGTTTCTGGGAAAAAGACTGTTTTTTCTTCTTCTCAATTGTCTTTGCCTGCGGATTTGCCGAATGTGGAGGAGACGCTGCAGATTTTGGCTGCTGCTCTGCTCAAAAGCGCTGAGGCAGGGTTGAGTAAGGACGAAGTGGGCAGGTTGCAGGTTGTGGCGACGTTGGCGAAGACCTACAAGGACGCTTTTGCCGAGTATTTGGATTACCGTGGTATCGAGGAGCGCTTGGATAGACTGGAGGCTAAGTATGCGAGGTTGGAGAAGAAAGGCGAGGACGCTTCGGATAGACCAAGCTAAAGCCAAAGTTGAGCACATAGAAGCAATTGCAGGCGCCCATGAGGTGGAGCAGCAGCGTCAGGTGGGTTTGTTGCAGCATAGTTTTGGGGAGTTTTGTGAGCGGGTTTTCGGGTTTAAGCCCTACGCTTATCAGCTGGATTTGGAGGCCAAGTTTGAGCAGTACCAGTTTAATGCTGTGCGGTGGCCAAGGCAGACGGGCAAAAGCTTCATCGTCTCCGGCTTAGTGCTCAAGTATGCGATTGAGCATCCCAACAGCTACATCGCCATCGTGGGGCCTAGCTGGCGCCAGACTAAGCTGAATGTGCGGCGCATCGGCGGGTTTGCCCGCAGGTATCTTGGCTGCGACCGCGGCATCCAAAAAACCCGAGTTAGCTTGCCTAACGGTAGCGTGATTGAGGCGTTTCCGAATAATCCTGACACGATTCGGGGGCCGTCGTTTCATGTGATCTGGTGGGAAGAATGCAACTTCACCGCCAACGACGAAGACCTCTACGATGCCATACTGTTTACTTTGGGCACCACCAACGGCAGGCTTATTGCTACTTCGACGCCGTGGAATACGGACAGCCTGTTTTGGAAGATGTGCAACCACAAGGACTTTAGCGACTTTGGACGGACGCATATTAGTTGGCAGCAGGCGCTTGAGCCTAACGGTCCGCTGAAACCCGCGATTATTGAGAAGATTAAGCGGCAGTTCGGGGATGACCCTGCGCGGTGGCGGCGGGAGATGGAGGCGGAGTGGGCGGAAGATGAGGACGTTTGGCTGCCCCAGAGTTTGATTGTGGCGTGTGTGGGTACGGTGAAGAACTGTGGATTTGACCTGCAAGAATTTAACCCTGAAGAGGCGTGCGAAGGCGAGTTTTTTGCGGGGCTGGATTTGGCGCAGACACGGGATTACTGTGTTTTGGCTGTTGTGGAGCGCTTAAACGACCGCCTGTTTTTGCGGCATCTTAAGATTTTTAGTCAGCCCACTTTGTATGCTCAGGTTTTGGGTTATCTTAAGGCGCTGCAGGACAGGTGGGGTGGGTTCCAGAAAATCCGCGTGGACTTCACCCGGGAAGGTCCCAGCATCATAGCCGACATGGAGAATGCGGGCATTGAGAATGCTGAGGGCGTGAACTTTAGCGTGCCCAGAAAGAGCGAGATGGCTTCGCTGTTGAAGCAGCGTATGATGAATAAGCAGTTCTTTTATCCGTTGCTGAGTTGGGAGCGCCCGTATCGGGGGGACATCTGCACGGAGTTGAACGTGGAACGCTATGAATTGCGGAAGGATGGCGCCATAGGCTTTAGTCATCCCAATGGCACGCATGACGATGTGTTTTGGAGTGTTGCGCTAGCCGTGTTTGCAACCGTACAGATGGAGCCTGAGCCGTTTTTGGCGGTGGTTCCGAGGTGAATGGGAAATGAGGCGGCAGAGAGACTTCTGCATTAGGCAGTTTCGCCGAGTCTATGACCGTGAGGCGGGCAAGTTCACGTTTAACATCAGCTACGAGACGCATACTAAGCCGACGCCTCGTAGTCTGGTTGTGGCTGAAGCCTTCGGGCTGGGCATAGACGATGCGCAGCGCTTCAAGGTGTTGGATGCTGAGCTAAAGATTGGCCCGCGGGATATCGTGTACATCACGGGGGACAGCGGCAGCGGCAAAAGTGTATTGTTGCGGGCTATTAGGGCGGATTTGGGCGAGGAAGCCATAGACCTATCAGATGTAGCGGTGGATGCTGAGAAGCCCCTAATTGAAACCGTGGGCGCCACGGTGGAGGAAGGCTTGGAGCTGCTGAGCAAGGTTGGTTTGAATGACGCGTTTCTTTTCCTACGACAATACAATCAGCTCAGCGACGGCCAACGGTATCGTTACCGAATCGCCAAGCTTATCGAGAGCGGTAAGCAGTGGTGGCTTATGGATGAGTTCGCTGCATGCTTAGACCGGGATACGGCTAAGATTATCGCCTTTAACTTGCAGAAAATCGCACGTCAGCAGGGCAAAGCAGTCATTGCAGCTACAACACACAGTGACCTAGCCGAAGACCTGAAACCCAGCGTTTTGGTTCGGAAACGGTTTGGAGAAGAAATCAAAATCGATTACTACCCAAACACTCTGGCAACCGAATGCAGCCTAATCCGAGAAATGCGGGTGGAAGAAGGCACAAGAGAAGACTGGCAAAAACTCAGCAGCTTTCACTATCGCGGGCATAAGGTGGCGGTTCCACGAAAAATCTTTCGGTTGGTTCGTGGGGATGAGCTTTGTGGCGTCATCGTTTACAGTTATCCGCCGCCTGCCTGTTTTGGAAGGCGTTTGGTGCTGCCGCGGATGACGATTCAAGAATTGAACAAGCAGCTCAGCATCATCAACCGGGTGGTTATCCATCCGAAATACCGAACAATAGGCTTAGGCGCCAAACTTATCCGCGAAACAATGCCGCTAGTTGGAACGCCCTATGTGGAGATGATTGCGGTTATGGCAAAGTATTCGCCGTTTGCTGAGAAGGCAGGTATGCGTAAGGTTGCGGAGCAGCGGACGGTTGAGAGTGTTTCTGCTGTTTCTGAGGCGCTTTTGGGGTTGGGGTTTGACTTGCAACTTTTAGGCAGCGAGCGCTACGTCACAGGCAAGCTTGGGAACCTGACGACACAGCAGGTTGAGAGGCTGAAGGAGGCGTTTGCAAAGTGTGGGCATCCTCGGTTTAAGAAAGAGTTTGCTGTCAGTCGACACCGACCTTTCGGGAACACAATTGACTACCTGCAATGCATTCAAAATGCTGAGTTGTCCAAGCTTTCAAAGTTGGTGAAGCTGACTGGGCTGCTTTCGCAATCTAAAGTTTACTTGTTTTGGAGCGCAACTTAGGCTTTTTATGTATCAACCTTGAGAATTTTTCAATGTTGTTACAAAAATAGTGTCCGAGGAGTCATTTCAACGTAGTCCGATGTCTTTCCAAACGGTTCATATTGGCTTAGTTCACTTTGATTACTGCTTTGGTCATTTTGCTTCAATTCGCGTTACTCTTTTATGAAGGGTGTGTCTCTATTAACGAGATATAGGGGTGGAATATTGGGGATTCGTTCAAACATTTTCTTGTGCAAGCGAGCTTTCGATGACCCAAGTCTAACAGTGGATGTTTATTGCATTGAAGGCATTCCGAACGACAAAGACCGCTTTTGGAACTTATCAAAAGTCAAAGAAATGCTTGCTCGCAGACTTAACACGTTGGTGGTTTTATACTCTCCCGGGGAGCTTGATTATGCTGTTGTATTTCAACCTCAATCAACGGTCGAAATTAAGGAACAGAAGCTTTCAGTGAAGCTTGAGAAGAAAGGTGTCTCACTGGTTAATTATCCCCAACAGCTGAGGGAACTCCATTATGAGGCAACAAGAAACAGTCTTGAAAAGTATGGGTTAGCGAAACACGCTTACAACAAGTATTTTGAGCCTTTTCCTGAAAAAACCATTGACGATTTTGAAATTTACCGTGGTATGTGGTTCAGGTATGACTTATTTGGTAACCATGTGCAGCTAGCAATTGATCCGCTTACCAGTGTGACTAGTCGGAGTACAGTTTGGGACCTAATTTCAAGGTATGGCCGAGAAGAAGCCAAGAAGAGATTAGCTTACAGGAATGTTTTGGCTACCCAGGAAAAAGGAAAAGCGATATATCAAATCGTTCGGCTGGACTTCAGTAAAACGGTTAACACACCATGCATTTCAATCGGTGATAAACTCTACAGTGTCAAAGAGTACTTCAAGAGGCCTGGTGGAAGGCCAGAATTGGCAGATTTGATTTCTGATGAGGAATGCGTGGTCTTCGTCAAAAGGGGTTATGAGGGCAAAGAACTAAGCATGGCGCCAAGCCTCCTAAAACTCGTTCATAAGACTGATGATTTCCCAAGAGAGCCAACTTTGAGGCAGGAGCTAACCAGTGAAGTCTATCTTTCGTGTGAGAGAAGACGTGTGCTTACTCAAAAGTTCCTCACTATTCTCAATCCATTATGGCTTGGTAAGTTATCTGTTGAATTTGAAACTGCAGACTTATCTGACCTAAACAAGGATGCAGGCGTGCTCGCAGCTCCAAAATTGGTCTTTGGAAACAAGCAAGCTGTAACGCCCGACTTTTCAAACTATGGCATGTTTATGAAGAATACCCTCAGAAGTTTTGGTCCCGCCAGAAAAGCAGCTTTTTCTAGCAATGTACTGCTGCTGGTCTATCCTTCAACTGTTGCTAGGGGAATAATGAAGAATTTCTATGAGGATTGCAAGGCTGTCTCAAGAGAGTTCTTCCGCACTAACCTACCAGACAAGCCAACATCATACAGTTACCCTGATTTCGACGTCAGAAGAGAGTATGAATCGTTCAAAAAAAACATTGATGCCGTCTTAGCCGTAATGCAGTACGAGGGAGAAACCACTAGGTACCTAAACTTCAAAGAATGGTTTGATAAGCCCAATCAAGTCCTAACCTACCGAGTTATAGATGAAAGATACCAGCTGCGGAGAGGAAAATATCAAAATCTGCTCCTTAACGTCTGCGCAGGATTGCTAGGCAAAATGGGCGGGAGACCATGGATACTTGACAAGAAATTGAGCGCCGACTTCTATGTTGGACTAGACGTGGGTGGCGACAAGAACGCAAGAGTGGCTTGCTATACCTTTTTCGACGGTTATGGTAACTATGTCCGGGAAGAATGGCGACCGCAGAGGGCAGAAGAGATTAACACGCAGGAACTCAAGAGGATTGTTGCCAATGCAATTGCAGGTTATGGTAATCCATTAAACAACATCGTATTTCACAGAGACGGGCAATTCACTGATGGCGAACTGCAAGGCATAGATGCACTTAAGTCAGAACTGCTAAGCAACGGCTCCGTTACCAACGATATTAAAATCACGTGTGTTAACATTAAGAAGAGTGTTCCGTATCGACTTTATGATTCGCAAGGAAAACAACAAAGTGTATGCAAAATCGGTTCCTACCTTATATTAGATGAACATAACGGCATAATTGCAAACTCGGGTGCGCCGCTGCTGAGGCAGGGAATGGCTCGGCCAATACTAGTAGAAACAGTTCCACCATTCGATAACACTGACATAAAAACGGCTTTAGAAGACGTCTATTACCTGTCATTCATGCATTGGGGTTCAATAATGGTAAAGATGAAGCTTCCAGCAACACTGCGATACGCCGATGCTCTTACGCCTTTTGCCTTAAGAAGCATCAGGATTACTGGAGTACCGCTTTAGCAGCTCCTGAGTTATCGCTGTTAAATCAGTGCCGCTTTCGTCCATAGCAAGTGCACAAATGGTTGGCACCAAGTCTTGATTAGGCACTGTGCCTTTTTCAATCGCTTCTCTTGCCTGCAAGATTTCAGCCCATTTTTCGTCGATGCGTGTTGGAATTACTGTTGAAGAAATGCAATCGAATGCTGTTGTTACAACTTCATCGTCTAAATAAAACACTGAGCTTGGAGAGGATACGGTGTGAGCATATGAATCCCATAAGGATTGGTAGCTGTTGATGTCAATGTTTGGTAGATTAAAGGATTGTAAGGTGTTGGTCATGAACTTTATTCGAAGGTTTGATGGTGGATGAGTGGTTTCCGGTCGGTTAGGTTGGCTATTTAGGGCAATTAGCATAAATTGCAGTAGGAATGCTGGTCCTAAGGTTTTTACAGCAAAACAGTCAGCCACAAATTCAGGTATCCAATGTCGAGCCCATACGAACAGGGCATCCTCAAAGTCTCGTTGATCTACGGTTGATGGCCTGTTCTGGGAGAGCTTCCTTAGCACTGGCGGAATAACGTCGGAGCTTATTTCATGTTCGTTCCTGTAGTAAAAGACATGCCCAATTTCATGGGCTAACAGAACGGATTTGTGTAGGTTTTTTATTTCTGAGTAGGTGCCAAAAATTACGTGTTTTCTTTCTTCCCATTCGATGGGTAGGCAAGCATAGCTTTCGCCGACTATGGTCATGATTTTTCCATCTACATGGGCGAGTTGCATGACGTCAGAGACGAATCGTTTTAGTAGCTCATGGTGGAGTTTGGTTTCTTTGCTTTGTTTTTGGTTATTCCACACTGGAATTAAGGGAAGAAACGTGTCTAGACTTATTCTGATTCTTCTTTCAATATCCTCGTAGTCCCTTAGGATGGCTGTGAGAAGCCTTCTTTGGTGGCTTTCTTGGATGGATTCTGATTGGCTAAAATGTGAGGTTTGAGTAAACATGGCGAATTCTGCTTTTGCTTGTTCTACTCTGTTGCGAAGAGAAGTTGTCCAGCTTTGTAGAGGTTCCGTATAGCTTGCTAAAACATCATCTGGAGCTTCTATTCCGTTGATTACCTGTTGGGCAAATGTTATCTTTGACAGTAGGTCGTCTGCTTTTTTGTCTAGCAAGTACATTGGCTATCTTGCTTCTGCCATAAAGATGTGGACTCTTGAGGTGGCTTTTGATGCCTCTTCTGAAGTCGAGTTGGCTATTATTTCCAGAAACTCTTCTGCCTCTTCTGGTGCCTCTGTTTTGCCTTTTTTGAAGCCCTGCAATTCTGTGATCGAATTTTTAAGCATTTTTTTGAGGGCTATTTGACTACTTACTTTTCTGCCCTGCGAAAGAACATACAAGACTGACAGTGCTTCAGGCGATATGGCTTCCTGTCTTTCTCTTGCCTCAAGCGTTAGAAGCATCAGGTCTAACAGTTTGAGTCCATTGTCGATTTTCTCTATTTGCGCTTTGCCAACCGGCTGCCCTTTTTGTCTTGCAATTTCTGCAAAATGTATTCCTATTAGAGCGTCATTTGCCAACTTAGATGCATCTAAGAAAGTCTGGGCATCCCGCATCAGTTGCCATTGGCGCGTCATTTTAAATGCTCCTCTATATAAAAGACACACTAAGTCTCTAAAAAGACTTTTTAAGCCTTTTGGATTTAAACTATTGAAAACAGCGTCTAGCGCGCTGAGTTGACTTTAAAAGTAGATGTTGCTCTAATTAATGACGTAGTTGGAATTGATAAAAAATGCCCGAAAACTCAGATGAGCAAAAAGAGCTAAATAAGAAACGCGAATTCGGTCCCCTCAAAGCCACTAAGAACAACGATTATCAGATTGAAGGAGAAGATTGGGGAGGCCTCAAACCGCAAGCTGCAAAACAGAAACTGAAGATTGGTGACAAAGTGGGAGAGTTTGGTACATTTATGGGCGAGCGAGGAATTTACGATTCGAGGAACAGCCTTAACGATTTAACCGGAAAAGAATGGGCCATATTTACTAAGAGCTGGTTTATTCATAACCCACCTCCTCGGAGCAAAAAAGAGATTCTTCATCCCGCAAAGTTTCCAGAATCGGTCATAGCAGACTTTATCAAGTTTTTCACAAAGAAAGGAGAATTAGTTTTTGACCCAATGGCTGGTACAGGAAGTACGCTTGTCGCTTGTGACAAAACTCATAGGAAAGGATTTGGAATTGAACTTACAAAAAAATGGGCAGACATAGCAGCCGAAAGGACTAGTCAAAAAATAATACATGGGAATGCCAAATATCTTAAAGATATGCTTAATCAAAACGGCATTAACCAAGTTGATTTCTGCATAACATCGCCTCCATACTGGAATATGTTGAAGAAGAGCCGAGGGGGCGTCCTATCATTGCAACAGCAACGAAAGGAAATGGGGCTCGAGGAATACTACAGTGATAGTCCAGACGACCTAGGAAACATTGAAGATTATGATATTTACATTGATGAATTAGCCAAGATATACTTTCAAGTCTATGATGTGCTCAGACCGGGACGTTACCTAGTTGTAATAGTGCAAAATATCCTTCCTCCTGACGGAGAAATGGTGCCTTTAGCTTGGGATTTGGGCAAGAAACTAAGCACGAAATTTGTGTTGAAACAGGAAAAGATTTGGTTACAAGACAATAAGTTACTTGGCATTTGGGGATATCCTACAAGATACGTTTCAAATGTGCACCATCATTATTGCCTAATCTTCGAAAAAAACAATCGAATGGTTAGTCCAACCCAAACTTGATGCCATCGCTGTTATTATTTCGGCAGAAAATCCAAGCAATAGAGGTCTTTCGGCAGAACATAGATGGCAGTCTCCTGGAAACCAAATGGGGGATAAAAATAGCAAGCAGCCCCAATAGGACGACCGAAACGTTGAGCAGCAACTAGCAAACCAGCATTTATACGACCTTTTTTCCCAATCAATGAAACGAAATCAGGCCAAGGAATATTTTTTCCTTCAGAAATAGCTTTTTCTCGTCTACGAGAAAGATACTCAAGCTTCTCCTTCACCTTGGTGATCGCTTGCCCTGGCACATTTATGCTCATATCCTTGGGATGCGGGATAAAATAGGACGGATAAGATGGAAATGTTGTGGCAAATATAGTAAAGGGTATGAAACCAATCCACCAGATGCAATAATCGTCTGGCATTCTAAGATTAACAAAACTGTCTTTTCCTAGGATCCATTCGAAATTAGCATCATTTAGATTAATTCTCGGGTTGTTAGGCTTTGTGATTATCTCTCGAAAATCATTTTCAACAGTCACAATAATTTGGTCAAAGTCGTCCATGATTGCAGGGTGAGTGAAACGTAAACATGAAAGCGAAGAAAAGGTTTTCTCGCTTATTAAAGTCTTCGATTCTCTTAAATCAATTTTTTCAGTCTGTCGTTCTCCAGCCCATTCTCCGAAAATGGTCAATGTAGCGGTTTTTCTTTGCCCAATTAGGCTTCTCTGATTTCTCTTCCACGAAATTCTTACTCTGAAACCTTTTCCTTCCTCTTCTCGCCTTCTTATTACATAGGTGCTTTGCATGAAAAAGAACGCTTTTCCAAATGGTGCTGCACACCAAAACCCCTTATCAAGTTTCTTTGGTTCTATGTGTCTGATGTCTTGATAGGTTTCGGATATTCCAAAAATATACGCATCCTTAATTTTATCAACTGTTAACTGGCTAATCGGAACCATTACTGGGAAAAAATGGCGCCATTCAGGTCCCGCGTAATCTTTGTTTGCCATAAGCAGCTCGGGGGAAAAATCTTCACGATTAACTTTGGATGAATATTCAGAATAAATGTGGGTGGTCTTAACATCATATTTTCTACCATTAACATGGAAATCGAAAATATCACTATCTCGATATCTTTTCCACTGCTTTGAGCATTTGTATCCTTTCTCAGTAAGGACCCTTTCGAGAATTGTTTGGTTGAGAACTCCCAAGAGAATGTGAATAAGGCGATCATTTACTGTGTGCTGCTTTTTGGGGCCATATCTCATCCTGTCAAAGGTCCAAGGCAAACTTATTGTTGCATATTCAATCGCTCCTTCAATGTCTGGCTTTTCTATTTTGTATGGACCCCAAATTTCCGAAGCATTTTCCAACTTTTTCAATTTTAAATTCATACCTCAATCATTCTCTGTTAAATTGTCAGCTAGAGAATATTTACAAACAAGAGCAACATCACATTTATTGCAGGGCGTTGAGTTTTGAGGTGAACCAAACTCTCTTTTCATAAGAACCATCATATTTATCTCTGCCGTCTTCAGAAGCTCTCGGGTCTTTCTTTGAGACACGTCGACTTCAATCATTGCGTTTTCGGGGTTATGAACTATTTCTTTGAGGCTATAGATTAATCCCTTTCTAACTTTATAACCACTGAGTCTTAGCGCTTCACTATAGACTCGTATCTGATTTTCATACCGAGTTCTAAAGCGTTCATGAATCGACGATTTCCAATCAATTATATCTACGCCATCTTTACATTCTCTTAAGGCGTCAATTATTCCAGCAACGACAAAGTTTTTGACAATGATATGAAAAGGTATTTCAGCAAGATTTATTTTCCCAAGAAGACCCGATTTTATCAGTGCTTTAGTTCTTTTTGAAACTCCTTTCTTAACCCTGTTTTCATAAAACGACTCAGCAAGCGGAAGATAGACCTCTTCATCTATCGTCTTGTCAAGGTCAACATTCTCTCCCTCAGTTAAAACACGTTCAATTACCTTATGAAGAACGTTGCCCGCGCCAAATTTCTCGCTAACTGGAACGTCAACGAGTTTAATTCGACGAAGATAGAAATGGAAAGGGCATTCTGTAAGTAATAAGAAATCTGACACACCTAGTTTAAGGTAGACTTTCCTATCATGATGCTCTACAATTGATAATTTGGAGCTGGGTATCGGAGTACCAGTTTCAATTGTCCTAGGAATATGCGCCATCTGCTCAGAATAGGTAAACGTGCTCGGATTCCTTTTACCATCTTCGCTTCCTGAATAAAAGTAAAGCCTATCTCTAGTTCTGGTCACAGCAACATACCAAAGGCGTTTTTCATCTTCAACAGTTGTTCCGTATCTTTCGGCTATGTGATCTGGAAAGGAAGTCCCATGGCGTGACAACGGCAGCGGGAAACGATTCTTCCAAAGAAAAGGAACGAAAACCACAGGCCACTCTAATCCCTTAGCCGCATGGACTGTGGATATTGTTACCCTGTTGCCTGATGAAGAGATTTCCATTCCAGTTTCAGCCCATCTCTCAATTTGAAACTCTAATTGCCACTTGAGGTTTTTTAGGAAAACTTCAATTGGGGAAGCCCTGAGTGTGCTTAATCCGCCTCTAAATCTTCGGCGATACACCTCTTCTATGGATTTCATGACTTGTGTAATTGCTGAGAACCCTTCCTGCAATTCAACATTTGACTTGTCAAGGGTGAAGCCGACTTTGTTGCAGAACTCGAAGAACTGCTTTCTAAAATTATAAGCCTCATTTGGGTAATATTTATGACGTTTGGCTTTCGCAATAGGCTTACTTAGTTGTTCATACCAGTCTAACACTGCTAAATGAATATCATTCGCTTTGCCTTTCTGGCAGTATTTCTTTATTGACTCCAGATTTCCTGCAATTTCTTTTTCTCTTTCTTCCTCTTCTTCACGGTTGGTGGGTTCATGGGAATCAACCAACAACATTAGTCTCATTACTGAGCCAATAAATTCTTGGATGAAATCAATTCCGGCATTTTTGTTGGGTGAATAGTAGGGGATTCCTGCCTGATCGAGAAAGTTCATGAGCTCAGAGGAATGGTTTACCACTGATCTCATTAGAATTGCAATATCTGAGTATTCGACTCCTTCTCGGTGAAGGGCAATAATCTCCTTAACTATTTGTTCTTCATGTGCAATGTTATTGTGTACATGAATAACTGAAACTGCTTGATCTTTTCGTTTAGGGGTGGGAATAATGTCTGGAAGCTTTAGGTCAAAATTTACACATGAACTGAAATCCATGTCTTCTGAGACAATGTTTGCGAATCTTACTATACCCTCTCGTGAACGGTGATTAACTTCCATCGTGAATATTCCTGCATCCTTAAAATCTGAAGAGAAGTTGAGAATTCTTCGAAGGTCTCCGCCTCTCCATTGGTATATTGCCTGACGTGGGTCGCCTACGGCGAACAATGTAGACTCTGCGTCTTGGTTCATAAGAGCTTGAAAAAGCATAACTTGGGCCAAGTTCACATCTTGATATTCGTCTACGAAAAGATGATATCGTTCATGATTGTCTCGGGATTGAAGTTGACGAACCGCTTCTCTTATCAGAGACCCAAAGTCCAACAGCCTTTGGTCTTTAATGAAACTCAGGTACTCGGAGATACATTTTCCAATTTTCGATGGAACAGATTTTTCATCCAGTTCAAGATTTTCATTATAGAAGAGTTCAAGGTCTTTAACGAAGGCTTCGATCTTTTGGAACTTGTTGGTTTTTTGATACGCTTGTTCTAAGCTCATGATAGGGTAGATGCGTAAAAGTAATTGATATTGTTCTAATTCGTCCATGACCTTGGTGTTTGCTGAGGTCCCGTGTTTCTTTAAGTAGTCGTTGCACCAGCCATGAATAGTACCGATAAAAATTTGGTTTAGAAGGTCTTGTTGGTCACCTAAAAGTTTAGTTAACCGGAAAGATAGTTCGTCTGCAGCATTATTCGTAAAGGTAAAAACGACAACTTGTTCTTTTGTTGGGTCAATCTTTTTATTTTTAATCTTGCTGACTAAAACATCTAGAAGCAATCTAGTCTTTCCAGATCCTGCTGCAGCAATCACAATATTGCACCGTTTCTCGGAATTCACGATTTGCTCTGTTAGATTTTGATCGACCAAAGGGCAATGACCTCTGGTATACTTTCATGTGAAAATGCTTTAATGTTTTATGTATTGGCAATTACTATATTGCTCGTTTATTGTCCATCTGTACGAGACCTAAATTGTTTTAAGCTTAGATGGATAATTATCATCGGGACTGCTCATGGTTCAATGCCCTAAGTGCAAGACAAAACTCTCAAAACCTCAGAAGATCTGGAAACATCGGGAACTTGATGTTCATTTTTTCGTTTGCAACAATTGCGGAACCAGATTCAGAGAATACATGAGAAACGGAGAAACGAAATATACTTTGATGCTCAAAGATAGTCACTATAGAAAAGTTTGAGATGTAGAACAAATTTGGGGTTTGCGATGAAAAACAATAGCAAAATAGAATTAGCAAAAGCAACAGATGTCACTAAAACATCGCCTGAAAGACGACACATAGCCAAGATATTCAAAATGCGTATCGATAAGGCAATTGAAGAGTTAGGCGTGGGCTATGATGTGACGCTTCAAGAAAGATTTGACAAAACACAATACCCCTTAAAATAGAGGTAACCTCTAAAGAAGGAATACCCTAGCAAGCAACTATGTCCTATTTTCTGCTTTCTGTGAAATCAAGTCTTCTATGACATCATTGAAGGTTTGAGCTTTTCCTGTTTTAGCCATCCGCTCACCCAGCAACCGTGTAAGCTTGCGGTGTACTTCATCGGAGACACGAACTGTCTTCAATGCCCCCAACCACCCTTTTCGGTGGCACAGGAAAACAGCAAGCTTGCCCCCTGCGGGTTTAGGTGTTAAACAGGAACTTTTGGAAAATTGTTAAACAGACGAGTCTCCTGTCATGGTTATAGCAGGTGACGTGTTGGAGGCTGACGAGGCTATGGTTAGGTTTCAAAGGAGGTGGTCAAGCAAAAGCTACAAGGGCAAAAGGCGCCGCTACCCAATCTACTCCGTGAACTTTCCAACCGAGCTAAACGGAAAAGTGGAAGCTAAACGCCAAAAAGACTACGACCTCACATGGACCGAGAAGGAAACAGACAAGCAAGAAATAATCACCTTAACCTTTACCAGAAACAAACAGCAATCGCCATAAAAACGCCTCATCCGCCCGCCACAAAACCATTTTCAGCCGCAGCCCTGCTTTTTCCCGGCTAGAAAAGCCATCGGAAAAACGTTTCTAGCGCTAGAAAAACGCGAATAACCCCTCGGCAAAACCCGAACAAACACCGACGAAAAACCGTGTCCTTCCGCTAATTTTTACATGAACCTGTCAATTTTGGCAACATGCCGCCTTTCAACGAGTTTTTCCCAAGGCATTTCTAGCGCTAGAAAAATTTTGCCCCAGACCAAAACCGCAGAAACACCAGCGGCAAGTGTGATAAGCATGTTCCGCCGCCTTCTAGTTTCCTTCCAAGCTGGAGAAGGGGAAGCAGAAAACTTTGGCGCGGAAGAAAACCAAAAACAAAAGCAAGGGCACCGAGCTTGACGTCTTCAAAGACCGAGCAGGCAGAGCTAACCTTGCCATCTTCGAAGTCCTCGCCAAAACCAGCCCCCAGAACATCAAGCAGATACTCAAACAAATAGCAAGGTACGAAGGTTTAGAGGAGACCTATTACGCTAGCCTAACCAAACGGTTAAACCGCCTGTGTGAAGACGGCTTCCTCAAAGAAACCAAACAGGCTACAGGACAAAAAAGCTATGAACTGCAGATGAAAGCGTACCTTGCCATGTTCCTAAACGAGTACAGCATGCAAATCATCCTAAGTCAAGCCACGGACATCCAAGCAGCCCACATCCTGCTGACCCTGCTAAACGTTGCGCTGCAAGAAAAAACCTGAAATTATTTATGTTTAGCTTCTAAGACCCCAAGAAATTCACGAACTGAAACCACTTGAATTTTCTCATAATTACCCACTTTGAGCAGATGCTTATCTCCACTGACCACATAATCAGCCTTTGCCTCAAGAGCACACTCAATAAACTTGTCATCTGCGGGATGCTCCAAAACAACCTTAACCCGTCGGCTTACCTGAACGAATCGTACAACTTTAAGCACGGCTTCAATTAACTCTTCATGGTTCATTTCTTCAGATTCGTAAACCTTCCTCAACTTAGGATAGTTTAGAACTTGGCTGATTTCTCTGATGATCTCCTCAGACGCGAAAAGCCGCACTTTTCCCTGCTCAGATGCCTTTATGATTTCAGCTGGTTTTCCACCCCAAAGCAAAGCGGAAACCCAAACGTTCGCGTCAAGAACTGCTTTGGACGCGGGCTTCTTCGATGAGGGCACCGATGTCTTCCTCCGACAGACCCATCTGTCTAACCCGTTTCCAAACAGGCTTTAGGGTTTCTTCAAAAGACTTGTCAACTATCTTTTTGAGCACAACCGTGTCGTCTATGGCTATGGCTAAGATTTTTTCGCCCTTCTTGAGGCTGGCGGCTTTGCGCACGTTGGCGGGAATAACTACTTGGCCTTTGGAGGAAACCTTAGTTGTTGATGCTTCCATTCCGCACTCACACCAGACAGTAAGAACTTTCTTACTTATAACCCTAACGCAGCCTCAACAACAACCGAGGCGTAGAAAGTTAGCTGAACCCGGGTCTAACTGCCTGCGGCGCCCAACCTTATCCGGCCTCTCTGAAAGGACATCCCAATGGCTAGCAGTAGAAGCAACCTTCCACGCCAACCAAAAACAAGCATAAAATCACATAAATCATTTTTTTGCATCAAAGAAAGCAATTTTCACCAACACCACAAAATCAGCAGACGCATGCTTTAACGGTTTTAGGTAGTTTCCGTGAGACCCCCCTACAAGGAAACTCCGTGAAGAGGGGTTACAAGGAGTTTCCGTGAAACCGCCAGATAGTTTTTGAATTCAGGCTGCACGATAGCTTTGGTGAACACAAATTGGTAAATCTCATTGAGGATTGGGATATCCTTGAGGAATATGCTGGAGAAAAACTGGGTTTCTACCAGCTTTTAGCCACTGATGGGATGTTTGAAATTCGTGTGCAAACCGGAAGGGTAGGCTTCAAACGCGAGTTTGAGAACGGCAATGACCCGCTGCTGAACAAAATCTTGGATTTCTGCCGAAGACACCGCTACATCCGAGTTAGCCAGAAGCTGCGTGACGAAGAATTCTTCAAGTGAAACCGAGGCAAAAAACGGATGACCCAAGCTGCATCTGACAACCAACTTCAGCCTGAAAGTGACGGCGCCAAAGAGCAGCCTTGGAAGGGCAAGTGCAGCTATGGATGCTACCACGCGAAAGGAAAGCGCAAGAAATGCAAATGCCGATGCAGCGGCAAACTCCACGGAAAAGCAATCGACGAACGTAACGAGAAACTGAGATTAGCTGAACTGGAGGGGACAGAATTAACATGAAGGTTTTAACTGACGGTCAAGTGACAGAAATCAACAAATTGATTGCGCAGATTAGAAAATCAAAGTTGAAAGCCGAAGCGGTTCTTTGCGCAAAAGCAATCGAGGATGTCCTTCTTCAGGGAGAAGACGCTGTTTTAAAGGTTTCTTGTTGAGGGTGAGAGGGAATGGCTGAACTTACACCTTCTCCAGACGTCATATTTGGCACCAAAGCCGGTTCAAACGCCAGTAAGTCAGAGCATGCAGACGGCTCTGCCGGCATCAGCCCCCTAAACCCATCATGCCCCAAATGCGGCGGCAAAAAACTCTGGCGCGACGGCAACCGATACTCCATCTTTGGAGACAAGATTCAACGGTGGCTCTGCCGCGACTGCAAACACCGTTTTTCTGACTTTGAGGATGTTCTGAAGGCTTGGAGCACGTTAGAACGCATTGAAATGATTGATACGAAGTCATTAAAAAGCTGGGATGACAAAGATACTTCTCGCCAAATATGCGTCACGGAGACGAAAAACTTGGCAGCGGAACAACAAACAACTCAGGTTCCGCGAAGAAACGAAGAAGAATGCAAAGGCAAAATCATCGAACACGCCTTCTGGATGCAGAAAGAAGGCTACGCCGAAGCAACCATCACGCGCAGAATACGACTCCTAAGAACAATGGTCAACAAAGGTGCTAACCTACAAGACCCAGAATCAATCAAAGAAACCATCGCCAAACAACAAAAATGGTCAGTAAAAACCAAAGAAATCGCCATCGAAACCTACTCCTGCTTCCTCAAAATGCAAGGAAAAGCCTGGAGCCCACCAAAATACAAAGCAGTCAGAAAACTACCCTTCATACCAACCGAAGACGAGATAAACAGCTTAATTGCAGGATGCAACAAAAAAACCGCAACCTTCCTTCAGCTGCTCAAGGAAACAGGTATGCGATGCGGAGAAGCCTTCATGCTCGAATGGACCGACTTCGACCTTGAAAACAAAACCGTCAACATAACTCCAGAAAAAGGAAGCGAACCACGTCAACTCAGAATATCCACGCAACTAATCGCCATGCTAAACAGCCTACCAAAAGAAAAACCCAAACCCTTCGACTGCTCCCACAGACACTTTACCCGAACCTTCAGAATCCAAAGAGCCAAAATAGCTATCAAACTCAAGAATGACCGCATACACAAAATCCACTTCCACACGCTACGCCACTGGAAAGCAACCATGGAATACGCCAAAACAAAAGACATCCTCCACGTCATGAAAATGCTCGGGCACAAAAATATCCAAAACACGCTACTCTACACTCAACTGATAAGCTTCGAGAACGACGAATTCCACTCAGCCACAGCCTCAACCGTTCAAGACGCCCAAAAACTAATTGAAGCAGGATTCGAATACGTCTGCGAGTTTAGCGACGTCAAAATCTTTAGGAGACGAAAATAATGCGCAACATCAGCATAGGGGCCTGTATTATCGTGGTGGGGCCGCTGGGATTTGAACCCAGGATCGCATGCGCCCCAGGCATGTATCCTAATCCATGCTAGACGACGGCCCCATGAATTGCCGCTTTGACCGCAACGTTTCAGCGGTGGAGTCGCTCGTATTACTCTTTCTTCTTTCTAAAAAGGTTGCTCCCCAATCTGCGTCTCTTCTAGCCATTTAGTCCTTTTCCGCGCTGAGAGCTCACACAATTTTTCGGACCATTTTAAAAAATAGGAAATTAGGGGTAGGTCGCCTTAGAATAGAGTTCTGGATGATTGAACCTATTCACAGTTTAGTTCTGTCAAGTCTTTATAAGTGGGGGTGTAGACAAAAAGCGCACATCAGTTCAGCCCCTACAAGAGCATAGTCCGTAACCCGTGATAACACTTGGTAACCAGCAGTCACTAAAAGTTATCAATTTGTTTTCAAGTTTTCAGCTTATCCCTGCATTTTAAACCGCAAAATCGCAGCAATTCCACCAAATGCGTTTTTCAGCATCTGCCCTTCTTCAGTCTCAGCAGAAATAATCTCCACATCCGTGTTCGCCTGCTCCGCCAGTTGCGCCAAGTCGTCAATTATGTCTTGCTTATCTGCTATGGCTAAGGATGGCGCTTGACACTTTGGACAAGGTTTCCCTGATAAGCTCTGCTCAAACTCCGTCAGCATCTGACTTTTTATCGTGTGCTTTTCCTCGTAGCCGCAAGCGCTACACTTAACCGTAACACGCAAAAGGTCAACTTTTTCCGAAATCAAAAGTGTCCGAACCGCACCGGCTTCCAGCACTCTCCGCACCTCAGCCTCGCCATAAGTAATCATCCCAGTGTCATGACCAACTTCGTAAAGGAACTGCTGCATAATCTGCTTCTCCTCGATGTACCTGACTTTGCGCATTATTTCAGGCGCTTTTTCCACCACTTCCTTCACGCCTTGCTCTTCCACATAAGCCGTGTCAATAGTGTCGATAATCTTGTTCTTCAACTGGTAATTCAGATAGTCACCCTTCTCAAAATCGTACTTTGTGGGTCCAGGACCCGCGAGGATAATTCCCTTCAACGTCTCAATCTGCAGAAAAACATCATTGGCGTGCTGCCCCACCCTCGTGAAGTACTCGTTAAGCTGCATGTCCCTTAGACGCTCGTACCTTCTGGCTGACTGTCCGCCAGCACGAGTTTTCCCAGCCACGCCAGAAGCCATCTGCCTGACGATGTCAAGTTTCTTGCCCTGAAGTGTGGCAATCGTAGCGCCAGACGCATCGATGAGGAGTATGCCGTACGTTTCCTTTTCTCTAAGCATCTCCTGCAGATGCTCGGTGTGAAAACGCGAATCACAGCGGTACAAGTAAATCCTGATGGGTTCAGGCGGCACAATAACGTAAGTCTCAATCCTTTCGCTGCCTGGTCCACCGCCTTCTTGCGGAATAGCACCGCAGAAAATCACTATGCCGTTTTCTCCAGAGTCCTTGAAAAGTTTGAGGCGCTGCTGAACCTTGACGATTGCTTCCTGTACATTCTTACGGGTGGTTGTTGACTTGATGTTGCTTGCGGTGCCGTACTCGTCGCGGAGCATGTTTATAGCGTCACTTATCTGCTTTCCCGGCGGAACGTACAAGCTGATAAGCTCGGTTGCGCGTCCCTCTTTGCTGGCTAACGCTTGCAAAGTCTTCCGAAGCCTGAAGAGTTCAAGGGACGATTTTTTCGCGGTGCTCAACGGTTTTCACTACGATTTGTTTTAGCTAAGTTACGTTGTGGCGGTTTAGATAAAAGTTGCTACGTGAAAAAGGCGTTTAACAGCGGCTACAGCGGTTATGGCGCTTTGATGACTTCCTTCAAGAAAGCCTTGAAGGGACCAAGCTTTCCGCCGTAGTTGCCCGAGCTGATTTTTACCACGCCCGGCGTGCTTGCAGCTGCGATTACGCCCTGTTTCATGGCGTTCTTCACAGCGTCCAAGGTTAAGCCGTTCATGACGATTTCATAAACGCATTGCACGTTTTCTGGAACCACGGAATCTGGCACGAGCGTTCTCAGCGTTGGGCAGTAAGGATGGTTCGTTGACGCTTTCATCTTGTACTTCAGCGAACCGGCTTTGCTGCCTGCTCGACACACCCCACCTGGAAACGGCATGATAACATCTGGCGCGTTTGCACGTATAGCATCTGCTGCGGCTTCAGCGGCTTTTAACCCGACTGGTTGGTTCTCGGCGAATATCATGAAGTTGCCTCCTGCTACTGCTTCCTGCGCGCCGAATCCGTCTTCAACTATGAAGTTGCCTTCCATAACTGGAATCTTCCAGCATTTTCTGCCGCCAATCATGGTTTTCTTTTGGAAGCCATCACCGAAGTAGCGCAGGCTACTGCCAACTTTTAGCACTCGCTTGCTCGTGGTTAAGCCGTTGAACGCGGCGGTTGTGGGGCAAGTCATGATGCACTGCCCGATGCGTTCCATGAGCTGATGCTTAAGCTCGAAACGGTCACGGTTGTAAATCTGCACCAGCACTCCTGGTCGGTTGTCTGGTGTTTCACTTGCGGGCACAGGGCGCTCGATGGCGGCTTCTGCAGGTGCCATGATGACGCTGGTGGCGAAGCCTGTGGTTACACTTGCGGCGATGTGTGCCCATTTCTCATTTTCCGCGGTGATTAAGATTCTTCCAGCCCAGAGAGGAAACATCTCGGCGAAGGTGTCTTGGATTTTGACCGTGTTTCCCGCCGGAGATTTGACTGCGAAAACTTGTTCTTTATCGTCGTATCTTAGAATTTCAAGTTTGTTCTCGGTTGAGGTAGCCATTAACTTCATCTCGGTGGTCGCGTGCTTGATTGGTGATTCAGTATTTCTTGGTCTCATTTAAGAGTTTTCGTGACAGCAAGCGCACTCTAATGAGGCTTAACCCCTATACAAACTGCTGACCCCAAGAAATGGTTTTCAAATAGTCTACTGTTCTGCTGTCAACTGTTTTTCCATCAGTTCTTCGATTACCCCTATCTCAACAGGCGCTTGCTCGCCTGTGCCCGCATCTTTGGCGGTGTTCGCTCTTGGGGGTTCGCGGTTGCTGTCTTGCTGTTTTCCGACCCAGTACAGTGCCCAGCCGATGATGAAGACGAAAACTATGATGGGGAGAAGTAGAATTGTTATGATGCGGTTGCGGCTGCGCAATTAGTTATTCTCCGAGTAAAGGTTGCCTTTTCGTATTTAAGGCATTTATGAATCTACAATAAACATACATCAAGCTCATGTGCGATCGCGGCTGGTTCGAGGTTGCTGATTTGACTCGGAGGTAATTTTCGGTTTTTCTTTTGGTTATTTATAATATTTTTTTGCAATTTTTATTCCAGCATAATAAGACTTACTTATAGGTTCAAATATCTCCATATGTCGAAGCCAGATGTCGATTCAAGATTATCTACATGAAAAAGCCGAGGAGTCACGTCATAACGAAGTAATCGCCTTCATGATGTTCATTGCGGGCTCGGTTTTCTTCGTGGGCGGCATACTGTCATCGCTCAGTTTTGGCACTGGACTCAGTTGGTTCCTGTTTATTCCTTACCTTGCGAACTTTACGGAAGCGATGTTTTTGGAACTCGCGTTTCTATTGGTTGGCTTTTTCCTTATCATAACTGGGATAGGCGTTGGCTTGTATTACTATCGCGGTCGGAGCTGGTACATGCGTGAGCTTGGTAAGGCTAACAACCCAGAGAACCTTATGAGGATGCAGCATCAACAGTATCAAAGTGCATTTACGGTGCAGGAATCCAGATTTGCGCCGAAACGGAAGACGTCATCGCTGAAAAAGAAGGAATAATTAAACAGGTTTTCAGCAAGTTTCATCGGCGACATGCCCCATTCAGCTATAGTGCGTTTGAGGCGATTAGCTGCCTGATTTTCTTGGCGAGCACGGTGCCTAAGAGTTTCGTTTCGTCTCCGATAGCTTCTTCAATTTTGGCGTCGTATGGGATTTCTGCTAGGAATTTCAAGCCAAGCTTCCCGGTTTCGGCTCGCACGTTTGCAGCGTTGGTCATTTTCATGTTTTCCACGATGCCAATAATGGGAACCTTCACACTCTGGAGCAGAGCAACCTGTTTTCTAACGGTTTCAAACGCCAGCAGCGACGGCGTGGTGACTATCAAGAAGTCTATGCGCTTCACCAGCCTGATTAGGTCAAGCACTGCGTCGCCGATGCCGGGTGGCATGTCGATGATGAGAAAGTCAAGTTCGCCCCATTGGGTGACCGCTAACAGCTCAATTAGGGCGTTTGAGGTATCTATTCCTCTTAGCGGAGCAGCTTGGTCATGGGAGTAGTAGATGAGCGACATGTACGCTAAGCCGTGTACCACGGGTGGTATGATGCCCTTGTCCTCTTTGGGCTGTGTGTCTTTTGCGCCTAAGATGAGGTGAGTTGAGGGGCTGGTGAAGTCAAGGTCGAAGAGTCCTACTTTATAGCCGCTTCGCGAGAGCGTTAATGCGAGTGTGGTGGCTACGATGCTTTTGCCTACTCCGCCTTTGCCGCTTGAAACGGCTATGATTCGGCTTATTCTCTTTAGTCGCTCGTTTATTATGGTTGTTCGTGGGTCAACCATTGTCAGCGTGCTCCTTTTATGCTTTCAAGCCATATTCCTCGTCCTTCTGTGATTTCAAAGTCGGGGCTGCCGCATTTCGGGCATTTTATGTAGGTGTGTGCGACTTCTGGGATGAAGTGGATGGCTTCGGCTGTGTCTTTATCCAGTTTCTGTTTTTTGAAGAGCCAGGTGTTTCCACAGACTCGGCATTTCAGGGTTGTTTTTGCGCGGGTTATGTGGAATTTGGCGTTTTTGAAGTTGGTTGGTTTAAGCTGTGACAGCGCGAATTGAAGGATGCCTTTTTCGACTTGTTGGAGTTCGCCGACTTTTATGGTGACTTCTTTTACTTCTCTCAGTTTTTCTTTTTCGGCGATTTGCTGTGCAGTGGCTATTACTGCTTCGGCTAAAGTCCATTCATGCATAGACAGCCTAAAGGATTGGCGGTTTAAAAGAATATTGCATGGGTTGGCTGGTGTGCTCTGTTGCGATTTTTGACGTATGCGCCTCTATTTATAGCTTCAATTGGCTGTTAACTGCGTTTAGAACTAGTTACTCTGAAGCGACCACCCCTTCCCTTATTTAAAGGGGCAATCATCACAAGACGATGTTTGTTGTGATTCAGAATCGTAAAGTCTTTTTCAGCTCCATCCAGAAGGTTGCAACGAAGGAAACGATGATGACGAGTGCCCAGTCTTGGAGGCTGAGATAGGTGATTCGCAAGCTGTCATGGATGAACGACAGGTTTGTTCCCACAAGCAAGGTGGCTATGACGAGGATTGCCCAGAGGACCATGACCTTGTTCGAGAAGAAACCCCGCTTTGCAAGAGGTTCTTTCTCAGACCTGAAGTTTAATGCCAAGAAGACGTGCCCAAGCATCCAGGTGGCGAAGGCCATGGTCTGCGCCAGCGTGAGGTTCTGAGTTAGGAACCATGTGGATAGGAAGTTAAAGCTGACCGCGGTGAATAGGCTCAAGGCGCCCAGAGACATTGTTTGGAGCATGCTTCGGTTCATGAACCGCTCCTTTGGATTAATGGGCGGCTTTGTCATGGTGCCGCTTTCCTCGGGTTCCGCTACGAAGGTGGCGGAGGCTGCGAGGTCCATGAATAGTTCTAGCATTATTATTTGGATGGGCGCGAACGGTAGCGGGACACCGAGGGCGATTGGGAGGAGAAAACTGGCTACGAGGGCGATCTTGCACGCGAGGTAGTAGCGAACGCCCTTTCGCAGGTTGCTGTAGAGTTTTCGCCCCTCCCTGACTGCGGTTTCGATGGTGGCGAAGTTGTCGTCGGTGAGCACCATGTCCGCGGTTTCTTTGGCAACGTCGGTTCCGCGTAATCCCATGGCGACACCTATGTGCGCCTCTTTAATCGCGGGCGCATCGTTTATGCCGTCGCCTGTGACCGCGACGACTTCACCGTTTTCTCGAATGAGCCTCACTAGACGCAGTTTGTCTTCGGGCGTGACTCTGGCAAAGACAGCGGTCTCTTTCAGCGCCTTTTTCACCTCTCCGTCGCTCATGCGGGCGATTTCGTTTCCGGTAAGTACGCGTCTGCTGTCGATGCCTACTTGTGTGGCTATA
Source organism: Candidatus Bathyarchaeota archaeon A05DMB-2 (assembly GCA_018475625.1). Lineage (GTDB taxonomy): Archaea > Thermoproteota > Bathyarchaeia > Bathyarchaeales > Bathycorpusculaceae > A05DMB-2. Next base: position 279,624 of record JAAKEZ010000002.1, read on the forward strand.
GTTCTGGCAGTTTCCGGGTGGTCACCCGTGACCATTATAACTTTTATTCCGGCTTCTTGGCAGGTGCGGATGGCTCCTTTAACTTCTTTTCTCGGCGGATCTATGAAGCCTACTATACCCACGAAAACGAGTTCACGCTCAATGGTTTCGCGCTTCAGCGCTGATCCGTGTGGCAGCCGTCGATAAGCGAAAGCTAAGAGGCGTTCACCTGACTGAGCCATTTCAACCATGGCTTTTGCCACTTCCATCCTATTCGCGTCGGCGAGTTTCACTTCTTCGCCTTTCAAGAGTATGCTTGTCGAGTTGGCTAGCACGTTTTCTGGGGCGCCACTGGATAAAACCACCTTGAAGTTGCGGTATTTATACACGTAGGAGGCGAGTTTTCTCTTGTTGTCGAAGCTTAACTCGTCTTTAAGCACCCAGCTTTCCGTAAGTTGCTGAACGTTAACCGCGTCTTGTTCAAGTTGTTCCAGAAGCGCCTGTGCCATCGGGTTGCCTAACACTTGATTGCTCGTCGCATCTTTCAGCGCTTCACTTGCCAGCAAGGCAGTCTTCAAAGCTTCTTTCTCGTTTTCCTTGAACTCTTGGGTTGGAAGGGTTCTGCCGTCAAAGTAGAGGTGCTCCACTTTCATCTTGCCCTCTGTTATGGTTCCGGTTTTGTCGGTGGCTATGACGGTGACGCTTCCAAGAGTCTCTGCCCCACGCAAACGCTTCACCAACGCACCCTTTTTGGAAAGGGCATATGCTCCGACGCCTAGGACCATAGTGATTATAATTGGCAACTCTTCAGGAATGACGGCGAAAGCCAACGCCAGACCAGTTAGAACCATCTGCTCCACGGCCAAGCCGCGCACGAAACCCAAGACCGGAACGAGCACGCTAAAGAAAAACGCAATCCAAACCAGACTTTTTGAAAGCTGCTTCATGTAAAGCTGAAGCGGAGTCCTTGGTTCTCTCGCAGCCTTAGCTATGCCCGTAACCCTGCCCAACTCGGTGCCTGCGCCGGTTGCTGTTATTAGAGCTTTCGCTTGTCCTCTAGTTACGATTGTTCCAGCGAAGAGCATGTTCCTCTGCTCGGGGATTCTGGTTTCGCTGGGCAGGACTACGGCGGCGTCTTTGGCGACGGGAAGTGATTCACCAGTTAGCGACGCCTCATCAACTTCAAGTCCGAAGGCTTCAAGCAGTCTTGCATCTGCGGGAACCCGCTGCTCCGTCTTCAGCAGTATGACGTCGCCTGGAACAAGCAAGGTAGTCTGCACCTCCTGCACCTTGCCGTTTCTAAGCACGAACGTGGTCGGCGGCGCCAGCTTCCTCAACGAGGCTATGGAGCGTTTGGCGCGGTACTCGTTCCAAACTTCCACGAGAACCAAAATGACAATTATGACTACGATGGTTAAGGCGTCGGTTAAAGTGCCTAAAACACTGTAAAGCACTCCCACAGCAAGCAGCAAAATAATCATTGGCTCGGTGATTTCTTCTCGGAGTATGTCTAAGAATCGGATTTCCGGCTCCACAACAAGCCTGTTAGCACCATATTTCTTTAGCCGTTTCGCTGCTTCATTATCCGTTAAACCAGTGGCTGGGTTGACACCTAAAGACTGGATAACTTCCTGCATTTCTCGGGAATGCAACTGACCCATTACTGACACCCAAAACCCTTTCAGCGAAGCGGAGTGTTTCTATGAGTTTTGATTTTGCCTAAAAAGGTTATGCAGAAGAAAACTTGAGTTAGGTGAACCCTTGTCGGTTTTTTAATGCGGACATGCCCGCGGATGTTGGGATATGAACGTAATCAGAAAAATTGATTTTTGCTACAAATCAGGTGCTAATTACGCAAAACTTTATTACATCGCCCAGCGTTTTGCATGGTAAAAGGTTGAACAACATGAAATTCGGCACATACGTGTTTGAACCAAAAAAGGCTGAAGGCTTTGACTTTCATCTGTTTCGTGTGAAACCCGAGGTAGGCAGACGATTACCGCCAGTTTCGGACATGTACAGCAACGTCGCAATTTTCGGAGACAACGTTACCGCTCGCAATCATCCTGACTGGATTTCACAATCACCTCTGGGTCCAGCGTGGAGAACGAATGACAACTTTAACTTGCGATGGGACGTCCTCTGCCACACACAACCCGAACACAGAGCAGAGCAACTTGACTACATAGAAGACGTTGCAAGGCATAGTCAAGGAGTCTGGCTTAACAGCATACACTTCGCCGACCACGGACACTGCACATGCCCACGCTGCAACGAACTCTGGAAGAAAAGTGGCTTAAGCTGGCTTGAATGGCGCAGAAAAGAAGTCACAGACTACATGGCACAAGTAAGCGAACGAGTACGCGACCGTGCAAAGAAAAAATTCGTCATCGGCGTCCTCCCAGACCCAGTCAGCAGCTACGAGCGCTTCGGCATTGTCTTCGATGACCTAGCCCCGCTAACCGATGAATTCCTTGTCGTGATGTTCAGCAAGAACTATGCCACCCCATGGTACTGGGAAATGCTTACCCGCGGATTCAAGAAACTCTTCAAAGACGTACCGCTCAACATAGCACTGTACGTTTTTGGTCCAGGCGACAACCCCACAGAAGTGCCTTCACCGAGCGAGCTTGTGACAGTTTCAGTTCGATGCGGAAGAGCAGGTGCTGACGGCATTTTGTATCTTGCGGACAAAGCCAGCCAAATCTGGGATTTCCAGAAAGCAGTGGTAGATAGAGTCGAACTGAGGCAGAGACTGAAGACATACGGATGCCAAGAAGTCTTGGACTTCTTCCAAAGCTGGGAAAAAGTCGTAGAGTAAGCCTTTCAAAGACAAAACCTTAACTACAGGCGAGAGTGGGTGGAACAAACCTCCACGCTACCCTTTTTATTTAGCCTATTTTGTGCGCTACTTTTCTGTAACTCCAACGGCGACTTTATCTCCGGATTTTAATCCGAACCTTTCAGAAGCGCTGCCCTGATTCACCGATAACTCCAAGTAGCCGTGGCTGCCTATCAAAGCCAACGGTTCCTGAGGTTTGGCTTCTCCATACGCCTTGCAGAACCGCAACCTCAACCTGCCACTGGCCAATTCAACCCTGAGCCAATCACGAACGCCCATACGCGCCAGCACTTCCGCGGATATGTTCGTAATTACGTTCCCGAAACCATCCACATGTAGAACCTCGCCAGTAAAGGAGCCTTTTCTTTCGATAACCTTGGCGAACGATGGCTTCTCAATGTCACGGATTTCAGGTCCGAACGCTTCTGGTTTGGCTCCGTTCGCCAGATGCGCTGCGGCAGGGGCAAACACGTCTCTCCCATGGAAGGTGCTGGAAACCTTCGGCAACATGAAACGCGGGTTCGTTAACTCGTAAACACCATCCACACCTGTCTTCTCAGCCGCTAAAATTAACAAACCGTTGTCTGGTCCCACAAAGAAACCATGCCTCGTTTTTATCAGTATGGAGCGTCTTCGCGTGCCAACGCCAGGGTCAACCACCGCCACGTGAATGGTGCCTTTGGGAAAGTACAGCGCGGCAGATGCCAGCACATAGGCGCCCATGCGAATGTTGAACTTCTCTATCTCATGTGTCACGTCAATTATCATGGCGCTCGGGCATATGGATAGAATTGCGGCTTTCATCTCTGCGGCATAAGGATCTTTCAACCCAAAATCTGTGGTCAAGGTTATTATTTTGTTGGACATAGCTTATTATATGTTTATTGTGCTTCTTGACATTTATGCCTTGTCGCCACCGCGAAGCCCAGTTTCTTTAGCCGCCATGAACGACGGGCACAAATACCACTTCATCCCCGTCCTTCACCGCCGCGTCCAAGCCGCCTAGAACGCTGATTTCCCTGCCGTTCACAAGCACCAACGCGTTCAGCTCAGCATTGCCAACCCGCTGATTGAATAAGCTTCGCTTAAGCTCAGGCGCTCGCCGCGTAAGCTCACCCAGCAACTTCCGCATGGAAAAGCCTTCTGCAATGTCTAAGCTAAGTTTTTCTGCGCCCGCAGCATGACGGAGAGCACCGACAAACTTTACGGTTATCGCCACTAAAAATCACCAGTAAAGGCTCGAGAGCTGTTTCTAATTCTCGGTTTTCTCCTCGGTGAAGGTCTCTACGATGTCCGTAGCTATCTGAACAAGCGTGTCAGCCTGATGCATCATCGCTTCCTCGTTAACTTCCTCCAGCTGCGCGAGCTGCTGCACTATTCCTTCAATCTCCATGAGAAAACGCAGAACTGAATCATTTGTTTGCTGGGGTTTCATACTTTCCTCACGCAGTAGAATCTCTATGAACGCTGGCTCGCCTAAACTGTAGTAGATGGCACTTCTAGCTTTCCTGATTGCCTCCACCACGAGGCTAGGAGCCATGTACGGCATCTTCCGCGCGGCTTCCAACTCCGCCTTCGCCTCGCGCAGGTACCTGAGCGCCCATCCCTTTCGGTACTGGTCCATCATAGAGTTCTTTCCCCATCTTGCGACTTTTAAATTATGTCTCTTCCTCACTCTCGCTTGAAGGATTAGCTCCAGCCGACGCCAACGCTTGCGTGATGTATCCTGCAATCTGATTCCGCACCCGCTTCGTCACGCCTCGAGCGAGCAAAGTAACCATGCGTTTGTTGTCTTCGAAGTTGCTGGAGAATTTAGTTGGATAAAGTTTAATGAGTTCTTTTCCTATTCGTTTAATCTGCTCAGTCTTGACTTTTCCCAAGTGTCTGATTTCCTCCGCTTATTGCCCAGCTTTGTCCTCCACTCGTATAGACCTAAAATCAGTTTCAATAGAAGGATAAGAGGCTCAATTTAAGCTTACGCCTTATCCATCTGAACCTGCACTCTCGAACGACGAGGGCACACTATTAAATATATAAGGAAGGAAACAGAAAAAAGCAATAACAAAACGGAAGGTAAACCCTTGCCAGTTCCAACAGTTAAAAAAGGCAAATGGTGGAAAGAGAGGGAGCGGACAAAATCAGGCCGATGGCGGAAAAAACGTTCCGACGCAGATAAACCCAGAGAAAAGAAGCGCTCACGTCTAATATACGCCTTAGCCGCAGTAGCTGTAATAGTGCTGGTGATAGTGATTTTGTACTTCTTGCTCCCCCGAACTGTTCGGATGGTTTAACCCCTTCACTTGACGATGCGCTAACGCAGTTTTATGTTGAAAAATCCTTCAAAATTCCTGGCTATCTGATCCGCCACATCAACCACAGCCATACCTTTCACTTCTGCTATCGACTCGACAACTGTAGGGATGAACGAGGGGCTCGTCATCCTGCCGCCGTAAGGCGCTTTTCTGTAAGTCACCGGTCCATCCGTCTCGGTTAACAGGTTTGTTAGTGGCACTTTTTTCACGACTTCACGTATGCCGTTTGAGTAAGCCACAGGCGGACCTTCAGTAATCAAGTATCCGTGGTCTACCGCCTTATACAGCGCATTTATGGGATGGCTGAACCAGTGCAGCAGAACCCGGTTGAGGCGGTACGAAGGAAGCATGTCCACGATTTTCTGGGTGGTGCCTCGCGAGTGAATTATGACCGGAAGCTCCAACTCTTCAGCCAAGCGCAGCATTTTTTCAAAGACCATGAGCTGCTTCGCCCATATTGCCTCGTATTTGTAGTCTAATCCGATTTCGCCGATGGCAGTAACCACTTTTTTCCGGCTCTGCTCTGTGATTAGCTTAACGGTTTCTTCAAGCTCGCTTTCTTTCAGCACGTTCACGTTCCACGGGTGAATCCCCAACGCTGGAAAAACTAGGTTAGGGTGTTTTTCCGCAAGTCTGAGGCTGCCCTTGCTTGTTTCAAGGTCCATCGAGTTTGAAACCAACGCCGCCACGCTGGCGTCTCTGGCTTCCTTCACAAGCTGGTCCACATGTTCTGCGTATTCTGGGTCTGAAAGGTGGATGTGCGCATCGATTAGCTTCATTTGTGCACCTAAGCCGCCTAATATCTAGCATGGCTTTTATAGTTTGTTTATTTATTCGGATGATTTTCCGCTGTGCCTTGGTTCAGCTCTTCCTCGGTTTTTCAGTCGGCTTATTTTCTTAAGGTTTTTCACTCTTTAAACGTGGAGCATGGCTTTTTCTCATGTTTAAACGATTTTAGCTGATGCTGTTAACCGAAAAGGCTAAATACAGCTTTAAAAAGAAAAAGAAGCTACGGAGAAGTCTTTATGACTGATTTAGAATTAGCCGTAGCTCCCATGCACAGGTTATGCAAGAAGGCGGGAGCCGACAGAGTGAGTGAAGCCGCAGCTAAAGAGTTGGCTAAGGCGCTAGAGGAAATCGGAGTTAAAATCGCGAAAGAAGCTTTAGATTTCGCCATGCACGCGGGCAGGAAAACCATCAAAGCTGAAGACATAGAGATAGCCGCCAAGAAAGTCATGGGCAAATAAAAGCAAGTTTTTCCTTCTCTTCTTTTTTGTAGCCTATAAAGTAGGGTACATCTTGCTTGCTTGGTCAATCTTGCCCTGTGCGTCTTTGCTGCATAGTGACAGGACGTTTAAATTGTATGTTGCAAAGTAGTGTTTGAGGTGAAAGCAAGTTATGAGTTGGGGCAGTTCTGGCACGCCGCCGTGGGTTGATGAAGAAAATATCGACGAAGAGAAGATGCGACGGAAAGCGGCAGAGAACGCGGCGAGGATTAAGGCTTTGGAACAGGAGAATGAAGCTCTGAAGAAGCGAATAAAAGAGTTGGAAGATAAACTGAAAAACGGGGGGTAGGTGTTTTATCAACTGTGAGTGATTTTTTGGTTTTTTTGACTCTCAAGTTTGATTTCTTCATTTTACCTGTATGATTTTTCTGTCTTCGATTATTACGCTGAGGATTTCTGATTGTTTTATGGCTTCAATGAGTTTTTGCTCTAGGGTTTTTCGTATTCAAAGATGTAACCTTTCGGGCTCTTCTGTGAAGGGGTCTATTTTGTAAATGGGCGTGTCTTCTTCATCCATCGAAGTATCCTAAAGCAGTAGATTTGGTTCTTGCTTGTGTCTATTGCTTCAGGTTCTATTTCGTGGCTACCTATATGCATCCCTTTCTCACCGCACGTTGCATGGCTTAATAAAGTCTTACGAAATGTAACTTGATATTTGAATCTACCGTTGAAACAAAAGTCTAAACATCAGGTAAAACAAAACAACAGCAGAACAGCACAACAAAACAACACTAAAAACGTGGAATTTTAAGTTTTTCGTCATCACATTTTAAGGTTAGCCGGGTTTGTTCGCCGTCTTGTATGTGCTTTATGTTGTTAGATCTAAATTACCTTTAACAAGTTTTGAAAAAAGCGGAAGAACAACTATCATTGAGCCAATGACCGCGATTGCCGTTAAAGTTAAGAAATCTGTGCCTACAATCCCCATAGCTACCCCTTCGTAAGCAATTATAAAAGACATCTCTGCCCTTACAGCAAGCCCAATTGTTACCGCCCATAACGTCTTGCCCTTTAAACCAGTTAAACGTCCGCCTAATAAGCCTCCTGCGAATCTTGCCAAAAGAGCCACACCAAGAATAATCGAGCCGACTGGGAGAAAAGCAAGCATACCCATTGGACTAATCACTAAGCCGATGCTTGTGAAGAAGACGGCGGCGAAAATTTCTTTCATCATGGAGATTTTTTCTGCGAGTTTTTTACCTACCTTCTGATAAGGAATGATTGCGCCCATTATGAAGGCTCCTGTTACAGCTGCTAATCCAACCTGAGTTGAAGCAAAAGCTAACATTAAGCCTAAGCCGAGAAGGATAATAAAAAGAACCTCGTCAGAGATGACCCATTCAAACTTTTTGATCACTACAGGCAAGATTTTGCTGCCTATATAGATTGATGCAAGAATAAACAGAGTTGCGATAAGACCAATACTGATTAAGCTTGTTGCTGAAAATACGCCTTCCCTGAATACACCTAACGCTATTGTTAGTATCAGAATACCTTCAATATCATCCAGCACAACTGCGGTAAGTAGAGTAGAACCAAGTTTTGATTCAACTGCGCCTTCATAACTAAGCATTGCCGCTATCACACTTGTTCCGCTGGGCGCCAAAACCGCACCTAAAAGAAAAGCCGCTTGCCACGAGAAACCTAATACAAGCCCAATTCCGTAGCCGAGCAATACCGAAAGAATAACGCCGACTGTGGTAAGGAGAAAGGCTGTTTTACCCACTTTCCAAAAAGCAGAAGCATCAAACTCCAACCCTGTTGTAAACAGAATCAAAATCGAGCCCAAAACTGCAAGCAAATTAATAACAGTTAAATCAGTGACAAGCCCCAGTCCACCAGGACCTCCTATAAAAAGACCGACTAAAATAGCGCCGATTACGCCAGGAAGCTTGAGCTTCTTAAACAACTCGGAACCAAGCGAGGAAACAACAATTAACAACCCAACCTGAAAAATTACAGAGATTGCGGGGTCGGCTGACATACGCTTAAGGACAACCTTAAACTATATTTCTCTTTCCATGAAATTTTTCGAACGAGAAGTTACTAAAAGTTATCAATTTGTTTTCTGCAAACCACTGGAAAAAACGAAACTACAAGCCTATAGTTTTTTGGTCATCATGTAGGCGTCTTCGCCGTCCGAGTAGTACCCGTTAATCGTTCGGCTCACTTCAAAGCCCAGTTTCTTGTAGAGCTGAACGCCCGCCACGTTCGTCACCCGAACCTCCAGGTAGCATTGTTTCGCTTTGTAGTAGCGCATGCCGTCCATCGCTTGGTTCAGGAGTGCGGTGGCTATGCCTTTGCGCCTTGCCTGCGGCATGATGGCGATGGAGACCACGTGTCCTTTTCTTATCAAGCCGCTGAAGCCGAAGTTGTTTAAGCCGACTTCGATGCGGCACATGATGTAGCCGACGATTTTTCCGTTTTCCTCCGCCACTATGAAGGTTTCGGGGAACCGCTGGTGCAGGTCGATAAAGAAGTAGTCCGTGTAGTTCTCTGGAAGGCATACGCGGTTGATTTGCATTACACTCTGCAGGTCGTCTGGCGTGAACTTGCGCAACTTAAAGGTTTGTTGCATCTTTTCGCCTTCCATAACCAGATTTCTATATCAAACTTAAAGTTTACGTTTCAGTCACCACAATACAGACTGCCTCTTCACGTAGCCATCCCTGAAGCCCGCTTATTCCGCTGCCTGAACCTTCGGTAAAGTGAAGTTCCCTTTGGGCATCGTCCAAACTCTCGCTTGCGAACCAGCGAGCTTGAACGCTTCGTTAAGTGCGTCGTTGACCGCCCGCGCCGTCTTCAGCTTAAAGATGTTAGCGGCGTAGTAGTCTGGCAGTGATGAAACTAGGATAATCTGGTGGTTCTGCAACGCCTTAAGCAGGTAGTAGGCTTTGTGCCCACCCAAGGCGAAGTTGCGTTTGATTTCACGTTCAACCGCCTTCAGGTCGCCGAGCCGCGCCATCCAGTCGTAGAACACTTGGTTTCCATGCCCTTCGGGGCATTCGGCGACGAGGATTATGACGCCATTGCGCTTCACTACCTCAAGCGCGTTGTCCAATGCCTTATAAGCCTGGTAAAGGTTCAGGTCCGCGGGGTAGCCGCCTGGACTGACGATGACGATGTCTGCTCTGCGGTCCACGGTCACACGGTACATGTCGTCCACAAGCTTGACCGCTTCGAGGAATGCTTGTTCAAGGTCGCCTGCGAAGGCTTTGACTATTTCTCCCTTGCCGTTGGCAACGACGTTCATGATGAAGTCCACCTTAGCCAACCTGGCAGCTTCAGTCATGTCCTGGTGTACGGGGTTTCCTTCCAAGACGCCTGTGCGTGCGTTGGGGTTGAGGAGCATGGCGTGGTTGTGTTTTATGGTTTCTTCGCATGAAATGGCGGGCATAACGCTTTTGCGTCCGCCGCCGTAGCCCGCGTAGTAGTGGAAGCCCACATCGCCCAAGAGCACTTTCACGTCTGCCTCCGCGAAAGCACGGTTCAAAAGCACTTTGTTGCCATGCGTCTTCGTCGTACCCACGTACACTAAATCCTGCGCCTTGCAGTCATGGCTGACTGTTTTGACGCGCTTAAGCATTTCTTCGCCAAGGATATGTATGGCTTCTTCTGGTTTGACGGTGCGATGGGTACCGCAGCCGAAGATTACGGTGACGTTCTCGTCCCGCACGCCAGCCGCGTTCAGCTCCGCAAGCACTGACGGAAGCATCAGCGATGTGGGCGTGTGCCTCGTCATGTCATCAACAACGATGGCGACCCTGCTTTCCGCGCGAGCGATTTCGCTTAGGCGTTTGGTGCCAATGGGCTCACTCAGCGCACGTTCCACCTCAGCCCGCGGGTCGGGGGCGCCGGGGGTTTCTTTTGGTTCGATTGAGCCAAGGAGGTTTCGGGCTGGGACGCGTGCGCATACGTCGCTTTTGCCGTAGGGAAGCCAAACATCCACCATGACTGATTCACGTATGTTGAAGCTAGTCGGCGTAAGAAACTATTAAGCCTTATCAAATAAATTTAGGAAAAAGTTTACGAAGCTTCTTTAATTGCAACTTACATAATATGATAAGTTATTGATGATTGGGGAATCTGGGTTTGGGACGGCGTAAATCCTTGACGGCTATCCTTTATGGTGAAGGTGCATTTTGTGACTTCTTTATCACTTAACAGAAAAGCTTGCAAAACAGTAAAATAACACGGCATAACACTGACACAGCAAGGCGACAGCAATTGACCAGCAACCTCCAATCTTTCTATGAGCAGCTTATGGCAAGAGCGAAAGACCTGATTCTGCTGCATTCTGCTGAGGCGCTTGTGCACTGGGACATGGAAACCATGATGCCTCCCCGAGCCGTGAGCTTGCGCAGCGAACAACTCACGCTGTTAAGCCGCATCAGCCACAAGATGAGCACCGACCCTGAAATAGGACGCCTCTTGCAAGCCGTAACTGCAGACTTGCAGTACGAGAGCCTTGGCGAAGTGGAGAAGCGCAACGTCCACCTTATCAAGAAGAACTATGAGGAGCAGACTGCGCTGCCAGAGAAATTGGTTTCGGAAACTGCCAAGCAGCAAGCCATAACCGTGAACGCGTGGAAACAAGCAAAAGCTGCGAAACGCTTCGCCATGCTCAAGCCAGATCTTGAAAAACTCCTAGACTTGAGCCGTCAAGCCGCAGAAATTCTCATGAAAGTCAAACAAACCCGCACGCCTTATGATGCATTGATAGACATTTATGAGCCTAAAATGACAGCCGAAGCCATAGCCGCGATTTTTAACCCGCTTCAGCAAGGACTCAAAGGGTTATTGGAGAAAATTCAAGCCAGCCCAAACCAGCCCGACACAGAAATCCTCAAGCGCGCAATTCCAATAGAAGTACAGTGGAAAATCGCCAAAGCGCTCAGCCAAACACTCGGCTACGACACCACGACACGAGAAGCTGGCGGAAGAATCGATGAAACCGAGCACCCTTTCACGGAAGGCTACTATGACGACGTGCGAATAACCACTCACTATTCTCCTGAAGAATTCGCGTCATCCATTTTTTCGGTGCTCCACGAAACAGGTCATGCGTTGTATGAACAGTGCTTGCCCCAGCAATGGAAGTACCAGCCCATTGGCACATACTGCTCCATGGGATTCCACGAATCCCAATCACGCTTCTACGAAAACATCATAGGTCGCTCAAGAGAATTCTGGACCAATTGGCTGCCGAAACTGAAACAAATCGCTGCCCCCACTCTTGACAACGTGCATTTGGACAGTTTCGTGCGCGCCATAAACCATGTCAAGCCTTCAAAAATCCGCATAGAAGCCGACGAAGTCACCTATAACCTTCACATAATCATACGTTTCCAAATCGAAAAAGAACTTTTCAGTGGCAAAGCCAGCGTCAACGAACTGCCCGAACTCTGGAACCAGAAGTACGCTGAATATTTAGGTGTAGAAATCCAAAACGACAGTGAAGGGGTCATGCAGGACACACATTGGCCAAGCGGTCTTTACGGGTACTTCCCAACGTACACTTTAGGAAACATCTACAGTGGACAAATAACTGCCGCGCTCACAAGGGATCTGCCAGACTGGCACAACCAAGTCATCCAAGACAACCTGAACGTAGTGCGCGGATGGCTAATCAAAAACGTGCACAGCTACGGCAACCTCTACGACCCCGCAGACCTCATCAAGAAAATCACTGGGGAAAACTTGGATGCTGAACCTTACCTTAGATACCTGCATGAAAAATACAGCGGGCTCTACGGGTTTTGAGGTTGCGGTTTCTTAGCTAACGTGTTATAAACGTAGAGGCTGATATAAGCAGCAATTCCACCTATGAAGAGGAAGACGCCAAACCAACCGACAACAGCGTCGTAATAGTTAGCGCCGTAGAGAAAAAGCACAATACCCGCCACGACAACGCCTAAGCACGCCCAATCAGTCCAACTCATTCAGCAGTCCTCATTCGCCAGATGATAGCATCCACTATATACAGTCAAAATATATAGAGTTACCGATGAGCCCGCGCCAAAATAAATGCAAAGGGCCGACATAAACACCAAAATTTACCGAAAACACCAGCCAAAAACCCATTACCATCCGACACTTTTATATACAAGATAGTACAGAGAGAGCGCCAGAGGCGACAAAAATGTCGGACACAAACGTAAAAAAACCTGAAACACGAGAAGACTTGATAAAAATCGTGACAGAAGCCATCAAAAAAGAAAGAGAAGCCAAAGCTTCTCGACACATAAGACCGATAAAACCGACAATATCTGGAACAGCTAAGACGCTTAACATACACAGAGACACACTTTACACATGGCTAAAAGAATTTGATGTGGACTTCAAACAGATTTCCGACGGCGTGGCGACAACCTTAAGCCCAAACGTCGGCGATTCAGAAAACGTGTACCTAATTGGCGAAGCACTTGTCGGAGAAGGAAACGAAGTTGCACACATAGACCTTTTACTAGGCGATAAAAACGGGCCGGTTGGAGAAGCATTTGCTTCGGGACTCTCACATCTTTCAGCCGGACACACGCCTTTGCTAGCGGTGATAAGGCCTAACCTTCCGCCAAAACCGCATACGCTGCTGGTGCCGAAGGTGACGGTAAGAAACATGGAGGACACGGGTAAAATCTTTGGACCTGCACAGGCTGCGGTTGCGAAGGCAATCGCGGATTCTGTTGAAGAAGGCATTATTCCAGCTGATAAAGTGGATGATTGGGTAATCATATGCAGTGTGTTCATTCACCCGGAGGCAAGCGATTATCGAAGGATATATCAGTATAACTACGGCGCGACAAGGTTGGCGTTGCAGAGGGCTTTGAAGAAGTATCCGTCACTCGACAAAATTAACTACGACAAAGACAGGGCGAAACACCCGATAATGGGCTTCAAGGTTCCGCGCTTATGGAGACCACCATACCTGCAAATCTCGCTTGACAATCCGTCACTTGAGAACGCTAAGAAAGTAATCCAGCAGTTACCAGGAAGCGACAGAATAATAATCGAAGTCGGCACGCCACTCATCAAACGCTACGGAACCAGGGTAATAAGTGATTTGAGACAGGTAGCCAAAGATACTTTCATGGTTGCAGACCTTAAGACGCTGGATGTCGGAAAGGTAGAAGCCGACATAGCATACGAAGACACGGCAGACGCAGTCGTCGCTGCAGGACTAGCACCACCTGAAACACTTGACGCGTTCGTACACGAAGCCAAACGGCTCGGAATATACGCTGTCGTGGACATGCTAAACGTCGATGACGTTCTTGGAAAACTGCAATCGCTCAAAGAATTTCCTGACATCGTGATACTGCACAGGGGAATAGACCAGGAAAGCGGAAGAACATGCGGACTTGAACGCATACAGATGATACGCCAAGCCTTCCCAGACAAGAAATTTCTCATCGCCGTTGCAGGCGGCATAGTTCCAGAAACAGCCAAGGAAGCCTTGGAACAAGGCGCAGACATACTCGTCGTCGGAAGATACGTGACTCAGTCAAAAGACATCGAACGTGCTGTACGAGATTTTTTGGAACTGACGCCAAGCATGCGCGAAGACATCGACCTATTCAGAGTACATACCGAATAAACGTGCAGTAAAGCCTTCCCTTTTCTCTCTTTTCAAGTGAATATTCTAAGCACCAGAAACGCGAGGAAGAAAACAGAGCCTGCTATTAAGAACTGCGGCAGGAAACCTAGCGTTTCCGCAAGGAATGGACCGAGAAAAGAGCCAGAAGCCGCGCCTAAACCCACAAGTCCGTCAAACAAGCCTGACTTTCCCGCGGGAATCAGCTCCATCGAAAGAGAAAGCGTGAAAATGTAATAGAAGGCGTAGGCGAATCCCAACAAAACCAAGATAACCGACGCCAAAATAGTCGTGAAAAACACGAAATTGACGATAACAACCAGCGAAAAAATGAGAGCACTGCGGAGAAGCACTATCCGCTGCATGTACCCCTTTGCCACGGGAGACGACGCGCTTCTTCCAGCAAGGAAGTAGCCCACGACCGCCCCGCCCGAGCTCAGCATATAAACCATGAAGACCATGCTTGTTGGAAACGCTAACTCTTTGACGAAGAATATAGGCAGAGGCGTAAAGAACAGGCTTGAAGCCAGAGAAAACAGAACCAGTGCAATCCCGAACGCGACGAAACTTTCAGTTTTAAGCTTTTCCCGAAGAGACGCGCCATCCATCAGCTTGGAAAATGTGCCAGCACCTCGGTAGGTGAAATCAACCTTTTTTTCTATGCTCACCAGTCGACGTTCAAAAATCAAGACTGGGTCAGCCACGAGGAATATGGATAAAACGAAAGCAACCAAGTTCAGGCCGCTGCACAGCAGCAAGATGTGGTTAGCGCTTAGTGCGGTTGCCGACGAGAAAAATCCAAGGAGCAAGCCAATGAGCCAGCCTATCTCCGTGAAGCCCTCGTACAGTGCATACGATTTTCCCCAGTCCTCGTGTGAATAATGCTCGGCTACTAGAACGTTTTTGGGAGCTTCATGCGCCACGTGAAGCATTGACATCACCACGTAGAGAACGATGAACGTTACGACGTTCGTGGCAAACGTGAAAAGAAACAGAAGCACAGTCGCCGAGATGAAAGAGAGCAGGATATACAGTTTGAAGCGTCTGGTTTTGTCGCAGATGTAACCCCAGAAAAACGATGCCGGGATAGCCAAGAACAGCGCAGCTGAGGTCATGATGCCCAGGTCAACCAGTGTCCCACCGATGGCTTGGGATACCACGTACAATGGGATGAAAACTGAGAGCAGGCCGAACGCCATCTCGTGGAAGAAGAAACCCAACCGCCACATAGCAACAGCACTGCCTCAGAGAGGATTAAAACCTTTAGCCCTCGCGAGACGGCTTTTCATGGACTGACATTCAAAATGTTAGCAGCCGTCGCCTTTTTCTCTCTTTCCGCCTATAATGGGTGCCAGAACCACAGTAAACCTTCTGGATTGTGCCCCTGCATTTTTCAAATGGTTTATCCTAACATTAAGTAGACACATAATAGCAAATTTATATAGAATTACGATACAAATAATTCCAACATATGAAAAATGGGTTTAGAACTTGCCTTCCTGATGATAAAAAGATAGAGACATTAGTAAGACTTGGGCTAACCAACAATCAAGCAAGAGTCTATCTTTCAGCTCTGCAAACTAGAAAAGCGTCCGTTAAGACAATTTCCCAATCCGCTAAGGTTGGTCGTGAAGACGTGTATCGTATAATGCCTTCACTTTGAGGAATCCTAATGCCATGCAGATAATGGCAGGCTACGATTACACTACAGGCGCGTTTCTGTGGAAAAACAATCAAACCGTGCTAAACATTGACATCCTCATACAGGGAATTGCAACCAGCCCGAACGGTCCTCATCTCATGAGGGACAGTGCCTCACCAAACTATGTTGCATACGACGTCAAAACGGGTCAAGAGATTTGGAGAGCTTCCACGGGGGAGCTGCCGTGGAGTATGCTTCCCGCTTACGGATATGTCTACCATGACGGCGTTCATTTCATCAGTAGCTACGACGGTCATGTATATGCGTATCAATCCACTGATGGAAAACTTGTGTGGAAGAGCGAGTTCACAGGAGAAGATTGGGAAACGATGACTGGTTCACAACCGTACAACGCAAAAGCAGTTGGCGCGGATGGAAAGCTGTACTTCGCAAGTACTACTGAGTATCAGATGATGCCCAGACCTAGATTCCAGATACTCGTATGCTTCGATGAGGCCACTGGAAAAATCAACTGGAAACTTCCTATTGGAATCAACCCAAGGGGCATTGCTGACGGTTACTTCATAGGTGAAGACATTGACAACGGTATCTTGTACTGCATAGGCAAAGGACCAACTTCTACCGCAGTCACGGCGCCCAATGTTGCAGTAACAACCGGTTCGTCAATAATGATTAAAGGCTCAGTAACAGATATCTCACCTGGCACATTTGAAAGCGGAATACGTGCTCGTTTCGCAAACGGTGTCCCTGCAATTTCCGATGCTGACATGAGCATGTGGATGGACTACCTGTACGGACAGAACGCTACATTGCTGAACAATCCGCCTAAACCTGATGGAGTCGAAGTTTCCCTAAGTGTACTTGATTCCAACGGCAACTACAGGAGCATTGGAACCACAAAAACGAATTCTGATGGATTCTTTGCGTTTAGCTGGAAACCTGATATTGATGGACAATTCACGGTGTATGCTTCTTTCGCCGGCTCTGAATCATATTGGCCTTCACATGCGGTAACGTCATTCTTGGTTGAAAATGCGCCTCAGAGTTCTCCTACTTCCACAGCCATACCTACATCAAATGCTGAGCTGTACATCATGAGCTTCGGGATAGCGATAATCATTGCAATCGCTGTAGTCGGCGCTTTGATCCTGCTGATGCTGAGAAAACGACCATAGGCTGAAAACATTCAGCAAAAGCAATCCCTTTTTTTGAGACTATCCTATTCCAGAAAAAAGGCTTAAGGAGAAAGAGGCAAAGAACAAATGGGCTGAGAGGGCTCTGGACTGGAATTCACGATGCAGTAGCTGTCATCGTGTCTTTTTCATTCTCTTTTCTCCTTTAATTTGGTGTCCAGAGCCCCAGCAAACTCTGAAAAGATTTCGACGAAATAAACTGAATGGGATTCAATCATTTTTATCGCAAGTTAAAGCGATTCCGCGGTCTAAAAGCATTATCTGATGAAGTAAATTTCTCCATGCTAAACCCTTAATAGAGAGAGGCTCAACTTCATACTCCGCTGGAGTTAAGCATCATATGGCTAAGTTCAAGGTAATAGTATCCGACCCAGAAAACGGCACTTCCAAAGTGGTTGAGCTTGAGGAAGCGCGAGCTGCCTCCTTCATCGGGAGAAAAATCGGAGAAACCGTGGAAGGCGCTGTGGTGGATTTGCCCGCGTACAAGCTGCAGATAATGGGCGGCTCGGACAAGGACGGCATTCCCATGAGACCAAACGTCCACGGCGGCGTTCGACGAAAGGTGGTGTTGAGCGGCGGCGCAGGCTTCAACCCAAAAGACAAGGGTCAACGGAGACGGAAGATGGTTCGTGGAGACGTGATAACTGACGAGATTGTTCAGATAAACACGAAAATCATTGAGAAGCCGAAGAAAACCGCTGAAAGCAAGGCGGAGCCAGCCAAGAAAGAAGCCTAACCATTCCAGTCATCTGTGCTTAAGACTTATTAACTGCCGTATTTTTAATCCTTCATTAATCCCTGAACATTGGACACCGAGAAAAATGAGTAGCACAAGTAAAGCCCTGCCAAAGCAACCTGAAGTTAACATCGGTACCATAGGTCATGTTGACCACGGGAAAACAACGCTGGTTCAAGCCATGACAGGCGTCTGGGCGTCTCGTCACAGCGAAGAGCTCAAGCGCGGCATCACCATAAAACTCGGCTACGCTGGCATGCCTATCTACAAGTGCCCAAAATGCGAAGCCCCGAGAAACTACACCACCAATCCTGTCTGCCCAAACTGCGTTTCGGAAGCGATTTTTGTTCGCGCCATAAGCTTCGTAGACGCTCCTGGACATGAGGCGTTGATGGCGACAATGCTTTCAGGCGCCGCTATCATGGATGGAGCTATTCTTGTGATTGCTGCTGATGAGCCTTGTCCTCAACCCCAGACGCGAGAGCACCTGGCGGCTGCCGAGGTCAGCGGCATAAAGAACATTATTATCGTCCAGAACAAGATTGACATCGTTGACGAGAAGAGGGCGCGCAAAAGCTACGAGGAAATCAAAGCATTCACCAAGGGAACGGTGGCGGAAAATGCGCCGATAATTCCTGTTTCTGCTCAACGGGGGATAAACATTGATGTGCTTCTCAACGCGATTGAGGAGGTTATACCCACGCCTCACAGGGACGAGGCGAAGCCTCCGCTCATGTACATCATCCGCTCCTTCGACACCAACAAGCCTGGAACCGCTATTGAAGACCTTGAAGGCGGAGTCATCGGTGGAACCATCGCACAAGGCAAGTTTAAGGTCGGAGAAGAAATAGAGATTCGCCCCGGCATCAGCGCCGAGCGAGAAGGCAGAACCGTCTACGACCCATTAGTCACCGAGATAGTCAGTTTGCACGCTGGCGAGAAAAGCGTGAAAGAAGCAACCTGCGGCGGACTGGTCGGAGTAGGCACTCTCTTAGACCCGTCATACTCAAAAGCGGACGGTTTAACAGGCAACATTGCTGGAAAAACCGGGCTCCTGCCCCCAACATTGACGGAGTTGACTCTGGAGACGCATATGCTGGAGCGGGCGGTGGGCACGAAGGAGCTTTTGAAGGTTGAACGGATAAACATAGACGAAACGTTGCTGCTTCACGTGGGCGCCGCCGTGAACGTCGGAAAAGTCCTCGCTGTCAAAAGCAACACGGTAAGGGTTAAGCTGACTCGCCCAATTTGTGCGCAACCCGGATCCAGAGTGGCCATGAGCAGAAAGATTACCGCGCGTTGGCGGCTCATAGGTTACGGGATAATAGTGGACACTTCCGCATAAGCGCCAGGGCCGCGTTTAGTCTGCCGGCTTAATTTTTCCTTGGGTTATCAAGAATTCATGTGCTTTTTGGAGCACGTCTTTGGCGTTTTTGAAGGTCAGCTTGTCCATGGCCTGTTCGTAGTTTAGCCAGGCGTATCCCACATGTTCGTAGGATATCTTGACTTTTTCCATGTGTGTTTCGATTAGGTAGAATATTACTTGTTTGTGTATGGTTGCGCCTTTTCTCCTGTAGAAGTACTCTACTTTTTCTTTGAAGCCGTCGATGAATTGGGCGTCAATTATGCCTGTTTCCTCTTGGAGTTCCCGGAGCACGGTATCCTTCTCGCTTTCGCCAGGTTCCATGTTGCCTTTCACGAAGTCCCAGTGACCTGCCTCATAATGCAGAAGAAGGAAGTTGACATCGGCGTCTTTTTTCATGAAAACCACGGCGCCACATGATTTTTCTTGAAACATACTCGTCACCAAATGTGCGTCTTGTCTTGCCACTTTAAGAGGTGGTGGAGTTTAAAAGCGATACGCAAATCTACGACTACGCTTTTCAAAGTGCGCGTAGATTTTGGGGCGGAAAATTTTGGAACAAACAGTTAATATGTTTATGAATAGAGAAGAGGGGAAAGTGCAAGCCGTGTTTGAAGCGCTGTGTGGTGCGTTAAATGGCAGATGCGAAACCATTGAAGATAATTCTTGATTCAAACGCGCTTTTTGTTCCGCTTCAGTTCAAAATCGACATCTTCACAGATTTGGAGCGGTTGCTGAACAGGAGGTTTGAGTTGATTTTGCTTTCGCCTGTCAAACAGGAACTGGAGGTGCTTGCTGCACAGGGGTCGCCGAAAATGCGGAGGAACGCTTCTTTCGCGTTGGAGCTTGCTGAGAAATGCAGGTACGTCGCTGTTGAGGCGTCTGCTTATGCGGTTACTGACGACGTTATATTTGAAACCGCTAAGAATTGGGGTGTTCCAGTGTTTACCAATGATAGACTGCTTAGGAAGAGGCTAAGAGATATAAATGTGCCAGTGATTTATGTGAGACAAAAATCGCGTCTAGAGATTGACGGGTTGATATAAACCATGTTTAAGCTTATCACTCTTCAAGACACCATCCGTATTCCGCCTGAAACCTTCGGGAACCCCTTGGAACAGGTGGGTCGCGAACAGGTTAAGACGAAGTACGAGGGGCTTGTGGACGAGGAATTAGGCTACGTGATAGCAGTGACCAAAGTTGAAGTAAGCCCCATCGGAAAGATAATTCCAGGCGACGGAGCCACCTATCACAAGGTGAACTTTTCTCTGTTAACGTTCTCTCCTGTCATTCAGGAAATTGTGGAAGGCGACGTGGTGGAGATTGCGGACTTTGGCGCGTTCGTGCGCATCGGTCCAGTAGACGCCTTGCTTCACGTGTCGCAGCTCATGGACGACTACATCTCCTACGATGAAAAGCAAGGGGTGCTACTGGGGAAGGAGACCAAGAGAAAATTGACCACGGGCGACCAAGTGCGTGTCAGGATTACAGCGGTTTCCATGGGCAGAGCAGGAAGCTCTGGGAAAATCGGCGTGACAGCAAGACAACCTTTCCTAGGCAAGCTGGAATGGCTAAAAATGGAAGCTAAACCTAAAGAGGCTTCAGAGAAGTCCGCTGAAGGCAAGGAAGAAAAACCCAAGGCGCAGGAGTGAGTTGGATGAGCGAGAAGGCGTGCACTAACTGCCACCTCATTACAAAGGAAAACGTGTGCCCGAAATGCAGGTCCACGAGCCTGAGCGAAGATTTCAGCGGCATAGTCATCGTGTTTGACCCTGAAAACTCGGCTATTGCGAAGGCTATGAGCATAAAAGACAAAGGGCGCTATGCGTTGAAGGTTAGATAGGCTGTCCACTATTTGAACGTACTCTGTATCTGGACGGAATCAAATAGCATGGGGGGTTTAAGAAAGTGACAGTTGCCTATGAGGCGACGCCAGAGCTTCGTGTGAAATTCAAACAACCTTTTGGCGTTTTGATTCGCGGCTCGTTTGAGGAGACCATGGCGAAAATGAAAACCGTCGTGGATGAAGGGAAACCAAGGATTGTGTCGGTTGGAGATCGAGTTACACGCAACCTCCATGAGCACGGGATAAATCCTCAACTGTCAATAATCGATAACAAATGCATGCGACGGAAGTTACCGCCTGAAAATTTTATCGCGGAAAAAGTAGTTCACGTAAACAACCCGGCGGGAACGATAACCGAAGAAGCAATCGCGGCAATAAGAGAGGCGCTGGAAAACAACAAGCATGTTCACATAATCGTAGATGGAGAAGAGGATTTGCTGACGCTTGTCGCGGTTTTGTACGCACCAGAAAATTCTTTGGTTGTTTACGGGCAGCCCTATAAAGGCATAGTGATGGTCAAAGTTACTTCCGAGAAAAAGGCGGAGGCGGACGAGTTTCTGAAAGCCATGAAAACTGTTCGAAAAGCTAAATAGGAAGGAACCCGTTTGAACTCAACACCATTAAGCAAGTGAAAGAGCAATGGAAGTCAAAATAGTATCGACGAAGGAGAATCCGCTTCTGAAACGAAAAGAAGTAAGCTTCCGAATAGAGCAGAATTCACCAACGAAGACGCCGTTGCGGCTTGAAGTTAAAAAGGCTGTAGCGGCTGAACTTAAGATTAACGATGAGTTAGTTTTTGTAAAAAATATGCGCACCCTGACGGGCACGAACATCACTGTTGGGGTTGCCAATGCTTATGAGACTGGTGAACAGGCAAGATTAATCGAGCCCGAGTACATACTGAAACGCAACAGCCCGCCGCAACAACCGAAAGAAGAAGAGGCGACGCAATAAAATGTCCCAGAAAGCTAAGAAAGAAGAAGTGCCTTCTGCTCTAGAAGCGAAAAAGGAAGCGTCGAAAACTCAAAAAGTCGAAAAGCCCAAGGCAGAAAAGAAGAAAAGAGAAGAAAAAGGCGTTCACGCCCTGTACAAGATAGAAAGTGATAAGGCTATGAGGCTTCGTCCGACCTGCGAACGCTGTGGCCCAGGATATTTCATGGCTGACCACCACGACAGATACACTTGTGGGCACTGCGGTTTCACACGGTACAAGCGCACCTAGCAAATGAACAGTTTTAAATTCCGCGTCTCGATACTTTCTGATGATGCAAGATGATTAGGGTTAACGTTGCGATAATGAACATTTCAGCGGAACGTTTCTTGGATATCCGAAAGCCGATTCCGCCCATCCAGATAAGCACTAACATCAACATTGTGAACATGGAGAAAAAGCCCGACGGCACGCTGGAAGTCCCCTTCGTTCTCTCCATTAACTACAACCCTTCATTGGCAGTGATAAGCCTGAAAGGAAGCGCTTACGCCGCCGGCGACAGGAACGAAATCGACAAAATCATCAAAGACTACGAGGACAAGAAACCACCGCCACCCGTAATCGTACAGTCCATATCCAACGTTGTCTTTATAGAATCAGTACTCATATCGAGGACGCTGAACATTCCGCCGCCCATACCTCTGCCGCAGATACCGCAGACACAGGCGCCTGGTGCCAAGCCCTTGGAAAGAGACTACAGCGCATAGCCTTAGTCGAGAAATCAAAAGCAGAGTTTTATTTCACTCTTTTTTTGAACCAGACTCCTTCGGCAATAAAAATTACCGCGGAAACAATGGTTATCACGGACAACAGCCAGAAGGAGCCCTCAACCGTAGCGCCAACCAGCAGGTGTGGAACCAGTATCGCCACCTCAGCGATTAAAACGCCCAAGAAAACAAACCCGAAAATAAGGAATCTCGGAATGAGGTTTTTTCCCAGCCACACCTGCCCTTTCACACCGACCTTTTCCTTGACGACATAGTTTCCGTACTCATCTTTGAGCACCAAGCCCAAATCCACAAGCTTCTGCAGGTTCCTGTACGCCACGCTCGGGCTGGTGAGGCTTGCGCCACGCATCACTTCTCTGGGTCCAACAGGCTTCCCAACCTTGACGAGATAAACGTATGTGTGAAAAGTCGTCGCGTTCAATTCGTCCTCAAGCTCAACCAAAGCAGGTACCCTCATATTATATAGTCACTGATTACCTCATAAACCTATAACGTAAACAGCTATCACGCTTAAGCCTTTTAACAGGAGGTATGAAAAATTTTACACGTCAGAACTCGGCTTATGCAAAATTAATGCGTGAATGACAGCAAATTAATCATACCGCGGTATGGCAACGTTTATAACTATATTTTCTCATTGCTAAACTTCGCGAAGCGGAATTACAATGGGACACCGAAAAACTCACGCCCCGAGACATGGTTCACTCGCCTATTTGCCTAGACACCGCGCCAAAAAACCAGTCGCAAGAATCCGCTACTGGCCAAAACTAAAAGCGGACACACCGCGGCTTTTAGGCTTCACAGCATTCAAAGCAGGCATGACCTACGTTTTCACTATAGAAGACAGAAAACGCAGCCCAAACTTCGGCAAAGAGGTCATGCGAGCCTGCACCATACTCGAAACGCCGCCAATCCTCATATGCGGCATACGAGCTTACACCAAAACTCCATACGGATTACAACATCTAACTGAAGCGTGGATGAAAGACCCACCAGCCGAATTCGACCGCACACTCGTTCTGCCCGAAAGCTTCGACACCGACGCCATGCTCCAGAAACTCGAAAAAATGCTAGACCGCATCACCAACATCCGCGTCATCGCCGCAACCCAACCCAAACAAGCCAACCTATCCAAGAAGAAACCAGATATAACCGAGATCGAAATCGGCGGAGCAACCATCCCCAAACAATTCGAATACGCCAAGCAACTGCTCGGCAAAACCGTCACGCCAGAAGAAGTCTTCAAAGAAGGACAATACATCGACATCGCCGCAGTCATCACAGGCAAAGGCTTCCAAGGACCAGTCAAACGATGGGGAGTAACCATCCTGCAGCATAAAGGCAGAAAAACCAAACGCGGCATCGCCACCCTCGGACCGTGGAACCCACACCACCTAATGTACTCAATCCCACGCGCAGGACAAATGGGCTACCACCAACGCATAGAATACAACAAACGCATACTCAAAATCGGCAAAGACGGAAAAGAAATCACCGTCAAAGGCGACTTTATCCATTACGGCCCCGTAAAAGGACCCTACATCCTAATCGAAGGCAGCGTTCCCGGCACAGAAAAACGTGTCATACGCCTGCGCCAACCTGCCAGACCGCCAACCGAAACATCTGAACAACCGCCACAAATCACATACATCTCGCTCGAATCACCTCAAGGGAAATAACACGGGAGACAAACAAACCATGCCGCAACCAAGAACCGTCAAAGTCTACAACCTCAAGGGGAAAGCGACCGTTAAAACAACGCTTCCCGCAGCGTTCGCAACGCCCCTAAGACCAGACGTGATAAAACGCGCAGTGCTCGCCATCCAATCCAAACGCCGCCAACCACAAGGCAGAGATCCCATGGCGGGAAAACGCACAAGCGCCGAATCACGTGGCACAGGTATGGCAATCTCACGCGTACCACGAATCAAAGGTGGCCGTGGAACAGCCGCATTTGCACCTGGAACCGTGGGTGGAAGACAGGCTCATCCACCGAAGGCGGAAAAGAAGATTGCGAAACGGCTTCCGAAGAAGGAAGCTCGCTTGGCTTTGCTTTCAGCCATCGCAGCCACAGCATCAAAGAAAACTGTTGCGGAGCGTGGGCACCAAATCGATGATGTGCCGCAGTTTCCCATGGTTGTCACAGACGACATTCAAAGCCTGACCAAAACCAAAGAGGTTGAGGAAGCTCTCTTGCAGCTAGGCTTGATGTTGGACGTTTACCGTGTGAGGGACAGCAGAAAAATCCGCGCAGGCAAAGGCAAGCACAGGGGCAGAAAAATGAAGCAGGCTGTGGGACCACTCATCGTCATAGCTGAGAACAGGGGCTTAGCAGAAGCAGCAAGCAACATTCCAGGCTTGGACGTTGTCACAGTTAACAACCTTAACACGGAACTGCTGGCGCCAGGCACCCACATGGGCAGACTGACCCTGTGGACGAACAGCGCTGTTGCACAGTTAGCTAAACTCTATGGAGAAGAAGCGTAATGGATCCGAATGATGTTATAGCATATCCGTTGATGACGGAATCCGCCAGTCTCATGGTGGAAAAAGACAACAAGCTCATCTTCATCGTCAACCTCAAAGCTGGAAAAAGTGACGTGAAAAAGGCGGTTGAAGAGCTTTACGAAGTTAAGGTGGAAAAGGTTAATCTGCTGATAACTCCTCAAGGCGAAAAGAAAGCCTTCGTCAAGCTTACGCCTGAATACAAGGCGTCAGACGTTGCCATTAAACTCGGCATACTCTAATAGGTGAGATCAAATGGGAAAGAGAATTCGTGTTCAACGGCGTGGTCGTGGCGGTTCACAATTTCGCGCTTCAACACATAAGCGTGTTGCGCCAGCGCAGTATCCACCAGCGATAACGCCGAAGGAATCTTTTGAATCCGCCATAAACGGCGTCGTGGAAACGTTGGTGCATGATCCTGGCCGCGGTTCGCCGTTGGCGTTCGTGAAGTTTGAGAACGGCGTGACCTTCTACACTGTTACTCCTGAAGGCGTTTTCGAGGGGCAGCAAATCAGCTTAGGCGGAAAAGCCGCTCCAGAAGTGGGGAACATTCTTCCGTTGGGCAAAATTCCGGAAGGCACTTTGGTCTGTAACCTTGAACTTCGTCCAGGCGACGGTGGGAAACTTGCGAAGTCTTCGGGCACTTACGCCACAGTTGTGGGGCATACGCCGCAAGGAACGATGATAAGGCTGCCGTCTGGGCGCATAAGATACGTTAACGATTATTGTTTGGCGACGGTTGGCGTGGTTTCTGGTTCGGGCAGGCAGGAGAAGCCTTTCTTGAAGGCTGGCGAAAAGTACCATTTGATGAAGGCGAAAGGGCACAAGTATCCGAGGACCCGTGGACGAGCGATGGTTTCTGCTGTGCATCCGTATGGCAGCAGCAAACGAAGCGCGCGCAAGGGAACTACGACTTCTCATGGTGCACCGCCGGGGCAGAAGGTTGGGTTGATTGCGGCTCGTGGTGCTGGGCAGAAGAAGAAACGGAGAACGAGTTGACGGAATGTTTATAGCTCTTAAGGAATTAAGGTTGGTTGGTTAGGATATGCCGAAGGAATTCATGTACCGTGGTCATTCGCTGGACAGTTTGCAAGCCATGTCCATGGACGAGTTCATCAATCTGCTTCCTTCTAAGCAACGGCGGAGCCTGCTACGGGGTTTGACGCCTGAGCAGCGAATTTTTCTGGAGAAGTTGCGTGCGGCGCAGGAAGCAGGTAAGAAGGGTAAAGAGGTCACGTTGAAGACTCACGTGCGGGACATGGTTATACTGCCTGAGATGGTCGGCGTGAAGGTTATGGTTCACAACGGCAAAGAGTTTGTGCCGGTGGAGATAAAGCCGGAGATGATTGGACATCTTCTGGGCGAGTTCGCCATATCAAACAAGCCAGTGCGCCACGGAACGCCAGGCATCGGTGCGTCACGGTCTTCGATGTACGTACCCTTAAAATAGTGCCAGTTTCTTCCTTTCTTTCACCCACTTTTAATTTGTCCCTAACCCATAATTTAGTCCTACAGCCCCTAATACGTTTCAAAATCGGTTTGGTTGTTTGCTGCTCCAATACGGCTCTCCCCTATAGTTTCCTGACCTACGCCTCTATAGTTTCTGCAATGAATCTTTATTAGGCTCCAAATAGGCTGGTGTTACAAAAAAAGGAAAACGGAGAACCAGCCAACTATGACTCAGATTATTCGGGAATTTTAGCAGAGTCCGCCTTTTCTGAAATAGTAGTTATCTTCCTTCTTGGAGCCGAAGCTTCTCACGCCTTCCTTCTTCAGCTGCTCACGGAGCTTCACGGCGTAATCTTCAGTTAGCTCGCCGCGTTTCTCCAAAAACGCGATAACCGCCTCTGCTTCTGTTTCCGTGTCACACCGCCGAATGAAGTCAATGACGGTGGGTTCGTAGTGGCGAAACTTGTCTGAAAACGCTTGTTCTGCGGTGTCGGAATCAGTTCGCACCGCGTTTATCGGCACCGTGCCGTCTTTACCTTCCATTTCATCCGACAGGTGAGGAAACATTTTCTTGAATGCCTTCTTGTCAAACTCCACGGGCATCACGAGCCTGTTGATAAAAATATGGGAATTCACCTTTATGTGTCTTTTTTGCCTATAGAATCAGTTTCAATCCTGAAACGGCTTTGATCGGCTAAACTCATACGGAACAAACTTTTGTGCAGGGTTCTCCCCGAGCACTTTTTCCAGTTCCGCGACGCTGAGACCTTTGAGCTCATCTCCAAAAACCTCGCATTTCCTCTTTCGGCCTGCTTCTTCCGCGTCTCGAACCACGATTTCAACCTTCTGCGCATCAGATGTCGTTGCGTGCAGGTGAAAGGATGTTTCAGGTTTTCCTCTCTTGGTGATGGTCACCCACTCGGTGCTGCTGACGTCTAAGCCGCTGTTCTTCAGCAGCATTAAGATTTCTTCTGGCGCGTCGTGGTATACTGCTATGTCGATGTCGCTTCCGCGGCGGATTGTTCCACGCCATACGCTTCCGATTAAGACAGGACTATATTCCTTGAGGAGCTTCATGATTTTCAGGGCTTCTTTGCGCATCTGGATTAGCCGTTCGTTTCTGGTTGGTCCCTCGTTCTCCTCGGCGACCTTGTCAAGTTCCACTGCAACCTCGAGGTTCGTCGGCAGAAGATGAACCCGCAGTAATTTTGCAGCCTTCAACTTAGCCTGTTTGTACTCTTTCTCCGCTCCAAAATACAGTTGGACAGCAGCTTCCCTCGCGACTCGGCGTCTTAAATCAGAGGTAACGCTCAACACTTCACCATGTAACCGAGATGAGTCAGCGTTTAAGTATTTTTTCGTACAGCTCAACCGTTTTTTCAGCTATTTTAGTCCACGTGAACTCGTTCAAGACTCGTTTTCTTCCGTTCTCTCCAAGCCATTTCCGCTTCTCTGGGTTTTCCAGCGCGTTTATTATGCCCCACGCGATGTCCGAGGGGTTGTTTGGGTCTACGTGGTAGCCGCATTGCTCTTCACCGCGACAGATGACTATCTCTCGCATACCACTAACGCCTGTAGCGCCTACCACAACAGGCTTTTTCATGCTCATCGCTTCTAGAGCGACAATACCAAAGGGTTCATAGAAGCTTGGAAAAACAGCAACGTCGCAGGCTGCGTAGTGCAGGATGCGCTCTTCTTCTGGGATAAAGTCGAAACGGAACTTTACATACTGTTCCAACCGCATTGTGCGGGTCAAGTTTGTCAAGTACTCCTGCAACTCGCCCACACCCACTATGACTAATTTCGCCGTGGGAAACTTGGTTAAAACATGCGGCATCGCCATGATGAGTTTGTCAACGCCCTTAACGCCCACAAGTCTGCCCAGAAACAGAATCATAAAGTCGCCGTCCTTCATGCCATAGTACTCCCTTGTCCTTCGTACATCCTCAGCGGCGAAGTTGTCAGGGTTATATTTTTGCGGGTCAACGCCGTTGTAGCTTACCTCTATCTTGTCCTTTGGGAACCCAAGCTGTATTAGTTCATCCTTCATGGCGTACGACACCGTAATAATCATGTCAGCTATGGTGGCGCCACGCAGTTCGATGTTGCTTACTACGCTGGAGCCGTTTCCCAGGGTTCTTCCCTTCTCAGTTGAGTGGACATGAAACGCCAAGGGCAGCCCACTTTCTTTCTTCACGGTGATTCCGCCCATCACTGAAAGCCAGTCATGAGCGACTACAACATCGTAGTTGACGCCTTCCTTCTTTATTAATTCATTAACGAGTTTGGAGGCAGTGAGGTAATTGTAAACCAGAAGCTTGCCGAACAAGTTCAGTCCTCTTCCCCACTTCTTAATGTCATCCGCAATCACGTCTGGTAGCGAATCAGAGACATCAAGGTGCAGGGGCCGGTGAATTTCTATTCCGCGCCAAATCTCTCGAGTGGAAAGCGTACCGCCATCATCGTTCATGGTGAAAACGGTCACGTCATGATCCATCAAGACGAATTTGCGTGTAATCTCAGCGGCGTAAGTTCCCAATCCACCGACGATTTTGGGTGGGTACTCATAGACGAGCACAGCAATCTTCATTCTGAGCTGTCACCATTTTTCCAGCTTTAGCATAACGTCTCTTTATACTAAAGCTTTGCTAATTTACCATCAATTAAACCCTAGCCTGCTCTTCAAAAACTGAAAAAGTTTGAATATGTCGTTTGTGCATAGTATCTACAGGTGGAAGCAGAAATGAGTTTATCACCTGTCAAACTTGCGATATTGGAAACTATGCTCTTGCATGACAAACCCACGAGAGCTACGGAGATAGCGGAGGAAGTTGGAAAAGAGTTCCCATCTGTGATGATGCACATCATTGGGCTCACCCGCATGGGATACGTGTATTCGCCTGAGAAAGGGCAGTATGCCATAACCGAGAAAGGCAAAAAAGCGTTAGGCTTGGATGAAATTAGTATGGAAACCGCCAAAGCAATATTGGCGCAAGTGCCCAGCGACAAGGAATTTTACTTCTACGAGGACATAGGAAAACCACTGGGTCTCTGCGCCCAGAGCCTTCAGGACTTCAGCGACAAAATCCTCACAGTCAACGCGGCTTCAGTGGAGTTTCACATGAACCGAGGAGACTTTGAAGCTTGGTTCGCTGGACTCGGCGATGCAGAACTGGCTAAAAAAGCGGCACTTTTGAAGGAAAAGAAATTGAATGGTGAGGAACTGGGCAGAAAACTACAGGAACTGGTTGCAAACAGATGCACAGTATTATCTAGGAAAGCGAGTTCCATCGTTCCTCTTCAGTAAGCCTTCCGCTTATGCATCTATAGGTTTGAAGCGCGGTCCAAGCTTTTCCAGAACTTGCTGAATAGTCGTGTACTCCATGTCCTCAGCGCTTAGCCTCGCTGGTTCAAACTCGCCCATGTTTCGCAGCGTGCATGCGTTATGCATTGCTTCGCGTCTCGCTGTAGCAAACGCTGGGTCATCAAACAAGTCCGCGATAAGCAAGTTTCCATCATCGTCACACGCGATTTTGCCGTCTGCCACTTGGAAACCTAAAGCAACAACTCTTGGGGGACCATCGAACACCGTGCACTTTGAAGCTTTAAGCCCAACAGGCATCAAAGGACCCCAGTGGCTTCCCCGCATCCAGCCCTGAACGAAGTAGCTGTGCATGAAAGGCGCCAGGATTTCGCCCACCGCGGGCAAACCGTGCTGTGCTCGGACAACCATGACGGGGTCATCTTTGCCGACGTATTTTCCAGCTATTAGGGAGAGTTTACTCACGCTGCTTGCAGCGCAGATTAAGTCGTCGCTTGCTCGCCAAACTCGAGAAACAATGTAACGTCCGACCGTTCCAATCAAAGCCAGCAGTTCGTACATTTCTTCGGGGCACTTGAGGGTTATAGACTTGTCTTCCAACGTGTCTATCACTTCGAACTTGAAGCCGCAAAGCATGTTGGGGTCAATAACCAGCCCCGCAGTGTTCATAGGGTCAGCGAACATGCGGAAAAGCGGATAGTTAAATGAACCGGCAGAAGTTTTGTCAGCTGCGAAAACCACGATAGGCTCTGATTTACGTTCCTCTATCTCAATTTCCGCCACGCCTGGACCCATTCCGCGGACGTTGCCGCTGAACGCGTCCTTCAAGAGGTCTTGGCCAGCAGCGTAGAGCTTCAACTGCGAGGCTTTGTCTGCGGCTTCCCTGAAGATATTCCAGGCAAGCTCATGAATCATATGGTTCTGTTCACCCTTTTCATGCATCATGAGAAGTTCAAGGTCGTCGCCAGCGTTGAATACACAGAAATTGTTTATCACGCCCTCTTCAGAGGCTTTTTTCAGGTTTTTTTCTGCAACATCAAATATGGGTTTAGGAACTATGTGGTGTCCGGCTAAGGAGCCGACGTCACATTTGATTATGGAGATTGTGGTTTTTTTAGGCAACGCGCACCCCATTTTAGACCTCGGTGCGGATTGCATTTAAGGTTTTCAGATATCTTGGAAGAAATTGTTGTTAGAAACTATGAAATAATAAGAGCTGCATACTCAATGTCGGAGAGTACAGACGATGAGTGAAGTCAGAGTAGTTTCAGTCAAGATTCCCGAAGAAGTCTACAGCGAGATGGTCTTGCGCGTCCCAGAAGGCGACAGGAGCAACTTTATCCGAGAAGCCATAATAGAGAAGCTTCAAAAAACCCCCCGAGCGGATAAACTTCTTGAACTAGAGAAAAGAATGAGCAAGGTTGAGAATGAGCTTGGCGAGGTCAGGAAGTACCTCGCAGACCTGGAGTTGCTCACGTACCAGCACGGGCGGATTAATCCACACACTTTCTGCATAGATGAAACAGACCACCAGATAATGGACTACCTGCTACACTACAAAGGCGCCACCACTCCGGAGCTTGCAGAGTACACTAAGACAAACAGGTGGCTCGTGCTGGGAAGACTGAGGAAGATACAGAGAAACTCGAAAAAACAGTTCGGCAAACCCGTAATCGACTACTACGCCGGCGAGAAGTCAGGGAAGAAAAAGGCGTGGTGGATAAACGAGGAACTAATCCAAGAATAACAGCGAACAGCTTTTTATGGCGGGACAATTAATGTCCCAAGAGGGCCCGTTGCCCAGCACGGATTAAGGCGTCGGCCTCCGGGCGCACAAGCGGAAGAAAGCCGAAGAACAGGGGTTCAAATCCCCTCGGGCCCGCTACTCTGTTTTTGCTTTTTGACTATTGTTTGTGGCTTCTTTTGGGTAAAGAGTCCCTATTATTCCTCTTTAGCTTTTTCGTATGTTTTCTATTTTGGAAGAAGGGTCTTGTTCTGCGGACGAAGGAGCCTCTGTATGAGTCTGAGTGTATTTTTTAAGGGTCGGGGTGGGATCAGCCAAAACAATAGGCCCTACCACCTTTACCTTCTAAAGCCTAAAGGAAAGGATTCCATGCGTTTGGAAGGTCACGAGTTTGTGAAGTATGATGAAGCTTATTTGGATGCGCGGGGCGGCGGAAAACTTGCAAAGCTCAGATGATCCTGAACTCCCTTTAGAAGTATAAGGACAAGGCTTACTTCTCCACGGAGATAGTTGACGCTTTGAAGGATAAGGGTGTGCTGAACCGCGATATAATGGCGAATGTTCGGCGTTTTGAGAAAAGAGGCTTAATTTACGTCCGTGGGTATAAGATGGGTGACAGGCAAACTCCTTTCAAGGATGGCTACCTAATTACATGGCTTGACCCAGAAAAGCCAAGAAAAGAAGCCATCGAGGATGCCATCCAAAAAACAGATAGGAAGCTTGCTGACAGCTCCTCGGGCTACATCGATTATAGAGAGGATTCACAGTGTCAGGGACATAATTCTTGAGAACTCAACTCTGAAAAGGCTTGCTGGTTTTCCCTATATTCGAAACAAGTTGGGCTCTACGGAGCACGAGGCTGAACATGCTTTGAAAAGAGCCCTGCAGTTGTATCCCGACCTTAAAGAGATTAAGCTCTTCAACAACTACCGATACTATTATCATTCTTCCATGTCTGAGGAAGACCTCAAAGCAGCTGTAACCATGAAGATGAACTACATACACATCACAAAAGGACGCAAGAACCGCATAGGACATAACTGGAAGGCTGTGGCCGAATGGTTCATCGACCGCTTCACCACAGGCACCTCGGGTAAAATAAGCCTTTCGACCAAAACCCGCACAGCGTCAAGGGAGCCAAGCATACAAAACAGCGCTTTACCCTTCGCCACGTCAGCCACTGCACGGGACATAACCGCCACAGAACCCAACTTGTCGTAACTCAAGCGGCGAAAAATTTCCCGAAACCCGGCAGTGTCTTTTCAAAAAAGGGGGAAACAGTCTCAATTGCAATGTCTTTAGGAGCAATTCCGTGCCACCGTAGAATACGGCAGCATCCAGTTCTGCGGAGTTCAAAACGCTCTTCACGGCATTTTAAATCATGCGCTTGTCGTCTGCGATTATCTTTTTGGATAAAACCTTGTGCCCCGCGTTCTTCAGCAAAGCCTCAATAGCGTCGCCTGAAATGTCGCTTAGGTTCTCGCCTTTCTGCAACTGTTGATACCTCGAGGTGCTGCAAATGAAAACTGCGAAATTAAACTGTTTAGACGTTGTGGCTTTATGTTGCTTGGTGCTTTCATTCACGCCCATTACACCTGCTTAAGCTTCTTCACCACATGAATGTTCTCTATTGACGTAGTCGGATACTGCCCAGCCGTGTCCTTCTCATATTGCTTCGCCATATCCCAGATTGTCAGTAAAGCTACGGAAGTTGCAGCAAGGGCTTCCATTTCCACGCCAGTCTGCGCCTTAGTCTTAACCGTAGCTGAGACTTCCCCAGCGTTTTTCCGCAATTTTAGCTTCAACTTCCACGCTCGACAATGGTAATGGATGGCAAAGTGGAATCAGCGCGCTTGTTTTTTTGGCGGCAAGAATTCTGCGATTTTTGCCGTGTAAAGCGGGTCGCCCTTAGCGACTAGCCGCCCAAACCTTGCCTAATGAGTAGTCTATTTCGAAGGTTTCCTTCTCTTTCCGTAAATAAGCCACTTTCTTCACTGCAATCCTCTTGGAAAGCTTTACCTGTTTAAGAACTTTAGCCAAAGTGCTATGTGCTGGCTAAGCGCGAATAAACTTATAAAGAGTTCACGTTAACATAACTTCATGGTTCATGTTCTTAAAAAAGAAAATGTGAAAGCGTAGATGGTTTCTGCAGGTTTTAGCGCTTGGCATTTTCTTTGCTATTGGCGCTTTGATTCCATTCATGAACGACGCAGAACCTCTTACCAAGAACGGGCAGGCAGCCACCATTCCAATTTACGTTATCGCGAATGACTTGTACGTGTTTTTCTGGGGACTGTTAACGTATAGAATCGCGAGGTCTATCGAGACGAAAGCATTAGTGCTGAGCACGCTGTTCTTTGCGTTCTTAATAGTGCATTCTGTCTTTTATGCGCCTATGTTTCCCGAATTCTACTGGAGCTAAGCGCAGGCTTAAGGTTTTAGCGGATTTGAGCTTTGTTCAATAGTCATTTTCTCTGGTTAGGGGACAAAAATTTTATCCTCAGATCAATCACCAACAGCAGAGAAGTGTGTTCAAGCATGAACTGTGAATACTGCGGCAAACCCGTAAAAGAATTTGAAGATTTCATTTTGGTTGGTAAATATCCCACTCGGGGGCAGATGTGGAAATGGTCGGAAGGTAGTTATTACGTTAAGCCTGAAAACTATGGAAAAATACACCACAAAAACTGCTTTTTTGCAACGCTGAATAAAGAGAAGTGAAGCCATCAGTAACATTGCGTTTTTCTAGAATGGTCTACCGCCCTTTACTGCGATTGAAAAATGATGAAGTTGCACGCTTGCAGATTAAATTGAATTCTCCAACAATGGTTGCTAGGGTATAATTATTTCCAACTTTTTAGCTTCGGTTTTAGTTTCTTTTTCTCTTTTTTACTCAAGTTCTTTAAGGTCACGCGTTGCGAAATTTAAGATGCACATAACCGTACGTTTGGAATCTGTTTTATTAAATTTCATGAATTATCAGTCCACCTTTTACACATCGCCTAATCGTCGCTTCTGCCAAGTTTGTAGAAAACACCAAAAAATATTGCAAAAAGTTCCCTGTGTTCCTGCGTGGTGTAGGGGCGGGATTTGAACCCTGGCACGACGGAAAGGATTATTGCTGATAGCATCGTTACATAGGTAAGCTCAACATGGGGAATTTAAATGAGGATTTAAACCTAAGCGGCCCGCCATGTGGCTTCGTGACCTGCATCATGAGAAGACACGCATAAATAATTATTAGCCGTAGTAGTAGGGAGGTCTATGGTTTCGGGAGACACCGCGACGTGAAGGAAAAAGTGGTTGTATTGTGGAGCGGGGGAAAAGATAGCGCCCTCGCGTTATACGAAATCATGAAATCGAACAGTTTTGAGGTGGCGGCTTTGCTGACAACCATGACCAACGATTACGACAGGATAAGCATACACGGTGTACGTCGCGTCCTGCTTGAGCGGCAGGCTGAGGCGTTAGGCTTTCCTCTTGAAGAGATGTTTATCGTGAAGGGCGCTTCTGACGTGGATTATGAACGCGAACTGCTGAAACTGCTCACGGAGCAGCGGGCTAAAGGTGTTGTTGCGGTTGTGTGCGGAGACATTTTCCTGGAAGACGTGCGGAAGTACCGTGAACGTCTCTTAGATAAAGCAAGGTTGAAGGGCGTTTTCCCCTTATGGAATAGAAACACCGCTGAATTGGCGCGGGGGTTCCTGAAGCTTGGGTTTAAAGCGGTGGTCACCGTGGTTGATGGAAACGTTCTCAGCAAAGAGTTCGCTGGAAGAGACTACGATGAAGGGTTCTTGTCTGACCTCCCAGCCAACGTGGACCCATGCGGCGAAAACGGCGAGTTCCATTCGTTCGTTTATGACGGACCGATTTTCCGCGAAAAAATAGCGTTCAAAAAGGGCGAGGTCGTGCTGAGAGAAAACCGCTTCTACTACTGCGATTTGCTGCTTGCGGTTGAGCATGAAAAATAAAATTGGGGCAAGGCGGTCTTCGGCGCCGTCCACGTTTTAGTTGTTCTGTCGAGGTTAAGCGGCGGGTTTTCGGCGTCTTCTTAGTAGAAGCGCTGCTGCCGTAACGCCCGCGATTACCGCGACTGCTCCGAGGACTATCCATAGTGAAGTGGCGTTGCCGCTTTCTGACGTTTTGGTGCTCAAAGCATCTAAGGTTATTTTGATTTCGCCTATGTCTGTTTTTATGGTGGCGATGTCGTTTTGGATTGAGAGTACAGTACCGTTCAAGTCGCCGAGGCTGGTGGTGATGGCTACGGTGTCGCCTTGGATGTTTGTCAATTTCGCATTAATGCTGCTGAGATCGGTTTGGATGGTGCCGATGTTGGTTTTGATTGTGGCTATGCCGCCGTCTACTGTGACTAGTTTGGCGCTTATCTGGTTTAGGGTGGTTTGTATTTGACCTACGTTCGTGATGATGGTGGCTATTGTCCCGTTAATCGCTGTTAACGTGGCGTTCAGGGTTGTCATGTTTGCTTGGATTGTGCCTATGCTGGTTTTGATGGTGATTATGTCACCTTGCAGAGCGGTTATGGTGCCTGTCAGGTTGCTTATGCTGGTGGTTATGTCCGTGTTGTTTCCTTGGATTTTTGTGATGTTCAGCTGGATGTCCGTGATGTTCGTCTGTATCGTGGTGATGCTGGTTTGCACCGTTGCCACCGTATTGTTTAGCTGGACCAGCGTTGCGTTTATTTGGTTTAGGTTGACTTGTATTTGGCCTATGTTAGTCTGGATCGTCACGAGCGAGTTTTGGATGCTGGTCACCGTGGCGTTCAGGTTGCTGATGTCCACTTGAACTGAGCCTATGTCCGTTTGGATGGTGGCTATATTGTTCTGGATTGAAACTATGTTGCCCGTGATGGTGCCTATTAAAGTACCTATGGTTGCTACGTCTCCTTCGATGCTGGTCAGCGTCAACCCGATGGTGTTCAAGTCTGTTTGGATAGTTCCTATGTTCGTCTGGATCGTGACGATGCTCCCTTCAATGTTGGTTATGGCCGCATCTATGTCCGCCAGCGACACCTGAATAATGCTGATATCGGTCTTGATGGTGGCGACGTTGTTTCGGATTTCGGTTAGCCATGCATTCCAACCAGCTAGGGTCGGGCTCAGCAAGAAGGAGGTTAAGGCGGTTCCTTCCGCCGTATAGTAGCTTGCGGTTGCAACCAGCGCGTATGTACCGGCTGAAGCGTTACATGGAATCGTGTAGGGCACTCGATAGAGCCCAGTGGCGACATGCTGAATCAGGTTGGTTACGTTAGCGAAGACCGTGCCATTATGGTAAAGGTTGGCTTTAACCGCTGCGTTCGTTGGATTTCCTGATAGAGAAACGAGGATGTAGAACTCAGCCATCTCTCCGTTGAAATGTATTGCGCCGACGTCTGCCTCAACATCCAGTTTTACCTCCGGCTCCGAGGGAACTGGCGTACAGGCTTGACTGACTGATGTGAAGGTTGTTAGCTGTAACATTAATATTGTGAAAATTAGGATAGAAACTGCAGTGCGTGTTTTTTTGTTTTTCAGTATTTGCATTATGGATTTCTCCTTTCTTCATCATTGATTTTTTGAGGGCATTAAAAATGCATGTTTCAGATTTAAGAATATGCCTTCTAGAAAAATATGTTCTCCAACGGCAAGGCGGTGTTTTCAGCGTGCAAAAGGTTCATATGATTTTCTGTTTCTACTATCAGCGGTGATTCAGTGCCCAAAATACTGGTTCTCTATTACAGCCGAACTGGAAACACGGAGAAAATGGCTCACGCCATAGCGGAAGGAGCCAAAAACTTTGGCGGCGTGGAGGTGGAGCTGAGTTATCACGTTGACGCTGAAGACCTGTCAGGTTTCGACGCGGTTCTTGTGGGTGCGCCGACGTATAATCATGAGATTCCGATTGACATGGAACGGCTCTTTGAGGATGCAGCGGCGAAGGGCATAAACCTGAAGGGCAAGGTAGGCGGGGCATTCGGCTCTTATGGTTGGAGTGGTGAAGCGCCAAAATTTGTTCTTGAAATAATGAAGAACAAATTTGAAATGCGAGTGGTTGGGGAGCCGTTGCTGGCGAAGTATGCGCCTGACCAGAAGACATTGGACATGTGCCGCGAACTGGGAAGGCGCGTTTCCGAAACCCTTATTCAGCAAGCGTAGCATCTTTTAGAGAGAGGAGAAAGAAAACGTGGGTTCAAAATCAAATGATGAATTAATCGAGTTTATTAAGCGGCAGATACTCATCGAGAAAGAAATCGTGGATTCGCTGAACAAGGGCATAGTGGACATCAAGAACCCGCCCGTCAAAGGTGTCCTGAAGGGAATCTCGCTGGATTCTGTGAAGCATGCGGAACTTTACTCTTCAGCGCTTGTGCTGTTGACGAAGACTTCTCAGGCGATGACACAGGAGAACCTTGATGCCCAGAGGGCTCTGGTGGAGAAGCACATCCAGCTGGAAGCGGAACTCATCAAGAAAATAGAGCGGATGATGCCCACGATTGAGAACAGCAAAGTCAAGTTCCTTCTGGAATCGATACTGGCTGACGAACGAAGGCATCATGGACTGCTGAAGCAGGTTCTTGAAATAATCGTTCATGGAGAAACCATAACAGAAGCTGACTGGTGGAAGATGCTCTGGGAAGAAGTGCCTTTCCACGGCGCCCCAGGCGGCTAACCCCAAATTT
Organism: Candidatus Bathyarchaeota archaeon A05DMB-2; assembly: GCA_018475625.1. Lineage (GTDB taxonomy): Archaea > Thermoproteota > Bathyarchaeia > Bathyarchaeales > Bathycorpusculaceae > A05DMB-2. Next base: position 317,850 of record JAAKEZ010000002.1, read on the forward strand.
TTCACTGCGAAATATGTATGGCTCATATTCTCGGATTTTTGTAGGCAGGCTTTTCGAGTCTATGTTGCTAAGTGCCAACTGATGCGGAAAATCGGGAAAAGAAATATTAGTAAAATCGTGAACAGTTAATTCACGAACCTTCTTGGTGCAAACATATGAAAAATGTTTTCCCATCTGTTTTAGAAACAATTGGAAACACTCCATTGATACGTCTGAATCGCTTAGCCTCCGGCTTAGAGTGCACTCTTTTGGCAAAATTGGAATCTCGAAACCCCGGCGGCAGCGTCAAAGACCGCATATGCCTCAGCATGATTGAAGAAGC